>JBBIOA010000005.1:0-160907 GCA_037443605.1 Terriglobales bacterium
ATGGGCGGCACGGGCGCGTCGAAATCTCCGGTGACTTCGTAGCGAACGTGCTCGTGACCGTGTTTGTCGGCGTCGGTGACCTGCTCGACGGAGAACGTGGGACGCTCGAGGCGAAAATCGGGGATGGAGTAGGTGCGGAGGTTGGAATTCTCGCTATTCCCCGACGGCCTCGCTTCGCTTCGGCGGACAGCCGAGGCGGCTGTCCCTACATGACCGCCGTTGTGCGGACGACGACCGTTGGAGCCTGCTTTGGACTTCTTCTTGTTGTTCCCCATGTAAGGCGACGCTGACGGCGCGGTGTATTGATGGTATCGCGAGTGGGGCGGGGAGGGCTAGAGCACGCGGGCGGCGGGGGCCGCGCTGAGGAGTGCGTCGAGCGTTTCGAGCCAGAGGACTTGGCTTAGGAAGATGGTTCCGAAGTTGCGGGAGAGGGATTCGGCGACCGCGTTGAGGTCGAGCGGGCGGCCGAGTTCTTTTTGCATTGAGGTGACTGGCTTGCTCGTGATCCCGCAGGGGATGATCAGATTGAAATAGCTGAGGTCGGGATTCACGTTGAGCGCGAAACCGTGCGACGTCACGAATCGCGATACGTGCACGCCGATGGCAGCGAGTTTGGCCTCGAGGACCTCAGCGGCTGAAGCCGCATCCTCGCTGTGGTTCGTTACGGCACGACTGAAGTCGTGCCCTTCCGGGTTTTGCTTCACCCCAGATCGTGCAGCGCTTTCGGCCGCAGCCGTCGAGCTGCGCTCGACCGGACAGCCGGGGGCGGCTGTCCCTACATGAGGTTTGGGATCGGTCCACACGCCGGTTAGGCCGGCGATACGCTTGGTCGGAATTTGAAACTCGGCGCATGTGCGGATCAGGACATCTTCCAGGCGCCGGACAAATTCGACCACTCCAAGCGTCTTGCGCTTGCCGTCGGGAGAGGCGTATCCGCGGAGATCGAAGATCGGGTAGCCGACGATTTGTCCGGGGCCGTGGAAGGTGACGTCGCCGCCGCGGTCGCATTCGAAGAGTTCTACGCCGCGCTGTTTCAGGAATTCGGGCGAGGCGATGATGTTTGCGGCTTTCGCGTTTCGGCCCAGCGTGATGACGGGCGAGTGCTCGAGCAAGAGAAGTACGTCGCCGATCTTATCTTCTTTTCGCAGAGCGACGAGTTGTTCTTGCAGTCGAAGGCCGGTAGCGTAGTCGATGGTGCCGAGATGGATTAGGGAGATCAACTTTTTCGCCGCGGATTTACGCGGATTCTCGCGGATTAGAATCAAAACCTCCCGCACAGAAGAGGCGGAGGAGCGCTGAGCAAATGCAAGGGTCCTTCGCGCAAAGGCGCGCTCAGGATAACAGTACATTCTCCACTTGATTTATCCGCGTTCATCCGTGTGAATCCGTGGCACTGAAGTTCACGCGTTAATCGCCATCCCATACACGCTGTTGCTTGCGTCGAGCATGGCTTCTGCCAGCGTGGGGTGCGCGTGGATAGTCCACATCAAGTCTTCGACTGTGGCTTCGAGTTCCATGGCAGCGACCGCTTCGGCGATCAGCTCCGTTGCCTGCGGGCCGATGATGTGGACGCCCAGAATCTCGCCGTAATCCGCGTCGCTAACGATTTTGATAAAGCCCTCGTGCTGGCCGACGATGCTGGCGCGCGAATTCGCGGTGAAGGGGAACTTGCCGATTTTCACGTTGTATCCCGCCTCGCGAGCCTGGGTTTCGGTGAGGCCGACGCTGCCAATTTCCGGATGACAATAGGTTGCGCCGGGAATCCGTTCGCGGTTGATCGGCTTACCCGTTTTGCCTGCGATCTTCGCAACCGCGACCAGGCCTTCCATCGCGCCCACATGCGCCAGCTGCGGCGTTCCGAGCACGATGTCGCCGATGGCGTAGACTCCGGGCTCGGCGGTCTGCTGCCACGAATCCACTTTGATAAATTCGCGCTCCGGCTTGATCTTGGTTCTCTCGAGGCCCACGTTCGCCGTGCGCGGCTTGCGGCCGATGGCGATCAGGATCTTCTCGGCTTCGATCTTTTGCTGTTTGCCATCGACCGTGATCGTGACAGAGACGCCACTTTTGGATTTTTCGACCTTGTCGACTTTCGCGCCGACATGGAAATTAATCCCGCGTTTGCGATACATGCGAGCGAGTTCCTTGCTCACTTCTTCGTCTTCCACTGGCACCAATCGGGGCAGCATTTCCACGATCGTGACTTCGCAATCGAACGAGCGGTAAATTGATGCGAACTCCACGCCCACCGCGCCTGCACCGACAATCACGAGCGACTTCGGAATCTCTTTCAAACTTAAAATCTCGATGTTGGTCAGCACGCGGTCGCTGACTTCCATCCCCGGGATCATGCGCGCTTCGGAACCGGTTGCGAGAATTACATTTCTTGTCTTCAGGTTCGTGCTCTTACCGTCGTTGGTCACTTCTACCGTGTGCACGCCGTCTTTGGCGGCTCCGGTGAGCTTGCCGTATCCCTTGACCGTCTCCACCTTATTCTTCTTCATCAAGAATTCGAGGCCCTTGGTGTGCTTGGCGACGATCTTGTTCTTGCGATCCTGAATCGCGGCCCAGTTGAGCTTGCGAGCGTCCACGCCATCAATGCCGTACTCCTTCGCCTCTTTCAGGTGATCCCAGAGTTCGGCGTTGAACAGCAACGCCTTGGTCGGAATGCATCCGACGTGCAGGCAGGTGCCGCCGAGAAATCCGTCTTTCTCAATGAGGGCGGTCTTCAGGCCGTACTGGCCGGCGCGGATGGCGGCGGTGTATCCGGCAGGGCCGCTGCCGATGATGGCGACGTCGTAAATGGTGTCTGGCAAAGGAATATCCCTCAATAAGAGATGATGAAAGGCAAACGAACGATTCTAGCCCAGGGCAAGTCAAAAAGCATTCAGCCGCCAGTTCCAGCCTGCGGGGCTGAAAGCTGACGGCTGAGAGCTGAAAGCTTCGTTTAGTTGCCTTCGTTGCTGGCGCGCTTCCACGAAATCAGTTCGCCGATGGTGGAACTGGTGCTCGATACCGGCTGCTTGTAGGCTTCCACTTCCGAGCGCGAAGCCTCTTCGCCGACGGCGCGGATGCTGAGTCCAACCTTCTTTTCTTCCGGACTCATCTTGATGATCTTGAACTCGTGTTCAACGCCGGGCTCTAGATGAAGGGGTTGGCCGTTGCCGTCCACCGCTTCGGACTTGTGGCACAGGCCTTCGACGCCCTCGGCAATCTCGACGAACGCGCCAAACGCCGCGACCCGCAAGACTTTTCCGTGGACCACGTCGCCAATGTGATGGGTCTGGAAGAACGTCTCCCACACATCGGGCTGCAACTGCTTCATGCCGAGGGAGAGCCGCCGCTTGTCGGGCTCGATCGCCAGCACGATGGCCTTCACGCGATCGCCCTTCTTCAACACTTCCGAAGGATGCTTCACGCGCTTGGTCCAGCTCAAGTTGCTGACGTGCACCAGCCCATCGATGCCGTCCTCAATCTCGATGAAGGCGCCGAAGTCGGTCAGGTTGCGCACGCGGCCTTCCACCGTCATGCCGACGGGGAACTTCTCGTGCAGCGTATCCCACGGATTGGTGGCCAGCTGCCGCATGCCCAGCGAAATGCGGCGCTCGGTCGGATTCACATTGATGACGACACACTCGACCTGGTCGCCGACATTGACCAGCTTCGACGGATGCTTCATCCGCTTCGACCACGTCATCTCGCTGACGTGCACCAGTCCTTCGATGCCCTGCTCCAGTTCAATGAATGCGCCGTAGTCGGTCACGCTGATGACGCGCCCGCCAACATGCGCGCCCTCGGGATAACGGTGCTCGGCGTCGAGCCACGGATCGGGAGTCAACTGCTTGAATCCCAGCGAAACGCGCTGCTTGTCTTTGTCGTACTTGAGCACCTTGACCTGAATCTGGTCGCCGACGTTGACCAGGTCCTTGGGATGAGTCAGGCGTCCCCAGGACATATCGGTGATGTGCAGCAGGCCGTCGAGTCCGCCCAGATCCACGAACGCGCCATACTCGGTCAGGTTCTTCACCACGCCGGTGAGCACCGAACCTTCTTCCAGGTGCTCCAGCGTTTTCGAACGCTTTTCCTGCTGCTCGCCTTCGAGCAGGTCCTTGCGCGAGACCACGATGTTGCCGCGCTTCTTGTTCAGCTTGATGACGGCCACTTCCAGCTGTTGCCCCTTCATGCCGTCCAGATTGCGCACCGGCCGCAGATCGACCTGCGATCCCGGCAGGAAGGCGTGCGCGCCGAGAATGTCGACGGTCAAGCCGCCCTTGATGCGGTCGATGACCGTACCGATGATGGGCTTCTTGTCGTGGTACGCCTTCTCAATCTCTTCCCAGGCGTGAATGCGCTGCGCCTTCTGGTGCGAGAGATTGATGTAGCCCTCTTCGGCCTCGCCCTTGTCGCGCATCACGTCGATTTCGTCGCCCGGTTTGAACTTGGGCTTGCCCTCGTGGTCGAGCACTTCCGAAAGCGGCAGCATGCCTTCCGACTTTGCCCCGATATCGACCACCACGTGCGTGCCGGTGAGCTTGAGCACCGTGCCCTTGATGACGCGATCTTCACTCACCGCCTCTTCGGCTTCGGTGGTGAAAGTCTCCAGCGCCGAAGCAAAATCTTCGGCGGGCGCGCCCTTGTCTTCGGCGGCGGGTAGCGCCGCGGTTTCCGCGACGGCGGGCGGCTGCGTGGTTTCGGATTTCGATTCCGTCGTGGGTTCGGCTTCGGCAACGGCGGAGGTGGATTCGGCGGCGGGAGCGGTGGTTTCGTCGAACAAGGTTATGCCTCTCTGATGAAGGATGCGGGACTTGGCTAAAGCGGACTGCTGAGTGAGTCGTTTGTTTGAGGTGGGCCCACCCTGGCGAGTGAACTCGGACAATCCCAGCCGTCGGACGTTTTACACAAAACCCGCGTCCAAAGGGAACTTCTCATCGACTATAGCAATGGCCTGCAAACAGTGTCAAACGCAAATCCGGCCTGTGTTACAGCCATGTTTCAATCCGCCTAAAGCTGAGAACAAACTCGATTACCGCGGACTGCCGTGCCGATTCGCATGCCACCTTCGGCACTAAGCCAGGCCGGGCGCCCTCGTTTGAGAGACGGAATACCGGATCGCCGCGTGCGGGCCGCGTTTTTCTGCTACCCTGCCCTGCTATGGACTATCTCTGGACCCCGTGGCGCTACGCCTATGTCGCATCCACGGAAAAGCCCGCTGGATGCGTGTTTTGCGAGTTGCCCAAAGACCCCGACGATGCCAAAGTGCACATCGTGCATCGGGGAGAGCACTGCTTCATCATCCTGAACGCGTTTCCCTATACGCCCGGGCACGTCATGATCGTGCCCTACGCTCATCTGGATGAGTTGCAGAAACTGCCCACCGGCGCAGCCCATGAAATGATGGCGCTCTCGCAGCGGATGGAGACCGTGCTGCGCCAGCTCTACCATCCCGACGGCATCAATCTTGGAATGAATATTGGCAAGGCCGCCGGAGCTGGGATCGCCGGCCACATCCACATGCATGCCCTGCCGCGCTGGGTGGCCGATTCGAACTTCGTGTCGGTGGTCGGCGAAACCCGCATCCTGCCCGAAATGCTGGACGTGACGTGGAAAAGGATGAAGGAAGCGATGGGCGCCAGCGATCGCCAGTAAATTAAGGACCATGAATATCTAAGCATAGACTTTAGCTTTTCATGGTACACAAATTGTCTATTTCTACGTTTCCGCCGCTCCCGCCAGCGCCGTCAGCGGCTTCGCTTCGATATTTCTTGCGAGTTTGTAGGCGCGCGTCCCGGGATAGACTGCATAGAGATGGTCCAGCTTCAGGTCCACACTGGCAATCTTCATCGATGGCGTGAGTTTCGGGGCATCCGTTCGCTTACACTCAATCCCGATCCGGCGCCCGTTCTTGAACAACAGCAGATCCAGTTCCGCTCCGTTGTACGTAGCCCAGTAGTAGACCTCGTCAGGCTGCATCGCCTTGATCACCTCTTCCACCGCATAGCCTTCCCACGACGCGCCCACCTTCGGGTGATATTCCCGGTCGCGCCGGTTCGTGATGCCCAACAGAGCATGCAGCAGGCCGCTGTCGCGAAGATAAATCTTCGGTGCTTTGACTTGCCGCTTGCCCAGATTTTCATGCCACGGCGGCAGAGCGCGAATCATGAACACACCCGCCAGCACATCCAGATAGTGCCGCACCGTGACTTCGCTCACCGAAAGTGCGCGCGCCAGTTCCGCGCCATTCCAGATTTGCCCGTGATAATGAGCGAGCATATTCCAGAAACGCCGCAGGGCGAGCGATGGAATCCGAATGCCGAGTTGCGGGATGTCGCGTTCGAGAAATGTCTGCAGAAACTGCCGCCGCCACGCCAGCGAGTCCGCTTCGCGCCGCGGCGTGTAAGCCCGCGGAAATCCTCCGCGCAGCCAGTGCCGGTCCTGTGCGGCGCCGCCCAGATCGGCCAACCGCAAGCCTTCCAGGGCAACCGTCTCAATCCGGCCGGCCAGCGTTTCCGAGGATTGCCGCAACAACGCCGGTGATGCGCTGCCCAGAATCAGAAATCGGGCGGGGAGCGGCCTCCGGTCGGCCAGCACGCGCAGCAGGGGAAATAGTTCCGGACGCCGCTGGATTTCGTCGATCACCACCAGCCCCTTCAGCGGCCGCAATGCGGTTGCCGGTTCGTCCAGCCGCGCCAGGCTCTGGGGATCTTCCAGATCGAAGTAGTTCAGCGAATCCGCAGCCACGAACTGGCGGGCCAGCGTGGTCTTGCCGCACTGACGGGGGCCGAGCAGTGCCACCACACCGCTGCGCTGCAGCGCGCGGCGCACCAAGGCCATATCGGCACTGCGTTCGATCATGTCTTATTGTACCATGAATACCTAAAGTCAGACTATAGATATTCATGGTCCGAAAGAGTGAGTCTTCCAGTGCCGAGAGGGGCGTGATTCCACTGGAAAAAGCCTAACGCCCCAGCAGTTCTTCCATGTCCGCTTCGTCGATCACCGCCACGCCCAGTTCCTTCGCCTTGTCCAGCTTCGATCCCGCTTCCGCGCCTGCGACCACGTAGTCCGTCTTCTTGCTGACCGAGCCAGTCACCTTGCCTCCAGCATCTTCAATCATCTTCTTGGCTTCGTCGCGCGTGAATTTTGCCAGCGTGCCCGTCAGCACAAACGTTTTGCCCGCAAGCTTGGTCCC
Source organism: Terriglobales bacterium (assembly GCA_037443605.1). Taxonomy (GTDB): domain Bacteria; phylum Acidobacteriota; class Terriglobia; order Terriglobales; family Acidobacteriaceae; genus Sulfotelmatobacter. The sequence goes on from JBBIOA010000005.1 coordinate 7,190, forward strand.
GCGCTCCTTCTTCTGTCCGCTGAATTTGAGTTCGGCTTGGTGCAGGCGAGCCACCAGATCCCGATTCGCCTGGATGCTGAAGAACTCGGCGATGCTCTCCGCAATCTTCGGCCCAACTTCATTCACACCCTGCAACTCCTCGATACCCGCCTTTTCCAAAGCGTCCATCGATCCAAAATGTTCCGCCAGAAATTGCGCCGTGCGTTCGCCCACCATGCGAATGCCGAGTCCGTAGATTACCCGCTCCAGCGGCAGCTTCTTCGAGTTCTCGATCTCGTCCAGAATGTTCTGCGCCGACTTGTCACCCATGCGTTCCAGCGTGAGCAGCTTTTCTTTCGTGAGCTGATAAATGTCCGCGACGTTCTTCACCAGCTTGTTCTCGATCAGCTGATTCACCAGCGCCTCGCCCATCCCGTCGATGTTCATCACACCGCGCGAGGCAAAATGCAGAATCGTGCCTTGCAGCTTCGCCGGACAGTTCGCATTGACGCAGCGGTAGTCGACCTCGCCCTCGGTGCGCGCCACTTTCGTTCCGCACACCGGGCACTTGTCAGGAACTTCAATCTCGCCGTGGCCACGCGGATGATCCTGACCCTCGATCACCTTGGCAACTTTCGGAATCACGTCGCCGCCGCGCTCGACCTGCACGAAATCGCCGATCTTCACGCCCAGCCGCCCAATTTCATCCATGTTGTGCAGCGTGGCGTTGCGCACCGTTGTCCCGCCGATCGCCACCGGCGCCAGTCCCGCCACTGGCGTGAGTTTGCCCGTGCGTCCCACCTGCCAGCGGACATTCTCCAGCTTGGTGATTCCCGCCCGAGCCGCGTATTTGTATGCAATCGCCCAGCGCGGTGCCTTTCCTGTGAATCCCAGTTCCTGCTGCCACGCCGTGCGATCGACTTTGATCACGATGCCGTCGATCTCATACGGCAGCGTGTCCCGCTTCTCTTCCCACTCGCCGATGAACGTCCACACCTGCTCCATCGAGTGCACCAGCTTGCGGCGGGTGTTGACTTTGAAGCCAGCCTTCTCCAGCGAATTCAAGGTTTCCCAATGCCGCTCGAAATATGTCCGTCCGTTCGTCAATAGGATGTAAGGAAAGAAATCCAGCCGCCGCTGCGCGGTGATGCTCGAATCCAGTTGCCGGACGGTTCCAGCCGTGAAGTTTCGCGGATTCGCAAACGTGGGTAGCCCTTGCCGCTCGCGCTCTTCATTCAGTTTCCTGAACGCCGCGGTCGGCATCAGCAATTCGCCGCGCGCTTCGAAATTCGGCGGAATGCCAGCCTTTTTCAACTTGGTGGCGTCGATCGACAGCGGAATGGAATGCACTGTCCGCACATTGAGCGTTACATCCTCACCTACGCTGCCATCGCCGCGCGTCACGCCCCGCACTAACTTCCCGTCTTCATAGATCAGCGCCAGCGACATGCCGTCGAGTTTCAACTCGCAGATATAATCAATGTCCTTGCGCCCGCTCAGTTCGTGCACCCGCCGCTCCCAGTCGCGCAGTTCCTCTTCGTTATAGGTGTTGTCGAGCGACAGCATCGGCGCCGAGTGCGCCACCTTGACGAATCCCTCGCGCGGCTTGCCACCCACGCGCTGTGTCGGCGAGTCCGGCGTGATGAGAGAAGGAGTTTCCGTCTCCAGCGCCTTCAGTTCCTGCATCAGCTTGTCGAAATCGAGGTCGCTGATCTCCGGCTGATCCAGCACGTAATAAAGATGTTCGTGATGGCGAATCTTCTCGCGCAGCGAGTCGATCTTCTTCTGTGCGTCTTTGGAGGGCATCGGCCAGATTATAGCTGCGTATGGTTTTGCGTAGAATCGGGTAGTCGCGTGCAGATCCTCGAAACATCCCGCCTGCTGTTGCGCGAGTTTACTGCCGCCGATGTCGATCCGCTTTCGCTCGTTCTGTGCGATGCGGAGACGATGCGCCACTATCCCAAACAATTCGATCGAGCCGCCGTCGAAGACTGGATCGCCCGCCAGATGCGCCGCTACGCGTCCGACGGCCACGGGCTGTGGGCGATGCTTCTCAAATCGAGTGGCGAACTAATCGGCGACTGCGGCCTGATGGTGCAAGTGGTCGACGACCAGCGCGAAATCGAGATCGGTTACCACGTGCGCCGCGACCTCTGGGGACAAGGTCTCGCCACCGAAGCCGCTCGCGCCTGCCGCGACTACGGCTTCGCGCACTTGCCCGTCGGTCGGCTCATCTCCATCATCCGCCCGGCGAATCTCGAATCCCGCCGCGTCGCCGAAAAGAACGGAATGTCGCTCCACAAAGAGGTCCTCTGGCGCGACTTGCCACATCTCATTTATGCAATTCAAAGAGATTCGGCACCGCAAAAGTAAAGGGCCCGCGAAATCGCTGGCCCGCCAGGTGCCCGAATTCAGTTCAGACCAGATCCTCGACCTTCAATGTATCCGTCCCGCCTTTCCAGGACGCATCCAATTGTTTGCGAACGAAGCCCGCGTCGTACTCCTTCTTTTGCTCGACCAGCGCCTGGTGCACGTCACCGGATGGTGAAGATCGCTCAACCCGCTCACTAACGTGACCGCATGCCCCTGCGCATGGTGCGCATGATCCTGCGCCGCTCCGCCCACGCAAAGCACCGCCCCGCATAGAACTTGCGCCAGAATTTTCATCTGGTAGGCCCTCCTGATTTTGCTTTTTTTTGATCGAGCCCCAACGAACCCTACGGAACGCAGCTGTGGAAAAAGCTGCCCTTGCAAGTGGGCCCAGCTTATGCCAAATTAATCGGCTTGCCAAGTCTTTGGCGAGCGGGCAGGCAAGTCATGCCGAAGACGGATCAAGCCGGAAAATCCTCACCAGCCGCGGTTCAGGAATATTCCCGTCAACTTCCCGTCGCGCTCCTCAACTCCTTCAACACCAACAACCGCATCAACCAATACCTGATCGACCATCTTCCGCCCGCTGCCTGGAAAGCCAAACCTGTCGGGGGCAAAGGCCGCACCATCGGCGCGATCGTCGCCCACATGCACAACGTGCGCGTCATGTGGCTGAAAGCCGCCAAGGCCGGCAAGATTCCGCCGCCTCTCGATAAATCCACAGTGACTCCCTCGCAGGCCATGCGCGCCCTCGAAAGCAGCCGCGAAGCGCTGAGTGCCGTCATCAGCCTCGCCCTCAACGACAATGGCCGGATCAAAGGTTTCCGCCCCGATGTCGCCGGATTCCTCGGCTATCTGATCTCTCACGACGCGCATCACCGCGGCCAGATCGTGATGCTCGCCCGCCAGTTCGGTCATCCGCTCCCGCAGAAGGCCATGTTCGGCATGTGGGAGTGGGGCGTCCGCTAGTAGCAACCTGCAAGTTCGCGCCCATCGCCGGATCTTCATGGAAAGCGGAGCGCACCCACCGGGAAGGGCGCCGGTTCACTCGTGCCGCCGATCCCACTTCGCCGATGAACGACGCTCAAAAGAGTTAACTATAGTTTACTTCCTGTTGTATACTTACGCTAACTAAGGCTGGCCTCGGCCGGCCGCCGTCAGGGGACATGCGCGATCGCACGACACCACCGACCTTCCGGGATATACCCGTGCTCCCCTCCCCGGTCGTCATTACCCACGAAGATCTGGACCGTGCCCACGACCGCGACGTAGTTCGAGCCGCCCGAAACCGCCGCGGCCCGTTCTCGCGTATACGCTTGCTCTGGCTTCTCGTCGGCCCCGGCATCCTGGTCATGCTCGGCGAAAACGACGGCCCCAGCATGCTCTCCTACGCCGCCACCGGCGCGCGTTTCGGCATCGGCTTCTTCCTCCCATTCGTCGTGCTTACTTTCCTGATGGCCTGCGTCGTCCAGGAAATGACGGTTCGTCTCGGCACCGCCACCCATCGTGGTCATGCCGAACTCATCTTCGACCGTTTCGGCCCTTTTTGGGGATGGTTCTCCATGATCGACCTGATGGTCGGCAACTTCCTCACCCTGGTCACCGAGTTCATCGCCATCCGCACCGGCCTCGGATATTTCGGCATCCCCCCCGCCGCCGCCGTCGGCATCGCGTGGATCATTCTCTTCGGCGCCCTGATGGCGCATCGCTACTGGACTTGGGAACGCGTCACGCTAATCGGCGCCTTGTGTAACCTGATCTTCATCCCGGTCGCCCTGCTTAGCCATCCGCAATGGGGAGAAATCGGTCACGCTCTGGTCGTCTGGACTCCGCGCCCCAGCCTGACTCCCGACACAGTTTTGATCCTGCTCTCCAACATCGGCGCGACCGTCACGCCCTGGATGCTCTTCTTCCAGCAGAGCGCGATCGCCGACAAAGGCCTCACCACGCACGACATCCGCTTCGGGCGCGTCGATACCGTTCTGGGCGCAGCTTTAGCGGCCGCCGCTGCTCTCGCCACAATCATTGCCGCGTCTCCCTTGCTCGCGCACGGCATGTCCGCTGGAAATTTTCAGGCCGCCGAATTCGCTCAGGCTCTCCAGCCCTTTGTCGGACACTGGGGCTCCGCGCTTTTCGCTCTCGGCATGTTCGAGGCCGGCATGATCGCCGCCGTCACCATCTCCACCTCATCGGCCTATGCTTTCGGCGAAGTCGCCCACCGCCCGCACAGCCTGAATCTGCCTTTTAATGAGGGCAAATCGTTCTACCTCGTTCTGATTCTCGAAGCCGCCGCCGCAGCGGCGCTGGTCCTGATCCCCGGCATCCCGCTGGTCTACATCGTCCTTGTCGTGAATGTGATCGCGGTCCTGGCCATGCCTCCCGCGCTCCTGTTTCTCTACATGCTGGTCAACGACCGCGAGATCATGGGCGACCTGGTCAGCCCGCTGTGGGCGAACATTCTGGCGCTCGGCGTCGTGATTCTGCTCATCGCCGCCGGCTTACTCTTCGGCGTCAGCGTGGTCGCCCCCAAGGTGCTGGCCATGATCGGAGGCAGGTGATGGTCCACTGGGATTCGTCTCAACCCCCGACATCGACCGACGTCAACCACCAGACCGACCTCTCCGACTCCTCTCTCCCCTCGGTCGTTGCCTCGCTCGAGCCCGACCAGTTGATCTCCGCCAAGGCCCAATTCCACTGCCCCCGCCGCAATCTCACGCCCACCGAAAAAATCCTCTTCTGGATTCTCCGCCTCTACCTGGTCTTCATGTTCGGCGTAGTGATCTACCAGGTCGTGACCACGGGCCGCTAAGGGTAGGTAGGCGATCAGAACCGGCGCCGCGCAGGGCTGCGCGCGCATTCGGCGTAGCGCTTACTCGTACCGCAGCGCCGCCATCGGATCGACCTTGGCCGCTCGCCGCGCCGGAATGTAACCAGCGAGCAGCGCGACGGCAAATAGCAGCACCGCCACGCCCGCAAAGGTCAGCGGGTCGGTCGCGCTCACACCAAACAGCAGGCTGGCCATCAGCCGTGTCAGCGCCAACGATGCCAGCAGCCCAAGGAAAACCCCGGCACCCGCCAGCTTCATCCCGTGGAGCACCACCAGCCGCAGGATGTCGCCGCGCTGCGCCCCCAACGCCACCCGCACCCCGATCTCGTGGATCCTCTGCATGACGGCATAGGAGGTCACTCCATAAATCCCAATCGCTGCCAGGATCAGTGCCAGCAGGGCGAAAGCGTCCAGCGTCAGGAAGGCGACTCGCCGTGCCGACGTGATTCCGGAAATGATTTCGTGCATGGGCCGCACATTGAAAATCGGCTGATCTTTGTCCACATTCCAGATCGCATTCTTGATCCCTGGCAGGATGGACGACGGAGGCAACGCCGTGCGCACCACCAGGCTCATCGTCTGGTCCGGGCTCTGCAGCGAGGGGAAGTAAATCGTGGGCCGCGGTTCCTGGTCGAAGCCCGTATCGAGAACCGCGCCAACGACTCCGACGATTTCTCGCTCGGGCTGGGTGGCATCCGGCAGTTGCAGATGCTTCCCTACAGGATCCTGCCCCCGGAAAAATCGCTCCGCAAACGTCCTGTCAATCATGACCACCCGCGGGTTGTCCAGGTCGTCATGTTCTGAGAAGACGCGGCCTTGCAGAAGCGAGATTCCCATGGTGTGGAAATAGTCCGGCGTGACATCCCGGAAGTCAGCCGCCAGATGTTGCGCCGTGCGTAACTCTGGTTTCTCCGTAATCACGAACTCCCCCATGTCCATATCGTCCTGGCTGAGGGGAACAATTTCCGCAAATGCAGCCGACTGCACACCCGGCACCGCTTGGACGTTCTGCAGAAACCTCTGGAAGGTAGCCGCGCGATGCCGTGGCTCCCGATAAGGCGAATTCTCGGTGTCGTTGGGAAGTTTGATCCTCAAGGTCAGCAGATCGTTGGCATCAAAGCCTGGGCTAGCCTGCAGCAGGCGCGCGAAGCTCTGCACCATCAACCCGGCGCCGATGACGAGTACAAATGCCAGGGCACTCTCCGCAATCACCAGGATGGCGCGCATCCGGTGCGCTCGTGGACTCGATGGCGATCCTCTACTCGCTTCTTTCAGCGCGTCGTTGACGTTGACCCGTAAGCTCTGTACCACCGGGAACAAACTGGAGAGCGCGCCCGTCAGCACAGAGATCAATGCAGTAAACGCCAGCACCTTGCCGTCAAGGTGCAGCTTGGGGAGGGAGACATAGTCCGCCGCGTTTGGAACCGGAATGCGATCCGGGACGAACCGCATCAGGAAATAGCTGCCCCACTGCGCCATCAAAAGGCCTGCACCGCCGCCGATCAGCGCCAGGATCATGCTCTCGACCAGGAACTGTTGCGCCAATCGTCCTCGGCCGGCTCCCAGTGCCAGTCGCGCGGCGATTTCTTTTTGCCGGCCGGCCGCTCTCGACAAAAGCAAATTCGCCACATTCGCGCACGCGATCAGCAGCACGCATCCCACGGCAACCAGAAGCAGCAGAAGCGCCGGACGGATGTACTCCACTCGCGCCGATTCCAGCGGCACCAGCACGGTGCCGAAATCTCTCCGATCGGGCCGCTGCCGCGCCATGTTCTCCATGGTCACAGCCATTTCCGATGACGCTTGTTGCAGAGTGATTCCGGGCTTCAGCCGCCCAAAGACTCCCAGATCCGAATCCGCACGCTTGAGCCAGTCGTTATCGAACGGCACCACCACGTCGGCGGGAAAGACTGTGCCTAATTCCGATGGAAGAACCCCAATGATGGTGTATGGTTCGCCGTTCAAGGTCATGCGTTGACCGACCACTGTCGGCGAGGACGCGTAGCGACGTTGCCAGTAGCCATAAGAGAGGACGGCCAGATTGTGTTTCGCCGAAGCCTCATCCAGCCGGAACGTACGCCCCAAAAGCGGGTTGATTCCAAAAAACTCACCGAAATTGGTGGTCACCCGAAGACCCGTCACCTGTTCGGGTTCCCCACCACCGGTCACCGTTCCAGTGCCATGTTCGAACAGGAAAAGATCCTCAAACGATCGGCTCTGTTCCTTCCAATCCAGAAAGTCCCGCCCCGCCGGCCCGATGCGGCTCCAACCGTTCTTGAGGTTGTTGATCCAGATGACCACAAGACGGTTCGAGGCCTTGACCGGCAGGTGCTGAAACAAGACGGTGTTCGCCAAGCCGTAGATGGCCGTGTTGGCGCCGATGCCCAGAGCCAGCGTGAGAATGGCAGTTACCGCCAGTCCCGGATTCTTCGGCAATTGCCGGAGCGCGTAGCGAACGTCTTGTACCAGTCCGTTCATCTCAGGCGAATCATCTGCTCGCATCGCAGCGTCTTCGATGCAAGATCATTACCGCGAAACAACCGCAGAGGTTCACCCACAGCAAGATTCTTACCAATCGGACGGAAATCGTAACCCGTTGAAGGCAAGGAGAAAGAGAATTGCGGCATCGGACCAGTCCATTCAACCCCTGTCCACCCCTGACCTTCGATGTCCGGAAGCGAACACGCGGCATGGCACGCGACTTCACATGCCGCGGAAGAGCTCAGATTTTGGGTGGCGCAGCGGCCGGACGTCCTACAAAGGCCGAGGATGGTAGGTGGTGTTCTTCTTCTCGGTCTTCAACATCTGCCGCTCCGCTTTCTTTTGCGCCTTGGCATACTTCTTCTGAGCTTTTTCCTGCTTCTTCTGCATCTTGCGTGCAGCGCGCAGTTCGGACTTCGTGTTCGTCGTATGCGACTGGCCGCTCGCCGGCATCGCCATGCCGAATGCGCAAGCCGCTAACAGCAAAGCAATGCACTTCCTCATAAAACCCTCGCGAGTACGCTCCAGATGATGGTACATCAACGCAGTCAGAACGCCCGAACTCGCCGTTTTTGCTCAGCACGGAATTTTTTGCAGGTTGCGAAGCACGGATTTTGGGTGGCGCAGCGCTTTCAGCGGTGCGATTAGTCCACCTATAAGTGAGGGCTTCAGCCCCCGAGGTGCAGTCTTGATCCTTTTCATCAGCAAAATGGGCAAGATTCCGTCGGCATATCGCCCCACGATTTCCGCAATCCCCCGTCCACGCATTACACTACTATTTTGACCCGCGCGGCGACTCCCGCCGCTGCTTTCATCGAAGGAAGGCCATCATGTCTCTGAATAGTTTCAACAGCCGCTCTACCCTCAAAGTCGGCAGCAAAGAATACGAAATCTACCGCCTCGACGCACTCGATAAAGCGGGCATCTCCACCCAGCACCTGCCGTTCTCGCTTCGCATCCTGCTCGAAAATCTGCTCCGCACCGAAGATGGCCGCAACGTCTCGAAAGAAGAAGTCCGCGCCCTCGCTGCCTGGAATTCCAAGTCGAAGTCCGACAAGGAAATCGCCTTCACCCCCAGCCGCGTCCTGCTTCAGGATTTCACCGGCGTCCCCTGCGTGGTCGATCTCGCTGCCATGCGCGACGCCATGAAAACTCTCGGCGGCGACCCCGCGAAAATCAATCCTCTGCAGCCCGTCGAACTCGTCATCGACCACAGCGTGCAGGTCGACGAATTCGGATCCTCCAACGCCTTCGAGATGAACGCCCTCCTCGAATTCCAGCGCAACAAGGAGCGCTACTCCTTCCTCCGCTGGGGACAAACCGGCTTCCGCAATCTCGCCATCGTCCCTCCCGACACCGGCATCGTCCACCAGGTCAACCTCGAATACCTCGCGCGAGTCGTCTTCGTGAATGAGAGCCCCGGCAAGCGCGTGGCCTACCCCGACACCCTCGTCGGCACCGACAGCCACAGCACCATGGTCAACGGTCTCGGAGTGCTCGGCTGGGGAGTCGGCGGAATTGAAGCCGAGGCCGCCATGCTCGGCCAGCCCGTCTCCATGCTGATTCCCTTAGTCGTCGGCGTGAAACTGAGCGGTCGCCTTCGCGAAGGCGCCACCGCCACCGACCTCGTTCTCACCATCACCGAAATGCTCCGCAAGCACGGAGTCGTCGGCAAGTTCGTGGAATACTTCGGTCCCGGCTTGCGCGATCTCTCGCTCGCCGACCGCGCCACCATCGCCAATATGTCTCCGGAATATGGAGCGACTTGTGGGATTTTCCCGATTGATAGGGAGACGCTGAAATATCTCAGGCTCACGGGGAGGAGCGAGGAGCAGATTGCGTTGGTCGAGGCTTACGCGCGCGAGCAGGGACTCTTTCACGACGAGAAGACGGCTGAGGCGGAGTACTCAGAGTTGCTCACGCTCGATCTGGCAACGGTCGAGCCTTCGCTTGCCGGGCCGAAGCGTCCGCAGGATCGGGTGGTACTGTCGCAGGCGGGAGAATCGTTCAACAAGGCGCTGCCTTCGCTGATCAAGCCGAAGGCAGCGGCGAAGACGGCGGAGGTCGCGACATCCCCACTCAAGCCAAAGACGGGCTTGAATGGAGCACCCAAGGCATGGGAGGGTGAAGGCGGAAACCCAGCAGCTGTAGGCGTGGAAGAACTGAGGCATGGCAGCGTGGTGATTGCTGCGATTACTTCCTGCACCAACACTTCGAATCCTTCGGTGTTGATCGGCGCGGGACTGCTGGCGAAGAAGGCCGTTGAAAAAGGTCTGACCACGCCGCCGTGGGTCAAGACTTCGCTGGCTCCGGGGTCGAAAGTTGTTCGCGATTATCTCGAAAAGGCCGGACTGACGCCGTATCTCGAAAAACTGAAATTCCATATCGTCGGCTATGGCTGCACGACTTGTATCGGCAACTCCGGGCCGCTGCCGGAAGAAGTGTCGAAGGCCATCGACGAAAAAGAGCTGGTGGTGGCGAGTGTCTTGTCGGGCAATCGCAACTTTGAAGGCCGCATCAATTCCGAAGTACGCGCGAATTATCTGATGTCTCCGCCGCTCGTAGTGGCGTTCGCGCTCGCCGGTCGCATCGACACCGACCTGCGCAAAGATCCCATCGGCAAAGGCCGCGACGGACAGGACGTGTATCTTGCCGACATCTGGCCGACCTCGCGCGAAGTGGAAGAGACCATGCAGCATGCGATCACCTCGGAGATGTTTTCGAAATCCTACGGCGAAGTGTTTGAGGGCGACGAGCGCTGGCGCGGCATCGTCGTGCCCAAGGGCCAGACCTACAACTGGGAAAAGGATTCCACCTACATCCGGCGCGCACCGTACTTCGACGACATGGCCGTAAAACCCGCGCCGGTCGAGGAAATCCGCAAGGCGCGTGTGCTGGCCGTGCTCGGCGACAGCGTCACGACCGACCACATTTCTCCCGCGGGATCGATCAAGAAGGACAGCCCCGCCGGAAAATATCTGCAGGAGCATGGTGTGAAGCCCGCCGACTTCAATTCCTATGGCTCGCGGCGCGGCAATCATGAGGTCATGGTGCGCGGCACGTTCGCCAACGTCCGCCTGCGCAACAAGCTGGTGCAGACCGAGGGCGGATACACGCGCCATCTGCCGACCAATACCGAAATGTCGATCTTCGACGCGAGCGAAAAATATCGGGCCGAGGGCACGGCGCTCGTGATTCTCGCGGGCAAAGAATATGGATCGGGATCGTCGCGCGATTGGGCGGCCAAAGGCCCGGCGCTGTTGGGCGTGCGCGCAGTGATCGCCGAAAGCTACGAGCGCATTCATCGCTCGAACCTGGTCGGCATGGGCATCCTGCCGCTGCAATTCCCCGCGGGACAGAACGCGGAATCGCTCAAACTGACGGGCGAGGAAACATTCGAGATCACCGGCATTCGCGACGTGGTTGAAAAGTTCTCCGCCGGACGCACGGTGAAAGTTCGCGCTGTGGCCCAAGGGACGCCGGTTCTCACGACTGCACCCGTGGTTCCACCTATTCCGAGGAGCGCGGTCCACCGTTCTTTCGAATTCGACGCACTGGTGCGGATCGACACGCCGCAGGAAGCGCTCTACTACGCCAATGGCGGGATTTTGCAGTATGTGCTGCGGGGGTTGGTGGGAGCGAAGGGGTAGTTCAGACCAAATCTGGGTGCCCCATTTCTGCCGCGCTCTTTGCGGCAGAAGTGGGGCTTTATGTTTGCGCCGACGGAAAATCCCCACGTCTCAAAAGCGAGACGTGGGGCACCCTGAGAACTTTTGATCTATGAAATCCGCTTACGGATCTTTTCTTCCCATCGGGACCAATCGTTAATTCGGACTGCGCCTTGTTCTCCAAGGGCGTAGGCACGGAAACTGCTCCAGGGCCAGTCCTCGGGGCGTTCGACCAGGCCTCGCACGACTGGGTTGCGGTGCATGTAGCGGAGCTTTTCGGTTTGCTTGAATTGACTCCAGACGTTGAAGTCGTAGAAGCGCTTGGTCCAGAAGTGGATTGGAGACTTCTGCAAAAGCCCCACTTCTGCCGCAAGGGGCGCGGCAGAAATGGGGCACCCTGATTTGGACATTCTCTTATGGAATCCTAGCTTGATTGCTTGAACTACTGTGGATGGGTTGGCGATTTGTGGTTCGGATATCAAGAAGTGGACGTGTTCCGGCATAACTACGTAGCCTACAACCACGAATTCATAGCGGAGGCGCATTTGTTCGATCACGGTTAAGAGGAGATCTCGTCGTTCGGGTGTGCCGAGGAGCGGAGCGCGCTGATGGCAGCTGAAGGTGATGAAGTGCAGCGCTCCGGTGTTGTAGTAACGCCTCAGGCTCCAAGGCATAGGGTAAGGGTACTTCCAACGTACTGCGGATCTCGTGATCCATTGAAACAATCTCTCTCCCTCTTCCTAAGATGGGAAACTTGCAAAAAGCCCCACTTCTGCCGCAAAGGGCGCGGCAGAAATGGGGCACCCGGCCTTGGTCATTTTTTCCGGTCAGGCCCCGTCATTCCGAGCAGGTGCCAGGCTTCGCGGTAGGGTTCGTAGTCGTGGGCGGAGGTGTGGCGGCCGGGGCGGGGAGGGGCGACGGGATAGAGGCGGAGATACATCTTGGGCGTGGGGCGGAGGACTCGGGCGCTGGGGATCAGGTACCAGGCCTGGACGGGCATAACGTAGAGGGCGAAGAGGTCGACATCTTTGGCGTTGTAGCGTTGCTCGCCGGAGCCGCCGTGGCGGAGGCGGCAGAGGTATCCGCCGCCGCGGCGATAGCTGAAGCCTTTGACTTGCACGCGCAGCAGGGCGGTGTGTTGTTCGACGCCGATGTCGTATTCGAGGGAGTCGCCCCAGGGTTTGAGGACGTGATATCCGTGAAGTGTGGCTGCCGCCATGAACAGTAGTTCGACCCATTCGCCGCGCTGCTTGAACGATTTGAAACGCTTCCAGTCCTGCATTTCCTGATGACGCCCCTGACTCGGCCCTCCCCGGAGGAGGCGTCCGGGGCTGCTAAGAATTGAGCAGAAACACGAAAGGCGCGACCGGTGGGCCGCGCCTTTCTTCAATTTCTACTCTCTAATTCCAGAATATCAAGTTGGAGGGGGTGCACGGGACATACCTGAAGGAAATATATTTTCAGTTGCTGCAAGGGGTTAGCGGGAATCGAGTAGTTTTTGCCTATTGACAAGATTTTTGGGATCTCAGCGGTTTGGAGGGTTTGAGAGCCTCACGCGCTGAAGTGCGATCGCGTTGTCGTGAATCGGCACGAGTGACCTTGTGCCCTTCCCGTTGCGTTCCCATCAACGTCAAAAGCAGCGGACAGGAGTGTCCGCTCCACACAGGCTGGTCAGAACTCGGTGTGCAGACGGAAGGCGGGGACTACGACGGGGCCGCGGTCGCGGTTGTAGCCGGGGTTGTTGATGTGCTGGAGGCCGGGGGCGACGTAGATGCCGCGCCAGAGGTGGACGGTGTAGTACATCTCTTCGATGGTTTCGCGGCCGTAGGTGAGGTGGCCGTCACCGAGAAGGAATCCGAGGCCTCCGGCGTTGAGATAGTTCTGGTGATCCTTCTTGATGCCGTTGGTAACGACGGCGAAACCGGCGCGGTCCTGCTTGCGATGCCACCAGGATCCGGCAGCGCCGAGGCCGGCGGCGACGGTCTGGTCGACTTCGGTGTAGGCGAAAGATTCGGTGCGGCCGTCATCCCAGCCGACGCGGGCGAAGGCGGTGAGGTGCTGCGAGAGATTTTGCTCGAGGTTCAGGCCGAATCCGTATTTGTTGGTGATGTGCCAGGGATGATTGGTGATGTCTGCGGGCGTGCCGGCTTGCGTGGCGATCACTTGCGTGCGGTAGACGCCCATGTTGGCGTTGTTGGAGAAGGCGAGCAGGCGGACGACTCCGGATTTGTGGGGAAGGAATCCGCGGCGGAGTTCGTATTCGAAATTCTCGGCGTGGGCCTGCCAGGGCTTGAAGACGAGATCGATGCCGTTGGCGACTTTGGGCATGAGGGCTTCGGCGAAGCGGAATCCCCAGTTGCGGTCTTCGTAATCGGCGGTGAGTCCGACGGTGTAACCGCGCGTGTCGGCGGCGTAGTCCCAGGCGCCGTTGTTGTCGATGGTCCAGTTGGTGAACTGGAAGCGAGTGTCGGAGCCGACGGAGTTGATGTCGAAAAAATCGGGCAGGCTGAACTTGCCCAAGCGGAGTTCGAGGCGGCGGCGAGGGAGTTCGTCGAAAAGCGAGAGCGAGCTGCGGGTGTTTTCGACTTTGTCGGGGCTGAGAGCGATGACAGTGTGGACCATGCCCCGGGCGAGGTAGGGCGCCTGGCTGAGGAGCGGGTTGCGGACGATATCGAGGTCGGTGTCTCCGGCGAGGCCGAAGCCCTGGGAGAGAGCGGCGCCTCCGGCTTCTTCGAGGTTGACCAGGAATTCGGTGGAGTGGTTGAGGCGGACGCCGGTGTAGAGCGTCATGACGCGGGAGGTAGCCTTCTCGTAATGCGAGCCGAGGCTATGCGCGCCGCTGTAGGTGGAGTGGAATTGCGGGTGCGTCTGGAAGATGAAGTTGGCCTGACCGGAGAGCCAGAAGCGGGTGCTCTTGAAGTGGGCGAACATGGATTGGGTGGAATTGTCCGGGGGATCGGCGGGAGAGGCAGCGTCGGGTGCGGTCGAAGTTGGCACGGCCGAAAGTGAGGGCTGGGACTGGGCATTGACCACCGATGGGAGAACGAGGCAGGCAGCGGCGAGAAGGAGGATCCATCGGGAAATGAGCAGGCGCGAGGGAGCAGAGGCGCCGGCGAAGAGGGGCTTGCGGGCGTCTTTAGTGTTGAAAATGAATTTCGATTCTAAGTTCATGACTTCCGATAGGCTGCAGGCAGCGCGGTCGTTGTAACGCCGATCACCCGTGCCGATGGTGAAGATCGCGCGGTTCCTTAATATTCAGCACTTTCCTTTTCGTATGAATGCCGATAGGCGGATTAACCACTTTACACCATAAATAGTTAACTATGGTTAACCACAGGTTAAAAGATGACAGGAAAACGTAGCTGAGACGGATGCCAGTTCGTGCCGCTCGAATTTCCAGCCCATAACGATGCCGAAAAGCACAAGCATCGCGATGACGAGCCGGAAGGGCATTGCGGTACCCCGATCCACAGAAACGCTCGACCCGATTAACTTTTGCGCTTCTTCGCCAACGCCGCGCTTACCACCTGCAGATCGTCCTGCGTCATCGCGCAGGAGCTCCCCAACGGACCAGTGAGCGCCCGGTTGATCTCCGCAAGAGGCTGCCCCTGCGCTCGCTCCAGAAACGACGACCAGTCTTTGGCGACCGCCGCCCGCTCCTCGGCGCTCGCATCCGCACAGAATTCCTCGACCGCTTCCGCCGCCGAGGCGTACTCATCTTTCATGTCCTGATGAAAGTATCCGCGTAGAAAGCTACGCAGAGCGGGAAAATCGCTGGTGGTGATCGACTTCATCGGCACTCCGGATATGCGGTCAGCACATGGTAGGCGTTCGGGCCATCCCACTTGAGCACGATGGCGGCATGCGCGCAGGGCAAGACCGTATCTTCGCCGCGCCGCAGGCTTCGCCCGAAGGGATGCGCCGGGTCGCCGTCATAGTCGAGGACCAGATTCGCGTGGCTGTCGCGCGAAAGCCAGCGGTTGATTTTTTCCTGCTGTTGCCCGATGGCGGCTCCCACGGCGGTTTCCGCGCTGGCCCGGTCGTTCCAGGTCGAAGCGGCGGAAATCTCGCGCTCATGCCGCAGCCGGTCGCGCAGTTCGGCGTCGGTGCGTCCCACGTGCTTGCGCAGCGTGTGTCCGCCGGCGGCTTCGTCCTGACTCAAATCACGACGCGCACCGCTGGAGAATGGCACCGACGCCGGTTTCGAGTCCTGCGGTGGCCGCGTGCAAGCCGCTAGCGTCATCAGCAGGACAAGACCCAGGAAAACGCCGCCGAATCTGGAAAACGTTCTTTCGTTCACTTCGTTACCTTCGTGGTGGATGATTTTACCCCGATCGCGCCCGCCCGTTGGAGCACTTTCAGAAGTGTCCCAGCGCACTTCTTTCCCGCAGCCCTTGCACTACACTTGATGCAGAAAGCACCGATGGCCGAATCGCTAGCCGAATTCTTCTGCGAGCATTTTCGCGCGCATCCGCGCGAGCGCGCCTACCGCCAGCGCCGCGGCTATCGCACCCAGTCGTTCACCTACGGCCAAGTCTTTGCCATGGCAGTTCAATTCGCCCGCGAACTGGAGCTGCGAAGCGTTGGCAGGGGTGACCGCATTCTCCTCTGGGGCGAGAATTCCGCCGAATGGGTCGCGGCGTTTTTCGGATGCACCCTGCGCGGCGTCGTGGTGGTTCCCATGGACGACGGCGCTTCCCGCGACTTTGCCCTGCGCGTGGCCCGTCAGGTTGACGCAAAACTGCTGGTAGTTTCGTGCCACCACGTTGAAGAGCTGCCACCGGACGAACCCGCAATACCGATGCTGGTTTTGAACGAACTTTCGCGAGGAAGCTCTTCTGAACCCGGGAGCTTTGCTCCAGCCCCTCTCACGCGCGACGACACGCTGCAAATCGTGTTTACCTCCGGCACCACCGCCGAACCGCGCGGTGTGGTCATCACGCACGGCAACGTCCTCGCCAATCTGGCGCCACTGGAGCGCGAGATCAGGAACTATCTGAAGTACGAGCGCTTCGTACATCCCATCCGCTTCCTGAACTTGCTTCCGCTCAGCCACGTCTTCGGGCAATTCCTTGGACTCTTCCTGCCTCCACTCCTCGCAGGCACGGTGATCTTTCAGGAAGAGCTCAAGCCGTCAGAGATTGTCGCGACCATCCGCCGCGAGCACGTCTCGGTTCTGGTCAGCGTGCCGCGCGTGCTGCAGTCTCTGAAGCAGAAGATCGAGCGCGACCTCGACGATCGCCACGAAACTGCCTCGTTCCGCCGGCGCTTCGAATCGTCGAAAGACAAACACTTTCTCCGCCGCTGGTGGATCTTTCGCAACATTCGCGGCCAGTTCGGCTGGAAATTCTGGGCCTTCATATGTGGCGGGGCCGCGCTCGACCGTGACACCGAGGAATTCTGGCATCGCCTCGGCTACGCTGCCATTCAGGGCTATGGCCTCACTGAAACGACTTCGCTGATCAGCGTGAACCATCCGTTCCGCCTCGGCCGCGGATCAATTGGCAAGGTGCTTCCCGGACGCGAAGTCAAACTGGCGGAGGATGGCGAGATTCTGGTGCGCGGCGCGGGCGTAGCCTCCGGCTATTGGAGGACCGCTGGCGAAGGGCAAGTGGCCGACAAGGAAGGTTGGTATCGCACCGGCGACATCGGCGCGCTCGACGCCGATGGCAATCTCTACTTCAAAGGCCGAAAGAAAGAAGTCATCATTACGCCCGGCGGCACCAACGTGTATCCCGAGGACCTCGAAGCCGCCCTGCGACAGCAGCCCGAAGTCAAAGATTGCGTGGTGGTCGGCATCGAGCGCGACGGCAACGCTGAACCCTGTGCGGTGCTGGTATTGCGCGAAGGCGCGCGGATCGAGGAGGTCGTGCAGCGTGCGAATCAAGCGCTTGCCGAGTTCCAGCGGATGCGCCTGTGGATGCGCTGGCCGGACGAGGACTTTCCCCGCACCAGTACGCAAAAGCCGCGGCACAATGTGATCGCGGAAGCCGCCCACGCCGAAATCCTGAGCCCGGCTCAGCCATGCGCGCAGGCGAACACAGCGAACGGCAGTGCCGCGCTCCAGAACTTGATCGCGCGCATCTCCGGCCGACCCGCAGCCGCGCTGGGTGGAGACGCGAAGCTGGATTCTGACCTCGGCCTCGGGTCGCTCGACCGCGTCGAACTGCTTGGCGCTCTCGAGGACCGTTATCAGATCGACCTCAGCGAAACCCGCTTCAGCACCGTGCAGACCGTGGGCGATCTGCAGCGCCTGCTCCGCGGAGAAGCCGAACCGGCGAAGGCTTATCACTATCCGGCGTGGAGTCTGGCGTGGCCAGTGAACCTGCTACGCAACTTCACACACTATCTGCTCATGCGTCCGGCGATGATTCTGCTGGGCTGGCCGCGAATCATCGGGCGCGAACATCTGCACAGCGTTCAAGGCCCGCTACTGGTGATCTCCAACCACATCGGAGATTACGACGCCGGATTCATCCTGACCGCGCTGCCCCCGCGTCTCCGCCACCGTGTCGCCATCGCCACCGGAGGCGAAGCGCTCGAAGCTCTGCGTAGTCCCAGCCCAGAGCGGAATTTCTTCCTGCGCGTCTTCAATCGCGTTCGATGGACTCTGGGCGTGAGCCTGCTGAATCTGTTCCCGCTGCCGCGCCAAGCCGGATTCCGGCGCAGCTTTGCTTACGCGGGCACCGCCGTCGATGGCGGCTACAGCGTGCTGGTTTTTCCCGAAGGCCGCCACACTCTGGACGGAAAGCTACTCCCGTTCCGAGCGGGAATCGGGCTGCTGGCGGCCAATCTGGGGGTCCCGGTACTGCCGATGAGAATTGATGGATTGTTCGAAGCGCAACAAAGCGGCAAGCGGATCGTCGCGCCGGGGAAGATCGTGGTGCACATCGGCGAACCGAGGAAGTTCACGCCGGGCACCGGTCCCGAAGAGATTGCTGCGGAACTGCAAAAGGCAGTCGAGAGTCTATAGACGACGGCGCCATTCCGAAGCCTCGCCTATTCTCCAGCGAGGCGAGGGATCCCCCAAAACTGCTCAGCGGGAGATCCTTCGCTTCGCCTGAAGAGCGGCTGCGCTCAGGATGACGCCAGCTTCTTTTTGCACTACTGAATCGTGATTCCCAGCGGCGTTGACGCGATTCCGTTCGTCACAACTTCCAACGTTCCAGCGCCCAGCGCAATCGCCGATGGAACGTCGAACTGTGCCGACACGATCTTGCTTCCGGTCGCTACGCCCATGGTGCTGAAGTTATGCGTCCGGCAAAACACGACTTTGCCCGTCGCATCGGTAATGCGAACCAGAGGGTAGTTGCTCGCGTTTCCTCCGTCGTCGCCATACGACGAGCCCTGCGACAGACCGTTCAGCTGGGTCCCCTTCACAACGTTGTTCAAAGATCCATGCGTGAGCGTGCTGGCGACGCTGGTGATGACCGCAGCCGCACCGGGATACGGGCTTCCGGCAGGCGTGTAGATTTCCACATCCGACGAGAAATCGGTGAACAGGATCTGCCCAGTCGGCAGAACCAGCATGGTGCCGTAGTACGAACTGTCGACCGCGGCATTGGGCACTCGCGGGACGCCGTGGAAGGCAGTGCCGTCCCATTCGAAGAAGAATGTGCCGAGCTGATAAACGCCCTTGCTGGTGTCGACCAACACATTGCCGTCGGGCAGCAGCGCTGCTGGCCCATCGGCAATATCCAGCCCGCCGATGAACGAGGGTGCTCCCGACCACGCTCCCGTCGTCGTGTTGTACACCGCGTTGTTTCCAGTGGCGCCAGTGGCCAGCACGGTTCCATCCGGACGCAGAATCGCCGGCCCGATTTCATGGGAGTTGGTGGCCGTGCTGGTATCGTCGAGTTGCACCACCGTGCTGCCCGCCGAGGTCCAGGTTCCCGTGGAAGGAGTGTAGAGTTCCGAGTGCTTAAGATCCGCAAGGTTATTCGCATCCGCTGCCAAGACCTTGTTGTTGGGCAAAAGCGTCCAGGTTTCTTCTGAGTTCGCGTCGGCCTTGCCAGTGCCCGTCAACGTCCAGGTCACGGTCGTGCCAGTCACCGTGGCGATGGCCTGGTTGACGCCGCAGCAGTTCCCCAGCATGAACTTGCCGTTTGCCAGCACAATGCCTTCCGCGTCGCCGATCTGGCTCCATCCCGCCGGCGTCGAGATAGTCACCCATCGATTTCCCCTGGCGAGATACATCGCGCCCAGACGCGTTTCCGCCGTGTTGCAGCCGTTGTATTCTCCGCCGACGACAATCACGTTGCCCGAGGGCAGCACCGCCGAGGCGAAATAGAGCGGGTTGTATCCTGCGGGCAGCGTTCCTCCGCTCACCCACTTCCCATTCACGTAACTGCCGGTGCTGTCTGGAACCAGCCGGTACCACTGTCCTGTGGTGTTGCAGCCGCTGTCGATTGCCAGCACGGAGCCGTCGGTCAGAAGAAGCGTGTGTCCTACGCCGGATGTTGACGGCGGTGTCGGACCCTTTGTCCAGGTTCCGGGAGTAAACGATTGCGAGCTCAGGGCGGAGCTCATGAGCAGGGGCAGCAAGGCAAGGGCGAGCGTGCGGAGAACTTTCATAACGTAGGCCTCTTCGCTTTTTGTGATTTCAGTACAGGTTTTGGACGCGGACACTTCGAGGGATCTACCAGCTGAAAGGAACCAGTACTTCCCCAGGCAGTACCTTTCGAAATTCCAAACTCGCCGGATTATAACCCGGCGGCCGGTGCGGCAAAATAGCCCAATCGACTCCTGCGCAAGATTTTGCCGACGCAGGGAAGATGCAAGAAGTTGCACTCAGAGACAGCCCCCGGTTATTCCTCGTTCGAGTCCGTCTCCTCGCTCTGCGCATTCGGATCGAGCTTGATCTCTGGAGCCTGGGCATTCTTCAACTGCTGATTCAGCGCCGGCAACTCGCTCATGGTGAAATCCTTCCAGCGCTTTTGCACATCGGCGTAGTCGCGTT
This sequence comes from Terriglobales bacterium, assembly GCA_037443605.1. GTDB lineage: Bacteria > Acidobacteriota > Terriglobia > Terriglobales > Acidobacteriaceae > Sulfotelmatobacter. The sequence continues at coordinate 27,474 of JBBIOA010000005.1, forward strand.
CGATGGCCGCCAGCGCTTCAGATTGTGCCGCGGTCGGTTCGGCGTCTACTTGCCAGATTTGCTGATAGAGGGTTCCCGACTGCGCATTCACGCGAGATTGCGTTGCCTCCGCGGTTGGCTGCGCGAAGGGTCCACCGCCTGCTCCGAGCAGGGCATTCAGCTTCTTCGCATAGGGATCCACATCCACTTTGCCCCGACGGTCGCCGACAGCTAAATCCTCGAGCTGTTTGCGCAACGCGCCTGCCTGCGCTGAGGCCCTCGTCGTTGCCGTAAGGATCTGGGACAGCCGTGTCTCTGCCCTGAACTTCTTCTCCAGAGCAAGCTGAGACGCCTTCACTCGAGGATCCATCTTCACCACAAGTGGTGCAGTCGCCGATTTCCCGCCCACCGTGAGCTTCACCGTGTAACCACCCGGCAGGACCGTTGGTCCCAAGGGCAATCTCGGCGTGTCATGCGGAACGGCGGCGATCGGGTAGTCGTGATTATTCGATTGCGGGGCAGCGTAATGCAGATCCCACACCCAGCGATGCATGCCGGCGCCGGTGGCAAGCTGCCGGCCCTGGCGCGGCCAATACAGCGGAATGAGCTGCTTTTTCAGTTGCTCTTCCGGGATGTCCGGCGGGTCGGTATTGGTGAACCGACGCACTAAGTGATTCTGCGCATCAAGGATTTCCAGCGTGACAGCGCTGGATGCGGACGGCAGATAGTAGTCAAACACCGCGCCATCCGGTGGATTCGCCGCCATCGGCTCGTCCGGAGGAAGCGGCGTGTCGGTGTAGGTGTCGCGCTGCACACGATACGCCGGAGCGGGCTTGAAGAGATGGACCGCGTTCATGGCGGCTGAAACTTCGCGCAGCGGCGCGATGTCGTCCAGTATCCAGAAACCGCGGCCGTGCGTCGCCACGATCAGATCGTCGTCGTGAATCCACAGATCGCGCATCGATGTGTGGGGCAGATTCAGTTGCAGCGACTGCCAGTGATCGCCGTCGTCAAACGAAACCCATACAGAATTCTCCGTGCCCGAAAACAGCAGTCCCTTCCGCACTGGATCTTCCCGCACGGTGTCGACGGGGCCGAACTCCGGCAGCCCGGCGGTAATCAGCTTCCACGTCTTGCCGCCGTCGTGGGTGCGATAGATGTATGGATGCGTGTCGTTGATGCGGAAGCGGCTCACCGACGCATAGGCCGTCTGCTCATCGAAGTGCGACGCTGAAATCTGCGTGACCTTGCTCCATGGCGTCAAGTCTTTCGGCGTGATATTCGTCCAGTTCTTCCCGCCATCGTGAGTGATCCAAAGCAGCCCGTCGTCCGTGCCCGCCCAGAGCGTTTCGATGGTCTTGAACGAGGGCGCCAGAGAATAAATCACTCCCCGCTGTTTGGCCGCATTCGGATTAAAGAGCTTGCCCACGCTCTCCGGAGTTTCCGGATTCTCCCGCGTCAAGTCGCCACTGATGGTCTGCCAGGAATCTCCGCCGTCGGTTGTTTTGAAGAGTACGTTGGTCGCGTAGTACAGCGTGTGCGGATCGACCGGCGAGAACAGCAACGGCTCGGTGCGGTTTGCGCGGTACTTCGGATTGCGCAGCGGTATCGGCGACACATTCTGCACCTGGCCGGTGGAGAAATGAAAACGGGAAACTTCTGTGCGGCCACCACCGTAAATCACGTCGGGATCGAGCGGGTCCGGCGCGACGTACCCGTACTCGATGACGCCCACGGGATGCCACTCGCGATAGGTGATCGCGCCGTCGTTGCCGCGGCTGGAAATGCACACCGAACCGCTCTCCTGCTGCCCGGCGCACACCCGATACGGAAACACATTGGTGGTGGCGATCGCGTGGTACAACTGCGCCGTCGGCTGGTTGTACCACGAACTCCAGGAATCGCCGCCGTTCACGGTGACGATGGCCCCCTGGTCGCTGACAATCAAAATGATCTTGCCGTTGGTGGGATTGATCCAGATGTTCTGATAATCGTCTCCGCCCGGTGCGCCACGAAATCCGGCCCAGGTCTTTCCGCCATCGGTCGATTTCATGGTCACCGTGCTGACGACATACACCACCTCGGGATCTTTCGGGTCCACCCTGGGAATCGGCAGGTCCCCGCCGCCAATCCTTCCCGAAGGCCGCGGATCGTCGGTGATCTGCGCCCAATTCTCGCCCGCGTCCTCCGAGCGATACACGCTCAACTTTCCTGAAGCCGTCGCCAGAGTCGCGTACAGCCGCCGCGGATCGCTGGGAGCGATTGCGACATAGATCTGCGCGAGATCCTTTGGCAGACCCCCGCTCAGTTGCTTCCACGTACTGCCGCCATCGGTCGACTTGAACAAACCGCCGCCGGCACCGTCGAACTTGTTCATGTCTTCCCACGGGCCCTCGCGCGCTTCCCACATCGACGCGTACATGACATCGGGATTCGCCGGATCGATTACCACGTCCGATCCGCCGGTGTTCTCGTCTTTGGCGATCACGCGCTGCCACGTCTGGCCGCCGTCGGTCGATCGATAAAGCCCGCGTTCTTCGCTCGGCCCATACGGATGCCCCAGCACTGCCGCAAATACCTTATTCGGATCGCGCGGATCGACCGCCAGCCCAGGGATCTGCTGGCCGTCGCGCAGCCCCAGATGCGTCCACGTCTTGCCCGCGTCGGTCGACTTATAGATCCCGTTGCCCACCGACAAATCCGGCCGGTGCAGGCCTTCGCCGCTGCCGACGTAAATCACATTCGGATCGGACGGCGCCACGGCGATGGCGCCGACGGACTGCGTTGGCTGATCGTCGAAGATCGGATTCCACGTGCGCCCGTAGTCATCCGACTTCCACACTCCGCCGTTTACTTGCGCGATGTAGAAAACGTTCGGCTGACTCGGCACTCCGGCGAGCGCCCGAGTCCGCCCGCCGCGAAACGGGCCGACCATGCGCCACCGCAAGTCCTGATAGGTGCTTACTGGAATCTGCGCCGAACTTACGCTCGCCAGCAGGAAGATGGCGGGAAGAAGGATGGAAAATCCGCACAGCAGACGGACGAATCCGTGATTTCGTTTCACTCGAGCCCCCTCAGTAAAACGCGAACAACGTAGGATAAACCAAAGGTGCAGGTTTTCCCCGGTGCCTGTGTCCCTTGTGGTGATTCTTTTGTCGGTCCCGGAATGTTCTTGGAACCCTGCGCAGCCAGATTTATGATGGCGGAGCTTTCCCCATGATGAAAACTCGTTCGCTCTACTTGCTCGTTCTTACTCTCGGTTTGTCTTGTTCCTCGTTCGCCCAAACCCCGGCCGAGCCCGGCCTCAAGCCGATCCTCGACTACATTTCTTCCGGCTGGGACACGCTGACGCGGTCCATGACGTCGTGCCAGAGCGTAGTCGATCCTAAGATCCAGGCCGCGCCCGTGCTCTATCTTCCCGCTGGCTTTGCCGAGCCGCCCGCGCTGCAGAAACTCGCTGCCGACTGTAATGTCCAAGTGAAGACGCTTCCCGTCGAGATTCACCGCCTCGGCGAAATCACGCAGGGTGACCAGAATCCTTCCGGTCTGCTCTACGTCCCCGACCCCTACGTCGTGCCCGGCGGCCGCTTCAACGAAATGTACGGCTGGGATAGTTACTTCATTATTCGGGGTCTGCTTCGCGCCGGTCGCGTCGACCTCGCGCGCGGCATGGTCAACAACTACTTGTTCGAGATCGAGCACTACGGCGCCATGCTCAACGCCAACCGCACCTACTATCTGACGCGCTCGCAGCCGCCCTTCGTCAGCGCCGCGTTCATGGACGTCTACAGCGCCACCCCGCGCGACAAGCCCGACACCGCATGGCTGGAGCGTGCCTATTCCGGAATCAGCAAAGAATACGAGTTGTGGATGAGCGATCCTCACCTTGCTGGACAGACAGGGCTCTCGCGCTACTACGATTTCGGCACCGGCCCCCCCGCGGAGGCCATCAAGGATGAGACCGGCTTCTACCGCAAGGCCGCCAACTATCTTTTCTTCCATCCCGCCGAGGCCGACGACTTCATCGTCGAGACTCCGCCCAACCAGGACTCGAAGCAGCCGGTCGCCGGCGCGCCCTACACGATTCAAGTGTGCGACGCTCCGCTCACCATGGCGCGCCCGACCTGTGAGAAAACGCGCGTGTTCCGTCTGAGCGCCGACTACTACAAGGGCGACCGCTCGATGCGCGAATCCGGATTCGATGTCAGCTTCCGCTTCGGCCCTTTCGGCGCCGCTACGCACCACTTCGCGCCCGTCTGCCTGAACAGCCTGCTCTACAAGACGGAAAAGGACCTCGAGCAGATCAGCCGGTGGCTCGGCCGCGCCGACGACGCGAAGAAGTGGAAGGAGCGCGCCGAGCAGCGCAAGAAACTCATCACTCAATATCTGTGGAACAGCGCGGACGGCCTGTTCTACGACTACAACTTCACCACGAAGAGCATGTCATCGTATCAATACGCGTCTACGTTTTATCCATTGTGGGCGGGTCTGGCGACGCCCGAGCAAGCGAAGGCCGTCGCCGCCAACCTGAAGTTTTTCGAGCATGAAGGCGGGCTCGCCATGAGCCCGGTCGAATCCGGCACGCAGTGGGACTTGCCCTATGGCTGGGGAAACATCGAGATGCTCGCCATCGAGGGCTTACGCGGTTATGGCTTCAATGCCGAGGCAGACCGCATTTCCTACGAGTTCCTCTCCAACGTCGCCGAGAACTTCCGCCGCGATCACACCATTCGCGAAAAATACAACGTGGTCAGCCGGTCTTCCGAAGCCCACGTGGAACTCGGCTATGACATCAACGTGATCGGCTTCGGCTGGACCAACGCTGCCTTCCTGGAACTGCTCCACAACTTGCCGAAGGAAGTGGTGGAGCGTCTGGAGAAAGAACAAGAGAGGCCGCTGCTGTAGCCAACCGGCATCTCGTCGGCACCTTTATTCCGAAAGAGACAGAGCCAGCCCCGTGATCAAGCTGGGGCTGGTTCCCATTGCGAGTGCACTGGCAGCCTCGGGGTCCGCAGGTCTCGTGCTTCGGCCCGAGATCCGGGCACCAACGACGGCAATTTCAATTTCCGATGACAAAACTGCGCGGAGAAGCCCGGGTTTGACTGCCCCTTCATCCCTCCATAAGATGGATCACTCCACTCGCATTCGGGAATGATCAACCAGACCATCTCGCACTACCGGATTACCGGACGCCTGGGGGCGGGCGGGATGGGGGTGGTCTACGAGGCCGAAGACCTCACGCTCGGCCGCAAAGTCGCGCTGAAGTTTCTACCTCCCCAGCTTTCCAAGGATCAGAACGCGCTGGACCGTTTTCTGCTGGAGGCCCGCGCGGCTTCCGCGCTGAACCATCCCAACATCTGTACGATCTATGCCGTCGAGCGGGGCAAGAACCAAGCCGGCGAGGAAGTCTCCTTCATTGCAATGGAATTGCTCGAGGGCCAGAACCTCGACCTGAAGCTCGACCCGGGCCCGCTCGCCGCTGGACCGCTGGTCGACATCGCGATTCAACTCGCCGACGCCCTCGACGCGGCTCACTCCAAAGGGATCATCCACCGCGACATCAAGCCGGCAAATATATTTGTGACCAACCGCGGCCAGGTCAAGATCCTTGACTTCGGCCTGGCCAAGCTCTCCCGTCCCGAAATGCAAATGACCACCATCGGGACTACGCTGGACTCGCCTATCAATCTGACCACCCCGGGCGCGACCGTCGGCACCATCGCCTACATGTCTCCGGAGCAAGCTCGAGGCGAAGAACTTGATCCGCGCACCGACCTGTTCTCGCTGGGCACGGTTCTCTACCAGATGTCGACCGGAAAGCAGCCCTTCTCGGGCATGACCTCCGCGGTGGTATTCCACGCCATCCTGCAGTTCGACCCCGTGCCGCCGCTGCAACTGAATGCTTCGTTGCCGCCGAAGCTGCAGGAGATTCTGGACAAGCTGCTGGAAAAAGATCGAGACCTGCGCTACCAGTCTGCCGCCGACCTGCGCGGCGATCTGAAGCGGCTCAAGCGGGATATGGAATCGGGGCGTAAGAGCGCGGCCGCTCCTTCCGGTTCGGCATCGGTGCCGGTTGCGACCGGCGTGTCAGCCGCGGGATCTGGCGCGTCATCCCCGGTCGTCGTCGCTCCGACTGGGCAAAGCTCTCCCGTCGTCGCCGTTGCCGGACGGCACAAGGTGGGCACCGGCGTTACCGTTCTGCTCGCGTTGTTTGTGCTTCTGGCCGCCGGTTATGGAGTGTATTCGCTGCTGATGCGGCACCCGATGCGTCCGTTCCGAAATTTCACCGTCACCAAGCTGACTGAAGAAGGCAACGCCGCTTTGGTGGCGATCTCGCCGGACGGAAAATATATTCTCAGCCTGATGCGGGACAGCAGCGGCTTGGCCAGCTTGTGGTTGAGGAATGTTCCGACCAACAGCAACACGCAGGTGCAGCCGCCCGCCGATGTCTACTACAACGGGCTGCATTTTTCGCCCGATGGCAACTATCTTTATTTCATCCGCAGCGATGCCGGCAACGCGGACCTGAAGTATTTGTACCGTTCGCCTCTTCTCGGCGGCACACCCGAACGGCTGGCCGAAGATGTGGATTCGAACATTACGTTCTCGCCCGACGGGCACAAACTTGCGTTCATGCGGTACGACAATCCGGACCCAGGCAAGTATCGCCTGATTGTGCGCTCGCTCGACAGCGGCGAGGAGACGACTCTAACCGGCGGACCGACGGCCCAGGGACTTTTCGGTCCCGCTTGGTCGCCGGACGGCAAGGCGATCCTGTGCGTGGTAAGCCAGCCGGGCGATGCCCTCACCGGGCTCATGGCGGTCGATGTCCACAACGGCCAGCAGCATCTGGTTCTCAGCTCGGACTCGGGACTGTCCTCGCCCACCTGGATGCCCGACGGCCACGGACTGCTCGTCCTGGAGCGCAGCCGGTCTTCGAACTTCACGCAGCAGCAGATTGTCTTTGTGGTCTATCCCGAAGGAAGGTTGGATCCGGTTACGCGGGACACGAACCAGTATTCCAACTTGAGCGTAGCGGCCGACGGAAAAGTGCTGGCAACGGTGCTCAGTGAAGGACGATGGAACCTGGAATTGATGTCCGCGGAAGCCGGTGCCGCTGACGGACGGCGGATCGTGCCGGCAGCCACATTCTCAAACTTTACCTGGTCGCACGATGGGCGCCTGATCTATGACAAGGACAGTATTCTTTATTGGGTGAATCCGGATACGGGAGCGAAGGGCTCCTTTGCTACCGAGCAGGGTTCGGCGGCGGGTGATCCCTGGGAATGTCAGGACGGCCGCTACGTTGTGTTTCTTCTTGGACTGCGCGGCGGCAAGAGCACCGAGAATGTATGGCGAGCCGACGCTTCGGGAGGGAATCTGAAGGAGCTCACCCAGGGCAAGCAGGACAATTATCCGGTCTGCGCCCCGGATTCGCGATCGGTTTACTACCTCGACGGCGGGACGTCGCAAGTGATGCAGGCGCCGATCGACGGAGGTCCTTCGCGGAAAGTGTCGGAGCTTACAGCGGCGGGATTCTTCGGCGTTGCTCCGGATGGTCACACGGTGGCGTTTGCCACGATCGACCACGCGGCCGGGCACGCAGAAAAAATAGCGGTGGTCGCAACCGATTCGAATGCGGCTCCGAGGATGCTTGGGTTTCAGCGGCCTCGCGTCACGAATCTGATCCAATTTTCGCGCGATGGCAAGTCGGTGGTCTATGTGACGCGTGAAAACGGCGCGGACAACCTCTGGCAGCAGCCGCTGGATGGCTCGGCTGGAAAACCACTGACGTCATTCAAAGCCGAGCATATCTGGGACTATCACTGGTCCGCGGACGGCAGTCGGCTGGCGCTCGTCCGCGGACATACCGACTCGGACGTAGTACTCATGCGCGACGCTCAGCCGTAGCGTTGTCCCCGCATCTGGTCTCTCAGACTCAGTGCGGACCGTGCCCGGCTAACCGCCCACCCGTATCTTGAACATGCGCGCCCGGTCGCGCGCTACCGTCAGGTCCGTGGTGTTTTCATCTTTCAGGCGAATGTTCAACGCACCGCCTGGGAGAGTGGTCACTTCCTTGATCCAGGTGAGGTTTACCACCGTGCTGCGGTGGATACGGAAGAACCTCTTCGGATCGAGTTTCTTCTCGAGTTCGGCGATGGGATGATCCACGCAGTGAGGTTTGCCCTCCGACACCGCGTACGTGAGCTTATCCTCGGCATAAAAATGGCTGACGCGATCCAGGTCGAGAAACCGCAATCGGTCGCCGAGTTTGGAAGCGATTCTCTCGAGATACTCCGGGCTGGCCTCACGAAGCGAGTCGGTCAGTTTCTGAAGCAAGGCTTGCAGGTCGGACTGAGCGAGCCGCCCCGAGTCGCGCAGCGTCTCAACTTTCTTGAGAGCGCGTTCCAGGGATTCGGGATCGACCGGTTTCAGCAGGTAGTCGACGGAGTTCACTCCGAACGCTTTGAGGGCGTATTGATCGTATGCAGTGGTGAAAATCACAAGAGGCTGACGAGGCAACTTTGCCAGCACGTCGAAACCGTTGAGCCGTGGCATTTGAATGTCGAGGAAACACACGTCCGGCGGGTCGGCGGTGAGCGCCGCAACGGCTTCCTCGGGAATGGTCGTGGAGCCGATCACTTCCACGCGTGCCGAGTGCTCGAGCAGCCGGCGCAGGCGTTCGAGGGCCAGCGGTTCATCGTCGACGAGATAGGCGCGAAGTTTCATACGCGGGGCAAAACCATTTCGACAACACAATGACCGTCCCGGCGGAAAGCGTTGATGCGGGCCTTCTCGCCGAACAGGGCATCGAGGCGCTCGACGAGGTTATCGAGCCCATGACCGGCAGGGACCACAGCCAAATCGAAGCCGGGGCCGGAATCGCGAACTTCAATGCAGACGCTGCCATTGTCTGCGGATGCGGTGACCCAAACCTCTCCGCTTCCGCCCTGGGGAGTGATTCCGTATTTCACCGCGTTTTCCACCAAAGCCTGCACCGACATGGGAGGTACCTTGACGTTGCGCAAATCGGCGGGCACGTCGACCGATCCGCGCAGCTTCTCGCCAAAGCGCACTTTCTCAATGTCGACGTAGCTTTCGACCATCCCCAGCTCCTGTTCCAACGGAATCAACGGTTGGTCGCTGGTGTCGAGCGAAGCGCGCAGCAATATGGCCAGCTGGCCAACCATTCGCTCGGCCTTGGGGGGATTGGTGGCAATGAGCGCGCTGATCGAGTTCAAAGTATTGAACAGGAAATGTGGATGGACGCGCGACTCGAGGGAGCGCAGCCGGGCCTCAGTGGCCAGCTTCCGTGCGCGTTCTTCTGCCAGCTCTTTTTCGTGGAGTTTTTCCTCTGCAACCTGGACGCGTTCCCGCAACGATGCGTGGATCAAAGCTCCCAATCCGAATACGACAGCGAGCGGCGTGGAGACGCGCAGATTGTGAAAATACTCCGGCCAGAAATGCTGGGGAGCCAAAAAGCCGATCCCCATCAAAAGCGTCTGCACCAGCAGGAAGCCCGCTGGAATTACGACGAAGATGCAGAGGGCAAAGACTGGAACGAGCGAGCGCTTGCCGCGAGCCCATCTCTCTGCCAGCACCTCCACGGAAAGAACGCCGAAGATCGCGATCAGGTTGGAGTACACCAGCGCGTAAACCAGGGCATGAAAGAAATCCCGGGCGGTTGGGAGTTGATTCGCGGCAAGCAAAATCAGGAACACCACCGCCACGGCCAGATTGGGCCACAACAGGTAGAACGTCCATTTGTGCTTCGGTGAATTCATATCCGCGCCCCTACGCCCGGGAGTTCTCTAGTTCGCGCTCAGCGGTTCAAACGTGCCGATGCGGAAGACGTTCACAATCTGCATGGCGTCCTGGCCGGCTAGCTTCATCTCTCCCACGACACCTTCGTACAGAGTGCCGTATTCAATCTGCCTGGTGGCCAGCGAGACCCAGATCTCTCCCCAGTAATCGCTGCGTCCTTGCAACGTCATGCCTCCATTGGCGATCTCCACCGGGTTGAAGAATGCCTGGTAGCGGATCAGGGCGCAGTCCTGGCCATTGCGCATCGAGCGGCCAATCCAGGTCAGCACGATGTCGCGATTGCGGAAGACGCCCACATCCGGCATGTTGACATTGTCGCTGGAGGCGGAATGATAAGGCTCGTTCAGCTTCAGCTGGTCGAAATAATTCTGGCCAAACATCTCGATCATGCCCGTGTCCCAAACCAGATTACGCTCAAACACCGCGGTCGGCGGGAACGCTTTGAAGAAGTCCGGCTTCATGGTGCTGGCGATGTCATTGCGATAACGGAAGCCCTCCATGAAATCGCGTTTCTGTGCCGCTGCGAAGGGGGCCGTGGGGCCGTCCACGTCCGCCTGGGTGACATTCTTCCAGAGGACCTCACCGGCCGGCAGGCCACGCGTGTAGTCTCCCGTGAGGCGCACGCGATGAGTGATCTCGCCCTTGCTGTTGGCCATGTTGTAGTCCACCGTGAACTGGTAGGTGCGCGGGCCGGCGTCCTTGACGGCGGTGCCGTGGGGCAGCGTCCACGCTTGGACGGGAGTGGCTGGGGAAGAAGACTGGGCCGGCAGGGGGATCACGGACCCGGCCAAAAGGATGACGACGGTGGCTGTGGCAATGCGAGTTTTCATAGGAAGATGCCTCCTGATGCTGACTATGCACCGGTCTGTGCTCGGGAGCATCCTTCTGGCGACGAAAGGCAGTAGTTTCGGATGACGGGCAGGCGGAGAGGGACGATCCGGGGGCTGATGGGGCGGGCTGTCGAGGGGGTGGTCACATATGGGCTGAATAGGTCAGGGTGGGGGCTCTGCGGGAGTTTGAGTGTAATGGCGATATTTCAACAGTTGAGATCGAACTGCATCCCATCGCTAGCTACTCCGCGAAGCCCGACGACGTGATTCCTTCTTCCATCAAGCCAATGTTGTCCACCATTCGAAGACGACCATCCAGAATCTTGAAGACCTCGTTTATCTGCATCCTGCGGTCGCTGTTGCCGTAGTAGAGGATTGCATAGCCGATGACGATTCCGCGTTCCGAATCGACTAGTCCAATGCGCACCTCCGTCGCCGGACCCCAAGGCTTCGGCCCGAGATTGCTCTCATAGCAGCCATCGTCGCCGCTCTGCTCAATACCATTCCGGGGGTTGTGGGTAACGCGGTTGCCGCTGTGATAGCGGTCGCATCGCGGGTCGTAGTCGGCTTGAATGGGATTATGGTCGGTCAACCCTTTGAAGTAGGAAGTGATAATCCTCGTCAGCTCTTCGCGTGTGGAACGCTCTTCCAGCGGCACAATTGTGTTGAAGATTGGATCGTATGGCACCAAGTTCTTAACATTGACGCGGGGGCCGTCGTCAAAGTTGATTTCGACTTCCTTGATCTTGCTGTCTTCGACCTTGAGGCGTGTACCGATGTAGACAGTCTTCCCGTCCGCCGTCTCTGCTGCCACATGCTCAATCACATTCCCTAAAATTGGGTCCGCGTACATTCCATCTGACAGAAGTTTCGTCACCCCCGTCCACTTGCTATCCCGAAGTGCGATGGCTTTAGTGTTCTCGCGTATGTTTGCCCCGGCGGCGAGAGGAACCTTCTCGACGGTGCGCGCGAGCATGTTCGCATTGAATTGTTTCGCTTGCTCAAGTAGGCATGTACGGTCGCAAGTAGCTGCGGAGGCCAGACTGGTAAAGGCAAACAACGCGAAAACCACGACCGGAAAGCCGCAGGTCATCTTCAATGTTCTCATCGACATAACCGTTCCCCTCGCTATCGAGACCATCCTACGCGATAAGTGTCGAAAACAGGCGATTTCACTCAAAACCCCTCCCGAGAGTTAGCTCCTGCCCCTCAAGGAATGGTGCTCATTACCCAAAAGCCTGCCGTGGCGAAGCACGCCACGACGATGGGTGCGACAAGGCGAGGACGCCCCGCTAACCCGACAAGAAGAGCCACGGCGCATATCCCCACGCTGACCCTCGTCCATGCCACCGCAGTTTGTACCTGCTGTCCGAAATCTCGTGGCCAAAAGGCTGGCATTACGAACCTGAGGAATGCCGCCATAGATGCAAGAATTAGCGCTATGAGGCTGATCCGATCCCGCCAGCGCGGCGGCTTCTCACGCGACGTTTTCAGTAGAACAATCCACGAATAGACGAAACAGAAAAAACCACCGACGAAGAATGCAATCCATGCGATCTGCGACAGCGTGCTCAAGCATTTGCCCCCTTGCGGCGAACCCCCATTATCCTCTGAATTGTTGTAAACAGGCGTTTGCACTCAAAACCCCTGCGCGGCCATCTTAAGAGCTTTGGACGCTGGACGCCCGTGACGAGTTCAGCGCGAGACATTAGCTGGGTGGCCAACCAGGTAAGTTTTGAGTGGGCGCTGCTTTAAGGCACGCCGACGGATGCAACAAAATCAGTGCGGCTTCAGCGCCGAGGGACTCAACACACTTCTTTCAGCGACGGGCGTGGCGCTCCAAAAACTAAGGGCGGCCATTGCTGGCCGCCCTTTTTCGGATTGTCGGTGCGAAGCGGTTTTAGACGGGCTTGACGTTCTCTGCCTGCCAGCCCTTGGGGCCTTTGACCACGTCAAACTGCACTTGCTGACCTTCCTGGAGGCTGCGGAATCCGCTGGCCTGAATGGCGGAGAAATGCACGAAGACATCCTCACCGTTCTGGCGGCTGATGAATCCATAGCCCTTGGCGTCGTTAAACCACTTCACTGTTCCTTGTTCCATGTTGATGCAATGTTCCTTTATCTTGATGTAGCGCTGAAACTTTTCGGGTCTTCTGCAGGCAGGTCACACGCTGGGTTAAGCGGAGATGCTTGTACTGCGAAGGAACTCTTAAAGTCAAACGCAGTTAAATTGTACGGAAACTGCACCGAAATAGCTACAGAAATCCGTGCCTAGCGTCCCTAACCGGCTGATATACGGGTATTTACGGTTACCACGGTAAGTTCCCAGCCGGGCCGAATCGCTATTGTTGAGCGAAATCTCCCCCCTGAAATCGACCCCGATTTGCCACCTTTTGCAAAACTCTTCATCATTAGACCTATGCTTCTTCGCGCACTACTGGCTTCGCTTCTGCTCGCGGCCTCGGCCTGGGCGGGGATTGTCGACAACGTACGCTATGCTCTCGCGGAGAATAATTTCTCCGCCGCGCAGGCTGCATTGGACTCCTACCGCTCGCGCCAGGGAGTTACTCCCGAGTTTCTCGAAGCCTATTCCTGGATGGCCCGCGCCGCCCTCGACGCAAGGCAATATTCGCAGGCTGAATCCTACGCGAAGCAGACGAAGACCCTTACTCTCGAAGCGCTGAAGAACCGCTCGCTCGATTCTGACCCGCATCTTGGCCTCGCCCTCGGCGCCGCCCTGGAAGTACAGGCGCAAGCGCTCGCCGAGAGAGGCCAGCGCCAGCAGGCGGTTGCGCTCCTGCAGTCGTCGGTGCGCGCGTACGCCAACACGTCCATCGTGGAGCGCCTGCAGAAGAACATCAACCTGCTGTCCTTCCAGGGACGCCTGGCTCCGTCGCTAAAATCCGATCAATCCCTCGGCCCCGCGATCCCGTCCGCCGCGCAACTGAAAGGCTCGCCGGTTCTGCTGTTCTTCTGGGCACACTGGTGCGGCGACTGCAAGGCCGAAGCCCCCATCATCACGCAACTGCGCAGCGAGTATGCCGCGAAAGGCTTGAAAGTCCTCGGCCCCACGCGCCTCTACGGCTACACCGCGCAGATCGAGCACGCGAATCCTGGCGACGAACTCATGTACGTCGACGCCGTCCGCCACCGCTTCTACAGCGGCCTGCTCGATATTCCGATGCCGGTGAGCAAGGCGAATTTCCAGACCTATGGAGCGTCGACGACACCCACGCTCGTGCTTGTCGATCGCGCGGGAAAGGTTGCGTGGTACCACCCGGGGGCTGTGTCGTATGGGGAGTTGAAGGGAGAAATTGAGAGGGTGGTTCGGTAGCGTTAGGGGGAAGCGTCTCGTGCCAGGAGGAGACGAGGGAGAATTTTGGTCCGTTTGGTTTTTGCTAGAATCTCCCGCATGCCGACGGTGTTGCGGTCCGGCCCCTATCGCTTCTATTTCTATAGCCATGAGCCGAATGAGCCGCCGCACATCCACGTAGACCGCGACGACCTATCGGCAAAGTTCTGGCTCGACCCTGTCCAACTGGCCGCCAACTTCGGATTTCGCGCACACGAACTCCGCACGATACAATCCATGGTGACGGAGAAGACAGCGCTGTTCTTGGAGGCGTGGAGTGAGTTCTTCGGCAATCACGGCAGATGAGCGCGTACTCGACGTTGCCTTCAGCGACGACGCCCTGAGCGTGTCTCTTCACGACGGGCGTGTAATCAGCGTTCCGCTCGTCTGGTATCCGCGCCTGCTCAAGGCCACCCCCGCCCAGCGCAAGAATTGGAAAATTGCCGGCGGCGGATACGGCATCCACTGGCCCGACATTGACGAAGATCTCAGCACCGAAGGCCTGCTGCGAGGTACGCCAGCGCCGAAAGCGATCTCGAAGACCGTGGAACACCATCGGAATATGTTGGATTTCCCCGTCGCTGCACCCACTCCCAAGCAAACCGCCACCGCGAAATATGGTCATGAAACGGCCGTTTGGGAAAAAGCCAAGGGGGAGGCGGTCCAAGAGATCAGTTCTCGAGCAAGAAGGCAATCCACAATCTCCTATTCCGAGCTGACGCAAAAGATCGGCAGCATTGCGTTCGGTCCAAGCGATTATTCGTTCCACTACCTCCTCTACGAGATTTCGCGGGAGGAGGACGCTGCCGGTAGAGGCCTTCTTAGCGCCTTGGTGGTGCGCAAGGAGGACGGTCAACCGGGTCAAGGCTTTTTTGATCTTGCGCGAGAGATGGGAAGAGATGTGACGGATCCGATGCGTGCGTGGACCGAGGAAGTCAAGCTAGTATTCTCAAAATGGAGATAGACGGCCGCCTCTTCCTGCACTCCGTCCGACCAACTATGTCACTTCTTTCAGCCGTCCCGTCTTCACGTCGTAAATAAATCCTCGCACCGGAATCTGCTTGGGAATCCACGGGTGTGATTTCACCTTTCTCACCTGCTGGCGGACATTCTCTTCCAGATCATCGAATGCATAAAAGTGCGCGGGCTCGCTGGCGATCGTGCCCATCTTTTCTGCGAGCTTCGCACGCAGTTCGTACTCCTTCACCTTCAGAAGGCCGCAATCGGTGTGGTTGATTATGATGAATTCCTGCGTGTCGAGCAGGTGATGGGAGACGATCAGCGAGCGTATGGCGTCGTCGGTGGCGATGCCTCCGGCGTTGCGAATCATGTGAGCGTCGCCGGGGCGCAGGCCGAGGCAATGCTCGAACAGGATTCGAGAGTCCATGCAGGCCAGCACCGCCGCGTGACGCCGCGGGCGCACGTTCAGGTCGCCCAGGTTGAAACTGCGCGCAAAGATTTCGTTGGCTTGTAAGAGTTCGTCGGCTACGGACAAGGCAGCTCCTTAGATCGTCGTTAGTCGTTCGCCGAGGCAGTTCTTGCTTAACCACCAGCGGCCAACGACCGGCTCACAACCAGTTTACAATCGCCCCGTGACTATCGGGTCAAATCTGGACGATACCATCGTCGCCATCGCCACGCCGCCCGGCCGCGGCGGCATTGGGGTAGTTCGCCTCGCCGGCCCAGACGCCCGCAAGATTGCCAGCCCCCTGCTGCGTTTGAAGCACGATCTGGAGCCCGGCCGAGCCGTCTTCGGCGAGCTGATTGAACCAAGCAGGAGTGTGGGGACAGCCGCCCCCGGCTGTCCAGACGAGCGCAGCTCGGCGGTTGTGGATCGTATCGACGAAGTCGTCGTCACCTACTTCGCCAAGCCCCACTCGTACACCACCGACGACATCCTCGAAATCTCGGCCCATGGATCGCCTGTCGTCCTGCGCCACATTGTCGAACTTTGTGTCGCCGCCGGCGCCCGGCTTGCCGAACCCGGCGAGTTCACCATGCGCGCCTTCCTCAACGGACGCATCGACCTCACCCAAGCCGAGGCAGTGCGGGACCTCATCGACGCCCAGACGCTCTTCCAGGCCAAAGTCGCCGCCCAGCAACTCGAAGGCTCGCTGTCCCGCCGCTTGCAGCCCATTAAGCAAAAGTTGGTCGAACTGATCGCCGTGCTCGAAGCCGGCATCGATTTCGCCGAAGACGACGTCTCGGTCCTCCCTGATTCGACCATCCTCGATCACATCGCAGCTGTGCGCGCCCCGCTCGCACAACTCGCGGAAAGCTTCGCCTATGGAAAGATCGTCCACGAAGGCCTGACTCTCGCCATTGTGGGCCGCCCCAACGTCGGCAAGTCGAGCCTGTTCAACCGTCTCGTCGAGCGCGAGCGGGCTATCGTGACCGCGACTCCCGGCACCACCCGCGACCTCGTTAGCGAAACCGTCGCCATCGGAGGCATTCCCGTCAAACTGGTCGACACGGCCGGCATCCGCCACGCGCTCGACGAAGCCGAATCCATCGGCATTCAAAAATCCATGGAAGCTCTGGCCGACGCAGACCTGGTGCTGATTGTGCTGGATGCCGCTCGGCCCATCGGGAAAGAAGACGAAGAGCTGATTGCACAGGGCCTGCGGCGCGCCGGAATCGTCGCGGAGAACAAGTCTGACTTAGCGGTCGAAGGCCGGAAATCGGATCGGGGGAGTGCCGAGGTACCCGCCCCGGAGGGGCTGCTGACAAGAGCCCAGGGCTTCAGCGTTGGGAAAGGCGTAGCAGATGATCGCGTCTCGGAGGAACGCCCGACCCGCATCCGCACCTCCGCCATCACTGGCGAAGGCATCGCCGAACTCCGCGCCGAAATCCTGCGCCACATCGGCGGCGAATCCGGCGCGCATGCCGAATCCGGCTTTCTTACCAACGTCCGCCACCAGGGATTAATTCAAGATGCGCTTGCCGCCCTTAACGCCGCGGTCACCGCCGTCAACGCTAGAATCCCGCATGAAATGCTGCTGATGGATCTCTACAACGCGCTGCGCCCGCTCGACGCCATCACCGGCGCCACCACCGCCGACGACATCCTCAACTTGATCTTCAGTACTTTCTGCATTGGCAAGTAAAGCTAGAACCGGAACACCACTCCAGCCGAGATGCGCGCATTGTTGTTGCTGAAGTGCAGCTGGTTGTCGGAGTAGGTGAAATGCGTCAGCAGGTAGTCCCCCTGTCCCCGCAACGCGATGTGCCGCGAGAGCGAGAAGTCCACCCCGCCGCCGAGCGCCACTGCGGGTTCGGTATTGCCGGTGAACGGATTTGCAGGCGCCGTACCGTTCTGTCCTGCGACCGCGACTCCGAACAGGGCATGAGCAAACGGCTTGATCTTCGGCAATGGCAGCGTCAACTGCGGCCCAAACATTGCCGTATACACATGCGCACTGCACGAGGTCAGGCCGCCGTTGCAGCTGCCCGCTCCCTGGTGCTTGTAGTAGCCACTCACGTCCGCCATCAGGCCGGCGATGCGGCTGAATTTGAAATTGACGGACGCGTTCCATCCCGCTTTCAGCCCACCCTGTCCGATCGTCCCGCCGCTGAAGTCCCTCGGCGCGAATGAATACCCGCCAAAAATCTCCACCCGATCGACTGTCTGGGCCAGCGCCGCGCCCGCAAAAAGCAGCACCACCGCCAACACTCGGCGTGCAAACATTCGGAATCCTCCTGAAAGCGAATTTGGGTGAGTGGCGCGGATCGAAAATGGCTCAGCCGGACTGCTTGGAGAGTTACGCCCGGGCCGGCCAGCGTACGTTATTGGAATCGATGCGCGTCCCCAGGGCTGCGGTTGCCCGTCGCGCTTTGGAGGATGGTGCTCGCTGGTTCCGGGATTACTCTTCGCGGAAGGCTTTGCCTGCTTCTTCCGGGCTCAGGAGCGCGATTCTATCTCAGTTCGTAAGCGGCGTCACGCCCAGGTTCCGGTTTCCTGCCTCAGCCGCGCGATATCCCGTGTCGGCGCGCAGCCAAAGAACCGGCTGTACTCGCGACTGAACTGTGACGGGCTCAAATAACCGACTTGCTGGCTCGCCGCCCCAGCGTCCATCATCTTGGCAAGCATCAGGCGACGCGCCTCCTGCAGGCGCAGCACTTTCTGGTAATGCAGCGGGCTCATCGACGTCACCGACTTGAAGTGCTCATGAAACGACGATGCACTCATGTGCACCATCTCGGCAAGGTCTTCGACCTTCATCGGCTGCGAATAGTTTTCCCGCAGCCATGAGATCGCTTTGGTAATCCGATGCACGCTCGACTCGGCAAATCCCATCTGCGCCACTCGAATCCCAATCGGACTGCGCAGCAGACGAATCAGAATCTCGTCCACCACCAGCGGCCCAATCAGTTCCGCGTCCCCGGGATGCGCCTGGCACTCCACCAGCCGCAGCGCGGCGCACACAATCTCCTCGTCGACCGGCGTCACATAAACCGCTTTCCGCTCCTGCACCGCCGGCAGCCCGTTCGGATACACCTTCAACACCAGTTCGGCGATCTTGTGGGGCTCGAGGTCGAGTCTGAGAGAGAGGTAGGGTTCGGACGCGCTGGCTTGCGTGATCTGTGCCACCACGGGCAAAGCCACCGAGAACACGATCATGCGCGACGCGTTGTACTCCAGGACCTCGTCCCCCACGATCACGCTCTTCGCGCCCTGTGCGGCAATGCATAACGAAGGCAAGCCGAGGGCATGCACACACTCGTTGTTGACTCGGGAATAGCGGCTGACGTGCGCCCCGTGGACGCCCAGATCGAAGCTGCCGTCATGCGGCGCATAAGCCGCGATCAGCCTCGCAAGTTGCGAGGTGTCTGGTTCCGCTGCATCCGCGAGTCGACCGGGGCGCGGGAAGTGCGCGATTTTGGTGTTGGCCTTCATGGTTTCCTCTACGCTTTCAAGCCGGCCTGCACGTACGCCGGTTTCATTGGAAGCCGGCGTATGACTTTTCCGGTCGCGTCGTGCACCGCGGCGGCAATCGCCGGAGCGGCCAAGGCATTCGCTGCTTCCGAACCTCCGCCGTAGGCTCCAACTTTCGGATTGTTGATCAGCACCACCTTGATCTCAGGAACGTCTGACATGCTGGGGATCGGATAGCTGATCCAGTCATCCTGCGTGATGGCGCTTTCGTCAAACAGCACTTCGTCGAAGAGCGCATGGCTGATTCCCATCACGGCGCCGCCTTCGACGTTGCGCTTCAGCTGCATCGGATTGATGACGATCCCGGGATCGGCCGCGACCGTGTATTTTTCGACGACAATCTTGCCTGTGTCCGGTGTCACCGCGACGTGGCACACGCAGGCCCAGTAGGTCCCGCTGCGCAGCATCAGTGAAACTCCGCGCCCTCTTTGCGGAGTCGATCCCGTTGCTTTCGCGTCGTTGCGGGGAGACGGACGTGTGTCCCAACCGGATGCGTCCCGCACCGCCTTGAGCACACCGATCACGCGTTCCTCGCTCGCATGATCGAGACGGAACTGCAAAGCGTCTGTTCCCGCCAGCGCCGCGGCCTCGCTGATCGCCAGCTCGCGCGGGTAGTTCTGCTGGAACTGCCCGGGCGTGCGCATGCTGTGGTCGCGTAAACCGACGGCAATGGGAGAAGCTTGCTGTCCCACCTGGTACGTCCCATGACCGCGCTCTGCAACATGCGGCACGGGAGCGTACACCCACGGATCTTCCATCGCATTCGCGGTCGATCCCACAAAGTCACCTTTCGGATTGGGAGCGGGCATGGTTGGAAGCCCTGCCAGCACTGCGCCCACCGGCCGGTCATCCTGCATTGCCGGCATGTAGTGGTCGATCTGATGTCCCGCCAGCTTTCCTTTCTCGTCGACCGCAATCTGCACATCGGAAAACGCCGCAGACGCCTGTGTCGACCACTGCATGTCGTCGGCACGCATCCACTGCACGCGTACGGGTTTGCCGAGTGCCTTCGACAAAATCACCGCTTCGTCTTCCGCGCCCGCATTGCCGCCGTTTGACCGGCCGTAATGCCCCGGTCCCGGATACGCATGCACGATGACATGATCGGGCTTGATGCCGAGCATCAGAGCAATTTCGCCGCGTAGCTCCTGGGGATTCTGGTTGTGGGTGTAGATGTGAACCGTGCCGTCGTCCTTGACATCGGCCAACGCCATCGTCGGACCAATCGGCGCATGTTTCATATACGACAACTGATACGTGGCGGAGTGTTTCTTTCTTACCGATGCAAGAGCCGCGGCTGCGTCGCCCTTGTTCGCCTCCCCGTTCGTCACCGCTACCGACTTCCAATCCGCTTCTTCCCGAAGATGCTTGTACAACTTCTCGTTCCCCGGCAGGCCTTTCCACTCGCTCCACTTCGTCACGTTCGCCACCTGCTCCGCGGCCTGAATCGCCTCCCACTCCGTCGGCGCCACCACACCTACCAGGTTGCCTTTCACCACCACTTGCGAATTCGGAAACTTCGTCTTGTCTACTTGCCCGGCCGACACTAGGGTCGATCCCAGCGTCTTCGGATGCACCACACGCGCATGCAGCATTCCCGGCAAGCGCACATCGGTGGCCCAGGTTTCTTTCGCCGCCACTTTCGAGGCGATTACAGAGTTCTTGAACGACTTTCCAATCACCTTGTACTCGCTGACCGGCCGGAATGGCGGGTTCCCCTCAATCGTCAGCCCGATAATGCTGGTGAGTTCACCCGACACCGGAATCGTCAGCTTCAGCTGCTGATTCTTCACCAGATCACCATACGAAACACTTTTTCCGCCGCCGGACACGATCCCGTCGGTGACCGACAACTTATTCTTCGGCACTCCCAGTTTTTCTGCAGCCAGGTCGAGCAGCGCCTGATAGGTGTATGCGGCTGCCTTACGGATGTTCGGCATTCCGTGCCCGAGAAAGTCGAATGCGCCGCTGCCGTCGGGCGTTTGATTCGTCGTTCCCTGGACTATGGTTGTGATCCATTCAAACGGCACACCCAACTCGTCCGCCACAATCTGGCGGTAGGCGGTGAATGTGGTGCCCTGCCCGAAATCGTTCTTCCCGGTGCGAATCAGAACGGTGTTGTCCGGATTCACTTCGATCCACGACGTGACCATCGTTGGATCGAGCGAGTTCATCATGACCGCCGGTTTGGCCACGGCCTTCAAAATCCCCGGCCCGGCCAACTTGAATCCCACGACTAGGGCCCCACCCGCCTTCACAAACTGGCGTCGCGACAGCGTCGGTCCAAGACTTGTTCTTTCACTCATGGTAGCCATCGCTTACCTCCCCTTCGCCATGATGGTGGCGGCGTGTTGCACGGCTTGAATGATCGCGAGATACGTCCCGCAGCGACACAAGTTCGGCGACGGCCCGGAATTGGTAAACGCATCTTTAATCTGCGCGACGCTCGGATTCGGATTGCTCTCCAGCAGTTCCGTCGCCTTGATCATCATGCCGTTCTGGCAGAACCCGCACTGCGGCGTCTGCTCTTGAATCCACGCCTGCTGCACCGGGTGGAGCGCTGTCTTTGCCTCTTCCGCGGACAATCCCTTCTGCTTTGCCCATCGCGCCGGCAGTCCTTCCAGCGTGACAATCTCCTGATTCGCAACGCTCGCCACCGGCGTCACGCAGGAACGTACTTCCTTCCCATCCACCAGCACCGCACACGCGCCGCATTGCGCCAACCCACATCCGAACTGTGGTCCGATCAATTCCAGATCGTTGCGCAGCACATACAGCAACGGCGTATCGTCTGCCGCGCGCACTTCATGTTTTGCCCCATTCACTTTGAGCGTGACCATCCCCAACCTCCGCTGAGCTAAAATGTCGAACCTTTGCTGCGCGACCCCAGTATTTGCGATGGATCTTATGACTTACCGCGTCTTCCTCATCCACTCTTCTTCATCCACACCTGCCACGTACCCGGCCCAGCATCCTCGTCGCGGATCGGGCAACCCGCTCGTTTCAGCGCCAACTTAATCTGCCCGTGATGATACCCCTCGTGCCAAATCATGTGCTGCAAAAAGAGAATCGGATGGTCGTAGTGCAGGTCCATCTCTTGACCCGCCTCCACTCGGGCGTGGACCGCATTTCGCACGGCTTTTGCGCTCTCGTTCAACATCGCAGCGATGCGGGAGGAATCAGTCTCTGCCAACCACTCTTTCTCCGGCAGCTTCACTCCAAACTCCGGAGCGTCCTCGGAAATGAAAACGAGACGTACGAAATGCATGTGCGTGAACATCTCGGCGACGGTTGGGCTGTCCTCGGCTCCTCTTACGCTGAGTCCGCCTTCCGGAACGACGTGGAGCAAGTTCACGAGGATGCGGTTGTTTCGATCCCAGGAGTCCAGCAGTGCTCCGAGCAGGCCTTGATCCGATACATTCGTCACGTTTGCTCGCTTCTGCGCGTGTCAGCGCCGCTTTACAGCGATACCACGACGGCAACGTCAAATTTGGAGTAGTACTTCTTCACATCGCCCGCGCCATGTTTCTTACGGAAGCGATCGACCATTGCGGCGACTTGCGCCGGATCGGTAATCGGTACGGCCTGAAATTCCTGGCTGGCCCCATGAACAGAGATGCGCATCTTCGGATTCTTGAGCACATTCTGATACCACTGGGTGTCCGAACCCTTCACCGGCAACAGATAGATTTTGTCGCCCTCGTGTACAAACCAGATCGGGTTCGAAATCGCCCGTCCGGATTTTCTTCCCGTGACCGTGATTGTGATCTCGCTGGACCGGCTCAGTCCTTCCGTCAGAGCATCATTCCGTGGCATATACGCTACCTCTGTGGTGAATGTTCTACTTCTTCGCGAACACCTCTTTTGCAAGTGTGATCGCGCTCATCGCACTCGGCCATCCTGCGTAGAAAGCCAGGTGCGTGATCAACTCAATCAGTTCTTCCTGCGTCACGCCATTCTGCAACGCAAAATTCAAATGAAACCGCAGTTGCTCCGGGCGATTCGTTGCGACCAGCGCTGCGACTGTAATCAGGCTGCGATCGCGCTTCGACAACTCCGGTCGTTCCCACACGTCGTCGAACAGCACGCGATCGGTCAGTTCCGCCAGCTTGGGCGCAAAATCGCCCAGGAACTTCTGCGCGTTATTCGATGGGGGGCTCATGACGTTGTCCTTTCATGCAGATTCTTACTGCCCGTTTTCTGGTAAAGCGAACCTTGGAGGTTCGAGCGAAGTCTCGGTTGGGAATGCAGACAAAGGCCGCAAGCTTACCGATTGCTCATCTTCTCCAGTTGTTCCGGATACCGCGCACCCTGCACCGTAATCCTCGACGCGGCATCCTCAATCTCGCGCAAGTCATCGTCCGCCAGATCCACATTCGTCGCACCAATGTTTTCTTCCAGCCGGTGCACTTTCGTCGTGCCTGGAATCGGAACAATCCAAGGCTTCTGTGCCAGCAGCCACCCTAGTGCGATCTGACCCGGTGTTGCTCTTTTGCGCTGGGCAATCATCTGCAGCAAATCCACCAGCACGCTGTTCGCTTTGCGATTGTCGGCCTGAAAGCGCGGTACAGTACTCCGGAAATCCGAACTCTCGAAAGTAGTCTTCTCGTCGATCTTGCCGGTCAGGAAGCCCTTGCCCAACGGGCTAAACGGGACAAATCCGATGCCCAGCCCTTCCAGGGTCGGCAGCACTTCCTTTTCCGGTTCGCGAAACCAGAGAGAATATTCGCTCTGCACTGCGGTAACCGCCTGCACGGCATGTGCCCGTCGGATTGTCTTGGCTGAGGCCTCCGACAATCCGAAGTGCTTGACCTTGCCCTGTTGGATGAGTTCCTTGACGGCGCCCGCCACATCCTCAATCGGAACCGCAGGGTCCACCCGGTGCTGATAATAAAGATCAATCGCCTCGACCCGCAGCCGCTTGAGCGATCCTTCGACCACCCCTTGGATGTGTTCTGGACGACTGTCGAGCAGACTCCACCGGCCCTCACCCGCGGCCGCGGGTTTCCAGCCAAATTTCGTTGCGATTACCACCTGCCCCCGGAACGGTGCCAGCGCCTCTCCCAGCAACTCTTCGTTGGCATACGGCCCATAAACCTCCGCCGTGTCGAAGAAAGTAACGCCGCGTTCCACGGCTGCTCGCAGAAGTGCGACCATCTCGGTTCGGTCGGGGACCGGTGCATAGGACCAACTCATCCCCATGCACCCAAGCCCAAGCGCCGAAACTTTCAACTTGCCAGTGCCGAGAGTGCGTGACTGCATCTTTCTGTTCCTCGCCTTCACCTTGGTGAAGGACCTTTCGTCGAGGCCTTGAAGGCCTACTGCCGCTCCCACGCCACTCGCCACTTCTCTTCTGGATTCGCT
The DNA here is from genome assembly GCA_037443605.1 of Terriglobales bacterium. Classification (GTDB taxonomy): domain Bacteria; phylum Acidobacteriota; class Terriglobia; order Terriglobales; family Acidobacteriaceae; genus Sulfotelmatobacter. The sequence continues at coordinate 51,760 of JBBIOA010000005.1, forward strand.
GACTTCACAATGAGCTGTTTCCCCGAAAACTCATAGGCCCGCTTCAAATCCTTCCCAAGAAGCTTCCGCACCAGTGCGCCTTCCACGTGCAGCGTGTAGGTGTGATCGTCGTTGACCTCATAGGTGCCATAGGTCGCTTCGTATCCGCCCTGCGCGTATTGCACCGGTGCCGCCCCGCTTTCGCCCTCCGGACTCCGATACATCACTTGCACCGCCATATGCCCGTCGCTGGTGTAGATCAGCTGCCCGGCGCAATCCACTTTGTGTACATTGCCCGCAGCATCCGGCTGCTCGATCCACAACAACCGCCACGTGCCAAGAAAACGGCTTTGCAGCGCCTCTTTTTGATCCTGGCCGCTCGACAACGTCGTAGCGGCCAGTCCAATCAGCAACAGCCCAACGCACATTCGTTGCAGGCTCTTCATCTTCACTCCTTGTTTAGGCTTTCAGCGACGCCATGTCGATCGTGAATCGATACTTCACGTCCGACTTCAGCAGGCGCTCGAACGCTTCATTCACCTTCTGGATCGGAATCACTTCCACATCCGATGTGATGTTGTGTTTCCCGCAGAAATCCAGCATCTGCTGAGTCTCGGGGATACCGCCGATCATCGAGCCCGAAAGACTCTTCCGCCCCGGGATCAGGCCGAAGGCTGAAACCGGCAGCGGTTTCTCCGGCGCTCCAACCAGCACGAGATTGCCGTCGCGGCGCAGCAGATTCAAGTAGGCATTGATATCGTGTTCCGCGCTCACCGCGTCGAGAATGAAGTCAAAGCTGCCCGCATGCTTTGTCATCTCGTCGGCGTTCTTAGAAATGACCACTTCGTCCGCTCCCAGCCGCTTTGCATCATCTTTCTTGCTCGCGGAGGTTGTGAATACGACGGTATGCGCTCCCCGAGCGTGCGCGAACTTCACTCCCATGTGCCCCAGCCCGCCGAGTCCCACCACTCCGACCTTCTTCCCCTTGGTGACGCCCCAGTGATGCATCGGCGAATACGTCGTGATTCCCGCGCACAGCAGCGGCGCCGCGCCTGCCAGATTCAGGTTCGAAGGCACGCGCAGCACGAAGCGCTGGTCCACCACCACGCTGTCGGAGTAGCCACCGTAGGTCACGCCGCCCAGATGTTTATCGGGGAAGTTGTACGTCAGCGTGACGTTGGCGCAGAAATGTTCGTTGCCGGCGTTGCACTCGGCGCAAGTCCCGTCGGAATCCACCATGCAGCCCACGGCACCGATGTCGCCAACTTTGAACTTTTTGACTGCCGAACCGACCTTCGTGACCCGCCCCACAATTTCGTGTCCCGGAATGCACGGATACACCGTCGGCATCGCCCCGCTCCACTCGTTGCGCACCTGATGCAGATCGGAGTGACAAATACCGCAAAACAGAATTTCAAGCTGCACGTCGTGTTCAGTCGGTTCGCGTCGCGTGATCGTCGTTGGAGCCATGTGAGATGTTGCACTCGCTGCGGAATATGCTTTTGCCTTGTACATGAATTCGCCTCTCTGGAAAGTTATAAAGTTCGGATTGGATCAACCCTATCTTGACACCATCGTCGCAGCCGCACTCAACGATTGATCATCTTCTGCGCGGCCTCCGGATACCGCTCCCCATGGAGCGCGACCTCCGAGGCCGCGCCCTCCAACTCGCGCAAGTCCGTCACCGAAAGTTGGACGCCGACAGCCCCCACATTTTCCTCGAGCCGGTGCAGCTTGGTCGTCCCCGGGATCGGCACGATCCACGGCTTCTGCGCCAGCAGCCACGCCAACGCGATCTGCGCCGGCGTGACTTTTTTCTGCTGCGCGAATTTGCCGATCACATCCACTAGCGGCTGATTCGCTTTGCGATTCTCCGCCGTGAAGCGTGGCACCACGTTGCGGAAGTCCGCCTTGTCGAACTGCGTATCTTCCTTGATTGCTCCCGTCAGGAACCCCTTACCCAGAGGGCTGAACGGAACAAATCCGATTCCAAGGTCTTCGAGCGCCGGCATGATCTCCGCTTCCGGCTCTTTCCAAAACAGGGAGTATTCGCTCTGCAGCGCCGTCACCGGCTGAACCGCATGAGCGCGCCGAATGACGTTCACGCCCGCTTCCGAGAGTCCAAAATGCTTCACCTTCCCCGCCTGAATCAGATCCTTCACCGCACCAGCGGTTTCTTCGATCGGCACATTGGGATCGACGCGGTGCTGGTAGAACAGGTCTATGACATCCGTTCTGAGACGCTTCAGCGACGCCTCCGCTACTGCTTTGATATTCTCGGGACGGCTGTCCAACCCAGCCTGCTTGCCGTTTTCGAACTTGAATCCAAACTTGGTGGCGATCACCACCTGGCTGCGGAGCGGAGCCAGCGCCTCCCCCAACAACTCTTCGTTCGTATAAGGGCCGTAAACTTCCGCGGTGTCGAAGAAGTTAATTCCGCGCTCGACCGCAGCACGAATCACCGAAATACCCTGCTGCCTGTCCACGGCTGGGCCGTAGCCAAAACTCATCCCCATGCATCCGAGCCCCAACGCGGAAACTTCCAGTCCGCTCTTGCCCAACTTGCGCCTCTGCATGATTGCCTCCACAACGATCTGCTTACGATTTCCGACCCACAAAGCATATCTCCCGACTCACTTTGCCGCTTGCCCGTTCCCCTGAACTTCTTGCCCGATCCTCCAAGGTGTCGACGTGGGATTGGGGCCCGGGGTTGGCACTACGAGCGCGCTGTTGTTGATGTAGCATTCTCGCGGACGTGGTACTTGCGAAAATGAAGACTGAAAACATGCGCATCCTCGGTGGCAGAGAGAGGGCATTCGCGAGGCATTCCATACTAGCCATACTGCTGTTGTGCGTCCTCCTCATTGCGGACAGGCTCAGGAGCCAGTCCTCGGATCCGCTTCAACTGGAAGCGCAGATTCCCCTCGCCAACGTCCAAGGTCGCATCGACCACTTCAGTGTCGATGTGGAGGGGCACCGACTTTTTGTGGCCGCGGTCGAGAACCATACACTCGAAGTCATCGGCCTCAAGCCTGAACAGCGCGTTCATACCATTCCGGATCTGGCTGAACCCCAGGGTGTGTATTACGACGCGGAGACCAATCGCCTGTTCGTCGCCTGCGCTCTCGACGGCGTCACCAAGATCTTCGACGGCACTTCATTTCAAGTTCTGGCTACGGTGAAGTTTCCCGACGATGCCGACAACATTCGTTATGACGCGCGCACAAAAAACGTAATCGTCGGCTACGCCGGCGCCAAGCAGCTGCGAAAACGCGACGAAGGAACCGGCGGCCTGGGCTTTCTCGACACGAACGGGAAGAAGATCGCCGATGTCGTGATCGATGCGCATCCCGAGTCATTCCAGTTGGAGAAGGCCGGCTCGCGCATCTTCGTGAATGTTCCGGACAAAAAAGAAATCGAAGTCGTAGACGCGGTCAGGCATTCCGTTGCGGCTCGCTGGCCGGTCACGTCCGCGGGAGATAATTTCCCGATGGCGCTCGACGAATCCCACCATCGCCTGTTCGTCGCATGTCGCAATCCCGCCCGGCTCCTCGTCTTCGATACCGAAGCAGGCAAAGCGGTTGCCTCCGCCGATCTCGCGGGGGGCAGCGACGATCTGTTTTACGACGCATCGCGAAGCCGCATCTACGTGCTCACCAATAAAGGTTTTCTGGAAGCCTTTCAGCAAGAAGACGCCGACCACTACAGCCGCATCGGCCACTACCCGATTCCGCCCCGCTCGCAGACTGGCTTGTTCGTACCCGCGTGGGGAAAGCTCTTTGTCGCGGTGCCTGGGCAAGACGGTCACGTCGCCGAGGTCCGCGTCTATCGGACGCACTGAAACAAGCGCAATTTCGCGTGCTCGATATGTCCATTGGTACGTTCTCGTCTGCGCCTCTTGACGCTGGTGTCGAGAACTTGTGTGTCCATCCGGCCAATCTCCGTCCTCAGTGCCCGTCGCACTGCTTTCGTCCTTCGTGATCTACCGAACCAGCGCTCTCGGGGAAAGAATCAAACGGTGAAGTTGATGTTCCGCGGCTTGTAAGATCCGCCGCAAAGAACGCTCCACAAATCCCCCGCCGTGCTCTGTGAGCACGTGCAAAGAGAGCGAAAAAATGACTTGTCTCGGTTCCCCCCTGAGACCAGCAGGCTGGTTTCTCGTCTTTTTTCCACTATTCCTGATTTCCGTCGCATCTACTGCCCAAATAACCTCGGCAATCACGAACCTTTCCTTCGGCAGCGCACAAGTCGGCGCCAGTGTGACCCTGCCCCTTACCGTCACGGATAAAGGTCCAAACCCGCTTTCCATTTGCAAGGCAACATTTAGCGGGACTGGGTTCCGTCTTGTCGCTCCCGCTCTCCCCTTCATTCTTGGTTCCAAGAATTCCGCGACCTTGACTCTGGCATTTGCTCCTCAGAGCACGGGCACTTTCACCGGCAGCGTACGTGTGATCGCTCGCGCGACCTGGGGCGGTGCCAACCACTACAGCGCCGTCACGGTCACTCTCACCGGAGTCGGCACGAGTCCTCCCGGCACTCTCAGTGTTACGCCCGGATCTTTGAGCTTCGGCACCGTCCCCGTCGGCGCCACTACAACCCAGAGCAGCAACCTCACGGCGAGCGGCGGAAGTGTCACCGTGGCGTCGGCAAGTTCGAGCAACTCGCAGTTCAGTGTGTCCGGCGTGACTCTGCCCCTCAGCATCGCGTCCGGTCAGAGCGTGCCCTTTAGCGTGACGTTTGCGCCTACGGCGAGCGGCGCGGCATCCGCCAACCTGGCGTTCTTTACCGTCAGTTCGACCTCGGCACAGGCCACCGCCAGCGGCACAGGCGCCACCGTGCAACACGTCGTCAACTTGTCCTGGGAGGCAAGCTCTTCCACCTCAATCGCGGGATACAACGTCTTCCGCAGCGCCACGCATGGAGGCCCGTACTCTCAGGTGAACGGCTCTCTCGACGCCTCGATGAATTTCAGCGACAACACCGTGCAGTCCGGACAGACCTATTACTATGTCACTACCGCCGTGGAATCGAACGGAGAACAAAGCACATACTCCAACGAAGTACCAGCCGCAGTCCCGTTCCCATGATCTTAAGGACGTTGGTGCCGCACTTATACAAGCTCGGTTGCTCCACCCTTCCCGCGTTTTCGGCGGGAGGGTGGGAAGCCCCGAGCGGAAGATTAAGGATTCCCCCACCAAGGGAAAGGTCTACTTCCGCACGCCACCCCGATACTTCCTCAGCAACTCATACAGCACAATCCCCGCCGCAGTCGCCACGTTCAGCGAGGTCTTCTGCCCCAGCATCGGAATGCGCACATGCGTCTCCGCCATCTCCAGCAACTCCGGGCATAGCCCTTCCACCTCATTCCCAAACGCCACGCACACTGGAAACCGCGGTTCCCACTCAAACAAATCGACCGACTTCACACTCGTCTCAATCGCCGCAATCGCGAATCCGGCGCGCCGCATCTTCCCCGCCATCTGCAAGGCGTCCCAGTCATGCTCCCACGCCACAGTTTCCTCGGCGCCCAACGCCGTCTTGGTGATCGCCTTCTTCGGAGGATGTGCCGTAATCCCGCACAGGCAAACTTTTTCCAATCCCACCCCATCCGCCACGCGAAAAAACGCGCCCACGTTATACATGCTGCGCACATTGTCGAGCAGCACCGCCGCCGGCAACCGAACCCCGTCATACCCCGCGGCCAGCAACGCCCTCGCCTCCGCTGTGTTCGGACGAGCCACACGCTCCGCGGCAACCGCATCCGTATTCCTGGGCTTCCGATGGCTCATGGCAGGTCAGCCAGCAACATAGGGGCCGCTCAACTTCTCTTTTTCCCGTGGCGTCAGCTACTTGCTGGCGTATTCGAAGCTCCGGATCACGACGGACTGATTCTGTCCCGGCGTCTTCTTAAAACACCACAGGTTAATCCCCACCGGCGACGCTTCCTGCGGAATATTGACGGTGGTGGATTCGTAGGTTTCCTGCTTGATCACATCCGCGGTGGTCCCGATCGGCTGCACACCTTTCATCAGCGTGAAGTTGATTTTGGTTGGCGTCCATTCCATGCGCGCGGTCGTAAGGTTCCCGCCCGTGACATGAAAGTTGTCTTCCCATGCCGACTTGCCATCCTTGTCGCGATGTCCGGTTGCCGGATACACCGTGAAGTCGGCATTGCAGTCGCCGCACGTCTTTCCCCACTGCGAAAACTCGATATCGATTTCGTTCTCTCCGTCGACGCCCAGACGATGCACCGGCCCGTAGGTAAACAGCCCGAGCACCGTCGAGGGATCCATCGCATAGACGTCGCCTTCCACCACCCACTGGTAGGTCCCGAAGCCGAATCGTTCCGTCGTGAACACTTCCGCGGAGGTCCATTTCTCCTCGCGCAAGACGATGGAGAGATGCAGAAATCCGTTGCCGTCCACGCTGACGTTCTTCGGGTTCCCTCGCGCCACCCCCGCCATCCCGCCGTCGGTCACTCGCCACTGCCGCCCTGCCCAGTGAACGTTCTGCGCACAAGCCAGCGTCGTCAAAAGCACGAGAGCACCGCAGGCAACTGTATGCCACCGCATCCGTGTCATGGCCCCGATTTTACCCGGATCGCACCCGTGTTTTGCTTGGCATGTTGGTGCGGGGGAACCGAGCGTCGCACTGCCCGCGCCACAGCGCCTCTGCAAAAATCTGCAACCACGATTTGCTGCTCAGCGCAAGGCAAGCCTCGTGATTCCGGTCACAGACAGCCCGTCTCGTTCCGTTGTGAAATGGACGCCGCACTCAGCCATCCCCTGTTGCGATGGCCCTCCCCCTGAGCCGCAACCTCAAATTCACTAGAACTCCCAACGGGACTCGAACGAAAGGACTCACCACTATGAGATCTGCTATCGCCTTCGCCGCGTTTGTTGGCCTGCTGTTGGGCAGTACCCTGACTGCCCTGGCGCAGGGACCCGCTCCGGTTCTCAAGGGCCGCATCGTGGTGCCCGACTCTTCCATTGAGCGTGTGGAGGATGTCGGCCTGCGCGCTCACACCAACCACCAGATGTTCGTTCCCGCCGACCTGAACCGCCACACCGCACAGCCCGGCGCCGTCGCCTTTCCCGCTTTCGCCGCATCGCCCATGACCGGACCGCCGTATTCCGGCTACGCCTTTGAAACCCCGGCGTCCATCGCGTGCGTCTATCACTTCGTGAAGACCGCGCCCGGATGCAATCCCAACACTTTCCTCACCAATGCGGGCGGAGGCACCAAGGCCGTCGCGATTGTCGACGCCTATGACTATCCCACCGCCATGGCCGACCTGAACGCTTTCTCCACCCAGTTCGGCTTGCCTCTGGTCACCGCGACCAACTTCCAGGTGATCTATGCTGGCGGCACCACCGGCTGCAACGGAACTCAGCCCGCCAATGACCCCGGATGGGAAGGGGAAGAGGCGCTCGACATCGAGATGGTGCACGCGATGGCACCTCGCGCCAAGATCTTCCTGGTCGAGGCGCAGTCGAATCTGTTCAGCGATCTGATGGTTGCCGAAGATTGTGCCAGCGCCAAAGTCGCAGCCGCCGGAGGCGGGGAAGTCACCAACAGCTGGGGCGGATCCGAATTCTCCTCCGAGACCACCATGGACTCGCACTTCACCAAGGCCAAGGTCGTCTATTTCGCCTCCACCGGTGATTCCGCCGGAACCCAGTGGCCCAGCGCTTCGCCCAACGTCGTCGCGGTGGGCGGCACCACGCTGCGTCGCGCCAGCAGCGGCACCAGTTTCGGCAATTTCATCCGCGAAGCCGCGTGGGAAAACGGCGGGGGCGGACTGAGTCCATTTGAACCCCGCCCGTCCTACCAGAGCGTCTTGCCCGCCGCCACCGGTAGGCTCGTACCCGACGTCTCGGCGGTCGCCAACCCCAACACGCCCGTCTGGGTGTACGACAACAACGCCTACTACGGCTGCTGCTGGTATACATTCGGCGGCACCAGCGTCGCCTCGCCGTTGTGGGCTGGTATCGTCAACCGCGCCGGACACTTCTATGCTTCAACTCCGGCCGAACTCCAAACCGTCTACACCGCCTACAGCACACCTGCCACTTATGTCGCCGGCTTCTTCGACATCAGTCAGGGCATGTGCAACTACTACGACTCCGACCTCGCCGTGGTGAACTATGACGATTGCACGGGCGTAGGCAGCCCCAAAACGTACCAGGGCAAGTAGAGCCGCTTTTAGTGGCCGATTGCAAAAAGTCCTGCCAGAAGAGGCAGGACTTTTTGTTGGGCAACCGGCAAGCTGGCACGCGATTTAAGACACGACCATCTCCCCCGCCCGGTTTGACCCTCCTCCCCGCCTTCTCTACACTAAAAGATTCAATCTCTTGCAGGACTCAATCCATGGCTGACAGCATTCATATCAAGCTGCCCGACGGCAGCGACAAGGAATATCCCCAGGGCACGACTGCGCTAGAGGTCGCCAAGTCGATCAGTCCGCGCCTCGCCGATGCCGCGTTCGCCGCCAAATCCAACGGCGATCTCATCGACCTCACGCGTCCGCTCGAAAAAGACACCGACCTGCGCATCATCACTGAGAGGGATCCCGAGGCGTTGGAAATCTATCGCCACTCCTCCGCGCACCTGCTGGCTGCGGCTGTGCTCGAGCTTTTTCCCGAGACCAAACTTGGCCACGGGCCGGCTACCGAGACCGGTTTCTTCTACGATTTCTATCGCCCCACGCCCTTCACTCCCGAAGATCTCGAGAAGATCGAAAAGAAGATGCAGGAGCTGGTGCAGCAGAACATCCCTTACGCGCGCGAGTTTCGCCCGCGCGACGAGGGCCTCGCCGAATTCAAGAAGGATGGCGACTTCATGAAGTGCCACTTCATCGAGCAGTTCACCAAGCCCGATGAAAAGATCTCCATCTATCGCACCGGCAAGTTTCTCGACTTCTGCCGCGGCCCGCACATTCCTTCGACCGGCAAGATCAAGGCGTTCAAGCTGCTCAACATCGCCGGCGCCTACTGGCTGGGCGACGAAAAGAATCCGCAGCTGCAGCGCATCTACGGTACCTCGTTTTTCTCGAAGAAAGATCTCGACGACTACCTGAAGCACGTCGAAGAGACGAAGAAGCGCGATCACCGCGTGCTGGGCAAGCAGCTCGACCTGTTCTCCATTCAGGAACTCGCCGGTCCCGGCCTGATCTTCTGGCATCCCAAGGGCGGCATCATTCGCAAGGAAATGGAAGACTGGATGCGCGAGCAGTACATTAAGCGCGGCTACTCGCTCGTCTGCACGCCGCATGTAGCGCGCCGCCAGCTTTTCTACACGTCCGGCCACGAGGGCTACTACTCGCAGAATATGTTCGACGCCATGGAGCTCGATGACGCCGAATATCGCCTGAAGCCGATGAACTGTCCCGGCCACATCCTTATCTATCGGGACTCGCTCAAGTCGTATCGCGACTTGCCCGTGCGCCTCGGCGAGCTCGGCACCGTCTACCGCTACGAGCGTTCCGGCGTGATGCACGGCCTGTTGCGCGTGCGCGGATTTACTCAGGACGACTCGCACATCTTCTGCACGCCCGAGCAAGTCGAAGGCGAGATCGCGGGCTGCCTCGAATTTGCGCTCGATGTCTTGAAAGACTACGGCTTCGACAAATTCCAGACCGAACTTTCCACCTGGAATCCCGACGACCGCAAGAATTTCGTCGGCAGTGAGGATCAATGGAAGCACGCCATCGCGTCGCTGGAAAATGTTCTTAAGGCGCACAAGATCGACTACAAGACGATCCCCGGGGAAGCCGCGTTCTACGGCCCCAAGATCGACATTAAGCTGGTCGACGCGCTCGGCCGCCTATGGCAGCTCTCCACCGTGCAAGTCGACTTCAACCTGCCCGCTCGCTTCGAGCTGGAATATGTCGCCGAAGACGGATCGCGCAAGCAGCCCGTCATGGTGCACCGGGCGCTCTACGGATCGATCGAACGCTTCTTCGGTGTGCTCATCGAGCACTACGCCGGAGCGTTCCCGGTGTGGCTCTCGCCGGTGCAGGCCGTGATGATCCCCATCAGCGAGCGCCACGCCGGCTACGCCAACAAAGTTGCGGATCTGCTGAAAGCGATCGGCGTGCGCGTCGAAGTCGACGCCCGCAACGAAAAGATGAATGCCAAGATCCGCGAACACGCGCTGCAGAAAGTTCCCTTCTTGCTTGTCGTCGGAGATAAGGAAGCGGAAGCCGGCAAAGTGAACGTCCGGACCCGCGGCAAAGAGAAGACCGAAGACATGCTCGCCGCCGATTTCGTGGAGAAAATCAAGAAGCTGATCGCCGAGAAAAGCCCCAACCTGTAAGCTTCGCGCACCACGGTATGAATGGGATGCCCCACGTCTAGCCGCCTTTGCGAGACATAGGAACCGATCATGTTGGCATGAACGCCCGGCTGTGCGGCCGAGTGACACTCGCTGATGCGGATTTCTATTTCTTCGCTTACTTCTTCCCCAGCACCGCCTTCACCGCCGGCTCATCCAGATAGGTATACGTCTGCAGCGCCGCCTGCATCTGCGGCTGGGAATCGGTCAAATCCTGCTTCGTCCTCGAACTCACCGTAAACAGCGCGATGATTTTCTCCTCGTCAATGTAGGCCACTGCCTCCGACGAACTTCGGTTCACGTTGTAGAAATAACGCACCTTCGCGACTCTGCCTTGGCTCAGCGCAATGTCTGGCGCGTCTTCGTACGTCATCTGGGGGTTGTGTTTGCGAAAGTTCGCGAGATCCGTGGCCATGAACTCTTCCAGCGTCTGCTGCTGCGGACCTTTGGTCGCAAGGTTCGGATACATCACCGTCGGCGCGTTGTTCCAGGTTTTGCCGGAAGGATAGTACACGCAACACATGCCCAGCCGCCGACCAGTCTTGCGGTCGCGCGTCCAGCCCTTGGGGCCGTCAATCACAAAGCCGCCGCCGTCGGAATACACCACGGGCGGGCCGACTCGGTTCCAGTGATTGTTGATTTCGTTGATCGGCCGCTGCGAGTGCGCAGGCGTCAGAAGCTGCAGAAAAAGTGCAACCAGCACGAGGCGTCTCATGCATCCGCTCTTTCTTTCATCCCGTCGCGGATAAGAACCGCTACTTCTTTCCGCGGACCGCGCTCAAACACTGGCCGTACAGCTCCAGCAGCCTGTCGGCGTACTCTTCCGGCTTGGCCGCGGATCCCGTGCCTTGAAATCCAACGCCGGTCGAGGTCGTCCGCCCGTAGCCCGTGGTCATCGCCACGAATTTCATCAGATCCAGCGCAATGTCTTCATTGCGCCGTCCGCCGCCCGCACCCGTCGAGGCAGTCTCTTCCATGATCCCTTCTCCTCTTCCCGAAATCACCGGCACCTCGTCGTCTTCTTCAAATTCGTCGTCGAGGAATTCCCGTCGTAAGAATGGCATGATGCTCACCAACTGCAAGCGATGATAGCAGACCACGAGTCGCGGGTACCGAGTCCCGAGTCGCGCGAGCCGGCTGCCGCGAGAACTACCCTCCCGCCAGCTCGCGCACCTTTTTCCCAAAGATCGAACCATGCACCGTCAGCACGGGCCCGATCAGGGCATAGGTCCATCCCGCCCAGTCCGGACGCCGATAGGCAATGACAAACGACACAACGGCAATGGCTGCCAGCAGCCCATTCTGCTGCACCTCATTCCACGTTTCCTGCGTCTCCGCCGCGCTCAGCCCCAGTAACCCTCGCAGCCGGTGGGCGTGCGCATACATGAGCACGAAGAGCAGAAACACCGAGGCAAATCCCACGGCGTAAATGCGCATCACGACGGAAGCCTGTGCCTCATCCAGGCTTCCCGCCGGCGCTGCGCCCGTCAATTGCAGAAACAAAAAGGTAAACACGAACTTCAGCGGGTACACATAAAACAGCACCACGAACAGCAGGACCAAGTTCAGAAAAACCGTATACCCGTCCTCCAGCCCGTAGCGGCGCGAAAACACGTAGTGCGCCCGCCAAATCATCACCAGCTGCGAGAAGCAGATACCAAACGGAACAAACCCGCGCATGGCGTCGATCAACTCGCGATAGTTGTGAGGCACTTCCAGCGAAACCACCAGCAGCGTCAGCGCGAAGCCGAACACCACGTCGCAGAAGGCTTCCAGCCGGGTGATTTCTCCGCCGCGCCAGCGGAAATATTTTTCGGCCACCAACCCCGGGGTATGCCGGGCAGGGGCCTGTTGCGGGCTCGTCGCACCGGGATTGTTTCCAGAAGCATGCGAGGGTGCGCGTCGGTTTCCATGACTCATAGAGCAAGGATTCTCCCTGATCGTTGCTTGCCGCGCAACAGCAATGTCGCGCCGCGCGCACTGAATGGGGCCCGGAACCGCGGACTGGCGCACAGATCGGGGCGTGCACTCTTGCTTCCCCCAGGGCGGACCAACAGGTCGTACGCAAGTCTCATTCAAACTGTTTTCGGAACGCGGCCAGCTGCTGCTGGACGTCTGTCAGTTCGGTCCGCAGGCGCGAAACTTGTTCTTCCAGGGCGGTCACGCGATCGCCGATCGGGCTTGCCGGAACGTGCGCGGCCATGGGGGCGGCTTCGACCGGCGGAGCGTCTCCAAAAAACAAATGCATGTATCGCGACTCTTTCGTGCCCGGCTGCCGCGGCAACATGCAGGTAAGCGGAGGAGTACGCTTTGCGAGGCGATCGAGTGTGGCGACGACATCTTCCAGTGTTTCAAAGTGATACATGCGGTCGGTGCGTCCGCGCAATTCGCCGGGAGTCTGCACGCCGCGCAGCAGAAGCACGCAGATCACCGCAACCTCGCGGCGATCGAAGTTGAACACTTCCTGCAGCCGGTGTTCGAACTTGGTCACGCGGCTATCGGCCCCGCTGGCTGGACCCGCCAGCCGCTTTTCCTGCAGCGACGCGAGCGCGTCGCGCACGGCAGCTTCGTCCAGGTTCATCACAGGATCACGATTGTTCTTCTGATTGCAGGCGTTGACCAGTGCGTTGAGGGACAGCGGGTAGTAGTCGGGCGTAGTGACGTCTTTTTCGATGAGCGCGCCGAGGACGCGGGCTTCGATTTCGGTCAGGATCATGCGATTCACGAATGGCAAACAATTTTAAAGCACGATTTGCGATTCAGAGTCGAAACGGGGCCGCCAGCAGGCGGAAGGGCAGCGTGATCGCCAGATACACGGCTTCCAGCACGCCGTGCACCGCAACTCCAACGATGCGAAACGGTAGCAGAAGCAGCCACACAAACGGGTACGCGATCAGCGCCATCAGTGCGAGCGGCCAGCAGAGAACGAATAGCAGGCACCAGAGCAGGAACGTGAACATGATAAAGTCCTCGCCTGAATGATTGTACGTCCGGCGGGGCTAGGAAGTTCCCGGTAGCGCCGCCGCCCCCCCCTGCGGCTGTGGTGGCGGCGCTACGGCAAGGCTAGAACAGAGCGGTGGAGCGCCGCTTCCATGGCTTGCCCTGGTCGGCGGCAATCTTCTCCATGTCGGCCACGTAGGCGCCGGCCTGGGTCAACACGTGGTGCAGGTCGTTGCCGATACTGATGAAAGTAAATCCCTTCTCCAGGAATTCGCCGACACGCGATGTGCCGAACAAGAACAAACCCAGAATCACGTTGTTTTTGCGGGCATGTTCGATCAGCTTCTTGGTCGCGGCATCGAGTTCCGGCGACGTGTACATGTGCGGGAATTCGTACTTGTTATACAGGCCCATCGACATGCAGAGATCGTTTTGCCCAAGGAACAGAATGTCGACGCCCGGCACGGCTGCGATCTCGGCAATATTCTCAATGCACGACGCGGTCTCGACCTGCAGCGCGACGATGCCTTCGTTGTTCCATTTGCCGGCATAGCCAAGCAGGCCTTCCTTGTTCATGCTGCGCTGCGGGAAATACACCGAGCGCGTGCCGACCGTGGGATACTTCGTGCAACTCACGGCCTGGCGGGCTTCTTCGGCCGTATTGATGTAGGGCACCAGAACGCCGTCGGCGCCCATGTCAAGCGCCTGCTGAATGCCGGGGCGGTCGTCGTATCCCCCCACTCGCACCAGGGACTTCGCCCCGCCGTTCGAAATGCCGCTCAGCATCGCCGAGAGTTTTTCGTAGCCCATGGGACCGTGCTGCGTGTCGACCAGCAACCAGTCGTAGCCGCTGTGGGCGAGCTGTTCGGCGACAGTGGGACTGTGTGCGTTCAGGAAAAGGCCCATCTTGGGCTGTCCGGCGCGCAATCGCTTTTTGAATTCCGCTCCGCTGAATGCGGGATCTGGCATGGTTTCTCCTCCTTAGAGCCGAATTGCGGAGTATAGCGCAAGGACAGGGCGAATCGGCAAATAGGGGATGAATTTCCCGCCGAGATGACCCGGCGGCCCTGCCCATGACAACCGCGGCGCGGCAAGCCTATAGTGGACCCAGTGGAGAAATCCTCATGCGGATGCTATTGAATTGGGTCTTGAGTGCGCTGGCCGTTTGGATCGTGGCTCAACTGGTGCCCGGAGTGCACGTCAGCGGATGGAAAGGCGCGCTGATTGCGGCGTTGGTCATCGGATTCATCAACGCCACGATCGGCCTGGTTCTGAAAATCATTACGTTTCCGCTGACGCTGCTGACCCTCGGGGTGTTTTGGCTGGTGATTAACGGCCTGATGCTAGAGTTGGCCTCAGCGCTCCTGGCGCCGGCTTTTCAGGTCCGCGGATTTGTCGCCGCTTTTATCGGCGCGATTGTGCTGAGTCTGGTCAATCTTCTGCTGAAGGGGCTTCTGCTGCCGAAGCAGGACGAGCACTAGAGTCGAGATTCGCCGCCCTGCGAACCTTCTCCCGAATCTGCTCCGGGTCGAAAGTGTCGTGAAGCCAGGTCCGGTACCACTGATACCGCTTGTTGTTGCGCGTGCAGACGGTCACCGACGGCGCGTCGTCGCCCGTAGCATCCGACGCTTCCGCCGAGATGATCTGGGCGTAGGGCACGAGCTGAAATTCGTGGCCGGAATCGTAGACCAGGAAGCTGGCGGTGAAGCGGAACGGGCCAATGGATTCGACCTTCTCTTCCATTTCAAGATCGAGCCTCTCCGAGACCTCCGACCGCTTTCCCCAGCGCATCAGTTCGTGGTTTACCGGATGCTTCGCCGGGTATCGCGCCCAGATCATGGGGAACGCCATGAAGAACAGCGCAGCCGCCGCGAACAAGCAGAATCCCGCGGTGCTCCCGGCTCGAAATCCGCGAGGCCAGCCGGTGTAGGCGCAGACCGCAGCCCAGCAGGCAAAAATGATTGCCGCCAGGAAGAACGAAAGGTTGATGCCTCGGATTTTCCGCGCCGTGTATCCCATCTAGCGGTTTGAGGGGGATTTCTTCGGCTTGATCGCCTGCCAGTCCTCTTCCTTCAGAAGGCGCCCCAGGTTCGAGAATTCTCCCGCACCTTGCAGGAACTCACCGCCATCCATACGAATGACTTCGCCGTTGATGTAACCGGAGCCGTCGCTGACCAGGAACGCAGCCAGGTTGGCGAGTTCCTCTACCGTGCCGAAGCGATGGAGCGGATTGCGTTCGATCGCGACCCTTTCCAGGCCGGGATGCGGCAACACACGCGAGAACGCGCCCTGTGTGGGAATGGGGCCGGGCGCGATGGCGTTCATGCGAATCCCACGATCTCCCCATTCCACGGCAAGACTGCGGGTGAGAGCTTCGACGCCCGCCTTCGACACGGCAGAGGGCACCACGTACGCCGATCCAACCGGCGCATAAGTTGCCGAGATGCTCAAGACAATGCCCGGATGTTTCGACGCGAGCCAACGGCGTCCACAGGCCATCGTGCAGTTCAGCGTGCCCATCAGCACGATGCTAATGACCGACTGCCAGGCGTTCGGAGAGAGCTCTTCTGTACGGGCGATGAAGTTGCCGGCGGCGTTGTTGACCAGAATGTCGAGCGGGCCGTTGGACCAGATGGTTTCGATCATGCGCTCGACTGAGTCAAGATTGCGAACATCACAGCCCAGCGCTTGGATCGTGCCTTTGGTGGCGAGTTCGTTCGCCGTCTGCCGCAGCACTTCTTCCCGGCGCCCGCAGATGTAGACCGTCGCTCCCAGTTCAAGAAAGCGTTCGGCCATTCCGCGGCCGAGGCCGGTGCCTCCGCCGGTAATCAGGATGCGTTTGGATTTCAGAAGGTCGGAAGTGAACATAGGGATCGGGTGATTGAATGATTTTGTGATTGAAAACCCGCAATCCGCGCGGGCGGTTTTCAGCTACACCATTGCCAAATGACCCAATTACTCAATCACAAAATCACCCAATCGCACAATTACTCAATTTCGCATGCGACGCGAAATCCATAGTCGGCGTACTGAAACTCCGGAGGGATGCTGGAGCGGGCGGAGCAGCGGGCCACTTTGATGTGGTGGCGCCAGGAACCTCCGCGGGAGGATTTGCGAGGAGGCTTCAGTGTGCTCTGCGCAGGACCGCGCGGGTTGCGATCGGGCGACGTGGCGTAGTAGTTCGGGTCATACCAGTCGCTGCACCATTCGTGAACGTTGTCGCAGATGTCGTAGAGACCGAAAGCGTTGGGAGCGTAGCGGGCGACTGGCTCCGGGCCGGTCTGCCAACGCGTGGCGTAGTCGGGGAGAGATTGTGGTGGGTCGTCTCCCCAGGGGAATTGTTTCTGGTCCAGGCCGCCGCGCGCGGCAAGCTCCCATTCAGCCTCTGTGGGAAGCCGATGGTGCCTTCCGGTTTGCGAGGTCAGCCATTCGCAGTAACGGGCAGCCTCGTGCCAGGAAACGGCGGTCACCGGCTGCCGCGGATGATTGAAATTTGGGTCCTGCCTGAACCGAGGAGGAGGAGTGGAGGTCGCGAGCAGAAAGCAGTCGTATTCGGCGTTGGTGACTTGCGTGGCGGCAAGGAGGAAAGAATCAATCCAAACGCGGTGAACCGGGCGTTCACAGTCCTGTCCGGAGTTGGAGCCCATCAGGAACCACGCGGCAGTAATGCGGATCCACGCTGGTTCGATAGGGGCGGTGGGGAGCGGGCTGGTGGCCTGGTCGGGGGCAAGCGCCATACGTTGCGGCATGTGTCGGACGCATGTAGAGTTTACCGCGCAAGCGTGGAGGTTGCGATGGCTGAGAAGAAGCTACGGTTCCGGGTGAAGATTCAGGGCAAGGAAGCAGGCGTGATGTCGGCAATCACTCCACCGATCGATGTACCTGAGGTCTTTGGCACGCGCGGCCGCGTGCCCGTCAAAGGCCCGATCAACGGGGTTCCCTTCCGCTCGTCGCAGTCTCCCATGGGCGGCTGTCACATGATGCCCGTCAATAAGGCGTTGTGTCAGGGCGCGGGCGTGAAGCCGGCGGACGCCATCGACTTCGTCATGGAGCGCGACAGGGATGTGCGGACCGTGGACCCACCGCCACCACTGGCGAAAGCGCGGAAGAAGAGCAAGGCCGCGCGCGAGCGTTGGGAGAAGTTGTCATTCACACACAAGAAGGAAATGGCGAATTCGATTCGCGGCGCCAAGCAGGAAGAAACGCGGCAGCGGCGGCTGGAGAAAGTGGTGACGGTCCTGAGAACCGGCGCGAAGTGGACGGGATAGAGAATGTGCCCGGCCGCAGATGCGGGCTGACCCCAAGCCCCTAGCCTCTGAAGCTTTTCACGACCTGCGCCACATCATTCTCCTGAAACAGCCGGATGGCGGCGATGCCTGCGGCTCCGGCGTCGAGACAGGACTGGGCATTTTCCAGCGTGACGCCGCCGAGCGCAAGCACGGGGATCTTTTTGTTGCAGGCCTCGCGCAACCGAGCCAGCCCTGCGGGCTGTGCTCCGGGAGCATCCTTCTTCTCAAACACGGGAGCGAAGACGGCCAACGTGGCACCACTCGCCGCCGCCTGCTCGACCTCCGCCAGAGAGTGGCACGAAACCGCGATCACCGGGGCGGCAGGGGCTAAGGTGGCGCGGACGCTCCTGTCCGCGAACTGCCGCCACGCGTCTCGAACCGCAAGGGGGGAAATGTCGTCGGATCGCAGATGGACGCCGCCGGCTCCCGCGGCCATCGCAACGTCCACGCGCGAGTTGATCAGGAGAACAGTTTTCAGTTCTCGGTTTTCAGTGCGCAGTTGCGTGAGCAGTGCCACCGACTCGCACGCCAGGAATTCCAGTTCGCGCGTCGACAGATCTTTTTCCCGGAGTTGGATGAACTCAACTCCCGCGCGCGCCGCCTCGGCAACTTTGTCGAGCAGGAGCCGCTGCCGCGCAGACTCGTCCCCCGGAAACGCTGAGCGGTCGGTGATGTAGTAGAGAAGGCAGCTTTCAGCCATCAGCTCTCAGATCAGGCCGGAAAAGCGAGAGTAAGGGTGTCCTCTCGAATGGCTCGCGTCTTGTCCAGCGAGCCGAGGGATCTCCCCTCACACGTTTGTTGCGCGGAGATCCTTCGCTCCGCCTGAAGAGCGGCTTCGCTCAGGATGACGCCGATGCAAGTTGACCCCGAAACTACGGCCTGGTCTTCGCAATCTCGGGCAGCACATCTCCCGCTTTCTTCGGCGTGCCCCCCAGGTGATATTTCGTCAGACCGTCTTTCAGGAATTCGAAGGCAGCCTCTGGCGTATCCACGATCTTGAACTGATCAAGATCTTGCGGCGAAACCGCGCCTGCATCCACGAACGCCTGGAAGTTGATGATCTTGTTCCAGTACTCGCTGCCGTAAATGATCACCAGAATCTTCTTCGCGAGCTTGTCGGTTTGCGCCAGCGTGAGAATCTCGAAGAGCTCGTCCATCGTGCCGAATCCGCCGGGGAAAATGACCAGTCCCTTCGCCAGATACGCGAACCAGAACTTGCGCATAAAGAAGTAATGGAACTGGAAGTTCAGCGACGGCGTGATGTACTGGTTGGGATGCTGCTCGAACGGCAGCTGAATGTTCAGCCCGATCGACTTGCCTCCGGCCTCGTGGGCGCCCAGGTTCGCTGCCTCCATGATGCCCGGGCCTCCGCCGGTAGTGACCACAAAGCGGTGGCGCCGCGCGGGAATCTGGATCGACCACTTGGTCAGCATGTGCGCCAGTCTGCGCGCGTCTTCGTAATAGCGCGCCATGTCCACGCCCGCCTGCGCCCGCTTCAGATCTGCTTCCAGGTTCCGGGCGGACACGGAGTCGTGATTATGCTCAACGTTATCGAGCGTCCTGGCTGCATCCTCCTTGCCCTGAAAACGCGCCGATCCAAAGAAAACGACGGTGTCCTGAATCTGCTCGCGGCGGAAGCGGGCCAGGGGTTCCTGGTACTCGGCCAGGATGCGCAGAATGCGCCCATCAGGGCTGTCGAGAAAAGGTTCGTTCTGGTAGGCGACTGGCGCGGATTGCAATGGCTGTGTCATGCGGGAAAACTCTCGTCCAGGAAATCTCAGATAAAATCAACGGCCCCAAACTCCATCTCAGAATATCGAAGTCCGCGCGTTTCAGGAATGAACAGTCAAGCACCGGGCACGGCGACGCGACTTAGTGCTGCTCGTGATAGTGAAGCGCTTCCCAGAACCCGATCCAGATGTCCAGCAACCCCAAGCCGCTGCACAGGCCGCGGAAAAAGCCGCTCGAAATGAGCGTCCGCAGGGTCGGATATTGCATCAACAGGTAATTGTCGGTCCAGTCCGGGGTCCAGGGAAGAATGATCAGCAGCACTCCGGCCACTGCGCTTACCAGCACGAACAGAAACACCGAGACGCGGTGCATCCACACCTGCACGGCGCTTGGCGGAGGATCAGATTCCGGAAGCGATGGCGGATCCAGAAGCGCGACGGAATTTCCGGCGGACGGCTTGGGCGTACCGGTCGCGGGAATGGGATCGGTCATCGGGCCGCTCCTGGCAACGGCATGTGGTAGAAGCCTCGTCCGGATCGGGACAGAGGAATGTACCCCGGTTTGAGCTTGTGCTTGGGAACTAAAACCATCGCGCTATTCTACGACTTCAGGGCCTTGATGCGCTCGGCGACGTCGCGGTAATCGATGTTGGCACCGTAGACGTCCATGAAGTGCTTGAGGGCAGCCGGCTTGTCCCCGGCGGTTTCGTAGGCCGCCGCGAGTTCGTAGTGCAGCGCCACCCGGGTTTCGTTGTCGATGCCGGGCACGGCCAGCGCTTTGTCATACCAGCGCACGGCCGCTTCCGGCACGCCTTTTTCCAGGAAGCACTGCGCCAGCCACGTGTAGGCCTGCATAATCTGCGGGAAGGGCTGTCCCTTGTCGAAGGACTGGCAGGCCTTCTGCAATTCGCCAATGGCTTCGTCGAGCAGTCCCATTTCGCGGAAGGCGATACCCAGGTTGTAGTGCGTCTCGGGATCTTCTTCGTTGGAGGCGACGTCGGCTTCGAGATCCTGCTTGAGTTCGCCGAACATCTCCGCCAGATCGACGCCGGCGTCCTCGCCGAAGAGCGATGACTTGGCGGCGGCTGGCGCTGCCGGAGGGACCGGAGGCACGGCTGCCGGAGGCACAACAACCGGAGGAATCACGGGTCGGGATACGGGGACTTGCGCCGCCGGAACCGCCCAAGCTACGGAAGCCGCAGGCGCTGGAACGGACGTCGCCGGGGCCGCCACGGGAGCGGCAGGGATCGCGACAGCTGCAGACTGCGAAGCGGAAGCGGCCGCGCTGGCGGCCAGCGGGGCTGCCACTTTTGGAGCCGAAGCTTGTGGCACCACCACAGGCGCTGCCGGAGGTACAGGCTTGGGCTTCGCAACCGGAGAAGGCGCGATGGGCGGTGCTGCCGCCACGGGCGCTGCCTTCGGGAAATCGTTTCCCAGCGACGCTTCGATATCGGCGACGAACTCGCCGAGAACCGGTGCGGCCGC
The DNA here is from genome assembly GCA_037443605.1 of Terriglobales bacterium. Taxonomy (GTDB): domain Bacteria; phylum Acidobacteriota; class Terriglobia; order Terriglobales; family Acidobacteriaceae; genus Sulfotelmatobacter. The sequence continues at coordinate 72,518 of JBBIOA010000005.1, forward strand.
TGCGGGCTCGGCGGGCTCGGCATGCGCTGCGACCGGGCGAGTGGTGGCTGGCGGTTTCGCCGCGCGCAGCGCTGGTGCCGCCGGAGTCGCGACTTTTCCGGGCAGAAAGCCATTTCCCAGGGAACTCTCAAGATCGCTGACAAATTCGTGCAACGCGCCCGGCTTGGCCGCATGCGCTGCTGCTGTCTTGGCGACCGGCTCGGGCTCATGTTCGGCGCTTGTCGGTTCAGCTTCAGCCGCCGCCTCAGCCTCGACCGCAAATTCTTCCGCCGGGACTGCTTCGGCCACCGGCCCTTCCACGATTTCCGCGGCTGGCTCTTCGATCGCGGCCGCGGCGTCGGCAACTTCGATCGAAGGGATATCGTCCGCCGAAAGCTCTTCGACCACCGGCCCTTCCACTGCAACTTCTTCTTCCGCCGGCACCATGGCCGCTTCGACTTCTGCCCGCAATTCCGCCAGCTTGGCCTTGTCGCGGGTGAGTGTCTGCAGCTTGGCCAGAGCGGCCATTGCCTGCTCCGGCATGCCGTGCTGCAGGTAGAATCGAATCTCTTCCACGGTCTCGTCGACCTTGTTGCCGGCCGCGTGATCGTCCGCTGCAGCCTCGACGGCAGCCTCTTCTGCGACCCCGGAAACTTCGTCCGATCCTTCGGCGACGATTTCCGGAATCTCCTCTGCCTCCGGCTCTCCAACGGCCTCCTCGGCCGACCCGTCCGTTTCCACCTCGACCGAGTCTTCCCACTCCGAAGACAAGTCGATCTCGCCCACAGCGTGCGCCGGCTCCGCTGAAGGCGACTCGTCGACAACGGCAAACTCTTCGGTGGTGGCGGGCTCGACGGTGATTCCTTCTCCCGCGTCAGAGGCCGGCCACGGCACAGCCACTTCCATCTCGGGCGGCGCTTCTTCCTCGATGCTGATTTCCTGGGCTTCTTCGACCGGCGCTTCCTCGGCAACGGCTTCGCCCTCGACCGCATCCACAGCCGATGCTTCTTCCGTCGAAAATTCGGGAGCCGCAGCTTCCGGCTCGGGCGCATCCAGGTAGATATGGGCCTCTTCTGCCGGCGCGATCGCGGGCGCCGAACTGCGCTCCTCGTAGCGTTCAGCCAGTTCGCTGTAGCGCGTGGCTTCTTCCGGATAATCCGCATCCGAATACAACCGCTGCAGCGTGCGGCAGCAGATGGCTGCCTCGGCAAAGCGTCCGGCGCGCGTATGCAATGCCGCCAGGCGCTGATTGAGGCGAAGATCCGTGGGCGCTAACGGTAACGCTCCAACCAGAGGACCCAAAGCCTTGGCGGGCATGTTGTACGAAATGAAAAGTTCCGCATCGGTCAGCGCCGAACGAATCGACAGCGCCACTTCGTCGGAATAATGCTGATGCACCGAAGGCGCGGTCGCTTCCAGATCGTCGATCAGCACCACCGCTTCTTCCGGTGTGATCAGCTTGCTCCCGGAGGTGCCTCCCAGCTGGCTGACCACCTGCTGGTAGTTTTGCATGTGCAGCGGATTCTGCGGCTCCATCTGCGCCAGCTTCTGGTACAGATCACGAGCCTGGGGTAAATCTCCCGCCTGCACGGAGGCATGAGCGAGCAACTCCGTGACCTCGCCGATGTGGGTGGTCTCGCCCGCCTTGTTGAACAGGTCGAGCAACTTTTGCAGCGAATCGGGATTTTCGCGCACATGCCCGATGATGGTATGCAGCGCGTCGAGAACCTTGTCGGAATTTTCCGCCAGCAGTCGCTCGGCGTGCTGATCGTAAACCTGCAGGGCGTTCTCGTACTGCCCGGCCTGCATCAAGGCATCGGCGAACAAGGAGATCGCCGGCAGGTCGTTGTGCACCGACAGCAGCTTGTTCGCGACCGATCCCGCTTCCGAAAGCTGCCCGGTCTGCAGATAACCTTTGAGCAGGTCCCGCAACCCTTCGGGGTTCGAGTCAATATCGGCAATCTTGGTAAACGTAGTGACTGCGCCTGCCGCGTCGCCCGACTCCAGCAGGTTCTTGCCCTGCATCAGCAGCGCGTAGGTGTTGCCCGGATCAAGCGTCAGCATGCGCTGCAGCACTTCATCGGCGGCGCTCAGCGAACCCTTCGAACGCAGGCTCTCGGCTGCCGACGAGAAAATCGCCCACGCTTCGGTCTTCTTTCCCAGCCGTACGTAAACCTCGGCCAGCCGCACCCGCATGGTGCTGTTGTCCGGATCCATTTCCAGAATCTTCTGGAACATCCGGACTGCGTTTTCCAGTTCTCCGGCTTTCAGAAATTCTTCGGCGACCTGCAGATATTGCGCGCGCGCATCGTTGAACAGGCCTTGCTGGGTGTACAACTCCGCCAGCTTCAGCAGGCTGTCGAGCGAGGGCTGCAGCTTGCAGATCTTCTTGTACATGGCGATGGCCTTGACCGTGAAGCCCTGGCCCGCATAGGCATCGCCCACTGTTTTGAAGCACTCGGTGGCTTTGCTGCTTTCCCCAATGCGCGAATACAGATCGCCTACGGTGTTGGTTACCGTCAGGTCTTTCGTGTCATTCTTGAGGATTTTTTCGTACTCGGAGATGGCATTCTGCAGCTTGCCCTGCTGGACATACTTCTCCGCGGTGGCAAGTACCTTCTGTTTGTTGAAGCCAAACAACGCCATAAGAGTGCGAACTCCAGAACCTGGTGTTCAATACAACAGCGTCCTGCGATCGAGCGCGTTCCTGATCGGTCAAAACCCCGGGGAAAACGCCTGAGCCCGGTCGATCAGGTAATCAACCGCATAGACCGGCCGGACAAGGCCAATTGTACGTCGGCCAGTCACGAACCGCATGGTTACCGAGGGTTACCGAAAGGGAGTGTACGAACGGGTTACCAAGGGAATCTGGGGAAGTCACGCGGGTGCCTGTGTCAAATCGAGGGGTGCCAGAAAGCGCCTACGCAACACTACACCGCAAAGGAGAGCGCAGAGTGCGCCAACCGGCGCGCAGAACAGCATCTGTCCTCCATTGAGGTACGACTGGCCTACGAAGCGATCGAAGAAGGGAAACAGAAAGCCAAAGATGAGGCCGGCGATTCCCGCCTCAACTAACAGTCTAGTTACAGATCGGATGCGTCGCCTGCGGAAGTTGAGCAAGGCACTTCCAGCCAGCCCAGCTAGAAACCCGTAGGATCCACACGACACCGCCGTGATCGGGCACAACAACAGAGCGGTTCTGACAATATCGAAAATACCCGGTGCGACAGTATCCGGGTGAGGTGGAACCGCTGCACTCAGAAGCGCAACAGATAAGGCCGAGATCGCGGTCGCGAAAACCGCGGCCAGGATGCCGGCTTTGAAGACGAACTTCATCGTCAGGCTCCACTACGTTCGCGTTCAATCCAATTCTACGGCGGCCTGGCTCCCATGCAGCAGATACGGTGTGCCCAAGCAGTAATCATCGGTAACTTCCGAAGGCATTTGGGTGGGAGCATCATGGAACAAGAGGCACGACGACGGTATCTGCCCCATCTGAGGATCTTCATGCTGCGATGGCGAATGAGTCTAGTTAGCCTGCTTCTCCTCACGTCCTTCCGCGTGGCCTTCGCCTGTAGCTGTTCGAATAGCACACCCATTCAGCAATCATCTGCGAGATACAAAGACCGTGCGGTGTTTACGGCGCACGTCGTTCAGTTGATGGGCAGAGTCTACACGTTGCATGGAAAGCGGCAGTCCGGCCAGGTGCTGGCCGTGGTGAAAGACCGCTACTGGGGGTTGCCCTGGTACTGGCCCAAGGTCGTGGTGCTCGACGGCGGGTTCTTCTGCAACATCGTTCTGGAAGAAGGAGTGGATTACCTTGTTTCGGGCCGTCGGGATCGATATGGGGTGCTTGATGTCAGCGGGTGCAGCCGCACCCAGCCACTCAGTGCTGCGCAGCTCGATATGCGCACTTTAGATGGCTCACACTGCGCCAGTCCCGGCGGAACAATCATCGGCGACGTCAATAGAGGACAGGACGATTTTCGAGTCAATCCGATTGCGCCCGATGTCTCCGTTACGTTCCAAGACCAGAATGGAAAGTCCTATTCAGTCCGAAGCGACAAGGATGGGATTTACGAACTGCAGCATCTTCCTGCTGGCACTTATATACTCGACTCATACTTGGACCGAAGCCGATCGCTTTGGATGCGTCGCGGCGTCATCACGGTAGCGGATGGCGTTTGCGGCGAGGCTTCCGTTCTCGTGAAGAACTATGACATCTCAGGTCGACTGCCACTCGGACTCGCCACCGCGGTCGTCCTTTACGCGGCAGATTCCGATGAGTACTGGGGGCCAGTGGATTTTCAGGCCGATGGCCGGTTTTACCTCAGAGATATCCCCGACGGCGAGTACCTTCTTGCTTTCGAACCTTCGCTCGGACAAGTCAACGACTTTTACTATCCTGGGACGTTTGACAAGCACAAGGCCACTCGGATCAAGATTAGCAATCGCACGATGGCAGGCGCGAGTGAACTCGATTTCAAGCCAGATCTGTTGCCCTTCGTTCCGATTCGTATCGCTCTTGATCCGTTGAGCGACTCAGGCAAGTTCTCGTGGCGCATACAGCTCACGGCTCCGGAAAACAACATACTTCGGGATGAACCTTGGTCGCCTGGAACCAAGTCTGTCGTTCTGTACGGGTTGCGTGGTCAAACCTATGGCGTCAGGCTCTATGGAGATGCAAACTCGAGGGAAACAGCCCAGGGATGGTGCGGTTCAGCGAAGGACCTTCCGATAACAGTCCAGCCGGGAATGCCTCTGGTCCGTCTTGCTGTGCCTGAAGAGTGCAGATAGCTCGAACATCTTCAGGCCTATCTCACTTGCCGCTACTCGCAGTTTTCAGCCCGCTGAGCGACGCGATCTTGATCCGGAAAAAAATCGGCGAGATCAAATCGTCCCCCGTCTTTAGCTGCCGCTCGGCAAAGGCATTCAGCCACCAGCGGTCGCGAGTATCGAGCAGCTTACGGGCATGAGCTTTTTCCTGTTCGAATCGCGGCTCCACCAATTCTTCATACGTTCCGGTGACAATCACGCTCGCCCACTCGAACTCCCCGCCAATCTTGTCGGCCTGCACACAGACTTTGGGATTCGCCCGCATCCACTCGATCTTCTGCCCCTGCGTCCCGAAGGAATAGAGGTAGTCCCCTTCGTAGGCAAGCTGAATCGGCACCACGTAGGGTTGATTGTCGAGCGCGCAGCCCAGGCGCCCAAACGACGCGCCGCCCAGAAACGCGCGGCACTCCTGCTCCGACATTTCCTGAATCGCCATGCAACTATCCTACCGCACCGGGCCAATGTAGGGCGGACGCATTCGTCCGCCCCGAATCGCGTAGCGACGAATGCTGGCGGCGTACAGCGGCTCCGGGTTGCAGGTACGCTTTGCCGGTCGGCTCGACGCGGTCGGGGTCCTCGCCCAAACACTTCCTCGCACCACGCCGCCCGTTACTGCGCTTCGCGCGCAACTCCGAACCAATGGCTTCGCGGCCAAGACTGTTACTCCAAAAGTTACTCGCGATTCCACAGGCGGCGGGCGTATGCTGCGAGTATGGGTGTGTCTGTCTCGGTGCTGGCATCGGGGAGCCGGGGAAATTGCGCGATCGTGGCGAGCGCGCAGACCCGGATTCTGGTCGACGCCGGCCTTTCCTGCCGCGAGACGTTCAAACGCATGAAAGCCATTGGGGACGACCCGCGCGGGCTCTCGGCCATTGTCATTACCCATGAGCATTCCGACCATGTGCAGGGGCTGGCAACGCTGGCCAAGAATTTGAGCATCCCAGTATTCATGACGGGCGCCACGCACCAGGCGTGGGCGCGGGCGTGGCGAGATGAGAACGGCGTGCGTCCGAGGCTAGAGAAGTTCGAAGCGTTCGAATCCGGGCGCAGCTTTCAGGTGGGTGATATTGCGGTCAAGCCGTTCACCATTCCGCATGATGCCGCCGATCCGGTGGGGTTCACGTTTCGCGCGGAGGGTGTAAAGGTCGGATACGCCACCGACCTGGGTTATCTGCCACCCAGCGTGTGCGACCACCTGCGCGGCTGCGACGTACTGGTGATGGAGTCGAACCACGATCTGGAAATGCTGCGCGTCGGGCCGTATCCGTGGTCAGTGAAACAGCGCGTCATGAGCCGGGTTGGGCACCTCTCGAACCTGGCTCTCGCGGATTTCTTTGGCAGCGACTATGATAATAGTGCAACGTTTGTCGTGCTGGCGCATCTTTCCGAGGAGAACAATCATCCGGAAATCGCCCGGAGAGAGGCGGAAAAGGCGCTAGCCAGGCGCGGCGGGCTGTTCCAGAATCGCCTGCTGCTGGCCTCGCAGACGGAGGCGCTGGAGCCGATTCGGCTGTAGCTGGTTTGCACTCCCCCCATGAGTCAGCAGTGCGTTGATCCGATTGTCGGGAAGATTCTTGCAGGCTGGAGGTACGACATTTCCGGCCTGGCGGCGGAGATGCGCGGCGACTACGAAGACCACCTGAAATCCTGCGAGCATTGCCGAAGCCGGCAGCAAATCCATCGCATCATTGACGTTGGCCTGATTGCGTTGGCCTCGATTTCGGCGGGAGTGTTTCTGCTGGCGTTTGGCGTGATCCGGCATTTCGGGCCTCCGTATGCTTTCTGGCTCGAGATCATCGCGCTGGCGGGCTTTGCCTTGTCGGCGTTGATCTGGCTGGTGGTGGCGCTGGTGACACCCGCGCCCGTCACGGTGCTGGACGCGGCGAAAGAAGGCGCGCGACGCGTGCACGATCGCTTGCCGGAGGAGATCCGCCAGCGTCTGCCGGAAGAAATCCGGATGAAGATTACCGGAACGTAGCGTGCGGGACCAACACGCAGGCCCGCGGGCGCTCAAGCACGAATCCTTCCCATCGATTCTCGGCACGAGCGGAACTGGTGCTGTCCGCTTCTGCCGCATGTCCTTGCCACTTTCGTCTTCCGTTGCGCATCTCAAGCGCGTGATCCGGATCCTCTTCTTTCTGATGGCCGCGTTTTCAATGCTGGCCGCGGCTCAGGACGCTCCCGTGCCTCATGATCCGAAACATCCTCCCGGTGAAGTGATGCAGGAAATGTCGATGCCGGACATGCATTTGGGGCATGCTTCAGACTTGCCGTCGCCGCATGCGGGATCGGGGACGGGATGGCAACCGGCGTCGGTCGAGGTGCCGGAGTGGATGTGGATGTGCGGCGGATGGATGCTGATGGCGCACGGTGTCGTCTTCTCGGATTACAACCAGCAGGGCGGTCCGCGCGGCGCCGGCAAGGCAGAGTCGGTGAACTGGGGCATGCTGATGGAAGAACACCGCTTGGGACGGGGGACGATTCTGTTTCGGCAAATGTTTTCGGCAGAATCGCTGACGTCGCCGCATCCTGGATTTCCGGAACTGTTTCAGACGGGAGAGACGTATCACGGCGCGCCGCTGGTGGATCATCAGCATCCGCACAATGTGTTTGCGGAATTGTCGGCACTGTATACGCTTTCGCTGACGAAGAATCTGTCGTGGGAGTTGTACGGTGGGCCGTCGGCGGAACCGGCGCTGGGGCCGGTGACGTATCTGCATCGCGCGTCGGCGTCGGAATTGCCGATGGCGCCGCTCAGCCACCATCTGCAGGACTCGACGCATACCAGTTTTGGGGTGGTCACGACGGGACTGGTGATCGACCGCGTGAAACTGGAGGCTTCGGCGTTCAACGGGCGCGAGCCGAATGAAGAGCGCTGGAGCATTCAGACAGGCGCATGGGACTCGTGGTCGGGGCGCGCGTGGTTTGCGCCGACGAAGAACTGGACGGCGCAATACAGCGTGGGGCGGTTGGAGCATCCGGAGGCCCTGGAGCCTGGGAGCCAGTGGCGGGAGACGGCGTCGGTGGAATACAACCGGCCGGGCGTTGCCGCGAGTTGGCGCGGCAATTGGGCGACGACTGCAGTCTGGGGACGCGTGCGCAAGATCGCGACACAGACGACGTTGAACAGCTATTTGCTGGAATCAACCTTGAATTTTCGCAGGCGGAATTATGCATTCACGCGAATAGAACTGGTCGATAAGGATGAATTGTTTGCCCAGGCTGCGACGCACCCGGTCTATCGCATTGCGGCGTATACGTTCGGCGGTGTGCGGGATCTGATTCAAGATCGCAAGTGGCGCCTGGGGCTGGGAGCGGATGTGACGATGTATTCGAAGCCAGCGGCACTCAATGCGGCGTACGGGAATTTCCCGGCGTCGTTTCAGGTGTTTGTGAGGATGCGACCGGGGACTTGGCAATAGCAGGGGCTAAACACTGGCTTGCTCCTCCGGGCCGACCCCGCAATGTGCAACCCGCTGCAGGAACGTTGCTGTCACGGGCGCATCGATGCCAAATACCCGGCGATGGCAACCATGTCTTCCAGCTGGAGCTTTGCGGCGAGCGTTCGCATGTCGCGGCTGAGGGCGCCGGCTCGGGCTCCGGACTGAAAATCACATAACTGGCGCACGATGTAACTGGGCGAGCGGCCCGCAATCGAGGGAGCATTCCCGCTGCCGCGGAGGCCAGGGCCGTGGCATTTGCCGCAGGCTTTGATTCCTTCGCGGCCACTCACAAGCGCTTTTCCCTTCGCGAGACTTCCGTCTGGAACGTAGGCGACGAATCCGGACGTGTCGTCCCGAAGTTCGGTGCGTTCAAGGTTTTCAGGCATTTCGATGATGCGTTGGCCGATCGGTTCGGTGGAAGCGGGAGTGTCAGCAACGAGCATCCATCCTGCAACGTGGGTTTTCGGAACGGTCGCGGTTTCGACCACTCGAATCCAGGGCTTGCGGGGAAGGTTAGAGAAATATTTGGCAGCGGTGGCGACTTCTTCGGGGTAAGCGTGGGCGGAGATTTTGGCCATGTTCGTCGCGGGGAGATGGCGCGGCTCGGAAGTCTTGCGAGCGCCGGTGCGGAAGTCCTCGATCTGGCGGGCAATGTAGCCTGTGGGAAGCCCAGCGAGGCTCGCGTTTTCCGGACGGCCGAGGCCGTTGGGAAGATGGCAGTATCCGCAGGCGTAGACGTCGGGCTGGCGGCCGTGGGAAACGCTTTCGGGCATCGCTGGATGGCCGGAAGGGTGCCAGTCGGGGACCCTGAACAAGTTCTTGACCTGGGCGCGGGTGAAGGCTGCGCCGCTATTGGGGAGGTGAAGAGGTGTGTCGTCGGCGGACTTCGGCGTGGTGGCGGGAGTGTCGGGATTCAGGGCGTAGGCCCAGTTGGGGGTCGTCTGCTGAGAAGATTGGGCAAACGCGTTAAGGATCAGAGCGAATAGGACGAGCCGACGGGAAACGCGCATCCAAGTACTGTAACGGGTTTTGGGTCGGTAGGAGAGTTATTCGGCGATGGCAGGCGTTTGAGGGGGACAACTACAGGCAGGCGCTCCTTCGCTTTGGTCAGGAGCGCGGGGCGGAGGAATGCCTCCGCCCCAAAACCTATCGAAGTTTACGCGCGGGCACCGGCGGGTTCGGCAGCGGGAACGGACTTGTCTTCGCCGTTGGCCTTCTGCTGCGGCTGGCCGCCTTTGCGGATGTCGATGCCGCCTTTGAAGAAGGCGCCGTCTTCGATGGAGATGCGGGCGGCGATAACGTCGCCGGTAAGGGAGCCGTCGCTGCGGATATCGACGCGATCGCTGGCGGTCAGATTGCCGCGAACTTTGCCGAGCACAACGATCTCGCGAGCATTGATGTTGGCAGCCACAACGCCATTGCGGCCGACGGTCACGCGGTTGCCGGAGAGATTGATGGAGCCTTCAACGCGGCCGTCAATGTAGAGCGACTCGGAGCCGGTGACTTCGCCCTTAATGACGAGCGACTTGCCAATGGTGGCCTGATCGGCGGTGGTGGTGGCTACGGGCCGAGGCGCGACGGGTTCACTGGCAGACATGGCAGGCGCGCTGGGCATCGACGGAGTTGGACGCTCCGGCTGGGCGGGCTGCGCCGGAGATTGAGGCTGATTGGTCGGCTTCCACATGGGAGTTAAAAATTCCTTTCCGAATTGGGATTAGGGGTCACGAGCCGCACGTACGCGACCAAACTGCATTTTACTCCCGCGTCTCAAAATGAGTCCTGTGGAAAAGCCTTTATTTTCAATGGATAGTGCCTTGATTGATACTTCGAGCAAGGACCGGACAGTAGGAGAGGGACGAGGTGTAGTTTCTTCCCGCAGGGGGCCGACTCCGGAAAAGTTTTCCCCGGCGTATCCTTTCCGAAGGCGGCAGCGTTATTCTCTCAGGGACGAAGATTTATCGAAAACGGAAGAGAGTCTCGGGAGTCTAATTTCAGCAAGTCCTGCCTTGGGGAATTCATCGTAGAGGGGAGTTAAGATGTCAGAACAAATCGCTTCGGGAGCCACGGTTGCGCCAATGTTTACGATTGCCCGGCCAGAACCGGGAGAGTACGCGCCATATTACGAAAAATACGTTTCGCTGGTGCGAAGCACCGACATTCTGGGGACACTCGATAGCCAGCGGCGGCAGACGATGCTGCTGCTCTCGGGGCGCGACGAGGCGGAGGGAGATTTTCGTTACGCACCGGACAAATGGAGTGCCAAGGAAGCGCTGGGGCATGTGTGCGACACGGAGCGGGTGTTCGCGTATCGCGCGCTACGGATTTCACGCGGCGACCAGACGCCGCTGGCGGGCTTTGAGCAGGATGATTTCGTGAAGAATGGCCCGTTCGGTCACATCACGCTGGCGGAAGTGATCGAAGATTACATCGCGGTGCGGCGAGCGACGTTGACGCTGCTGCGAAACTTGGATGAAGCTGCGTGGACGCGGCGTGGAGTGGCGAGCAAGAATGAGGTCACGGTGCGCGCGCTGGCCTATATGATTGCAGGGCACGAGTTGCATCACTTGAAGATTCTGGAGGAGAAGTACTTCCAGAAATAGCTTTTACCGTGAATTACCTTATGAAGACCCTGCTGAGCGCGTCCGACAAGCAGGAAGTTCTCGCGCGACTGAGCAAGGTTCGAGGCGACAGTTCGCGGCGGTGGGGAAAGATGTCGGCACATCAGATGATCTGCCATCTGAGCGACGGATACAGACTGTACATGGGAGTGATCCGCGCTGTCCCGCCAGGGTTTCCATACCCAAGCCGCCTGCTGAAGTGGGGAGCGCTCTGGATTCCGGTTCGCTGGCCGAGGGGATTCAAGACGCTTGGCGAGGTGGACGCATTCCAATCAGGCACAAGGCCGACGGAGTTTGAGGGAGACGCGCGCGAGTTGCGCGATCTGATCGAACGCTTCACGCGGCGTCCTCGAGATTTCGCATGGCCTGGCCATCCCTACCTGGGCCGAATGTCGGACCGGGACTGGATGCGGCTCGGGTATTTGCACGCGGACCATCATTTGCGGCAGTTTGGAGTGTAAGTCAGGCTGTCTGGCGGCTTTTACATGTCTCAACGAGCGTTGACGGAATTGCTGAGCGGGAAGGGGGCGCACGCCGATCCCCTGGCGTGCGTGGAGGATGTATCGGCGGAACTGGCGGCGAAACATGTGGCAGGGTTTTCGCATTCGATCGGGCAGCTGGTGTTCCACATGAATTACTGGATGAACTACGAACTCAAGCGCATTCGCGGCGAGAAACCGAAATATCCGGAACACAACTCCGAGAGTTTTCCGGCGCCACCGTCGCCTGCGGATGAGGCGGACTGGGATCGGCTGCGGCGAGATTTTGCGTGGTTCCTGCATCAGTATGAAGAGTTGGCGAAATCGTCCGCCGAGGAAATGCAGAGGGAAGTGGAGAGCACCCGCGTGCAAAAGAACGCGAATACCGTCGAAGCTGTGCTGTGGCAGATGGTGGCGCACAACAGCTATCACGTGGGGCAAGTCGCGCTGATGCGGCGAGTGCTGGGCGCATGGCCGCCGAAGGGTGGGGGAGATACGTGGTGAGAGATAACATTCGTCTCGGTGTCTAAATTCGATATGACCAAGACGCGAGGATGGGGCATACTTGTGCTTCTTGTTCTTCTCTTTCCGCCGTCGTTTTCCTTAGCTCAGTCGCAATTTGCAGGCAAATGGCATAACAAGAGAGGTCGGATAGTTGTCAGTATTGTGGCAGGCGCCGATGGCATCAGCGGGGAGCTTGTGTTTGCCGATTTCCGCAGCGACCTCAGGATGCCGATCATTAGCGGGGCGCAGCGGAGCGACAGAGTTCTCAATTTTCGAACCAAGGACCAAAGCGAAACGTTCCAATGGCGCTTGACTCTTTACGGCAAAACGAAAGGGCGGCTTGTGGGTGCGATGAACGAGATGATCTTTGACGAGCGGGTCAAGAAGGAGCGTTAAAATCTGACCGGGCGCCGAGCGCAAAACCAACTATTATGCTGAGAGCTCAAGGCTGATCACCCAAGGCTGCCATGCTCTCCGATTCCTCCATCCTCAAACACGTTGCCAAGCAGCCCAAGCGGGCAGCGGGGTTCAAGCAACTGGTGCGTGAACTGGGGCTGCACGGTGACGAGCGACGCGAACTCGACGAACGCTTGCGGAAGTTAGTGGCGAGCGGGGCGCTGATTGCGGTCGAGTCTGACCGCTACGCGATACCGCAGGCTGCTGCGGACAAGAATCTGATTGCGGGGCGGCTGACCATGCATCGCGACGGATTCGGGTTTGTGATTCCGGACTCCAAGTCGCTGAGCCCGTCGCTCAAGGCGCGGCTGACGAGCGACATCTTCATTGCTCCTCCTTTGCTTGGCAACGCCATGCACGGAGATCTGGTTCTGGCGGAGATTCTAAACGTGCGTCCGGATGGGCGTGCGGAGGGGCGGATTGTCCGGCCGGTGATGCGGGCGCATCCGACGGTGGTGGGGATCTTTCATTACGGGTCGCGGCGGAACTACGTGACGCCGATGGATTCCAAGATCACGCAGGAGATTGTGATTCCGCCGGGGGAGGAGTGGCCGGAGGCTTCTACGGAGCCCGCAGCGGAAACGCCTTTACCACAGAGGCCACGGAGGAAGACTTCTGTGGATCGCGTGCTCGGGGAGGAGGCAGGCGGACTGACCGGATGGGACGATCTCGAAGGCGTGATCGTCGATGTGGAGATTACCGAGTGGCCTTCGCCAACGCAGAATCCCCGGGGGCGGGTGGTTGAAATCTTAGGGCGCGAGGGTGATTTCGGCGTCGATGTGGAGATCACGATCCGCAAGTTTCATTTGCCGCACCGGTTTCAGGCGGGGGCGCTGGAAGAGGCGCAGAACACTCCAGCATCAATTTCCGCAGAAGAGATGCATCGGCGGCGGGATTTCCGAGCGCTGCCGATTGTGACCATCGACGGCGAGACGGCGCGCGACTTCGATGACGCGGTGCTGGTGCGGAAGCTCAAGAACGGCAATTACGAGTTGCACGTGCACATTGCCGACGTGGCGCAGTATGTGACGCCGGGGTCGGCGTTGGATCAGGAGGCGCGGCTGCGCGGGACAAGCGTGTATTTTCCGGATCGCGCCGTACCCATGCTGCCGCTGGAGTTGTCCACGGATATCTGCAGCCTGCGGCCACAGGTGGAACGGCTAGTGATGTCGTGCGTGATGGAGATCGATCACCAGGGTGCGATTGTTGGGTATGAACTGAACGAGGGCGTGATCCAGTCGGCGGAGCGGATGACTTACACAGCGGTGAATTGCGTGCTGGAAGGCGATACAGCCATGCGTGCCCGTTACGCGCCGCTGGTGGCCGGATTTGAACTGATGCGCGATCTGGCGCTGATTTTGCGGCGCAAGCGGGAAAAGCGGGGATCGATTGACTTCGATCTGCCGGAGCCGGTGATTGAGTTCGACGAATTCGGATTGATGAAGAGCATTGCGCGATCAGAGAGGAACATCGCGCACCGTCTGATTGAAGAATTCATGCTGGCGGCGAACGAGTGCGTGGCGGGGCATCTGGAGTCGAAGAGCATTGCGTCCCTGTACCGCATTCATGAGAAGCCAGATGCGAAGCGCGTCTACGACTTCGAAACTATCGCGGCGACGTTTGGATACTCCCTGGGAGTGGGCGCGCTCCCGATTCATCGCGTGCAGATGAAGGCCGACCGGCGCGCCGCGTATGGCACAGGCAAGCGCGTACGCGAAATTGAAGTGCCGAAGGAAGTCCACATTACTCCGAGGATGTACCAGAAGCTGACGGAGAAGATCGCAGGGAAGCCGGAGGAACGGATTCTGAGTTATCTGATGCTGCGGTCGCTGAAGCAGGCGCGATATTCGGAGGAGAATCTGGGCCACTTCGCGTTGGCGGCGGCGTCATACACGCATTTTACGTCGCCAATCCGCAGGTATCCGGATTTGATTGTGCATCGGATATTGAAAGAGGTGCTGCGCGGATCCTTTGACAGCGCAAATTTCCACGTCTCGCAAAACCGGCGAGAGAATGGGCATCCCAGTGATGATCAAGCTTCGCCCTGGTCGAAACGGCGAACCCGGGAAGCCTCTGCCCCGCACAAACTCTCCGGTCCCATGAGTGTGGAGGAACTGCATGACATTGCAGAGGAGTCCAGCCAGTCCGAGCGTCGGGCGGACGATGCCGAGCGTGAGCTGATGGAATGGAAGAAAGTAAAGTTCATGCAGGACCGCGTGGGCGAGGATTTCGATGGGCTCATCACTTCCGTGACCAAGTTTGGCTTCTTCGTCGAGTTGACGGAATTGTTTGTCGAGGGATTGGTGCCACTGAACACGCTGATCGACGATCGCTACGCGTATCACGAGAATACGCGGGAGATTATGGGGCAGCGGTCGCGGAAGATTTATAGCATTGGGCTGAGAGTGCGGGTGCTGGTGGACCGGATCAATCCGGTGGAGAAGAAGATCCAGTTTGCGGTGGTGGAAGAAGAACCGCGATCGCACGGAAGACGCAAGCATAAGTGACGCTGCCGGCGTGCACCCGGCGTACAGCCAAGCGCTGTCTCTACCTTCAGAATCCCAAGACCTTTTGAATTTCGGTGGCTATTCCAGCCGCGATACTTCGCATCGTCTCTTCGGATTCGGCTTCGACCATGACGCGGGCGAGCGCTTCCGTGCCCGAATAACGGACGACGACGCGGCCCTTGCCGTCGAGTTCGCGTTCGGCGTTCTCGATTGCGGATTGCACGCTCGGAATCTGTGCGAACGGAGTCTTTTCCCTCACGCGGACGTTCTGGATCTTTTGCGGGAAGACTTTCAGGTCGCTAACCAGTTCGGCCAGGGGCTTGCCACTGCGAACGATGATGTCCATTAGGCGAAGCGCGGTGAGCAGGCCGTCGCCGGTGGTGGAATCGGCGTCGCGGAAAATAATGTGGCCGGATTGCTCGCCGCCGAGGGTGGCGCCGGTTTTCAGCATTTCTTCCAGAACATATTTGTCGCCCACGTTGGCGCGCAACATGCGGATGCCGGAGTTCTTCAGTGCGATCTCAAGTCCCATGTTCGACATGGTGGTCGAGACCACGGTGTCGCCTTTCAACTTTCCCTGTACGTGAAGGTCGCGGGCGGCGGCGAGGAGAACGCCGTCCCCGTTGACGACGCGGCCATTGGCGTCGCAGAACAGGGCGCGGTCGGCATCGCCGTCGAATGTGACCCCGAGATCGAATTTCCCTTTCGATTCGGCGACCGTCTTACCCAGAGTATCGGGGTGCAGCGCACCACAGCCTTCGTTGATGTTCTTGCCGTCGGGTGAAATATGGATGAACGTCGCCTGAATGCCGAGCGTGCGGAACAACTCGGGAGCCTCAGCCGTCGCGGCACCGTTGGCACAATCGACGAGGACGCGCAGACGCTTTAAATCCGAGGAAACGCTTTTCGTCAGGGATTCGATGTAAGCGTGGCGGAGGCTGGGTTCACCGGGAAGAGAAGGACCCGGAACGCGGATAGCGGTATCGTCGGCGGCGCCGGGGTTGTCGAGGAGTGCGAATATTTCCTTTTCAATCGCAAGTTCGCGCGCGTCGGTGAGTTTGAAGCCATCGCCGGAGAAAACTTTGATGCCGTTGTCGGTCCAGGGATTGTGGGAGGCGGAAATGACTACGCCCGCGGCCATCGAGCGAGAGCGGGCGAGATAAGCCACGCCGGGCGTGGTGATAACGCCAGCGCTGTGCACTTCGACACCCACCGCGGCGAGGCCTTCGGAGACGCGATCGGCGATCCAGCGGCTGGATTCGCGAGTGTCCTGACCGATGACGGCTTTGGGTCTGGCACCCTGGTGGAGAAGATCGTGGCCCAGGGCGCGACCGATCAGATACGTGCTCAGCCTGGTGAGCGGGAAGTCTCCCGCCGCTCCGCGGATGCCGTCGGTGCCAAAGAGTTGCCGTTGTTGGCTCATAGATTCGGACTCACGATCATAGCGGAATGAAGGGGAATTCGCGATTGGGGCCCATCAAAAGTCACCGGCAAAAGCTTCACCACGGAGGACACACGGGAAACACGGAGGAAAGACTAATGCGCGGGGCCTTCGCCTGCTTTTTGTACGAGAACCGTTACGCGGATGGAGGTAGGCTGCACAACCTGCACGAGCGGGTCGGGGACGTACGTGTTAGTGGTGAAGACGGCGCTGCCGCGCGTGCCGGTGGCATCGATGGGATCGGTGGTGGCGTCGTCGACTTTTTCGACGTGATGTCGGGGACCGGTGATCGTGATGCGTGGCGGATCGGCGTCGACGCGGACCAGTTGCTCGCCTTCGGCGAAGTTTCCGGTGACGCGAGGATGGATCTCGACCTCACGGGTGAGGCGCGTGTCGAAGGTAAGGTGAAGCTGGCTGGGTACGACCTGAACGACGGCGATGTCGGAGGGGTGACGGACCAACTGGGACGTCAGATCAAACGTACGCTCGCCCGGCTTTACGCCGGCCAGGTTGATCTCGGCATGGACCTCGCTGGCCTGCAGCTGCCGGATGATGCGCTCCGGGCCGCGGACGCGGATCTGGGCCTCCGGAATGGATTCGGAGCTGATCTCGAGCATGGGGGGAACGTTTTGAAACACGATCGGGGCGCGCAGGGCGACTTCGGCCGGTTCCTCGTGCGCGATCAGGAACCAGAGCCCAGTGGCCATGAACAAGGACATCACCTTCAGCCCGAAGTTGTGGACCACGTAACGCTTGAAGAAAGCGATCATGCGCGTGGCTCCGTTTCCGAATCTGTCTCCGAGGAACGTTGCGACGCAGGTTCGCGCAGGGGTGAATCGGCGAGCAGATCAGATTCCCCATTTTGCTGAATGGATGTCGGCAAAGTCACCGGCGCCAGGTAGCGGCGAAGTTCGCTGCCCAGACGCTCCCGAAGTTGATCGACCGTGAGGTCGCGCTCGATTTGCCCCCCGATGGCAAGGCTGATGGCGCCGGTTTCCTCCGAGCAAATAACGGCGATGGCGTCGGTTTCTTCGGTAATGCCGATGCCGGCGCGGTGGCGCGTGCCCAGTTGCGTGGAGAGCAGCGGGTTCATCGAGAGCGGAAGGAAGCAGGCCGCCGCGGCAATGCGGTCCTTCTGGACGATGACGGCACCGTCGTGCAGTGGCGCGCTGGGACGGAAAATCGTAGCGAGCAGATCGTAGGAGAGGCGGGCATCCAGCGGAACGCCGCTCTCGATATGGGTGCGAAGGCCGATCTCGCGCTCAATCACGACGAGAGCTCCGGTCTGATTCTGGGAGAACAGATTCGCGGCGAGGACAATGTCGTCGTAGGAGTCGCTTTCACCGGAGGAGACCCGCAGGAAACTGAGGCGGCGGCCAAGATCGGCGAGGAGATGCCGTATCTCGGACTGGAAGACAACGATCAATGCGAAGACCACATACGGCAGGACCCGGCTGACGACCCAATTCAGGGTGGTGAGCTCGCCGATTCGCGCGAGATAGAAGCCGAGGGCGACGACGACCAAACCGGCAAGCATAGGAACGGCGCGCGTGCCGCGGATCATCACCAGGACCTGGTAGATGAGCAGGGCCACCAGCAGAATGTCGAGCGCCATCCAAGCACCCTGCTGCCACGACGAGATGATGACCGGCATCACTCGAATCCCGCTCCTCGGACAGATAACGTCTGGGAAATCTATTCTAATGCAGGGAAATCTTCAGCCGCGACTTCGGCTCTCTTTCTTCGTCACCTTAGCCTGGAACTGGCCCTTGGCAAGACGGGCGGAGACCAGGTCGCCGAGGTTCACGCCATCAGCGTTCTTAAGCAGCTTTCCCTCAGAATCGAAGACCAGGGCATAGCCGCGGTCGAGGACGGCGAGCGGAGACAGAGACTGCAAGGCGGTATCGAGACGCTCGCTGCGCACGCGGTGCTGCAGGAGAACATTGCGTGTGACGGCTGCCAGGGCGTTGTTTCGGCTCTCCAATTCCTTGCGCATGTTGGCAAGAACGAGGCGAACGTCGTAGTGGCGAACAGCGGCGGAAATGTACTCCCAGCTCCGCCGAATGCGTTCCAGACGCTGGCGCTCGGCTAACTCCAGGCGGTGCGTGAGGTCGTCGAGACGCTGCTGACGGCGGCGGATCGCTTCCACCATGCGGGCAAACGCGCCGTGCTGGGAGAGAGTGGTGAGCGTCTGGCGACCCATCAGCAAGCGGTAACGCATGGCGCGCGAAAGACGGTCGTGCAGGGAGGAGGCTTGATCTTCGAGATCCTGGCGCGAGCGGATGACGAGTTCGGCAGCGGCGGAAGGCGTGGGAGCACGAAGGTCCGAGACGAAATCGAGAATAGTGAAGTCCGTTTCGTGACCGATCGCGGAGATGACAGGAATCTGTGAGGCGGCTACGGTGCGCGCCAGTCCTTCGTCGTTGAAGGCGGCGAGGTCCTCGAATGAGCCTCCACCGCGAGCGATGACGATGACATCGACGTTGCGCTGCTGATTGAAGTGGCGGACACCGGCAGCAACTTCGATCGAAGCGGCATCACCCTGCACCTGCGCTGGGTAGATGACGACATTTACGGAATGATGGCGGCGCTCAATGATGTTGAGGAAATCGCGCAGGGCCGCGGCTTGCGCTGAGGTAACGACACCGATGCACGAGGGCATGGCGGGAATCGGTCTCTTGCGTGCATTCTCAAACAGGCCTTCGGCGGCCAGTTTGGCCTTGAGTTGCTCGAACGCCAGTTGCAACGACCCTGCGCCTCTGGGTTCGATGTATTCGGCGGAAATCTGTAGTTCCCCGCGATCTTCATAGACGGTGACGCGTCCGCGCACGACGACCTGCAGACCGTCAGCGGGGCGGAAGCGCAAAAGCCGGGCCGCCGAGCGGAACATAACGACGCGCATCTGGGCATTGCCATCCTTCAGCGTGAAGTAGAGATGTCCGGAATCGGGGGCGCGGAAGTTGGAAATTTCGCCTTCCACCCATGCATCCGAGTATTCGCGCTCGATGTGGGAACGAACAGCTGCGACCAGGTCGCGGACCTTCCATACGCGGCGCTCGGGGGCACCGAAGCGGAAACCCATCTGATCGGAGAGGGAGGACACTGACGGCAGTGTACCGCAGAAGCTCGAGGTGGCTTAGGGCTTCTGCGGCGCGAGAATTCTACAGACTAGAAGGTTGCGTCGAAGTGAAAAACATCTCCAACCTGGAAACTGACGCGGTTATAGAGCACGAGATTGCCGCCAATCACGACGTGAACATAGTTCGGCGGAGGTGGAGGCAGCATGGCTTCTAGTTCCCGCGGACAAGGCTGGATCTTCCTGCGCAGGCCCGGCGGCAGCGTGCCATTCACTATCAGCTGACGCTCGAGTCCGGGAGGCAGACGGTCGCGCTTGGCCAGACCCGGCGGGAGATTGGAATAGTTCATCCGATACCAGTCGCGCAAATCGCGGTCGCGATCGGCATAGCGTTCGTGCTCGTGCTTCTCGTGGCCGTATCCGTGGCCGTGGCCATGGCCGTGATCGCGGTCGTCATCGTCGTCGCGATCATGCTTGTCGTTACCGTGACCGTGGTCCTGGGCGAACGTAACACTGGTAGAGAGCGACAGGATTAAGACCGCCCTCGCGGCGAGGGCGAAACCATGATTTCAGGAACATGGAGTTCTCCGTTGTGCACTATCGAGAGGATACCGGTAGGACTGGCCGGCGAACAGGTTACGACAGGGCAGGCTTAAATTCCTCCTCGTCAACCGGAACCTTGTGTTCAATCCCATATCCCGGCATGACGCGCGTGGCTATAATTCTCACGCTATGGATCTGGCACAGAAAGTTGCGGAACTGAAACGGCGGAATCAGGCTGCCGAAGAGGGCGGCGGGGCGAAACGGCGCGAACGCCAGCATAAAGAGGGCAAAATGTCGGCGCGCGAGCGAATCGAGTTTCTGCTCGACGAGGGCACGTTCGAAGAGACCGACAAGCTGGTCACGCATCGCTGTAACGATTTCGGCATGGCCGAGCAGAAGGTCTATGGCGATGGATTCGTCACCGGCTACGGGCGGATCGAGGGACGGCTAGTCTACGTGTTCGCGCAGGATTTCACCGTGTTTGGCGGTTCGCTCTCGGAAGCGAATGCCGGAAAGATCGTCAAGATTATGGATCTGGCGGCGAAGATGGGCGCACCGGTAATCGGACTGAATGACTCCGGCGGGGCGCGCATTCAGGAAGGCGTGATGTCGCTGGCCGGGTACGCTGATATTTTTCTGCGCAACACGCTGTACTCGGGTGTGGTGCCGCAGATTTCCGCAATCATGGGGCCGTGCGCGGGCGGAGCGGTATATTCTCCGGCGATTACCGACTTCGTGCTGATGGTGGACAAGACGGCCTACATGTTTATCACCGGGCCGGATGTGATCAAGACGGTGACGATGGAGGAAGTCACGAAGGAGCAGCTCGGCGGCGCCATGACGCACAACGAGACGTCCGGCGTGGCCCACTTTCTGGCACACGACGACTCGGAGTGTTTGTCGATGGTGCGGGAGCTGCTGAGTTTCGTGCCGTCGAACAATCTGGAAGATCCGCCGCGCAAGGCCTGCACCGATCCGCCGGACCGCGCCGACGCGGCGCTCGACTCCATGGTGCCGGCCCAGTCGAACCAGCCGTATGACATCAAGGACGTGATTCATTCCGTGGTCGACGACGGATATTTCTTTGAGGTGCAGGAGCACTACGCGAAGAATATCGTCGTGGGATTTGCCCGGCTGGATGGGCGCAGCGTGGGAATCGTGGCGAATCAACCGGCGGTCTTGGCAGGCACGCTGGATATTAATGCGTCGGTGAAAGGCGCGCGCTTTGTGCGCTTCTGCGACTGCTTCAACATTCCGCTGTTGACGTTTGAGGATGTGCCGGGATTTTTGCCTGGGACGGCGCAGGAGTATGGTGGGATCATCAAGCACGGCGCCAAGCTGCTATTTGCGTTTGCCGAGGCGACCGTGCCAAAGGTCACGGTGATCACGCGCAAAGCGTATGGCGGGGCGTATTGCGTGATGGCGTCGAAGCATATTCGTACCGACGTGAACTACGCATGGCCGATGGCGGAGATCGCTGTGATGGGGCCGGAAGGTGCAGTGGATATCGTCTACAAGCGCGAGTTGGACGCGGCGGCGAGTCGGGAGCAGGTGCGGCGAGAGAAGATTGATGAATTCCGCGATAAGTTCGCCAACCCTTATGTGGCGGCGGATCGAGGTTTTGTGGATGCGGTGATCCAGCCGCGGGATACACGGAAGAAATTGATTCAGGCGTTGGCTATGCTGGAGACCAAGCGGGACAAGAATCCGCCGAAGAAGCATGGGAATATACCGCTGTAAGCCGCCTAGTTATTGAAAACACGACTCAACCATGCGACACTTATTCGAGCATTTAAGGCGAATAAATAGCGAATATGCGACCGGCGCTTCAGGACGAACCACTTCAGCCTACCGAAGATGGTTTGCTCTGCCCCGATGTGGGTGGATGGGCAGAAGATAAGCACCGGCTCGTCTCGCTCTATGCAACGCTCTTCTCCTCCGGGATGAAAGAGAAATGGAGTGAGCGCGTATACACAGAGCTGTATTCAGGTGCTGGTTATGCCAGGATACGCGGGACCTCCAGACTTGTTGTCGGCTCTCCGCTCCGGGCTTTAATGGTGAAAGACAAGTTCGACCGATACGTGTTTTGCGAAGAGGAAGCGCAAAAGATTGAGGCCTTACGGGTTAGATCGAAACGTCATTCGCCTGACGCGCAAATCAACTACGTTGAAGGCAACTGCAACCTACAAGTGCAGAAGATTCTGGAGGCAATCCCACCTGGTTCGAAAGAGCACACTGTTCTGACTCTCTGCTTCGCTGATCCATTTGATATCAGCCTGAAGTTTCAGACAATCCGCGAGCTAGCAAATGCCCGCTACATTGACTTCTTAATCACGCTTGCCTTAGGGATGGATGCCAACCGGAATTATGAGCACTATGTCAAGGACGACGCATCAAAGGTTGACGAGTTCTTGGGCTCAACGAGCTGGCGGCAAAGGTGGGCAACGGCGCAATGGGATGCGGTAAAATTCACGCGCTTTCTAGCCGAAGAATTCACTAGGAGCATGGCCACTTTGGGGTATATCCCGCCTCCGTTTTACACGATGAAGGAAGTCAGGTCACACGAAAAGAACCTTCCATTGTATCGGCTTGCACTGTTCTCAAGACACGATCGGGCGTACAAGTTCTGGAACCAAGTCGCGAAGTATAGTACAGACCAACGGGGATTCTGGGAATAACATTGTCACTCAATTCACATATCGAATGGACCGACGCCACGTGGAATCCGGTCCGTGGCTGCACGAAGATTAGCCCTGGTTGCAAGCACTGCTATGCCGAAACCTTTGCAGAACGGTTCCGTGGAGTGAAGGGGCATCCGTACGAACAAGGTTTTGATTTGCGTCTGGTGCCCGACAAGTTGAGCGAGCCGTTTCTGTGGCGTACGCCGAAACTCGTCTTTGTGAATTCGATGAGTGATTTGTTCCACGAAGACGTCCCAGATGAATACATCGAGATGGTCTGCCGGGTGATGGCGACAGCCAAGTGGCACACGTTCCAAGTGCTCACAAAGCGATCAGCGCGTCTACGAGATCTGCTGAGCGGCAGGTTGCGGTTTGCCGCGGAGCAGCAACACATTTGGTGGGGTGTCAGCGTTGAAGACAAAAAATACGGACTGCCGCGAATCGAGCACCTACAGTCTTCACCAGCCCATGTCCGGTTCCTATCGATCGAACCATTGCTCGAAGGTCTCGGTCGGTTTGATCTTTCTGGAATCAGTTGGGCGATTGTCGGTGGCGAGAGTGGACCCGGCGCACGCCCGATGCGGGAAGAATGGGTAATTTCCATTCGCGACCTGTGTGCTTCCGCGCGCGTTCCGTTTTTCTTCAAGCAGTGGGGTGGCGTGAGAAAGAAGAGAAATGGAAGGCTGCTGCAGGGGCGAACCTACGATGAATATCCGGCACGCATCGCCGCGCCCGTGCCCGAGCGCGAGAGCTGCTCACTGCACGTTGAGCATGTTCGGAAATCATTGCGCGCGTTTTTCTCGCCACCCCTTGTTCAATTCACCGCATAAGAGAGCCAGATTGAGGAGGTATTTGCATGAGAAAGATTCTTTCCATCCTCGTTCTTTGTCTTCTTCCTGCCAACTTGTTTTCGCAAGATCCAACAACATGGCTTTCTTCGCTTCCTCAGGCAAAGGACTACGTGCAGCACCGCTCCTCGAGTTATGACCGGAGCGGGGGGAATGGGGATGCGCGGCCGGTTGCGCCTGCGGAGACGCTGACTTTGCTTGATGCGGACGGGCCCGGGATGGTGTCGCATGTGTGGGTGACGATCGCGTCGGACGATCCGCAACATTTGAAGGCGCTCGTGCTGCGCATGTATTGGGATGGCGAGGCCACTCCCAGCGTCGAAGCTCCGGTCGGCGATTTTTTCGGGCTTGGACTCGGCGACTACCACTTGTATCAGTCGATCCCTTTGCAGGTTGGCGCGGACAAAGCTTTGAACTGCTTTTTCCCGATGCCCTTCGCAAAACATGCGCACATCACGGTGACGAACGAGGGCGCGATCAGGACAGACGCGTTTTACTTCAACATCGATTACCGCAGTTACACCAAGGCTCTGCCGACGGACTCGCTTTACTTTCATGCGCAGTACCGGCAGGCGGCTCCGGCACAGGGAACGTCGACCCAGTGGAAGTCGAACGGAGACATGGACCACCTGAAGAATCTCGACGGAAAGGACAATTACGTCTGGATGGAGGCAGCCGGGCGCGGACATTTTGTGGGCGTGACCATGTCGGTGCTGCAGAATCAGGACAAGTGGTGGGGCGAGGGCGATGACATGTTCTTTGTCGACGGGGAGAAGTTCCCGTCGATTAACGGGACCGGGTCGGAGGATTATTTCCTGGGAGCGTGGGATTTCGGAGGGCATCCGTTTGCGTACGGATTGTATGGAGCGCCGGTGGTGGGACAAGAGGTCGCAGGCGGGCGATGGTCTCTGTACCGCTTCCATCTGGACTCACCGATCCCGTTCACCAAGTCGCTGCGGGCGACGATCGAGCACGGACACGCGAATCACCGGTCGGACAATTTCTACTCCGTTGCATACTGGTACCAGACCGAGCCACATGCGGCGTTTCCGGCGCTGCCGGCGCTGGAGCAGAGGATCCCCAGGATCTATCCGGTGGGCGGGCCGGGAAATGCGGGGAAGTAGCAACCGCGCAATGCCACTGGGTGCGGCGGACGTAGTGTTAAGGATGGAGCAAAGTGGGTGTGACAGCTGTCCTTGACACTCGCCGCTAGGGGCGGTATCTTCCGCGATAAGGATTGGCGCGGAATAGCTCGGGCCCGCCAGCCAATCCGGCTGTATCCTTCCTCCCAAGACCCGAAATCTGGTTGGCACATGCCGCCTTGCCGGTAGGGGTTGAAGCATGTCTGCTCGTTGTCGGCTTCGTGTTTCTTCAGTGCATCTCTTGATTTGTGCCCTCGTTTGCCTGGCCCTCTTTTCTCTTTCCGCGCCGGTATGGGCGGGGATTGGGTTTCAGCCCGTCAATCCAGATGAATTGAAAATGACGAGCGAACCACTGGCTCCCGGAGCGCCGGCGATCATTCTGTACCGCCAGGTGGACCGCGACGACAACCGATACACGCCGCACGAGGACCACTATCTGCGCATCAAGATCCTGACCGAAGAAGGCCGCAAGAACGCGGATGTGGAAATTCCCTTCGACAAATTTTTCGAGCGTATCGATGGCATTCGCGCGCGAACCATTAAGCCAGACGGCTCGACGGTGGAGTTTGACGGAAAAGCCTTCGAGAAGACCATCGCAAAAGGCAAGGGGACCAAGTATCTGGTAAAAGCGTTCACGCTCCCAAACGTGGAGGTCGGCAGCATCATCGAGTATTACTACACCGACAACCTGAAGGAATACTACGTCTTCGATTCGCACTGGCTTTTGAGCGAGGAGTTGTTCACGCGGGCGGCGAAGTTCACGCTCAAGCCGTATTCGAGCTATTACAACGACTTTCACCTGCGCTGGACCTGGCAGCAATTGCCGCCGGGCGCGACTCCGACCCAGGATGCGCGCGGCGTGGTTTCGATGGAAGCCCACAATATCCCTGCATTTATTCCGGAGGACTACATGCCGCCGGAAAACGAATTGAAGTCGCGTGTGGACTTCATCTATGACCAAGAGCGTCCGGAGAACGATGTCGACAAATTCTGGGAGCACGAGGGCAAGAAGTGGAATGGGAATCTGGAAGGCTTTGTGGACAAGCGCAAAGCCATGCAAGAAGCGGTCGCGCAGATTGTTTCGCCCGGAGACACGCCGGAGGTGAAACTGCGGAAGATTTACGACCGGGTGCAGCAGATTCGCAACACTTCGTACGAGATCCAGAAGACCGAGCAAGAGCAGAAGCGCGACAAGGAAAAGGCGATCAACAACGTGGAAGATCTGTGGAAGCGAGGCTACGGCGATGGGGTGCAGATCACGTGGCTGTTCCTGGGCCTGGCGAGAGCCGCAGGCTTCGAGGCGTATGGCTGCTGGGTATCGGAGCGCCGGAACTACTTTTTCAATCCGAAGTTGATGCAGAGCAGCAAGTTGGATGCCAACGTCGTGCTCGTCAAACTGAATGGGAAGGATGTGTATTTCGACCCTGGTGGCGCATTCACTCCTTTTGGCATGTTGACGTGGTCAGAGACCGGAGTCGTGGGGAGAAAACTTGACGGCAACGGCGGCACCTGGATCGAGACGACGCTGCCGCAGGCGTCGGAGTCGCAGATTCATCGCGAAGCCAAGCTGAAGCTGGCGGAGACCGGTGACCTGGAAGGGAAGTTGACGGTCGCGTACACGGGCCTGGAAGCCATGTATCGGCGACTGGAGGAGCGCCACGAAGACGATGCGGCACGGAAGAAATACGTGGAGGATTCGATTAAGGAACAGATTCCTGTGGCGTCGGAAGTGGAATTGACGAACAAGCCGGACTGGAGCTCAGCAGAGACACCTTTGGTCGTGCAATTTGATCTCAAGATCCCTGGTTGGGCTTCCAGCGCTGGCAAACGCGTCATACTGCCGGTGGGATTTTTCAGCACCCACGAAAAACACGTGTTTGAGCATACCAGCCGCACGTTCCCGATTTACTTCGAATATCCCTACCAGAAGATCGATGATGTGAACGTCGAACTTCCAGGGGGATGGAAAGTGGATACGGTGCCGGCGGAGAAGTTGCAGGATGCCAAGATCCTGGTCTACGACTTGAAGGTGGAGAACAACAACGGCACGGTGCACGTGGTTCGCAAGCTCGATGTGGATGTCCTGATGCTGGAAGCCAAGTACTACACCGCACTGCGGAAATTTTTTGAGGTGGTGAGAACCGGTGATGACCAACAAATCCTTCTTCAGCCTTCGGCTGCGACTGCCAGCAACTAGCCTGGGAGTTTTCGCCGTCCTGAGCCTGGTCGTGTTCGGGAGCGTGCCGTGCGC
Organism: Terriglobales bacterium; assembly: GCA_037443605.1. Classification (GTDB taxonomy): domain Bacteria; phylum Acidobacteriota; class Terriglobia; order Terriglobales; family Acidobacteriaceae; genus Sulfotelmatobacter. The sequence goes on from JBBIOA010000005.1 coordinate 99,322, forward strand.
GGCTGGAGACGCTCCGCAATGGATGCATGCCCAGGTGAACGTATCGCTGCCGGCCTACGATGAGAAGACGGACGCGGTGCTTCTGTATTCGGAGATGAACGTCCAGGTCATCTCGGCGGACAAGATCAGGACCACGGTGCGCGAGGCCTACAAGATTCTGCGGCCGGATGGGCGTGGCCGAGGCATCGTGTACGTTTATTTCAATCCTCAACGAAAGATCAAGAGTCTGCACGGATGGTGCATTCCGGCACAGGGCAAAGATTATGAAGTGAAAGACAAGGATGCGGTTGAGGTCTCCCTGGATATGGCAGGGGCGGAACTAATCGATGACACGAAATACAAAGTCATCCGAATTCCCGCGTCGGATCCCGGCAACATCGTCGGCTACGAATATGAGGTCGAAGAACGGCCCTTCTTCATGCAGGAGTGGTGGGGATTCCAGGAGTCGGACCCGGTGCGGGAAAGCCATTACTCGCTGGAACTGCCGGCCGGCTGGGAGTACAAAGCGTCCTGGATGAACCATGCCGAGGTCAAGCCAACGCAAGCCGGTACCAGTAAATGGCAATGGACGGTGACGGATGTGAGTTCGATTCGGCATGAGCCAGAGATGCCGCCTTACGTGGGAATCGCTGGTCAGATGGTGGTGACTCTTTATCCGGCCGGCGGAAAGGCGCCGACCGGATTCACCGAGTGGCAGGATCTGGGGAAGTGGGTCAATGAGCTGCTCGCGGGACGGATCGATCCCTCGCCAGAACTGAAGCAGCAAGTGGCCACGCTGACCGCGGGTAAACCTACGCAGCTCGCGAAGATGCAGGCGATTGCGCAGTACGTGCAGCACGACATCCGCTATGTGGCGATCGAAATCGGCATCGGGGGCTGGCAACCGCACCCTGCGCCGGAAGTTTTTGCTCACAGGTATGGCGACTGCAAGGATAAGGCTCTGCTGATGCGCTCCATGCTCAAGGAAATCGGCATCGACTCTTACCAAGTCGCGATCAACACCCATCGCGGCGCAATTCTGCCTGCGACCCCGCCCCATAATTTTGCGTTCAATCACAACATCGTCGCCGTCAAACTACCCGAGGAGATGAATGATCCTTCGCTGGTAGCAGTGGTGCAGCATCCGAAGCTGGGAAAGATGCTTTACTTCGATCCGACCGACGAGATGACTCCGTTCGGGCAGATTCGCGGGGAATTGCAGGCCAACTATGCGCTGCTGGTGACGCCGGACGGGGGAGAACTGCGGCCATTGCCGCAGCAGCCATCGGACATGAACAGCATCGAGCGTACGGGAAGGCTCGCGCTCGACGAGAAAGGAACGCTGACAGGGCAAGTGCAGGAAACGCGCCTGGGCGAGCGAGCATCCGCGGAGCGTTGGGCGCAGCGCACCGTGACGCAAGACAAGGATCGCATCAAGCCGATCGAGAGCCTGCTGGCGAGTTCCCTCTCCAGTTTCAATATCACTCACGCCAGTCTCATCAATGCCACCAAGACTGATCTGCCCTTCGGCTTCGACTATTCGTTCCAGGCGCCGGGCTATGCCAAGAACGCCGGGGGTCTACTGCTGGTGCGACCGCGAGTGGTGGGAATTAAGGGCTCGGGCGCACTCGAAACCAAAGAGCCGCGGAAATTTCCGTTCGAGTTTGAGGGGCCCGCGAAGGATACTGACGACTTCGAGATTACGATTCCGGCGGGTTATGTGGTCGATGATGTACCGCCGCCGGTGGACGCCGATTATGGGTTCGCCAGTTATCACTCGAAAACCGAAGTGAAAGGAAACGTCATCAATTACCGCCGCACATATGAAGTGAAGGAGTTAAGTGTTCCCGTGAACCGCACGGATGAGTTGAAGAAGTTTTATCGAATGATTGCCGGAGATGAGCGGAACACGGTGGTGCTGAAGACGGCAGCGAAGTAAAGACTAGGGCAACTTTCAGGACTCGCGACTCGGAACCCGCAAAACAAAGAGAGTTCCGAGGTGGTGTGGGATCCATTCGTCTCGGCCAGTAGCTCGCGTATGACCCTCGCTCGACCTGCTCTCGAAGCTTCCCTTGCGGGGACCTTCGCGCGATCTTCGCTTGGGCTCCGGGCTCACCGCCAACCGGATAAATCGACCCTACGCCTCGGAACTCTATCCTGCCTTCAACATGTCTTCTCCGTTCTCCTCAACCAGCGCTTTGCTATAGACCCTTACCTGCCCTCCATCCAATCTCGCGATCAGACAGTGACTTGGCTTGAGCCCCGGACGCCGCACCAACTGGAAAAACTCAAGAAGTTGTCAAAGAACGATCCTGTTCTACTCCTTCTATTTTCCCCGTCAACGGAAAATCGAGGCTTCTAACTACTCGTGTTTTCAATCGAGTGCACGCCGTGCACAACCCCATGACCGGAAATGGTGCAGTCGTGTCGTCCAGTCTTCCACCAGACCCGTACCGGACGCTGCTTTTCGCGTGATTCATCGAGCAGAGTCGATGTTCATGATTCTGTCGACCTTTGTGACTCGCTTGTGAATATCTTGCAAATCCTGCGCGGGATAAGGGCTTCAAACCCCGACGTTTTCTTTTCGCCCCGCCGGTGCTGCGATTGATCTCGGGGCGGCTTCTCCACGGCTGGCGCCGTGGGCTGCGTTCTCTTCGCCGCTCCGCGGCTTTGAAATTGATGCGACGATCAATATGGTGGCTCGACGGTTGCGACTGGCTATTCGACTTCGATCTTCTCGTCTACCAGCTGCTTGTCGGCTTCGTCGGCGCCGGTGAGCTCAAAGGAGCTCGTCATCGCCGCCGTGCCCTTCTCGACGGCTGTGATCACGTAGGAGCAGCCGAACCAGTGCGCTTCGGCGAGGTCGGTCTTGGACCACTGGGCGGGATGATCGGGGTGGGAGTGGTAGAAGCCGATGATGTCTTGACCGCGGTCGCGGCCTTCGCGCTGAATGCGGACCAGTTCCTTAGGGTCGATGTTGTAGCGGTTATGGGCGGAATCAGTGCGGGTGTTGCCGCAGCGGGCCGTGTTGGCGACGACTCGGGCGCCGTTGTCGTCGAAGCGGCCGAGGAGAACTCCGCAGCATTCGTGCGGATAGGTTTCTTCGCCGTGCTTCCGGATTGCGTCGTAATCTGCTCGTTTGAATTTCAGCATTCGCAAGGTAATTAAAATCAAGAGTTCAAAATCCCCACCCCTCGCAAAAGGCGTGAGAAGGATGGGGCGCGCTTTGTCTTAACCTTCGGTCCAGAAGCGCTCGCTTAGATACTTGTCGCCGGAGTCGCAGAGGATCGTCACGATCACCGCTTCCTGGCCACGACGAAGTGCAAGATCACGAGCCACTTTCAGCGAGCCCACGACTGCGGCCGCAGCCGAGATGCCCACCAGCAATCCCGCACTGCGTGCCATCTGACGGGCCATGGCATAGGCGTCTTCGGTCGAGATCCCGATATTGCGGTCGGCGAGTGCAGCGTCGTAGATTCTCGGTACGATCGCCGATGCCATATGCTTGGCGCCTTCGATGCCATGGAATGACGAGTCCGGCTGCAGGGAGATGCACTGCACCGACGGATTCAGTTCTTTGAGGCGGCGCGTGGTGCCGACGAACGTGCCGCTGGTGCCTAGCATGGAGACGAAGTGGGTGATGCGGCCCTGCGTCTGCTGCCAGATTTCGTTGGCGGTGGTTTGATAGTGCGCTTTCCAGTTGGCGTCGTTGGAATACTGGTCGGCGTAGAAATACTGGTCGGGATGGCGGGCGGCAAGTTCGCGCGCCAGGCGGATCGCGCCATCGGAGCCGTCGCCGGGGTCGGTATAGAGAATGTTGGCGCCGTAGCCCTGCAGAATCTGCTTACGCTCGCGCGAAACGTTTTCCGGCATGCAGAGCGTAACGGGGAATCCCTGAGCCGCACCGAGCATGGCATAGGCGATTCCAGTGTTGCCACTGGTAGCGTCGAGCAGCGTTTTGCCGCGACGGAGCAGGCCTGCGCGGATTCCTTCTGCAACGATACTGGAGGCAGCGCGATCTTTAACAGAGCCGCCTGGGTTATACCATTCGGCCTTGCCCAAAAGTGTGACGCCGGGCAGGTCGCGGGTGAAGTTTTCCAGGCGCACCAGCGGCGTATTGCCGATACGGTCGATCAAAGCGTGACCGAGGGTATCGCCTAGTCCGGACGGCGTTTCCGGGTTGAGGCTGAGCAATCCCGCGTCGAGTTTCTGGGCCGAATTCGGAGCCATTTTGGTGGAGGCTTGAGCCATACTCTGAACCGAAGCATCGCGACCAACGTAATGTGCTATGGGGTTGGAAACGCGATATGTAGTATTTTGTTTAGATGACACAGGATCATCCGGCGATTCGGCTGCTGTAAAGTTACGACTGGTCCTCATCCTCCTCTTAAAGACGGGCTGGCGCCGGGAAGGAAAGGGAAAGTACAAATAAAATGGTAAAAGCGATTGAAACACGAACCTACGAAGAAGCGCTGAACTGGCTGCGCGAGCATGGGTTCGATATTACGGATGCGCCAGGAACGAACGGGCGCGCCTTCCTGCGGAAGTACAACGTGTCGGCGGCGATCCAGAAGACGTCGGACGACCTGGTGAAGATCTTCGCGTATCCGGGATACCTGGTGGGCAGCGAGATTTCGAAGCTGGTGAACCGCGGGTATCAGCAATTCCTGAAGACCTCGAAGAACGAGATTCCAGCCTCCGCCGATCATTTGAAGGCGCTCCATTCTTTTGCCGAAGAATTGAAGGTCGCGCTCGGCCTGCCCAGCCTGTACAACGAATCCCTGGGCACGGTGAGCGAGTCCTATCACTACGACCGCATTGTGGACCGCGACAAAGGCGAGGTGGACCGTCCCAAACGCCCATGGGAGACGGCGGGCAAGGAAGCGGCGGTGGCGGCGAAGAAAGGCCGAGCATAAAGCTCCTGCCTTTCAGTAACCTACGCTCGGTGCGGCGCTAAGCCGCTTTGCGCAAAGTCGCCGTAGTCCCCGATATTCCGGCTCGGAATCCTCGCACGGAGAGAATCCCGGCACCGATGAAGATCGCCATCACCACCCCTTGTGTGATCACAAACGGCGGCTCGTTGCCGTGGGGAGCCAGCACTTTCAGGCTCGGAACCTTCTCGAATAGCTGGACGATCAGCACGAAGACATTCAGATAGAGGGCGACCGCAGCGGTGATCACATAGATGGTCCGCCACGGGCCGGCCATTTGACGGATGTAGCGCGCCATTCCGGCCACGGCCAGCACTACCACCGAGACGGCGCCAACTACGATGCCGGGCGTGACTCCCTTGAACGGGAAGAGAAACCCGGTCAGGCTGGTGAGCGCCGTCGTGGCGAGGAAGAGAGCGGTGCCGGCATCCAGACGCTTGCCGCGCATCATGCCATAGAGGACGACCAGGCCGGAGCCAATCCCCACCAAACTCAACACCACATGAAAAAGAGTGAAGGTCGTCATCGAACCCCTCCTTTGACGACTGAAGTTGGGAAATTGTACACCAGCCCGAAGCAGTGTGGCGATGGCGATCCAGGCGTCTGATCCAATCGTCAGCCCTGGGCAACTTGCGCAAGGTTAAACAGGCTCCAGGCAACATAGGCCAGCATCAGGCCAGCGACGCAGGCTCCGACGATCGAGCGGTAGGTGGATTCGAGCAGGTCGGCCAGGACTCCAGAAACAAAGAGAAAGAGAAACGGAACGGCAGCGAGCAGGAATCCTGCGGCGGAGGCATCCGGGTGGGCGAGCACCAGTCCAAGGAAAAGGACTGCGACCAGCAACGGCGCCGTGTTCCCAAAGTACCGCGTACGCGGCCACGATGCGTAGATGGCGAGAGCAGCGGGGACGGCGATCGGCAATGCCGGGCAGGCTCGGGCGATCTGGAGGGCAATCTGTTTGTAGACCGCGAAGACGATGAATCCGCTAAAGCTGGCGTCCCAGAACGCGGCGTGTCGCAGGCCGGCGGCAAAAGCGTGACCGTGAAAGAAGTAGAACGCGAAAAGCAGCCCTGCGGCGACGATGCACGACGCCAGCCAGATGACAAATCCGGCGCGCCGGCGAACCGGAGCGACGTACAGGAGGAATGCGAGCGCTACAGGAACGACGACGATAAGGGAGAATTGCGATCCGATGGCGATTGAGAGCGCGACTCCCAGCAGCATGATGCGGCGCCAGTTCCACAGGATCACTTCGCGCGGAGCGTAGAGCGTGTGCGCGACGGCGATGGCGGTGAAGATTGCGCCGAAAGCTCCCCAGGCAGCTGCGATGTTGGGTTCGGTGTGCCAGCCCGCGCTGGCCTGAATCAGTGAAGGAGAGAAGCAGTAGAAAGCGAGGGCGAGGAAGCCTCCGGTATTGCCGCACAGGCGGCGGCTCACATACCAAAGCGATGCGCCGAGGAATAGACCACAGGCAAGAAATGGGAGCCTGGGGAGCCACCGCCAGTAGTGGGCGGAGTCGGGACTAAGGTCGTGCGGCCACACCAGCAGCGGAGCAGCGGAAACGAGATACAGCAGGGGCGAGCGCTCGGATTCGAAGCGGGGAGCGGGAACGGGATACGACATCTGAGAACCGTCCGTGACCGAGTCCAGAAACGGAGCGCCTGCGATTCCCTTGCCATGCCACTGCTTCCAGCCTTCGGCGATGCGTGCGGCTTCGGGGCCCTCGGGCTGAGAACCTGTGCGGAGTTCGGCGCGGACCAGCAACAACGCCTGAGCCAGGAAGGCCAGAAGGAGCAATCCGGCAAGGAATTGAGGTCGTCTGAAGCGGTCGCGGGTGAAATAGGCACGCATAAGGCCGAGCCGAGTGTTTTACCATGGCGGAGGCGGTTGCACGAAATCGAAATGAGCGAGATCAAGACGAAAGCGGCCGATTCCGGGCGCGAGGTGTCGCCGACGTTTTCCGCGGCGAACGAACCTTCCTACGCGCGGACGCTCTTCTTTGGACCGGACGGATTGCGACCGGGATGGGGCATAGTTTTCTTTGGCCTGCTATACCTCGCACTCCAGCAATTGGCTGGCAAGTTGGCGTCGGCGCATTTGTTCTGGCACGGCGGATTGTGGTCGAGCCTGTTGGAAGAGTTCGGCAATTTTGCGGCCGCGGCGATCGCGGCCGTAGTGCTGTCGCGGATCGAGCGGCGACCGTGGCGAGTGTATGGGTTGCCAGTGCGCAACACTTTCGGACGACTGTTCTGGATCGGTGCCGCGTGGGGATTCGCAGCCATCAGCCTGCTGATGGTTTCTCTCAGCGGACTGCACCTGTTTGACTTTGGCCAGATCGTGCTGCATGGAGCGCGGCTGTTGCGGTTCGCGGCATTCTGGGCCGTGATGTTTCTGGGCGTCGGATTGTTTGAGGAATTTGTTTTCCGCGGATACGCGTTGTTCACCTTGACCCGTGGGATCGGGTTTTGGCCGGCGGCGATTGCGCTCTCGTGCGGCTTCGGATGGGCCCATCGCACGAACAATGGCGAGCAGTGGCCCGGTCTGTTAGCGGCGGGGATGATCGGACTATTTTTCTGTGTAACCTTTCGGCGCACGGGAAGCTTGTGGTTCGCCGTGGGCTTTCACGCCGCGTGGGATTGGGGCGAAACATTCTTCTATTCCGTGCCCGACAGCGGGATGGTTTCTCCGGGGCACCTGATGAGTTCGTCGCTGCATGGGCCAGCGTGGTTGAGTGGAGGGTCGGTGGGGCCGGAAGGCAGCGCCTTGTGCTTTGTGGTCGTGGCGTTGATGTGGGTGGCCTTCTTGCGCGTGTACCCGGAGCGCGGGTCGAATTCATATTCACTTTCGTCGGGTTGAGAGAAGCCAAGGGCGCAAAAAGCGGGACGTTCCACTTTGGGATTTGAGTTCACCCTGATCGTCAATCTCCCCTCAACGTTCGTGCCCGCCCCCTATACTGTCTTTTATGAGTTCCGACGCCGATCTGCTCACACCGCTCCGGCAATGTTGGGGATACGGCGCGTTCCGGCCTCTGCAGGAGAAGATTGTGCGCAGCCTGCTGGCCGGGCACGACACGTGTGTGATCATGCCGACCGGCGGGGGCAAGTCGCTGTGCTATCAGTTGCCGGCAGTCATATCCGGGAAGACCGCGGTGGTGATCTCGCCGTTGATCGCATTGATGCAGGATCAGGCAGCGCAATTGGCACAGATGGGGATTCCGGCAGCCGTGCTGAACAGCACGCTGAGCGGCGGAGAGCAGGATGGTGTGATCCGGAAGGCGCGTGAGGGCGCTTACCGGCTGCTGTATCTTTCGCCCGAGCGATTGCAGCGGGCCGACACGCTCGGATGGCTACAACATGTGCCAATTGCCTTCTTTGCCATCGACGAAGCGCATTGCATTTCCGAGTGGGGGCATGAGTTCCGTCCGGAATACAGGCAGTTGAAGAAGCTGCGTGGAAGTTTTCCGCAATGTCCGATTGCTGCGTTTACAGCGAGCGCGACCCGGCATGTGCGGCATGACATTTTGTCGCAGCTCGAGCTGCACAATCCTGACAAGTATATTGCAAGCTTTCATCGTCCGAATCTGCGCTACCTGGTGCGGGAATGCACCGCTGCAGAGCAGACGGAGATGCTGGTAAACGCGCTGCGCTACTACACCGAGGGAAACGTGGTCGTGTATTCGCCGACGATCAACAAGGTTGAAGAAACGGTGGATTTTCTGGAAGACCAGGGAATCCCGGCGGTGGCGTATCACGCCAAGATGCAGACCGAGGATCGGCGGCGTAATCAGGAGCGCTGGATGTCGGACGAAGTGCGTGTGCTGGTGGGGACAATCGCGTTCGGCTTGGGCATCAACAAGGCGACCGTGCGGGCGGTGATTCACATGGCGCTGCCGAAATCGATCGAGCAGTATTACCAGGAAGCGGGGCGGGCAGGACGAGACGGAAAGCCCGCCGATTGCGCGCTGCTGTGGCAGAAGCGGGATGCCGGCCTGCTGGGCTATTTCGCCAACCAGATTCTGGATGCGGCGGAGCGGGAGCGGGCGTGGGAGCGGTATCACATCATCCGCGGGTTCGTGGAGTCGAAGGACTGCCGGCATCGGCGAATTTGCACTCACTTTGGCGAAACCCCCAAGTGGGCATCGTGCGGGGCGTGCGATGTTTGCGGGATAACAGCGGAGTGGATGACGGCGAAGTTCGCGCCCGATCCACGAAAACGGAAAGAGTCTGGCGGGAAGGCGGCGGATGCCGAGATTGTGCTCTCTCCTCAAGAAATGGAGTTGATGGACTATCTGCGGGAGTGGCGGCGCACGCTGGCGAGGGAACGGGGAGTGCCGGCATATCTGGTGATGCACGACACAACGCTCGAAGAAGTGTGCGTGCACAAGCCAAAGTTCTTTGCCGGACTGCTCGGGATCACCGGCATTGGCGAACGCAAGGCTGAGGCATTTGGACAGGAATTGCTGGACGCGCTGGCTCGCTTTGCAGGCGGGGCGCGCGCAGCTGCAGCACCGGCCAGGAAAACGGCTCCGGCGTTGGAGACGCTGCAATTGCTGAATCAAGGGAAGAGCTTCGAGGAGATTGCGCAAGTTCGCGGGCGGCAAGTTTCCACGGTGATCAACGCCGTGGCCGCTCTTGTAGAGAAAGGTGAGCTGGAATTCCGCCCGGAGTGGATCGATCGTAACAAGTTGGCGGTTATCGAAGCTGCGTGCGCGAAGCTGGGGGTGGAGTGGCTGAAGCCGCTGAAGGATGCGCTGCCGCCCGAAGTCACGTATGACGAGATACGGCTGGTGGTAGCTCGGATGAGGCGTGACGGCAGTCAGGATCAAGCGGTGTCAGCATGACCGTGGACTGACGCACGCATCGGTTGACGGCCCGGCGGGCTTCGCCCTGCCGGGACGGCCGAGGCGGCCGTCGCCACATGTTTTTAGCTGCTACTTTCTGCGAGCTGTTTGGCGGAGTCACGCCCGGTGCGGACGCAGTCGGGAACTCCGATGCCGCGATAGGCATTGCCTGCAAGCGCCAAGCCGGGCAAGTGCTGGCGCAACCTCTCGATGCGGTCGAGGCGATCGAGGTGTCCCACGCCGTACTGCGCCATCGCCGACTTCCACTTATAGACGCGGGCAAAGAGCGGCTCGTTGCGCAGGCCGGCGATCTGGGGGCCGAGAATCTGCTGGAGTTCGGTGCGCACGATGTCGATGATTTCGTGGTCGGAGAGTGTCCAGACGTTCTCCGCATTCGATCCTGCAAAAAAGCAGCGGAGCAGCGCGCGGTCTTCGGGAGCACGGTGGGGAAACTTGTTGTGCACGAACGTTGCAGCGAGCAGGCGCTTGCCCTCACTGCGCGGCACCAGAAATCCGAAGCCGGGCGGGAGCGCGCGGCGCACGTCAGGCCCAAAGCCGAGCCCGACGGTGATCGATGAGCTGTACTGGATCGCGCCGAGTTCGTCGGACAATTGCGGGCTCGCCATGCGGAGGACCTGCGATGCAGCCGGCCCGGGCAGCGCGATAATCACGCCATCGAAGTGATCGGACTTGTATCCGGCGGAGACGACCCAGCCTCCCGCCTCGGACTGAATGGCCTGCACGGGCGTGTTGGTCAGGAGTGCATCTGGCGTGAGGCGGGAGATCACGTTCTCAGCGAGACTCTGCATACCGTTCTTGAGCGACGTAAAGAGAGTGGGAGCCGGCTTGGGCGGGCCTGCAGAATTCCGGCGAGCTTTTTTGCGCGCGGCCAGCATGGCGCGTCCGAGACTGCCATGCGTACGCTCCATTTCGGCGAAGCGCGGGAGCACGGCGCGGACGCTGAGATTAACGGCTTCTCCGCCGTAGACGCCAGAGAGCAAGGGGTCGGCCAGACGGTCGACCATCTCGGTGCCGTAGTGGCGCTCGACGAATGCGGCGACGGATTCGTCATGATCGACGGCGCGGGGCGGATGAAACAGCTCCTGCGTCATGCGCAGCTTCGTTTTCCACGAAAAGAGCGGCGACATGCCGGTGGGCAGAATCTTGGTAGGAACCAGGAACATCAGCCCGTCGGGCATCTCGACGAGGCGTCCGCGAGTAAGGATGTAGGTCTTGCGGTCCGCGTCGTTCGATCCGATGAGCTGATCTCCAAGCCCGATGTCACGTGCGAGCTGAGCGGCCCAGGGCTTTTCAGTGACGAAAGAATCGGGTCCGGCTTCAACCACGCATCCGTCAATGTGCTCGGTGCGCAGGACACCGCCGAGTTGGGAGGAAGATTCGTAGAGCGTGTATTCGAGGTCGAGGCTCTTGTTACGGCGATACTCCTCAAGGGTGGAAGCAGCCGACAGGCCCGAAATGCCGCCGCCGATGATGGCAATGCGCTTCATCGCTTCGAGACCGAATGCTCCTGCACAAAGCGGGCGAGGTTCTTCACATTCTCGACGGGAGTTTCGGGCAGGATGCCGTGGCCAAGGTTGAAGATGTGGCCGGGGCGTCCGGCGGCACGGCGGAGAATATCTTCAGCGCGCGACTTTATTTCTTTCCAATTGGCAAAGAGCGTGACGGGATCGAGATTCCCCTGCACGGCGGCCTTATGATCGACGCGTTGCCAGCCTTCATCGAGCGGGATGCGCCAGTCGAGGCCGATGACATCAGCGCCAGATTCCTTCATGGCGGGCAGCAGCGTGGCGCTGTCGGTGCCGAAGTAAATAATGGGAACGCCGGTCTTCTGCAGCTGTTTCACCATGCTAGTGACGTGGGGCAGAACGTAGCGGCGATAGTCGTCCACACCGAGGCATCCCACCCAGCTGTCGAAAATCTGGATAGCGTCGGCGCCGGCACGCACCTGCTCGGCCGAATATTCCGACGTAACTGAGACCAGCTTGCGCATGAGCGCATCCCAGTCGGCGGGAGAGTTGTACATCATTTTCTTGGCGTGGACATAGTTGCGTGAACCGCCGCCTTCGATCATGTAGCTGGCAAGGGTGAACGGCGCGCCACAGAAGCCAATCACCGGGATGCGATTTTTGAAGTGCTTGGCGACCAAGGCGACAGCTTGTGAGACGTACCCGAGCTCAGCGGCGCGGTCAGTCCGGAGGCGCGCAACGTCTTCGGTACTGCGCAGCGGCTGTTCGATGACAGGACCCTCGCCAGGGGAGAAGTGAAAGGGGAGGCCCATGACTTCAAGCGGCAGCAGGAGATCCGCGAAGATAATGGCAGCGTCGACCTGGAGAATCTCGGCGGCCTCAATGGTGACTTGTGCGGCGAGTTCAGGCTTCTTGCAGATTTCCAACAGCGAGTGCTGCTTGCGGATGGCGCGATATTCCTGCATGTAGCGGCCGGCCTGGCGCATGAACCAGACCGGAGTGCGGTCCGTGGGCTGGGATTTGCAGGCGCGGATGAAGGTGGAATTTGGGGCTGACATGAATCTCTGAATTTAGCATTTTTCGGGCAGGATTGCTGTGATCGAGACGAGAAGGGCCTCACCACAGAAGGCACAGGAGTACACAGAGGGTAGAATCTCGGCATGGGTTGGCGAGCGATTCTTTTTGCGTGTGCGGGCCTCGGTTTCTGCCTGTCTCGCGCAGGTTCTCAGAAGGCCGCTTCGCCTACGTTTTACAAAGATGTGCTTCCGATCCTGCAGGATCATTGCCAGTCGTGCCATCGGGCAGGAGAAGTTGCGCCCATGCCTTTCGAGACCTATGCGCAAACGCAGCCATGGGCGCACGCTATGGCGCACGCGGCGCAGATGAAGATGATGCCGCCGTGGTTCGCCGATCCGCAGTACGGACATTTTTCCAACGATACCTCGCTGACCGCGCAGCAGATTGCGACCATTTCCGCATGGGCCGCGGCAGGAGCGCCGGCAGGCAGCGCGCACGATGCGCGTCCGCCGCGCAATTGGACTGCGGGATGGAACATTCCGCAACCGGATTTAGTCGTGAGGATGCCGAAGGCGGTGCCGATTCCAGCCGAGGGTGAGATCGAATACACCTACGAGATCGTGCCCACGCACTTTGCCGAGGATCGCTGGGTGCAGATGTCGGAGTTCCGACCGGGGAGTCCGGCGCACGTGCATCACGCGGTGGTGTACATCCGTCCGCCGGATTCGAATTGGCTGCGGCACGCACCGGTGGGAGAGCCCTTTACCGCATCCACGCTAAGCGATCCCGCGGAGAAGCGGCAAGCGCATGAGACGACCAGCGACCTGCTGCTGGTATACGCGCCAGGCAGTTCACCGGATGAATGGCCAGCTGGGATGGCGAAATTTGTGCCGGCGGGTTCAGACTTGGTTTTCCAAATGCACTACACCACAAACGGTAGGGCGGATCAGGATCAGACACGCATCGGGCTGATGTTTGCGAAGACGCCGCCGAAGCAGCGGGTGATCACATTGCAATTGACTCAGCATGCACTGATCATTCCGCCGGGCGCGGACAATTTTCGCGTGGAAGTGCAGGGATCGCTGCCCAAGGACGCCACGCTGCTCAGCCTTTTTCCCCATATGCACCTGCGCGGGAAGCGCTTCGAGTACGACATTGTTCGGGATGACGGCAGCGTGGAAACACTGCTGCGGGTGAACTATCACTTTCATTGGCAATTGAGCTACAAGCTGGCCGAGCCACGGCCTCTGAAGGCAGGCACATGGCTGCGGGCTGTCGGGTGGTACGACAACTCGAAGAATAACCCGCATAATCCGGATCCAACAAAGACGGTGACGTGGGGCGATCAGACGTCGGACGAGATGATGGTCGGCTTCTTCGACGTGGCGGTGGCGGCGGGAATGGACAAGTGGAAGTTTTTTGAACGGCAGAAATGAAATTGCGGCGTGACGGCAAAACCATGTTTGAAGCGATCAATGCCCCGCACAAGCCGAACTGGTTCTTGCGAATGGCTGCCGCTGTGGTGATCGCTGCCATCGCCTGGAGCTGTGTTTCTCTTTGGCGCATGATAGCGATGCCGCTGCATTCCTTCCGCGGAGACCTACCTCCGCTCTCGGATGCGCAGAAGGAACTCGCAGAGCGACTCTCCGGAGACGTGCAACATCTAGCGGTCACAATCCGCGAGAGGAGCGTTCGCTTCGAAGGGTCGCTGCCGCAGACGACCGGTTACCTGCGCAGTCAGCTCGCGCAGTTGGGATACAGCGTCGGTGAGCAAGCGTACGCCATCGACGGGCAACCGGTAAGCAATCTCGAAGCGCAACTGGACGGCCATGACCCGGCTTCAGGTTTAGTCGTCGTCGGCGCGCATTACGACAGTGTGGAAGGGACAGTTGGAGCAAACGACAATGCATCGGGTGTGGCCGCGACCCTGGAACTGGCGCGCATGCTGCAGAAAAGCAAGCTGCGGCGAAGCGTGCGGTTCGTCTTCTTCGTGAATGAGGAGCCGCCGTTTTTCCAGACCGAGCAGATGGGCAGTCTGGTTTATGCAAGGAAACTACGGCGCGACGGAGTGTCAGTCTCCGCGATGATCGCATTGGAGACGATCGGATATTATTCCGACGCTCCGGGAAGCCAGAAGTACCCTCCGGCGCTCAGTACTTTGTATCCGGATAGGGGAGACTTCATCGGTTTCGTTGGCAACCCGAATTCTCGCGATCTGGTTCGGCAGGCCGTTCGCATTTTCCGCCAGTCAACCTTGTTCCCGTCAGAGGGTGTGGCCGGCACCCGAGAATCTACCCGGCGTCGGATGGTCGGATCACTGGTCGTTCTGGCAGCAGGGATATCCCGCATTCATGGTGACGGACACCGCACCATTCCGGTATCCGTACTATCACACGGTCTCGGACACGCCCGACAAAATCGACTTCCAACGAATGGCTCGGGTGGTGGACGGGATGAAGAATGTGATCACATTCCTCGCGAATGGGCCGTAAATCCTTCTGCTAGACTCTTGAGACTCCAACTGAGGCGAAAGCTTGATGAAAGCAAAAGGCACGATTGTTCTTGGGATTGTTGCATTTCTGGTGACTGGCGTTGTGGTTCGCGGGGCCAGAGCGCAGTCCAATGGGCAGATGCACTCTGCTCCGGCGGGCGCAGCAAGTCCGCAGGGCGGCGACAAGAAGGCCGAGGAACAGTTCAAGAACATCCAGGTATTCAAGGGCGTGCCGGCCGATCAGATCTTCCCGACCATGCAGTTCATCGCGGTGTCGTTGGGCGTGGAGTGCGACTTCTGCCACGTGCAGGGCGCGTTCGACAAGGATGACAAGAAGCCCAAGCAGACCGCGCGCAAGATGATCGAGATGGTGTACGCGATTAACGCCGACAATTTCGACCGGCATCGCGAAGTAACGTGCTATTCATGCCATCGCGGGAGCATCGATCCGGTGGGGATGCCGCCGGTCATAACCGATGCTGCCAAAGCACCGATGGGTGGTCCGCGGAAGCCGGAGAGCGACGAGAAGGCCACGCAGCAGAACGCCGGCCCGCCCGCAGAACAATTGCTGGAGAAATTTGTTCAGATCACTGGTGGTGCGGCCGCGATTGACAAAGTCACCAGCCGCGTCATGAAAGGTACGATCGATTTCGATGGCCGGTCGCTGCCCATCGACATCTATTCCAAAGATCCGGACATGCGGATTTCGTTCACGCACATGCCAGATGGCGATAGCGTCACCGCGTTCAATGGACATGAAGGATGGCTGGGAATGGGCCCGGGGCGGCCGGTGCGCGAGATGCACGGCAGCGACCTCGACGGCGCCGCCATCGACGCCGATCTGCATCTGGCCACTCATCTGAAGTCGATGTTCAGCAAGGTGCAGACGAGCGGCACGGAGAAAATCGGCGATCACGAAGCCAATGTGGTGGTTGGAGAACGCGAAGGCAAGCCGCCTATCCGCCTGTATTTTGATGAACAGAGCGGACTGCTGGTGCGCCTGGTGCGCTTCGGTGAAACTGCGCTGGGCCGACTACCCACGCAGATTGACTACGCCGACTACCGCGATGCAGATGGGGTGAAGGTTCCCTACAAGTGGACACTGGCCCGCCCAAATGGAAGGTTCACGATTCAAGTCAGCGAGCTGAAGCAGAATGTTCCGGTGGATGACGCAAAGTTCGTGAAGCCCGCGCCGCCGCCCCCACCAAAATAGAAAAACTGCAATAGTCCTGCGGTCGACAGGGCAAGACGGAATCTACGGACCGGCAGTTGAGGAATGCTACCCAACAACCTGTTTCGCCAGTCGCCTCGGGAAGCGCTTTCCGCAACCGCATCTTCAGCTTCAATCTTGACTTCGACTTCGGCCCCCTTTGTCAGCTTCACCTTGTTTCCGTCTTCGTCGGTCAGCGTATTTCGCACGCGGAGTTCGCGATATAGCTGGTCTGCGCCCTCGACCGCGATTTGAGCCTTCTCCGGTTCACCGGACGCAGGGTGGGGCTTGACCACCTTCTCCACTGTTTTTGGATAACAAAACCTGATAGCCACGATAAATAGATTCGATTTCCGCCGGGTGAGCGCGGGCGATAGAGTGATGCGTCCTTAGAAAAGCCCACCTAGACGTGCGCGAGGACCACGACGGAATCGGAGCCGAATCGAAGTGTTCATTGGCAGAGGTTTGCTTGCCAGGCTGCTGGCAGGTACAGCAGTGCTGGTTATGTTGCTGGGACTAGTACCCGGCGTTTGGGCACAGACAACGGAGTCGAGCGGCAACGGAGACGTGGCAGCGCGGCTGGCAAAGCTGGAGCAACAGGCGGCCGACGCCAAGAGCTCGGCCGACAACGCGTGGATGCTGACCAGTGCCGCGCTGGTGCTCATGATGACGGGGCCCGGCCTCGCGCTGTTTTACGGCGGCTTGGTGCGAAAGAAGAACGTGCTCGGCACTATGATGCAGAGCTTTGCGCTCATGGCCGTCATCACGATCCTGTGGGGGCTGTTCAGCTACAGCCTGTCGTTCGGGTCGGGGAACAGCATTATAGGAGGACTTCAGCACCGGTTTTTGCATGGGGTAGGCGCAGCGCCGGACGCGGATTACGCCGCCACGATCCCGGCGCAGACGTTCATGGTGTATCAGCTGATGTTCGCCATCATCACGCCGGCGCTGATTGCGGGCGCGTTTGCCGAACGCATGAAGTTCAGCGCCATGCTCCTGTTTACGGTCCTGTGGTCGATTATCGTGTACGACCCGATGGCGCACATGGTGTGGGGCAAGGGTGGCCTGTTGAACGCCTCGCAGGGCGGGAGGTTCCCGACGCTCGATTTCGCCGGCGGGACAGTGGTGCACATCACCTCCGGAGTTTCGGCGCTGGTGTGCGCGTTGTACCTGGGGAAGCGCGTGGGGTATCCCAAGGAGTCGATGCCGCCGCACAGCGTGGTTTTGAGTTTCATCGGCGCCTGCATGCTGTGGGTGGGATGGTTTGGATTCAACGCGGGCAGTGCGCTAGCGGCGGGAAGTTTAGCCACCAGCGCCTTTGTGGCGACGCACTTTGCGGCGGCCGCCGCTGCCTTGGGATGGATTCTGGCGGAATGGTGGCGCAATGGCAAAGCGAGCGTGCTGGGTGGAATTTCCGGCGCAGTCGCGGGGTTGGTGGCCATCACCCCGGCTTCGGGCTTCGTCAGGCCGATGCCCGCCATGGTGATCGGGCTGATCGCCGGCGTGTTCTGCTATTGGATGGTAGCGAAGGTGAAAGCGAAATTCGGCTATGACGACTCGCTGGACGCCTTCGGAGTTCATGGCGCCGGTGGAACTCTGGGTGCTGTGCTGACAGGAGTGTTTGCCGTGAGCGCCGTGAATCCGATCCTGAGGGATGCGCGGGGAAATATTGCTGCTTCCGGCTTGATCGAGGGCAATGTCTCTCAGCTGGTGAATCAGTTGGTAGGTGTGGCAATCGCCTGGGGGCTGGCGATCGTGGGCACCCTCGCAATTCTGAAGCTGGTGGACGCTACCGTGGGTTTGCGAGTGTCGGAGGAAGAGGAAATGCAGGGTCTGGATCTCTCTCAGCATGGCGAAGAAGGATATTATTGGGAAGCGTCGGCCTAGCGATTGATGCCGAGGAGAGGACCCGAGAAGACCATGACAAAGATTGAAGCCATCATTCAGAACTCCAAGCTGGAAGCGGTGAAGACCGCTCTGCAAGAGGTCGGCGTCGAGGGTATGACGGTCCTTGAAGTGAGGGGCCACGGACGGCAGAAGGGCCACACTGAGGTCTACCGCGGGCGCGAGTACAGCGTCGATCTGATTCCGAAGACGAAGATCGAAATGGTGCTGCCCGATGCCATGGTGGAGAAGGCAGAACAGGCGATTCTGACTGCGGCCCGTACCGGCAAAATCGGCGACGGCAAGATTTTCCGCTCGCGCGTGGATGAGGCGATCCGCATCCGGAACGAGGAACGCGGCGAGGGAGCGCTCTAGCCGCGGTGCCGGGCTCAAAACTTCATCATGGCAGCGTCGTCGTTCATCACCGGACTGCGCGGTTCCCTCACTGATGCGACGGCGCGTATCCAACGGCAGTTTGAGAATACGGGCGATGGCCGCGCGGCCGTCGGTGAGCGGACAAGGCTAGTCGAGGATATTCTTCACCGGCTGTGGGCGGAACTGGTTTCCGCCGATCCTGCCGGGCCCATGAATTTCGCGTTGGTCGCTACTGGCGGTTTCGGACGCGGCTGGCTGTTTCCCTACTCTGATATTGATCTTCTTTTTCTTTTCGGTGATCGGGATGGCGAGTCTGCCTTTAAAGATCCCGTCCGCCGATTCTCGCAGGAACTGTGGGATCTGCGGCTGAAGCTGAGTCCCGCGTCGCGTACCCTCGCCGAATGCGACCGTTACGACCCCGGCAACACGGAATTCACAATTTCCCTGCTCGATGGCCGTTACTTGGCCGGCGATCACGACTTGTTCCGGCGGCTGCACGACAAGATCATTCCCAAGCTGGTGATGCGGGAATCCAAATCTCTCCTGCAGGGGCTCGCCGAAGTCACGCGCGAGCGCCATGCCAAATACGGGATGACGCTCTATCATCTCGAGCCCAATCTGAAGGAAGCGCCCGGCGGGTTGCGCGATTGCAACGTCGCCAACTGGCTGGCATTGATTGCGGCGATCGACAAGCTGCGTGACTGGCCGGACGCAAGTTCGCTGCGCGCGCCGGTGCGCAAGCAGGTGGAGACCGCGCTCGATTTTCTGATGTCGGCGCGCTGCTTTCTGCATCTCCGGCACGGGCGCGACGACAACACGCTCAGTTGGGAAGCGCAAGACGAGGCGGCGCGAAGAAAGATTGGCGCGCCGGGAGAGGCGAACGTTTCGGCCGGGGACTGGATGCGGATCTATTTCAGCCACGCGCGCATGGTTCAGCGCACGGTGACGCAACTGCTTGAAGAAATCCCGGAAGCCCGGTCCGCATTGTACCGCCAGGTACAGAACTGGCGGGCGCGGCTCACGAATGCGGATTTCTCGGTGGTCGACGGGTTGATCTTTCTGCAGCAGGGCTCGGCGTTGCAGGATCCGGAAGTTCTGCTGCGGCTGTTTCACTTCCAGGCGCATCACGGGCTGAAGCTGAGCGCAACCACGGAATATCGCATTGAACAGGCGCTGCCGGCTCTGGCTTCCACCCCGCCGCGCGGCGCGGAGTTGTGGCTGTACCTGCAGGAGACTCTGCTGCAGCCCTATGCCGCCGACGCGCTGCGCGCCATGCAGTCGCTGCGCGTGCTCACGTTGCTGCTGCCCGAACTGAAGGCCATTGACTCGCTGGTGGTGCGCGATTTCTATCATCGCTTCACGGTCGATGAGCATTCGTTCCTCGCGATCGAAAGCTTGCACCGGCTGAAGCAGTCGAAATCGGAGTGGGACCGGCGTTACGCCGAGTTGCTGGGTGAGCTGGAAGACCCGGAGGTACTGTATCTGGCGCTCCTGTTCCACGACACCGGCAAGGGAGTGGCTACAGACAATCATGTGAATGCCAGTCTGGAAATTGCCAACAGCGCGATGGACCGGCTGGATGTCGATCCGAAGGAACGCGCGGATGTGCTGTTCCTGATTGAAAACCATCTTGAACTTTCGTCGGCGTTGCGCCGCGACATTTTCGATCCCGCTACGGTGGCCGCCTTCGCGGAGAAGATGGGGACGCCGGAGCGGCTCAAGATGCTGACCCTGCTGACCTACGCCGACATCAAGGCGGTGAATCCGGAGGCTCTGACTCCGTGGAAAGCGGAAAACGTCTGGCAGCTTTACATGGCGGCGGAGAATTACCTGAACCGCAGCGCCGATCAGCGGGTGCACGCCGACCTGAATGACGAGAAGCTGGCACGGCTGCGCTCGCTGGCGCCGGTCACCGGCAACAAGTTCAAAGCATTTCTGGAAGGCTTCCCGCAGCGCTATTTGCTCGTTCACACCGCGGAGGAAGTCATGCGCCACCTGCTGCTGGCTGACGGGTTGAGCGTTGACCCGGTGCAAGTGGAATTGAAACGCGGCCGGCACTGGTATGAGTTGACTCTGGTCACGCGGGATCGTCCGTCTCTGTTTGCCAAGCTCTCAGGAGTGCTTGCCGCCTGGGGCATGAACATCGTCAAGGCGAACGCCTTCTCGAACGCGGCGGGTACGGTGGTTGATACCGTGTACTTCACCGATCGCTTTCGCACCCTGGAGTTGAATCTTTCCGAGTGGGCACGGTTCAAGAACAGCGTGACCGACGTTCTGCTCGGCGAGGCCGATCTCGACAGGATGCTGCGCGACCGGCAGCGCGCGGAGAAGGGCGTGATCGCCAAGGTGAAGGTCGAGACCAAGATCAAGTTCGACGACGCGTCTTCGGCAACGACCACCTTGGTGCAGGTCATTGCGCAGGATCGTCCGCGGCTGCTGCATCGAATCGCTTCGTGCTTCTCGGCGCAGGAATGCAACATCGAGATCGCGCTCATCGATACCGAAGGGCAGATGGCGATTGATACGTTTTATCTGACGTCAGGCGGCAAGAAACTCCCGCCCGAACATCAGAAGCGGGTGGAGAAGGCGCTGGTGGAGGAGTTGCTAAAGGAATAGAAAAATGCATTCAGTCCATCTGCAGCATATACGTAACGCAGAGAGCAAAGGCAAGAGCTGGGGCCCAGCCAACCAGTAGTATTCTCGCGCGCCCTTTTCCGAACCATCCCAGAATGAAACCCACAGAGGTTGGCCATCTTAGCAATGGCCCAATTCTAATCCACAACCCGGGCGAGGGATTCATTCCATGTGGGCTACCGCCGTTGTATAACCACGAACAAATGTAAGCGACTGCCAGGAGAGTCGCTAGAGTCGCGGCACATAGCGAAATCGTGGCAGCATACCTGCGCCAACTCGCATAGCCCGATAAATGGATGTCCTTCATAAGCCGCATCAATGCGGCCACCAGCAGCCCGCAGGGCAGGACAAAGAGGATACCTGCCACTACGTACATGTCGATCTCCTTCCTACTTCGCCGAGAACTTGAACACCGTCGTCTGGTGGAACTTCTCGCCCGGCTTCAGGATCGTCGTCGGAAAATCCGGGTGATTCGGCGAATCCGGGTAGTGCTGCGTCTCCAGGCAGAAGCCGAAGCGGCGCTTGTAGACGTGGCCCTGCTTGCCCGTTACGCTTCCGTCGAGGAAGTTGCCGGTATAGAACTGCACCGCCGGCTGCGTGGTGGAAACCTCGAGCACGCGTCCGGTGGTTGGCTCGTAGACGCGAGCGGCGAGCGAGAGGCCTGCGCCTTTGCGGTTCAGAATGAAGTTGTGATCGTATCCATGGCCGAGCACCATCTGGTCATAGGGATCTTCAATGCGCGTCCCGATCTTCGTAGCTGTCGTGAAATCGAATGGAGTGCCCTTCACCGGGCGGAGTTCGCCGGTGGGAATCAGGTTCTTGTCGACCGGGGTGAAGCGGTCGGCGTTGATCATGATCTCGTGGTCGAGGATGTCGCCGTTGCCTTCGCCCTTGAGATTGAAATAACTGTGCTGGCTCACGTTGATGGGCGTGGCTTTGTCGGTGGTGGCTTCGTAATCGACCGTCAGTTCGTTCGCGTCGTTCAGCGTGTACGTGACCTTGACCTTAAGATTGCCGGGGAAACCTTCTTCACCATCCTTGGCGAGATAGCTGAATGCCACGCCCGATTTGCCCTTGAGCGGTTCGCCCTCCCAAACCACCTTGTCGAAGGTGCGGGTTAGGCCGCCGTGTAACGTGTTGGGCCCGTCATTCTTGGGCAAAGTGTAGGTCTTTCCGTCGAGCATGAACGTGCCATTGGCGATGCGGTTGGCGTAGCGTCCCACAATCGCGCCTAGGTACGGAGGATTCGGGATGTAGCCTTCGGCGGCTTCGTGGCCGAGGACGATGTCGGCGAATTCACCTTTGCGGTCCGGGACCCGGATGGAGACGATGATCCCACCGTAGTTCATGGCCCGAACTTCAACGCCGTGCGAATTAGTTAGCGTGTACAAGATGACGGGCCTCCCGTCCCGTGTGCCGAAGGGCTGTTGTTGGACTCCGGCTTTGGAAGAAACAGGTTTGGAAGAAGCGGGCTGCGTCAGGGCAGCGGCGCAAACGGTGAGGACGAGAGTAATGATTGAAAGGAAACGAGTTCTCGGCATCATGGCGGAAAGTGTACTACGAGGATGGGCTTTGTGCCTTAACGATTTGGTGACCGGCAGAATCGGATGGAATTTCGTGCGAGTCTAGCGGGCTCGACCAGCCAGCGCACTCTTTTCGATCTGCGATTGGCAGGCGTCGCAAAACGTAGACTCCCGCAGGTCGATCCATTCCACGGCGTGGGACGAGGCCATGGCACAACGGTAATCCTGGCAGTGGCGAAGATCGAGCGTATGGCCGAGTTCATGCAATGCTTCCTTCAAGAGACGCTCCCCGAGCAGAGCTCGATCCGCTTCGAGCCCGTAGAACTCCTGGCGCAAGCGGTGGATGGAGACCACCGCGCATGGGCCTCCCATCTGGGCCTCGCCAAAAACGTACTTGAGAATCGGGATGTAAAGATCGACATCGGCCACCGCAAGCAGGCGCCAGGAATGCGGAGCCAGGAAGCTTTGCACGCGCCGCAGAATTTCCGACGAATGATACTGCTGGCGCTCGGCGTGATAGACCGGCGCGGGATCCAGGAATCCGGGCAGGACCTCACAAGCCACCGGCAGGTAGCCCGGGATCGACTTGCGCAGGTCGTCCAGCAGCGAAGCGTCGACGTTGCCCACAGGAAGCAGGTGCAGCAGGTTCATGACAGCGCCTAGTTGCGGACTTCCGCCGTCTGTCGGCTCCAGCCATAGCGTTTGAGCTTGTGATGCAAGGTGACCCGGTCGATATCGAGCAACTCGGCAGCGCGGCTCTGGTTGCCGCCGCACTCCTGCAGGACACGCAGAATGTGCAAGCGTTCCACCTCATCCAGGCTTTTCCCCATCGCTGAAGATGGCGCTGACTGCGTCTTGAAGATGAAGTCCTGCTCGCGCAATTCGGGCTCCTGAGCGACCACCATGGCGCGTTCGACCGCATTCTCCAGCTCGCGAACGTTACCCATCCAGGACTGCTGCTGCAGTTGGGACATGGCTGCGGGAGAGATGCGCGTGATGCGTTTGTTCATCGCCAGAGAGAACTTGTGGACGAAATGTTCCACTAGCAGCGGGATGTCCTCGCGGCGGTCGCGCAGTGGCGGCAGTTCGATGTGGAACACGTTGAGGCGATAGAAAAGATCGGGGCGGAACGTGCCCTCCTCAATCATCTGCTCAAGATTCTTATTGGTAGCAGCAACACAGCGAAAATCAACCTTGATGACCTGATTGCCGCCGACTCGCGTAATCTCTCGCTCCTGTAAGACGCGGAGCAGGTCGGTCTGCGTCTTCAGGCTGATGTCGCCGATCTCGTCAAGGAACACGGTGCCGCCCTCGGCAATTTCGAACTTGCCCTTCTTGCGATACTGCGCACCGGTGAAGGCACCCTTCTCATGGCCGAAGAGCTCACTTTCCAGCAGCGTCTCGGTGAGAGCGCCGCAGTGAATCGCGACCAGGGGATGAAATCGTCGCATGCTGGCCGCGTGAATGGCCCGAACCACCAGCTCTTTGCCCGTGCCGCTCTCGCCGGTGATGAGCACGTTGGCGTCAGTCGGACCGACGGTCTCAATGGCTTCGAGCACCTTGTGCATGGCTGGGCTTTGGCCGACAAGGTCGCTGGGACGAGTCGCTTCGGCGACGGTTTCTCGGAGACGGACGTTCTCTTTCTCAGCGCGGCGGTGGGCCAACGCCTTTTTGACCAGGTGCGCGATCTCGTCCGGATCAAGCGGCTTGCTGACGTAGTCGTAGGCACCGTTCTTCAGCGCCGTCACCGCAGTTTCCACCGAAGCGTAGCCGGTCATCATGATCACGATCAGGTCCGGATCCATTTCATGCAAGCGGCGCTGCAGCTCGATACCGTCGGTGCCGCGCATTTTGATATCGAGAAGCGCTACGTCCCACTTGTTCTCCGCCATGCGGGTGAGCGCGTCGCTGGCGCTTTCGGCCGTGCCAATTTCGTAGCCCTCTTCGCGAAACCACTTGCCCAGAGAGTCGCGCACGCTGAGTTCATCGTCGACGATCAGGAGCTTCCCTTGCGTTTCCACTGAGATCACCTCTTACTGGCTGCTGCAATGTTGTTGACGGTGGCGCCGGCGGGCTTCTGCGAGCCCGCGCTCGCGGTCTCTGCCACGGGCTGATCTTCTTCCTCCCAGGGCAGGATGACCGTGAAGGTTGTACCGCGACCCGGTTCGGACTCCACTTCGATGTTTCCGTTGTGGCGTTCCATGATGCTGTGGCTGATGGCCAGGCCGAGGCCGACGCCGCGGCCGGTTTCTTTGGTGGTGAGAAAAGGCTCGAAGATGCGAGACAGAACTTCCGGAGGAATCCCGGAGCCGTCATCACGCACCACGATACGAACCTGGTTGGGGTCGCCCTGAGACTTGGTGGTGATCCACAGGTTGCCGCCCTGCGGCATGGCATCGAGCGCGTTCATGATCAAAGCCAGCAACACTTGCTCTATCTGCGCGGCGTCGCAGACAACCTGCGGCAGGCTGGCGTCGAGTTCCGGTTGCACGTGAATGCCGGCAAGATCGAGCTGATGCTGCACCAACCGCAGAGACCGATCGATCACCTGGTTCAGATTCGCGGCTTGCAGGTTCATCGGCGTGGTGCGGGAGAAGGTCAGCAGATTCTTGACCAGGTCTCCGCAGCGGCGGCTCTCGGAGGCGATCAGGTCGAGAGAATCGAGAATCTCCTTGCGGCGGTCTTTACTCACGCTGTCCTGATCCACCCATTTGTGCAGCAGTTTCGCGTAGGTCAGAATGCCGGACAGTGGATTGTTGATCTCGTGCGCCAGCACGGCGGCCATCTTGCCGATGGAGGCCATCTTCTCGGTGTGCAGCGCGTGTTCGTGGGCGCGTTTGAGTTCGCGCGTCTTTTGCTCGACCCGTTCTTCGAGGGTCCGCGTCCAGGCTAGATTCTGGCTGTGCTCCGCCTGTAGTTCGCGGCTCATGCGGTTGAAAGACTCGGCGAGTTCGCCGATCTCGTCGTTGGAGTGCACTTCGATCTGGTAGCCGAGATCGCCTTCGGCCAACTTCTCCGTGCCGTGTCGCAGAGACTGGACCGGCTTGTCGACGACGCGCGAGATCGAAAACCAGCTCAGCCCTGCAATCAGCAGCAGCGCGCACGCCGTGTAGAGCAGCAGGCGGCGACTGCTCTCGGCAAGTTGGACATCGGCCGTCGCCAGGGACATGTTGGTGTCGAGCACGCCGAGGATTCGCTGCTCGGCGGGATGCGCATGGCAAGCGGCGTTGGAACACGAAGGCTGATTCTCGATCGGCGTGATGATACCGAGCACCCGCACGCCGTCCGCATTACGGTAAATCCGAAAGCGGTCCGGACGGTTCAGGCGGGTCAGCGGCTGAGACTGCGCATGGCAGGCGTAACAGGCCTCGGCGCGCTTGTCGACGACGTGATCGACTTCCGCCGCGTCGGTCGTGTAGTTGATCTTGCCTTCCTTATCGATGATGCGGATCTTGACCATACCGGGCTCATCCGCCATGGTACGAATCGAGCGGTAGAGCCCGTCGCGGTCGTTGCGCAGCATGTAATCGGTGGTGGTGTGCTTGATGACGTCGCTGACGCGTTCCGCGCTCTGCAGCGTGGTCTGCTCCAGATGCTCGCGGTGAAGCCGAACGACGAGATAACTCAGCAACCCGAAGATGACGACCATCGCGCCAAGCAGAAGAATGTTCAGCTTGGCGCTCAAGGTCGGAGTCAGGCGGAACTTAGCACCGCGAGTTGGTTCAGTCGCCGACATGTTCAAGGACAGCTGAAACCTCGCCTAACGGCGGCTCCAATTGGTTCGCCGGCTCGTGCGCGAGATGTTCTTTGGGAAAAATGGGCAGATACTTGACCGCCAACCCGAATAGGGCGAACCCGGCGGCGATAATCATGCCGGTCACCGCCAGTTCCGTCCACTTCGGGAAGTAGCGCACGCCCGTGGAGCCTTCGAATCCGGTGATGCTCACGTTCATGCGGTTGGTGATGAATCCCAGCACCACCAGCACCGCTGATATGTACAGCCCCTGCGGGCTCGAACGCACCTTCGG
This sequence comes from Terriglobales bacterium, assembly GCA_037443605.1. Taxonomy (GTDB): domain Bacteria; phylum Acidobacteriota; class Terriglobia; order Terriglobales; family Acidobacteriaceae; genus Sulfotelmatobacter. The sequence goes on from JBBIOA010000005.1 coordinate 125,721, forward strand.
TTGCACCAGCAGGATCAGCGGCAAAATCAGGGCCAGCGAGATTTCCAGCCAGAACAGGTACATTTCATATCCTGGGTGAAAGGCGAGTTTGAGCGCCCCGCGATTCGCCAGGTCTTCCACGCGCAGAATGCCGTAAACCCCGAGCACCACAATCAGAACCCGCCCGAGTTCCTGCAAGACCGGCAATTCCAGTTGCAGCCCAAAATGCTTCGAACTGAGCGACGACTCGAAAATGGTCATCGCCAGCCCAACTGCAATCGCCGACAGGAAGAAGAACGCCGGCAACAGCGGGCTGTACCAGAACGGATGCAGTTTTTCGGGGACGATCAGATATAGCGTTCCCAGCGACGACTGGTGCAGCGTGGAAAGCAGCACACCCAGGATCACCAGTGGCACCAGAATGGCGCGAACAATCTTCAGCGGCTTCTGCAGGTTAAAGCGCTCCAGAACGATCGGAGAAAATTCCAGCGCAAGAACGGTGGTGTAGAGCATCACGCAGTACGCCACTTCAAACATCACCGAGTGCGGGTTTCGCATGATGAGCGGGTGCCAGATGTTGTAAGGCTTTCCAAGGTCATACATCAGCGCGACGCACACCAGCATGTAACCAAGAAACGCCGTCAGGATCGTCGGACGAATAATGGAGTGCATGCGCTTGATGTTGAGGATGTGCACCGTGGCGGTGAGCGTAAATCCGCCTGCCGCGAGCATCACGCCGCACAGCACGTCGAAGCTGATCCAGATGCCCCACGGAAACTTGTCGCTCAAATTGGTGGAAGCGCCAAGACCCTGCGTGAAACGAACGACCGTGGCGTACAGCCCGGCGGCCATCAGGAAGAAGAAAACCAATTTCCAAAATGTGAACTTGAACGAAGGGCGCGACATTTATGGCTTCCTCCCATTGTTATTGACAGCCGGCTTCTTTTCAGTTGGATGGCCTTCCGCCAGCGCCACTTCCTCGCGGCGATGCGTGATCCACCACAGGCCCCCGAGCATCATTCCGCCGAGCGGTACGAAGTCCGGGATGTGCGATAGCACGCGGTACGTCAGAATCGGCATCGGGTCCTTCGAGAAGTCCTCGCGGTAGCCGAACGTCGCGAATGGGACGGCAGAGAGCAGAAGGACCGATGTGCCCCCGACCTCCTCCAGGCCGTAAATATGGTTGACGTAGGTTCCGGGATTCTCGCGGATGCGCTTTTGCGCTTCCGCAATTAATTCATCGCGCTCGCCGAACTTTGTCGCGCCGGTGGGACAGATCTCCGCACACGCTGTTGGCTTGCCTTGCGAAACGCGGTCCGGGCACATGGTGCATTTCTGGACCTTGGGGAAGAGCTTGCTCCATTCGTACTTCGGCACACTGAACGGGCAGGCCACCATGCAATAGCGGCAGCCCATGCACTTGGACGCATCGTAGGTGACCGGGCCCAGCTTGGTTTTCTGCAGCGCGCCCACCGGACAAACAGAAGCGCAAGAGGGATCGTTGCAGTTCATGCAGAGACGCCGCATGAACTTGTCGCCACGGGTGAGAACAACCGTCAGTTTGTGCGCGGACTGGATATCCTCCGCGGCAACGTTGTCGTCGTAGGCGAGGTGATTTTGCTCGGCGCAAGCTTGTTCACACTGCTTGCACCCGATACAAACGGTGGAATCGTATAGAAGTGCTTTACTCATGAAATGTTCGTCACCGGATCGCACAAACGCACGTCCGGCAATCCTTTCGGCCGAAGCCTCGAAGGAATGAGGAAGGAGGGATCCCGAATGACGTTGGTAACAGTTGCGGAATCGAACCGTATGAGCTGCTTAAAACCTCATTCGCTTGCGAGAGGCTGTCGCGAAATTCAGCAGCTTCCGACGATTAGAGTTTCAACATTTACTCAAAAGCTCGCGGTGACAGGCGTCACGTTTGCGAGTGATGGTGGTCAACACACTTTTGCCGTTGCAGTTTTCATCAAACCCGCTGATGAAAGTCGCATCACGACCTCCAATCGCTGCAAATCCTTGACAGATCGTGGCTTCTCGCCCAATGCGGCGGCCTGAGCGGCTCCGTGTGTTTTTCCATGTTGCAATGTTCATCGAGAACGCATGAGGCGATTTCCCGCAACGCCTGAGGCACTCGATTTCCCGAAGGCTCTATCGTCATGACCTATATGTAGATCCGCGCGACAGCCGACGAACCGCGCTTACCTCTCGGCTTTGGCGCGACGATTGCCTTAGCAATAGCGAACGAGCAGTCCCGAAGCAAGGGGCGCCGGGCGAGGTGACTTATGACAGTCGTACTGGTTCTGATGACATTCGCAATCTTCTTACTGATTGATTACGCGCACGGACAGAAACAGATCGCGCAACAGCAGGTGGTTCAGGTAGCGTCAGCTCGCGAGGTTGCGCCGCGAGTGGTTCCGTCGCTGGTTGGGGGCTTCCAGGTTCCGGAAAACGTCCGCTATCACGCCGGTCACACCTGGGCTTTGAGCGAGAGCCCCGACCGCGTGCGGGTTGGCATGGACGACTTTGCCACCAAGCTGGCGGGTAAGATCGAGAGCATCGCGCTGCCGCAGCGCGGGCGCTGGGTCCGCCAGGGACAGAAGCTCGTGACGTTGTTCCGCGACGGCAAGTCAGTCGACATGGTTTCGCCCATCGAAGGCACGGTCACCGAGATCAACGAAGCGGTGCTCAAGAATCCGGGAATAGCGCACCAGGATCCTTATGGCGAAGGCTGGCTGCTGACGGTGCAGGCGCCCGATGCCAAGATCAACTTCCGCAATCTGCTCGGCGGCTCGCTGGCGCGGGTGTGGATGGAGGATGCGGCGGCACGGTTGCGCAGCAGAATGCCGATGGCGATGGGAGCTCTAGCGCAGGACGGCGGCGTCGCGGTCGACGATCTTACGGCACACATGCCCGACCAGGACTGGGCTGAGCTGACCAAAGAATTTTTCCTGTCCTAAGGAGCAATGGTCGAGATTGCGCCTCGCCCAGTAACTACCAACTCTGCCGCCCGGGAGCCTCCCGGGCGGGTTTTTGTTTTATTGGGCTATTCCGGAAGCGCCGCTTCCGGCTCGGGCCGCGCAAAAGAACGATAGATTCCGGTGCCGACCAGCACTGCCGAACTCAGCATAAACACACGCATGTATTGCGCAATCGGGAAGGTGGCATCGCCGAAAATCGTGCGCAACAGTCCAAAGGTCGCGCTGGTCGTGCACAGCGCGAAATAAGCGCGCTCGCGTAGACTGCGGGACAAACTGACGAGCCAAGCCAGAATCGACGCCACAATCAGGTAAATGACCAGCAGAATCACGTCCGAGGTCGCCGCCGGAGCGGAATGGATGAGCCCCGCTTTCACCGACGCAAAACCCGCGCAGGCCACTCCCAGGAAGAAGATCGAGTGAATCAAGGCGATGAGAGCGCGCTTGCGGCTGTTCAGAACCCCATACTCGTTCATGCTTAGAGTGTCTCGTGGCGCAGACGGTTTTTCACGTGATATTTCATACGGCTCTTTGTGATTCAAATCACAGCGCCAGCTTGCTCCGCACCCGTGGAGGGCCGCGCCTTTCTGGCCATGTCCGGAGCGCCGGTGGTACCATCGCCGCGTTATGAATACCCGAAAATTCTGTGTCCCGGTCGTTGTTTTGACGTGCGCCCTTGTTCTTGCAGCGAAGTCCCAGTCCGTTGCGCATCCCATCGTGCTGCGCGCGGCTCGGCTGCTCGATGTGAAGAAAGGCCAGATTATCAAGCCTGGCGAAGTTCTCGTGCGGGGCGAGCGGATCATTGAGGTCGGAACGTCCGTCAAACATCCCGCCGGTGCCGAGGTCATCGACCTCGGCGACCGCACGCTGATGCCTGGGTTGATTGACGCCCATATCCATCTTTTCCTGCATCCTGGGGCAGAGGACTTGCAGACGGTGCAGGAGTCGGTGCCGGCGCGCACCATCTTGGCCACGCTCGCCGCGCGCGATGACCTGATGGCCGGATTCACCGCCGAGCGCGATATGGGCACCGAGGGCGCCGGTTCCGCCGACACTGCAGTCCGCGATGCCATTAATCATGGGCTGCTTCCCGGACCACGGCTGCGCATCAGCGGAAATGCGGTCAACATTCTTGGCGGACACGAGGACGCGATTGGCTATAACCCCGCTCAGCATGTGCTCGCCAACGCCGACTACGCGAACAACGCGGATGAACTCGTCGCGGTGATGCGCCAGCAGTTCAAAGAGGGTGCCGACTTTATCAAGATTTATGAGACGGGGGCAGATTCCTTCCGTGATGGCAAATTCTCTACGCCGTTTCAATACACCGAATCGCAGCTGGAAGCCGCTGTGAAAGAAGCCGCGCGGCAGGGCAGACGAGTCGCGGTGCACGCGACCGGAGAGCCGGGAACACTCTATGCTGCGCAAGCAGGCGTAGTGTCGATCGATCACGCCGATCAGCTCGGCGACGAGACCGTACGGCTCATGAAAGAGAAACAGATATTCGCGGTGCCGACGTTTACCATTTTCGAGTACTTTGCCGGCCACGCCGCCACCTTAGAGTCCGGCGAGCGTCAGCACGCCATGCTCGACCTGAAAGCGCAGGAGTTCAAGAAACAGGTCGCCGCCGGAGTACTCATGGCGCTTGGATCGGATGTCGGTCCTTTTCCGCACGGCACGCAGGCTCGGGAGTTTGTGCTCATGGTGAAGTACGGCATGTCGCCGCTGGCGGTGCTGCAGGCCGATTTGCTGAACGGCGCCAAGGTTCTGGGGTGGGAGGGGCAGATTGGCTCGCTCGAGGCCGGATACCTATCCGACGTGATCGCGGTGGCGGGTGATCCGCTGCAGGACATTTCGACGCTCGGTAACGTCAGCTTCGTGATGAAGGGCGGGACGATCTACAAGAAGTGATCCTCAGGCATCCCGCGGCCTATCCCGAATAAGGACAAAAGCCTTGGTGGCGAACTGCAAACTAATGCACATCGTCCCACCGGAGTCCTTGTCTCGTCCGGCACAAGCATAGCTTTATCAGACACTTACCGTCATTGTGGTCCCCCCTCGCTGGCGCCTGGATTGCCCTCCTGACAGGTGCCGATTCTGAACCCGGCCCCTATGACCCCAAGAACCTGTGCAAAGATCCTCCTCATCGGTCTCGTACTCTTGGCGAGTACCATCTTCCCGACGTCGGCGGTTGCGCAGGGGCCGCTTCCTGACGCGCCCGGGCCGGTCGCTCCTGCGACCCGTCCTGCGATGGCCTTCGTCGCACGGTCCTCCCCGGTCAGCTATGAGCACCACAAGTATTGGGATAAAACCAACGTGGCGCTGTTCGCGGCCAATGGTGCAATGAGCTTTGCCGACTTCTGGGTCACTCGCCAGAACCTGCAGAGCGGCGGCAAAGAGATGAATCCCGTGGTCCGTATTTTCGGCCGCTCCACCGCCGGATTGATTGCGAACTTTGCCGGCGAGGATGTCGGCGTCCTGGGCGTCAGTTACCTCTTCCACAAAACCGGGCACCACAAGATGGAGCGCGCTGTCTCCGCTGTGAACCTCAGCATGTCCTCGTTTGCCGTGAGCTACGGGCTGGCGCATCGCTAGGATCGACTTGCATCGTGGGACTGCCGGTCCTCATCCAAATGAGTGGCTCAGTGGGCGAAACTGTCATCAATCTTGTCCTTGATCTTCTGGAATGGGTAGGGCGGACCCCACGGACATATCAGGAGACGATGGATGCTTGGCGTACCTCCTGCCCTCGGCTTCCGGTTTGGGAGGAGGCCACGGACCGTGGGCTGCTGGAGGTGTCTGCCACGGACGGCCGCTTGCAGGTTGGGCTGACTCCGGCAGGTCTTCGCCTGCTCCGGCAAGAGCGGCCTTCTGTTGAGTAGACTAGTATCTTAGTCGTATTACTGGGGATCAGTACCGCGTACAATTCAGCAGAAACTCAAAACTAGGCAGGTGCGTCATACTCCTATGCGAATCGCGAACTACGTTACGGAACTGATCGGGCACACGCCGCTGGTGCGGCTGAACAAAGTTACGACCGGATGCGTGGCCGAAGTGGTGGCGAAGCTGGAGAGCCAGAATCCGCTGGCCAGTGTCAAAGACCGCATCGGCGTCAGCATGATCACGGAAGCCGAGCGCGCCGGAAAGATTCAGCCGGGCAAGACCGTGCTGATCGAGCCGACGAGTGGAAATACCGGCATTGGGCTGGCCTTCGTGGCAGCGGTGAAGGGCTACAGGCTGATCCTCACCATGCCAGAGACCATGAGCCTGGAGCGGCGCGTATTGCTGCTGGCGTTTGGCGCGGAGATTGTGCTCACGCCCGGTCCGCGCGGCATGTCGGGCGCGATCGCCAAAGCGAACGAACTGGTGGCGAATACACCGAATGCCTACATGCTGCAGCAATTCGACAATCCCGACAACCCGAAAATTCATTTCGAAACCACCGGCCCCGAGATCTGGGACGATACCGAAGGCCGCGCCGACGTTCTGATCTCCGGCATCGGCACCGGCGGAACGATCACCGGAATCTGCCAGTACATCAAGCCGAAGAAGCCATCGTTTAGGGCCGTGGCGGTCGAACCCACCGAAAGTCCCGTGCTCTCGGGTGGCAAGCCGTCGCCGCATAAGATTCAGGGCATCGGCGCCGGGTTCGTGCCCAGCATCCTGCGGCGCGACTACATTGACGAAGTCGTCACCGTTTCGAGCGAGGAAGCCATCACCATGGCGCGCCGCCTGCCGCAGGAAGAGGGACTGCTGGTCGGAATCTCCTCGGGCGCGGCGGTTGTCGCTGCGGTGAAAGTCGCGCAGCGCCCGGAGAATGCGGGCAAGCTGATCGTCGTGATTCTGCCGTCTTTTGGCGAGCGCTACCTGACCAGTATTCTGTTTCAGGAGCTACGCGACAAGGCGCTGCAGATTCCAACTGCGACGCTCCCGGCATAATCGAACATGCCCCACTTGCTGTCACTCATTCGCGAAGACATCACCAACGTGATGGAACACGATCCAGCCGCCAAATCGCGGCTGGAAGTCTTCGTGTGCTACGCCGGATTGCATGCGGTGTGGTGGTATCGCGTCCATCACTGGCTGTGGAACCACCGCCTCTTCTTCCTCGGGCGATGGTTCTCGCAGTTGGGACGATTGCTGACCGGAATCGAAATCCATCCCGGCGCAAAAATCGGACGCCGGCTGTTCATCGATCACGGCATGGGTGTAGTGATCGGCGAGACCGCGATCGTCGGCGATGACGTGACTCTGTATCAGGGCGTCACCCTGGGCGGCACCGGCAAGGAACACGGCAAGCGCCATCCGACGATCGAAGACAGCGTAGTGGTTGGCGGCGGCGCCAAGATTCTCGGGAACATCACCGTCGGCAAGAATTGCCGCATCGGCGCCGGATCGGTCGTTCTGCGTAGCGTGCCCGAAAACTCCACCGTCGTGGGCGTGCCCGGGCACATCATCTTCCGCGAAGGCAAGCGCGTCGTCATCACGGATCCTAAGCAAATCAACGATCCCCTTTCGGAAGCGCTGGCTGCCGTCGCCAATGAAGTTCAGCGACTGCGCGACCGGGTGCAACAACTGGAAGGCTCCGGGGTGACCCACGAACCTGTCCCCGCTTCGCTCCGGCAGATCATGGACGATCTCGACTATCAGATTTAGCCGGCGTCGACTAAGCCGATCCGCTGGCGTCAGGTCTTCAGCGGAGGATCCCCCCGTGCGACGCATCGCTGCAACCGTCCTTACTCTTGCGCCTGTGGTCCTGAAGAACGCAACCAAAGGGGTCGCCTCTTGTCGAACTTCGCTGAGAGGGTACCGAGAACTGCACTTTCCGCCTTCTCAGAAGTTTTGACAAAGGCCGCCAACTGCAATATTGTTTCAAGGCGTAAACGTTTACGAACAAACGTGTTTCCACGGGTTAAGCGGTTTTTCTGTCTTCCCCCATGCTGCTGAAGACATTGCGCGAAGAAGTGCTGGAGGCGAACCTGGAGTTGGTTCGCCGGGGACTCGTTGTTTATACGTTCGGCAACGCCAGTGGTATTGATCGCGAATCGGGACTGGTCGCCATTAAGCCCAGCGGCGTACCCTACGACGAGTTGACGCCAGCACACATGGTCATTTCCGATCTCAACGGGAAGATCGTCGACGGCGACCTGCGCCCATCCTCCGATCTCCCGACGCACATCGAACTCTACAAGGGGTTCCCCAACATTGGCGGCGTCGCGCATACCCACTCGGAGTTCGCCACTGCCTGGGCGCAAGCCGAAACCGAGATCCCCTGCTTCGGCACCACGCACGCCGACTATTTCCACGGTCCCGTTCCGGTCACCGCGCCGCTGCACCCGACACAGATTGCGGTCGCCTATGAACTTGAAACGGGTGTGGCCATCGGCGAGAGGTTCTCCAGTCTCGATCCGGACGCAATCCCGGCAGTGCTGGTGGCTGGACACGCACCTTTCTGCTGGGGCCCATCCGCCGGCGATGCGGCGCACAACGCCGTCATTCTGGAATACGTGGCGCGCATGGCGTACCATACGTTGCTCATCAATTCGGAATCCCGGCCCTTGCCGCGCGAATTGCACGACAAACATTTCCTGCGCAAACACGGCCGCAACGCCTATTACGGACAGGTCAAAAACTGATGAATCCTGCTCTGCTCCTGCTCAGTTCCAATACTCTCGTCCACCTCTCGGGAGTCGACATTGCCATCATCATCTTCTACTTCGCTCTGGTCTTGGGTATCGGTCTCTACCTGAAGGAGCAAGCCAACACCGGGGAAGACTTTTTCATGGCCGGACGCGAGATGACGGCCTGGGTAGCCGGCTTGGCCTTCCTGTCGGCGAATCTCGGATCGCTCGAACTTATGGGCTGGGCGGGCAATTCGTACAAATACGGAATTCTCGCGGCTCACTGGTACTGGATCGGCGCCATCCCCTCGATGCTATTCCTGGCGCTGGTGATGATGCCCTTCTACTACGTCTGCAAGACGCATTCGGTTCCGGGTTACCTCAAGTTGCGCTACGGGCAAGGCGCACAGGCGATTTCCTCGATCTCATTCGCGTTCATGACCGTCTTGATGAGCGGCATCAACATGTACGCCATGGCCGTCGTGATGAAGGTCGTGCTGGGATGGAACATGCATTTCAGCATTTGGGTTTCGGCCATCACAGTTGCTGCATACGTGGCCCTCGGTGGATTGCGCTCCGCCATTTTCAATGAGGTGTTGCAGTTCTTTCTCATCTGGGCAGGCGCACTGCTGATCCCCATCCTCGGACTGATCGAAGCCGGCGGCTGGAGCGGCCTGCAGGCCAAGATCCTGCATAACTTGACCGAACTGAACGTGCCCAATCCTGGTTCCTACACCCACCTGTGGTCGACACTGGGAAATTTCAACAACAACCCCATGGGCATCAACTGGGCCGGCATCGTATTCGGACTTGGTGCCGTCATCGCCATGGGTTATTGGACGACCGACTTTCTCGTGGTGCAGCGCGTTTTGTCGGCCAAGGATCTGCGCTCTGCCGAACTGGCGCCGATCATCGGCGCGGCATTCAAAATGATGGTGCCTCTCATCGTGATCCTGCCCGGATTGCTCGGCCTGGCACTGTTGCGCGATCCGCACACCGGGGGACTGATTCGGCTCGTTCCTGCCAATATTGCATGGTCCGATGCAGGACAGGCCCAGGGCTTGCACGGTTATGACGAAGTCTTGCCTCTGATGCTCGCCCGCTACTGCGGTCCCGGCCTCCTGGGACTTGGGATTACTGCTCTCATCGCGGGCTTTATGTCTGGCATGGCGGGCAACGTCAGCGCCTTCACGACTGTCCTGATTTACGACATCTACGGAGTTTTCATTAACAAGAACGCCACTGATGAAAAAAAGGTCAAGCTGGGCCGTCATTGGACCTTTTGGGGCGTCGTGATCAGTATCGGCGCTGCCTATATCGCAGCGGGCAAACCGAGCATCATGGACTACGTCCAGTCGCTGTTCAGTTTCTTCATCGCTCCGTTGTTTGGAACGGTACTTCTCGGGATGCTGTGGAAGCGCGCTACACCGGCTGGTGGCTGGACCGGCCTGCTGGCGGGGACTCTCTCGTCGATCGGCATGTACACCTGGGTCAAGCTCGATCCAAACGCCGTCCGCTATGTGGCGCTCTCCATGGACGCGCAAGATCAGGCGCAGAACATGTTCCGTGCGCTGTGGTGCTTCCTGGTATGCGTGATCGTAACCGTGGTAGTCAGCTATCTGACCACGCCCAAGCCCGACTCCGAGTTGAAGGACGTGGTGTACGGCCTCACGCCGATCCCGAAGGTCCAGCACGTGTCTATATTTCACAACCCGCTTTTCTGGGGCGCGGTTGTGGCAATTGTATTTGTGATTTTGCAGATCATTTTCTGGTAGGAGCTACGCATGAAATCCGGCAGCCATTTGTCGATATGGTTCTTCACAGGACTGTGCCTGGGCGTGAATGGTGCGCTCATTTTCGCCACGGGAATCTATGAAACCCTATACCCGCCGGTCGAAAAAGTTGTGCGCTACGATCTGCACGCCAATGTCTGGTGGGGCGGAATCCTGCTGATCGTGGGTGTGTTCTTCAGCCTGCGTTTTTCGCCTGCACGCGAACGCGCGCGCATGGCGGGCAATTCTTAATTCATATTCGAGGGCATTCTTATGGCAAAGAAAATGACGATGGGCGTCATCGTCGGGAACCGCGGTTTCTTTCCTGACGCATTGGCGAAAACGGGGCGCGAGGAGATGATCCAGGCACTGGCCAAGGCTGGCATGGATTCGATCGTCCTCGGCACAGCCGACAGTAAGCATGGCGCGGTCGAAACGCACGAGGAAGCAAAACGCTGCGCCGCTCTATTCCAGAAGCACAGTGACAAGATCGATGGCGTAATCGTCACCCTGCCGAACTTCGGTGACGAGCGTGCCATCGCCGACACGCTGCGCCTCGCGCGACTCAATGTTCCGGTACTGATCCAGGCCACTCCCGACGATGCGTCGAAGATGACCATCCTGCATCGCCGCGACAGCTTCTGCGGCAAGATGTCCGCTTGCAACAACCTGCGGCAGTACGGCATCCCATATTCGCTGACGAAACTGCACACCGTGCGCCCGGATTCCGCCGACTTCGAAGCCGATCTTGCCTGGTTTGCCGCGGTGTGCCGCATCGCCAACAGCTTCCGCAATCTGCGCGTGGGCAGCATTGGCGCTCGCCCCACGGCGTTCAACACCGTGCGCTACAGCGAGAAGCTTCTGGAAGCATCCGGCATTTCCACCGAGACGCTCGATCTCTCCGAAGTCTTCGGCCGCATCGCGCGTTTGAAGGATGATCACGCGGGAGTACAAGCCAAAGTGGCCGAAATTCGCCAGTACGTCACGACGGGTGGCGTCCCTGATGCAGCGCTCATCAAAATGGCGAAACTCGGCTACGTCATCGACGAGTGGATGAAATCGACCGACCTCCAGATCAGCGCCGTGCAGTGCTGGACCTCGATGGAAGAATTCTTCGGCGTCGTCCCCTGCACCGTCATGAGCATGATGAGCAACAAGCTCATCCCCTCGGCCTGCGAAGTCGACATCTGCGGAACGCTCAGCATGCATGCTCTTGCGCTCGCATCGGAAACTCCCAGCGCGCTGCTCGACTGGAACAACAACTACGGCGATGATCCCAACAAAGCCGTCTGCTTCCACTGCAGCAATCTGCCCAAGCACTTCTTCCAGGATGTCCGCATGGACTATCAGGAAATCATCGCGGGCACAGTCGGCAAGGAAAACACATTCGGCACCGTCGTAGGCCGCGTAAAGGCCGGTGCGATGAGCTTTGCTCGCTTCTCAACCGATGACGCTGCCGGTGTGATTCGCGGCTACGTGGGCCAGGGCCAATTCACGAACGATTCCCTGAACACCTTCGGCGGGGTAGGTGTCGTGCAAATTCCCGAATTGCAGAAGCTGCTCCACTACATCTGCGAAAACGGGTTCGAACACCACGTGGCGGCCAATTTCTCGACGACCGCCGGCGCCGTGCACGAAGCCGCCCACCGCTATCTCGGATGGAAAATGCACTGGCACGGCAATCCGGCGTAGCATTTCATTTCCAGACGTACTTGGGGAGCGCAGAATTTTCCTCTGTGTTCCCCTGTGTCCTCTGTGGTGAATAATAAGGACTATGGCCATCGTTGCAGGAATAGACTTCGGCACCCTCAGCGTCCGCGTCTCCATTGTCGACAGCGCGCGCGGGCTCCTCGCCTCCGCCGTCTCGGAGTATCCGCTACACCGCAAGCGCGAGGATCCCGATTTTGCCACGCAATCGCACGAGGACCATATGCGCGCACTCGCCGAAGCCACGAGGCAGGCGGTGAAGGCTGCGGGCGTCAGTGGCGATCAGATTGCTTCCATTGCGCTCGACACCACAGGCTCCAGCGTGATCCCCGTCGGCGCACAAATGGAGCCGCTCGACGATTACTACCTCTGGTGCGATCATCGCGCCAAGAACGAAGCAGCAGAAATCACCGAACTCGCCCACCGCGAGAAACTGCAGGCCATCGAGTGGTGCGGCGGAGTGTATTCGTCGGAATGGGGATTCTCGAAGCTTCTTCACTGGCTGCGCCACAATTCCGACAAGCGCTCTCGCTTTGCCAGTGCATTCGAGCACTGTGACATGGTCGCTGCTACATTGTGCGGCATCACCGATCCTAGGAAAGTGAAGCGAAGCGTCTGCGCCATGGGGCACAAGTGGATGTGGAACGCATCGCTCGGCGGCCTTCCGCCCGAAAGCTTCCTGACCAAGGTCGATCCTCTTCTGGCAGGCGTGCGGCAGAAGCTCGAAGGCGAGTATGCCACTTCCGACAAGATCGCTGGGGCACTCGCGCCGGGCTGGGCGGAGAAGTTAGGGCTGCGTGCTGGCATTCCGATTCCGGTAGGCGCGTTTGACGCTCACTGGGACACAATCGGCGCAGGCGCCAAAGCTGGCGACATAGTCAACGTGGTCGGGACTTCCACTTGTATCATCGCCTATGCGCCCAAAGCACAATTGATTCCCGGCGTTTGCGGCGTCGTCCCCGGTAGCGTGCACCCACAGTTCACCGGAATCGAAGCTGGACTCTCGGCGACCGGAGACATCTTCAGCGCCATCGCCCGCCGCGCCGGAACAACCGTGGAGGAACTCAGCCAAGGCCTGGACAAGTACCGCGCCGGTCAGACCGGCCTGTTGCGCATGACCTGGGACAACGGCGACCGCACCGTCCTGGTCAATCCCAATCTCGGCGGCATCACGATCGGATGGAACCTGCAGCATACCGCGCAAGATGAGCTCTTCGCCGCCATTGAAGGCACGGCGTTCCACACCCGCGTGATTCTCGACCGCATGAGCGAATACGGCGCGCCGACGCAACGGGTCATCAACGGCGGAGGCATCCCGCAAAGCAATCCGGCCCTCAACCAGGTCTATGCCAACGTGCTCGGGCGGCCGGTCCTCGTTCCCAGCAGCAAAGTAACTGGCATAGGCTCCTCGATCTTCGCGTTGTTAGCCGCCGGTGCGTTTCGGAGCATCGACGAGGCGCAGGACAAGATCTGTCCGTCGCACACGGTGTTCCAGCCCCAGCCGGAGGCCCAGAAGACTTATCAGGACCTCTACACGCTCTACCGCCAGATTTACTTCGATTTCGGTAAGCCTGCGGAGGGATCGGCCTTCGGCAAGGCGCTGCCCACGCTGATCCAGATTGCCCGCGGCAAGGCGAGCTAGCGCACATTGGGCCTCACAACTCGCCATGTACATCGACGCTCACCAGCACTTCTGGCGCTATGATCCCGCGGAGTACGGCTGGATTGACGATTCCATGTCGGTCATCCGTCGTGACTTCTTGCCGGAGCACCTTCAGCCGGAATTGATCGGAGCGGGATTTCACGCGTCGGTGGCCGTGCAGGCGCGCCAGTCGCTGCAAGAGACGCGCTGGCTGCTAGAGTTAGCCGCAATCAGTCCATTCATCGCCGGCGTGGTTGGCTGGGTCGATCTGCGGTCACCCGATGTACGCTCTCGGCTGGCGGAGTTCTCCCGCAATCGCAAGCTCGTCGGCGTTCGCCACGTCGTGCAGTCTGAGCCTGACGACCGATTCTTGCTGCAGTCCGACTTTCTACGCGGCATTTCCGTCCTGGAAGAGTTCGATCTCGCCTACGACATCCTGATTTACACCAGGCACCTGCCAATCGCGGCAGAATTCGTGGCCCAATTCCCGAGACAGCGGTTCGTTCTCGACCATCTCGCCAAGCCGCCCATTCGCGCAGGCGGAATCGACGATTGGGCAAAAGGCATTCGCCGCCTCGCGGAGTTTCCAAGCGTTTACTGCAAACTCTCTGGACTCGTCACCGAGGCTGACTGGAAGAAATGGACGCCGGAACAGATTAGGCCCTATCTCGACGTCGCGTTTGACGCCTTCGGTCCGAATCGTCTGATGATCGGTTCCGACTGGCCCGTGTGTTTGGCCGCCGGCACTTATTCGCGCGTCATGTCAATTGTGAAGGAGTATATCGCTGAGTGCTCGGACGCAGAACGAGCAGCCGTGCTGGGCGAAAACACCGCTCGATTCTGGAGACTTAGCGACCGGTAGCGTGTGCCGCATGGTCTAGAATAGAGGCTTCGCAATGTCCCTTTCCGTTCTCCAACTTGACCCTCGCGACAACGTGCTGATCGCGCTCACCGACTTACGCGCTGGCGATTCGGTCTCGTTCGCCGGTAGATCCTACAAACTACTGTCGGATATCCCCGCCAAGCACAAGTTTTCCACGACGGATCTGGCGACGGGGGACAACGTCATCATGTACGGCGTCGTCGTCGGCCGCGCGCAGCAACCGATTCTCACCGGCGGCCTGCTGACCACGGCCAACATCCGGCATCAAGCCGCGGAGTTCCACGAACAATCCGCTCCCTACCAGTGGGCGCCTCCCAATGTCTCGCGCTGGAAGAACGCGACCTTCCTCGGATATCACCGCTCCGACGGGCAAGTCGGCACCCGAAATTACTGGCTCGTTGTGCCTCTGGTCTTCTGCGAGAACAAGAACATCCAGGTGCTGAAGCAGGCGTTCGAAGAGGAGTTGGGGTTCGCTGCGCCCCAGGTCTATCGCCGTCAAGTTGCTGAACTCGCGTCACTCTACCGCGCTGGCCGGACTCAGGACATCGCGAATCATAGCCTCGCTGCAGAGACTGCGCATACTAGGCCCAATCCGCTATTCCCCAACATCGACGGCATCCGATTTCTTCTTCACGAGGGCGGATGCGGCGGCACCCACGAGGACTCCAAGAATCTCTGCGGTCTGCTGGCGGGCTACATTCACCATCCCAACGTCGCCGGGGCGACTGTGCTGAGTCTCGGCTGCCAGCACGCACAGATCGACATCCTCCGAGAGCAAATTCACCAGCGGAATCCGAAGTTCTCCAAGCCTCTGTTCATCTTTGAGCAGCAGCGCAGCGGCTCGGAAGCAGCCATGATGTCGGAGGCGATCCGTCAGACGTTCCTCGGTCTCGCCGAGGCCAACAAAGCCACGCGCGCACCCGCATCCCTGGCTCATCTCTGCGTCGGATTGAAATGTGGGGGTTCGGACGGATTCTCGGGACTCTCCGCGAATCCCGCGATCGGCCACACCTCCGATCTGTTGGCCGCTCTCGGTGGGCGCACGATCCTTTCCGAGTTCCCCGAATTGTGCGGCGTGGAGCAGGAACTGATCAATCGCGGCAGGAACAAAGCCGTCGGCGACCGCTTCATTCGATTGATGCGTGACTATGCTGCCCGCGCCGCTGCCGTGCGCTCCGGATTTGATATGAATCCCTCGCCCGGCAATATGCGCGACGGCCTGTTGACCGACGCCATGAAGTCCGCCGGAGCCGCAAAGAAGGGCGGCACGTCTCCCGTGAACGCAGTACTCGATTATCCCGAGTATTCCACTGAACCCGGCCTCCATCTGCAGTGCACTCCCGGCAATGACGTCGAGTGCGTTACTGCCCAAGTCGGCGCGGGCGCGAACATAGTTCTCTTCACTACTGGTCTGGGCACGCCGACCGGTAACCCCGTCACTCCCGTCGTGAAGCTCTCCACCAATACACCGCTCGCTCGGCGCATGCACGACATCATCGACGTCGACACTGGGGCAATCATCTCCGGAGAGAAGACAATCCCTGAGATGGGTGAGAGCATCCTTGATTTCGTGATTCAAGTTGCCAGCGGACAGCTTCGCACCCAAGCCGAACTGAAGCTGCAAGAGGATTTCATTCCCTGGAAGCGGGGCGTATCTCTATGAGCGCGCAGATAGCGAACTTCCGTCTGGAGGGCAAGTGCGCGGTGGTCACCGGCGCCGGCAGCGGCATCGGGCAGGCTATCGCACTGAAATTCGCCGCCCACGGAGCGACCGTCCGCGTGCTTGATGTCAACCAATCCTCTGCCGCGGAAACCTGCGACCTCATCATTCATGACGGCGGCAGCGCATCGGCCCATGCGTGCGACGTTACCAGCCAAGCGGACGTGAAGAAGTCTTTCGAAGAAATTTTCCATCTCGGCCGTGTCCACATCCTGGTCAACAATGCCGGCATCTCGCACATTGGCACCGTTGAGACCACGAGCGAAGAGGACTTCGACCGCGTCGTGCGCGTCAACATCAAGGGTTTCTACAACTGCATGCGCGCGGTGGTCGGCTCCATGAAGCAGCAGGGCGGCGGGGTGATTCTGAATATGGCCTCCATCGCCGGCTCGCTCGGCCTGTCCGATCGATTCGCCTACTCGATGAGCAAGGGTGCCGTCATCGCTATGACGTATTCCGTTGCTCGCGATTATCTGGCGCACAACATCCGCTGCAACTGCATCTCTCCGGCGCGCGTCCACACGCCTTTTGTCGATAACTACCTGCAGCAAAACTATCCCGGCCGCGAGCCGGAAATGTTCGAGAAACTCTCGAAGGCCCAGCCCATCGGAAGAATGGGGCAGCCTTCCGAAGTTGCGACCCTGGCTTTGTACCTGTGCTCGGACGAAGCTGGTTTCATCACCGGTGTCGATTATCCACTCGACGGCGGCTTCTGCAATGTTCGAGGTTAACGCGTGGACCTGGGTCTGAAAGACAAAGTCATCCTCGTCACCGGCGGCGCGAAGGGCATCGGGGCGGCGATCGTGAACGGCTGCGCGGCCGAGGGCGCGGTGCCGGTCATCGTCGATCGCGACCATGAGGCAGGTCTACGAATGCAGAACCAGATACAGGCGAAAGAGTCTCGCTGCGGATTCATCTCAGCGGACCTCTCCCAGGTAGAAGTCTGTCGGCACGCGGTCGAGCAAACTCTAGAGAAGTTCGGCAAACTCGACGCCCTGGTCAACAACGCCGGCCGCAATGACAAAGTTGGCCTCGAGCACGGCAGCCCCGCCGAATACGTCGCGTCTCTGCAGCGCAATCTCGTCCATTACTATTGCATGGCGCATTACGCCCTGCCGCATCTGAAAGCCACGCACGGGGTCATCGTCAATATCGGATCCAAGACAGCGGTCACCGGACAGGGCGAGACCTCAGGATACGCATCGTCCAAAGGGGCAATCATGGCTCTCACCCGCGAATGGGCGGTGGAGTTGTTGCCCTATGGCATCCGTGTCAATACCGTACTGCCGGCTGAAGTCATGACTGCCCTTTACCGCGAATGGTTGGATAAATTCCCAAATCCCGACGAGAAACTCAAACTCATCGTCTCGAAGATTCCACTGGGAAGACGTATGACCACGGCCGAAGAAATAGCTTCCACGGTTGTTTTTCTGCTCTCCTCTAGGTCCGGCCACACCACCGGGCAGCATCTTTTCGTCGATGGCGGATACGTGCACCTCGACCGCGCGCTAACTTAACCTGCTCCGGTCGCCGGGCTACAATGCACGAGAAATCCGTCACCGTACCTTGAGCGAACACATGGAAAACCCATTCATGGCCCGCGCGATTCAGCTCTCTGTCGACAACGTGACCTCCGGCCACGGCGGCCCCTTCGGCGCCGTCATCGTGAAAGACGGCAGCATCATTGCCGAGGGCGTCAACCGCGTGACCGCCAGTAACGACCCCACGGCTCATGCCGAAGTCGTAGCCATCCGCGAAGCCTGCGCCAGGCTCGCAACCTTCGAGCTGCGCGACTGCGAAATTTACACCTCCTGTGAGCCTTGCCCCATGTGCCTCGGCGCAATCTACTGGGCGCGTCTGGCGAAAATTTACTTTGGAAACCTCGCCGCCGACGCATCTCTGGTTGGCTTTGACGACTCCCTGATTTACACCGAATTTCGGAAACCCTTCCCCGACCGCTCCATTCCGATGGTGCCCATGATGCGCGAGCAAGCCCTCGCGGCCTTCCGCGCCTGGCAGGAAATTTCGAATAAGACTCCTTACTGAGAAAGTTCTCACGTCAAAGCGGCGCTAAGCCCGCTCTAACTTGAACTGTTAAAGTCCGCCTCTGCTCCGCCGATGTGTCTCTAGTGCGACCCGCAGTAACCAGGCGGGGATCAAACAGGCAAGGGATGGTAGCTCATGGGCGGCATACGGGCATTGATTGTTGACGACTCCTCGGTGATGCGCAAAATTGTGGAACGTTCGCTGCGGCAGGCAGGGATTGAGCTCGCTGCCGTATTGGAAGCCTCCAACGGAGCCGAGGCTCTCGCGGTCCTGGCGGAGAACAAGGTCGAGCTCATCCTGAGCGACATCAACATGCCGCTCATGGACGGACTCGAACTGGTGAAGCAGCTTGGCGGAGTGCCCAATGCCAAAGGTGTACCGGTCATTATGATCACCACCGAAGGCAGTGAGTCCCACGTGGTGGAAGCTCTCTCGGCGGGAGCTCGTGGCTACATCCGCAAGCCCTTCACCCCCGAGCAGGTTCGCGATCACGTGCTTCCCCTTCTGGGGGTAAAGGCATGAACTCCGCCAGCATTACACCCACGGACGATTCCAATCTCCATGAGCGCTGGATGCCAGTCCTCGAAGTCGCCGTGCGCGAGGTCTTCGAGCTGATGCTCGGCTGCCGCCTCACCGCACCCGAGGGACCCGTCGACATTCCCGGGGAAATGACTGCCATGGTGGGCCTTGCCGGCCAGCTCTGTGGCATTATGAGCCTGCAGTGCAGCGCCCCAACCAGCGCCGAAATGGCTTCCCGAATGCTCGGCGTCGATCCTACGAATATCGGCCCTGAAGTCTGCGACGCCTTTGGCGAAATCTGCAATATGATCGCAGGAAATTTCAAAAACAAAATCACCGGACTTGGTGACGGTTGCATGCTTTCCGTCCCTACGGTCATTACCGGCGAGGACTATCAGCTTCACTCGATGGTCGACGCTCCGGGCGTCGAAGTGCGCCTGCTGTTCGAAAACCTGCCCTTCGTGGTGGCGTTGCAGATTCACAACTAGCGGATATGCCGAGGACGCAGGTCGCTCGCCCAACACTCCGGCGGGTGAGAGGAAGCGAAGATATGGTTGGACGCGTCTACTTCTGTACTGCGGATACCGCGCGGTGCAGCTTGCGAACATTCTCTTCCAGCACAAGGTGCCGCTGATACTCCCGCCCCGGCGCTTTGCCCATTGACACTCTCGGATTCCGGTGTCGCATGGGGCTCTCGACCGCACTGCTCAATCCCACATGAATCTCGCGCACGCCCGTCCGTTCGATGATCCGCGTGACATCGTCCGGCGCGATGCCTCCCCCGGCCATCACTACCATTCTCCCGTCGGTCGCCTTGGCGATCTGCGCGATCATCTCCACGCCCTGCATGCAGGTCTGCTCGCCCCCGGAAGTCAGCAGCCGGTCCGCTCCCGTGGCGCACACATCGTCCAGCGCGCGAAACAGGTCTGCGGACATATCGAATGCGCGATGAAACGTTACATTGAGCGGCCGCGCCAGATCGACCAGCCGTCGCGTCCGCTCCACATCCACATGACCCGCGACGTCGAGCAGGCCCAACACGACTCCGTCCGCGCCCAGCTTCTTCGCGGTCTCGATGTCGTGGCGGATCACCTCAAACTCTTCTTCCGAGTAGAAGAAGTCCCCGCCCCGCGGGCGGACAATCACCTGCAGCCCGATCCCGATCTTCGCCCGCACCAGCTCGATCATGCCGGCGCTCGGCGTGATGCCGCCTTCAATCAGGCTGGTGCACAGCTCGACACGCGCAGCTCCGCCGCGTTCCGCGGCCACCGCGGACGCCACCGAGTCGACGCAGACTTCGATCAGGACAGGTTCGGTCATGATGGCCTAGAGGATGGTCGGAACACTCGCAGTTGGCTTGATTCGTCTCATTGCAGACCCGAGTTCACCTGCTCCGCCCGGGGGAGGCGGAGCTTGCCGCAAGCATCTTACGACAAACTCCGCTTTGGATGGAGGCTAGAACTTATAGTGCAAGCTCAGCTGGAACTGTCGTGCTGGAGAGCGGATGCTCGTGATCTGACCGAAGCTGCTGTCGGTGATCCCGTTGTCCGGATTCCCGTAGCTGACAATGTTGAACACGTTGAACATGTCAGCTCGGAAGCCTAGCACTTGTTCACGCCACACGTGAAATTCCTTGAATAGAGAAGTGTCAACTTGCCGGTAGCCAGGCGCACGCTCGGTGCTGTTGTGCGCGCTTCCGAAGGTGAAGCTCTGGGCAACACCATACGCGCAAACTCCGTTGTCCGCACCCGTTGGATTCACGATCGGGATGGGCACGCAAGGAGTCGCTGAAGGATCGCTACCCCACCAGTTGTGAATGCTCCGTCCTGTGATGTGCATCGCGCGGTATTGGTTCGCGCGACTGAATCCCCAACTGTTGGTGCTGCTGTTGCCCGGGCCGAAGATGGAAACGGGGAATCCTGTGTAAAGAATCGACGAAGCCGCAAGCTTCCATCCTCCGAACAGGGCATCGAGCGCCCCATTCGCGTTGCTGCCGTAGGTGCGACCGCGGCCGAACGGCAAGTCGTAGACACCAACGAAGTTCAGGCTATGCCGGATGTCCATCGCTGACGGACCGTAGTCCCCGTTGATGTTGTAACCATCCTGGTGCGACAAGCCGTTGAAGCTCGTGTTTGCGACCGAGTAATTCCCCGACGAGTCCGTCAGAGACTTCGCATACGTGTAGTTCAGCGTGTATTCCAGGCCACGATGCGTTCTTTGACGCACGCTAACCTGCAGTGCGTTATAGGTCATTCGAGCTTGCGATTCGGTGATCAAGATCGGGTTACACTCACCCACCAGGTTGAAATAGGGTGTTTGGTCTGCCGTTGGAATCACGGCTGCCCCACAGTTGCCGCCGAGATCCTGAGCTTGTGCAGTCGTCAGCTGGTTTCCGTTTCGATAGTCGGCTAGGTGGTGTCCGATCTGGCCATGATAACCGGCGCTCAACGACAGATCATTCGTCAACGCGTACTCGGTCACGAGCGTTAACTGGTGAATATACGCAGGTTGCGTATTCTGGGGCCACACGGAGTACAGCGAGTTGTTGATTCCCAGAGGCTGACTGAATGCGTTCGTAACAGTAAACGGCGATCCGCCCGAGCCAGGAGATGGAGTGACCGCGTTGCTGTTGATGGCCTCCGAGAACGGAGGACTCGAGGTCAACCGCTGGTTGAACGAGTATCCCTCAAAGAAGCTGCTGGCACCGTAACCGCCGCGCAGCACCAGCTTCGGCGAGATTTGGTAAGCGAAGCCGACCCGCGGCATGATCTGCTTGTAGTTCGCGTCGTAGCAAGCTTTGGTCTTGCACACCACCGAGCCCGCCGCAGCGCCCACGGGCACTTGGCCCGCATATTCGACGGTCTGCACTCCCCCGATCGGGAGAATGTTCGCCGTCTTGTTGTTCTGCTCATACCACGGCTGATCAATCTCGTAGCGCAGCCCAAGATTGAGGGTCAGTTTGGCCGAGAATTTGAAATCATCTTGGAAGTAGCCAGCCGTGCGCCATTGCCGGTTCCCGACCCAGCCGAGCGGCGATGCCAGCTGCACATTCTGAATGCGTCCCAGAACGAAATCCGCCGGACCGTATCCAACGCCGCCGGCTAGCCCCGTGAATTGTCCGTTGTAGTTGAATGTGCCAAGGAATCCTACGTTGCCTGCATTGAGATAGTTTTGCTGATAGCGCGTGGCCTGACCGCCAATCGACAGAAGGTGCCGTCCTCGCTGCCAGGTCAGGTTATCCTCATAGTTGAAGGTGTTGTCCGTAAATACTTGCGGGTTCGCGCTGGTGCCGATATAGCTGGCGTTGTTGTTGAGGCTCTGCCCGGTAAAGCCGACGTATTTCTGCGTGTATGGGAACGGGATACCGACGATCGAATCGCCCTTCAGCCCGAACAACCCGGTCGAATCACTGGGCACGCCGTTGATCCAGCGTACCCGAGTAAAACCGAGGCGAAACTCATTAATGATCGCTGGCGAGAAGGTGTGCACAAAACTCGCGCCCGCGATTTTCGTTGGATACTGATTGTGAGAAGGGAAGAACGCTGGGATCAGCGCTGTAGTAAAGTCCTTGCCTGTACCTTGCGAGTAGAAGCCGTTCAGTCGGTCTTTGTCGTTCGGCGTCCAGTCCACCTTGAAATCTTCCTGGTTGTTGGTTACAAATTTGGCCTGCGGTCCAACGAAGTCGTTCTGAATCAGTCCGTCTGTCGGTGTATGGTTCGGTGCAGGATAAAGGTTCGGATGCGCCGCCAGATAAGCGGCGACCGGGTTCACCACCGGGACTTGGTTATTTGCGTATGGAGTGAAGTTGTTCTGGGTGTCGTAAAGCTGGATTTCCGCGCCATTCAGCGCCGAGAAATCGCCAGCCAGCATAGCGGGCGTCAGCAGGCTGGCCGCTGCCTGCTGCTGTGCCTGGTGATTCCGAATTCCCTCGTAGTCTACGAAGAAGAAAAGCTTGTTCCTGAAGATCGGCCCACCCAGGGTTCCACCGAAGATGTTCTGCGTATACTTGTTGATCGGGCTGCCAGTGAAGTAGTTGCTGTTCGCATCCAGATTCTGATTCTCAAGCAGATCGTATGCTGATCCGTGGAAATTGTTAGTGCCCGCCTTCAAAACCGCGACCACCGCGCCACCATTAGCGTTCCCATAGGTAGCATTGGCGTTTGCCTCCACGACCTTCAGTTCCTGGATCGCATCCGGCGCCGGGTTATACCCGATCAGGTTGTTTTGCGGTTCGTTGTTGTCGGCGCCTTCTACCATGTAGTTGTTGGCCTGCTGCCGATTGCCGTTGATCGCCACCACGCCGTTGTTGAAGGTGTTGCGCTCGATAGCGTTTTGCCCGGTCAATCCGGTCGGGTCGGTATCGATCGCTCCCGGCTGGTACAGCGTCAATGACGAAAAGTTCCGCCCGTTCAGCGGAATGTTCTCAATCTCGTTCGTTGACAGCGTGTTGCCCAGCGTCGCGTCGGTCGTGTTGAGGATGGGGTGGAAATCCTCCTGCACCATCACCGTCGTGGTAGCGCCCACCTTCAGCGTGACGTTAGCCTTGGCCGTCTGCCCGATTTCCAACGCGAACGGCGACGTTTCTTCGGTCGCGAAACCGTCGGCTTGGATCGTCACTTTGTAGGTGCCGATGGGCAGGAAGCGGATGGTATACACGCCCGCTCCATTGGTCTGGGCGGTCGTCTTCACACCCGTTGCCACGTTCTCGGCGACGACTTTCGCTCCCGGCACCAATGCACCGCTGGGATCGGTCACTTCGCCGGTGATTGCGCCGGTCACGGTCTGAGCCCACGCACAGGCTGCGCACAGCAGGAATGCCAAGCTGGCAATGGCGATAGAGCGGAATACTTGGTTTCTCATGATGTCCTATTGAACGCCCGGCTTGACCGGAACATCCCTCCTCCACCTTTCCCTAAACACGTCACGCTAAAGAGACGCGTTGGCCACTGTCAAGAACAAAATGATCGTTTAGTCATATGTCAATCACTTTATGGTGATTTTTATTCTAATACATTCACAAGATTGACAGGCACTCGCGAGAAATCGCGCAGCATGCATGTTTTTTGCACTCCTCTTCCGGCCCAGCGATAGACCGTTCCACGCCTGCGCCCCCTCTCCCGACTGGCCCGACAACGGGACAAAAAAAAGGCCCGGCATTCGAGCCGGGCCTTGGGGGAGGTGCTTACGGGTGAAAACCGTTCTAGTGATTCTCGGTGCAACCCTGGCTGACCTTCGTCAGGGTGTTGCTCTTCGAGGCGATCTTGCAGTCGTAGTATGTGCCGGTGGAGTTGAACGTCTTGTACTCCTGCGAGCTCGTCGCCGGGCTCACGTCGCTGGCAGACACCGTGTTGGTCGTGGAGCTGAAGTAAATGGGGAACCATCCCAGCGACACTGTCTCATCGGTGTGATAGTTCTGCTTGGTGGCCACGGTGAATCCGAAGTGCGCGCTGCTTACCGGATACACGAAGCTCACGTTGATGGGGAAGCTCCAGTTATCCTGCGTCGTGATGGATCCGAAGCCGCTGCTCACCGTCGTGGTGGTCGCGACCTTGTTGGCCACGTTGGTCTTCTGATCGAGTACGCTCTGGCCGGCAACGTCGAAGTCGATCGTCTGTGTGCTCAGGAAGTTCTGCTGTTCGGAAACCGAAGTCGTCACCTTGCCGTGCGAGGTGTTCACGTAGCCGGCAATGGTGAAGTTCCGTTTCGACTGCACGCCGATCGTGCCCGTTACCGTCGACGTGCCCTGCAGATTCTCCGTCACCACCGGAGACGGCGCCGTCAGCGTGTTCTTGGTGACGGCTCCCGTCACTTGCTTCGATCCAGCATCCAGGTATAGCAGCAGGCTCGCCGTGACTGAGAAATATCCATCATCGTTGAAAATGCTGAGTCCCACCGTGTGCGGATTGCCGTCGTTCAGCATGCCCGCAAACGGCGTCAGGTTCACGCGATAGGGAACGAAATCCAGCGTCTGCGCCCCGGGCATCGGCACCCACTGATCGGGCAGGAAACCGGTGAATACCCACGGAGAGACCGGCGCGATTCCCGCCGGCTTGCCGTCAATCGTCACCTCGGTCTCGCGGAAGTCCGTGTTCCCGCATCCGTAGACCAGGTTGATACTCGCCAGATCGTTTGGGAAGCAGGCGTACCACTGCTCATCCGTCGACTGGCTCTGCGAAACCACGTCCAGGTACGCGCGCTCTACGTTGGTGGGAAGTGTGAACGTAGTGGTGAACTGGTCGCTCGGAGAGCCCAGCGTCGCCGGCAGATTCACTCCACCGCTCCCGTTGCTCTGCACCAGCGGCAACACCGCGTCCGGCCTGCGATTCAGCCAGTCGTTTCCGTGATCGTGATCCCCCTCCGGATAGAACTCCAGATTCGCATTCACCGTGAAAACACCATTCAGGAACGTGTTGTACGGCGGAGGACAATCCGTGGTGCAGTTGGCCAGCACGATTGTCCCCTGCTGCGGCGCGCTCATCAGTGCGCTGTAGTCCGTCAGATCGCGCTCCACGTGCCAGGTGTTCGTTGCCGTCGAGAGCGGCTCCGGAGTAGTTCCGAAATAGATGTTGGTGTTCCCGATGTACATGCTCGACGTACGGTCGAACTGGACGCCGCCGTTCTCGCTGTAGTCGATGTTCAGCACGACCTTCTTCCACGGTCCGGTGCAATTCGAAGACGGCGTGAACTGGAAGTTCTGCACGCTCTCGGAGAAAAACGCAAACTGATAGTTGACAAACAGAGAGACCACACAGGGCTGCGTATGCGGCCGCTCCACCAGCGAATCGGCGGTCACTTCATACTGGGTTCCGATCTGGCGATTCGTGCTCTGGGCAAAGCTGCTCGTCGCGACGAGGCAAAGGCTGAACATGCAGACAACCACAAGGGCGCGGAAAAAACGGGGGGACATCATAGGTGCTCCTTTGGCAAGCAGGCTGGCTCCGTTGAAGGGTAGGCCGTTCAGGGCCCACTTATCGCATCCATTCCAGCGGCTTGTCAAGAAGATATGATCGAATCTTTGAAATACAATCAGTTTCTTGCTCTATGTGCATAACTATGCACATTCATGGCGGCTCGGATTCACATCGGTTGTCCCCGAAGCGCCCCCATCTGCTAACCTTGCCTGCTTTGACCGAAAGCCTGGGATTGCTATGAAAGCCCGAAACCGCGCCGACCAGATTCTGCGAGAACTGCGTAAGGAAGGGAGCCTCTCGCTCGAAGAATTGATCTCCTCCCTGGGAGCATCCGCTGCCAGCGTGCGCCGCGACCTCGCCAAGTTGGAAGCCAAGGGTCTGGTGCGCCGCACGCATGGTGGAGTGACCCTGGTCGAGCCGCTGCTCTACGAACCTTTCCGCTACGACTCGCTGTTTCAAAACCGCGAGCAGCACCGCACAGCCGAGAAACGCCGCATCGGCATGGCCGCCGCCGAACTGATTCAGGAAAATGAAACCGTTGGATTCACCGCCGGTACCACCACCACCCACGTCGCTCGTAATCTGCGCAACCGGCACAACATTCGCGTCATCACCAACGGCATCAACATCGCGATGGAGCTGAGCAATTGCGCCGGTCTGAAGACCTTTGTCACCGGCGGCTTCGTGCAGTGGGCGGGCTCGTTCTCATTGGTGGGACATGCAGCCATCACGTCGCTGGCCGACGTTTACATGGATCGCGTCTTCGTGAGCGTATGCGGCATCGATCTCGCCCGTGGCATCACCGTGATCGAACCGGAGGAGGCGCTTACCTTCCGCACCATGCTTCACCAGGCCAAGCAGGTCATCGTGGTCGCGGACTCCAGCAAATTCGGCATCGTGACGCCCGCCCTCATCTGCCCCATCTCCGACGTCCACCTGATCGTCACCGATGCCCGCGCGTCCGATAAGGTAATCGCTCCGTTCCTGGAGCGCGGGATTGAAGTCCGGAAAGTGTGACAGGCCTTAGCGATTCCCTTCTTTGCTGCTGAACAGCTGAAATTCCCGAATGTGTGCTTCCGCCGTCGACGACAGAATGTTCAGCCGCACCCGCGACGCCGTTACCGCCGGGAAACTCAGGATCCGCTTATGCCCGATCGCCTCGCCCGCCGCAACGCCGATCCAATTCCCGTCTTTAAGAATTTCAATCGCCCACTTTTCCACATGCTGCCCATCATTCAGCCACTCCATCATCAGCGCCCGATCAAATTTCACCGGCGTCGCCAAGCTCGTTTCGAGCACCGCACGATGCGATCCCGCTGGCGCCGACCAGAATGTGTCGGGTTTCCCATCGAGCGCGAGCTCCTCTTCCGGCGTCGCCTTCACATGGTGCGCCATCAAATTCCTTCCATAGCGAGTCCCGATCGCCTCCCCGAACTCCTTCAACCGTTGCACATCTGCCTCGGGCAATAATCCCCGCCGGTCCGGAGCGATCCCCAGCATCAGCTGCCCGCCGCGTCCCACGGTCTGCTCATACGTCGCCATCAACTCCTCGACGCTCTTTAGACTCGCCTCATCATTCGGATGCCAGAACCAGTGCGCCTTCCGCAGCGGTGTATCCGCTTCCACCGGCCGCCACCGCAGAAATCCATGCCGGTCGATCACATTCCAGTTCTCGTAGGAAATCACGCCCTCTTCGTTCCCAACCCAGCGAATATCGCCATACTCAAACAACGCCATGTCGGCAAACACCAGCGTGTTCGGCTGCGACATGCGCAACTCCTCCACGATCCGCGGAAAATTGTAAACATGTCCTCCGCTGCCCGCGCCATCCAGCCAGAACTCCTCCAGATCGCCGTAGTTCTGCGCGAGTTCATCCAACTCCGCCGAATAGTACTTGTCGTACTCAGCTGAGTTCGCATAGCGCGGCTCATGCCGATCCCATGGTGACAGGTACACCCCAAACTTCATTCCATATTTCCTCGCCGCCTCTTCCACCCGCCGCACCGCGTCGCCCTTGCCGTTTTCCCATGGACTACTCTTGACGCTGTACTCCGTCTGCCCGGTCGGCCACAAGCAGAATCCGTCATGATGCTTGGCCACAAACACTACATACCGGATCCCCGCCGCCTTCAGCGCCTGCATCCACTGCTCGGGATCGAACTGCGTCGGATTGAAGACCTTCGGATCCGCCGTGCCATCGCCCCATTCGCGATCCATGAACGTATTCGGACCGAAATGGATGATCGCGCCCATCTCCAGGTCCTGCCACTCCACCTGCTGCGGAGACGGCTTCACATCCACGGAGTTCTGCGCCGCGCATCGGAGAAAAAGACCGTTCAGAAGAAGAAAGAGGAGGGAGGATTTCCAGCGCATCATAGCGCAAATAGTACCACTGCGATCCGGCGAAACCCGCTGTGAAGTTCAGCCAAGCGCATCACTCTCTGGGCAAAAAAACGGGGAGCGCGTACACTCGCCCCCCGCGATCTACTTCGACATGTATCTTCTGCGTCTACTTCACCGGGTTTCCGTCCGCGTCGATCTTGTGGACATCGCCCAGGTTCAGTTCCCGTACGCCCGCCTCGACCTTGCTCATGTCGCCCACCACCACCCAGACCAGATGACCCGGCTGAATGTATTTTTTGGCGATCTCATTCGCGCCGTCGGGCGTCAGCGCCATCGCTTTCTGGGTAAACGTGTTGTAGTAGTCCTCCGGCAGTCCGAACTCCAGAATGTTGCCGTACGCTCCGCTCAACTGCTGCACCGTCTCGAAACTTCCGGGCAGACCCAGCGTGGCGTTCGCCTGCTCATCCTTGAGTTCTTCTTCCGAAATCGGTCTTCCTCCCGAGACGCCTTTGTACTCCTTGACCAGTTCGGACAGCGACTCTTTTGTTTTGTCCGTTTGCACCGGCGAAAGGCTGATGTAAGGCCGCTGTCCGCGCGCTGCTACCAGGATGGACCGCACTCCGTACGACCAGTGCTTGTCTTCGCGCAGGTTCATGTTGATGCGCGAGCTGAACGTCCCGCCGAAGATGGCATTCACCAGTTGCAGCGCAACCGCGTCAGGATCGTTCTGCGGCGGAGCCAGCTGCGCTCCGAATATCACGCTTTGCCCCGATCCCGGCCGGTCGATCAGGTACACCACATCTTTTTCCGGCTGGCCGACCTGCGGAATCGTCTTCTTCGGCACCTCGCCCGATTTCCACGCTGCCAGCAACTTCTCCAGCTTGGGCGTGATCTCGTTCAGCGTCGTGTCTCCCACCACCAGCAACGTCGCGTTGTTCGGCTTGAACCATGTTTCGTGGAACTTCGCCAGGTCCTCGCGCGTCATCTTGTGCAGGCTGGCTTCCGTTCCCGTGCCTGTGAACGGCGTCGCATACGGATGTCCGCTGCCGTAAAGCAAGGTGGGTACTACTCGCAGCGCCATCGTCTGTGGTGTTACCTTCTCGCGCTGGATGCCCGCGAGCCGCTCCTTCTGCAAACGCACAAATTCCTTCTCTGGAAACGACGGATGCAGAATCAGGTCGGCGTAGATATCCAGCGAACGGTCCATCGTGCTCTTGAGCGTATTCAAGCCCACCAGGCTCCAGTCGAGGATCGCGGACGCATTAAAATTGGCGCTTAAGGATTCCAGCTCTTCGCCAATTTTGAGCGAGTCACGCGTCGGCGTACCTTCTTCCAGCATGCGCTGCTCGAAGCTGGCCGTGCCGGGCGCGCCCGCTGGATCCGCCGCGTAACCGCTATCCACCATCAGCGTGAAGTTCACCACTGGCGCGCCATGCCGTTCTGCCAGCACAACTTTCAATCCATTTTTCAGCGTGGCCTTCTGCAACTCCGGCAGCTTGAGCGATTCCGGCCCGCCCGGAGCCGCTTCCTTCGACCGGTCCAGCTTGCCCGACGCTTCGAGGCTGGTTGGGTACGGATGCACTTCCAGCACATAATCGCCATCCGCCAACCAGTCGTTCGCCGCCTTCTTCACCGACGCCGGCGTCGCCGCTTTTACCCACTTCAGATAATCCTTGTAACACTCGGGATTGCCGCGGTAAGTCTGGCAGCGCGCGAGTAGATCGCTCTTACCACCGAATCCGCCAATGCGCTCCACGATGCGGGCATAATTCCCGAGAATCTGCGTCTTTGCCCGCTGCAGTTCCGCGTCACTCGGGCCGTTCTTTAGGAAACTCTGCAGCTCTTCGTCGGCTTCTTTCTCCACCTTCGCCAGGTCGCCGCCCGGAACTGCCGTCAGCGTGAAATCAAACTGTCCGGCGATCTCATTGGTGTCGTCCGAGGCAGTCGCCGAAGTCGCAATCTGATCCTTGTAGACCAATCGCTTGTATAGCCGCGAAGTCTTTCCCCCGCCGAGCACCTGTGCCGCCAGGTCTAGCTGGGCTTCCTCCGGTGAGCCATATTCCGGAACGTTCCATACCCGGTACAGCCGCGCCTGCGGCACGCGGTCTTGCACCCAACCCCGATGCGTGCCCGTGCGCTTCGCGATCCATGTTTCCTGCTTGGCGATCGGCGGCCCCGGAGGAATCTCGCCGTAATAGTTCTCGACTTTCTCCTTCGCCACTTCCGGCGTGATGTCGCCCGCGATCACCACCGTCACATTGTTCGGCCCGTAATACGTCTTGAACCATTCCTGCACATCGCTCATCGAGGCGGCATCCAGATCCTTCATCGAACCGATCACGGTCCATGAATACGGATGGCCGACTGGATACGTGTTCTCCGTCAGAAGCTGCTCGGTCACGCCGTACGGCTGGTTCTCTCCCTGTCGCTTTTCGTTCTGCACCACGCCGCGCTGCAGGTCGAGTTTCTTCTGGTCGAGTACGCCCAGCAGATGCCCCATGCGGTCGCTCTCGGCGAACAACACATAATCCAGCATGGAAGTCGGCACGTTCTCGAAATAGTTCGTCCGGTCATTGTTCGTCGTGCCGTTCAGGTTGGTCGCGCCGATCTTCTCCATGGCGTTGATGTACGTGTGGTTGAAGTCGTCGCTGCCCGAAAACATCAGGTGCTCGAACAAGTGCGCGAATCCGGTCTTGCCCAGCTTCTCGTTCTTGGAGCCTACGTGGTACCAGGTGTTCACTGCCACAATCGGCGCCTTGTGATCTTCGTGCACCAGCACCGTCAGTCCGTTCTTCAGCACGAACTTCGTGTACGGAATGTCGGGAATCGGAATGTCCGTTGCCGCTGCCTTTTCACTCGAAACTGGCGTGCCTTTCACCATCGGCGTGGCTTTCTGCTGCCCAACCGCCGACACCGCACCGCCAATCGCCAACCCTGCGCTCAGAACCAATCCCAGGAAGAATGTCGCTTTGTTTTTCAAAACTGCCTCCATGAATGACTAATTGGGAGCCCGCCCGTTTGCCGGGTAACACTCTATCCGAAAGCAGCGATGCCACGCCAATCGGCCTCTTTCTTCATCGATGGCCCGGCTTTCCTCGCCGCATCGCGGGCGCCAGTGAATGTTGACCCGACCCCGGCTGATTCTTAGTCTTGAATGAAACCGATACCTGGGAAGGCCCCGACTCCAGTCGGACGTACCTGCTGAAGAATGGTAAGCCTTGAGGAAATCAGCAACGGCCGACTAGTATCCCGACTCCAAGAAGAAACGCTCGCGGCTTATCGCGCTTCCGGAAGCGCCCACGCAAACATAACGCCGCTGCTGCTCATCAAGACGTATTGCCGCCCGTCGAGTTCGTAGCTGATCGGCGAACTCACGATCCATCCGCCCGATCCCGCATGCCATAGCGTCTTACCGTCGCTCGAATCGAGCGCCAGAAAATTCCCTGCTCCATCTCCGGTGAACGTCAATCCCGACTCTGTCGTCATCACACCGGACCCTGATTCTTCGGCAAATTCGTGCTTCCACCGGATCTTCCCCGTCTGGTAATCGATCGCCTCGATCTGGCTCGTGCCCCACACGCCGTAATCCGCGCCTGCCCAGCCATACGTGCCGTCCGCCGGCTTCGCAAAATAAATACTCCAGCTCGGGTGCGCGTTCACCACAAACTGACCGTTCTTCGTATCGAAGCTCGGTGCCCGATAATTCGTCATCCCGCCTTCATCCGGCGCGATCAGCCGCCCGTCCGGCGCCGGCTCTTTCGCCGGATTCGGAATCGGCCTTCCCTGCGCATCCACCCCCAGCGTCCAGTTCACCGGCCCAAACGGCGCCGTCAGCAGATTCTTTCCATTCGTCCGATCGAGCACAAAGAAATATCCGTTGCGCGATGTCTGCATCAGCATCTTCTTCGGCTCGCCATGAAAATCACCGTCCACCAGCACCGGCGTTTCCACCGCGTCCCAGTCATGCGTGTCGTGCGGCGACGCAGAAAACCCCCACGCCAGCTTCCCCGTGTCCGCATTCAGCGCCACGATCGAACACGTATACAAATCGTCTCCGGGACGCGTCGATCCCGTCAGCACCGGCGTAGGATTTCCTGTCCCCCAATACACCAGGTTCAATTCCGCATCGTAGGTCCCTGTCATCCATGTCATGCCGCCCGTCGTCTGGTTCGGCGTTCCCGCTGGCGGCGTGGAATCCCACTGCCACTGCGTCTCCCCCGTCTCCGCATCCACTGCCCGTAGATATCCGCTGATATTGTCGAAGTCCCCGGACATGCCGACGATCACATGATTCCCTACCACCAGCGGCGACATGCTGGTCCAGTACCCCTTCTTCACGTCCGCCACCGCGACCGACCAGCGCACGCTGCCGTCTTTCGCATTCAGCGAAACCAGGTGCGCATCCGGCGCAAGGAAATAGAGATGATCCTTGTACATGGCCACGCCGCGATTCCCGATGTGCTCGCCTTCGGTCGTCTTCTTGTTGTAATGCCAGATCTGGTGTCCCGACCGCGCATCGACCGCCCAAACATTGTCCGGCACCGTGAAGTAGATGATTCCGTCCACCATCAGCGGCGACGACTTGATCGCCGCCTGCTGCCCCGTCTGAAAAGCCCACGCCAAGGAAACGTCCTTCACGTTCTGCGTGTTGATCTGCGTTAACGCGCTATGGCGCCTGCCCGAATAATCGCCGTGATACTGCGGCCAACTGTTCGCCGGATGCAGCAACATCTCACTGCTCACCCCCTGCGCGCTCATCCGGCCCACGCACCCCATGACCGCCACGAAACCCAGAACCCATCTCATTCCCCGAACCTTCATCATCCCCTCAACCCATCTGTTCTTGTCATTCTGAGCGTAGCGAAGAATCTGTTTTCAGTTGGTACCGCCAACAAAAGCGGGTGCCCCATACAAGCCGCGTTCTCTGCGGCTTGTGTGGGGATTTCTCTCAGGAATCTATCCCTACTTCAGCGTCTGCAAAAACGCCATCAAGTTATGCACATCATCGTCCGTATACTTCGGGAACTGCTCGACGTGCGCATTCGCCGGCGCATCGATCTTGTACTCCACATCCTGCGTTCTCCACGACCGATACTGCCCATCCTCTCCCACCATCCCGACTGTAAATTCATCCTGATACGCCAGCCGGCCGCTCAACGTCTGCCCCGATTTCGTCCTCACCGTCAGCTTCGCCCTCGCGCGCTGCGGATACAGCATCTGCTTCTCCAGTTCCAATCCCTTCAACCGCGAAGCAACCCCCGCCAGATCTCCGGTCGGCGAATGGCACTTGGCGCATCCACCAGCGCCGTTGAAATACGCCCGCCCAGCTTCCGCGTTTCCGGTTTGTAAATCGGCCACTTCCACGCCGCGCCGTCCACCCAGTTTCACGCCCTCTCCACCGTGCATCAGCGCTTGCCGCGTGTGGATGAATGCCACCAGGCTCGCCACCTCCTCGTCCGCCAGATCAAACTTCGGCATGCCCCGCTCCGGACGCCCATTCTTGATCACGATCCCAATCTTCTCCCCGTTCACGTCCGCGCTCACCAGCTTCGACGCCGTCAGATCCGGACCGCCCTCGCCCCCACCGGCATCGCGCCCGTGACAAAACGAGCAATTTTGCCGGAAGACTCCCGCCCCCTGCCGCACCTCCGCCTGCGGATACGTCTTCACCGGCGCTGGCTTCGCGCTCGCAGCCTTCTTCGGCGACGGAGCAGCCTGCCCGATAGCCGCTGAGCAGGCCAACACACACGCCAAACCCGTTCCCACGCTCCAAGTCCTCATCCTCTATGCCTTCCCTGTGTCTCTCTGTGCCCTCTGTGGTGAGTGTTTTGACGTAGGACGCTGCTACTTCGCTTCCGTCACCCGCGCGTGCGGCGCAGTACTCCCCTCGGTCATCCCCAGCACCCACTTGATCGCCTCAAAATACATCTTTCTGATATCCGGATCGCTCCATGACTCCTGGGTATGCCCCAGCGTGGAATAGAACACCCGCCCTTTGCCATACATCTTGTCCCACGCCACCGCGAAGTCGTGATCCGTCCTGTGAATCCGCGGATTGTTCTCATAATTCAGTTTCCCCGCATCCAGGCTCAGCAGCACGTGGCACTTCTCGCGCGACCACTCCTTCGGCTGGTAAATCTCGTCAACCTTTACAAACGCTTTCGGAAAATGCCTGACCGCCGGAAACTCCGGATCCTCATTCACAATCGGCGCCTGAAACGTCATCCACGGATGCTGATCGAACCACCCGCCAATCATCTCGCCAAATTCCGCCCACTTGTAGTTCGTATCCAGCGCCGCATGCACCCCGACGAATCCCTTGCCGTCCTCCTTAACAAACGACATCATGTCGGCTTTCTGCGAGTCATCCAGATCCAGCTCGCCCGTCGTGCTCACAAACACCAACGCGTCGAAGTAATTCAGATTCTTCGCATTCCGTCCCAGGTCCTTCTTCGTGATCAGCTCCGTGTCCGTCCGCAGCGTCGCTTCCCACAGCCCGCTCTCGCGTCCCATCTCATAGATCGCCACCATCGCGTCCGTAATCGAATCGTGTTCCCATCCCTTGGTCTGCGAGATGACCAACACATGTTTCAGATGGACAGTCTTCTCCCGCGGCGCAGGCGCCACCGACGATGCCTGCCCCACGACCATCCCGCCCAGTGCGACACACGCAGTTAAGAGAAAAATGATTTTCCGTTTCATCGCGCGAACCCCTCCCAGCCCCATGGCAATCTACCACATCCCGGGTGCCCCATTTCTCGCGCGCTCTTTGCGCGAGAAGTGGGGATTTGTGCATGTAGGGACAGCCGCCCCCGGCTGTCCAGCCGCACAGCGGCGCTCCAGGATTTCATGGTTGTCATTCCGAGCGTAGCGAGGAACCTGCTTCCCGCCGGTCACACACGTGCAGCCGGTCGCCCCATCCTAGCCGCGCTCTTTGCGGCTAGGGTGGGAACCGCTGCGCTATAATGCCCCCGATCCCTTTCTGGAGCGACTCATGCGCGTTGGCGTCTTCACATCCCGGGTGCCCCATTTCTCGCGCGCTCTTTGCGCGAGAAGTGGGGATTTG
>JBBIOA010000005.1:161007-203600 GCA_037443605.1 Terriglobales bacterium
CACATCCCGGGTGCCCCATTTCTCGCGCGCTCTTTGCGCGAGAAGTGGGGATTTGTGCATGTAGGGACAGCCGCCCCCGGCTGTCCAGCCGCACAGCGGCGCTCCAGGATTTCATGGTTGTCATTCCGAGCGTAGCGAGGAACCTGCTTCCCGCCGGTCACACACGTGCAGCCGGTCGCCCCATCCTAGCCGCGCTCTTTGCGGCTAGGGTGGGAACCGCTGCGCTATAATCCGCCGATCCCTTTCTGGAGCGACTCATGCGCGTTGGCGTCTTCACTCCCTTACTCTCGCAACTTCCCCTCGACGCCGTCCTCAAAAAGCTCTCCGCCCTCAACATCCATACCGTCGAACTGGCCACCGGCAACTACGTCGGAGACGCCCACTGCAAATTCTCCATGCTCTCAAACCCCGCGGCCCTTGCCGATTTCAAGCAGCTCCTCAACGATCATGGATTCTCCATCAGCGCCCTCAGTTGCCACGGCAATCCGATCCACCCAGATAAGGCGATTGCCCAGCAGCATCGCGAAGTCAGCCGCAACACCATCCTGCTCGCCGAAAAACTTGGCGTCCCCACCATGGTCGATTTCTCCGGATGCCCCGGCGACTCTCCCAACTCCGTCGCTCCCAACTGGATCACCTGCCCCTGGCCTCCCGACTTCCGCAAAGTACTCGACTGGCAGTGGAACGAAGTCGTCGCCCCGTTCTGGACCGAGCACGCCAAATTCGCCGCCGATCACGGCGTGAAGATCGCCGTCGAGATGCATCCCGGCTTCGTCGTCTACAATCCCGAAACTCTCCTCCGCCTGCGCTCCATTGCCGGCCCCAACGTCGGCTGCAACTACGATCCCAGCCATCTCTTCTGGCAGAACATCGATCCCATCGCCGCCGTCCGCGTTCTCGGTGACGCCATCTTCCACGTCCACGCCAAAGACACGCAGCTCTATCCCACGAATCTCGTCCGCACCGGCGTGCTCGATACCAAGCCCTACACCGACGAACGCAACCGCGCCTGGATCTTCCGCACCTGCGGCTACGGCCACGGCAGCGAATTCTGGAGCGAACTCATCTCCACCCTCCGCATGTTCGGCTACGACTACGTCCTCTCCATCGAGCACGAAGACAGCCTCATGGCCCCCTCCGAAGGCCTGACCAAAGCCGCCGCCTTCCTGAACGGCATCATGATTGAAGAAAAGCCCACCGCAGCGTGGTGGTCGTAGGAAAGTCGGGTAGTTAAGAGGGCCAGGGGAACATCTTGTGGACAGTGGAGGCGCCCAAGGTCGTCGTGGGTATTTTGACTGCAATGCGCATATTGCAACAGTTGACCCGTTCTCCTCGTGTCGAGTGTAATTGCTTCCGAGCATGTAAATGTCGATCTTTCTGATTGCGACCATTACAATCGCGTCTCTCGTTTGTCCGTTCGCGCTCGCCTACGTTTGGGTAATGCGCCTGTGGAATAGAGATGCCGAGAAGAGTACCCGAGCGGTGCTCGGATGGATGTCTCTGGCTTTGGTCACATCTGCAGTCGGTGTCTATTGGCTGTCGTTTTCGTTTTCTTTCGGCGATCCAGGGGGGCCAGAATGGGATGTGCACTTCCACCACTGGTCCCGAATCTCAATCGGAGTCGTTGCGCTCGGCTTCATCTGTGGCGTTTTTGGTAGTGGCAAGGAGAAGTGGGTTGTTCTAGCTGCGAGCTTTGTTATCCCGTTGTCCTGGGCGGTGTCATGGGCGCTTAGGTGACGATCGCTGAAATCAGGCGTTAACACTCATAACCCCACGGTTACGAGTCTGCT
The DNA here is from genome assembly GCA_037443605.1 of Terriglobales bacterium. Classification (GTDB taxonomy): domain Bacteria; phylum Acidobacteriota; class Terriglobia; order Terriglobales; family Acidobacteriaceae; genus Sulfotelmatobacter. The sequence continues at coordinate 162,798 of JBBIOA010000005.1, forward strand.
ATGCAATTCTGTCGAATAGGGCGACCGGCGCGGACTTGTACAGCTCCAGCGGACATTCTAGACAAACTCTCACCTTAGATATAATCTAAGTTTGTCTCATGTCGCCCGACACCATCCAACGCTCCCTGGAATCCGCCGGCCTACGCTGCACCGCGCAGCGCTATGCTGTGATGGCATTCCTCATGGACCACAAAGGCCATCCCACCGCTGCTGAAATTTTCAAAGCCGTTAACTGCGTGGACCCGCTCTCATCCCGGGCCACCACTTACAACAATTTGCGGGACTTAGTGAAAGCAGGCCTGGTGCGCGAAGTCGCCGTCGAAGGCCGCGCTGGACGCTTCGACCTCGAAGGCATGCGCCACCACCATTTCATCTGTGACCGCTGCGGCAACGTCGAGGACATGGATTGGTACGACGTTCCTCGGCCTGCCTCTCGTACACTCGGCAAGCGCGTGGTTCGCGACTGCCAGGTAATTATCCGTGGGCTCTGCACCAAATGCGCTCCGCGCCGCGCTTCCCGCTAAGCGAATGCCGCGACCGATTCGCATTTGAAACATTAACGGACTTAAGCTTTTTTCACGCTGACGAATTCATAACGAACAGGAGCAAACCTATGTCAACCGAAGCCAAGTGCCCATTCCCGCACGCCGGCAAGGCGCCCAGCAATCGTAACTGGTGGCCAAACCAGTTGGACGTGCAAATTCTTCATCACAACTCCAACCTCTCCAATCCCATGGGCGAAAAGTTCGACTACGCCAAGGAATTCAACAGCCTCAATCTGGATGCGGTCGTGAAAGACCTCCACGCCCTCATGACCGACTCGCAGGACTGGTGGCCGGCCGACTTCGGCCACTACGGCGGTCTCTTCATCCGCATGGCGTGGCACAGCGCCGGTACCTACCGCATCGGCGACGGCCGCGGCGGCGCCGGAGCCGGACAGCAACGCTTCGCACCTCTTAATAGCTGGCCCGACAACGTGAACCTCGACAAGGCTCGCCGCCTTCTCTGGCCCATCAAGCAAAAATACGGCCGCAAGATTTCCTGGGCCGACCTCATGATTCTCGCCGGCAACGTTGCCCTCGAATCGATGGGCTTCAAGACCTTCGGCTTCGGCGGCGGACGCGAAGACGTGTGGGAACCTGAAGAACTCAACTGGGGTCCCGAAGGCAAGTGGCTAGGCGACGAACGTTACTCGGGCGACCGCGATCTCTCGAACCCTCTCGCTGCCGTGCAGATGGGCCTGATCTATGTGAATCCCGAAGGCCCCAACGGCAACCCCGACCCCGTCAAGGCCGCTCGCGACATTCGCGAAACCTTTCGCCGCATGGCCATGAACGACGAAGAAACCGTCGCGCTCATCGCTGGCGGGCACACCTTCGGCAAAACCCACGGCGCTGGCCCGGCTGACAACGTCGGCGCGGAGCCGGAAGCCGCTCCCGTCGAGTTGCAGGGTCTCGGCTGGAAGAGCAAATTCAAGACCGGCAAAGCCGGCGACGCGATCGGCAGTGGCCTGGAAGTCATCTGGACCACCACGCCCACCAAGTGGAGCAACAACTTCTTCCAGAACCTGTTCGAGTACGAATGGGAACTGACTAAGTCCCCGGCGGGCGCGCATCAGTGGCGACCGAAAAATGGCGCAGGCGCCGGCACCGTCCCGGATGCGCATGATCCTTCCGAGACTCACGCGCCCTCTATGCTGACCACCGATCTCTCGTTGCGCTTTGACCCAGCGTACGAGAAGATCTCGCGCCGCTTCTACGAGCATCCGAAGCAGTTCGCGGACGCCTTTGCCCGCGCCTGGTTCAAGCTCACGCATCGCGACATGGGCCCGATCGTGCGCTATCTGGGCCCACTGGTTCCGAAGCAAGAGCTCCCATGGCAAGATCCCATTCCTGCCGTCGATCACAAACCAGTCAACGAAAAGGACGCCGCCTCTCTGAAGGCGAAGATCCTCAAGTCCGGCCTGTCGATCTCGCAACTCGTCTCCACGGCTTGGGCGTCTGCCTCCACCTTCCGCGGCTCCGACAAGCGCGGCGGCGCAAACGGCGCTCGCATCCGCTTGGCTCCGCAAAAGGATTGGGAAGTCAACCAACCGGCAGAGCTGTCGAAGGTTCTTAAAGCGCTGGAGAAGATCCAAAAGGAATTCAACAAGGCCAGCGGGAAAAAGCAGATCTCGCTCGCTGACCTGATCGTGCTCGGCGGCTGCGCAGCCGTCGAGGAAGCCGCGAAGAAAGCCGGCCTCAAAGTGCCCGTGCCCTTCACGCCCGGTCGCGCCGACGCCTCACAGAAGCAGACCGACGTCGAATCTTTCGAACCACTCGAGCCCAAGGCCGACGCATTCCGCAACTATCTCAGCGGCAAGCAACTCCTGTCGCCTGAGGCGATGCTGATCGATCGCGCGCAACTGCTCACGCTGACCGCACCCGAAATGACCGTTCTCCTCGGCGGCCTGCGTGTGCTCGGAACGAACGTCGGCAATTCGAAACACGGCGTCTTCACCGACAAGCCGGAAACGCTGACCAACGACTTCTTCGTCAACCTCCTCGACATGGGCACCGAATGGCAGCCGAACGGCTCGGACGGCGTCTACGAAGGCCGCGACCGAAAAACCAACGAACTCAAGTGGACCGGCACTCGTGTCGATCTGATCTTCGGTTCTGATTCCCAGCTCCGCGCCCTCGCCGAAGTCTATGCCTGCTCCGATTCTCAAAAGAAATTCGCGCAGGACTTCGTCGCCGCCTGGACCAAAGTAATGAACGCCGACCGCTTCGATCTCTCCCACTGAAGCGGGACATCAAATGGGATGCCCCACGTCTCGCCGCCTTTGCGAGACGTGGGAACCATGAAGTAGGCCGGGTGCCCCATTTCTCGCGCGTTCTGTGCGCGAGAAGTGGGGATTTTCCGCTACCCAGCAACGGCCCGCTTTCCTCTGTGCTCCTCCGTGCCCTCTGTGGTGAACAATCCGCCCGCTCGTATAAAATCCAACCCGCGATGAAAACTCTCAAAACCGCCATCTTCGGCACCGGATTCATGGGCCGCGTCCATCTCGAAGCCGTCCGCCGCGTCGAAAACGTCGAACCCGTCGCTGTCGCCGCGCGCAATCTCGACGCCGCGCGCCGTCTCGCCTCCGCCTACTCCATCTCCAAGGTCACGGCCGACTATCACGAAATCCTCCGCGATCCCTCCATCGACGCCGTCCACATCTGCACGCCCAACGCCCAGCATTTCCCCATGGCCAAAGACGGGCTCCTCGCCGGCAAGCACGTCCTCTGCGAGAAGCCGCTTACCACCACGTCCGCCGAAGCCGAAGAACTCGTCTCTCTCGCCGCGAAGCAAGGCCTTCGCCACTGCGTCTGCCACAATCTCCGCTACTATCCCCAGGTTCAGCAGATGCGCCGCCTCCGCGAATCCGGCGCGCTCGGCGACATCCTGATCGTCCAGGGAACTTACTCGCAGGATTGGCTTCTCTATGACACCGACTGGAACTGGCGCATCGACTCCAAGGCCGGAGGCCCGCTGCGGTGCATGGCCGACATCGGCTCGCACTTCTTCGATATGGCCGAACACGTCTCCGGACTGCGTGTCACTTCCCTCTGCGCCGACCTCCAGACGGTCCACAAAACCCGCAAGCAGCCCAAGCACTCCGTGGAAACTTTCGCGAATAAGATGATGAGCGCGGAAGACTACATCGAGACTCCCATCGACACCGAAGACTTCGGCGCCGTCATCTTCCGCATGGGATCGGCCCGCGGCGTCATGACTGCCAGCCAGGTCTCCGCCGGACGCAAGAACGGCTTTTGTCTCGATGTCTACGGAACGAAATCGTCCGTCGCCTGGAACCAGGAGCGCCCCGACGAGCTTTGGCAAGGCCATCGCGATACGCCTAACTCGATCAGCGTCAAAGATCCGTCACTGCTTCAGCCTGCCGCCCGTTCGTATGCCGATCTCCCCGGCGGCCACAGCGAAGGCTACGACGACACCTTCAAGCAAGTCTTCCGCCGCTTCTACGCCTCCATCAACGGCGCCGCCCCCGAGTACCCGCAATTCGGCGACGGCCTCCGCCAACTGAAGCTACTGGATGCCGAACTAAAGAGCCACCAAACCCGGGCCTGGATCGACGTGCCCGCCTAACTTCGACGTGGGATCTACCACAGAATGGGATGCCCCATGTCTCGCCGATTTTGCGAGACGTGGGACATGCAGGGGCGGACCCATCAGTCCGGTCGGGATTTCCCCTGTGATCCTCTGTGCCCAGTGGTGAACGCACTGGAACAGAGACTAATTCCCCCAAAAAATGGAATGCGGCTCCGGGCCAGCCACCCGAAGCCGCATCGTAACGTGATTTCCTGCTCCGCCCTGAATGACGATTTCAGCCCGACAGCACTCGCGCTCCGAAAAGCAGCCAGCGCCACTTTTGCTGAAACCGGAGACCTGTCCGCGATCTCGCGATCACGATCGGCTCATCCTGCTGTGGCCGGCGGCCCTTATCTTGTCCGCGCTCCCAAGAAGCACTGGACCAGTGGGGAGAGGCCGCAACGCCCGGGCAACCAGCCGCACTTACGCGCGTTTCTGGAGTTGTCCCCCGGCAATTCACCCTCGAGAATCACCGGCTGCCGCCAGCTCTGCCGCAATCATTCGGCAGGCTCAGGAACTCACGTTTTCGCTGCACACACTCTCAACCAGTTTGTAACCTGCCCGCAATAAAAAAATCCCTCCCCCCTGTGCAGAACCTGTGGACGTTGTGCCTTCATTGTGGAGAATCGAGGAAAACTTAGAATTAACCTGCCAGTAGCTCTCCTTTTGTCCCGGTGTAGCTCCCGGTCCCCTGGCTCTCGGGCGAAGCCATCCTTCGGCCTGCGATGGATCTCCCCCGTTCGACACATGCCGTTCCGGGGATTCTGTGGCTCCTGGACCCACCCTCAAACTTTTATTCTTCCCCATGTCCGGTTTTTCCTCCGGTTTGCGCTCTTTATCTATAGAGACGGTATTTTGGCCCGGGGACCCCGGTTGCGCTCGGTGCGCCCCTCCTCCACGTCCGGGGCTCAAAAGAACGGGACCGTCAATCTAAGGAGAAGCTATGAAAAAACTCACCCTAACCCTGCCCATCCTGATCTGCCTTGCCGGCGCAGGACTTCTGGCAGGGACCACGCTGAACAATCCGCTCCGTACCCTCGATCCCACCGGCACTCTCAGTACCTACAGCACCGCCGGAGGCGTTGACCTCAGCAATCCATTCTTCCAGCGCCTTGGCACCAATGGCAGAACCTGCGCCACCTGCCATCAATTGAAGGACGGGTGGACCGTCACTCCGCCTCGCATCCAGGACCGCTTTGCGGCCAGTAACGGCACGGATCCCATCTTTCGCCCCGTCGATGGCGCCAACTGCCCAACAGGTGACTTCTCGTCCTATCAGGCCAAACAACAGTCCTACAGCATGCTGCTGAATAAGGGCCTGATCCGCATCTCGCTCCCGGTCCCGGTCAACGCCAGTTTCACCATCACGCAGATTCAGGATCCCTTCAATTGCCCCCAGACCACCGCCACGCAGCCGGCCATGTATCGCCGCCCGCTGCCCGCCTCCAATCTGAATTTCCTGAGCGCCGTTATGTGGGATGGCCGCGAAACCGTCTTTGGCGCGATTCCCGGCAAGTCCATCAACCTTCCACAGAGCCTGACCAACCAGGCTAGCGACGCCACCACCGGCCATGCCAAGGCCGTCAACCCTCCCACCGCGGATCAACTCGCGCAGATCGTGAACTTCGAGACTAGCCTCTTCACGGCTCAGGTCGTCGATCAGAACGCCGGGAATCTGCTGGCTGGCGGCGCAACTGCCGGACCCAACAATCTCTCCGCGCAGCCGTTCTACATTGGCATCAACGACGCGCTCGGCGGCGATCCCACCGGCGCTCCGTTTAATCCCAGCGCTTTCACGCTCTACAGCAATTGGGCGAACTCGACCAATCCGAACCGCCAGGCCGTCGCGCGCGGCGAGACCCTCTTCAACACGCTCCCCATCTCCATCACCGGAGTCGGCGGCCTCAACGACGCGCTCGGGCAGCCCGTCATCAACGGCACCTGCACCACCTGCCACGATTCGCCCAACGTCGGCAATCACTCGTTCTCCGTTCCGCTCGCCATCGGAACCACGGCCTATCCTCCGGTCGCCGCGCTGGACATCACGGGTCTGCCCGTTTACACAGTCCAGTGTTCCGACGGGACCTCCGTCCAGGTCACCGACATTGGCCGCGCTATGATCTCCGGCAAGTGCGCCGACGTCGGCAAAGTCAAGGGACCCATCCTCCGCGCACTCGCTGCCCGCGCTCCGTACTTTCATAACGGCGCGGCCTCTCGCCTCGAAGATGTCGTCGAGTTCTACAACCAGCGCTTCAGTCTCAACCTGACCGACCAACAGAAATCCGATCTGGTCGCCTTCCTGCGAACTTTATAGGAAGAGGGGGAAGTCGGGTGCCCCATTTCTCGCGCGTTCTCTGCGCGAGAAGTGGGGATTTTCCTTTCCATGACAATTGTCACGCGTCCCCGTTGACGAACTGCACTGGCGCGCGCTCGCGCCGTCCAGTACCCACTGGCAATACCCTCCTAAACGTTGCGTCCGCGATGCACTGATTCTATGTTGCGTAAGAGTGCGCTAATTGAGTTTCACCCGAAAAATATTCGTCCGCTTCCCGAATCGGGATCAAAAGCGAAAGCCCCGAAAAAATCTTCGAGGCTTCGCTACAAAGAAATAAGGCGCGGCTTGCGCCGCGCCTTGAAAGCGGATTCCTCGCCGCGCAAAGTACGCGCGACTCGGAATGACAAACGATACTAGTCTCTCACCCCATCCATAAACGCCCGCAATTTCCGCGACCGTGACGGATGCCTTAGCTTCCGCAGCGCCTTGGCCTCAATCTGGCGGATGCGTTCGCGTGTGACCGCGAACGATTGCCCGACTTCTTCCAAAGTGTGCTCGCTGCCGTCTTCGAGACCGAAGCGCATCTTGATGACTTTTTCCTCGCGCGGAGTCAGCGTGCGTAGGACCTGTCCTGTCTGGTCCTTCAGGTTCACGTTGATCACCGCTTCGGCCGGCGATACGACCGCGCGGTCTTCGATGAAGTCTCCCAGGTGCGAATCTTCCTCTTCGCCGATTGGCGTTTCAAGCGAGATTGGCTCCTGTGCGATCTTGAGAACTTTTCTCACTTTCGCGACAGGAATGTCCATGCGCTTGGCGATCTCCTCGCTCGTAGGTTCGCGACCCAGTTCCTGCACCAGCTGACGCGAAGTACGGATCAGCTTGTTGATCGTTTCGATCATGTGTACCGGGATACGAATCGTACGCGCCTGGTCGGCAATCGCGCGGGTGATGGCCTGCCGAATCCACCACGTGGCATACGTGGAAAATTTGTAGCCACGGCGGTATTCGAATTTGTCGACGGCCTTCATCAGTCCGATGTTGCCTTCCTGAATCAGGTCGAGGAACTGCAGACCGCGGTTCGTGTATTTCTTCGCAATCGAAACCACGAGTCGCAGGTTGGCCTCGATCAGCTCGCGCTTGGCCTGCTCGGCGTCCATGTCGCCCTGGATGATTTCGCGCTGTGTGCGCTTGAGCTCCTGGAACAGGACACCGACTTCAAGTTCGAGCTTTTCGACTTCCGCGCGAATCGCGCGGGCCTGCCGGCGATATTCCTTCTTCTGCTCTTCGCTGCGAGTGGCGTCGGCCTTGCGCTCCAGGTTCGTCGCCTGACGATCGAGCGAGCGCATGCCGTCGACGGTTTTGTTGAGCCGCTCAATCAGCCGCTTGCGCTCGGCATTGGTGAATCCGAGCTTGCGGACGGCAATCGAGGTGGCGATAATCGCCCGCGCCAGCTTGCGCCGCGCCCGGCGATGATCTTTCGGCTTTTTGGTTTTCGAGACTTCCTTGAATTTTTCTTCGAGGACCTGGGCCTTTTTGTACAGCTTAGCCATGTCGTCGATCTTGCCGGTGAATTCGTTCAGGCGGTTCTGCAGGATCTCGTCGGTGATCTCTTCTTCGTCGAAGGTGACCACTTCCTTGATCGAGCGGACGTTCTTCTTCAGGTCTTCACCGAGCGTGAGCAATTCGCGGATCACGATGGGCGAACGCGAAAGCGCCTTCAGAACGCGCAGCTGTCCACGCTCAATGCGCTTGGCGATTTCCACTTCGCCTTCGCGCGTGAGCAGCGGCACGGTTCCCATCTCGCGCAGATACATGCGGACGGGATCGTTGGTCTTTTCGAGAGCGCCGGGGCTGAGGTCGAGTTCGACGTCCTCCCCTTCTTCGAGATCTTCGAATCCTTTTTGTCCCTGCGAAGGCGACTTCGGGCCTTCCAGGACATCAATGCCTTGCGTACCAATGGTGGTCAGCAGATCGTCGAGGTCTTCGGGACTATGCACATCCTGCGGTATGAGGTCATTGACCTGGTCATAAGTCAAGTAACCTTTTTCTTTGCCTGTATCGATCAGCTTTTTTATGTCGTCGAACTTGTCGTCAAGAGCCAAGAGGTTTCCTCAAAAAACTGCTTCAGTCGCTCCCTGGTTGCAAACCCGGGAGCGTGTGGTAAAGTTCCTAAAAGGTGGGAATCTGGGTGCTGCGGGATCCTGCAGCTCGCACAAACTTACAGAGTTTAGCACAAAAGTGCTTGCTCGCCTAATGAGGCGCGTCTCGGTGGTCTGCTCCCGCCGCAGTCCTTATTCTCCTAAAATATTAGATGATCGCGCAAGGCTTTTTGTTTCAAGCACTTTTCTGCCCAATTAGTTGGGCAAAGCGCCTTCGGACAGGTTGGGGTCGCGCAGGGCCAAACTGATCCGTTTAGCTTCCTCACTAAGCGCGATCTTCTGCCGCAGATCGGCGGCCGGGCCGAGTCCCTTGAGCTGGCGCTGGACGGCGTCCAGCTGCCGGCGCAAGTGAATGCGGCGCAGGGCGCGGACGGCGGCTTCGACAATCTCGGCGGTCAGTTCCTCCTCTTCTTTCAGCAGGATTGAAGCCAGCAGGCGGCGATCGCTTTCGCTGGCGGGCACTTCCATTACATCGGCAACTTCCGGACCGGCGTTCAGCAAAGACTCGATGAGCGATTCGGTGGAGAGGCCGCGATGAAGACCCTCGTTTTGAAAGACGTAGGCAGCCTGGCGGGCGGGGTCAAATTCTTCTTCGGCGCCGTCGCGAGCGGAGAAGTGATCCTCGGCCGACTGCATCTGGCGGGCCGAGGCGAGGGCGCGGACCAGGATTTTTTCGGCGTCGGTGACCTGGGCTTCGGCGGGGGCTTTGACGGCTGAGGTGGAGCGAGTCGAGGCGGCGTGGCGGAGTTCCTGCCGCAGGACGGCGGAGTCGATGCCGAGCTTCTGGGAAATCTCGTGGGCAAGTTCGTCGCGCACGATGCGGCTGGGGACGCGCTGAATGTGAGGCAGAAGATAGTTGACGGCTTTGTGCTTGCCCTCGGCGCTGCGAACGGGGAACTGCTGGCGGGCGCGCTCGATCAGGTAATCGAAATATTTCTGCGAATGGCGCAGCGCGTCTTCGTAGGCGTCTTTGCCTTTGCGGCGGATGTAGAGGTCGGGATCGAATCCCTGCTCGAGGGTTAGGACCTTGATCGTGAATTCCTCTTCGACCAGCAGGCCGATCGTGCGCTCAGCGGCTTTGGCGCCGGCGGTGTCGGGATCGAAGTTGACGACGACGTTCTTGCTGAAACGGCCGAGCAACTTGGCCTGCAGCTCGGTGAAGGCGGTACCGGAGCTGGCGATGACGTTGTGGAATCCGGCGGCGAAGACGGAGATGCAGTCCATCTGGCCTTCGACGAGGATGGCGTAGTCGAATTTCTTGATCCATTCCTTGGCGTGATCGAGATTGAAGAGGACCTTGCCTTTGGAATAGATCGGGGTCTCGGGCGAGTTTAGATATTTCGGACCGGCTTTTTCGTCGGAGGAGAGGGTGCGCCCGGTGAAGGCGATGACTTTGCCGGCTTCGCTGGAGATGGGGAACATGACGCGGTTGCGGAATTTGGAATAAACCGTCGTTGGTCGCTGGTCGGTGGTCGGTGGCTTACCAGAGTCAACCTCCCCACCCTGTCGCACAGAACGCGACAAGGGTGGGGCAACCCCTTCGGTCTTGTCGGGACTCGAATCTTTCCACGAGAACAAGCCGCTTTCGCGGAGGGCTTCTTCACTGAACTCGTTTTTTAGGCGATCGCGGAGGAGGAAACCGCTGTCAGGAGCGTAGCCGATGCGGAACTTGGCAATCATTTCGTCGTTGAGGCCACGGCCTTTCAGATATTCGCGGGCGGTGGCGCCTTCGGGGCGGCGCAGGCATTCCTGAAAGAAGGCGACGGCGCGCTCGTGGACGTCGAGGAGCTGGCCGCGGAGACGGGCCTCCTTGGCTTCGCCTTCGGTCGCGTAGCTGGCCTTGGGCAGCGGGATGCCAAGTTTCTGCGCGACCTGGCGGACGGCTTCGGGGAAAGTGATGTTTTCGATTTTCTGGATGAAGCTGAAGACGTCGCCGGAAACACCACATCCGAAGCAGTGAAAGAACTGGCGCGTGGCGTGGACAGAGAACGAAGGCGTCTTTTCGCCGTGGAACGGGCAGAGGCCGGAATAATTCTGGGCCCCGGCTTTCTTGAGCTTGACGTAGTCGCCGACGATGCGGACGATATCCGCCTGCTGCTTGACGGTGTATGCGAAATCGCCGGGGTTCGCCATGGGCTCTCTAGAGATTGTGCGGCAGAGAGCAGGCGGAGGGAAAGGGTGGAGTGAGGGGCGGGTGTGGAGAATCTGTGGGAAACGGCGGATTCACGTGGATTCTTGCGCTGATCGAGGCAGGCGAGCGCACGGATTTCGATGCGTGGCCGGGGAAATCCCCACTCAAGCCAAAAGCGTGCTTGAGTGGGGCACCCAGACAAAAATCAGTGCTGACCTTTGGATCTGCGCTCAGAAATCTGGCCGTTCTTCTCGGGTGTTCCGGCGACTATAATGGCCGCGAACAATGCCCCTCAGCCCCGGCACGAAGCTCGGTGAGTATGAAATTCTTGCGCCGCTCGGCGCAGGCAGCATGGGCGAGGTTTACCGCGCGCACGATACCCGGTTGAATCGCGACGTTGCGATCAAGGTTCTTCCAGGGCTTTCCGAGGCTCCCGAGCGGCGGCAGCGGTTTGAGGTGGAAGCGCAAGCCGCGGCGGCGCTCAATCATCCGAACATTCTCGCCGTCTACCAGATGGGGACGTATGCGGGCGTACCTTACATCGTCACCGAACTGCTGGAAGGCACGACGCTGACGGAGGCGTTGCGGCGCGGACCGTTGCCGCTGCGCAAGACAATCGATTATGGCGTGCAGATCGCACATGGCCTGGCGGCGGCGCACGAAAAAGGAATCACGCATCGCGATTTGAAGCCCGACAACCTATTCGTCACGAAAGATGGGCGAATCAAGATCCTCGACTTCGGCCTGGCGAAGGTTCAGCCCAAGGACGGAATTGGCGTCGCCGCGCCTACAGTGACTTTGCCGGGCGTGGCGGTGGGAACGCTGGGCTACATGTCCCCGGAGCAAGTGCGCGGACTGGCGACGGACCACCGCACGGACATTTTTGCCTTCGGCGCGATCTTGTACGAGATGGTGATGGGGAAACGATCGTTTCAGCGGCCGACCGAGGCGGATACGATCAGCGCGATCCTGAACGAGGAACCGCCGCCGTTGGCGCAGATCGCGCCCGACACGCCGGTTGCGTTGCAGCGGGTGGTGCACCGGTGTCTGGAGAAGAATCCGGAACAGCGGTTCCAGTCGGCGTCGGACATGGCGTTTGCGCTGGAGGCGGTCTCGGTTTCCGGGACAACCGGCGCGCACGAGATTCCGAGAGTGGCGGGAACGCGGCGAATTCTGTGGATCGGCGCGGCACTAGTGCTTGCGATGCTCGCCAGCTTCGGATACTTCGTCCTGCAGCCTGGGCCGGTTCCGACGATTGGAAGCTACGTGCAGCTCACGCATGACGGGCAGCAGAAGTCGCTGATTGGAACCGACGGATCCAGACTCTATCTGAGTCTCGGGGAAGTGCGAACCGGGAGCTTCGCGTCGCATGGGGTGGCGGAAATGTCGGCGGCGGGTGGCGATCCGAGGAAGCTAGCGGTTCTTCCGTCGGCGAACATGGCTCCGGTGGATTTGTCGGCAGACGGCTCCGAGCTGCTGGTGGTGGATGGGCAGGGTGCGCCTCCGAAAGGGCCGCTGTGGGCGGTTCCGCTGCTGGGAGGTTCACCGCGCAAAATCGGCGACATGTTGGCGGAAACGGCGGCGTGGTCGGCAGACGGAAAGCGGATCGCGTACACCAATCTGAGCGATTTGTTTGTGGCGCGCGCGGACGGCAGCGAATCGCGCAAGCTGCTCAGCGTGCCGGGCGACATTTTGAACGTCACGTGGTCACCAGACACGCGGCACTTGCGCTTTGATTCCTCGGAGACGGCGGGAACGTCCGGCCGCCAGGTTCTTTGGGAGGTGTCGAGCGATGGGGCGGGGCTGCATCGTCTACTGGAAGGCTGGCACACGCCTCCGGACGAATGCTGCGGAAAATGGACGCCCAACGGAAAATTCTTCGTGTTCCAGTCGAACGGGCAGATCTGGGCGCTGGCGAAAAGCGGCTGGTTTGGCGCCGAGGTCAAACCGGTTCGCCTGACTTCAAGCCCGATGACGCTGTCTTCGCCCCTGCCGAGCAAGGATGGAACGAAACTGTTTCTGGTGGGGCGCACCTATCGCGGCGAACTCATGCGGTATGACACAAAAGCGGGGCAGTTCGCGCCGTTTCTGGGAGGCATTTCGGCCGAGTACGTGGCGTACTCGAAAGATGCGAAGTGGGTGAGTTACGTTTCGTACCCAGAAGGAACTTTGTGGCGCAGCAAGGCCGATGGCAGCGAGCGGCTGCAGCTGACCTATCCGCCCATGTCTCCGCTGATGCCAGACTGGTCGCCGGACGGGAAGACGATCTTGTTCTTTGAGTTCGCGCAGGGTTCCGACAAGCCCGCGCGGATGTATGAAGTCTCGGCCGAGGGTGGAAGCCCGCAGATGGTGCTTCCTGACAACCGCATGCAGCAACTGGATCCGCACTGGTCGGCAGACGGCACCAAGATTATCTTTGCGAACGAATCGAACGATCCGGCGTCGGCGATCCACGTGCTCGATGTGGCGACGCATCAACTCTCGGACCTCCCTGGCTCGCAAGGACTCTATTCGCCACGCTGGTCGCCGGACGGGCGGCACGTCGCGGCTTTTTCCGGCGACTCGAAGACACTGATGCTGTTCGACTTCGAAACCCGAAAATGGACGCCGCTGGGAAGCGGCTCCCTGAGTTGGCTGAACTGGTCGCATGATGGGCAGTTTGTTTATGTGCTCGATTACAGCGGGAAGACGGCTGTGGTCCGAATCCGCATCAGCGACCACCGGGTGGTGGAGCAGATCGTCGATCTGAAGAACGTGGCGACCGTTGGGCGTTATGGAGCAGCGCTGGCGCTGGCTCCGGACGACTCGCCACTGCTGCTCCGCGATACCGGGTCTCAGGATGTTTACTCGGTGGACTTCGAAGAACACTAGAACCGGTCTCCTATGCCCTCACAAAATACGGAACACAACAGCCGTGCATCGGTTCTCGATGGAATTCGTGTGCTCGATTTTTCACATGCCCTCGCAGGCCCGTATTGCACGCTATTGCTGTCGGATTATGGCGCGGAGGTCTACAAGCTCGAGGCGCAGACCGGAGACATGGGGCGCGGGTGGGGGCCTCCGTTTGCCGGTGGCATTTCCAGTTTTTTTCTGGGACTGAATCGCGGAAAGCGGGGAGTCTCGATTGATCTGAAGCAGCCGGAGGGAATCGAGCTGTGTCTGCGCTTGATCGACACGGTGGATGTGCTGGTGGAGAATTTCCGTCCCGGAGCGATGGATCGGTTGGGACTGGGGTATGCGGCCATGCATCGGCGGAACCCGCGACTGGTGTATTGCTCGATCTCGGGCTATGGGCAGCAAGGGCCGTCGCGCGATGAAGCGGCGATGGATTTGGTGATGCAGGCCTCGAGTGGTTTGCTGAGTATCACCGGTACGGATGGAGGAGACTCGGTCCGCTGCGGTTATGGCGTGACCGATGTGACCGCCGGGCTGTTCGCGGTGATTGGGATTCTGCTGGCATTGCGTGCACGGGAGAAGACGGGGCTGGGGCAATATGTGGACGTGTCGATGCTCGACAGCATGATCTCGACGATGAGCTCGAATTACATGAGCTTCCTGGGATCGAATGTGGTGCCGGGGCCGATGGGGACGTCATTTCCGACGGTGGTGCCGTACCGTGTGTACCACGCCAGCGACCGGGAGTTCGCGATTGCAGTGGGCAGCGAGAAACTGTGGGCGGCATTTTGTCAGGCGCTGGAACGGCCCGACCTGGAAAAACACCCGGACTACGAGAGCAATGCGCTGCGAATTGCGAATCGCGAGGCGCTGGAGAAGATCCTCGAGGGAGTCTTTGGGCAGCGTCCGGTGAAGGAGTGGATCGCGCGGCTGCAGGCAGTGGGCGTTCCCAGTTCGCTGGTGCGGAATTTTGCCGAGGTTGCGGAGGACGCGCAGAGCGATATCCGCAAGATGTTTCCGGTGATGGACCATCCCACGGCGGGCAAACACCAGGTGACGGGAACTCCCATCAAGCTGTCGGACACGCCGGGGGCGCCGTCTTCGCCCGCGCCGCTGCTCGGACAGGATTCTCGATCGGTGTTGGAGGAATTGTTTTCGCTGAGCGACCGGGTGATTGACGATCTTGTGGAGCGCCGGGTGGTGTTTGAAACGAAGCTTCCTGCGGAATCCGGCTCCTAGTCACACTTGCGATCTATCCCACCTTGTAACGGAATAGCTTCCTGCAATCGTCGCGGAGAAAACCGCCGACGACGGGGATGTTGTGGCTGCCTTTCTCGAAGACGTAGCGGCAGGGGATGAGGCAGGCGCGCCACTTGTATTCTTCGGTGCCGCGTTTCTGGCCGTAGGCGGCGATATCTTCCTGGGAGACTCCGTAGATGACGGCGCCGATTCTCGCCCAAACGCAAGCGCCGGCGCACATGGCGCAGGGTTCGTGCGTGGTGTAGAGCACGAACTCGGTAAGGTAGCGGCCATAGCCGCTGCAGACATATTTCAGAGTCTCCAGTTCAACGTGCTTGATGCTGGAGCCTGAGGTCTTGACCCGGTTGCCAGCGCTGGCAATGACGACTTCGCGACCCTCGGTGAGGCGGGTGATGACGGCGCCGATGGCGTAGTCGCCCCGGTCGCGGGCACGCTTGGCCTCGTCGATGGCCAACTGCATGAACTTCTTTTTAGGGCGATAGGAGGCAGGGATCATGCAGGGATGATAACGCAGACGCCTGGGTTGAGGCGCCGGGCGTAGATCGGGAGGGCGATGGGGGAGGGCCTTTCCGTCCCGTGCCACGCTCCGGCGGACAACGTCGTTCGAGCGATTCGGCTGGTGCGAGAACCCGAGATCAGTGGCGGGCAACGACCACAATCATGAAGCTGCCGGGCTTCGCCTTTGGACGGCCGGTGTCGCCGGGCTTCTGCTCCTCGAATTCGGCGGTGGGCAGATAGATCTTGTGGGCCGCGGCGTCGACGTCCATGGTGCGGGCACCGATGGCCGTGGTGACGGTCTGAACGATTTCGAACTTTCCGCCGACTTCAGCGGCCACGCTGAGCTTGCCGTCGCGGCAGCTGGCGAAGGCCTGATGGCCGTCGAACTTAGTGGCATCGACGCCGGCGCCGATGGGCAGGTCGGCGACGATCTTTCCATCGTCGGTGCTCATCACGATCAGCTTCTGAGGCTTGCGGCAGCCGATGAAGAGGCGGTGCTTTGCGGGGTCGATGGATAGTCCCACGGGCGATCCTCCGGGCGCGACCGGCCAGTGAGCCAGCACCTTGTGGGCTTTGAGGTCGACGACGGCGACCTGGTCTTTGTCTTCCAGATTGATGTAGACCTTGCCCGCGCCATCGGAGGCGAGGAACTCGGGCTTGCCGCCGAGATCGATGGAATCGAGGGAGGCGGTCTTCGGGTCGGCGTCAGGCTTGAGGGTCATCAGCACGCCGTCGTCACCGGAGACGGCGAGGACCAGGCCGGTGGCCTTGTCGAAAATGACGCCGTCAGCATCCGGGTGCGCCTTGAGGGTGCCGAGGACCGCATTGGTTTTGAGATCGAAGATGACGAGGGCGCCTTCGCCGTCGGTGATGAATCCGCGGCCGGCGTCGGGAGCGAGAGCGACACCGTGGTTATGTTTCTGGCCGGGAATGTCGGCGATGGTCTTGCCGGAATCGGCGTCGATCACCATGGTGTGCGTGCTGCGGGGGACGTAGAGGCGGTGATTGGGGGCGTCAACGGTGACGTAGTCCCAGCCGCCGTCACCGCCGATGTGGAGCGTTTTTTCGACGGCCCATTCGCCTTGGGCGA
Organism: Terriglobales bacterium; assembly: GCA_037443605.1. Taxonomy (GTDB): domain Bacteria; phylum Acidobacteriota; class Terriglobia; order Terriglobales; family Acidobacteriaceae; genus Sulfotelmatobacter. The sequence goes on from JBBIOA010000005.1 coordinate 179,240, forward strand.
CGGCACGGCCGCTGAACGCAAGAGAGGCCAGGGCGACAAGCAAGAGAGCAAGTGCAATCCGAATACGCATGAGGTAATCCTCCAGAGGGTCGGCACAAGGATACTGCCTGGGAGCGGGCGCCGACCCTTCAGCTTAGACAATCGAGATGAAAATTACCTGAAGAGAAAGAATATGGAGTCGTAAGTGCGGTGCGAGGGAGAGATTCAAGATCAGGCACTGGCTGCCGATAGAACCGGTAGAGGTCTGACTCGGGGCTAGTGATGACGACGGAACAATACGCGGCATCGGTGGTGGAGAAATATCATGTTACGCCGGGGACGGGGTCGAAAGCGCACCGGGCGGCGGATGAGTTACTGCCGGTGATCAAGCAGTGGAGCAAGCAGTATGTGCAGGGGATCAACCTGTCGGGAGCCTATGCGAAGAACACGGCGATCACGCTGGCGTCACCGGCGGACCTGCTGATCACGTTGAGCCCCGTTCCGGGGATGACGATCAAGAATGTGTTCTGGAAGCTGTTTGAGTATTTGACCGATCGCGACCTGCGTCCGCGAACCAGGGATGTTTCCATTCAACTGCTGAGCCGGGGGCTGTGGGTGGATTTGATACCAGCGTATCGGGAAGAGAAAGGGCCAGGGGATGTGCTGTTCGACAAGAAGACGGGCGCGGAGGTACACACCGACGTGGCCCAGCATGTGCACCTGGTGGCGAATTCCGGACGCCAGCAGGAGATTTGCGCGCTGAAGATCTGGCGCGAGCGGAGAAGCCTGGAGTTCCCTTCGCTTTATCTGGAGCTGACGGTTTTGAAGGCGCTGGAGACGGAACGGTTCGGGCAACTGGCGGAAAACATACTGGGAGTGATGCGGTACCTGGGGAACCGGTTCGTCAAGACGGCGGTGCGCGATCCGGCGAATCCGCAAAACGTAATCTCGGCCAGTCTCGATGCAAGCGCCAAAGAGGAAATTGCCAAGGCCGCGCGTGACATGCTGTATGACGAGAACTGGAAGAAGATGATGTGGTAGGGGGAGTCCCTTGGTGGTTGGTCGCTCGTCGCTAGCCGCCCTCGACTATCCTTCGGTCAAGTTCAAACCAGAGCCACGCTTAGACGCTTAAATCCACCAGCGTTGCGCCGCCGCCGCCCTCGTTTTGCGGAGCCTCTGCGATCGACGCCACATGGGGATGGCTCTGAAGCATCTGGCGAAGAGCTTTGCGCAGGATACCCATGCCACTGCCATGGACTACGCGGACGCGCGGAAGGCCGGCAAGGAAGGCGCGGTCGACGAATTTTTCGACTTCCCGGCTGGCGACGTCGACAGTTTGGCCGATGACGTTGATCTCGGTGGCGACCGCGTTGTCGCTGGTGAGCGAGACGCTGATGCCTCTGGCGCGCGCGGCGGTGACTGGGTTCGCGGCTGCGGGTTGGGCGCTGGCCATGTCGTTATTCAGCACAGCGGCGATGTCGTCGCGCGCGATGCGCATTTTCAGCGGACCCATCTCGACTTCGAAGTGAGCGTCGTCGATTTTGCGGGCGATGCGCGCGGTGCGTCCGGTGGACTTGAGTTTGACGGTGTCTCCCTGGCTCACATGCTTGACGACCTGGGGTTGCGCATGCGGGTCGCCCTGATCGGCGCCGGTGGAGTGCGCGACCACGGTTGAGTCGAACTGCTCACGGAATTCGCGGCGCAGCTTGGCGATGCGGCGCTCGGCGTCTTTGGACAGCTTCTGCGCGGCGACGCGATCCTGAATGGCATTGACGGCTTCGCGGGCGTGATATTCGAAATCGCGGAACAGAACGTCGAGTTTCTTCTCCATTTCACGGACTTTGGCCTGCGCGTCTTTCCTGCCATCGGCCACCAAGCGAGCCTTCTCGTTCTCTACCTCCCTTTGGCCTTCCTGCAGTTTCAGACGTTGGGTAGCGGCTTCGCGCAGTTCGGCGTGGAGCTTGTCGAGGAAGGAAGCGACGTCGCGGGCCTGAGTGGAGAGGCGCTGGCGGGCGCCTTCGATGATGGCGGGGTTCAGGCCCAGGCGCTGGGCGATGTTGATGCCGGCAGACGCGCCGGGAACACCGATTTTCAATTCGTACGTGGGCTGCAGCGTCTTCTCGTTGAATCCGACAGCGGCGTTGATGACGCCGGACGTGTTGGCTCCGTAGACCTTGAGCGAAGTGTGATGCGTGGAAATGACGGACATGCAACCGCGTGCGCGGAAGTAGTCGGAGATGGCGACGGCAAGGGCGGCGCCTTCTTCGGGATCGGTGGCGGAGCCAAGTTCGTCGAGCAGGACCAGGGAATCGGCGGTGGCGGTCTGCGAAATGAAATCGATATTGGTGACGTGAGCCGAGAAGGTCGATAGGTTCTGTTCGATGGACTGATAGTCGCCGATGTCGGCGAGGACGGCGTCGAAGACGGGGAGTTCGGCGCGGTCGGCGGGGACGGGCAGTCCGGATTGCGCCATGAGTGCGAGCAGGCCCACGGTCTTCAGGGTGACGGTCTTGCCGCCGGTGTTGGGGCCGGTGATGACGAGCTGGCGGCGGTCCCTCTCCAGTTCGAGGGTTGTGGGAATGACCTGGGCGCCCTTGGCTTTCAGGTTGCGTTCGAGGAGAGGGTGGCGAGCGTTGTGGAGCAGCAGGCGTGTGCACAAGCGCTCCTTCGCTTCGCTCAGGGTCGCGGGGCGGAGGAATGCCCCTGCCCCTACATTTTCGCTCGCTGCGCTCGCTGGACCGCCGAGGCGGCCGTCCCCACATAAGACGACCTCAACGCAGTTGTAGTCTTCGGCGAAGCGGGCTTTGGCGAACTGGAGTTCGAGTTCGGCCAAGGAGTCGACGGCAGCGAGGATGTCAGCAGCGTGCGCGCCGATGCGTTCGGTCATCTCGATGAGAATGCGATGAATCTCGACGAGTTCTTCTTCGAGTAAGCGCACGAGCTCGTTGTTCTGCTCGATGGTTTCGAGCGGTTCAATGTAGACGGTTTGGCCACTGGAGCTGGCGCCGTGAATCACGCCCTGCACGCGGCGTTTTTGCTCGATCTTGACCGGGATGACGAAACGCTCACCGCGAATGGTGATGAGTTCGTCCTGCACGGTGCCGCCCTCGGCGAGGCGGCGAAGATATCCCTGAAGCGATTCCTGGATGGCGCGGCGCTGCTTTTCGATCTCGCGGCGAATGCGGGCGAGTTCAGGAGAGGCCTTGTCTTCGAGTGTGCCGTCGGGCTGGATCTTGTTGCGAAAAGCGCGGAGGAACTCTCCGAAGTCGGCGATGTGGCCGGAGAGGGTGCGAACTTCGCGCCACTCCGAGCGCATGGCGGCGGGCGGACGAAGGGCGATATCGCGCCACTCGGCGGCGCGGTCGACGACGAGAATAATGTCGCGAATGTCGGTGGTTTCAAGCGCGACGCCGGCGATGCGCGCCTTTCCGACCAGGCTGGTGATATCGACGAGTCCAGCGAAATCGAAACGTCCGCCGACGCGGCGGAACTCGCGGATTTCGCTGGCGAGCCGTTGCTGAGTTTCGATCCACGCGTGGCCGGTGGAGGGAGCGAGAGTATGGATGAGAGATTGGCCGAGCGGCGAGGAGGCGTATCCGCGCAGGAGGTCGCGAAGAGCGTCGAATTCGAGGATGCGCGAGGAGCTGTGGAGGAGCGAAGCGGGCATCGAGAATATGGTACAGGGGATTTTGGGAGTCAGCGAAGTCCACTTGTTCACCACAGGGGGCACAGAGGAGCACAGAGGAACCTCCCTTCAGACCCGAACGCCAGCGGAGGAACGGAGACGAGCATTAGAGGCCGGCAGCGGTGGCGGCTTGCTCGGCAGCGGGGAGGCGGATGGTGAAGAGCGCGCCGCCTTCAGGCTTGTTCTGGCAGGTGATCTGCCCGTTGTGTTCCTGGATGATGCCGTAGACCGCACTCAGTCCCAGACCAGTGCCTTTGCCGACGGGCTTGGTGGTGTAGAAGGGATCGAAAACGCGCTGGGGTTCGCGCAGGCCGGGGCCGGTGTCGGCAAACAGCAGGACTGCGTCGCTGCCCTGGCGCTGGGCGGTGATGGTCAGCGAACCACCGCCGGATTCTTCGAGAGCGTCCATGGCGTTCTCGATGACTTCGACGAAGACCTGAAACAGCTGATTGGCGTTGCCGCGAATCTGCGGGAAGTCTTGTGCGACCGACAATCCGACGCGGGTCCGGCCGGAAGTACGACGGGACTCAAGCATCTGAGTAGCGCGATGAAGCAGGGTGGTGAGATCGACGGCCGTCTTTTCTCCGGCCGACTGCTGGGAGAAACGGAGAAGATCGGCGACCAGGTCTCGGGTGCGGCGAGCCTGATTGACAATCTTGCGAAGGAGCGTGTGCTGCTGATCGGTGAGCGCGGGCTCGGCCCACAGACGCTCGGAGTAGCTCATGATGGCCTTGAGGGGATGGTCGATTTCTTGAGCGGCACCGGCGACCAGCGTGCCGAGTGAGGCCAGCTTCTCTTTCTGCACGAGCTGGTTCTGCAGGCGCACCTGGCTGTCATACGTGCGGCGCGAATCCTGCAGCAAAGCCATGAGCGCCTGGACCTGAAAGTATTGACGCATGAAGACGAAAGCGCCGAGCAGGAACATGGCCGCCAGCACGGCGAAAAGACGGAACTCGCGTGAGAGGGCGGGAGAATGGTCCAGGAAGATCGTCCACAGCCCGAGCGCGGGGAAGGAGAGGATAGCCAGCATGGCGAGCCGGGGCAGAATTCTCTGCCACGGACGGTTTTGTGGCGGCTCGACACTGACGAGTTCCCACTCGCGGGCGGAAAGCGTGGCGGCCAGCATCCAGGCCAGGGTGGCGATGAATGGGATGTCGTAGAGGCTGCCGGAATAGTAGGTATTGTCGGCGACGGCGCGGTTAATCCATTGCGATCCGACGGTGTAGATCATGCGGGCACCGAGCAGATGCAGGTAGAGCCGGCGCCATCCGCTGGAAGTACCCAGCGCGGCGAACAAGAGGACAGCCAGCAGCAGCAGGTTCTCCAGCCCGTAGAGCCAGTCGTAGTAACGGTTGTAGACTTCTACATTCAGCACGACATATTGATGAGGAAAGACGATGAAGGCGTAGAGGAAGATCCACCAGCCGAGCAGAGTGAGGAAGCTGAGGGCGCTGAGATAGATGCGTCCTTGAGTCTTGAGAATGTCTGGCCGCCAGGCAGTGGCCGCGATCATGGGCACTACGTGGAAAAAAAGGATGATATCGAAGACGTAAGGATCGGGGATGGCGCGGCGCAACAGGATTTCGCTGTGGCACCAGGCGCCTTGGTTGGTGGCCCACAGGGCGAAGCCGAGGGCCATTAGACCCCAAAAACTGCGCTCGTGGGAGGGACGGAGACGAATGTTGGCCAAGGCCGCGCCGGCGGCGGCGAGCAGCAGGAATAGGCCGGTCAGGTCAGAGACGGCGGTGAGCTGGTCGCCGGGCCGGGCGACAAACGACACCACCGCAAAGGCCAGAGTGATACCGGCCGCTGCAAGAAACCAACGGTGTCGTCGAAACGGACTCATCCAAAACAATTCTATGAGGTTATGTCAGGATAGCGGAGGCACGTCGAGCCGGAGGTTGGTTACTTCGGTCACCGTGCCGACTTGGGTTCTCGCGTTCTCCGTTGTTTCGTTTTCTGAGCCTTGACTTGCTGCGAGGGGAAAACCCTCGCTCTTCTTCGGCCGGAGTCTTCGGAAACATACCACGAATCGTCTAGAATCTAGGGTGGAAGGCGCTGTCGACCTACCCTTCCGCCCCAAGGTGATCGCATGGCATTCCCCGTAACCCGGCTTCGCCGGCTCCGCCGGACCGCAGAACTAAGAAACATGGTTGCCGAGACCCGGCTGACGCCCGAGGCGTTTGTCTATCCCATGTTCGTATGCCCAGGAGAGGGCGTCCGCAAAGAAGTGCGCTCCATGCCTGGGGTGTTTAACTTGTCGGTGGATGAAGCGGTGAAGGAAGCGCGCGAAGTGCATGCGCTGGGTGTGCCGTCGGTGATTCTGTTTGGCCTGCCGGACAAGAAAGATGAAGTGGCGACCGGAGCGTGGGCCGAGAACGGGATCGTGCAGCAGGCGGCGCGGGCGATCAAGCGGGAAGTACCGGGCTTGCTACTGATGGGCGATGTCTGTTTGTGCGAATACATGTCGCATGGGCATTGCGGAATTGTGAAAGCGTCGGCGCAGTCGCTGGGAGCAGCCGTGGCCGCGCCTCCAGCCGTGACGGAGTACGAGATCGTGAACGATGCGTCGCTGGAGATCTTGGCAAAGACGGCGGTGTCGCTGACGCGGGCAGGCATCGACATCATTGCGCCGTCCGACATGATGGATGGGCGGGTGGCGGCGATTCGCCGGGCGCTGGACGAAGCCGGGTTCATCAACACACCCATTCTGTCGTACGCAGCGAAGTTTGCCTCGGGATACTACGGACCGTTCCGCGAGGCGGCGGACTCGGCGCCGCAATTTGGGGACCGGCGGTCGTATCAGATGGATGGGGCGAACATTCGGGAAGCCATGCGCGAGATCGAAGCCGATATTGAAGAAGGCGCGGACATGATCATGGTGAAGCCCGCGCTGCCGTATCTGGATGTGATCGCAGCGGCGCGGCAGCGCTTCGATCTGCCACTGGCGGCATACCAGGTGTCAGGCGAGTACGCCATGATCGAGGCGGCGGCGCGCAACAACTGGATTGACCGCGAGCGGGTGATGATGGAATCGCTGCTGTCGATCCGGCGGGCAGGGGCGAGCATTATTTTGACGTACTACGCCAAGGACGCCGCCAAGCTTCTCAGTTAGCGGCGTCCCTGCGATCAATCTGCGCGCTGCCGAAAGACTCCTCGGACCGATCTAGTCCGCCGAAACTTCCTTCGGTTTGACAACCCACTCACCTTCGCCAACGTAACCCTTGTCATCATAGGAATGGCCGGTCACGAGTCCGAGAACGAACCATCCCAGAGCCAGCGCACCGAGGGCGAAGAGGCTGTCGCCGATCATGCGCATCCAACGGAGCTGGTTCATGCCGCCGGAGTGCAGGAACTCGGAGGAGCGCGCGTACCAGGTGCCCTGCGCGACCGACGCCCAGGCTTGCATCAGTCCGATGGGCAACATGCTGAGCAGGCACATCAGAGCGAGTCCGATGTTGATCGACCAGAAAGCGAACGACAGCGGCCCATTCTTCCATGCCATGCCCGGACGCAGAGCACGCAGACAGAACAGCATCAGGCCGAGACCAAGCATGCCGTAGACGCCGAATAGCGCGGTGTGTCCGTGGACCGGAGTGGTGTTCAAACCCTGCATGTAGTAGAGGGCGATCGGCGGATTGATGAGGAAGCCGAACAATCCGGCGCCCACGAAATTCCAGAAGGCGACGGCCACGAAGAAGTAGATGGGCCACTTGTAGGCGGCGACCCAGATGTGTTGCTGGCGCGAACGGGCCAGGCGGATGTTCTCCCAGGCTTCGAAGCCGATCAGGACCAAGGGAACGACTTCGAGAGCACTAAAGACCGCGCCGAGGCCGAGAACAATGTTGGGCGTGCCCGCGAAGTAGAGGTGATGGAAGGTGCCGATGATTCCGCCGGAAAGAAAAACGACGGTGGAGAACAACACGGCGCGGGTGGCGGTGGGAATCGAGAGCAGTTTGAGGCGCGCCAGCAGGAATGCAATGACGACCGTGGCGAAGACTTCAAAGAATCCTTCCACCCAGAGATGGACGACCCACCAGCGCCAGTATTCAGCAGTGACCAGGTTGCTGCGCTCCCCGTACATGAGGCCAGCCGCGTAGAAGAGAGGAATGGCGATGCTGGAGATCAGGAACATGAGCAGCAGCGAGTGGCTTTGATCGCGGCGGGCGAGAGCAGGCTTGAGCGCGCGCCACATCAGCCAGAGCCAGAAGACCAGTCCGCCGAAGAGCAGGATCTGCCAGACGCGGCCGAGGTCGACGTATTCGTAACCCTGCGTACCGAACCAGAACCAGAGGTTGCCGAGCTTGTGCTGGATGCTCATCCACTCGCCAGCGAGAGAACCGACGACAACGAAGATCAGCGCGCCGAACAGCACGTTGACGCCGAGACGCTGGCCCTTCGGTTCCGCGCCGCTCACGGCGGGGGCGACGTAGAGGCCGGTTGCAAGCCAGGAGGTGGCGATCCAGAAGAGACCGATTTGCAAGTGCCACGTGCGCGTAACGCTGTAGGGGAGCCAGCGATCGAGCGGGATTCCGTAGAATCCTGAGCCTTCGACGCCGTAGTGCGCAGTGATGGCACCAAGCGCGACCTGAACAACCCAAAGCGCCGCGACGACAAAGAAATATTTGACCGTCGCTCGCTGCGATGCGGTAGGACGGAGGCCGAGGAGCGGATCGGACTCAGGCAGCAGCTCTTCCGCGACCGTGCGCGGCTGAGAGGCGAAGTACCAGACCATGCCTCCAACTCCGGCCAGGAGCAGGAAGAAGCTGACAATGCTCCAGACGACCGTGCCGGTGGTGGGCTGATTGCCGATCAGCGGCTCGTGCGGCCAGTTTTGCGTGTAAGTCACATCGGTGCCGGGGCGATTGGTGGACGCGGCCCAAGCCGTCCACCAGAAGAAGGCGCTCATCTGGCGAAGGTTGACCGGATCGATCAGAGCGCCGCGCGGGATGGCGTAGCCGTCACGGCCGTTGGAGAAGACATCGGAATAGTAGCGAGTGAGTTCGTCGAAGGCTGCGGCCCGGGCGGGATCGAGTGTGATCGTGTCATTCGTGGCGTTGTAGGTGTTGTGGCGCATCACTCCTTGCAAGCGCGCCTGGAGCACGGCTTTCTGATCGTCGCCAAGGGCGGCGAAGGTCGCCGCGCCTGATTGCTGTGCCCAGCGGTCCAGAACGAAGACGCACTCGCGATGCAGCCAGTCGGCACTCCAGTCGGGAGCCACGTAGGAGCCATGCCCCCAGACGCTGCCGATCTCCTGGCCGCCGATGGATTGCCAGACATTCTGGCCATCCTGAATGGTTTTTCCGTCGAAGATGAGTTGGCCGTCGACCGTGACGACCTGTGCGGGAATCGGAGGGGCGTTATTGATGAGGTGGATGCCAACGCCATTGAGAACGGCGAAAGAAATCGTGAGAACCAGGCCCAGAGCAATCCACAGCTTGGTATAGGACATTATGCCAGCACCTCGGGTATGAGAGTGGGGTTCCCGTTTCCGACGCGTGTATCGTTATACGATATATCATGACCGAAGAATATCCCATGCGGAGCAACGGAAATCGACCACGCCCAGATTAGGAAATCGGTCGGGAGGGGGCGATGACTTTTGTCACGGCAGGTTTAGCGGGATTCTCAAGCTCTTGACGCCAAAAGAAAATGGGTGGCCCGATCGGGTCACCCACTTTGTTTAAAACCGAGCGGCTATGTCAGCAACCGCCGCACACGCCGAGTTCGTCGTTGGCGGTTCCGTCGCTGATCGAGGCTGAGCCCGAGCCGTCAAGGTTCGCTTTGAAGATCTGGTAATAGCTCACGCTGTTGTCCCAGGTTACATAATAAAGATTCGAGTTCAGGACCTCGCTCTCCCAAATCTGGTTCGTCGCGGGAACAATCAGAGTGGGATTGCTGCCGTCGAGGTTCACGCTGGCGACCCCGGAATTGGCGGGCGCGGAAGAAACGTTGGGTCGGGCATTCTGGCGGTACCAGCCGGAGTGCATGCGCCCGAAGGAGCGACTCAACGCGGAACCCGGCTTACCGTAGGAAACGAAGATGATCTGCTTACCATTTGGGGTGAACGACGGGCAATCGATGCCGGTGCTCTGGGTCAAGACCGTCTTCAGATTGGTTCCGTCCGGCTTGATGGTGAAAAGGGAATAGGTGGAATTGCCGTAGCACGCGAACGCGACTGTGGAGCCATCGTAAGAAACGCCGGCGTTATAGCACGAGGTCATGCCGGTGGGCAAAGTAGGCGTCAGGTTTGCGGCCCCGGATCCATCGGCATTCATGATCCAAATGCTGGTGTTGCCCGCTTGGCTGTTGTACACCGTATAGACAATCTTCTTGCCGTTCGGGGAGATGCGCGACTCGTAGGAGGAAACTTTATTCGCGCTGTTCTTTGTCAGTTGCGTCGGAGTGCCGCTGGTGGGACTGATGGACCACACTTCCCCGCCGGAAGCGTAAGCGATGGTCTTGAAATCGGCGCTGGCAGAAAGCCCCCAGACCGAACTGGTGCCCGCCTGAACCGGTGTGACAGCGGAGCCGTCGAGCTTCATGGTGAACAACGGCGTAGATGGAGTTACGGTGCGATTGGACCACATGGGCATCGCGATGAAGGTGGGAACGCTGGAATTGCCACAAGCCACGGTGATGGCGGCAGCTACAGACAACAGAAACAACAAGGCAATCTGGTGCTTTTTCAAGGGATCTCCTTACGATTGATTCCGCAAATTGCGGCGTTGCGATGTTTTGGATTTCTTCTTTGTATCGGGAAGCTGAGACGCGCCGTGATTGGCCGAAGCATCCCGCTCTTACGCCTGAGCCCTAAATGCCGTTCCTTCTGCGACAGACGAGCAACGCCGAGGGGGCGGATCGCAACGCGCCAGTCCATGAGGAAAAACTAATTCGTACTCGACTGAGGGTACGTTGGCGGCAGGAAAAGCGGCAAGGGTACGTCGGTAACTCTCACCTCATCCGGCGAAGCGAGTTTCCACCTGCTTGCGATCTTCGTCGGAGACCTTGAACATGGAGCGGGGCTTGAGGCCCATGAAGCTGGCGATGAAGACGTCGGGGATCTGGCCGATGCGGGCGTTGTAGGTGGCGACGTCGTGGTTGAAGAATTCGCGGCGATCGGCGATGCACTGTTCCAGTTCGCTGATGCGGTTCTGCAGCTTCAGGAAATTCTCGTTGGCCTTGAGGTCCGGATAGCGCTCGGCGACGGCGAATAGGCCGTGGAGGGCGGCCATTACCTTCAAGTCGGCAAGGGCTTTCTGGCCGATGCTGGCGGCGTTTATCGAAGCGGCGCGGGCTTGCGTGACGTTGAGAAGAGTCTGCTGCTCGTGCTGCATGTAGCCTTTGACGGTTTCGACCAGGTTCGGGATTTCGTCGTGGCGCTGCTTGAGAAGGGCGTCGATATTGGCCCAAGCGCGGTCGTTCTGGTTCCGCAGGCGGACCAGACCGTTGTAGAGGATGACAGCATAGATCAGAACGCCAACGACGAAAACGAGGAGCGAAACGGCGGTGAGCGGACTGCTATCCATTCCCTGACGGGCCTCCAGCGAAGCGTTAGCTTCGCTCGTGGTGCGGACGATGCGTCCGTCCCCACATTTTCATTTTCAATGGAACGGGCTGGCGTGCAAGTGGCGACGCGGTTGCGCCAAAAGCAAAATCCCCACTTCTCCCAACACCGGGGAGAAGTGGGGCATCCCAAACACAGCGAGCCATACGACAAACAACGGCAGGTCGATGCGGCGGATCGACTGTTGGCGCCCAGCCCATGGCAGAATTCGACTCGCTCGGGCAAAGGCTGCATCCGCCCCACATTCTCAACTACGGCTTCTTCGGCGTGAGGTCGCAGGACTTGCGGACTTCGTCGAGGTTCAAGCCGGCGGGCGAGAACTCGGCGATTTCGCGGCCACTGCGCGTGGGCAAGGCGACCTTGAAGACCTGAGCGCCCATCATGCCGCGCGCCGTGCCTTTGTCCATCGACAGGAAGTGGCCGCGGACCCAGTTCCAGCCGTGAAAGCTATGGAACTCGTCGATGCGGACTTCGACTTCGAGCTGAGGCTGCCCCCAGAAGCCGGGACGATTGGGAGGTGGAAGCCGGACGCCGGGATTGAAGTCGGCGAGTTTCAGCTTGCCAGCCTCGCAGAAGAGTACGACGCGGGGCTTGTAGTCGGGGTCTTCCTTGAAGGAGTTGTCCGACTGTAACTCAAAGCGGACGCGCTTAGCACCCGACATTTTGTCTTCGGACTGGAACTCCATCCATTTGCCGCCGGCGCTAACGCCGTCTTTTTCGTCCTGATAGGGGCTCATGGCACCTTGCTGCGCGAAGGCCGAAACGGCGGCGCACAGCAGCGTGACGCAGGCCAGAGCCAGAGGTTTACGAGAGCGCGATCGGATCACAGTGGCCTCCAGATACAACCTTCCCTGTCTATATTGAACCCGAAAGCCGAAGGAAAAGTTGCACGGAATGGTGCGGAAAGGTGATTTCAGATCCCCCGGGGGTTGGGGACGCCCCTCTACTGGGTGTTGACGCGGAGGTCAATGTATACGTCTGTCCGATCGTCGAACTGGCTGACGGCCTTGGTATCGCTCTTACGGCCTTTGTACTGGGCGTAAAGGGAGTAATCGGTGGCGGCGTTAAGGGCCGGGAAGCGGTAGGTGCCGTCCTGGCCGACGATGTACGTCTTCACGGCCTGGTTGCGGGTGTTCGTGAGGTAGACCACGGCGTCGGGAAGGGGGTTGTCCCCTTGATCGAGCACTTTGCCGTGGAGCAGCCGGCCGGCGCTCTTATCCTTTTTGTCGGGTGAAGCGGCGGCAGCCGTCCCAAGGGCCAACAGAAATGCGCAAACTACAGCCAGGGCTTGCAGAACGGAGTGTTTGCGGTTCATTGCTATCTATTGTCTCACGGACGGAAAGGCTGCCGCTCAAGCATCGCGCCTAGTGAGCCAGGTGCAGGCCGGTATCCTGGCGCTCGTCGTAGTAGACATGCACGGTAACCGGCTGGACCAGATGCAGGGGCTGACCGTCAGGCGGTTTGAAGCCCTTGAGATCGGCCCAGACGATGTAGTCAGCTTCGCCCACCGGGACGCGCTGGGCAAACTCGCCGGAATGGTCGGAATAGACTTCCCACTTGGCCTTTTTGTCGTTGGCGCGACGGATTCTGACAGTCACGCCGTAAATGGGGCGGTCATCGGGACCCCAGACGGTCCCGGCGATCAAGGCATACAGCTGCTTTTTGCCGCCGGACGCGGAATAGAGGGCAGGCGAGGAGAACACCAGAACGAGAAGGCCGAGGGCAGCGATGCGGCGGCGGAGGCACATATTAGGCGTAGTCACCGTCTTCGTCTTCCTCCTTCTCGTCTTCATCGTCTTCTTCGTAGCCTTCTTCGACAGCCTTCAATTCGAGCGGGCTGGTGGTGACGACCTCGAAATCAGTGCCGCACTCAGGACAGGAGACGACTTCGCCTTCGTCGACCTCCTCTTCTTCAATGTCCAAGTCGGTTTCACATTCCGGGCACAGAATCATAAAGCCTCCCTCGCCTATTTAGAGCCTCTTGATAATATTTAGATTCTCCCCGGCGGTTGGTCAAGGGGCAGCGGGCCGGGGGCGGGAAATTTCTGAATCAAAGGGCGAGGCAGGATCGGCGCGGCATTCGTCCGCGGGGGGAATCGAATCCAATGAACAGGTTAAGGAAATCCGTGTGCATGGTGCCGGCTGCGTTCGCGCTTTCGGTGATTTGCCTGGCGCAGACCGGGACACCATCTACCGGCGATCCGAAAATCGAAGCCGCGCTGAAGAACATTTCCGCCCAGCGCATTCAGGCGGACGTCGAAAAGCTGGTGAGCTTTGGAACGCGGCTCACGCTTTCGGCACAGGATGATGCCTCGATCGCGGAGGGACGCGGAATCGGCGCGGCGCGGGAGTGGATCAAGTCGGAGTTCGAACGCTACTCGAAAGAGTGCGGCGGGTGCCTGGAAGTGAGGACCGACAGCTTTACCGAACAACCGACGGAGCGCATCCCGAAGGCAACCGTCATCACCAATGTTTATGCGGTGTTGAAGGGCACGGACGCTGCGCATGCGAAGCGCGCGGTGCTGGTGACGGGGCACTATGATTCGCGGAATAGCGATACGCTGGATGTGAGTGGGGACGCTCCCGGCGCAAACGATGATGCCAGCGGAACCGCCGTCAGCCTGGAATGCGCGCGGGTCCTGAGCAAGATGAAGTTCCCTGCCACGATCGTCTTTCTGACGGTGGCGGGCGAGGAGCAGGGGCTGAATGGCAGCCGGCACTTCGCGAAAGTCCTGAAGGATGAAGGCTGGGACCTGGAGGCCGTGCTCAACAACGATATTGTTGGGGCCGATAGAAGCGCCGAGCAGGATGCGGCGGTGATCCGGGTATTTTCCGAGGGTGTGCCCGCTGCTGCCGGCGAGCAGGAGTTGCGGCGGATTCGCGGTCTGGGTGGGGAGAGCGATTCCGGGTCGCGGCAGTTGGCGCGGTATATCGCCGAGGTGGGGCGGATTTACGATGCCGGGGTGAAGCCGCTGCTGATCTTCCGCCAGGATCGGTACTTGCGGGGCGGCGATCATTATTCCTTCAATCAGCTGGGGTTTTCGGCGGTACGATTCACGGAATATCGCGAGGATTTTCACCATCAGCATCAGAACGTGCGGGTGGAAAACGGCATCCAATATGGCGATCTACCGAAGTTTGTGAACTTCGATTACGTGGCACATGTGGCACGGCTGAATGCCGCGACGCTGGCCTCCCTGGCAGCCGCACCGGCGCCGCCTGCGGGTGTGCATCTGCTGACCAAGGATCTGGAGAATGATTCGACGCTGACGTGGGAGGCGGCACCGGGTGCGGCGGGATATGAAATCCTGTGGCGAGCGACCAGCAGCCCGGAATGGGAACACGCGCAAGATATTGGCAACGCCACTCGCGCCACGCTGAAACTTTCGAAGGATAATGTCATCTTTGGGATAAGAGCGGTGGACTCGGCGGGGCATCGAAGTCTGGCGGTGGTGCCGGTGCCGGAACGGTGAGGGTTCAACGCGAATCCCCACTTCTGCCAAAAGCGGGCAGAAATGGGGCACCCGAGTACGAGTAGAATTGACGAGAGGGATCTGTGCGGCGAACTAGCGAACCCATGACGTTGAGCCTGCCACCGTTCACCAAGGCGGTGATGTGGCTGATTGGGATCAATACGGGCGTGTTCCTGCTGATGGAGGTGCTGGGCTTAAGCAGTCACGGGAACGTCGTGTTGAGATGGGTCGCCGTCTATCTCCGACTGGTGCCTACCGATGTCGTGCAGCACGGAATGCTGTGGCAACTGGCGACATACAGTTTTCTCCATGAGGGAATCTGGCACCTGGTGGGAAACATGTTTGGGCTGTGGATGTTTGGGTCGGCGATTGAGGGTGCATGGGGCCGACGGAGATTTCTCGAGTTGTACGCGCTGGGCGGGATCGGCGCCGCGATCACGACGGTCGGCGTGGCCTACACCCATATTCTTGGTGGGCCGGAAACCGCGACCATTGGCGCGTCCGGTGCGGTTTTCGCGATTCTCATCGCATTCGGAATGCTCTTTGCGGAAAACGAGATCATGCTGTTTCCTTTGCCATTCCTCATCAAGGCGAAGTATTTCGTTGGAATATTGATCGTGGTGAACCTCGCCCTGACCATCTCAGGCGGCGGCCATGTCGCATATGTTGCCCATCTTGGCGGGCTGTTGTTTGGCTGGCTTTACGTGCGGCGGGGGCCGAAAGCGGCGATGGTGAATGTCGGGTTGTCGGAGCGCTATTACGGCCTGAAGAATTCCTACTATCGCTGGAAACGGCGGCGGGCGGCGAAAAAGTTTGAGGTCTACATGTCGAAGCATGACCGCCAGGTCCACTTTGACGAGCACGGCAATTACATTCCTCCCGATGACGACCCGCGCAAAGGAAATGGCGGAGGGAAGTCGGGGTGGGTGAACTGAAGCAAGGTGGCAGAGTGGCAGAGTTTCAGGATTTTGATGTTTCATCGAAGCATTGTCATCCCGGGCGTAGCGAATGGCAACGTACCTGGAGCCATCGCGCAAACCGCGCGCTTAGGATGACAGCCCGAAGAACCTAGTGAACTCCGAAAGAATCTGCGCCGGCAACTCTTCTTTCCGCTCTTCCCCCTTGAATCCCAAATCATGACCGGCGCCTTCGATCCGGAGCAGGCGCGTCTTGCCGGGGATCAGCTTGATCGCGCTCTCGAGTTCCGCGATCGAGGCGAATGGATCGCGCGTGCCGTGGACGAAGAGTGTGGGAGTGTAGAGGCTGGGCAGATGCTGCGTGCGCAGTTCCCGCGGCTTGCGCGGCGGATGCAGCGGGTACGAGAGCAGCAGCAAACCTGCGACCAGATCGGGGTGTTCCGAACACAACATGCTCGCCTGGCGCCCGCCGTAGGAGTGGCCGCCGAGGTAGATGGATCCCGCAACTTGTTTCCTCAGCACTGCAACGGCGTTCTTCAGTCCCTCGCGGTCGCGGGCGGCGTCGCCACGGCCGGGCATGCCGAAGGCACGCGCTTGGCGAAAGGGAAGATCGCAGCGCAGGACGACGAATCCGGCGGCACAGAAAGTTTCGGCGAGAGCTACGAGGAGCGGCGCATTGGAGTTCGAACCGGCCCCGTGAGTCAGGATAAGGCCACTACCGTTCGCGGCATCAGGAGAATGCAGCGTTCCGCGCGTCTTGGGGTCGAAGTCCGTGTCGGAGAATTCGCGGATGGACGGCATCGGCAAAGGAGGGCGGAACCGCCTTCGTGTGTGATTACTTAGGCCCTTCCATCAGCACTTCGGCCAGGGTCTCATAAACCTTCAGAATCTGAATTTCGTTGCCCAGCTTGGCCCAGCGGCGGAGCATCTCGGGATCTTCGAGGGCGGTCTGACGGGCTTGCTCGGACTTCCAGTAGCGCAGAAACACGTAGTGGTGTTCGCGATCGCGGTAGAGCAAATCGCGACCGTATCCCTTACTGGCGACGATGGCACTGAGTTCGCCGAGGGTCGCGAGGGAAGCGGCTTCCATACCGGGAACGGGCTCCCAGACGGCCACTGCGAGGATCTCTTGTCCCATAGACTCAGGCATTCTCGGGGGATTATACCTGCATTCTGGCGGCCAGCAATGCGCATTCGGCAGGCAGATCAGGCCAAACTCTTCGGGCAACGATCGCGAAGAGAAGTCGCCAAGAAGGCTAAGAAGAGCCTTAAGCCCGGTACATACTGACCGCGTTGCGCTACCGCTTCTTGCGGCGCTTTCCAGGATGCACGATGCTCTCGGCTTCTTCGCTTGTGACCACGTGCAGCCGCATCAGGTTGGTGGAGCCCGAGGTCTGGCGGGTGCCGGCGACGACTCCCAGCACGTCTCCAGGCTTCAGCACGCCCCGGCGGAGAAGATCCTGCTCGGCAAGCGAGACCATCTGTTCGGCCGAGTTGGTCTGGCGGCAGCGCACCGGGCGGACTCCCCAATAGAGGTTCATGCGCTGCACCACGTGAGGAAAGTGCGTAAAGCCATAGATCGGGACCTTGGGGCGATGCTTGGAGATCATCCGGACGGTGTTGCCGCTCTCGGTGAAGACGGCAATCGCGCCCATGGGCAGATCTTCGGCGGCGTGGGCAATGGATTCGCAGATGGTCTCGGCAACCGAAAGTCCGCGGTGCTCACGGCGTCGACGCGCCTGCATGAAGTCTCCCAGGTTGTGCTCGGCCTCCACCACGATGCGCGCCATGATGGCCACCGATTCCTGCGGATAGCGGCCGCTGGCGGTTTCGGCAGAGAGCATGACGGCGTCGGTACCATCAAAGACGGCGTTGGCCACGTCGCTGGTCTCGGCCCGCGTGGGGCGCGGGTTTTCGATCATGGACTCGAGCATCTGGGTAGCGGTGATGACCGGCTTGCGCCAGGCGGCGGCCCGTCGAATGATGTGCTTCTGGATCACAGGCACTTTCTCGGGCGCCATTTCCACGCCCAGATCGCCCCTCGCCACCATGACGCCGTCGGCGGCTTCAAGAATCTCTTCGAGGTGATCGATGGCCTGGGGTTTTTCCAGCTTGGCGATCAACGGAACATCGCTGCGATGCGTCGCGATGATGTGCTTCACCATGCTGACGTCCGCGCCGGTGCGAACAAACGAGAGCGCAATCACGTCGACGCCGTGATCGAGGCCGAACTCAAGATCCTCCCGATCTTTTTCGGTGAGGGCAGGAATGGTGAGCGCGATGCCAGGAAGATTGATGCCCTTGTGCTCGCCGAGCATGCCGCCGTTGATGACTTCGCACTGCACGTCCTTGCCGCGAATCCCGGTGACGCACAGCTCAATCAGGCCGTCAGAGAGCAGAATGCGGGCGCCGGGGACGAGTTCGCGAGCGAGATCCTGAAAAGTGGTTGAGATGCGGGTGGCTGTGCCGGGAACATTCTGCGGCGTGATGGTCACGACCGAACCGGTCTTCAGCAGAACTGGTTCACGGCCTTCGAGCTTTCCGGTGCGGATCTTCGGACCCTGCAGATCCTGGAGGATGCAGATGGTGCGGCCCTCGCGCTGGGCGGCACGGCGCAGGCGCTGGATGTTGTGGGCGTGATCCTCGTGCGTGCCGTGAGAAAAATTGAGGCGCGCAATGTCCATGCCGTTGCGCAACAGCTCACGCATGGCGGCTTCCGTACTACAGGCCGGGCCGATGGTGCAGATGATCTTGGCGCGGCGGAGACTGTGATTGGAGATATCCGTCAACTCTTCCCTCAAAAGACAAAATTGTAGAGACGCAGCCTACGTCTGGCCTCCAGCTTTCCCCGTGTGGTGAGAGAGACGCTGCCAGCAACGTCCCTATGATTTCGAGTTGCTAATTGCGGTCAGTTCTTTCCCCAGCATGGCGCGCGGGAACAGCAAGGCATTGAATTCCGCGCCAATCAGCACCACCAGCGAAATCAGGTACATCCAGACCAGCAGCGCCATGGCAACGCCCAGCGATCCGTAAATGCTGGCGAAGTTGCCGAAGTGTTGCAGGTAGGAACGAAAGCCCACAGTCGTTGAGAACCACAGGATCGTAGCCAGGATCGCGCCCGGAATCACGCTGTGCCATGGCTGCGTGCGCGGCACGGCGTGGTGATAGATCAGCGCGATCACCGAAATGCTGGTGAGGGTCGAGATCAGCCAGCGCATGCCGCCCCACAGTAGCAGCACGTAAAGACTGAAGTCGGGATGAATGTACGTCAGAATGCGGGTTTCGAGCTTGCTGCCGACCGCCACCAGCAGGGTGGCGAAGGTCATGGGAACGAGCGCGAAGATCACCAGCATGAACGCGATGAGCCGCTCCTGCACCAATCCCCAGGTTTTAGGCAGTTCGTAGCAGCGGCGGAAGCCTTCCATCCAGGAGATCATCACGCCGGAAGCGGTCCACAACGTGATGAGGGACGTGGTCGTGAGCAATCCGATCGGGTGTTGTGCGGCGCCCTTCAGATAAGTGAGGGCCGTATTGCCGCCGGCGGGCAGAATGCTGCCCAGCGCATAGGAGATTTCGCGGAGATAGGGTGCGCCCTTGCGCCAGTTCGCCAGCCCGGAACCCACGATCAGCAGGACCGGGAAGAAGGTAAAAATCATGGAATACGCGGACGCTTTTGCAATCGCGAAAGCATCGTGCACGAAGGCACGCCAGAAGGCCAGCCGCAAGAGGCGTAAGAAGCGAAGCATGCGTTGCTCAAGCTTAGGGCCGGACGGCACGGGGCGCAACGAAGGAAGTGGGACAGGTTCCTCGATACGCACTCGTTGGGGGGTCGCGTGCATTTACTTAATCAGGATGCGGAATAAGGAACGGGGGCGAATACGTCCGCCCCCGATCGCAGTTCTGTTCTTACTGTTCAGCCGGGAGTTCCGCCGGCAGTTCGTCGTTTTCGCCCTCGTGGCGCATCATTTCCAGAGCGCGCTCGGCCTCTTCATAGGCGGCGGAGACTTCAGCCTGGACCTTGGCGGCAGCCTCTTCCATCTCTGGCGAGAGGCGGACGTTGCGGTAATATTCCATGCCGGTTCCGGCCGGGATGAGGCGTCCGACGATGACGTTCTCTTTCAGGCCGCGCAGGTGATCGACCTTGCCGTTGATGCTGGCTTCGGTGAGCACGCGCGTGGTCTCCTGGAACGACGCCGCCGAGATGAACGAGTCGGTGGAGAGCGAAGCTTTCGTGATACCGAGGAGCAGCGGGCGTCCGGTAGCCGGCTTGCCGCCTTCCTTGATCACGCGCTCGTTCTCTTCGCGGAACGCGAACTTGTCGAGCTGTTCCTCGAGCAGGAATCGCGTATCGCCCACGTCTTCGACCTTCACCCAGCGCATCATCTGGCGAACAATCACTTCGATGTGCTTGTCGGAGATGTTGACGCCCTGCAGCCGGTAGACTTCCTGGATTTCGTTGACCAGGTAAGCCTGCAGCTCTTTTTCGCCGAGTACGGCCAGGATGTCGTGCGGGTTGAGCGGGCCGTCCATGAGCGGTTCGCCCGCCTTGACGCGCTCGCCTTCCTGCACGTTGATGTGAACGCCGCGTGGAACCGAGTATTCCTTCTCGGTGCCGTTGTCGGCCTGCACGTAGAGTTTGCGCTGGCCTTTCGAAACCTCGCCGAACTTGACCGTGCCATCGATTTCGCTGATGACCGCGGTTTCATGCGGCTTGCGGGCCTCGAACAGTTCGACCACGCGCGGCAGACCACCGGTGATGTCTTTGGTCTTAGTGGTTTCTCGCGGGATCTTCGCCAGCACGTCGCCCGGGCTGACGGTGTCGCCGTCCTGGACCATCAAGTGCGCACGCGAGGGCATCAGGTACCGCTTGCTGCCCTTGGCGCCTTTGGTCACGATGGCCGGCTGGCGCTTCTCATCGGGCGAATCGCCAACCACGTGACGCGACAGGCCGGTGACTTCGTCCACTTCTTCGTGGAGCGTCACGCCTTCCTGCAAGTCCTTGAACTGCGCGGTGCCGCCGATTTCGGTCAGGATGGCGAAGGTGTAGGGATCCCACTCGACCATGACCTGGCCAAGCGTGACCGGATCGCCGTCGTTGACCTTGACCTTGGCGCCGTACACGACCGAGTAGCGCTCGCGCTCGCGGTTCTTTTCGTCGACCACGGCGATCGAACCTTGCCGGTTCATCACCACGAGATCGCCGCTCTTCGACTTGACCGTCTGCAGTCCGATGAAGCGCACGGTACCGTTGTTCTTGGCGTCGAGACGCGACTGTTCGGAGACTCGCGATGCGGTACCGCCGATGTGGAAGGTACGCATGGTGAGCTGCGTGCCGGGTTCGCCGATGGACTGCGCCGCAATGACGCCGGTGGCTTCGCCGAGTTCGACGAGGCGTCCGGAAGCCAGGTTACGGCCGTAGCACATCACGCAGACGCCGCGCTTCGATTCGCAGGTGAGCACGGAACGGATTTTCACCCGCTCGATGCCGGCCGCCTGAATCGCTCCGGCGAGGTCTTCGGTGATTTCCTGGTTGATGTCGACAATGACGTTGCCGTCGTAGTCTTTGATCTTTTCGAGCGACACGCGGCCTACAATGCGGTCGCGCAGCGGCTCGATGATTTCGCCGGCTTCGACGATCCCGGCGACGAAGATGCCGTCGACGGTCCCGCAGTCGTACTCGCTGATGATGACATCTTGCGCCACGTCGACCAGGCGGCGAGTCAGGTATCCCGAGTCGGCCGTCTTGAGCGCCGTGTCGGCCAGACCCTTACGGGCGCCGTGCGTCGAAACGAAGTACTCCAACACCGTCAATCCTTCACGGAAGTTGGCGGTAATCGGAGACTCGATGATTTCGCCCGAAGGCTTGGCCATGAGTCCGCGCATGCCGGAGAGCTGGCGGATCTGCTGTTTCGATCCGCGGGCGCCGGAGTCGGCCATGACGTAAATCGGGTTCAGCTGGCCTTCTTTGTCGCGGCGTTGCATCTCACCGAACATTTCGTCGGCGACCTTTTCCGTGATCGACGACCAGATTTCAATGACCTTGTTATAACGCTCGCCGTTGGTGATGGCGCCGTCCAGGTACTGCTGCTGAACGTTGACCACCTGCTTCTCGGCGTCGCGCACCAGGACGCGCTTGTTGTCGGGGATGACCATGTCATCGATGCCGATCGACAAGCCGGCGCGTGTGGCGAAGCGGAAGCCCAGGGACTTCACTTCGTCGAGCATCTTGACGGTGGTCTCGAGCCCGAACTTCAAGTAGGTGTAGTTGACCAGAGCGCCGATGCCCTTCTTCTTGAGCAGGCCGTTGATGTACGGCATGCCCTTGGGGAGCTGGTCGTTCAGGATGGCGCGTCCGACGGTGGTGTTGATGAACGAACGCTCCACCTGCACCGGCTCGGTGTGAATGATGTCCTGATCGTCGTAGGCGGTGGTCAGGTCGACGAGTTCGCCCGAGTAGCGGAGGCGGATCGGCGAAAGGGTTTCCAGGTCGCCGGCATCGAGCGCCATCAGCACTTCTTCAATGTTGGCAAAGGCGCGGCCTTCGCCCTTGGCGCCTGGCTTTGCCTTGGTCAGGTAATAGAGGCCGAGAACCATGTCCTGCGTGGGCACGGTGATCGGCTGGCCCGAAGCGGGCGACAGGATGTTGTGCGAGGCCAGCATGAGCACGCTGGCTTCGACCTGCGCTTCCGGAGACAGCGGAATGTGAACCGCCATCTGGTCGCCGTCGAAGTCGGCGTTGAACGCCGTGCAGACCAGCGGGTGAATCTTGATGGCCTTACCTTCCACCAGCACCGGCTCAAACGCCTGAATGCCCAGGCGGTGGAGCGTAGGAGCGCGGTTCAGCAGGACGGGGTGATCCTTAATGACTTCTTCCAGGATGTCCCACACGATGGGTTCCTGCTGCTCGACCATTTCCTTGGCCTGCTTGATGGTGGTGACGTTGCCCGTCTGCTCGAGCCGGTGATAGATGAACGGCTTGAACAGCTCGAGAGCCATCTTCTTGGGCAGACCGCACTGGTGCAGCTTGAGTTCGGGACCGACCACGATGACGGAACGTCCGGAGTAGTCGACGCGCTTGCCGAGCAGGTTCTGGCGGAAGCGTCCCTGCTTGCCTTTCAGCGTGTCGGACAGCGACTTCAGCGGGCGGTTGTTGGCGCCACGCAGCACGCGGCCACGGCGTCCGTTATCGAACAGGGCGTCGACGGCTTCCTGCAACATGCGCTTTTCGTTGCGCACGATGACTTCGGGAGCGTGCAAGTCCATCAGCTTCTTCAACCGGTTGTTCCGGTTGATGACGCGGCGATAGAGATCGTTCAGGTCGGACGTGGCGAAACGGCCGCCGTCCAGTGGAACCAGGGGACGCAACTCCGGCGGAATGACCGGGATCACGTCGAGAATCATCCAGTTCGGCTTGTTGCCGCTCTTGCGGAACGCGTCGACCACTTTCAGGCGCTTGGCGTACTTGAGCCGCTTCTGCAGCGAGCTCTCGTTCTTCATCTTCTCGCGCAGTTCAGTGGCCAGCGTATCGGTTTCCACGCGCTTCAGCAGTTCCTTGATGGCTTCGGCGCCCATCATGGCTTTAAAGCCGGCCGGACGGTATTGCTGGTCCAGCTCGCGGAACTTGGCTTCGTCCTTGATGACTTCGCGCTCTTTCACCGGAGCGTCGCCGGGCTCGACCACGACGTAGGCTTCGAAGTAGAGCACGGACTCCAGATCGCGCAGGGAAATGTCGAGCAGGTGCCCGATGCGGCTGGGCAGACCTTTGAAGAACCAGACGTGCGAGCAGGGCGAAGCCAGTTCGATGTGACCGAGGCGTTCGCGGCGAACTTTCGACAGCGTGACTTCCACGCCGCACTTGTCGCAGATCACGCCGCGGTGCTTCATGCGCTTGTACTTGCCGCAGAGGCACTCCCAGTCGGTAACGGGACCAAAGATGCGGGCGCAGAACAATCCGTCGCGCTCCGGTTTGAAGGTGCGGTAGTTGATGGTCTCGGGCTTGGTGACTTCGCCATGCGACCAGCTCCGGATTTTTTCCGGCGAGGCCAGCGAGATGCGAATGGCATCGAAGTCCGCGATCACATTTGCCATTTCAAAAGGGCTCGAACGAAACAAGGTGTTCCTCCGCTTTCCTCGGCTGTGTCGTCGCCGCTGACGGAGCTCTACAACAAGTTCTCAGTTCCCGGTTCTCAGTTCTCAGTAAACCGGGATCGAACTCTCGCCTCTTCATGCGGCATTGAACTCGGATGCCGCAGTGGCGCGTATTTCCCAAAACCCTTGAGCTGCTCTCAGCTCTCGATTCCCTCTCGGCTCTACCTGAGAGCTGGAAACCGAGAACTAAGAACTGACCTTTAGTCTGCTGCCGCGCTGGCCGTCGGCTTCTTCTCTCCGGCCTTGATCAATTCCACATCCAGGCAGAGCGACTGCAATTCACGAATCAGCACGTTAAACGATTCGGGCACGCCGGGCTCCATGGCGGCTTCGCCCTTGACGATGGCCTCGTAAATCTTGGTGCGGCCGTATACGTCGTCGGACTTCGCCGTCAGCAGCTCCTGCAGAATGAACGCTGCGCCGTAGGCTTCCAGCGCCCAAACTTCCATTTCTCCGAAACGCTGTCCGCCGAACTGCGCCTTACCACCGAGCGGTTGCTGGGTGATGAGCGAGTACGGTCCGATGGAACGCGCGTGGATCTTGTCGTCCACCAGGTGCGACAGCTTCAGCATGTAGATGTAGCCCACGGTGA
>JBBIOA010000006.1:0-200400 GCA_037443605.1 Terriglobales bacterium
ATCCGCTGTTCCGCCGTACCCGATGCGGATCTGCCGACGTCTCGCGCGGTGCTTACGGTCTGACTCAAAATCCGCCGGTACTTGGTACCGTGCAGGTTCGATTCCTGTTCCCGGCACCACTCTTCGCTCGTAACTCGGTTCGGCTCCGACCACATCGTTGATCCATGACTTCGCCCAAAAAGCGGAGCGCGGGCCGGTCTTGCGTCCGCGCTCCATCGCCGCAGTCAGGAGACGACCTCGGCAAAAGCTCTACTTGCCTATCCTCGCCGTCGATCGTGCAGCATTCGTCGGGATTGTCCTCCGCTTCTACTTGATGGTGAACGTCTGGGGTGCGCTCGTGCCGCCTCCAGGCGCAGGGCTCGCGACCGTCACACTGGCCGTGCCGGCGGCGGCAATGTTCGTAGCCGGCACGGTTGTGGTCAGGGTGGTGCTGCCCACGTATTTTGTGGTCAACGGCGTTCCGTTCCAATTGATCGTGGAAGTGGAAACAAATCCCGTCCCGGTGGCCTTCAAGGTGAACGCGGCTCCCCCATGCGTCGCCGAACTCGGTGCGATCGCAGTCAGCGTCGGGACCGGATTGTTCACCACGAAGTTGCTGAATGCGGTCGTCCCGCCCCCGGGTGCAGGATTGGTGACCGTGACCTTGTAGGTGCCAGCCTTGAAAACCTGCGCCGCAGTGATGGTCGCTGTCAGTTGCGTGGGGCTCACGTAGGTTGTGGGCCGCGCCGCTCCCGACCAATTCACTACCGATGTTGTGACGAAGTTCGTGCCGTTGACGGTGAGCGTGAATGCCCCGCTTCCGGCCAGCACGCTTCCCGGTACAAGGGAAGTGATTGCCGGTCTCGGGTTCATGACGACGAGGGCCACGGTTTGAGCGCCCGCGGAGTCCTGAATGGTCAGCGTCGCGCTCTCGGCGCCCAGAGCGGGAGCCGTGAACTTCACCGTAACCATGCACTGGAAACCAGGCCTGACCGTCTTTCCGCAACCGGAAGTTGCGGTGAAGTCGCTGGCATTGGTACCGGAGATCGCCACGCTGGTAATGCTCAGCGCGGAGCTTTGATCATTGGTGAGAAGGACGGTCAGCGCCTTAGTGGTGCCCGCCGCCACAACGCCAAAGTTCAGCGCCAGTGGAGACACGCTGACCGGTTGCGTGCCGTTTTGCATCACCGTAACGAACGTCACGTAGTCGCCGATGGCGAAGTTGTCGGCATTCAGTACAGCGATGTCTGGCATGCCGTCGGCGTTGAAATCGGCAATCACCGCGCCCCGGCTGGTCGGGCCGACGTTGAAGCCTCCTTTGAATACGGTTGTTTGCGCGCCCTGTACATACTGATACTCCGACTCACCCAGAGCTGTGAAAGTGCCGTCGCCGTTGCCCTTCAGCAACACTGGACCGTACGGGTTGATCCCGTAGTTCTCCAGCATGGGGATGAAGACATCCGGCTTGCCGTCGCCGTTGAGGTCGGCGATCACCGGATACTCGGGATAATCGCCGCCGGTGCATACGTACGGACCGGCACTGAACCCGCCCGCGCCATTGCCCGTGAGTACGACATACGCGGCTGCGCCATAGTAGCCGGTGCAACCAGTACTGCCTTCAAGAGTGACGAGCAAATCCGTCTTGCCATCCTTGTTGAAGTCACCGGCCGCCAGCGTGTTGGTGTACACGTATTGCGGGGCGGCCGCAACCGTGATCGGGGCCTGGAACGTGCCATCGCCATCGCCCAGCAGGATGTACACATTACCGCTATAGCTGCCCGGATAATAGGATGCGGCCGCGATGTCGAGCTTGCCATCGCCGTTGAAATCGCCGAACGACAGAGAGTTCAGATGCGGACTGAGCGCAGCCACGCTGCTGATCGCGCTGGCCGTTCCAAACACACCCTTGCCGTTGTTGAGCAGCACGCTGATGGTGCCGTCGGCATTGGAAATGACGATGTCCGGTTTGCCATCGCCATTCAGATCTTGCAGGAACACATCGTTGGATTGAGCCGTCGAGCCGGTTGAATAATACACGGGGGTGTTGAACTTGCCCGTGCCCAGGCCGGTCAGGACCGCAACCTGGTTGTTGGGGCACCCGGAACTGCTGTTGTTCAGGACGGTGGCCACGATATCGGCTTTGCCATCGCCGTTCACGTCGCCGGCAGCGACCCACTCCGTCCACACGTAGCACCCGGCTGGCGCCACTGGCACAAATGTCGGCGCTCCCAGCGCGCCATGCGAACTCCCCAGCGAGACCTCGAATCCAGGCTGTGTGAGATTGCTGCTTCGCGCACCCGAGTAGGCGACATCCGGAAATCCGTCGCCATTGAAGTCGGCGGTTACCAGGTTGTAGCCGTAGCCGTTGGCATTCCATCCGTAGGCCGAGTTGGTCTGGAAGGTTCCATTGCTGCGGCCCAGGATCACTTCGCCGTCCCAACTGTGGCCGCTTACTTCCTTGAATATGTCGACTACGCCGTCTTTATTGAAGTCGGCGAGAATCACGTTGTCGGGTGGCTGCTCCCAGTACTGCACCGGGTAAACCGGCCCGGCGGTGAAGGTGCCGTCACCCTTGCCATAGAACGTCCAGATTTCACCCACACCATCGGTCGCGACCAGGTCCAGTTTCTTATCGCCGTTGATGTCGGCCATCGACACCAGCCACGACATGGACCCGCCCGGCGCTTGGCCGACAGACCCTTTCCGCGCAAACGTGCCGCCGCCCTGGTTCAGGTAGAGCACGAGATCTCCATAGCGAAACGTGGTCGTCACGATGTCGTTCTTCCCATCGCCGTTGACATCGCCAATCGCGATGCCAATTTCGCTATTGTTGTTGATTCCGTTGTCATAATAGGTGGCGGTCCCGAACGTGCCATTGCCGTTGTTCAGCAGCACGACCATTCCGTTGTTCTGAGTGACGGCGATGTCGGGTTTCCCGTCTCCGGTCAGATCCCCCACCGCCATGCCATACGAGTTGTAGTAATTCGGATGATTTGGGTCCACGGTGGAGTAGGGCACGCCAGTCTGGAAGGTTCCATCGCCCTTGCCGAGAAAAACGGAGAGGCACGGCAGGTTCGAAGCACAGTAGGGAGCCAGGGCGGCCAGGTCGAGATGGCCGTCGCCATTGAAGTCGGCCACGGAGAGGCTGTTGCTGCCTGGATTTCCGTCCGAGGTGTTAGGAGCCGTTAAGGTACTGCCGTAGTTGAAAGTTCCGTTGCCATTGCCCAGGAAGATGTTGACTTCGCTGTTCGGCCCTGGGGAATAGATGCCCCACACGGCAACATCGAGGCGTCCATCGCCATTGAAGTCACCCACGGCCATCGCGTAGGGGCCATGGCCCGTGGGCAGCTGAGAAGTGAAGATATTCGCGATCGGGATCTGGAACGTTCCGTCGCCGTTGCCGGGAGCGACGTCGAGTTCCCATCCGCCACCGGTGATCGATACCACGTCGAGCTTGCCATCCCCGTTGAAGTCGCCCACAGCCGCCGCTTGGACTCCTAGAAGGTTGGAATAGTTCACGATGCCGTTGATTTCAAAAGTCGAAGGATACGGAAAAAACGCCGGTGGGTGGGTCTGCGCCCGCGCCGGAAATGCAATTCCGGCCAACACCAGCACGCCGAGCACCCTCAGCGTGTGCAAAAAAGTGCCCGAGTATTTCTTTTGACGATGGAAGAAATCCATATGAGTTGTCTCCTGGGAAAATCAGACTGCGGTTGAATGAAGGGGGAGATCCCGACCTGATTTTTCAGTGCCGACTTTCGCCTAAGTGCGCGGTGGGGTCAATGCACTGGTCCTCACCTCTGCGCGACCCCTGCGTAACGCAATAACGTCTCCATTGGTAGAGCATTACGGGCGTCCGTTGTTTTGTGGAGACGGGCCCGAAAGTGCCATTCAATGGCGATCGCGCAGGTGTAAACTGCTGTGTTTCGCAGCAGGTGCTAGATGAGTCCTGCGCATGCCCCTCCGGTCATCGTTCGTTTCGGCAAGTTCGAAGCTGACCTTCGTGCGGGCGACCTTCGTTGCAACGGCGTCAAGGTCCACCTTCAAGACCTCCCGTTTCGGATGCTGGAACTGCTTCTCAGTCATCCCGACGAAGTCGTCACTCACGAGCAGCTTCGGCAGGCGCTTTGGCCGGACGACGTCTTTGTCGATTTCGACCGCGCCATCCGCAGCGCGGTCAAGCGCCTGCGGGACGCGCTCGGCGATTCGCCCGACAACCCCATCTTCATCGAGACCGTAGAGCGCCGCGGCTACCGCTGGATCGCCCCCCTGCGCGACGTCGAACCCATCCCGGAGATCAAAGCCCTTCCTGTAGGCCTGCCGCCACCCCGGAGACTGCAGTGGCGCCGCCCCCTGGCCATCGCCCTGCCGATCCTGGTGGTACTGCTTGCCGCATGGATACTCAGACCTGCCTATCGCGCTCGCCGGGTGAATGCAAACTCCCCGGTGTCGCTTTCCTCCACCACGATTCCGCCAGCGGCCAACCCGGAAGCCCGGGATTTTTACTTGAAGGGACGGTTCTTCTGGAACAAACGGACGCCTGAGAGTTTGAACCAGGCGGTCGACGCTTTCACCCAGGCGATCGTTCACGATCCCAACTATGCCCCGGCCTACATGGGTCTTGCCGACAGCTACAACTTGCTGCGGGAGTATTCCGCCATGCCGGCCAACGAAGCCTATGCCCGCGCCTTTACGGCTGCGCAGAAAGCCGTGGAACTGGACCCGCTCTCCTCCGAGGCGCACGCTTCGCTGGCCTTCGTGACGTTTTATGGAATATGGGACGTGGCCTCAGCCGAGCGCGAATTTCGGCGCGCCATCGATCTCGATCCCAACAACGCCAAGGCGCATCATTGGTTCGCCACCTTTCTGCAGACGATGAGTCGCCACGAAGAATCGTTGACGGAGATCGAGCGAGCGCGCGAACTCGATCCCGGTTCGGCCTCCATCCTGGCCGACAAGGGCCGCCTGCTCTGGGCTGCGGGCCATCATGACGAAGGTCTGAAACTGTTGAAGCAGGTCGAGGCGGCGGATCCCACCTTCGCGTCGCCCCACCGTTACCTCCGGTACGCCTACTTCGAACTGTCCGACTATCCCGACTATCTCGAGGAACTGAAACAGGAAGGAATCTACACGCATCGGCCTGCAACCATGGCCACGGTCGAAGCCGCCTCCAGAGGATATAAAGAGCGGGGTGGCCGCGGACTGTTGGATGCCCAGTTGCGCGTCCAAGAAGACCTCTTTGCGCGCGGCGAACTGAGTGCTTACTGGGTGGCAGAGACGGCCGCCTGCCTCGGCAACCGGCAGCAGGTCTTCCACTACCTGGATATATGCGCCCAAGCCCACGACGAAGCGTTTCTGCTGATCGGCGAAGACCCCAATTTCACCCCTTACCGCGGCGATCCTGCCTTTGAGCGGCTGCTGGCGAGAACCGGTCAGCCTTCGACGCGCTGACGGGCCCCGTTGCCAGCACACCGCCACTAGCTGGTTATGTCTAGTCAATAACTTGTGTTTCTAGTAGACTGACTCCTTTCTTTGGGGAAGCCGGTTGCCGGCGGCTGCAATTCCTCGCGTTTGCGAGGCCCGCTGGCAAGGGCCCGGCTGAAATTCGTCCAGCGATCACGCAGAGATTGCTTTCAGAGCTGCCGTTCAATCAGAGATTTTTTCACGAAGGAGAACGCTGCATGTCGGACAATACGCCAACCTACAGGCTCGGCACTCAGGCGCTTCACGCCGGACAGACGCCGGATCCCGCGACCACCGCGCGCGCCGTGCCCATCTACTCGACGACCAGCTTTGTCTTTAACAGCACCGAACATGCGGCCAACCTGTTTGGCCTGCGCGAGTTCGGAAATATCTACACCCGCCTGATGAATCCCACCACCGACGTGCTGGAAAAGCGCCTGGCCGCCTTGGACGGCGGTGCCGCGGCTCTGGCCTTTGCCAGCGGACAGGCTGCAATCACGGCTTCTCTGCTCACCGTTGTCCACGCTGGCCAGAATTTCATTTCCGCCAACAGTCTCTACGGCGGCACCTGGACTCTGTTCTCGCAGACCTTCCAGAAGTTGGGAATCGCGGTCCGATTCTTCGATCCCGCGCATCCCGAGCAGATCAGCAAGCTGGTCGACAAGAACACGCGCGCCGTCTACGTCGAAACGCCGGGCAATCCCAAGAACGACGTCCCCGACTACCGCGCCATCACTGATCTCGCCCACCAGCACGGATTGCCGGCCATCATCGACAACACGGTGCTGACCCCGGCCCTTTTCCGGCCCATCGAACACGGATTCGACATCGTCGTGTATTCAACCACCAAGTTCATCGGCGGCCACGGAGTTCACATCGGCGGTGCGGTCGTCGACAGCGGCCGATTCCCCTGGGCCAAGGATCCCCAGAAGTGGCCCGAGTTCACCGCGCCCGATCCCGCCTATCACGGCATGGTGTTCGAGGAGGCCCTCCGCCCTATCGGCAACATCGCCTACATCATCTATATCCGCACCCACTGGCTGCGCGACACCGGAGCCTCGCAGAGTCCCTGGGGATCGTTCCTCACTCTGCTGGGCCTGGAAACGCTGCACCTGCGTCTGGAGCGGCATTCGAAAAACGCGCTCGCCGTGGCGGAATTCCTGCAAAAGCACCCGGCCGTCGTGTGGGTGAACTATCCTGGGTTGCCGAATCATCCCGATCACGCCAACGTGAAGAAATATCTTCCGGATGGACAGAGTGGAATCGTCGGATTCGGTATCAAGGGCGGCAAAACGGCGGGCCAAAAACTCATCGACAACGTAAAGCTGTTCAGCCACCTGGCTAACATTGGCGACGCCAAGTCGCTGATCATTCACCCGGCGACCACGACCCACTCGCAGCTTACGCCCGAAGAGCAGGCGCAAGCTGGCGTCAGCCCCGAGTATGTCCGGCTATCGGTCGGGATCGAAGACGTTCGCGACATCATCGCCGATCTCGACCAGGCGCTGAACGCGTCGCAGAAATAGCCGAGGCATCGAGATGGTCGTGCCCAAGAGCGAGATGGATCAGGGAGATCTTCAGGATCAGAAGATCTCCTCCTATCGATCCGCGCTTGGCGTCACTCACACGCAGACTGCGACCGTCGACGACTTCACCACCGAGTCCGGTTTCAGGTTCGATCACATCGAAGTCTCGTACCAGACTCTGGGCACGCTCTCGCCCGCCCGCGACAACGTCATCCTGATTTGCCATGCGCTGTCCGGCGATGCGCACGTTGCGGGCATGAATCCGAAAACCGGCCGCCCCGGCTGGTGGGATTACCACGTCGGACCCGGCAAGGCCATCGATACCGACAAGTTCTTCGTCATCTGCAGCAATACGCTGGGCGGCTGCGCGGGCACCACGGGCCCGGCCTCCGTCGACCCGAGAACGGGAAGCGCCTACGCCATGAATTTCCCGGCCATAACCATCCGGGATATGGTTGCGCTGCAAACGGGACTAGTCCAGCAGTTGGGCATCTCTCAGCTTTTCGCGGTCACCGGCGGTTCGATGGGCGGGATGCAGGCGCTGGTCTGGGCGGCGGAATATCCCGAGCGCGTGCGCGTCTGTATTCCGCTTGCGACCTGCACCTCGCACAGCGCCATGCAGATTGCCTTCAACGAAATCGGCCGCCGCGCCATCCGCACGGATCCTCACTGGAACCAGGGCAACTACTACGAAGGCCGACGCCCCGCCCATGGCTTGGCGGTGGCGCGCATGGTGGGCCACGTTACTTATCTGAGCGCGTTCTCCATGACGCACAAGTTCGGCCGCAAACGCCAGGAGCCGGCCGCGCTCCGCCCGGACGCAGCAGATATGTTTGCCGTCGAAAGCTATCTGGAACATCAGGGTGAAAGCTTCGTCAAGCGTTTCGATCCGAACTCCTATCTTTATCTGACGCGAGCGCTGGATGACTTCGATCTATTCGATAAGGGAGATGCGGCCGAGCTGGTCCGCCGGATCCGTGCGCGTTTTCTGGTAATCTCCTTCGAGTCCGACTGGCTTTATCCGCCTGCCCAGTCGCGCGAGCTGGTGCGTTTGCTGAAACGCGGGAACGTAGCCGTCACCTACATCAATCTAGACACGCCGTACGGGCACGATTCGTTCCTGATTGAAAACCCTCCCTTTGCGCAGGTTCTGGGACACTATCTCGACCACGAATACCGGCGGGCCAAAGCGGATCTATGAACGCGAACATTTACCAGACCGTTCTGGATTGGATTCCCGAAAAATCCCGCGTGCTGGATTTAGGAACCGGCGACGGTGCGTTTCTGGAGCGCCTCGTGCATACCAAGCAGGTCGCGGGTGAGGGCGTGGAGAAAGACGCTGCCCTGGTGGCTCGCTGCGTGGAGCGTGGCTTGATCGTTCATCAAAGCGACATCGCCGACGGTCTCGATCAATACAGCTCCGGCTCATTCGACTACATTCTGCTGTTGGGAACGTTTCAGGAACTCGTGTCGCCATTGGAGATTCTTCGCGAGGCGTTTCGCGTTGGCCGCCAGGTGATTGTCTCGTACGCCAACTTCGCGCATCTCTCGGTACGCCTGCAGGTTGCGCTCCGCGGACGCACTCCGATCACCCGCTCCTTGCCTTCCACCTGGTACGGCACGCACAACTTGCATGTTCTCTCCCTGCTCGACTTTCAGGATTTTTGCCGCGAAGCGGGAGTTCGGGAAGTGAAGCGCGCCTGCTTTCATGCACGCGGACCGGTTGCCTGGCTTCCGAACCTTCGCGCCGACGAAGTCGTCAGTCTCCTGCAGTCCGTTGAAACCCATCGGCCTTGAAGGCCTTGACTGAGAAAACCTTCCGGCGTTCCAACCCAGCAAATTGACGCCTCTTTCCCCGCATGTATACTGGCTTTCGCGCCCGCCGGAACCCGGCGCGATGCCGTTCCGATCACACTTTCAGGAGACCGATCCATGCAGAGCCGCATCACCGGCACCACCATGCCCGTCCTGGAATTCATCCTCGACCCCAACGACGCCATCATTTCCGAAGCCGGCGAACTTTCCTGGATGGGCGCCTCGATTCAGATGACCACGCACACGCAATTTGGCGGCGGGGGCGGCATCTTTGGCGTTCTGAAGCGCGTGGCGGGCGGCGGATCGCTCTTCATGACCGAATATCGCGCCTACGGCGTGCCCGGCGAGCTGGCCTTCGCCACCAAGCTCCCCGGGCACATCGTCCCGGTAGAAGTCGCGCCCGGCCACGAATTCATGATTCATCGCCACGGCTTCTTGTGCGCCACTTCTGCGATTCAGCTCAGTGTCGGCTTCCAGCAATCGCTGGGCGCGGGCATGTTCGGCGGCGACGGCTTCCTGCTGCAGAAAGTCAGCGGCCAGGGCATTGCCTGGCTCGAACTCTCCGGGGAACTCGTGGTGCGCGATCTGCAGCCCGGGGAAACGCTCCGCGTCCATCCCGGCCACGTCGGCGCATTCCAATCCAGCGTCAGTTTCCAGATCACCACTGTCCCCGGTATCAAGAACATGATCTTTGGCGGCGACGGCATTTTCCTGGCCGCGCTCACCGGCCCCGGCCGCGTTTGGCTGCAGACGCTTCCTATCGCCAAACTCGCCCACGCCATCGAACGCTATCTTCCGCGCGAAGCTCCTCGCCAAACCGTAGAAGGCGGCGTGGTCGGCGGCATCATCGGCTCTGTCCTGGACGGCATGAAGTAAGACGGCGTGAAATCATCGCGCAGCCCCGAGCGCTCCCGTGGTGCCGAGGCACCGGGGCTGAGCAGGTTGTTTTCCCCTGTGCCCCTCTGTGTCCCCTGTGCTGAGCGCCGTTCCGCGGGCTTGATCTAGTACACTGTTGATACCCACTCCCTCATGATCAACGGCAAACGCATCGCGGTCGTCATGCCCGCGTACAACGCGGAGAAGACGCTCCAGGCCACGGTGGCCGAGGTCCCCGATCTGGTCGATATCCGCATCCTGGTCGACGACAACAGCCGCGACAACACCCTTGACGTCGCTCGCCGACTCGGCCTGCTCGTCTTCCAGCACGACCGCAACTACGGCTATGGACGCAATCAGATGACCTGCTACCGCGAGGCGCTGGCCGCCGGTGCGGACGTGGTCATCATGCTCCACCCGGACTATCAGTACACTCCGCTGCTCATCACCGCCATGGCCAGCATGGTCGCCTACGACGTATACGATGTGGTTCTCGCCTCCCGCATCATCGGCGGCCGCGCCCTGCTCGGCGGCATGCCTCTCTACAAATATGTGTCCAACCGCCTGCTGACCGCGTTCGAGAATCTTTTCCTGCGGGTCAAGCTCTCCGAATACCACACCGGATATCGCGCCTTCAGCCGCAAGGTGCTGACGACGTTACCGCTGCTCGAGAACTCCGACGATTTCGTGTTCGACAACCAGATGCTCGCCCAGTGCGTCCATTTCGGATTCCGTATCGGCGAAGTCTCCTGCCCGACGAAGTATTTCGAGGAGGCATCGTCGATCAACTTCCGGCGCAGCGTGACCTATGGCTTCGGCGTGCTGGCCACCACGATGCAGTTCGCTTTTCAGAAATGGGGAATATCCCACCTGCCGAGATTTAGTGAGAAGGGCCGCAAGTTGGAGGGCCAGCCTGGCGATTCCTACTACATTCGCTCCAGCGAGACCGCGCGCTCCGCTTGAGCCTGGGGAATGGAAAGATTGTGGCGACGGCCGCCTCGGCCGTCCGGTTTTGAAGCCATCTTCGGAAGTGTTCCTCTGTGTCCCTCTGTGTCCCCCGTGGTGAAGCCTTTTCACGGCACGCGGCAAACCATCACGCTCGCGTTCTGATACGGGCAATCCATGTCCGACACGCCCGGCCTCTGAAGCACAACCCATCCCACACCGTATTTCTGTTTTAGCCGCACAAAATCCGCCGCATGAAACTTCTTCCATGGCGTCTGTGCCTGCACTTCGCTCCACCACTCGTCGGCCAGCGGGGGAAACATGCTCACCACGCCGTTATCTTTGATGGCGTCGGCCATGCGGCTGCGCTCGGCCATGCAGCGGAACCCGAGATTGTCCTCACCATCGATGTGCATGTACCCGGGATCCATGGCAAACACCGCGTCCACTGGCGTGTTCGCGCGGATCCAAACGAACGCCTGCGCCCACGGATTCTTGGGCGCCGCTCCCGGCCACTCCACCTGAGCGCTCGCCGGGAACAGCGCGCGCTGTGCCAGGAACATTCCTGCAGCCATCGGCACGAACAGCACCAGCCAGCGCCACACATGATGCTTCAACACGAACTCTCCCAGCAGTCCGCCCACGCACACAAATAAGAAGATATATTCCAGATACAGGCTGCGCATGGGCTGCAGCCGCGCCAGGCTTTCGAAGCGTGCCGGAAGATCCAGCACCAACGCCGTCACCAGATAAATCAAGCCATAGATCGCAAACGCGCGGCAGGCACGCATGAGCAGCGTCCATTGCCGCGACTGCGCGATCCGACCAAACCACCACATCAGGACTATCGGAGCCACAATCCCCACCCACTCATACCACGCCCAATTCTGGATGTAGTGATGGGCATGGAGTTTGGCCGCTTCGTGATACGCAGGCGAGTATTGCGTAAACGGAATCAATACCAGGCCGAAACAAGCCGGGTGCTCCATTCTAGCCGCGCCCTTTGCGGCTAGAGTGGGGGTTCTCGTTTCCATCCATCCGAGCGCAATCCACAATGCGCAAAACGAAAACGGAAACACCCACATCAGCGGATGCACGCTCGCCGCCAGCGCCACCCACACAAAAGCCCAAAGATACTTGCGCTTGAGCAGATACGTGATCGCGAATACCGCCGCAAATCCCGCCAGGTTCCGCGGGTTCACATACTGATCGATCAGATAGAGCCCCGTCCCCGAGATAGGCAGAGTCAGCAAGCCCGCCAGCAACACGGTCGCTCCCCACCGCGCCCGCTGGCTCGAAAACAGCGCGCCACTCAAATGCCACACCGCCAGTAGAAACAGAAAAATCGACGCCACCTGCCACACGAACAATCCCGTCTCCAACGGAATGTGCGTCAGCCGCAGCGAACCGGCAATCAGGTTCGGGAACAGCGTCATGCTGGCGTGTGACTGGAAGTAGACTTGCCCCACCGGAAATAAATGCGGGTTCAGAATCCGCTCGACACCGGGCAGGTAGATTTCGGCATCTTCGGCGTAAGGATGGTATCCGTGAACCAGCAGCGCCGCCGCCGTCAGCAGCGCCAGCAGGATAAGCGTTCTGTAATTACGAAGGATGATGGCTAGACCCGCGTGAGTCCTTCCTACTTTGCCATACTTGGCGCAGCGGACCCAAGCCCGGCGCCCTACAATTCGCAGCCCTCATTACCGGCGCCCCCGCCTGCCTGGTCGCGGCCGGAATGTCCGGGGGCCACACTGAGCGCTTGCGCCAATGTCTGGGCCACCGTAGCATTTAGAAGCGGCATCGAACCATACGCATCCAATCAGCATGACCAGTGCGGCCAGCACAACCCAGCCGGCGGCCACAGCCGCGGGCAAGTCGACGGCAGCCATCGCGGCGCAGAGCGTAACCCGCGCCACCGACGCCGTGCGCGCCAGCCTGCGTCCCAACATGGCGCTGGGGGAAATCCTCAGCTTCGCCTACGACACCTTCTGCAGCAACAAAGTTCGCTTCATGCTGACTGCCCTGGGCATGGTCATCGGCACGGCCTCCTTGATCCTCGTCGTGTCCGTCGGCCTGACCGGGCGCCAATATGTGTTGAACCTGATCCAAGGTATCGGCGCCAACCTGATCTGGGCGGAGTATGAAGGCGGCGCCGAGCACATCAATGCCAGCGCACCCGACCCGCTGACAATGTCCGATATTCTCGCGGTGCAGGGAAGCGTGCCCGGCATCTCCGCCGCCAGTCCGGTGGTCCAGTTGAGCGATCGCGTCCCGGTGGGCAGCGGCAAGGAGCGCGATCTGGTCATCCTCGGCGTCTCCCCGGATTACTCCCGCGTGCGCAATCTGGTGGTGGTTTCGGGACGTTTCTTCGACGCGGAAGATTCGCAAGCCCACAACAAAGTCGGCGTCATCACCGACAAGCTGGGCAAGGAACTCTTCGGTTCGCCGCAGGAAGCCGTGGGCCACGTCATGAAGCTCTCCGGCCTGCCCTTCACCGTAATCGGTACCTTCAAAGAGCGCGTCGATACGTTTGGCCAGACCGAAGTCACCGACAGCACCCTGCTGATCCCTTTCACCGTAAGCCGCTATTTCAGCGAGACGCCCACCCTGAAGATGGCCTACTTCTCCGTCGCCGACCCTTCCATGGTGCCGGCGGCGACTCTGCAGGTGCAGCGCGTGCTCAAGTCGCGCCATCGCGCCGAGTCCGTCTATGACGTGCAGAACCTTACCCACCTGCTCGAAGTCGCCGACAAAGCCTTTACGGCCTTGACCTGGATGCTGCTGGTCATCGCCATGGTCACGCTGCTGGTCAGCGGCATTGGCATTATGAACATCATGCTGTCGACGGTGAATTCGCGCATCCGAGAAATCGGTGTGCGCAAGGCCATTGGTGCCACCAACCGCGAGATTCGTTTCCAGTTCATGGCCGAAGCCATCCTGATTTCCTTGACCGGCGGCATCGTCGGCATCGTCATCGGGCTGGCAATTCCGTGGTCGATCCGCTTCCTCACCGACTATCGCGTGCCTGTGTCAGGCTTGTCGGCCATCATCGCGATCATTGTTTCGTCGCTGGTCGGTATCGTCTTCGGAACCGTCCCCGCCACCCGCGCCGCCCAACTGGACCCCGTCGAAAGCCTGCGTTACGAATAGCGCTCTCGCTCTGGTTGAATTTTCCGAAGAGAATGGCGACACCCACGTCTCGCCGATGTTGCGAGACGTGCGGCGTCCGTACAGTCTGGTGTATGTCTTTAGAACCGGTACTCCATCGACCCCGCCAGATAGTGCGCCCGATATGAGGGCTGGTCCGCGCCCATAAACAGGAAGCGCGCCGCGCTGGTGTCGCCGACCACGAAGTACGGATAATATGGGCTCGCGGTCCCGATCAGGACGCTGGAACATCCCGGCACCGCCGCGCCCGGCGGCAGCGGGCTGACGCATCCCATGTATGGCGTCATGGCCGAGGTCTGATAGTCCTGGTTGTCGAACTGCTGATACCGATACTCGATCTTCGGGGTGAGATTCTTGGTGAGGTTATAGCGGAAGATAGCCACCACTTCGTGGTTCCGGCTGGTCGTCTCCGGGTAGTTCACCGCCGCATTGGTGCCGGTCAGGATGAACTTATCCGGTCCGGTCGTGACCGTGGAATCGCCGAGCGCGAAGCTGTTTACGTTGCCCTTTGCGGCCGACAACGAATAATACGCGCTGAGGTACGCCCTCTTGCCGGGATGCAGGTCCAGGCCCGCGCTCACAATATGCACGTGATCGGCAGCCGTGCTGCCCCAGTCGTTGTTGGCGCTGTCGCATCCCCGTCCCGAAGTGCTGCAATCGAGCGGCGTCGGCGTCGCGCCGCCCGGGGCGCGATAGCGTGACGCCATCGACTTGTAGTAACGCTCGTAAGAATACTCGGCAAACACCGAGACCGAGTTCGTCAGCGTAAAATCTCCGTCGAACCCGGC
The DNA here is from genome assembly GCA_037443605.1 of Terriglobales bacterium. Lineage (GTDB taxonomy): Bacteria > Acidobacteriota > Terriglobia > Terriglobales > Acidobacteriaceae > Sulfotelmatobacter. The sequence goes on from JBBIOA010000006.1 coordinate 14,561, forward strand.
GTTGTAGGAAAGATCCTTGAGCACGCCATACAGGTAGTACGGCGCCGCCGTGCTGGTCGTGTAGTTGAGCGCGGTCGGGCTGTTGACTCCGCCGCGGCGGTTGTAGTTGTCCTGCGTGCTCCCGGCAAATCCCGAAAAACTCAGCCGGTCGGTCGGACTGTACTCCAGTTCGGCGCTCCCCCGATTCCGAATCCGCGCCGCCTCGTCGAAACGCCGGCTGTAGATCGAGTCATTGGTGATGCCTCCGGCCGTCACCAAGGCTTGTGCATCCACGTAGTGTTCCGGATTGCGGTCAAAATATTCGTAGGACACACGCCAGGAAAGGTCCTTGCGCGGCGCGGAATCGACGGCTGCGACGAATCCATTCTCCAGCGAATGCGCCACGTCGCGCTCCGTGCGGTCCATGATCTCGCCTTGATAGCCGGCCTTCAGCGAGCTCTTCCTGGCGAAATACCAGTTGCCGGCCAGCTCAATATTCTTCCGGTTGTAGCCGTAAGGTGTATTCGTGGTAGGACTCGCCAGGTTCGGCGCGCTGATGTCGCCTTCCACCGGCGTCAGGCTCAGCACCGGAGTGTTGTTGTTGTAGTCGTACTGCCGGTAGCCGAATTTTACCGCAAACTGTTTCCCCAGCGTCTGGATTACCTTGTAATTCATCGCCAGCGTCTGCTTATCGCCGTGCAGGCTGGCGGCCGGCAACGCGGCGGTCTGCGCCTCCAGCAAGGAGTTGGTGGTGTAGGGGACGAACGCCGCATCCTGATGCAGCCAGCCCGCATTCACGCTGCCCACCACATGGGTGCGTTTCGCCACTTCCGCCGTTCCCCCGGCGCTGAGATACTGCGCGTTGTTCGTCGGATAATGATCGACTTCGCCCTGGGCCGGGCCCTGCGTGGCGCTCGTGCAGTTGGTCGGAGCCACGCAATCCGCGGTCACGAACGGATTATCGAACCGCAGTGTGCGGGCCTGGTTCTGAAAGAACGACCCCGTATATCCGACCTGCAGCGCCCACCGTTGGCGCCCCTGCTCGGCCATCACGTTGACGGTGTTGTTGAAATAGTGGATCGGTTCCGGCAGTTCCGCGCCGTAGCCGCCGGTGAGTGAAGCGCTCGGGCTGCTGTTGAACACCAGCGCCAGCGGACGGCTGCCGGTATCGCGCTCGCGCGCAAAGGACGCCCGCACGTCCCAGTGCTCGTCGAAGTCATAGATCAACGACAATGTGCCCGCGCGCCGCTCCAGCATCGGCGTCACGAAATTCATGCCGCTCACCAGTTGTGTCTGGATGGTGCCGGGCAGTGAAGCCGGCGCAGTCGCCGCCAGGGTCTGCAACTGGTTGCGCACCAGCAGCGGAATGGTCAGAACACCCGGGGCGGTTTCGCTATAGAGCGTCCGCGTGGTGTTGCTGTAGATGTGCGGAATTTCGTCGTAACGGAACTGCAGCTGAAACCGGTCCCACTGGCCGATCGTGCCCAGATAACTCTGGTCGCGATACACCGACTTATCCGATTGCAGGTCAAGATAGTATTTTCCACCCGACAGGCTGTCCAGGTTCACGCGCGCCCGCCGCACGAAGAATCCGTCGCGCAGGTCGCGGTATTCGTCGTACTTCGACGTGCTCAACACCGGAGTAAACGGCAGGTCCGGCCGCCCGTACACGTTGCCCCAAACCCCGCGCGTTCCGGCCTCGACCACTCCCCGCGCCACCGGATTCTGTGCCTGTGGGTCTTGGGCTTTCTCCTGGCCGCGCCCCTTGCCCGGCGCCAACAACGCCACCAGTGTCACCAGCATGATTGCCTTCGCCTGTCCCATATTTCCCTCCTCCTGATCTCTGTTTTGAAATCCACTGCCGCCCGTCACGCCCCTCGGTCTTGCTAACGCAGGAACGCGTTCCCCGACGGATGATTCGATCCGTGAATCGAGGAGTGGCAGTTGGTGCAGCCCCGGTTGAAGTTCTTGATCGAGCTCAGCGGCTGCGGCTGCGTGGGATGGCGGCTCGAAACGTGGCACGAGTCACACACCCGCGGCATGCGCACCTTCAGCAGTTGCGGATTGCTGCTGCCGTGCGGGTCGTGGCAGTTGGCGCAGTTTTCCAGCACCGGCGGGTGCTCCCACAGGAACGGCCCGCGCCGCTCGGTGTGGCAGCTCAGGCAGTTTTCGTTCACCGACGCCTGAATCAACTGGCTCGGATTCGGGCTGCCGTGTGGATTGTGGCAACTGGTGCAGGTGACCTTGCCTTCGCGGTACGGCATGTGTGACGAGCGCTGCAACTGTGCCCGCCGCATCTGGTGGCAGGAGAGGCATAGCTCCGGCTGCGGCTTCTTCGTGCCTACATGTTCCGTCAACGGCTGGCTGTAGCGCGCCTCCCCGCCCAGCGCCGCGTAGCGCTCGGCCGCGCTCCCATAATGCACCTGGTGGCAATCCACGCACGCCATGCCGCGCGATTCGTGCGAGCTGCCCCGCCAGAACATCTGCCCGCCCTTCGAATGGCACGAAACACACGCCGCATTCTTCTCCTCGACCGTGTTGTGCGAATCCGCGGTAAAGCGCACCGGAATCGTATCTTTGCCTCCGCCCGCCTCCACGTGCACTTTGCCCGGCCCGTGGCACGACTCGCAGCCCCGCGCCGCCTCCGCCGACTTGCCCTGCGCCAGGGCGTTGCCCATGATGGTGTGCACGAAGCTCTTCTGCTGCTCCGTGTGGCAGGTAGCGCACGCCTCCGAGCCGGCGTAGTCCCCGTCCGCCATGGCGGCGGCTTGTGCGCGAGCGGGCTTTTCCTCGGCGAGAACGGGTTGTCCGAAACCAAAGCCGATCATGGCCAGGGCCCCCGCAACCTGTAAAAAGAAAGAAAGTCTGGCTCTCATGGCGCTCCTCAGGGGATCGCTCGATCCCGTCTTCCGTTGTGCGTGCTGCGATAAGCGAACTATCGCACGGAAAAGCGCGAGGATTGACCGAGGAGAGACCAAAGTGTGTCGCGGAATTTCCCGATCTGGATCGAAGTCCCAAGGCGGTGACCTTTCTTCATAGAAGTCCCTCACCAGGACTCAAAACAGTTCGGGGGCGTCGTCCTGCATCTTGTGCGGCACCGTCGAAAATCCCGCCCTACCCCGGCATTCCCACTACGGAACTCCTTCCAAAAAAGATCACCCCAATCACAGAAGTCTCCCGCCCTCGCGTGCTATACCAACTCTGAGTTTCCCTTCCGTCCCCGCGTCCGGTCCTCGCGGGCCGGGTCGCCCTTCCGAGCGAACGCCGCGAACTCGGGTTTGCAGCGTGGAATTCACACGGCAGGGGCGGCTTATGTTTTGCACGCGCACTCGCTTTCTCCTCTTTTTATTAGCCTTCGCTCTGATCGTCCTCGGCGGCCTGCGGGCGCAGGACTCCGCCACCATCGCCATTCGCGGTACCGTGCTCGACGCTTCCGGCAGTCGCATCGGGCGCGCCCAGATCGTGGTGGTGAACTCCGCCACGGGCCGCCGCTACCTGGCCACCAGCGATGACGAGGGCAGATTCGCGCTTGACTTGCTCCCGGCGGGAGACTATTCGGCGCGAGCCACGGCGGACGGCATGTCTCCTCAAGTCACGCCGTCCCTGCACGTGGACGTGGGGGGCGCCGCCGATCTGGAGTTCCGCCTGAGCGTTGCGGGTGCTCACGAGAACGTCACCGTATCGGCGGCGCCCGGCCTGGTCGAAACCAATCCCAGCGCCGTCTCCACCGTGCTGGACGAACGCGCCTTAAACGACGTGCCCCTCAACGGTCGCCGCTTCTCCGATCTCGCCCTGTTTTCTCCCGGCGTCACCCAGGATCCTCGCAGCCTGACTTCGGCTACCAACGGAGACTTGTCCTTCGGCGGCCTCCGCGGATTCCACAACACCTTCTTGGTCGACGGTCTCGACTTCAACAACGCGTTCTTCTCGCAGGCCCGCGGACGCTATCGTGCGCCCTACCAGTTCTCCACCGAAGTCGTGCAGGAGTTCCGCGTTTCCTCGAACGCTTATGGCGCTGAGCAAGGGCGGTCGGGCGGGGCCGTGGTGAACGTCGTCACCAAGTCAGGATCGAACCACGTGCATGGCACGGTCTTCTACGATCTGCGCGACAGCTCGTTGGGTGCCGCGAATGCGTTCCTGGCCTTCAAGCCACACAATCGCCAGCAGCAGTTCGGCGGCGCCATCGGCGGCCCGCTTCGCCGCAACAAGATGTTCTACTTCGCCGGATTCGACCAGCATCTGTTTCACGTTCCCAATGTCGTCGAATTCGTGAACGGCAGTTCGAAGGTCGTCCCGCAGGCCGGAACCGGTCCCTACACTCCCGGGGACTACGAAACCAGCGACCAGGACCTGGTGTTCGCGGCCGCCGCGCAATTGACTTCGTTAGCCGGCGAGTATCCCGCCGCGCAGATCGGCAACACCGCCTACGGCAAACTCGATCTCAACCTCACGCCGAAGCATCAACTCACGCTACGCCTGAATACCACCCGCTACTGGGGTGCCAACAATGTGTTTCTCGATCCCGGCAGCCCGGTCAGCTTCGATGCCAACAGCAACAACGGCGAAGAACTTGTGCGCACCGAAACCGCCAGCCTGGCCCTTACCTCAGGCTTGTCCCAGCGCTGGATCAGCCATCTCCGCGCCCAGTTCTCACGCGACCAGCAGCAGTCGTACAGCAACACCTCCGACGTGCTGGTCAAGATTCCGTCCATCCTTGACGCCATGGGCCGGTCGAACCTCCTGCCCCGCCAGACTCGCGAACACCGGCTGCACCTGGCTGAGACCATCAGCTTCGAAGGCAAGCGCCACGCCTGGAAATTTGGCGGCGATGCGCTGCTGAGCTGGATCTACGATTTCTTCCCCAGCCAGCAGAGCGGCGAGTACCTCTTCTACTCAATCAAGGTGGATCCCTTCACGTTTCAGCCGTTGGAGGGCGGGATGCCTCTCACCCCGCTCCGCGCCTTCGCCCATGAAGTCCCGAAATACTACCTGCAGAACTTCGGCAGCTCGACTTCGCATCCCGATACCAACGAGTATGCCGCCTTCGCGCAGGACACGATTCGCGTGACCAACCGCCTGGCAGTGAATCTTGGCGTGCGCTGGGACCTGCAGACGTTCACCACCGCGGGCCTGGTTTCGAATCCACTATTTCCTCCGTCCGGCAAGGTGCCGTTCCGCCCCTACAACTTCGCCCCCCGCGCCGGGCTCGCGTATTCCATCGGCGACAAGCACCCGCTGGTGGTGCGCGCCGGCTACGGCATCTTCTTCGTGCGCATTCCGCAGATTTACAACTCGGTGATACAGACCGAAAACGGCATTACCGACGCCCACCTGTTTCTCAATTATTCCAATTACTACGATCGCCAGGTCTTCCCGCAGTATCCGAATCCGCTGGTAGCTTGCCCCATGTATTCCGCGAAATGCGCGCTGCCCGATGGATTCAGTCAGGGCGTCACCCACGATGTGTCGGCCTTCGCCACCAACTTCGTGACTCCGCGCGTGCAGCAGGCGAGCATCACTCTCGAGAAGCAGATCGGAGGCCACACCACCATTGCTGTCTCCGCCCTCAACGTGCGCGGCGAACATCTGATCCGCGCTATGGATGTGAACCTCCCGCAGCCCGTCGCCCAGACGTATCCTCTCTTCGACTCCACCGGATCGATCTTCCAGGGCGGCTATTACACGGTTGACTCTTTTGCCACCTGGCAGTTCACGCGCTCGATCACCTGTCCCTTTCCCCCGTGCATCAATCCCCTAGGACGCCCCATCGCGCAGCTGGGAGCGATCAACGAATTCCAGAGCGCTGCCTCCAGCTACTACAGTGCTGCCACACTGTCGATCAATCGCAGAATCGCGAAAGGCACCTATTTCCGCCTCGCCTACACCTTCGCCCACGCCCTTGACGACGGCCAGGACGCCCTCGTCGCCGGCCAGCCCGCCACCGTGCAGAACTCCTACAACCCCGCCGCCGAGCGCGGCCCCAGCGTCACCGACCAGCGCCAGCGCCTGGTTGCCGCCTTCTCCCTCGCTCCTCATCCCTTTCATCGCGGGCACGAAACCCTGGGCCGCTTCTTCAATGACTGGAAAGCCTCAGGGGTCGTGAACTATGGCAGCGGACGTCCGTTTAGCGCAACCGTCGCCGGCGATCCTAACCAGGATGGCAACGCCCTGAACGACCGTCTCCCGGGCTACCGCCGCAACGGCTTCACCGGACCGGACTATGCCACCGTGGATCTCCGCCTGACGAAAGAAATCCGCCTCGGTGAACGCTGCAAGCTCCACTTCCTCGCCGAGTCGTTCAACCTGTTCAATCGCGACAATCAACGCGTCACGATTACGTCGAACGGGATGGTGACTACGGCATCCACCTTTGTGCAGAACTCCGTCAGGACCGGCGCGCAGCTGTTTCCCGGCTATTACACCTTGCCCAATAACTTCACCCGGCCCAATTCCGCATATGCGCCACGGCAAATACAGCTCGCAGCTAAGTTCATTTACTAGCAATCATCTCAACATCGGTTCCAGAGGGGCGCGGCTTCAGCCGCGCCCTTCCCGAAGAACCTTCCGTTTGCCGACGTTGTAATCCCGCCGCCTCGGAAGGGAAGTTTCCGCAGCCTGTACTGGTCGTGGCGTTGCGCCGGTCCGTGAGTTAGTCGAGGCGCACGAGGAAGACCGCCCCTTCGGGCGTGTCGGTCTCGTCGACGAGCTGCTCGGCGCGAGTGCGGTCGTCGTTCAGGACGCGGACGCGAATCCACCAGTCGCCTGCAGGGCTGGCGAACTTCAAGACTTTTGCAGTTTGATAGCGTCGGGTCAGATGGTCCGCGAGTTTGGTCGCGGAATTCTCGTCGGGGAAGCCGCCGATCTGCACCGCCCATTTGCCGCCGGAGGTGATGGAAGCGCCGGTTTCGAGCAGTTCGAGCTTAACCTGCGCAATGCCGGGCTGCCAGACGTCGACTTTGCGGGCGGCGGCCAGGGAAAGATCGACCACACGCCCGGGGATGAACGGTCCTCGGTCGGTGATGCGGACCAGCGCGGCATGTCCGGTCTTGATGTTGGTGACGCGCACAATCGAGCCGAGCGGATACGTGCGGTGGGCGGCGGTCATCGCGTGCATGTTGTAGACTTCGCCGTTCGAGCCGCGGCGGTTGTGATACGGCGGCCCGTACCAGCTGGCGATGCCGGTTTCGGTGTCGATGGGCAGGGTGCCTTCAGGGACGGTAGGCTCCGCTAGGTCAGCGTCAGCGGCGTCTTTTTCGGGTGCGGTTTCAACCCTGGGCTCAGCCGGCGGCTTCGCCGGAGGTTGTGCGGTATCGGTTGCCGCAGCGGGAGACGAGGAGGCCGCGGGTGCCGGAGGCGGCGGTACATTGACGCGCGCCTGCTTGGGGTGGCCGCAACCGGCGAGCAACACAATCGCGAGGAACAGAATCAGGATCATCGTGTCTCGGACGAAGTGAGCACGGTGAAGGTGGCGGATGAGCTTGCTTACTTCGGCGGCTGGTGCTTTTCCATGTAGTCGGCGAACTCGGCGAGTTTCTCGGAGGCGGTGCGCAACGCTTTGGTGGAATGGGTGCGCACGGCCGGGACAACTTCGTCGTTGAGATACTGGATGAACTCCGGGATTTCCTTTTCCAGGCGTTCGGCGGCCTCGTTGATGGTCTGCGTGACGCGGGCCGACGCGTCTTCCACCTTGCGGTTGAAGTCGTTCATGGGACTCCTCGCGAAACTGGGGCGTGAACAGGCTCACGCGCGGGTTGCGGAATGCCAGGCTCGATTATTATTTCGTGGGCGGTGGAGCGGGTCAATGGCGAATGTTAGTACCTGCGCCGGTTCGTGCGAGGTTGGGAAGATCCAGTGAAAAGATCGACGCCAGATTCGTTGCAGTCGCGAAACGGAACCTTTCGCCAGCTGTTGCTGGCGTGGTATGACGCAAATGCCCGCGATCTGCCCTGGCGGGAAGATCGTGATCCGTATCGGGTATGGGTGTCGGAGATCATGCTGCAGCAGACGCGCGTGGCGGCGGTGATCGAGCACTATCACGAATTTCTGCGGCGATTTCCGACGGTTCAGAAATTGGCGGCAGCGCGGGAGAGTTCGGTTCTGGCGGCGTGGAGCGGCCTGGGATACTACCGGCGGGCGCGCATGCTGCACGCGGCGGCGAAGGTGGTGGCGCGGGAGCGGGAAGGGAAGTTTCCGGAGACGGCGGAGGCGTGGCGGCAGCTGCCGGGGGTCGGGCGCTATACTGCCGCGGCCATTGCCAGCATCGCATTCGACGAGCCGGTCGCGGTGGTGGATGGCAACGTGGAGCGCGTCGTCCAGCGGTTCTTTGGGAAGCCGCTTGCAGGCGAGGAATTGTGGGTGGCGGCGGAGTCGCTGCTGGATCGTGGGCGGGCCGGAGATTTTAATCAGGCGATGATGGAACTAGGGGCGACGGTGTGTACGCCGCGAGGGCCGTCGTGCATGACGTGTCCGGTGGTGGAATTGTGCGCCACGCGCGGGGAGCTGGCAGGAGCGCCGAAGAAGGAACGGCAGCAGAAGCGGGAAGTTCATTACGCGCTGTGTCTTCGCGATGGCGAGGTATTGCTGGTGCAGCGGGCGCGGGATGCGCGGTTGATGGCTGGCATGTGGGAGTTACCGGAGATCACCTCGGGGGCTAAAGCCCCATCTTATAAGCGGGCTGAGATCGCAGCGCTGAAGCGCCGCGCCACCCAAAAACAGGTCCCTCGCGTTGCTCGGAATGACAAGACGTCTTTCAGGAATGAACAGGACGTTCTACTCAATGACCAGAGTCAGTTGCTTTTTACAGTGCGGCATTCGATCACGGTGACGGATTACAGGGTGCGGGTGTGGAAGACTGCCGCGCCATCTGGGATCGGCGAGTGGGTTCCGGTCGAGAGGCTGCGGAAGATCGCGCTCACCGGGCTGGCGCGTAAGATCCTGCGCCAGGCGGGCCTTTCAGGATCTAATCCGCGGCGATCAGGCGTACCGCGCTTAGGTTAAAATTCCAGCAAACTTTCGACGGAGAAGGAGCGCTCGTGGAAGTTCATCCGCCGCATGGCCCGGTCCATTCCATCAAGGATTTCATGGTCCACATCCTCGCGATCACGATTGGCCTGCTGATGGCGCAAGGGTTGGAGTCAACTGCCGAATGGTGGCACCACCGAAGTCAGGTGCGAGAGGCGCGGGAGAATATCGCGCGCGAGGTCCGGGACAATGAAGACCGAGTTGCACACGAACTCGCGTCCTTGCCGAAAGAGCAGGATCAGCTCACATGGCTCATGGGTGAAGTGAGCAACAGGGAACATGGGAAGACCGCCGCGCCCCACGAGGCTCTGGTGTGGACGGCCGGGCGCCTCAGTGAGTCTTCCTGGAATACGGCGTATTCGACAGGAGCCGTAGCCCATATGGAGTATGACGAAGTCCGGCGTTACGCGCACATCTACGCGCTGCAGGAGCTGTTTAATAGTTCCATGGACAAGTACCTGGAGTCGCGCCGCGACATGTACGCGTTTCTTACCCGCGCCCAGTTGCCCGATAAGCCATCCGCAGCGGAATACGAATACGGCAAGCGAGCGATCGCAGCGGAGATGGTGACTGGGCAGTTCCTGCGCGAGATTGCCGAGACCTTGCGGAGCAGTTATACGAAGGAGTCTGGGGAAGGGCGATGATTTGCGATCTTTCAGTCAGCCTCGTGCATCTACAGTAAGGTCGGGTTTGTAACTCTTATGAGCTGGCTGCGTAACATTCTTAATGGACGAAGTGGAGGTCGAAACATGGCGGCATTGACGGCGGGGACCAAGGCGCCGGAATTTGAACTGAAGACGCTGGACGGCAAACACTTTTCCTTGACTGAGGCGCTGGCTCGCGGGCCCGTCGCGCTGGCGTTTTTCAAAGTGTCGTGTCCGGTCTGCCAGTTCGCGTTCCCCTACCTGGAGCGGCTGCACCAGGCCTACCGCGACAGGGGATACACGCTGGTCGGAGTCTCGCAGAACGACGCCAAGGATACGGCCGCATTCAATAAGGAATTCGGCATTACGTTTCCCGTGCTGCTCGACGACACGGAGAAATATCCCGTGTCGAACGCTTATGGTCTAACCAATGTTCCAACCGTATTCTGGATCGCGCGGGATGGGGAGATTGAAATCTCAAGCGTGGGCTGGCAGAAGGCGGACTTTGAGCAGATGAATCGGAACATGGCGGAGGCGGGGCAGGGATCTCCAGCGCCGCTGTTCAAGGCGGGAGAGGCGGTTCCGGATTTCCGCGCAGGTTGAGGGTCGAAGAACTAGCCGCCGGGTCCGGCGGATCATCCCAAATCCAAGCGCCTGGCCGCGCGTCGCGCCGGCAGTACACGTCCTGTTGCGGATAGAACCCAGCGGTGGTTGCACTCTCGTGCGAAACCAGGCCTCACTTCGGCGGCTGCCGTTTCGCGTTCGTCCGTTACAATCCCCTCAGACTTTCATTCCGACGTTCCCCAGCGCCGCTTTGTGGGAGAAACCTGCTTTTATGCAAGCCATGGCGAGAATTGTAGCCGCCTGCCTGATCGCGACCCTCAGTGTGCCGACGTGGGCGGAGGGCGGAGCGGGCGGGGCGCACGGACCGTCGATTCACTTGCCGGGCTCGGCCTTTGTGGCCCTCGAAACCATCACGCCCGATCACATCCGCTGGCACGTGCGCTATCTCTCGCACGACCTGCTCGAAGGGCGCGGAACCGGGCAGCGCGGCGGAGACATCGCGGCGGAGTACATTGCGACGCAATTTGCCGAATATGGATTGAAGGCCGCCGGCGATCAGGGAACCTACCTGCAGAAGGTTCCGTTCGTGGGCATCACGACTCTGCCAGAAACCCAGTTTTCCTTTGTACCCAAACAGGGCGACGCGATCAGTCCGAAGCCGGCGGAAGAATACGTTGCGTTCGACCAGACGCAGCAGGCGCAGTCGGATGTGGATGCCGAAATCGTATATGTCGGCTACGGCATTGAAGCGCCCGAGTACGGATGGGACGACTACAAGGGCGTCGACGTGCGCGGCAAGGTATTGCTCATGCTGGTGAATGAGCCGCCGTCGGACGATCCGAAATTCTTTAAGGGCAAGGCGCTTACCTACTACGGGCGCTGGACATATAAGTATGAGGAAGCCGCGCGCAAAGGCGCGGTGGGAGCCATCCTGATTCATCAGACGCAGATGGCGAGCTATCCCTGGGACGTCGTTCAGAATTCGTTCTCCGGCGAGAAGTCGTTTCTGAAAGCCGAAGGTCCGCAGTTGAAGACCGCCGCGTGGGTGCATCTGGAAGCGGCGAAAAAGCTGGCCTCTGTATCGGGACTGAATCTGGACAAGATGATGCAGGACGCGCAGTCGCGCGAGTTTCATCCCGTGAATTTGGGCACCCGGATGAAGGCGCACATGGTCAGCAAGGTCCGGAGCTTCGAGTCGAATAATGTAATTGCCATGCTGCCGGGATCGGATCGTACCCTGGCCAGTGAAGCCGTGATTTATACCGCGCACTATGACCATCTCGGAATTCGCCCGGGCATGGCGGGGGATAACATCTTCAACGGCGCCGACGACAACGCAACCGGATGCGCCATCCTGCTGGAGTTGGCGCGGGCGTACAGCGTTTCGAAGGAACGGCCGCACCGGTCGATTATTTTCGCGGCGGTCACCGCCGAAGAGCAGGGACTGCTCGGGTCCGAATATCTCGGCAAACATCCGCCGTTTCCGGCGGGAAATATCACCCTCGATCTGAACTACGACGATGTAAAGCCGCTCGGAGCGCCGGAGGAAGTCGAGGTTTCCGGGGCCGAGCGGACGTCGTTCTATCCGGCAGTCGAGGCCACGGCAAAGGAGTTCCGGCTGGCGATTCGTCCAGATGCGCGGCCGGAAGCTGGGCATTTTTATCGCTCCGATCATTTCAGCCTGGCGCGCGTCGGGATTCCGTCTTTCTCGATCAATGAGGGCATGAAGTTCAAGGGTCACAGCGAAGCCTGGGGCATCGAGCAGGAGCGCGAGTACGTGGAGAAGCATTATCACCAGCCAAGCGATGAGTACCACCCCGAGATGGATTTCACAGGCGACTCGGCAGTGGCTCGGTTTGGCTTCGCCCTGGGCTGGACCGCGGCCAACATGCCGAAACGGATTGAATGGCAAAAGGGCGACGAGTTCGAGGCGGCGCGGATGAAGAGTGCGCGCTAGCGAATGCGTCGGAATAGACAGGTTTAGGTAACCCGCGAGACCGGGTGAGTGCGCCGGTCTCCTCTGTGCCCCCCGTGGTGAGAAGGCTTTGACTTCCTCGCCGAACACCATCGAGATGTTCGATCTTTTGACGCGCTAGCCACTTTGCGCAAAGCGCAGGACCGCCACCCTCAAGCACTTCCAACAAACAGTAACCGAGGTAACTTTAGCCGCTCTGCTCCGCATGCTAGCCTCACCATGTAGGTTTGTAATCAGCAACTTCCGAACAGATTCCTGTCCAGGATGCCGCGACTTCCAATCTTTCGGCTGGGCGGAGCACCAGAACAAACGGTGCTGCCGAATCTGGCTGCCTCCACGCCGTTCATTTCGCTCGACGGTCTGCAGGTTGGCGTCGACAATCTGCGCTACGACGTAATCCTGAGCAAGCGGGCGGCGGACGCGGCACGGGCGCAGATTGCGCGCTTGGTTGCGCGCCACGGGGAATTGGAAGGTTTACTGGCCGCGGAGGCGCCGGCGCAGCAGCAGGGGCCTTCGTGGATGCGGAACCTGGCGGGGAAGACGGCCAAGCCCAAATACGATTCTGGCGAGTGGAAGTCGCTGCTGACGGAACTGCTGGTGGCTTCGCTGACGCGCGCGAAGAAGGAATTCAAGCTGTCGGTGGACTTGCTGGCGCGCCTGGCCGTAACCAAGTTCCTGCGCGCGGAAATGAATCAGCAGTTTCTGCAGGTGGTGGAGCGCTGCCGCATCCTGCTCAAGAACTACGACAACATGCGCTATCAGAAGGCGCACGAATACCGGGAGCGCCTGGCGACGTTCCAGGTGCGTAAGAAGATCATCCTGCGCAAGACGGGACAGGAAATTTTCGAGACCCTGCGCGAAGTGGAAAAGAGCACCCTGGCGCGCACGCGCCGCTCGCTGTTTGGCGAGGAGACCAGCGGAGGCAGCTACTTCACCTATCCACTCTTCGTGAACCGCCTGTTGTTCTCCGAAGACGGCCGCGACGACTATCTGTGCGCCGAGCACTACGTGATGCTCGGAAATTGGGATCGCGATTCCGACCGCTATGGACGGATGCGGGAAGTGGCGTCCGGGTATCTTCGCTCACTGTACGGGGAAGAGGTCAGCGCGGAGACCATCGATGCCTGGATGAACGTTCCGGAAAATGCCCGGATGCTGGTGGGCACCGGGACTCCGGAAGAGACGGAGGAAGGCCAGGCCCAGCAGGGGCGGCTGGCCGCTTGGGTGCGGCTGCTCGAAGACGAGCACGTGATGGAAAACGTGATTGCGTCGTATCACGTGGTGCCGCTGCTGGCTGAGTACGCTCCGCGGATCAATCCGCAGCAGTTGAAGAATGCGCTCATCGATCGCACGGAATGCGACCGCGTGGAGCGCGTGATCGAGGAATACGGCAAGCTGACCCCCAACAGTCTGTACGCGGCGGTGGCGAAAGTCGCCAGTTGCCGCGGCGCCGAGCGCGCGAAAGTGGCGGCCAGATTCCTGGGAGATTTCTTCCACTATCACCGCGACCTGCGCCGGCTGGAAGTGCTGAATGCCGCGCTCGACACCGTGAACCTGGTAGCCAACGAACGCCTCCAGGAAATGTCCCGGGTGAACGGCACGCTCTATGAATTCCTGCTTCCGGAAGAGCAGGGCCAGATCGAGTCCGACCGCGTGCAGCGGCACGTGGTGCTCAAGGCCGACGTGCGCGACTCCACGCGGCTGACCCGCCTGATGATGGACAAGGGTCTGAATCCGGCTTCGTACTTCAGCCTGAACTTTTACGAGCCGGTGAATAAGCTGCTCGAAAAATATGGCGCGAAGAAAGTGTTTCTCGAAGGCGACGCCATCATTCTGGCGATTTTGGAGCGCGAGGGCGAACAGGGGCTCGCGGTGAGCCGCATGTGCGTGCTGGCGCGCGAAGTCATCGAAATCGTCCGCGGATACAACGAACTGATGCAGCGCTCCGGGATGCCGCAACTGGAGCTTGGCCTGGGTATCACCCTGCAGGAATCGGCGCCGCTGTACCTGATGGACGGCGAGCACCAGATCATGATTTCCGAGGCGCTGAACGAGAGCGACCGGCTTTCGTCGTGCAACAAGCGCGCGCGAAAAATCATGGAACCCCAGGCGGGGCCGTTCCATGTGTACGCATTCCAGGCTGCGGAACTGGATGCCGACGGGAATCCCGAAGACGTGATCCTGAATTTCAATCTGGGCGGGATCCGCATGAATGAAGCAGCGCACAAAAGGCTGCAGCAGGAGATTTCACTGGAACCCCTGAAGGTCCGCCTGCCTCCGCAACTGGCGTCGTCCGACAAAGGCGAGTACCGGTTGTTCGGCGGTATGGTTCCGGTGGACCGTGATATCTTCCGCAAGATCGTCGTCCGCGAGAGCCGCATCCCGCGCATCAACCCCGCCGACTTCTCGGTCACCGGCTGGACCGACCGCTGTTACTACGAAATCTGCACCGACCCGGCAATCTACGCCGCGCTGGAGAAGCGCAAGGGCGCGAGCAACTCGTAGGGTCTCTCTCGCATCACCGAATTCGCGGAACGCGTCGCGAACGGCCCTTGACGCGCTGTCTGCCGCGAGACACAATGCTCTGCTCGAACGCGGTCCTAAGTCTTGCTCCATCCCAGGTTTTGCTGCGGAAGGAACAGTCCCTGCGCCCCGCGCGAAGATTCGTGGAGGAATCCCAGTGAAAATCCAGAGCCTGCCCAACGCAAACCGGCGTGTTGTGGCTTTCTGTGTTGCTCTCCTCTCAATGTTGAGTATGGCGTCCGCCCAACGCGTCACCAACGTGGCGGGAGGAGGTTTGGGCGATGGCGGACCGGCACTCAGCGCAAGCTTCGATTTGCCCTCCGCGGTGGTCCGCGACTCAAACGGCAATCTCTACGTCAGCGATGCGCTGAACTGCCGCATTCGTCGCGTCAGCGCCTCGGGCATGATCACGACATTCGCAGGAACTGGCATCTGCGGGCACAGCGGCGATGGTGGTCCGGCAAAATCCGCGCGCATTTCGAACGTCTACGGACTCACATTCGACAAGCAGGGCAATCTGCTGATCATGGATTCGAGCGTGGTTCGCAGCATCACCGCCAAGCGGCACGATTACCACGATCGTCGGAACCGGGAAGGCGGGGTACTCGGGCGACGGAGGCCCGGCCACGAAAGCGACGCTGCTGGCGGCCTTGGGAATCTGCGTAGATGCGGCTGGCAATATCTACATCGCCGATACCGGCAACAATGTGATTCGCGAAGTCGACACAGCCGGGATCATCCACACCGTAGCAGGCAATCATGTCGCGGGATTTAGCGGAGATGGCGGTCCGGCCACCGCCGCCAGTTTTAACTTCCCGTGGGCAGTGGCGGTCAACGCGGCTGGGCGCGTCTACGTATCCGATGTGAACAATCGGCGCGTCCGCGCTTTTACGGTGGGCGGCAATATCAGCACATTCGCCGGCAACGGGCAGTTTGGAAACACCGGCAGTGGCGGGCCCGCTACACAAGCAGCGATTGGGCCGCCGACGGGGCTGCGTATCGGTCCGAATGCGCTTTACCTCAGCACCAATGAGAATGCAATCTGGGAGGTGCAGTTCAGCACGGGGACGATCCGTCTCATTGCCGGAACGGGTGCATTGGGCTACAACGGCGATGGCAATACCGCTTTGGCGACCACTTTCTCGCAGCCGTACGGAATTGCGCTGGACGCCAGCGGTGGCATCTTTGTGACTGACTCGGGGAATAACCGGGTAAGGCATATCGCTGCGAATCAGACGGTGAGTACGGTCGCCGGTGGTGGCGTGGGTGACGGAGGGCCGCCGACACTTGCGGGACTGAACTTCTCCTCCATCTTCGCGCACATTGCATTCGATCCAGCCGGGAATCTGTACATCGCGGACATTGGAAATTGCCGAATCCGGAAGATGTCGCAATCGGGCATCATCACCACGTTTGCGGGCACTGGCATCTGCGGATATTCCGGGGATGGAGGACCTGCCTCGGCAGCAACGCTGAATGCTCCGCAGGCGGTCGCAGCTGACGGCAATGGCAACGTCTACGTCGCAGACACAGGGAATGAAGTGATTCGAAAAATCGATAGCTCGGGCACGATCACGACCTTCGTTTCTTTCCTGATCACCAACAACTCGGCGGAGTCCGCGGCTGCGTATGGATTGGCGGTGGACGCAGCCGGCAGTCTGTATGTCTCGGACGGAGTCTTTGCCGTCTGGAAGATCGATCCATCGGGCACCATGACGGTTGCCGCCGGAACGCTGTTCGCCATCGGCTACAACGGGGACGGAATCCCGGCAACCCAGGCGTGGCTGGACTTTCCGAGAGGAATTGCGTTGGACCGCTCCGGCAACCTGTACATCGCCGACTGGCTGAACGATCGGGTTCGCAAAGTCGATACGAACGGCATCATTTCGACGATTGCCGGGAACGGCAAGGGTGGATTCGGAGGGGACCATGGTCCTGGGACCTCGGCGACGCTGAATTTACCGTCGGATGTGGCGGCCGACGATCAGGGTAACGTCTATATCTCCGACTGGATCAATTTCCGGATCCGCGTTGTCGATCCGACGGGCACCATCAATACCTTTGCGGGATCGGGCGGTTATGGCTACAACGGCAACGATGTTCTTGCCGAGAAGGTCAACATGTTTCCGCAAAGCGTCGCAGTTCGCAACGGGATTGTGTACTACGCCGATCAGTCGACATATCGAGTCAGGAAGGTTCACTGACGAAAAGCGAGACCAGCCGACCTAGAAATTGCTTCCCACGCGCGACGGCTTAAAGGGAATCTGGAACGTCGCCTCGACGTCGACCGGTGTGCCGTTTCTCCTGGCGGGATGAAATTGCCACTGCGCAACGGCCTCGCGGGCGTAGCGGTCGAGGCGTTCGTCCACGCCGCGCAGCACGCGCACACTCCCGACACTGCCGTCGGCGCGAATTACGGCATAGAGAATCACTGTGCCGGCCACATTTTCGCGCATAAGCTGAATCGGGTAGGCCGGATCAACTTTGCGCGTAGCCGCAGGCTGCGAGAGATCAACCGCGTCTTTGCCGTTCGTTAAGCTGGGGCTCATTTCCGCAAATCGAATCACCCAACTGCCACCTGCGGAATTCAGGTTCGGCATGTTCAAAGTGAGCGAATAGAACTTTCGATCCTGGAAAATGGCGCGTTCCTCTTCGGAGAGTTTGTTCTTCGCAGCCGGGGACGAAGTCGCAGGAATATCGGCGGCTCTCGGTGCGTGGACGGTGGCCACAACCGCCGGGCCGGGCTGGCGCGCGTTCGCCGAATCCGAATTGCCCGCCACCGGGGAAGTCTTCGCTCCGGCATCTCCCACGTAGAGTCCGGAGGGAACGTCGCGCGCGCCTTTCCGGCCCGAGCTCGACGTGCTGTCGCTGCCTTTCCCCGCGGTTGCGCCGGGATCTCCCGAAGCTCCCGCATGTCCCGCAGGCGTCGCTGCGAACGTGCCGCGGCGGTTGCCCGCGGGCGGATCTGCTGGTGCGTTGAGCGCTGGGTGAAGACTCAACGCGATCACTCGCCCACGAGATCCAGCCGGAGTTCCAGAGGATCCTCCGCCCGAGAGCGACGGAGGAGGAGCCAGGACTTGAGGCGACAAAGATGGGCGGCCTCCACCCGCGACCGTGCGCTGGGCGCCGACGGCAAGCTGTGGGGCGGGCGCAATCACCGCGCTGGGCGCGATGTTTAATTCGCCGATGGAGCGGCGGGCGTTGGACTCCATGCTGGGTGGAGGTGCGATCGGGGTGGCTTGCGGCGCGACCGCTGTTCTGGAAGTTCGTTGCACATCCGTTGGCGGCGCGACGACGGAAGTCTGCAACGCCGGTGTCGTGTAGCGGCGAGTCATCTGCGTCGCGTCGGGCGGAGGTGCGACCACCGACTCAATGCGCGGCGCCAGGCGCGTGATCTCCGCCGCCGGCGTGAGCGGAACGGCCGGAATTTCAAGCTGCGGCTTCTGCGGCGTGTCGGACCAGGCCACAATGTTCGGCAGGGCGACATCGCGCTTCAGTCTCACGGCGGGCGGCGTGACGATGGTCTGCGCGCCATTGTCCGGCTCGCGAGGCACAGAAATGATCGGCTGCTTTGAAATTCCCGGGTCCGCCTTCCGAGGCTTGGGCGCTTGCAACTCGCGCGTGTCCAGCGGCGGCAGGTACTCCGTGGGTTGATAAACGATCACCTGCGGATGATCGCTGAAAGGCTGGGGCACGGCCTGTGGCTGCATCGCGAGGATGTGTGCGAATCCGATCAGCAGCCCGAAAGCGACCACATGCAAAGCGGACGACTGGAAGAAACGACTCCAGGGCAAGTCGCGTTTCACAAACACATCGGGCCAGAACGGAGCAGGCGCGGACTGCAGTTCGAGTGGCGGCAGCGATTGCGGGAAGAACGTGTCGCGCAGGTTCGCAAAGAACACTCCTGCCCGTGACGGCAGTTCCACCACCAGCCGCGGAACGGGCGCGGGCTGCGGGTTTTCACCGGTGGGCCGGAAAGTCATCGCTTCCATAGTAGATGCCAAAACGGTTTGTAGGATAGCCGGAAGGGCAGGGAATTTGAAGCGATCTGCCCCGATCTGGAACTCGCGCTTATCTCGAGAAATGGCCGCAGTGTAATGGTTTGGTTTTGGATGCTGCTCACTTCGCGACCTTTGCGGCTTTTCTTTGCGTTCTTTGCGGTTAAGGCTCTCGCGGTCTCGAAATTAGGACACTACAAATCAGCCCGCCTTACGGCTGTTTCGGGCTAGAACGTTTATAATTTCCTATTCGGCAACCTGCCGCATTCTCACTGTAAGGACAAACTTTGCTCGATTTCTTAGGCGATCTACGACGGACTCATATGTGCGGAGCCCTGCGCGCGGCCAACGCGGGACAAAAAGTTGTGCTCATGGGCTGGGTCAACAAGCGGCGCGATCACGGCAGCCTGCTGTTCGTCGATCTCCGCGACCGCACGGGCGTGACGCAAGTTGTTGTGAATGCCGAGCGCGATGCGGCCATCCACGACAAGGCCGAGACGCTGCGCAATGAATATGTGATTGCGGCGATCGGCACCGTGCGGCTGCGCGAAGCGAACACCATCAATCCGAATATGCCGACCGGCGAAGTGGAGTTGGTCGCCGACGACATCAAGATTCTGAACGAGTCGAAACTGCCGCCGTTCCTTCCTTCCGACACGGCGCTGACGAATGAAGAGACGCGGCTGAAGTATCGCTACATCGACCTGCGGCGCGATGCCATGCAGTTCAACATCGAGACCCGGCACAAGGTGGCCAAGGCGATTCGCGATTATCTTTCGGAGCATGGATTTTTCGAGATCGAAACGCCCTTCATGACGCGCTCCACACCCGAAGGCGCGCGCGACTATCTTGTCCCGAGCCGCGTGCAGCCGGGAACGTTCTATGCCCTGCCGCAGTCGCCTCAGTTGTTCAAACAGATTCTGATGATCTCTGGCTTCGATCGATATTTTCAGATCGTGCGCTGTTTCCGCGACGAGGACTTGCGCGCCGACCGCCAGCCGGAATTCACCCAGATCGACCTGGAGATGTCGTATCCGCAGGCCGAGCGCGTGTGGGAAGTGGTGGAAGGGTTTTTACACGCCGCGTTCCGCGCGACTGGCGAGGAGATCAAGACTTCGTTCCCGCGCATGGATTACGACGAAGCGATCCGGCTCTACGGGATCGACAAGCCCGATCTTCGCCTGCCGGCGTTTACCGATGTTCGCGATTGCTTCAGCGAAGCGAATCTGCAGGAGCTGGCGATCAACGCCAATTTGCCGGTGATTGCGATTCGCACGCCGAAGGTCGGCGAACTCTCGCGCAAGGAGCGCGACGACATCAAGCCGATGTTCCACTCCAAGGGTGGAGCGCGAGTGTATGAAGATTTCAAGCGCATCGGCAACAAGTATCCGGAGGCGGGCGCGGCCATCGCGAAAAAATGTGGCGCGGAAGAAGGCGACCTGATTGTGCTGGTGGCGGGATCGGCGCAGGCTGGACCGCAGACCGCGATGCCCGCGCATCGCAAAGTGACGCCGGCGGAGTTGTCGATCTACGCGTCGGCTGGATTGTTGCGGCTGGCGCTGGCAGCGAAGTATGCCGATCGCCACGGGATTTTCAAGAAGACTGGCGATCCGGCGAAGGACTACCGCTTCCTGTGGGTCACGAATTTTCCGATGTTCGAGTGGGATGAGGGCGAGAAGCAGTGGATGGCGGCGCATCATCCGTTTACGTCACCGCACGAAGAGGATATGGGGTTGCTCGAAGCAGGGGTTGAATCAGTCAAAGACCCGCAGTCGCCGCTGAGCGCCGTGCGCGCGCTGGCCTATGACGTGGTGCTGAACGGGACGGAGCTTGGATCGGGATCGATTCGTATTCATCGCCAGGATATTCAAAGCAAAATCTTCCGTGCGCTCGGCATGTCGGAGGAGGAAGCGAAGTCGCGGTTCGGATTCTTCCTGGAAGCGCTGGAATATGGCACGCCGCCCCACGGTGGCATTGCGCTGGGTCTTGATCGCATCGTGATGATTCTCGCCGGGGCGGAAAGCCTGCGGGAAGTGATTCCGTTCCCGAAGACCGCCCGCGCCGTCGATTTGATGTGCGACGCGCCAACACCGGTGAGCGAGCGGCAGCTAAAAGAGTTGGGGATACAGATCAAGAAGTAGCCTGACGACGTTGCCGGGGATGCCCCATGTCTCGCCGCCTTTGCGAGACATGGGAGCTTGAAAAGATCGAAGAATGGCAGTGTGCCGTCAAGAGAGCCCAACTCTTTCCGTCTTCTTTTCTATAGCTTACGTGTCATGACGTAATCGTGCTGACGATTCCGTCATGACGATGTGTTTCGGCCGGGACACTTCTCCGGTTGCCTACACTGGCGGGTTTTCGGGGTTGTAGTTGTGGCGCAACGTGAGCGAGCCATCGGCGTTCAGCTTTTGGCGGCAGGCCCAGCGCAACGGATGGCGCACGCCTTTGACTTCCAGTTCAGCTTTCAGGCGCAGTCCTGCCCAGGCGACTCCTGCGGGCATCATCAGCATGGCCTGATGAACGCCGGTCGGCTTCGGATATCCCACATCGACGCAGCCTGATACATGCACCTTGTTGTCTTCGCTGAACAATGTCAGGCGGAGCACGCCGGGAACGGGCGCGATGCCGTCGTTGACGAGTCCAACGACGATGCCAGGAGCGCCGTCGCGCGTGAACGTCCAGAGGAATGATGGGCGGACGCGGTAACCAATCTGGCGCGCCATCTCGTCGATCGGTCCGGGATATTTTTCGTAGTAGCTCAAGATGCTGCGGGCTGACTGGTTGTGCCAGCACCAGACGGAGAGATAGTTCGCGCCAACATCCGCGACGTGAGAGATGATCTGCTCGTTGTAGGTGAGGCCATCTTCGTCCGTGCGAAGCTGATGCGGGTCTCCGGTGGTGAATCCGACTTCGCAGATGGCGGCGGCCCACGGCGGGCGATTGCTGAGCGCTTCGATCTGGGTGTTCTCGATGAAGATGGTGTCGGTGCGCATCCAGTTGAAGCTGCGCATGGTGCGGTCGAGCAGGTCGGCGTTGCCGACGTTCGAGAAGTCGGGCTGCGTGTTGGTGGCCAGCGGAACTTTGGTCCACGCAGCGATTTGCTCTTCCAGCATGCTGGCGAACGTCTGCTCGGCGATCAAGTCGCTGGGAAAGGGATTGCCTTCGTAGGGCCAGGTGTGGCCCTCGCCCCAGAAGCCGTACATCATCGTGTCCATGAATTCGACTTGCGGATGGCCGTTGAGTTCGGCGGCGAGCAACTGGTTCAGTTCGCGAAATGCAGCCTGATACGCCGGGTGATCGTAGCGCGGGATGCGGTTGTCTTTTTTGTAGCGCGACTCGGATGGATTGCCTTTCCACTCGCCCTTGAGCTTGACGGTGGGAACTTTGTCGAGCAGAAAGTCGGGCATGCCGGGTTCGGGGACGTCGGGATTCTCGAGCTGGACGCGGAATCCGACGGGCTTGTTGTAGCGCTTCGCCAGGTCCATTGCGATCTTCCACCATTCGGCGAAGTCGAGGCGTCCGGGCTGCTTCTGCACTTCGCGCCAGTTGGGGCGAAGGTAGACCTTCTGCACGAAGGGCATTTTGACCAGGTCTTCGAGCGTCTGCTCCTGCGACTGTCCGGGAACATGCAGGGCGCCGGTATCGTCGGAGAGATAGACGATCATGCCCATGCCGTAGTTCGGGACGATTTCCTTCGAGGGCGATGTGACCATCCAGACGTCGCTGTCGGGGATGACGGCGCACGGACCGTACTGAGGGAACGGGCCTTGATACAGGCGATCGGGGACGGCCGGTCCGGAGCCCCAGTCGTATCTCTCCCAATTGTGTTCGGGGATGGAGGCGCGAGCGGGGAGTGGGCGGAATCCGGCGGCAAGGCCGGTGGCGGCGGCAGACATCAGGAAGTGTCGGCGGTTCATGAGGGCTCCAAGGAATCTCCGCGCGGATGGTCGCGCAGCACGGCGAGATCATACCTTAAAATGTGAAAGGACGCGAAGATAAAAACAACTATTCGTAACCGTTCGTGGAATCTCATTTCCGTCCGCCGCCCTGTGCTAGTCTGCCTTCTATGACTGACGCCGTGCTGCATCGCAAACATTTTCTGAGCGACAAGGTCGATCACTTTACTGAATCGGTGATCCGCGAGATGACGCGGCAGGCCATGCTGCATGGGGCGGTGAACCTGGCGCAGGGATTTCCGGATTTCTCCGCACCGGCGGAAATCAAGCAGGCGGCGCAGCAGGCGGTGGGTGCAGACGTGAATCAGTATGCCATCACCTGGGGAGCGAAGAGTCTGCGGAATGCCATCGCGCGGCAGATGGGCGTGTGGCAGGGAATTGAGGCCGATCCGGAAAAAGAGATTACGGTGTGCTGCGGTTCGACCGAGGCGATGATCTCCACGCTGCTCGCGGTGTGCAACACGGGCGATGAAGTGGTGATCTTCGAGCCGTTCTATGAGAACTACGGGCCGGATTCGGTGCTGAGCGGCGCGAAGCCGAAGTTCGTGAAACTGCGTCCTCCGCAGGAAGACGGCGGCGAGTGGACGTTCGACGAGAAGGAACTCCGCCGCGCATTCGACAAGCACACCAAGGCGATCATTCTGAATACGCCGAACAATCCGACGGGCAAGGTGTTCACGCGGGCAGAACTGGAACTGATTCGCGACTTGTGCGTTGAGTTTGACGTGCTGGCGATCACGGACGAAATCTACGAGCACATTCTCTATGACGGCACCGAGCACATCTCGATGGTGTCGCTCGATGGGATGCGCGATCGCACGGTGACCATCAACGGGATGTCGAAGACGTACAGCGTGACGGGATGGCGCGTGGGATGGGCGGTTGCGCCGGAGAAGATCACGAACGCGATCCGCAAGGTGCACGATTTTTTGACGGTAGGCGCGCCCGCGCCGTTGCAGGAGGCGGGAGCGGTCGCGTTGAGTCTGCCGGCCGAGTATTACGCGAAGTTGGCGGAGGGATATCGAATTCGCCGCGACCATCTGATGCCGGCGCTGACGGCGGCTGGGTTCCAGTGCTTCCGGCCGCGCGGGGCGTATTACGTGATGACGGACATTTCAGCGTTTGGCTATGCGGACGACGTTTCGTTTGCGAAGTATCTGGTGCAGGAAGTTGGTGTGGCCTGCGTGCCGGGGTCGAGTTTCTATCGCGATGCGCGGGATGGGGCGCGTCAGGTGCGGTTTGCGTTTTGCAAGAAGGCGGAGACGCTGGACGCGGCGGCGCTCAGGCTTGAGAAATTGCGGCGGGCGTAGTGCGTTCGCCGGGATGCTTTTCTTTTCGCTTGGCCGCGTGTTGGGGGTTCAGGCGTCCCTCCGGGACGCACTCGAGGGTCCGCATTCCCGGCGCTGAAGCGCCGGGCTGCTGTCAATCGCCCCTCCGGGGCTTGCATGTGCCAACCAAATTCTTCCACTGGCGCTGCGCCCGGCGTTGGAGGTTCCACCGGCTGAACAGCAGGTTCCTCGCTACGCTCGGAATGACAACCTTTCGTTTGGGCGTCGCTACGCTTGGAATGACGACCTTTCGCGTTGGGCCTCGGTAGGCTCGGAATGACAATCCCTGCTTTGTGTGGTTGGACCCGGAGCAGCGCACGTCCTCGCGAGGATGAGCCTTTTGGTGACCGAAAATGGAGAAGGTCGTCTGATTTCTCCACAAAAATGTGGAGTATACTGCGGAGAAGTTTGAAATCTTTCGTGGGGAAGAGTGCACTCATGGCTTCAAACGCGGTCGAGCCGTTGGCAGAGCAGATTCCGGCCGATGATTTTCAGGCGCTGGAACAGAAGATTTATCGCACCATAGAGATGTACAAGTCGGCGAAGCAGGCGCAGACCCTGGCGGAACAGGATGCCGGGCGGCTGCGGCGGCAACTCGACGAACGCGATCAGGAAGTCGCGACGCTGCGGCGCGAGGCCGTGCAGTTGAAGAAAGAACGCGAAGTTATCCGCGGACGCGTCGAGAAAATGCTGGAGCAGATCGAATCGATCGCCGAGGCAAGCTAGACCGGAGGGCTGGCCGCGAGGGGCGGCCTGCCGAGTGACGGGAGCTTATGGCTACTGCGACCAAGGATCAACCGTTCAAAGACGCGCAGAACTCCAGCGTGCGCGTGGAAATCTTCGACCAGGCCTATAACCTGCGCGGGTCAGACGCCGAGTACATCCTGAAACTTGCCGAGTACGTCGACTCGAAGATGCGGGCGGTCGCCGAGGCCACCAACACCATCGACACGGTGCGGCTGGCCGTGCTGGCGGCCTTGAACATTGCCGATGAGTATCATCTGCTCAAGAAAAAGCTCGACGGCAAGGCAACCGATTACCAGAAGCGCGCACATCTATTAGCAGATGCGCTCGACCAAGTGCTTGACGAACGCAAGACGGGCTAGGCTGCGCGGAATTCTTCCCCGCACCTCCGCGGCTGTTCTCCTTCTATTGTTCCCGGCTTATTTCCACGCTCAGCAAACGACCATCCGCTCGCAGGCAAATGTCGTCTTAATTCCTGCGCTGGTGAAAGACGCGCAGGGAAGCATCGTCTATGGGCTCGGGGCGAAGGATTTTGTCATTGAGGACGACGGGGTGGCCCAATCGGCGCGGCTGGACGAAACGCCGGAGGGGCAGCCGGTTTCAATGGTTGTGGCCATTCAGACCGGCCGTCGAGCATCCTACGAATTTCCGCGAATGCAGGGCCTGCGCGCGATGCTGGACCCCATTTTCGCGATGGGCACCGCCCGAGTGGCGCTGGTGGAGTTCGATAGCGAGGTTCGCCTCAACACAGGGTTTCAACGGGATGCCAGCCTGTTCACCGATGATCTGTCCCATCTGCAGCCGGGCGACGGCGGTGCTGCGATTCTGGATGCGATCGACTCTTCGGTGAATCTGCTGAAGCAGGAGCCTCCGGAGCGGGAACGTGTGCTGCTGCTGATCAGCGAAACCCGGGACCACGGCAGCAAGGCGAAGATCGAGGATCTGGTGGCTGCGATCGGGCAGTCGAACACCATGATGTACGCGCTGGCGTTTTCGCCGGCGCTGTCGAACATCCTCGACACCGGCCGTGGCAACAATAAAGCAGAGATGCACCAGGGCGTTGATTTTCTCGATCTCGCCTATCTACTCGCGCAGGCCATGCGGAAGAACGTGCCGAGCACGGTGGCGTTCATGACAGGCGGGGAATACCAGCTGTTTGCGACGGGCAAGAAATTCGATGTGCGCCTGAACGATTTCACCAATCACCTGCACAGCCGGTATCTGCTGAGCATTGCGCCGAGCAATCCGCATTCCGGACTGCATCAGCTACGCGTCCGGCTGAAGGACGACCGCAACTCCACGGTGTTGGCGCGGACGAGTTACTGGGCCGCTGGGACGAGTCAGTGACCGGAGACCCGTGCCAGCAGCCCATCTGGCCGTGACTCAGCTTAGTTGCTTGATCACGGTGACTTTGCTGTAAGCCACGCGGAATCCCAGGCGCTCGGCGTTGCGCTGAGAAGTTGTTCCGCCCTGGGTGACCACCGCCGCGTACTCGCAACCTGCCTTTGCCGCCGCCGCCATGCGCGCCCGCAGCAGAGCCGTCTGCAGCCCGCGCCCGCGATATTCGGTGAGGGTTCCCGCGCCACATAGAGCGAAGATCTTGTGCTCGGGAATCGCCAGGCCGGTCCCGCAGGCGACGAGTTTGCCGTCCACGCTGGCCACAAAGGCGAGTGCGCGCGGCATGCGATAAAACGGCGCGATCAAGCCACGATAGGCCTCCGGTGCGCCGTCGGGGAAGAAAGCGTGTTCCACGATCTCTCCCGCGGTTGGGGCCTCGTCGACGGTGCTGCGCCGAATCTCGCAGCCCGCCGGAGGAGGCGGCTCACTTTCTGACGGATCCAGTTGGCGGAACAGCACGTTATTGAGCTCCGCAATCGCGTACCCACGTTGTTTGAACATCTCAAATACGGCGGGTTCGTGCATGGGAGTCAGGTCCACTTGGGAGGGCGCTTTCTTCTCGCGATAGAACCGCTCGACCCGATCGAGATCTTCTGCCGTAAAGGCACAATCGAGGCCAGCTGCCGTTAGCCGTCCGATCGGCGAGCCCACCCCGGCAAAGGTCATGTGCCCGCCGCAGATTTCCTGTTCGGCCGCGCCGATTTCCGGACGCATTGTTTGAAACATCCGCGCGTACATCACTTGCGGCACTTCCTCCACCGACTCCAGACGGCGGGCGAACGCCTTATCCACACATTGCATGGGAGTATCCCTTTCTTTTATTCGGAAGACAGTACGACACACGAACGCCGCGCACACATGCGCCCTGCGCTTAAGAGAGGACAGACGAAATTAGAGGACGGCAGTCATAGGCAAGGCATCAGGGTAATCGATCGGACTGGGTGGTTGCAACGGCTTCTGATGTGACCGAAGCCTACGCCGCAAGCTGACGTTACGAGAGTGATCTATCCGGCCAGTACAGCGGTTCATAGACTGATCCGCAAGTGCTCGGGTAAGGTCTCATCGCCGGAGCGATCAGTGAATTTCAGGCGAGGCTTCCGTTTGCGGAAAAGACGGGAGCGCGCGTTAGCCCATCAGCGCGAGGCCTGACAAATCCAAGGACGAGCGGTGGTCGGGATCGACGGATCGACGGGATTTGGCACGCTGGGCCGCAACGTGTTCCGCGGACCGTTTGAGCAGACCTGGGATATGTCGCTGGCCAAGAGCTGGACCGTAACCGAGGGTCAGGTTCTCAAGTTTTCTGCCGATCTGTTCAATGCGTGGAACCATCCGGTATTCGACAAGCCCTCGATTACCGACATCCCGAACCCGTTGTCCGGGCGAATCACCAACACGGTGGGTACGCCGCGTCTGATTCAGTTCTCACTCCGGTACGCGTTCTAGTTAAGACGATGACCGTAATAGAGGCCGAAGAGATGAAAGCCGCGCGGTGGTTCTCGAAGCTCCTGTCGGGAGCCAAGGTTGTTCTCCTCCTGCTGGTTCCCGTGTTGGTAGGGACGGCATTGACGCAAGAGTCCTCGCGCAAGGTCGTCGCCCGGACGGTTCCGGCGTATCCGGAACTGGCGAGGAAGATGAATCTCGCGGGCAAGGTGAAGTTGGAAGTGAACGTGAGTGCGGCAGGCTCAGTGACCCGTGTCAAGCTTGTGGGTGGGAACCCGGTTTTCGAGGCGTCCGCAGTCGAAGCGGTCAAGCAGTGGAAGTTCGAGTCCGCGAAGGACGCCACGATGGAGACGATTATTCTGGAGTTCGCGGGGAAGTAAAGGGCAAGCCCCGGCTACTTCTTATACCTGCTGCCGCGACTCGCCCAGCGACACGCTGACGTCCATCTTCTTCTTGCCGCGGTAAATCGTGATCTTTACCGTGTCGCCCGCGCGATGATTATTCATCATCTGTGCCAGATCGTCCTCGTCCTGCACTTTCTCGTCGTCGATCGCGACAATCAGGTCGCCGCCCAGCATGATGGGCGTATTGCCCAGATACGCGCGCTCGGTGCCGCCGCGCAGTCCGGCATTGTCGGCTGAGCCGCCAGGTGTCACCTGCACGATCAATAGTCCATAGTCGACCGGCAAGCCGATGGAATCCGCCAACTCGGGGCTGATAGGAATCGTACGTACGCCGAGCGCGGGACGACGCACGCGGCCCAAGGTCATCAGATCATTTAAGACGGCCTTGGCCGTGTTGATGGGGATGGCGAAGCCAATGCCGGCGTTCTGGCCTACGCTGGACAGAATCATCGTATTGATGCCGATGACCTCGCCGTGCCAGTTCATCAGCGGGCCGCCGGAGTTGCCGGGATTGATGGCCGCGTCGGTCTGAATGGCTTCGTCGATGTAGGCGCCGTTGGGTTCGCGCACCGGACGAATCGAACTCACGATGCCGCGCGTCATCGTTCCGGCCAGGCCAAAGGGATTGCCAATGGCGTATACCTTTTGTCCGACCTGCAGGTTGCGGGAATCACCCAGCACGGCGGGAACCAGGTCTGGAGCCTTAATTTGGATGACCGCGAGATCGTGGGGAGGATCGGTGCCCACGACCGTCGCTTTATACTTCTTGCGATTGTGCAGCGTGACTTCCACTTGCCGCGCGTCGGCGATCACGTGGTAGTTGGTGAGGATGTGACCGTCTTTATCAATAACGAAGCCTGAACCCTGACCTTCCTGCGGCACCAGCCCGTAGAAGAAGTCGAATGTCATGGCGCGTGATGTCACGTTCACCACCGACGGGATGTTCTTCTTGTAAACCGAGATATTGTTCTGTTCTTCGCCGTCGAGGGATTCTCCCGGCGCGGCCTCGGTGATCTCGACCTGCGCGGGCCGGCTCAGCCAGTTCGGCGCATGCACACCGGTCAACTGAGAATTCGACCGCCAGGTCGTGTAATAGAAGAAGCCGCCGGCGATTGCCAGGGCGAAAATCAGGGGGCGTATGAATTTCATCGTTCAACCATCCCAAGGGAGGTACGTACTTCAGGTGCGAAAAGCCTGTATTTAGATTCTAAACAACCGGTAAGCCGGGCGCCATGCGCGGAAGTGCTACGTGGAGACCTTGGACTGTGCTGCCGCATGCAACTGGTCCCATATCTTCGACACCTGCTTGCGCGTCTGGTCCAGGGGCCCGGAGTTGTCGATGACGAAGTGCGCCGCTTTGATCTTTTCTTCGTCGGGAAGTTGCGCGGCCATGCGGCGAATCACTTCTTTGCGGGCCGCTTCGAGGTCGATCCTCTGGCGTGACGCGAAGCGCGGAGCGCGCTGTTCGAGGCTGCAGGTCACCACGATCATGCGGTCGAAGTGCGAGGCCGCGCCTGCCTCGATCAGCAGGGCTGCCTCCACGATGGCCACGCCTTTCGGGTCCTGCAGGCTGATGCTGTTCATCCACTCGTCCTGGCTGCGAATCACCGCCGGATGCACGATGCGATTCAGTTCCTTGATGCGCGACGTGCGTTGGCCTTCCGGCGCATCTGGCGGCCCGAACGCCGCCTCGGCCAGCCTGGCGCGGTTTACCGTGAGGTCGGGATTCAAGATGCTGCCGCCAAAATGCCGCACCACTTCGTTATAGACGGCTTCTCCGGGTTGCATGAGTTCGTGCGCGATGCGGTCCGCCTGCACCAGGTGCGCCCCCAGCGCTACAAACATTTCCCCGACAGTAGTTTTCCCGGAGGCAATCCCCCCGGTCAGGCCGACTTTCAGCATGTGCTTGGCGAATTCCCTTTCACCACGGAGGCACGGAGACACAGAGGACAAAGAAAAAGATTTCTCCGTGTCTTCGTGCCTCTGTGGTGGACTTGCATTTCAGCGATGCGCCAGTTCGGGCACGCGGTTCCCGCGCCGCATCTTGGCTGCTTTTACGGTATTGAACATCAGCATGGCGATGGTCAGCGGCCCGACGCCACGCGGCACGGGCGTGAGCGCTCCGGCGACTTCCATAACTTCCGGATGCACGTCGCCGATCAGTGTCGATCCTTTTTTTCGGAAGGTCTCTTCGCGTTGGGCATTGCCGGCGAAGAATTTCTGAAACTCCGCCGCGTCGGTCACGGTATTCATACCGACGTCGATCACGGTCGCACCTGGCTTCACGAAATTGCGCGTAATCATTCCGGCGCGGCCGATGGCCGCGACGAGGATGTCCGCTCGCCGGCAAACGCCTGGTAGATCGTGCGTCTTCGAGTGGCAGACGGTCACCGTGGCATTCGCGTTCAGCAGCAGCATCGCCGCGGGCTTGCCCACAATGTCGCTTCGTCCCACAACGACTGCTTCCTGCCCTGCGATGGGAATGCTGCTGCGCTTCAGAATCTCGATGCAGCCCGCCGGGGTGCACGGCACCAGACCCGGACGTTGCGTCGAAAGATAGCCGACGTTCGTGGGATGGAAGCCATCCACATCTTTGGCCGGATCGACCGCCAGCAGTACTTTCTTGGCGTCCACCTGCGGCGGGAGCGGCAACTGCACCAGGATGCCGTCGATGTCGTCGCGCCGGTTCAGGTCGGCAACGAGCGCCAGTAGTTCCTCCGTGGTCGCGGTCTCCGGCGGCGTCAGTTTCTCGCTGTGGAGGCCGACTTCCTCAGACGCTTTCACTTTCCCGCGCACGTAGATTTCCGACGCTGGGTCGTGACCGACCAGCACCACCGCCAGTCCGGGCCGAACGCCGGCGGCGGACATAGCTTTTACCTCCGTGGCTACTTCGCTGCGGATAGCCTGTGCGATCTGGGTTCCATCAAGAATCCGTGCTGACATAGACGATAAATTTTACACCCCGCAGCGGTCCCCCCGGTGAACCTCGTGTCCCCTGTGGTAAGAGCCTTTCTGTCGTAAACTATCCCCGCATGATCGCCGCCGACCTCCTCGCCATGCTCGTCTGTCCGGCCTGCAAGCAGCCGCTCGAATACCGCCAGAATCCCGAGAGCCTGAAGTGCACGCAGTGCCGCCGCGTCTATCTGGTGAAAGACGACATCCCCATCATGCTGGTCGACGAAGCCAAGATCGAGTCCTGACCGCGATCAGTCTCCCAGCCGCACCCGCCATGGCGATGTTCCCGTCCAGCGACTCATCGCTTCGATTGCCCAGGCCGTCGACTTCTCGGAATGGCAGGATGTGCACGGATTGGGAGTTTGATACTTGTCCGTCATCTCAGGGGAGATAAAGCGAAAGGTGTGCGCGCGTACGAAGGTTCCCGGCACGCCCTCGGTCTCGATCTTCGGCATGTGGCAGGCCACGCACTGGCTGCCCGCGCTTCCTTCTTTATGATGCGTGTGCTGTTCGAGGGTGGCCTCGCGCGGGCCGTTCGGGCTGGACGGTCCATGACAGTCGAGGCAAATCTGGTTTGCCGGCTTTCGGAGCTGCGCATAGTTGGCCGTGCCATGCACATCATGGCAGGCCGAGCACGTGATCCCGCGCCGGTACATCACACTCTGCACAAAATCGTTGCCCTGCATGCGGTTCTTGTGGGACGTGCAGTCGGGGAAATAATAGAAGCTGGTTTCGCCGAGCTTGCAATCCTCAAGTTTCCAGAAGTCCTGCAGTCTGAGCCCCACGTTGTAGCCCACCGGCCAGTCGTAGTACTTGCCTTCCATGGGATTGGTGAGCGGCTGCCCCTGTGAATGGCACTGGATGCAGGAATCGTTGGCGGCGAGGGAATCCATCGACCCGGGATTGAGAATATCTCCGCGTGTGGGATGCGCCACGTGCTCGCTGCCCGGCCCATGGCAGCGTTCGCAGCCGACATTCCACTCCGCCACCTGCTTGGTGTGGATATCGTAGCCGACCGAGTGGCAGCCGTCGCAAAGGGGTCCGGTTGGCCGTTGCATGTTGTCCGGCGGATAGACGGCTCCCCACCAGTCTCCGCCCTTCGCCGGCACCATGTACGGACGCCAGTTGCGGTTGGCGGCATCCCACTGCACCGGCAAAGGGAAATAGTCGTCGCCAATCCTGGTGAAGTAGCGCTGCTTCCACAGGCTGCCGTAGACGAAGGCCACCTGCTCCTTCGTGAACCTGGCGACGTGGTTCGTGGCGAGATCGGGAAGGATCGCGTCCGGGTGCGTTTGGGGATCGCGCACCACGTTGGCCATGGGAGTCTTCTTCCAGTGCGCGTAGATCCCGGCATGGCATTTCTCGCAAGCGGCCGAGCCCACATAGTGTGCCGAACTAGCGGTGCTGGCCTGCTGCGACAGTTCCGGGGGTCTGAGCGCTTGCAGGCTGCGCACGAACAGGACGAGTTGCCAGGCGTTGTCGACGGACGCTTTCGGCTGATTCTTCCAGGCGGGCATGCCGGTGAGTTGGACGCCGTTCTCGATGATGTAGTGCAGATCCCCGTCGCTAAGGTGCTGCGTGGCGGCGCTGCGCAGATCCGGGACGCGAGGATAGAGGTTCGCCCCCACCGGAGTTCTCCCGCTGCCGTCGATGCCGTGACATCCGGCACACTGGCCGAGAAAGAGGTCGCGACCCAGTTGCCGGTTTTCGCTGGTGGCCGCGAGGGGATTGGCTCTGCGATGCTCCGCGCGAGGAATCGCCACATTCCTCAAGCCGCGGGCCACAGTCATTTCTATGGACGACGGTGTCGCCGTGGCCCGGAAACCCCGCCACACCAAAAACGCGGCGCACAAAACACCAACCAACGCCGCCGCAAGTAAACCGGTGAGGGTGACCTTCAGGATGCGCATATTTCTGAGTCCAGGCTCCGTTTGCGACACGTGCCCTTCGCAAAGGCGGTATCCAGTTTCGCATGGACCCTTGGCCCGGCGTTGAACTCCGGGTGAGCGTGAAACGAATCGTGGGGTTGACATCACTCTTATGGAGAGAAAGAGGCGCGTCCGTGGCTCGAAGCCCAGGCTTCCAAAAGTAACCTCCCGGAATCGTTCCCCCCGTTCGAAAAGCGACACATTGTGTCAGTTTTGAGATTACTCCCGGGGTACGGAGATAACCCCTTTCCCGTCAACCCCCCGGACCCCGGCCGCAACTTTCGAAATTCACAGGGGTTAAAGGAATCCAGAAGGGTTTTGAGATCGTATAGGGAAGTAGAGGACTTAGGCAGCTCAATTGCATGCAACTTATGTAGTTGCCGATGAGTCTAATACGACAAAGCCAGTTTTTGTGGGAAGTCGTGGGTAGCAGTCAAGGTCGGAGTCGGAGGTGATGACGGCCATGTTGAACGAGAAGGCAAACAACACGTATACGACCGGTACGAGTCTAATCTCCAAAAAGGGGAGCGAGTACGACCGGTTCACCATGACGGAGCTTTCGGCGCTCCGCAGTGACCTGTTGCAAGGGGGCATGGTCGATTCGTATGACGCCGCCGAGATCTTGCAGGTGTTTCTGATGGGCCGCGGGTATGGGGTATCGGCTCAGGCAGCGCTGGATGCGGCAGGCCGCGTCGAAATGGCGGGGTGTGCGCTGCCGATCCTGCAGTACGAACTGGAAAATCTGGCGATGGTGATGTAATCGCCAAAACGGGAAGTAGCGGCGAGCCTGAGTGGAAACTGACTCAGCAGTTCGCGCAAGAACGCGCAGGAAGTTCGCTCGCCGCGAAATTTTGACATTCCGGATCATACGGTTCGAGTATCTGCGAACCGGTGAATTCGAAAGAATGTCCCACAAAGGGAAAAGCCGGGCTAACCAGCCCGGCTTTGTGGTGTCTGGAGGATTGTGGTGTTTACGGCGTACGGACGAATCCGTGGTAGACGCCGCCGGAATCACTGACGGACCCCACAACGGAGCCAGGGTCGTTGATGCCAGCCACGTGCGTTCCCTGGTTCACGCTCGTCCCGCCGCCCGGGGCGTCAAACTCCACGATGGTGCCATTTGCGGCTCGTCGAAATCCGTGGAAGACGGTCCCTGAGTCGCGGTAGTCTCCGGAGACTTCGCCGCTGGTATTGATGAGAACGCCTTGCGTCCCCTGGCCGACTGCCGACCCGGAGCCGCTGGCGTCGAATTCGGTGATCGTTCCGTTGGCGGCACGAACGAAGCCGTGAAATACCGAGCCCGAGTCCTGGTAGAAGCCGGCCACCTCGCCGGCTTTGTTGATGGAGATTGCGTACGTGCCCTGACTCAGGGCCGTGCCCGCACCGGGAGCGTCGAACTCGGTGATGGTGCCCGTTGCCGAGCGCACGAACCCGTGGCCCACGGTGCCGGAATCGTAGTAGTAGCCGACGATTTCGCCCCCGAGGTTGATGCCGGATCCGATGGTGCCCTGGTCTTTGGCGCTGCCTGCACCGGGCGCGTTGAACTTCACCACTTTTCCGGCAGCAGTGCGCAAGAAGCCGTGATGGACTCCTCCGGCATCGACAAATCCGCCCGTGATTGTGCCGGCGTAGTTGATGAAGTGAGGGTACGTCCCCTGATTGATTCCGCTACCCGCGCCGGCAATGGAGAACGTGTCGATGGTTCCACCGGCGGAACGGACGTAACCGTGGGCCACACCGCCGGAGTCGGAGTAGTGTCCGGTAATGGTGCCGGAGGAGTTGATGATGCCCGCATGGGTGCCTTGGCCGAGGCTGGTACCGGCACCCGGCGCGTTGAACTCCGTGATGGCTCCGCCGGATGTTCGCACGTAGCCGTGCTCCACGCCGGCGGAATCAATGTAGGTTCCGGTCAGGGTGCCCGCGCCGTTGATGGTGCCGGACTTGGTGCCCTGGCCGATGCCGGTTCCGGCGCCGGGAGCGTTGAATTCGGTGATGGTTTGAGCGGGGAGAGTGAGCGCTGCGGCCACACAGAGTAGCGCCGCCCCGATCATTCTTGGCACGGACATGACGTTCTCCTTTTGTGTCAATGGACGATTCCTGCTTCATGGACCGAACGGTCCCGCGCTATTGCAGCAGTACGGGCACGCTCATGACGGTTTTCGTGCCGTTGTAGGAGACGATGCCGGTCAGAGTGGCGCTTCCCGGCGAATTGGGAATCACTTTGCCCGTCGTGACCCAGAGCCAGACGTCGCCGGGAACCGTGTTGAACTTCGTAATGGTTCCGGAGTCGAGAGTGACCGGCTTGCCACCCTGCACCTGGGCGAGGCGGAAGGACACCGTAGCCGAGCCGGTGAAATTGTTGTTCTGCAGGCTGATGGAATAGACATACTGATTGCCATGCACCAGAAGCGAGACCGGAAAGGAAACATCCATGTTGGTTACAGCGGAGCCGGGAACGCCGCTGACAGTGGGCACTTTGCCCGCAGGATCGATGTAACCTGCAGTGACAGAAGTGACGTACATTCCCTGCGGTGTTGCCGGGGGCGGCACGGTGGCCGCTCCATTCTGTGCGCTGAGTGAGACGGCAGAAATCATGGTGAGGGCGAACGCCATCAACAAGGCTGTCGCATGGACTGACATCTTCCTGGGCAAGCAATGGAACTTCATTGTTTTCGTGTCTCCTGAATTTGGATTTTCGGTGTACGGAACTGCAGGGTGAGAAAGCCTCCGGCCCGACGTTACAGTCGTAAGCCGTAGCCGGAGGCCGAACAGTTACGGTTGGTAAATCTGCACGTTGTTGAGGGTTGTCCCGCCCAAGGCGTTAAATCCGCCGAAGCAGAACAGCTGTCCGCCACTCACCACTGACGCCGGATCCGCTGTGGCTTGCGGCAGTGGGGCCAGAGTGGTCCAGGCGTTCTTGGCGGGCGTGAAGGCTTCATTCACCGTGAAAGCGTTTCCGCCCCGATTGGCGCCCCCGGCAACATACAGCGCCGCACCCACCACACCTCCGCAGGCGTTGTTTCGAACCGTGGCGTCGGCTTTCAGCGCGCTCCACGCGTTTCCGCTCACGCTGTAGGATTCGGTGTCGCCGGTGTCGGCGGATTGCCCGGCGCCGCCCGACATCACGATGCTGCTGCCGACCAAGCCGGCGGCAGCACCCGATTCCGCCGTTAGCAGCGACGCTTCCGTCGACCAGGAGTCCGTGGCCGGGTTGTAGGCCTCGAGTGTACTCAGCCGGCTGCCGTTATAGCCGCCGATTACATAGACCAGATTGTTGGCGACCACCGCCACGATGTCCTGTCGCGCCGTGGGCATTGCGCTCTTCGACGACCAGGTCTTGGTCGTCGGGTTGTAGGCCCATACCGCGTTGGTCTGTGAGCCGCCGGTGTTCGGCGTACCGCCGAATTCATAGACTTCCCCGTTCACCGCCGCGCAGGCCTGGTTCGAAAGGCCGCTGGGCAGCGCCGTTCCTGTGCTCCATTTGTTGGTGGTTGGGTTATAGATCTGGACAGCGGTCTGCGCCGACGAGTTATAGCCGCCCACCACATAGACTTGTCCATTCAGCACCGCCGAGCACGCTGCCACCGCCGCTATCGGCATGGCTGTGCCCGCGGCCCATGAATTGTGCACAATGAACTTGCCCCGGCTGGTCAGAGGGGTCGTTCCCGTGGTCACGGTCACGAATCCGTCCGTTGCCCCTGCCGGCACTGTCGCCGTCAGGAACGTCGTGCCGGTGCGGGTCACAGCCGTCGCCGTCACGCCGTTAAACTTCACCACCGACGATGCGCTGAATCCCTGGCCGAGAATTCCGATCTTGGACCCGACCTTGCCGCTTGTCTGCTGCAGCGCAATGAACGCGCTTTGCGCGTTCGTCAGGCTGTAGAACGTGCCCACCGCGCCTGTCCCGCCTTCTTGAGTCGTGCTGTAGAACGTACCGTTGGTGGAAAGAAACAGCGGCGACTCGGGGACGCTGTCATTGTTGGAACCGGGGTTGGGGAAGTTGTAGAGATCGGTAAACACGCCTTTGCTGGTGATCTCGAAAAGGTCTGCGCCCGCGGGACTGCATCCGCCACCGGCGCAATCGGTGGCCACGCCATAGAAATTCCCGTCGGTGCCCAGGGTCAGCGGCAGGACTGGATACGCTCCATGCTCGGTCGCGTTATTGAAGCTGTGCAGCACGGTGAGTACGCCCGCCGGCGTCACTTTGAAGACTTCGCCCTGATTGTTGGCTCCGATTCCTTCCGTCGTCCCGTAGTAGTTCCCGTCCGGGCCCTGCACCAGACCAGCCTGAGAAGGAGTGCCGCAGCATCCGAGCGAATAGACAACGGTGTACACGCCGGTCGTGCTGAGCTTGAAGATCGTTGGCGCCGCCGAAGTCGTCCCCCACAGGTTGCCATCGCTGCCCTGGATCAGCGCTCCCCATGGCGCGTAGCCACCATTGTTGAACGGATAGATCACCGTGTATACGCCAGCCAGCGTCATCTTGTATGCAATACCGCCATTGGCGGCGCCGCAACCGCTGGTCGTGCCATAA
The DNA here is from genome assembly GCA_037443605.1 of Terriglobales bacterium. Classification (GTDB taxonomy): domain Bacteria; phylum Acidobacteriota; class Terriglobia; order Terriglobales; family Acidobacteriaceae; genus Sulfotelmatobacter. Next base: position 51,952 of record JBBIOA010000006.1, read on the forward strand.
AGATTTCCGTCCGAGGCTTGTACTGGCACGCCGCGCGGATAGCACCCGTCCGTCGATCCCGTGTTGTTTCCGGTAAAGTTGTGTACCACCGTTAACGCCCCAGCGGGTGTCACCTTTATGATCGTTCCCCAGCCGTTGCCCACACTGTTGGCCCCACCGTATAAGCAGGTTCCGTAGAAATTGCCGTCGGTGCCCAGGATCAGACCATTGCAGTTTGCCCCTTCGCTCAGATCCGAAGCCATGCTGTGCAGCAGCGTGAATGTCCCCGAGGGGGTCATCTTGTAGATCGTTCCCCGGTTTGGCACCGTTGTGAAGCCATAAAAGTTGCCGTCGCGCCCCTGCGCGACGACTCCCGAAGGCTGATTCGCCACGCCGCCGTTGGTGGCAAAGTCATAGAGCGTGGTTGCGGTCTGGGCCTGCAGCCCTGTGGCCGCAAGGAAGTTGAGAACGAGCGCGGCGAGGACCATTAGAGCCGGCTTCGCCATTCTTGCTGAATTCATTGTTGTCTCCTGAAAATTGATCGTTCCGTGAATCTTGCCCGCCATCAGCGCCAGGCCATCAACCTGGCCGCTGATGGAGGACAGCGCTTTACGGCTGGTAAATCTGTACGTTGTTGTAGAGCGTGCCTTGGCCGATGACGCTGCTAGAGCCGCCACTGATGCAGTAGAGTCTTCCAGCAACCACAGCCGATCCCGGAGCGACCGCGGCTACGGAGGGCGAAGCCAGCGTCGTCCACTTGTCGGAGGTAGCGTTATAGGATTCGGACGAGGATTGCGGAATGTTGCTGCCATCGACTCCGCCCGAGAGGTAGAGCACAGATCCGACCGCCCCGTAGCACATCGAGTTGCGGGGAATTGGATCGGCCGCCGCGGTATTCCACGAATTTGAGGCTATGGTGTACGCCTCGTTATCTCCGTTGTCGTGCGTGGCCGCGTTATAGCCGTCAGCGGCATATACTTTTCCACCCAGCAATGCCCCGCCCAGATCTGATTTTCCTGTGATTAATGGAGCCTTTGTGGACCAGGAGTTGGCGACCGTGTCATAGGCTTCCATCGTGTTGAGCCGCAGCGTGCTTCCGTTGCCCCCAATCACGTACACCACAGTGCCGCTGACCACAGCCGCGATGCTGCCCCGAGCCGTTGGCATGTTCGCCTTCGCCGTCCAGGCATTGGTCGCCGGGTTGAACGCCCACACGGTGTTGACCGCACTCCCAGAGGTGCTGCCAGAATAGCCGCCGAATATGTACAGGATGTTGTTGACTACGGCAGCCGAGCCCCCCGCCAGCGCTGTGGGCAATGCCGCTGCCGTATTCCAGGCATTGGTCGCGGTGTTGTAAACCTGATTGGCAGCGATGTTCCCGCTCGCGGTCGCGCCGCCCACCACGTAGATCTTCGTGCCGATGGCGCCGGTGCCTGCCGGAAAGCTGATTGGAGTCGGAATCGCCGCACCGCTGGACCACGAATCGTGGACTGTGAACTTCTTCGAACTGGGCAGAGTCGTGGTGCCCGTGGTCACCGTGACGAATCCATCCGTAGCCCCCGGCGGGACGGTGGCGGTCAGGTAGGTGGTGCCGGTGAGAGTGACCGTGGTTGCTTGCACGCCGTTGAACTTTACGACGGAAGACGAGCTGAATCCCTGGCCGAAGATGCCAATCCTCGAGCCTACCTTGCCGGAGACGGTGTTCAGCTTGGCGAATGCCTTCGCGCCGACATTCAGGCTGTAGATGTCACCGCTGCCGGTCGTCCCACCGTTTTGGGTGGTTCCATAGAGCAAGCCATTGGTGTGTTGGAATAGCGCGGCGGCATTCTGCCCGATGGCGCCTCCCGCTCCTGCCGCAGGGAAATCAAACAATACGGAATAGACGCCCTTCGCAGTTACTTTGTAGATAATGCCGTCATTGGTGGTCGCCTGGCCGCTGTAGGTTGTGGCGTAGAAGTTTCCGTCGCTGGCCAGCACCAGCGCCTGGGTTGGGCTTGCTCCATCGGTTCCGCCGGTGAAGTTGTGCAGGACGGTAACAGTCCCCGCCGGAGTCATCTTGAACACGACGCCCAGGCCGTTTGTGCCACCCGCATACGCGGTGCCGTAGTAATTCCCGTCGTTGCCCTGCACGAGTTGTGTGTCGGGGCGGGAACCATCGGTTCCGGCAAAGCTATGGAGAACCGTCAGTACGCCGGCCGTGGTGATCTTAAAAATGGTTCCGTTGTTGCCCGTCGCGCCGAATTGGGTCGAGCCGTAGAAGCTGCCGTCGCTGCCCTGTAGCAGCGATGCCGATGGTCCGTAGCCTGCCGGGTCTCCAGCGCTGAACGTGTGCAACACCGTCAACACGCCGGCGGTCGTCAACTTATATACGACGCCAGCCGCACTGTTCGTGCCGTTGGTGCCGTAAAGGCTGCCGTCGGTCGCCATGATCGGCGGGCCGTTGGGATACGCACTGTCGGCTCCGTTGGTGAAGGAGTACAGAAGCTTGAACGTTCCGCCAGGTGTGATCTGATATACCGATCCCGCGCCATTGGCACCCCCGAAGTAGCAGGTGCCATAAAAATTGCCGTCGGTTCCGAGGTTGGTGCCCGGTTGGCAAGACGTGCCTTCCCCCGAAACAAAGCTATGTTTCAATGCCTCCGTTCCGCCGGTCGTCGCCGAGTAGACACCGCCGAAGCCATTTGCGGCGGCACTGGGCGTTGCGCTCCACAGGTTCCCGTCTCGCCCTTGCGCGATGGTTCCGTAGGGTTGTGGACCGAGTACATCGACGGTGCCGCCCTTGAAGCTGTAAAGCAGGGTTGGAGTCTGCGCCACGGCGAGTACGGCGAAGCTGAGAGTAAGTGCCGCGAGGGCGGTGCGTGCGAGGCGTGCGAATTTCATGCTCTTCTCCTGAGAGTGAATGAAACGGTAGAGATGTGTGGAACGAACGGCGGTCTCGGACAGTTTCTTGTCTCGCCGATGACCGCCGGCTAAATGTTTTGGGGCAGGCTACCGGCCGAGCTGCCATTGAAGCTGTATATTGTCTTCTCCGCACCGAGCGTCGAGAACGATGCGACGCCGCCTTGCAAGGAAGTTCCTCCCCCGCGCGTCTCAAGATAGAGGTTGCCGTCGCGCGCCTGCGCCAGCATGCCGGAATTGAAGCCGTACAAATCTCCGCCGTTGGCGTTGATGTCACGGAGGTCGGTGAAGGTCAGGGCTGGCGGTTCCTGCGCCGGCAGGCACACAGATAGTGCGAACACAACCGCGAGTGTTCGTGCGAGGACATCGAGACGATAGCGCTTCATGCTGAGATCCTTTGTTTTTGTTGGTGGCGCTGCCTTGCCCGGACCGCAGCACAAGTGGGGGCGACCCGGGCAAGGAAAAAGCGTCGAACGCCAACACGCTTTACGGCTGATAAATCTGCACGTTGTTGTAAACCGACCCCGTGAACAAACTACCGTTGTTAGTGCCGCCAATGCAGTACAGCTTGCCGCCGACCACTGCCGGAGAAGCGCTGATGACCGCCAACGGCGCTGCCAGTTGGGAAGTCCACGCATTCTTGGTCAGGTTGTAGGATTCCGTAGTGGCCGTGGCGCTGCCCGCAATGTTCGAAGTGCTGCCGCCCGTAACATACAGCTGACCGGAAATCGCGGCTCCGCAAGCGGCGTTCCGCGGGGTGGCATCCGCCGTAAGCGCACTCCATGCACTCCCGCTGAATCCTTCCGTGTCTCCGGTCGGGCTGCCGTTGTTTTCCAAACCGCCCGACGACACCAGAGTTGTTCCCAGCACGCCCAGCACGGAACTGGACTTCGGCACCAGCAGGTTTGAGGCAGTGCTCCAGGTGTCGGTCGCCGGGTTGTAAACCTGCGCCAGCGACGAGCGCGCGCCGTCGTAGCCGCCCACGACGTAGATCAGATTGTTCAGCACCACCGCATTCACGCTGTCGGTCGCAGTCGGCATGGGCGCCTTCGTGGACCATGTGTTCGTCGTGGGATTGTAGGCCTGCACGATGCTGAGCGGCGTCTGCGACGAGTCCTTGATGCCGCCGATTACATACAGAACGTTGCTGACAACCGCCGAAGCCGGTACGAACACCGGAGTGGGAATCGCCGCGCCCGTCGTCCACGTATTCGTCGTTGGGTTGTAGATCTCGTTGTTTCCGACAATCGCGCTCGCGGTTGCCCCGCTCACTACGTAGAGCTTGCCGCCGATCACGCCACTCGCCATGCCTTCGCGCGCCGTCGGCATGACCGCGCCGGCGGCCCACGAATTGTGCACGGTGAACTTGTTGCGGCTGGTCAGAGTAGTCGTCCCCGTGGTCACAGTGACGACGCCATCGGTTGCGCCAGTGGGCACGGTCGCGGTCAGGAAAGTGGTTCCGGTCAGCGTGACGGTCGTGGCCTGTACGCCGTTGAATTTCACCACCGACGACGAACTGAAGCCCTGGCCCAGAATTCCGATCTTCGACCCGACTCTGCCGTTCGATTCCTGCGGCGTAATAAACGCTTTCTGAGAAGCGGCCAGGCTGTAGAACGATCCGGCGCTGCTGCTTCCGCCGTCATAGGTCGTGCCGTAGAACGTGCCGCTGGTGGACAGGAACAGCGGACTGGCCGGGTCGCTGTTGTTGTTGCCGACCGGAGCGGGGAAGTTGAAGATGTCCGTATACACGCCGGCGGGGGTGATCTTGAACAGACTCGCCTGACTGCAACCGCCGCCGGCGCAGTCCGTGGCCACGCCGTAGAAATTGCCGTCGGTACCGATTGTCAACGGTTCGACCGGCGCCGCGCCATTGTCGACGGTCTCGTTGAAGCTGTGCAGCACGGTCAGAACCCCAGCCGGAGACAACTTGAACACCGTGCCTTGACTGTTGGCTCCGCCGCCCGCCGTGTCGCCGTAGTAGTTCCCGTCGTTGCCTTGGGTTAGCGCCGCCGCCGGGTTGCATCCCTGCGCACCGCACCCGTTGAAGTTGTAAATCACGGTCTCCGTCCCGGTCAGAGTCATCTTGAAGATGAGCCCGGAGCCCGTCGGTCCCCCTTGGCTCGTAGTGCCCCAGAGATTGCCATCGCTGCCCTGAATCAACGCCCCTTCGGGCTGATTTCCGTCTGTGGAGCCGTTGAAGGCATGGATGACCGAAAACACTCCTGCGGGTGTGAGCTTGTAAACGAGGCCGCCATCGTTCGCGCCACATTGCCTGGCGGTTCCGTAGAAGTTTCCATCGGAGGCCTGAACCGGCAGGCCCAGCGGATAGCAGCCGTCGGTTGTGCCGGAGAAAGTCCCGTCAAAATAATGCACTACGGTGAGTGTGCCCGTGGGCGTCACTTTGAACAGGGTTCCGGTGGAGTTCGCGTTGTTGCCGCCCTGGAAGCAGGTGCCGTAGAAGTTCCCGTCGCTGCCCAGCACCAGCCCATTACAGTTAAAGCCGTCGGTGCTGCTCAGGGTGTGCAGGAGGGTATAGTTCCCCGAGGCACTGATTTTGAATACTGTGCCGCCGCCTCCCACATACGTGACTCCGTAGTAGGCGCCGTCGCGTCCCTGCGCCAAAGCGCCATCCGGGAAGCCGCCATTGCTGCCGTTCGTGAAGTTGTAAACCGTCGTGAAGGTCTGAGCAGTCAGGCTGGAGGCGGCTAATACGACAGCCACCGCAAGAATCATTCGTCCTGTCTGGAAGCGAGAGTGCATTGCAATTCCTTTCACATAGATCCTGGGATTGAACGAGTGATCGGGCGCCGTCCGAATCGCGTCGGCCGGGCGCACACTTCGGGTTTGCAAATTTCTGCACAGGCAACTGGGTCGCAGCAGGGAAACGTTCTCGTCGGGGGATGTTTTGTGATTCTCCGTCTCCCCAGCTTGCTTCGGACGGAAAATCAGCGGAGAACTTGCCCGTGAGTGTCGCGTGAAACGCCATGTCCGTCAAGGCATTCCAAGCTTCTTTTCAATCCTATCCATCTCACGCAATAAGAGACTTGTTTTCTTCCGGTTGAGCGAGTTCCTCACCTGTCTCCGAAAGCAAGAACGGACCAAGGGGACCGAAGGAAAAATCCTAACCGCTTCGGCCCCTTCCAAGGTCGTGGGTTTGAAACGCTACGGCTGGTAAGCCTGCACGTTGTTGATGGCAGTTCCGTTCAACGTTGCCAGGCCGCCAAAACAGTAAAGTTGTCCATTCGACGCCGCCGAGGCCGGATAGAACGTGCCTTGCGGGATCGGAGCCAGCGTCGTGGTCCATTTGTTGGCAGACAGGCTGAACGATTCATTCATGTTTGTGCCTGTGCCTCCACTGTTGACGTAGCCGCTGGCATCGTAGAGGGTCGTGCCGATGACCCCGGAGCACGCCCCGGTGCGAGCCGTAGGATCGGCTGCCAGTTCCGACCAGGAATTCGTGGTCGCGTTGTAGCCCTCCGTATCGCCAGTAACCTGGCTTCCACTAGGGGCTCCGTCGGCCGAGACGATGGTGGTCCCGATCAGCCCGCCGGCAGGAAAATCCTTGGCGCTGGCCATGGATGTTTCGGTCGCCCAGGTGTTCGTGGCCGGATTGTAGCTTTCGACCGTGGCGACAAAATTCGCGCCCCCGCCGAGGTTGCCCCCCATGACATAGACCTTACCGCCTTCAACCACGGCCAGCGTTCCGTTCCGAGCGGTGGGCATTGCCGCCATGCTGGTCCACGCTTTACTCGTTGGGTTATAGGCCCAAACCGCATTGGTGGGCGTGCTTACGCCGTTGTCTCCTCCGAACACATAGAGCACGTTGTTGACGACCGCAGCCGAACTGTTCTGCGTGGCAGCCGGCAGCGCGGTGCCGGTCGTCCACTTGTTCGTCGCGGGATTATAGATTTGCACGTTGGAAACGACTGTGCCGCTTGCGTTGGCGCCCCCGATGACATAAATCGATCCGCCCAGGGTGGCCGCCGAGGATCGCTGCGTAGCAGTCGGCATGGCCGTCCCGCTGGACCACGAATCGTGAACGATGAACCGCTTCGAGGTTGTCAGCGTAGTTGTGCCGGTTGTGACCGTAACGTAGCCATCGGTTGCGCCGGCTGGTACGGTCGCGGTCAGATAGGTAGTGCCCGTCCGAGTCACTTTCGTAGAGGCAACACCGTTGAACTTCACTACCGACGAAGACGAAAACCCCTGGCCGAGGACGCCGATGGCGGTACCCACTTTTCCGGATGTCGTATTCAGCACAGCAAACGGTGCAAAACCCATGTTCAGACTGTAGAACACGCCGCTGCCGAAGCTGCCGCCAACCTGCGTCGTGCCATAGAGCAGACCATTGGTGGACAAGGTCAAATTGCTTTCCGGAGAATTGCCCTGGCCGCTGCCGGCGAAGCTGTAGAGCGTGGTGAGTTTGCCAGCGGTGGTGAAGGAGAATATGGTGCCGCAACCACCGCTTGCGGTGCAGTTGGAGCCGCCTACCGAGGTCGTTCCATAGAGATTCCCGTCCGGGCCTAACGTCAAACCGCCCCAAGGCACGCCGCCATCCGCGCCCCCGGTGAAGCTGTAAAGCGCCTTGTAAGCGCCGGTCGGTTTCAACTGGAAGAACACGCCATTGGCGTGGTTCGAGACGCTATAACCTGCCCCACCGTAATACGTGACGCCGTAGTAATTGCCATCGGCGCCTTGGGCCAACGGGAATGGATAGACTCCGTCAGTACCCGCGAAGTTGTGCAGCACGGTCACGGTTCCCGCCGGTGTCACCTTCACAAGTGTGCCCAGATTGTTCGTTCCGCCAATGTTGCTTCCGGCGTAGAAGTTGCCGTCGCTGCCCAGTGTGATCGACGAGAACTGGGCGCCCTCGGCGCTGGTGAATGTGTGTTGCGTAGTGAACGTGCCGGAGATGGTCACTTTGTAGAGCGTGCTGGGGATTTGCCCGCTCTGCGTGTTGCCCGTAGTCACTCCATAGTAGTTGCCGTCGGCGCCCTGCACCGGGGGTGCGGTTGGAGCGCCGCCGTCGGCCCCGCCAGTGAACGCGTACAGAAGAGTGAGGGTTCCCGATGGCGTCATGCGGTAAATCGCGCCGTAGCCGCTTGGCCCTTGGATGGGTACCGCGAAGTAGAAATTTCCGTCGGAGCCGCGGGTCATGCCGTTGGATGGATAGTCGCCGGTCGTCGGCGATAAGTTGGCCAGCACGCTCAGGGTGCCGGACGGCGTGAGCGAAAACACGGCACCGTTGCCCGACGAGCCGCCTTCATGCGACGCGCCATAAATCTTGCCGTCGCGTCCCTGCGGCAAAGTGCCGAGCTGCTGTAGAAACTGCGGGTCGCCCGCGTTTTGGTCGAACTGGTGGAGGACCGTAAAAGTCTGTGCCTGGGCCGGAACTACAGTGGCCACTACCGCCGCCAGAGCAGCGGCGAAAATGAAGCCAGCAAAGTGACTGCGAGACATATCTTAATCTTTCTCCGATCATTTCGAATCTTTGTCTTAATTACAGTTCAAACTTTGGCCCGCTTCTGCCGCCTCTCACGGCAGGAGCGGGCCTGCTTATCAACCGCTACGGCTGATAAATTTGGACGTTGTTGATGGCAGTTCCGTTCGGCGTTGCCAGCCACGAACAAGTGGACCACCACGCTTCCGGCGATTCCTCAGGGAACGCTGTATCCGGCGAATTCCAAGCTTCTTTTCAATCCTATCCATCTCACGCAATAAGAGACTTGTTTTCTGTGGATTGAGAGACTTCCTCACTCGCTTCCTCGGAAGCTTGCGAGGGGCAGCAAAAGTCTCGGGGTTTTATTGGTGCACGAGCTCGAACACCGTTCCGCCCGCTGTCCCATCTGTCGGTCCCGTATGGGGACCACCGTATCCCGTGGTGCCGTACAAATTTCCCGCGGCATCAGGGATCAACCCCACATACGGAATTGCGCCGTCGGTGTTGCTCAGATTGAAGCTGTGCATCGTGACCTCGGTCCATCCGCCGCCGGTTTGTGGGATCATTTCGAAAACGGTTCCATAACCGTTGGCTCCTCCGGCCGTGGTCGTTCCATACAAATTGCCCGCGGCGTCAAAAACGAGCGTGCTGGAGGGATTGATCCCGTCTCCCGTGTAAGCTCCGAAGCTGTGCAGCACGTTCAAGGTCCATCCGCTGCTTCCCGGGGATAACTCGAAAACCGTGCCGTCGAGTCCGAAGCCGTTTCCGCCGGCTTCTGCGGTCCCATAAAGATTGCCGGCAGTATCCATCACCAGACCACCCGCGAGGCGGTAGCCGTAGGAGGCGCCGCCCGGGAAGTTATACAGAACCTTCTCAGTCCAGGTCGAACCCGCGGGTGTCAGCTCAAACACGGAACCCCCACCTTCCAGATCCCATCCCACGCCGCCGTCCATCGTTGTGCCGTATAGGTTCCCCTTGGAGTCCATAATGAGGCCAGCCACTGGATAGAAGCCATCCTTCCGGCTGAGATAACTGAAGCTGTAGAGCACCTGCTCGGTCCACGTTCCTCCCGAACCCGGAGAAAGCTCAAAGACTGTGCCGTATCCATTCGATGCGCCACCGTATGTCGTGTCGTAGATGCCGCCAGCCTCGGTGGTCCCAAAGAGATTGCCTTTACTGTCGAAGATAAGAGGTGCGTCCGGTACTTCCCCGTCGGTCAACGTGCAGCCGAAACTATGCAGCACCTTCTCGGTCCAGCCTCCTCCCGTTTTTGGAGAGAGTTCAAAAACCGTGCCCAGCCCGCAGGTTCCTCCTGCGAACGTTGTGCCATACAGATTGCCTTGCGAATCGAAAACCAATCCTGCGATGGGAAGTGCACTATCGGTGGAACTCGCGCCAAAGTCATAGAGAACAATTTCCGTCCATCCGCCCCCTGTTTTTGGCGAAAGCTCGAACACCGTTCCCGCCGTCACCGTTTTCAAGCCATAGGTGATCTGGTTTGTGCCGCCGTACTCCGTTGTGCCATAAAGATTCCCCTTGCTGTCGAGGATCAGGCTCGCATACGGCACGCCTCCGTCGTTTGCCGTCGCCCCAAAGCTGTACAGCACTTTCTCTTGCGGCAGCGTGATCGGCGTGATGGTGTAGGTTCCCGATGCCACCGCACTCGTGGTATATCCCGTCGCGATTGCAAGCGCCTTGATCGTCTCGGTCGCTAACACCTTGACCGGTGAATGGTACACAGGCGAGGAAGCGGTCGGTGTAGTTCCATCCGTCGTGTAGTGGATAACGGCTTTTGGTGCAGCATCCGTGATGGTCACTGCCTGCGACAGCGAGAATGTCCCCGGCGCTGGCGAAAAGAGTGGCGTAGCGGCTACCGATCCGATCTGGTAACTGGCGACGGTCGATTGAGACTGCGGCAGCGTGCTTGTCGCGGCAAATGCCGAAATCGTTTCTGAGGTTGCGACTGAGATGGGCCCAGTGTAATGAGTCGACGGCCCGTTATTGATGCTGTAGAAAATGCTGGCGCCCGCCGTGGCGTCGGAGAGCTTGACCGATTGTCCTGTGCTATAGCCTCCCCCCGGCGGAGTAAAATGCGGGGCTGCCGTTACGACTTTCGGGACTTCATATGCAAGGCCATCCTGCTGAAAGCTGTTGATCCCGCCTGCGGTCGTGGTGCCGTAGAGATTTCCTGCGGCATCGAAAATCACACCGGCGACTGGATTCCGCCCATCGGTCGTGTTGTCGCTGAACGTATATACGAGTTTTTCTTTCCAGCTTCCGGCTCCACGCATCAGGGCGAACACGGTTCCCACTTGCGGCGCTCCACCGTATTCGGTCGTTCCGTACAGATCGCCCGCCGCGTCGAAGACCAAGTCGCTCAGCGGATTCTGCCCGTCGGCATTCGTGGTGGATCCAGTGAAGCTGTATAGCACCGTTTCGGTCCAGGTCCCGCCCAACGGCGTCAGTTCAAAGACTGTGCCGAAGCCATTTTGATTTCCGAAGTTGCCACCCCACTTGGTTGTCCCATACAGATTCCCCTGCTGATCGAAAATGACTCCGCCGATGGGGTCGAAGCCGTCGGTATTGTTGTAGTTAAAACTGTGCAGAATCTTTTCCGTCCAGCCGCTCGATCCCGGTTTCAGTTGGTAGACCGTTCCGCAGGTCCCGAACGTGCTGCACGAGAATGCTCCGCCGTTAGCGGTGGTCCCATAGATGTTTCCGGCCGCGTCGAAGGTAACGCCGCTGTAGGGGCTCGCCGCGTCGGTGCTTCCGGCACCGAAGTTGTATAAGACCTTCTCGGTCCAGGTTCCGCCAGCGCCGGCCACCAATTCAAAGACCGTCCCCACGCCATTAGCGCCGCCTTTGAGTGTTGTGCCGTACAGGTTGCCTTTTGCATCGAACGTCAGTCGCCCATATCCGGGTTCCACTCCGTCAGTGGTCGAAGCGCCGAAGCTGTAAAGGACCTTCTCCGTCCACGTACCGCCGGTACCGGCAACTAATTCAAAAACGGTTCCGCCTCCGTTCGCGCCGCCCTTTGACGTTGTTCCATACAGATTTCCCTTCGCATCGAAAATCATGGCTGCCACCGGTTCCGATCCGTCGCCCGCGACGCTTCCGAAATTCCACAGGATCTTCTCCGTCCACCCTCCGCCGGACGCCGGTGACAGCTCATAGACCGTCCCGTTGCTGCCGAAGGGCTGTCCAACCGCTCCACCCAAGGCGCACGTACCGTAGAGATTTCCCGCGCGTGCGACCAATCCGCCATAAGGGGCCAAGCCGTCGGCCGTCCCGTAGTAGAAGCTGTAGAGGATTGTGTCCTGTGCCGCCAGTGTCATCGTGAGAGCGGCGACTGCGGTGAAGAGCGCCAGCGCGGCGAAGCCGTAGCGAACAGTCGTGTGCATTTAGTCCTTCCTGTGCAGACGGATGATTCTCGATTTTTAGTCTTGACCCATTGAGCAGGAGATTGTTCCGAAAGTCTGATTGCCAAGAAAATGCTGGTCCCCAACCCCGCGCATGTCCGTCGCCACCTGGCGTCCATAGGTAGAGTGCTCCGTCGCGCCCGTGCGTTGTAGCTTGGTCATTTGGATTCTGCAGTCCCGCTACACCCTGAGGCGAGTAAACGATAGTTGGCATTTGGCCATAAGCCTGGACCGCAGCCAGCAGGCATCGCAACACTCAAACATGACCGAAGACGAATCGGGCAAAGTGTCTTTCCGACATCGAAATTCCTCTTAAGCTGTTGATTCCAAACATTTGGCATATACCCCGTGCGTGCCTATCGGGCCCCCCCGGTGGTGGGGGTGTCCACGGCCCCCAGTCGCGCTATACTATGCCGACCTTGCCTCCCCCGGGCAACAGGCACCACGGGCCCTTTCGGGTCATTTCAGGTCATTCCCTTTATGGCAGCTCATCGGGACCCGCTCTCGGGCAAGCGTCTGGATTCCTGGAAGGAAATCGCCGCCTTCTTCGGACGCGCCGAGCGCACCGTCAAGCGCTGGGAAACCGAGCGCGGCCTGCCCGTGCACCGTGTGCCCGGCAGCGGACGAGGCAGTGTGTTCGCCTATTCCGACGAACTCGCGGAGTGGCTGAAAGGCAAAAGCGAAGAAATAGAAGCCGACGACTCGGCCTCCGGCGAACTCGCCCTGACGCCGGAAGTGGAAGGGGCGACTCCAGCGGCAACTCTTGGGATGCCCCACGCCCGCCATGAGACCAGTGGAAGGGTTTCGCCGTCGATGCGAGACGTGGGATCGCCAGCCCCCAAACCCGCGCTGACCCGCGCCCGCCTTGCCGCCTGGCTCCTCCCGCTGGTACTAGCCGCTGGACTGGTTCTCTACCTCTCCATCGGACGTTCCAGCGCTCGCTTCAAAGCCCTGGCCAGCCGCCACGCGCCCAACCAGCAATCTCAGGAGCTTTATCTCAAAGGCCGCTATTACTGGAACCGGCGCACGCCAGACGATCTGAACAAGGCCGTTGACTACTTCATGCAAGCGATCGTGCAGGATCCATCCGACGCCCAGGCTTATGTCGGGCTGGCCGACTGCTATAACCTGCTGCGCGAGTTTGGAGCGATGCCTTCCGGCGACGCTTATCCGCGCGCCCTTGCCGCCGCTCAGCGCGCCGTCGAGCTCGACGATTCGTCCGCCGACGCCCACAATTCGCTGGCTTTCGCGACTTTCTGGTGGACGTGGCATGCCGCCACCGCCGAGCGCGAGTTCCAGCGCGCGCTTGCCCTCCAGCCCGATTTTGTCCTCGCTCATCACTGGTACGCCACGTTCCTGCTGGCTCTGGGCCGGCACGCAGAAGCGCTCGACCAGATCGAGCAGGCGCAGCGCCTCGAGCCTTCCTCTGCCGCCATACTTGCCGACAAGGGTCTGATCCTCTGGCACGGGGGCCGCAAGAACGACGCCCTTACCCTGCTCAAGCAACTGGAAACCAGCGAGCCTTCGCTGTCCTCTGCCCACGACTATCTGGGATATGTGTATCGCGAAAAGCAGGACTACGCGAACGCCTTGCTCGAGTGGCGGCGCTCGGCCGAACTTCGGCACGACCAGGCCGGCCTTGCCATTGCCGACGCCCGTGAAAAAGGGTTCGCCGCTGGAGGAGTCCTGGGAATGCAGCAGGGCGAGTTCCCGGTTCGGAAGCAGTGGTTCGATCGCGGCTACGGCTCTGCCTACCAGATGGCGGAACTGAGCGCCGCACTCGGGAAGCAGAAAGAAGCGGAAGATTACCTGCAGATGTCGTTCGACCGCCGTGAAGCAGGACTGCTCGTGGCCGACCCCACCGTCCCGGCGCTCCAGTCCGATCCTCTCTACCGCCAGCTCCGCGATCAGGTCCGCGCCAGCCTGGCGCAGTAGTTCCCCCGTGTTCCTCTGTGCCCTCTGTGGTAAGGAGCAGGGCGGGCGAAACCGGGATGCCTGTGTAAAACTCCCAAATGCTCCCACTATCCTGCTGAAAACCCAGAGCCTTAGCCGCCCGGCCCTTACCTTCCCCGGCGCGCTCGTGATAACTTCAAGCTTCTTCTTCCAACAGCATGATTCGCTCCTATAAAGGCACTCGGCCAACGATTCCGGACACCTGCTACGTCGATGACTCGGCGCAGATCATCGGCGACGTCGTGCTTGGCGAGCACGCCTCCGTGTGGATGAACGCCGTCGTGCGCGGCGACGTGCACGAGATTCGCATCGGCGCGCACTCCAACGTGCAGGACAACAGCGTGCTGCATGGCATGAAGCAGCAGTGGGGCGTGTATCTGGGCGAGTACGTTACTGTAGGTCACTCGGTCACGCTGCATGGCTGCGTGATTGAAGACCGATGCCTGATCGGCATGGGATCGATCATTTTGAATGGCGCGCGAATTGGCGCGGGCTCCATTATTGCGGCGGGCACGCTGATTCCGGAGAAGACCATCGTCGAGCCCGGATCGCTGTGGGTCGGCTCGCCCGGCAAGTTCCGCCGCAAGCTGGACGATGCGGACCAGGAAATGATTCTGCGGTATGCGAAGAATTATCTTGGCTACAAGGATGAATACCTGAAAGAGAGTCGTTCGTCGTTGGTCGATGGTCGTTAGCAAAACGGCCAAAGACGAACGACCAGCGACCAGCGACCGGATCATGATTAAAGCGGTTCGAGGAACGCGAGACTTACTGCCGCCGGATACGGCGCTGTGGAACTTTGTAGAGGCCGCAGTGCGTGATGTCTTCCGCGCCTACAACTTCCAGGAGATTCGTACGCCTGTGTTCGAATCGACCGAACTGTTCGCCCGTGGCGTGGGGGAAGAGACCGACATCGTTTCGAAGGAAATGTTCACGTGGGAGGATCGCGGGCGAGCCGAGAGCGACAAGGGGCAGTCACTCACGTTGCGTCCTGAGAACACGGCGGGCGTTGTGCGCGCCTACATCGAGCACAAGATGTGGGATCGCGGGCTGAACAAGCTGTTCTACATTGGGCCGCAGTTTCGGCGGGAGCGTCCGCAGAAGGGGCGCTACCGGCAGTTCTACCAGATTGGTGCGGAAGTGATTGGGCCGGCGGCGTCGGGCAGCGAGTCTCCGGCGCGCGATGCGGAAGTGCTCGAGATGCTGGCCACGCTGCTTGATCGTCTCGGCATCACGGACTGGAATCTGGAATTGAATTCCGTGGGTTCGTCAGCCGAGCGGGTGAAGTTCAACGAGGCGCTGCGCACCGCGCTTGAGCCGGTGAAGGACAAGATGTGCGGCGACTGCCAGCGGCGTGCTGTGACCAATCCGCTGCGCGTGCTCGACTGCAAGGTGCCCGAGGATCAGCCGATCATCGAAACGCTGCCCCGCATCACGGATTTTCTGGAAGAAGACAGCCGCAAGCATTTCGATGCCGTGAAAGAAATCCTGGCCAAAGTTGGCGTGCCGTTCACGCTCAACACGCGGCTGGTGCGCGGACTCGATTACTACACGCGCACGGCGTTTGAATTCACGCACGGGGCGCTCGGCGCGCAGAATGCCATCCTTGGCGGAGGCCGCTACGATGGGCTTTCCGAGGCGCTGGGCGGTCCGGCGGCGCCGGGGATTGGATTTGCCATTGGCGAGGATCGCTTGGTGATGTCGCTTGCGGAAAAGACATCTGCCGAAAGCGTGCTGCGCAAGCCCGACGCGTACATCGCGCCCATGGCTGGGATGAATGCGGAAGCGGCGCGACTGGCGCGGGAATTGCGGCGTCATGACGTGGTGATTGAGTTGGGTGACGATAATTTTCGGTTGAAGAAATCGTTCGAGGCGGCGACCAAGGCGGGCGCGAAATACATTCTGATTGTGGGCGAGAACGAAGTGAAAGCCAACGCCTTTGCCCTGAAGAATCTGGCGACCGGCGAGCAGGTGTCTGTCGCACGGGTGGAGCTGGCGAAGAAGATTCTGGGACAGTAACGGTTCCCACGTCTCGCAACAACGGCGAGACGTGGGGCATCCCAAGTTTTGTTTGGAAAGTCCAAATCCCCACCCTGTCGCACAGAACGCGACAAGGGTGGCGCAACCGGTACAACGTTGGCGAAGATTTATCCAGAGATTGACGACGCGATACGAGCCTTCATTGAGGCGCAGCATGTGTTCTTTGTGGCGACGGCGCCGTTGGCGGCGTCGGGGCATGTGAATCTGTCGCCGAAGGGGCTGGACACGCTTCGCATTCTCGACACGCGCACCGTTGCCTATCTCGATATTTTTGGCAGCGGGGTGGAGACGATCGCGCATCTCAGAGAGAATGAAAGAATCGTGCTGATGTTCTGCGCGTTTCTGGGCGCGCCCAAAATTTTACGGCTGCATGGAACGGGACGCATCGTGGAGCCGCATGAACCAGAGTTCGCGGAATGGCAGACCCATTTTCCGGTGATGGTGGGTACGCGCGGCGTGATTGTCGTGGATGTGACGCGCGTGAGCGATTCGTGCGGATATGGCGTTCCGCTTCTCAAGTTTGAAGGCGAGCGCCCAACGTTACCCGCGTGGTGCGAGAAGCGCGGCGTCGATGGCCTGAAGATTTATCGTAAACAGAAGAACCGGCAAAGTGTGGATGGCTTGCCCGGAGTGACCGATGTTTAGTTCGACTGGTTGGATGAGGGGGAACATGAAGCACTACGTCATGGCGTGTGTGGCGGGCCTGTGCATTGCCAGCACTCTTACAGCGCAGAAAGCGAACGAGCCCGCGAAGGCTCCCACCGAACTGGAGCAGAGCGTGATGGCGGCGGAGAAGGGATTCGTCGATGCCGTGAAGAAAGGCGATGCGCCTTTCCTGAAGCGCACCCTGACCGACGACTTTTCTTTCGTGGCATTCGATGGCGAACTCTATCAGCGGCAGGACATGCTGGATCAGTTCGGCGGGGGTGGCACGGATCTACTTCCCTACAACATGAAAGTTGTCTCGGTGAGTGAAAGCGCGGCCATTGTGACATACGACGTGGTGGTGCGCGTGCCGCCGGCCGAGGACCAGGGCCCGCCGCCACGGTATCAGCACTTCAGCACCGTGTGGGTGAAGCAGGGCGATGGGTGGAAGATGAAATTCCAGCAGATGTCGGTGGCGCACTGGGGCGACTGGTAGATAGTACCGAGTACCGAGTACCGAGGACGCAGTAGGAGTGTGAATGCGAAAGTTTGGGATGCGAGTCTTCTCGACGCTTCTGTTGGGAGTCATGCTGCCGGTGGCGTTGCTTGCGCAGGCTGCGGAGCAAGCGGCTCCTGTGAATCCTCACGCGTATTCGGGGATGTATACATTCCTGAAAGAGGGCGAGTTCGTGCAATTGACCGTCGAGGACGCGGCGCACGTGACCGGATTCATCTCGCGCTACGGCGATGGAGAGAGCGACAAGGGAACCTTCCTCAACCAGTTCTTCAAGACCGCAAAGCTGGAAGGCAACCAGCTCAGCTTCACCACCAAGGAAGTGCACGGCACCTGGTTTGAATTCAAAGGCACGGTGGAGCGCGGGGAAGGAAAGAATCCCGGCGACGAGGCCTACTACGTGCTAAAAGGCTCGCTCGTCGAAAGCAAGACGGACGCGAGCAAGAGTGTGACCTCGCATGCGCGGGACCTGGTGCTGAAGGCGTTTCCGGCGGAGGCGACTCGCTAGTCCCGAGTCGCGAGTCCTTCTATCAAATGAAATATTGCCTGGAATTCTCGGTACTGGTTACACGGTACTCGGACTGAGAACTACTGTCCGGCGCGGACGGCGGACAGGTTCAGGCGGGTGGGAGCTCGCTTGGTGGAAGCCTCCTGGCCGTAGACCAGATCGGGGCTGCCATCGTTGCTGGAGGCTTCGGCGAGCGTCTGTGCCAAGCCTTTGAAGGAGCGGCTGATTTCGAGGCCTTCCTGCTCGATGACGGGCGTGCCGTGGTCGATGGCGGGCGAGATGGAGTGGAAGGCGTTGGGCAGCTTCCACAGAACTTTGCAGCTGGTAACCTGCTCGACATCCTCGTCGGTGAAGCCCGGAATCTTCTTGTAGCGATTCAGCACAATGCGCAGGCGATCGCGGCCGGTACCTTCCTCCAGGAAGGCGTGAATGCGCCCGGTGCTCCAGAGGGAGACCACGTCGGTTTGGGCCACGACCAGCACGGCGTTCGAGAGATCGGAGAGAAGTCGGGTGGTGGGATCGAGGCGGCTGGAGGCATCGACCACAACGAAGCGGTAATGATTGACGAGAAGATCGAAGAGCCGGGCGAGTTCGCCGGGCGTGGGTTCGCTGGGATAAGGCTGCTCGGGACCGGCCAGAAGATGCAGACCTTGCCTAGCCGGGGTCATCAGGCCGTCGAGCAAAGCGCCATCGAGGCGGTGGAGATTCTGAAGAGCATCGAGCACGCCGAATTGCGGACGCAGGTTGAGATGCAGGGCGGCGTGTCCGATAGGCGAGAAATCGACTAGCACCACGCTGCCGTGTGCCTGCTGCAGGGCGAGCGCGGTGTTGACCGCGGCGGTGGTGCAGCCGGAGCCGCCTTTGGAACTGAGGAACGTGAAAACCTTGGCCTTGCCGCCACCGGATGCGGTGCGGGTGAGCGCGGAACTGTAGCGCGTCAGGGCTTCGAGAAGAGTGTCGGAGCCGGCAGCAGTGTCGAGATATTCGCCAGCCCCGGCGCGCATGGCGGCGACGATGGCGGCCGGATTGGTCATGCTGCCGTTGGCGAAAATGGCAATCTGCAGCGTGGTAGCGCGGATCAGTTCGATGACGTGGACGGCCCGCGGAACGTCGTACTGGGAAATGTCGACGAGGACGACTTCGGCGCGCGAATCCTGAAGCTGGCGGAGAACGGGATCCGTGGGGCTGACGGGAAATCCGACATGGCTGAAGACCAGCCGTCCGAGCTGTGTCGCTTCCAGACGAGTCTGCAGCGTCGATAAGTTTTCGCGGTCCTCGGTCAGGAGGGCGACGGCGATCCCATGCATAGCGCGGTTCTCGGAGATTTCTCTCGGTGTCTGCATGTTAGAAAGTCGAACGGCACTCCGCCAAGTGACCTAAGTAATCGTCCTTGCACGTGCCAATTCCGCGATGGACGTGGAAACTCACGTCAGCATCGGCGAAGGAACATTCGGGGGGATTGCACGCCGCAGAGAACATTTGGAGGTGGTCGCCTCCGTTGCAGATCATTGTAGTCCAAGTGGGGGAGTGGAAGGAAGAATTGTTGATTCGACTCGCGATTCCTGAGCGTACCGGGGTATGGCGCGCGATGGGCGTCCTCGGTGGTTGTAACCACGCGGACACAGAGGATCGCGGGGGAGACCGACGACGAGTCAACTGCGGGCGGCAGAGTGGGCGTACTCGCGGTCGTCCTCGGGATGAGGATGCGGAGAAGAGACACGCGGGTATGCGGTTGAAGCGTCCGTAAGGTACTCGTAGTGCTCGAAGCGGACGGCCACGCCGAGTTTCGCTTGGGCGGAGTGCGTCGCCTGTGCTGCGGGTGTGGTGACGCGGAGAATGCGTCCTCGGCAGCGCACGCGCATGCTGTCGCCGAGCGTGATCTCGGACGGCATGCGGAGCGTGAGTTCGATTTCCGCGCCTTCGGCGAGCGGTGTATCGGTGAAGAAGAAGACGCCGCGCGAGCTCAGATCCTGGGTAAAGCCGACGCCCTCGATGGCGGAATGGCGTAGAGCGAGAGGAAGGAGGTAGAGGAATCGTTGTCCAACACGGCGTTCAACACGAACTGGAAGCATAGTCATTGTTAGACTTCCTTGGGTGAATCGCCGGGGGAGCCCACCTACTCTAGCGCAGGGTAGGAGCACTGGGAAGTTGCAACTTAGTTACAGCGAAGAAAGATTCCCAAATTGGTCCAGGGATTGCACTTGGAGGACTGCGGATGCGCGCGGGAGGCGGGTTTCAGCGATAAAGCTGTGGAAAAGTGGGGCGAGATTTTGCGCAGATGAGCGCCTCGGGGCTGAAGCCTCTTCGCAACGCTAGGCATATTCAGCAGCGCTGAAGCGCTACGCCACTCGGTAGTTCCGTCGCCACCCAGAATTCCGCAGTCCTACAAAAGCCGCGATGATTTTCAGCTTCGATATAGTTGATGCTTAGGGAAGCACGGAGTCATCCAAAGAGCTTGAGCGTGGCGGACCAGAAGCGCCCTACAAAGGAAAGTTCCTCGGGGAATGGCGAGACTCGCGCGGAGTCCACGCCGACGTGGCAGATTGCCGGGCGCGCGCTGCGACATCGCAACTTCCAGCTCTTTTTCAGCGGACAATTAATTTCGCTCATCGGCACGTGGATGCAGACGGTGGCCCAGTCGTGGCTCGTCTACAAGTTGACGGGGTCGGGACTGAAGCTGGGCGCAGTGGGATTCGCCAGCCAGATTCCGGTGTTTTTGTGCGCGCCGATTGGCGGGATTGTCGCGGATCGCGTGAACCGGCGGCACGTGGTGATCGGAACGCAGGTCGCGTCGATGATTCTGGCGTTCATTCTGGCGGCGCTAACGCTGACGCATCGCGTGACGGTGACGCAGGTGTTTATCCTGGCGGCGCTGCTGGGCGTGGTGAATGCTTTCGATATTCCTGGCCGGCAGTCGTTTCTGGTGGACATGGTCGGCAAGGAAGATCTGATGAACGCCATCGCGCTGAATTCGTCGATGTTCAACGGCGCGCGCATCGTGGGGCCGGCCGTCGCGGGCATTCTGGTGGCGCGGCTGGGCGAGGGCTGGTGCTTCCTGGTGAACGGGCTGAGTTACCTGGCGGTGATTGCCGGATTGATGATGATGAATGTGCATTCGCCGGCGCGGGTGTCGTCGGAGACATCGCCGTGGGAACACATTCTGGAGGGCTTCGAGTTTGTGAAGCGGACGGCGCCGATCCGGTCGCTGCTGCTGCTACTGGGGCTGATCAGTGCGGTGGGCATGCCGTATTCGGTGCTGATGCCCATTTTTGCGGACAAGATTCTGCATCGCGGCGGGCAGGAGATGGCGTCGCTGATCGGATCGCACGACTTGGGCGCGGTGCGGCTGGGAATTCTGATGGGCGCATCGGGCGTAGGTGCGCTGCTGGGTGCCCTGACGCTGGCGATGCGGTCGGGAGTGAAGGGCCTGGGGCGGTTGGTTGCCGTATGCTGTGCGGGGTTTGGCGCGAGCCTGGTGCTGTTTTCGGCGTCGAAGTCGTTCTGGCTGTCCGTGGCGCTGCTGTTGCCGGCAGGATATTTCGTGATGCTGCAGATGTCGTCGTCGAACACGCTGATTCAGTCGATGGTGCCGGATGAACTGCGCGGGCGAGTGATGGCGGCGTACTCGATGATGTTCATGGGCATGGCGCCGGTGGGATCGTTGCTGGGCGGGGCGCTGTCGGATCGGTTGGGGGCGCCGCTGACGGTGGCGATGGGAGGACTGGCGTCGGTGGCAGGCGCGGTGTGGTTCGGCCTGCATTTGCCGAAGATTCGAGTCGAAGCGCGCAAGCTGATTCTGGCGCAGCAGATGGCGGGCGGAGAGCCGTCGGAGATGACAGGGGTGGGGAAGGAGTGATCGTCTGCGCGTGCCCCTCGGCACCTAAACAAGAATCCCCACTTCTGCCGCAAAGAGCGCGGCAGAAATGGGGCACCCATTTCTACTCGCCGAATCCGGCGATCACCAGATTTTCACGCGATCCGGCGGCGCCAGGTAAAGCTTCTGTCCGGGCTTGATGTCGAAGGCCGCGTACCACGCGTCGATGTTGCGGACGGTGAGCGCGCGGTAGTGGCCCGGCGAATGTCCGTCGGTGGCGATTTGCTGGCGTAGAGCGGCATCGCGAGTCTTCTCGGACCAGCTTTGGGCATAGGCGAGGAAGAACTGCTGGTCGCCGGTCAATCCGTCGCGCACGGGCGCGGCCTGGCCATTGAGCGAGGTCTGGTAGGCATCGTAGGCCGCTGCAATTCCCGCGAGATCGGCGATGTTCTCGCCTAACGTCTGCTTGCCGTTGAGGGCCAGATCGGGGAACGGTTTGTAGCTGTCATATTGCGACGCGAGCTGCGCGGTGGCGGCCTCAAAGTGCGCGAAGTCTTCCGGCGTCCACCAGTTGCGCACGCGGCCTTTGGAGTCGAAGGCGCTGCCTTCGTTGTCGAAGGTGTGGCTCACTTCGTGGCCGATCACAGCGCCGATGGAACCGTAGTTGGCGGCGGCGGGAGCGTTTGGATCGAAGTATGGCGGCTGCAGAATTCCCGCCGGGAAATTCAGCGCGTTCTGCAGTGGCAGATTGACCGCGTTGATGGTTTGCGGAGTCATCGACCACTCCTTGCGATCAATCTGCGTGCCCAGGCGCGCCACCTGATCGTGGTATCGCGAGAGGTTGCCACGCCACAGGTTGCCGAAGAGGTCGTCGGCTTTCACTTCGAAGTGCGAGTAGTCGTGCCAGCTCTCGCCGTATCCAACACCGACATAGAGCGTGTCAAGCTTGGCCTTGGCTTCGGCTTTGGTGGCGAAACTCATCCAGGTCAGCGCATCGATGCGTTTGCGGAACGCGGCCTTGATGTTGGTCACCATGGATTCGACCTGCGCCTTGGCCGAGGGAGGAAAGTAGCGTTGAACGTAGATTTGGCCGAGGTCGTCGCCGAGGTAAATGTCCACCAGAATCAGGCCGCGCTTCCAGCGCGGGCGCTGGGCGAGCGTTCCGGCGAGCGTCTTGCCGAAGAAGGCGAAGCGCTCTTCGGTGAAGGCTTTGGGCAGCGCGGTGCCCTGCGATTCGATCAGGTGGTAGGCGAGCCAGTCCTTCCATGTGGCCAGATCGGTGGAAGCGACCAGCGCGGATTCGCCGCTGAATGCCGAAGGCTGCCACACAATGAAACTCTCCACCTGGCTCAGGCCGGCGCCTCGGAAATACTCCGGCCAGTCAAGGCCGGGAGCCTTGCTGGCGAAGTCGGCTTTGGTCCAGGTGTTGTTGGCTTTGTGGATGTCATTGCTATCGGCGAGGCTGAGATGTGTGGCAGAGATGGCGTGTTCGAGTTCGAGGATGTGTGCGGCGCGGGTCTCGGGATCGGAGAATCCGGCGAGGCGCAACATGGTGGCGACGTGCTGCTGATACTTGCTGCGTGTCTCGCGCATGGCGGGCGAGTCGGAGAGGTAGTACTCGCGATCGGGCAGTGCGATTCCACCCTGCAGCAGATAGGCGGCGTAGTGTTCGGGATCGTTGAAGCCGGGTGCGACCCAGAGTCCGAAGAGATTTGCAGTGTGGAAATTGGTGTTGTTGAGCGGATCGACATCGGCGCGGAGCGTCTCGCCGAGAGCGCGGGCGAGTGCGCGCTTGTCATGAATGGCCGCGATGGCTTCGAGATGCGGACGCAGCTTGGCGAGTCCGTTGGCTTCGATGCCGGCTTCATCCATGAAGGAGTGGTAGAGCGCGGCGACTTTCTGCGAGCGAGGGTCCGTGCTCTCGGCAGCTTCGGCGACGAGATCGGCGAGGCGCTGGTCGGTCTGATCGGAGACGGGCGTTCCCGGGTCGACTTCCGCGCGGTCGGCGGGAATTTCCGTGTTCTTGATCCAGGAGCCGTTGGCGTAGAGGAAAAACTCGTCGCCGGGTGCAACAGAACGGTCCATGTACGAGAGATCGACCGTGGGCCCCAGGACTGGCGTTGTCTTATGCGTGTTTTGTGCGGGTGCGTTGTGCGAGGCCGCTGTGGCGAAAATGAGGAGACAGGTTACGCACGCAGCGGCCAAGGCGCGTGCAAAAAAGCGGGAAGGCGATTTCATGAGGGCTCCAAGGTTCGACTCGAAGAGGAACATGCAATGAGTTGGGATTTAACTCAGAAGAGTAGCACGAAGAAAGGACGGCGGGGCGGGGCAAAGGTGAGCAGGAAATTCGGCTGCGGCCGGCGTGATCAGAATTCTCTCACCGCGAGACACGGCTGCGCTCGGGACGATGCCGACAGTGAGGGGACGATTCGTTAGCGGTACGCGGCGGGAGGCAGGCCGGTGATGCGGATTCCGGCGTGGCCTTTGTGACGGATGTTCAGACCGATCAACAGTGCGGTGATCTGCTCGACGATGCGGGCATTTTCGAGTTTGCCGCCGTCGATGGCGCGCACCCCCGGAATTTTGGCGGCCAGTTCGCGGGTGAGTTGCGCGGCGTCGGGGTCGTCGCTGCAAACGATAACGTCGCAGTCGAGTGGTTCGTCACCGTTGAGAAGATCGGCGGAGATGTTATGGAAAGCGGCGACGACGCTGACTTCTTTGGGAACGAGTTCGGCCGCTTGTTGTGCCGCAGAGCCTTGCCAGACGCCGAGAGGGCGCGAGGCGCGTCCGCCAACGCTGGCGGCGAGTGGCACGGTCGCGTCGATCAGGATGCTGCCTTCAGTAATCGACGATTTCAATTGCTTGAGCAGAGCGGCTTGGCCTTCGAAGGGAACGGTGAGCACCAGGATGTCGGCGGCTTCGCAGGCTGCGGCATTTTCCATCCCGGAGACGTTGGCTTGCGGACCGGCTTTCTGTTGAATGGCCGCGGCGGCTTGTTGTGCGCGCTGCGGGTCGCGGGAGCCGATGATGACCGTTTCTCCGCTGCGCGCCCAGCGCAGGGCAAGGCCCATGCCCGCCGGGCCGGTGCCTCCGATCACGGCGATGGGGCGAGTGGGGGTCATGCGAATTCTGGCTCGAGCAGTTGCTCGGAAGTGAAGCTGGCTTCGTCGAAGGGCAGTTTAATGCGGATGCGCGAGTAGGTGGTGTTGCGCTCGGCGGGGATGCGTCCGGCTTCGAGGATCATCGCCTGAAAATCTTCCGGGCTGGTGTACTGGCCGGCGGTGGATCCTGCCTCGCGCGAAATATTTTCTTCCATCAGCGTGCCGCCGTAGTCGTTGGCGCCGGCGTGCAGGCAGAGCTGCGAGAGCTGGCGATTCAACTTGACCCACGAAACCTGAATGTTATGGATGGAGCCTGCGAGCAGAATGCGGCCGAGTGCGTGAACTTTGAGATGCTCGGTTGTAGTCGGGCCGGTGCGGGACAGGCCTTGCGCGAACAGAATCGTGTTTTGGTGGATGAAGCCGAGCGGGACGAATTCGGTGAAGCCGCCGGTTTCGGATTGGATGTCGCGGAGAAGTCGCATCTGGCGAACCCAGTGCGCAGGCGTTTCCGCGTGCCCATACATCAGCGTCGAGGTGCTGCGGATGCCGCAGCGGTGCGCAGTGCAGATGACGTCAATCCATTGCGCGGTCGAAAGCTTGTTGGCCGATAGAATGTGACGGACGGAATCGTCGAGGATTTCAGCGGCGGTGCCGGGAAGCGTGTCGAGGCCGTTGTCGCGCAACATGGAGAGGTAATCCGCGAGTGGCATGCCCGTGAGTTCGACGCCGTAGACGATCTCCATCGGCGAGAAGGCGTGGATGTGCATGCGCGGCAGCGCGGATTTGATGGCCCGGAGAACGTCGCGGTAATAGAACTTGTCGAGATTGCGCGGGAGTCCGCCCTGGATGCAGACTTCGGTGGCGCCGATCTGCCAGGCTTCAACCGCCTTCTGCGCCATTTGCTCCGGAGTCAGGAAGTAGGTGTCGTGCTCGCGCGGGCCGCGGCTGAAGGCGCAGAACTTGCAGCCGACAAAACAGATGTTGGTGAAATTGATGTTGCGATTGACGACGTAGGTGACGATGTTGCCCGCGAGTTCGGCGCGAAGGAGGTTGGCGGCGACGAGCAGGCCCAGGAGGTCGTCGCCTTCAGCGTTCGCGAGGGCGTATGCATCGTCGAGAGGGAGATCGCCGTTCTGCGTTTCGAGAACTGTTTCCAGCGACGCGCGGATCGCGGGACTGAGGCGCGGGGAGACATCGGACCAGTCGAGGGAGCGGAAGGATTCAAGTTCGGAGTGAGCGAGTTGACGGGGCATAGGGTCTCCGCGACGTGACATCAGATTCTAAGCGGTTTCAGGTTGGATGTCTCGTGCTTGAGCTTTTGCTTCCCCGGCGTACGGGAGAGAACAAGTCGAACTGCGCTCGACAGACAGCCGGGGGCGGCTGTCCCCACAAGCGCCGCTCAGCGGAAGAGATCGGTGGAGGCGGGGCGGAGCAGGGCTTTGACGCTGCCGGTTCCGGGTTCATACGAAAATCCGCGGACAATGCAGGCGGGGGCGCGATTCAGTTTTCCGCAGACCAGGCCGGCGGCGCTGGCGAGTTCGTCGGCGACAGCTTCGACGCTCGCTTTGAGCTTGTAGCCGTGCGAGTCGCGCTGGCCGCGGTCGTCGCGCAGGGGCTTCAAGCCGGCGATGCCGATGGCAAGATCGGTCAAGCCTTCGCGCCAGGGGCGTCCGAAGCTGTCGGTGATGATGACGGGGATCGAGAGGTCGGTGCGCTTCTTGATGGCGCGGCGAAGCTTGGCGGCGGAGCGGTCGGCGTCTTCGGGGAGCAGAAGAGCATTGGCGCCGCCGTCGACGTTGGAGACGTCGATGCCGCTGTTGGCGCAGAGAAATCCGTGGCGGGTTTCGGTGATGAGCACGCCGTTCTTGCGGCGGATGACCGAGCGGGCTTCGCGCAGAGCGAGTTCGATCACGCCGGCGTCGAGGTGGTATTGATTCGCCCACGCCTGGGATTCCTGCGAGGGCGTAACAGTGGCGAGGTCGACGAGTTGGCTTTCGGCCTTCGAAACAATTTTGTGTTTGACGACGAGGATGTCGCCGGTTTGGAATTTGGCGGCGGCGAGCAGTTTTTCGGCGAGGGAATCGCCGGGGCGGATTTCGTCTTCGAGCGGGATGGGGATCAGGCGGAGTTCGCGAGGCACCGGGAGTTTTGTTCGCCGTTTCGCGGCGGAGGCCGATTCCTCGCTGGCTGGCTTTGTCACGCACCAATCATATCTGTCCAGCGCGGTTTCGGGCTCGGCGCTGCGCGGGTGGACAGCCGTAGGAGGTTGTTCCTACATGTTCCGGGGAGCGTTCAGAAGTTGACCGGCCAGGCGCTGGGCGCGGGTTTTGCCGGGAAGTGAGATCAGTTGCTGCAGGTCTTCGGGATTGTCGATGTCGACGGCGATGCCGGGCAGATTCAGGAGGACGCAGGGCTTGCCGGTGGCTTGGGCGGCAGCGCGATGCGGGAGAAAACTGTCATTGCCGAAGCGGAGTGGGAATAGATTCGCGGGACGGCGGAAGGCAGCGTTAGTGCCGCGTCCGTCGGCCGCGGGGACGAGCAGGCTGCCTTCAGCGGGCGCGTGCTTCAGGATTTCGTCGAGTTCCCAGGGCTGTATCAGAGGAATGTCGGCAGGGATGACCAGTGTGCTTTCCACGCCGCGATCCATGCAGCGGTTCGTCGCCATTTCGATAGCGCCGGTCTCTCCGGGATTGTCGGGGTCGGGGATGATTTCGAAATCATATTCGCGTGCGAGATTCGATGCGAAGAGATCTCCGGTGACGACTGCGACCGACGGACGATCCTTCCAATGGTGGAGTGCTTCGAGCACGTCGTGCAGCATGGCCTGGGCGAGCGCGGTGCGGGCCGGCTGCTCCAGAATGCCCGCCAGGCGCTGCTTGGCGGAGGACGTGTTCTTGATCGGAACGAGAATCATTTGGAATTCAGATCACGATTCTCGTCCAACCCGGCGAAATCCGTGAGCCTGCGGTTCCGTGCCAGTTCGTGGGAGTGGATGCACGAGGTCGAGTGCTTCGCGGGCGAGGGCAGCTTTGTCTTCCGCGCTGCGCATGACCGTCTGGGTGCACTGCACGCGCAGGCCGCTCTGGCGAAGGGCATCGGCGAGGCGGGCGTCGCGCGTGTCACAGATCAGCACGTCAAGGAAATCTTTGTAGGCCTCGGCAACGCCGGCGATCGAACATGGCAGGCCCTGCGCCTGCATGAGGATTCCCGCGGGACCGGCGACGGGAGCGTTGCCCACGATTGGACTGATGGCAACGATTTTCCCGCGGGCGCGCTGCAAGGCCTCGCGCACCCCGGGCACGGCGAGAATCGGGCCGATGCTGGTGACGGGATTGCTGGGTGCGACCAGCACCGCGTCGGCGTGCGTGATGGCTTCGACCACGCCGGGTGCGGGCTCGGCGTCGCTGGCTCCGGCGAAGCGCACGGAGTTCACCGGATCCTGATACCAGCGCTGCACGAAATACTCTTCGAAACTCAGTTCGCCGGCATTGGGCGTATCCACGCGGGTCTCGACGCGCGAATTGCTCATGGGCAAAATGCGCGCCTTCACCCCGAGTTTCTCGCAGATGATTGCCGTCGCCTCCGAGAGCGTCTTGCCTTCTGCCAGCAGGCGTGAGCGCAGGATGTGCACGGCGAGATCGCGATCTCCGGTGTGGAACCACGTAGGCTCGCCGAGTTGTCCCATGGCCTGCAGGCAGAGGAAAGTGTCGCCTTTCACGCCCCATCCGCGCTCGCGGCTGAGCATGCCGGAGAGGACATAGGTGATGGAATCGATATCGGGCGAAACGTAGAGGCCCCACCAGAGCAGGTCGTCGCCGGTGTTGACGACAATAGTGATGTCTTCGGCGGGCATGACCTGGCGCAGGCCGTCGACGAACTTGGCGCCACCGGTGCCGCCGGTCAGGACGCAGATCATTTTCCGGTCCCCTTCATGCGGCCGCCCTTTCCGTGCGCGCCAGGCCGGTGTCATCGGAGGCGGCGCGGAGTTTCTCGGCGACCAACGGTGACTTGGCTGCGGCGGCCGGAACGAACTCGGGATAAACGGGAAGGCGCTGGCGCAATCGCATGCCCTTCGATTCCGTGCGCAAGCGGAGTTGTTCCAGGTGCGGCCACGGTTTTTCCGGATTGATGAAGTCGGGAGTCAGCGGCGAAATTCCTCCCCAATCGTTGATGCCGGCATCCACCAATTCTTCATAGTACGGCGCGGAAAGGTTGGGCGGCGCCTGAATATTGACGCTGGGGAGTAACAAGCGAGCTACCGCTACCGCGCGCAGCATGTCGGCGCGGCCGGGCTCGGGCCAATTGGCCATGGGAATCGTGGGCTTGACGCGGAAGTTCTGCACGATCACTTCCTGGATGTGTCCGTAGTGGTCGTGCAGGTCGCGGATGGCGAGCAGAGAGTCGACGCGATCCTCGGGCGATTCGCCGATCCCGATGAGAACGCCGGTGGTGAAGGGGATGCGCTGTTTGCCGGCGTCTTCGATGCTGCGCAGGCGCTTGGACGGAAGTTTGTCGGGAGCGTTATCATGCGCAGCGCCTTTGGCCATCAGAGATTCGTTGGTCGTTTCCAGCATTAGCCCCATGCTGGGCGAAACCGCTGCGAGACGGGCGACCCATTCGGCGCTGAGCAGTCCGGGATTGGGGTGTGGCAGGAGGCTGGTCTCGCGCAAGATCAACTCGCACATGGCTTCCAGATAATGCAGCGTCGATCTGTACCCGAGATGGCGCAGGGTGTCGCGCATCTCGGGGAAGAGAATCTCGGGCTTGTCCCCCAAGCTGAAGAGGGCTTCGGTGCAGCCGAGTTTCTCGCCTTGCCGTGCGACTTCTAGGACTTCGTCGGGAGTCATGGTATGCGCACCGGGGTCGCCGGGATCGCGGCGGAAGGTGCAGTATCCGCAGTAGTCGCGGCAGAGATTGGTGAGCGGGAGGAAAACTTTACGCGAATAGGTGATGACGCCCGGCTTGAAACGCTCTTTGGCGGCGCGGGCGGCGGCGAGCAGGGCAGGCAAGTCAGCGTCGGGGCAGCGGATCAGGTGCAGGGCAAGGTCGCGCGAGATGGGATCTCCAGGGCGGATTTCCGAAAGCGCGGAGGCGCACGGAGGGCCGGATTTCGGCGAGTCGGAGGTGATCTGGGTCAGCGGCACAGACGGTTTGAATGATACAACGGTGGAGCGTGGTAATGTAGGCGGTTGCGCATGACGTTGAATCCTTCCGAGTTTCGCAAAGCCATGGGGGCATTTGCCACCGGGGTCACGATTATTACCGTCGACCTCGACGGGGAAGTGCATGGCATGACGGCCAACGCGTTTACTTCCGTGTCGCTGGACCCTGTGCTGGTGCTGGTCTGCGTGGACAGTCAGACTAAGACGCACGCCCATCTGCATGCGCGGAAGCGATTTGGGATCAACGTGCTGGGGGAAGATCAGCGGGCGATTTCTGAGTACTATGCCCGTCCGGATCGGACCCATGACCGCGCCGAAGCCGAGGCCGGCGCGCGTTTTGACCGCACCGTACAAGGGACTCCCGTGCTGCACGGCGCGCTGGCGTATCTTGAGTGCCGGCTGCATTCCGCGCAGGACGCGGGGGATCACACGATTTTCATCGCAGAAGTCGAGGATGTGCAGGTGCGAGAGGGTGATGCGCTGCTGTATTTTCGGGGGAAGTATCGGAAGGTGGGGGAAGACGTCGCGAAGTAACCACCGATTTCCACCACGGGACACCGAACCACTTGAGGAACCAGCTATGGTTCTTCCTCTCCGTGACTCGGTGGCTCCGTGGTTGAGAGCTCTTGCGTGTCACTTTTCGGGAGCTGGAACATCCAATTACTACCAAATAAGACTGTGAAACTGGGGTTCATTCAAATGACTGAAAAGACCGCGGAGAAGGTTGTGAAGTCTGAGGTGGAGTGGAAGCAGAAGCTCACGCCCGAGCAGTACCACGTGACCCGCGAGGCTGGGACCGAGTGTGCGTTCACCGGGGCGTACTGGAATACGAAAGAACCGGGGATGTATCACTGCGTGTGCTGCGGCGAGCCGCTGTTTGACTCGAATACGAAGTTCAATTCCGGGACGGGATGGCCCAGCTTTAACAAGCCGACCGGGGAGAGCAGCGTGGTGGAGCATCGTGATACCGCCTATGGCATGGTGCGGACCGAAGTACGCTGCGCCAAGTGCGACGCGCACCTGGGGCACGTGTTTGAGGACGGTCCGCCGCCGACCGGATTGCGGTATTGCATGAATTCGGCGTCGCTGGATTTTCGGACGAAGAAGTAAACCAGGCGAACTGCTCGCCCGGACAGCCGAGGCGGCTGTCCCCACATAAATCAAAAAGGGCACGCTCGCGCGTGCCCTTCAGCATTCACGGGACGATTTCTACGCGTTGCCGGCGCTGGCAGACATCGCTTTGGGCTGGTCTTGCTTGGACTGATTTTTACTGCCTTCGCTGCGGACCTGGATGCCGCCTTTGAGCGCGGCGCCATCTTCCACGCTGATGCGCACGGTCGAAATATCGCCACTCACCGAACCTTCGGCGCGGATGTCGACCCGGTCGCTGCACTCGATGTTGCCGTTGACCTTGCCCATCACAACGACTTCCTTGGCTTGGATGCTGGCATCGACTTTGCCGTTGCGGCCAATGGTAACGCGGCTTTCGGGCATGGTGATTTTGCCTTCCACGCTGCCATCGACGTAAAGAGCTTCGGTGCCGCAGATTTCGCCTTTGATGACCAACGTGCGGCCAATGGTGGACTGATCGACGGGCGCGGTGACGGTCTTGATCGGATTGTAGGGTTGGGGGTTGGAAGCCGGGGTGTTCGACTTCAGGTTATACGAGTTATCCGACGACTGAAGCATGCGACCTTCCTTGGTCCCGCGCGGCGCGGCGTTTCCAGCATTTCTGGAGAGCGAGAATGGCGCCGGTGTTGCGGTTGGTCCTGAGATTTGTGGCCGAGAGTACGTGGCCACCTAGCCAAGCTGACTATCGCACAGTGGTGAGGGATTTCTTAAGATTACGGAAGTCACAGGTGGGGCAGGCGGAGGGACGTGGGATGGTCTATTCAGACTCCTGAAGGGACTCGGAGAGTTCTTCCCACTCCTGGATCAACGCGGCGTGGCTCGATTTAGATTTCTCCAGTTCCTGCGCCTGGCGATGGGTTTCGTCGGCGCTCACAAAATTCTGCAGGGCCGTTTCCAGATTCGCGACGGCGGCTTCGGTGCGGCCGATTTCTTCCTCCAGTTCGTGGATGCGATCTTCCATCTGCTTGCGCTTGATGGGATTCACGCGCTTCTTGGGAGTTTCGGCGACCGCGACCGGGGAGCCACTATCTCCGTTCTTCGGCTGGGAGGCTGGTTCGTTCTTCGCGACTGAAACTGCCACTGGCTTCGTTTCACCCACCAACTCCATCCCCGGAACATCCTCCAGCGTAGGCGCGACGTGCTGGCCGCCCTGCTTGCGCCAGAGATAGTCTTCGTAGTTGCCAGGGAAGATTTCAACCTTGCCGTCGCCGACTTCGAAGACGCGCGTGGCCAGGTTGTCGATGAAATAGCGATCATGCGAAACGAAGACGACCGTCCCCGTGTATTTCATCAGGGCATGGAGCAGGACGTCTTTGGCGCGCATGTCGAGGTGGTTGGTAGGCTCGTCGAGCAGCAAGAAATTTGCGGGATGCAGCAGGAGGCGTAGCAGGGCGTAGCGTCCGCGTTCGCCGCCGGAGAGCACGCCGATCTTCTTGAAGACGTCTTCTTCCTGAAACAAGAAGCAGCCGAGCAGGTTGCGCAGTTCGGTTTCGGTGGAGCGCGGAGAAGCGGCGCCCAGATCGTCGATGATGCGGGCATCGGCGTCGAGTTCCTTGTATTGATCCTGCGCGAAGTAGTCGGCTTCCACGTTGTGCCCGAAGCGGTATTCGCCGTGGGTCAGCGGCTCGGTCTGGGCAAGCAGTTTGATGAGCGTCGATTTGCCTGCGCCGTTGACGCCGACCAGCGCGATGCGGTCGCCGCGCTCGATCATGAAACCGACGTTCTTGAAGACCTCTTTCGGGCCACTGCCGTTTCTGCCGGGATACGTCTTCGCCACGCCTTCAAATTCGGCGACGATCCTTCCGCTGGGCTTGGGCTGCGGGAATGAAAAGTGGATGGTCTTTTCTTCCGGCGGCACTTCAATGCGCTCGATCTTTTCCAGTTCCTTGATGCGGCTTTGTACCTGCTTGGCCTTGGTGGCCTGATAGCGGAAGCGGTTGATGAAGACTTCCAGTTGCTCGATGCGGTCGCGCTGGTTCTTGTACGCCGCCAGCATCTGCTCGTTGCGCTGCGTTTTTTGCGCTAAAAATTTGTCGTAGTTGCCGGTGTAGAACCAGAAGCGCTTGTTCCAGATTTCCGCAATCTTGTTGACCGTGACATCGAGAAAGTAGCGGTCGTGCGAGATCAGCACGAAGGCGAAAGGATAATTCTGCAGATATTCTTCCAGCCAGTTGCGCGCTTCCAGATCGAGGTGGTTGGTGGGCTCATCGAGTAGAAGGAGGTTGGGTTTCTGAAGAAGCAGCTTGGCGAGGGCGAGGCGCATCTGCCATCCGCCGGAGAATTCTTCGGTCTGGCGGCTCCAGTCTTCTTTGGTGAAGCCCAGTCCCATCAGGATCCGGCCGACTTCGGCTTCGATGGAATATCCGTCGCGGGTGCGGAACTCGTGTTCGAGTAAGTGGTAGCGCTCGCCGACGGCCTCATATTCGGGGCTGGTGTGGTCCAGTTCGGCCATCGAGTGGGTGAGCAACTCGAGTTCCTGCTCCATGGCGCGCAGATCGTCGAATACCGACATACACTCGACAAACACAGTGCGACCGGAAAGCGTGAGGCCATCTTGCGGAAGATATCCGGCAGACGTGCCCTTGGCGATAACCAGCGAACCATAGTCGAGCGTGTCCATGCCGCCGAGAATCTTCATTAACGTGGACTTGCCGGTGCCGTTGCCGCCGACCAGACCAATGCGGTCGCGCGACGTGATCAGCCAGTCGACGTTTTCAAATAAAAGTTTGTGGCCGAAGCGTTTTCCGGCAGAAGAAAGCTGAATCATGGGCTGGAATTATGGTAGCAGGGCGAAAGATCGTGGGAGGGGCGAGGTTGAGCGAATCACGATATTTCAACAGAGTGCCGGAAAAATCGTGCAGGCTATTCTGCGTCTCCGTACACCATGTCGATCACAGCGCGCAGCCGGCGTTGATCCACGTCCAGGATGGTGGCGAAGCGAAACGGCTGTTCTGTCCAGGAAACGGCTCGCAGCATTTCCGCCGTCCCGCTCACCGGGCCCTTGGGCGTAACAAATAGCACCTTGACCATGGAGCCTGGCGGAAGGAGCGGGGCCAGTCCGATCAGGCCTCCGGTAACGGAAACGGTCTGCAGCTTCGCCGGAAAGCGGTGGCCGTCCTGGCACCGAAGGACAATCGGGATCGAATCCGCCAGATGGAGCCGCTGAGGTCGAGTGGGGGACTTGGCTTGGGCGATCTGAGTCACTTCCAATCTAGTATGCTCCGGACTTCCGGATAACCAGGAGATTACGGAGGGGCTCGTACTGTTTCCAGCCATGCCTGGGCACCGGGCCAGTTTCCCGGTGTGGAGGCGCATGACGTCACCCTGCGCGCGCATGCTCGTACAAAGAATGCGCCCAGGATGCGATAGGGAAGGGGCTTACTGCGAGAGAGCCGCGCGACCGTTTTTCGCCCCCGGGTACGCTCCCCACAATTCACTGTGGAACTGGATGCGTTCGAGCGCGCGGTCGATGACGGCTGCCAGTTCGCGGGAGTACTTCACTTCGCGGCCCTTAGCCAGCCGCTTCCTGGCTTCTTCGGGAGTCATCCAGGTGGGCTTGCGATTCGACTCGTCTGGCTTGCCGGTCTGATGGATTTCCATCAGGAATGCCTTCACGACGAATTCCTGCACGCCGCTCGGTTGCCAGAACACGCCCTTCGAGTGCAGATAAAGATGGAAGTGGCGCGGCTCGATGGTGCCGTAAGCGCCGGCTTCTTCGGCGGCCTCGCGTTCGGCGGCCTGGCTGTGCGAAAGGCGCGGATCGGAAGAGCCTTTGGGGAACGTCCACTTGTTGCCGCCGTTGGTGTTGACCAGGAGGAACTCGACGGTGGTGCCTTTGCGGCGATAGCAAACGGCAGCCACCTGCAACGGCAACGAATTCGCGGTGCGCGGCGATCCCATGGGTTCTCCTGCCCCCACTCTACTTGGACGATGTTGCAGCAGTATTAAAGTGCAACGAAAAAAGTGCAGTGGGGTGGTTACCAAAGGGTGACCGAGACCTGGTTGCAACACCCGCGCGTTGCTTAGGCCAGGTTGCGTTGCAGGGTGTCGCGGCTGATTTCATTTTCCCAGCGCGCGATCACCAACGTGGCCACTCCGTTCCCAATCATGTTGACCAGCCCGCGGAACATGCTCATGAAGCGATCGATGCCGAGAATCAGCGCCATGCCCGCCACTGGAATCGCGGGGATCACGCTCAGCGTGCCCACCAGGGCAATGAATGACGCTCCCTGCACGCCGCTGGCGCCTTTCGAGGTCAGAATCGCGACCGAGAAAATCGTCAGCTGCTGGATCCAGGAGAGGTGCGTGTTGGTGGCCTGCGCCACGAACAGCGCCGCCAGCGTCATATAGAGTGCGCTGCCGTCGGTGTTGAAGGTGTACCCGGTGGGTACGATCAGTCCGACCATCGAGCGCGAGCAGCCCATCTCTTCCAGTTTCTCCATCAAAGTCGGAATCGCGGTCTCCGACGAACTGGTTGCCAGTACCAGCAGAATCTCTTCTTTAATCCGAAGCAGGAATCGGATCAGGCTGAATCCTGCCATCCAGGCAATCGCTCCGAACACAATCAAGACGAACAGAATCGACGTGACCCAGAACGATGCGATCAGTTTAATCAGCGGCCCAAGCGAAGCGAGTCCGTATTTGCCGATGGTAAACGCCATGGCGCCGAACGCTCCAATGGGCGCGAGCCGCATGACCACATTCACCAAACGGAACACGACTTTGCTGAGCGATTCCAGCAGCGTCGCGATTGGCTTGGAGTGCTGACCCGCGGCCTGCATGGCGAATCCGAACAGAATCGAGACCAGCACCACTTCGAGAATGTCGCCTTTGGCAAAGGCGTCGACGACCGTGGTGGGAATGATGTGCATCAGAAAATCGGTAACCGTCTGCGCCTTGGCTTGTCCGGCGTAGTCAGAGACCGACCGGGCATCGAGCGTTGCGGCATCGACGTTGAATCCGCTGCCCGGGTGTACCAGGTTACCGACGAACAGACCGACGACCAGCGCCAGCGTGGACACGATTTCGAAATAGAGCAGCGCCTTTCCTCCGACGCGGCCCACCTTGCGCAGGTCCTGCATGCCCGCGATCCCGGTCACCACCGTGCAGAAGATCATGATGGTGATGATCATGGTGATCAGGCGGATGAAGGCGTCGCCAAGCGGTTTCATGGCGATGGCGTGCGCCGGGCTGAAACGGCCAAACACCACCGCAACGGCGATGCCAATAGTGACCTGGATCCAGAGCGACGAGTACCAGGGTTTGCGCGGGGCGAGAGCAACAGGGGAAGCGTCGGGTTGTGAGGTCGAGGATGGCATGCTTTCCAGTCCGCAGTGAGTTTATAAAGGATTCGCCGGAGCCACATCTTCCGCCGCGCTTTGCACGCGCGGGACGGCCGAGACGGCCGTCGCTACATGGGTTTGTCCGGAGCCTGCAGGGTTTTCACCAGCCACGGAATGATGACTTCTTTGAAGATCCGGGGATCGGGCCACACGCCAACCTGCCGCCCGAGATGCCCGCCCGCAGGATTCACCCATGCTTCTTTGGGTGTGTCGCCCTTGCTCAATAGCAGATATTCATCGTCGATGGGAACCTGCGTGTCTTTCACGCCGGCAAGAATAAGCATGGGCGCCATCGGTTTGCCGAGCAGGCCTTGCTGCACCAGCGACATCTTGGGCAGGTAGTCTCCCATTTCGTCGATGGTATGCACGCCTTCCAGAATATTCATCAGCGCCGGCACTTGATCGAACAGGTATTCACGATTGCCCAGCAGATCGTGCATCAGGAATTCTTTTTGGAAGAAGCGGTCGGTGGGCGGCGATTGCGCGCTGCATCCACGCAGGCGAGCGCGCTCGACGATGGCCATCTTCGTAGCCCAATACGCTCCCCAACTCACGCCGTGGAGCGCCAGGCGTTTACCGTCAATCTCAGGCCGGGACTGCACGTAGTCGATGACTTTCGAGAGCACGCGCTCCGACGTGGTGGTGACCTTAATCGGAGACTGCCCGGTGCCAGGGCCGTCAACCGCCAGGTATCCAATGCCGAAGGGCAAGATCGCGCTGAAGCTTTCGGTCAGATCTTCCTTGCGGCTGTCGAGTCCGTTGACCGCGATAACCAGCGGCACGGGGCCCTTCGCATTTTTCGGCAAGCGAAGGTAACCGATGATCTCTTTGCCCTCGAACGGGATGCGCACGACTTCGAGTGGCGGATCGAAGAACTTCGCGTGATCCAGGAACGCCTCAAGCGCCTTGTCATAAGAACGCTGCTTGCCGGGCGAAGCGGGAATCGGCCAGCGTCCGAAAGAATACAGGCGCCAGGCGCGAATGTAGTCGGCGTTGGCTTTGGTGGGATCGGTCTTCTCCAGCGACTTGGCCTCGTTGAAGTAGCGATCGGCCACGTGCATGAAGCCTGCGGCCCACTCGTCTTTGTCGGCGGTGTGAATGCCTTCGAACGCCTCTTTTACATCGGCGGGGTCAAGCCCGATGAGCGGGTATTGCCCAACCTCGGCGCGATGGACGGCTTCGACTTTGATTTCTTCGATGGTGCGCTCGCGGCGAGTTTCCTGTGCGAATCCAGTAGTTACCGCCAGCAGAAACACGAAGAGCGTAGCAACAAGATTGCGTTTCATGATCCGGGTCCCCATATACCTGCCGAACTCTGCCGGCAGGGTTCGATGAAAAAGGGCCGGACGGAATTGGGTCCGGCCCATTGCATTTTGAACTGGCATATGCCAGCCCGCCTAAAACACGAACTTCGCGCCCAACTGGATCGACCGCGGACCGCCGGAACCGACGGCCGGATTGGCGGCCGCGATGTCGGGCGTAGCGCATCCGCAACCGAACGGACGAACGGAAGGATCGTTTAGTCCGAATCCGTTCTGACCGCCGTAAGGATTGGCGAAGTTCGGGTGATTGAAAATGTTGAAGAACTCGGCGCGGAACTGCAAGCGGTAGCGATCGCCGAAGTGGAAGTTCTTGCCGAGAGAAAAGTCGAAGTTCCTGAAACCGGTGTCCGGGAAAATATTCCGCCGCATCGTGCCAAAGCTGCCCAGCGCCGGCGGAATCATGATCGAGCTACCCTGCGCATAGCAGCCGAACATTCCCAACGATTGCGTGGCTAAACCCGCTGTGCCCCCGTCCAGTGCGAGCGCTTTAGCGGCGCAGGCGGAGTTGGACGTGCCCGGAAAGTAGGGGATACCAACGCCCTTCCCGGACTTGAAGTCTGAGGTCTTGCCGAAGAAATCCCACCGAATCGGACTGCTGGCGGGCGGGCTCACGGGAAGTGGGCCGGCGCCGGCGGCGTCAGTACCGAGATCGATCGGGCCCCAGAACTGAGAACTCTCCAGCGTGGTGATGGAGTTCAGTTCCCAACCTTCCAGCATCTGCCCGAATCCTCTGCGGCCGGGAATTTGGTAGGTCAGCGACAGTGTGAAGCGCTGCCGGATGTCGAAATCACTATTCCCATACTCTGCTGCCAGGTTGTAGGAGTTTTGTGGCAGCCCTGATCCGTAGCCGAAGTCCCAGTTTGCGCCCATATCGTCCAGAGCGTGCGAGTACGTGTAGCCCAGCACTGCGTTCAGGCCATGATAGTTGCGAGCATTCAGCGTGACTTGCAGGCCGTTGTAATTGGACTTGTACACATTCCCCATCTGGAAAATGTTGCTCAAGTATGGGAACTTGCTGTTGTAAGGAAGGCACAATTGGTCGGACAAAGGCCCCAGAGAGCAAGCCGGGTTATAGTCGCTGCCCGCTGGCGGCTGGTTGATATCGCGAATGCCCGTGAGATGCGATCCGTGGTTGCCAACATACGCCGCTTCCAACGACAGGTTGGGAGTAAAAGCGTGCTGCATGTTGAGCGTCCACGTCCAGACGCGGGGCGTGGTCAAGCCGCGATCCACCGTCATGACCGGACATGGGCTGCCAATGTTTCCGCTCGCGAGCACCTGCGCGCAGTTGACCGACGTGGGATAGATCGAGCCATTTGCCGCATCCCAGGTGGTGGGCCAGTTCAGGAAGTTCTTTTCGGTTTGGTTGCCGGTGACAATCGTGCCACCGGAAGTGTTGCCAGCCGCATCGATCGGTGCCCCGGTGGGCACGCTGCCTGGGCCGAACGCGTTGTTGAAGGCGACGAACGATTGCCAATTGACGGTTTCGAAGAGCAATCCGCCGCCGCCGCGAATCACGGTACGGCCGTTGCCCGTGATGTCCCAGGCAAAGCCGACGCGCGGGCCGATGTTGGTGTGGTCCGGGTTGTACAGGCTGCTGATCCCGTGGCCAACCTGTACCAGGCCAGCGTTTGGATCAAAGTTGCCGAGCAGGTCGTGTGCTTCCCCGGGAACGCTGCTGTATTCATAGCGCAGGCCGCCGTTGATGGTCAGATTCTTGGTGACGCGCCAGTCATCCTGCACGAACAAGGCGTAGGCCCAGTTGTGCAATTGCAATCTTGGATTGCCGATTTCCACCGAAGACTTGAACGGAGCGCCCGCGAAGAAGTCTTCGAGTTGACTGGACAAAATCGTCGGATTTGTGGCCGGCGGTGGACCTGGACTCACCACTCCGCCGAGGAACGTAATACTTCCGCGAGCATTGCCGTAAGAAGCGTTGGTGACCTGGTTGTAGTGGAACTCTACGCCCAGTCGCAAGGCGTGCTTCCCCGCGGTGTAGGCGATGTGATCCACAAATTGGGTGATCGAGTCCGGTCCCTGATACT
Source organism: Terriglobales bacterium (assembly GCA_037443605.1). Taxonomy (GTDB): domain Bacteria; phylum Acidobacteriota; class Terriglobia; order Terriglobales; family Acidobacteriaceae; genus Sulfotelmatobacter. The sequence goes on from JBBIOA010000006.1 coordinate 91,265, forward strand.
TGGGCCACTTGAATCCGCCCAATCCGGGGAAGAAATATCCGCCAAAACCGATGCGCGGCAGCCCGCCCGTATTTGACCCGCTCACACCAGTGGCCAGCCCATACGTGGAAACTCCGGTACTCAGATCACCCGGCAGGGTTGGTTGGTAAAGCCGGTTGTAGCCGATGCGCGCTTCGTTGACCCAGCGCGCGTTCGGGGTCCAGATTTCGTTGCCACCGATGACTTGGGCGCGGGTGTGAATCTTCGAAAGCCAGCGGCTCTGCAATTCAGGGAAGTCTTCCACCGTGCCCGTGTTATTCCCGAAGAAGTAGGTTCCACTCAGGCTATGGTGGTCGCCGAACCGGAAGTCGAGCTTGCCGACCGCATTGTCGACACTGACTTTGTTGTTGAAGCCGTTGGTGATGTTGATGTTGGGCTGGCTATTCGTCGGGAATCCGGTTCCATCGCAAGCGACGGTAAGATTCGGAGCCGCTCCAGCAACCTTGCAGCCGGAAATCAGTTGGCTCGCAGCGCTAATCGGACTCGCCGGGTTGACGAGCCCGACGGATGTGGCTAAAGGTTGCTGCAGATCGGCAATCGCATCGGGAATGCTGTTTACACAGTCGCCGGCGAAGCCGAATGGGCAATTGGGTTGCGGCCCCGTGGGTCCCGTCGGCACCGGCATGTGCACCATCGACGGGCTGGTCACGCCTCCGAACGAGTTGCCCACGTTGTAGCGTTGCCCTTCATACGCTCCGAAGAAGAACGCTTTGTCCTTCACGAAGGCGCCCCCGAGGCTTCCTCCGAACTGTTCCAGCGTCCGCGTCAGCTTCGGATTCGGCGCTGTGTTGAAAACGTTGCGCGCGTCCAGGCTCCCATCCCGCCCGAATCCGAAGGCGGTTCCGTGCATGTGGTTGGTGCCTGACTTCAATCCCACGTTCACCACCGCACCCGGCTTCCATCCGTATTCCGCCGAAGGGTTCTGCTGGATGTTGAATTCCTGGATGGAATCGATCGGAAGAATCGTCGCCGAGTCACCCGCGATGCCTGCTCCGTTCACGATTGCCTGTCCAGAATACGGCTCGCTGTTGAACAGGCCTTCGATGAAATAGGAGTTATCTTCGGCGCGCAGTCCGTTCGAACTGGTCGTGGAAAACCCCCCGCCGGGATAGCGGATCACTCCGGGCCGCAGTTGTAGCAGGTTCTCGTAATTCCGGCCGCTGAGCGGCAGGTCATTGATCTCCTGATTACTCAGCGTGCCGCCCAGCGTAGAAGACGTAGTGTTCACCAGAGGAATGTCCTCGTTCACCGTCATCATCTCCGTTACCTGGCCAGGCTGCAGCGCGAAATCGGCGCGCACGTCGGTGGCGACCTCGATTTGCACGCTGGGGCGCTCCGCTGTCTTGAACCCCGTGGCCTCGATGTGAATCTTGTAGGTTCCGGGGGCCAGCCCAGGCGCGACGTAGGAACCGGACTCGTCGGTAGATGTGCTTCGTGCCGAGCCGCGTTCAATGTCAGTCACGGTAACCGTCGCGCCGGCGACGGCCGCTCCAGACTGGTCCGTAACGGTGCCTAGAATGCGCCCAGCCGTCGATTGTGCGACGGCATAGATGCCAGACAGCAGCAGGCAGACCAAAAGAAACAGACAGGCATAAACTTGATTCCGGTCACTCGACGTGGTGACCCCAACCGAACGCGATAGCATAGAACCCCTCCGTGGCGTTTCTGGTCCGACAGCCATACCATTATCCTGGAAACGGTGTCAAGAAAATTCAGTTCCGAACTGGGAAACGCCTGCGTTGCAGCCTACCCTACCCAACGCCGTCTGCACAGTTCCCAACCGGGAACTTTCCGGATTTCGTAATTTTTTGCGGGATGAAGGCTAATCTGGTACTTGCAAAAGGGCACGTCCTTAGGATATATTCTCGTGGTCATACCATCATACCTGAATACCAAATCGATGCTGCTCCAACAAACACCCCGAAACTTTGTGGACCTGCGGTATAGTAACCAGACCATCGCCGATAGCCTTTCTTTCGGCCCACACGGTGCGGGAGGCAGTCTTGTGTATAAGTTAGTTCGGACATCTCGCCTTTACGAGCAGATCGTTCAGCAAATCGAAGATTCCATCGTCAAGGGCGATCTCAAGCCCGGCGACCAACTCCCTGCCGAGCGCGAACTGGCGCAACGCTTCGGCGTTAGCCGGACCGCCGTCCGCGAAGCGGTCAAGGCGTTGCGCGAAAAAGGTCTGGTCGAAGCCTACTCCGGCCGCGGCACCTTCATCACCGACGGCACCACGCAGGCGGTTCGCCAGTCCCTCGACCTGATGGTGAAGATCGGGCAGCCGGAAGGGTCCACGCATTTGGCGGAAGTGCGCGCCATTCTCGAGCCCGAGATCACCTACCTGGCGGCGCAACGGATTCAGGAACCGGAACTGGCGACCATGCGTGCCGCGGTTGCGATGATGGATGGCGCAGGTAAAGATCCGGACGCCTACATCGAAGCCGATCTTGATTTTCACCTCGCCTTGGCCGAGGGCGCTGGCAATCCCCTGATCCTGTCGCTGCTCGACTCCATTGTCGGGCTCCTGCGCGAGCAGCGCCTGCGGATTTTCCGGGTCCCTGGCGGGCCCGAGCGCGGCCAGGTGTTCCACAAGAAGATTCTAGAGTCGGTCGAGCGCCGTGACCCGGAAGGCGCACGCGCGGCCATGCGTGGCCACCTCGGTCAAGTACTCGCCGACGGCCAGGCGCCGGCAGGGAAGCTTCCGTCCGCAAAGTCCGGCACGAATTAGTTCGAAGTATCGGGTTCTGGAGGCAGCACGACATGGCAAAGATCGGTTTCGTGGGTCTGGGTGTGATGGGCGGCAACATGGTGGACCGTCTGCTCAGCAAGGGGCACACCGTCACCGGCTACAACCGCACGCGGTCGAAAGGCGAGTGGCTGATTGCGAAGGGCATGAAGTGGGCCGAGTCTCCCCGCGCCGTCGCCGCCGCGTCCGACTACACCTTCGCCATGGTGACCAACTCCGCTGCCATTCAGCAGGTTACCGACGGCCCTGACGGTCTATTCGCCGGACTCTCCGCGGGAAAGATTTTTATCGACATGAGCACGGTCGCCCCCGGCGTCAGCCGCGCGCTGGCGGCAAAAGTCCGCGCGCTCGGTGCGGACATGGTGGACTCGCCCGTCTCCGGCAGCGTCATCACGTTGCAGGAAGGCAAGCTTTCCGTGATGGTCGGCGGACGGAAAGAAACCTTCGACAAGATCAAGCCACTGCTGCTCGACATCGGACCGAAGGTCACCCATGTCGGCGACAACGGCCTGGCGCTCGCCATGAAGATTGCCGTCAACCTGAGCCTGGCGGTGCAGATGCTAGCCTTCTCCGAAGGTGTGCTGCTGGCGGAGAAGAGCGGCATCGCGCGCGAAGTTGCAGTGGATGTTCTCGTGAACAGCGCCGTGGCTTCGCCCATGATCAAGTACCGCGGACCATTCGTTCTGCAGCAGCCGGAAGAAGCCTGGTTCGATTGCAACATGATGCAGAAAGACATGGTGCTGGCGATGGAGTTGGGCCGCCAGTTGGATGTTCCGTTGCCCACGACCGCAGTCAGCAATGAATTTCTCACCGCCGCTCGCGGCATGGGTTGGACCAAGTACGATTTCGCCTGCATGTTCGATGTGCTCGCCGCCATGTCGGGAGTAAGCACGCCGGTGACCACGGGAGGCAAAAAGCAGTGACCACCGCGACCACCAAACCGGAATCCTCTTCTGCCGCCTCGACACAAAAAGAAAAGTGGCTGCGCGCCTACCGCCAGATGGTGCGCATTCGCCTGTTCGAAGAGCAGGTGAACGAGCTCTATACCCGAGCGCTGATGCCCGGCCTGGCTCATCTTTACAGCGGGGAAGAGGCGGTAGCGGTCGGCATTTGCGAGGCGCTTCGCACCGACGACTACATCACCAGCACACATCGCGGGCACGGCCACTGCCTGGCCAAGGGTGCGTCGCCGGATCGCATGTTCGCGGAGTTGCTCGGTAAGGAATCTGGATACTGTCGTGGTAAGGGCGGTTCGATGCACATCGCCGATCCCGCCACCGGAAATCTGGGAGCGAACGCGATCGTCGGCGGCAGCGTCGGTATCGCGACGGGCGCGGCGTTTGCCGCCAAGCGCCTTGGCCACGGGCGAGTGGCCGTCTGTTTCTTTGGCGAAGGCGCTCTCGGACAGGGCTCGCTCTATGAAGTCATGAACCTGGCGCAGTTGTGGAAGCTGCCCGTCATCTACGTCTGCGAAAACAATATGTACAACGAGTACACGCACTACAGCGAGACCACAGCGGGAACGATCCTCGGCCGCGCTGGAGCGTTCGGACTTGAAGCTGCCCTGGTCGACGGCCAGGACGTGCGTGCTGTAAATGAAGTCGCGTCACGCCTGGTGGAGCGCGCGCGTCAAGGCGGGGGCCCTGCCTTTCTGCAGGCCGATACCTACCGCTACAGCGGACATCACGTCGGAGACATCAATCGCGAATACTACCGCTCCAAACAGGAAGAACAGCACTGGAAAGCCGATCGCGATCCCATCAAACTGCACGCGAGGTGGCTCGAGTCGCAGGGCCTGGCCGACGCTGCCGCCTTCGAAAAGATCGCCAACGACGCCCGCAGCGAGATGGACGCGGCGGTGAAATTCGCCATCGCCGCTCCGTATCCCGGCGTCGACCAGGTTGAGCAGGACGTTTATGCCTGAGCAAATGAAGGCAGATCGGGAGCTGACATTCGCCCAAGCCATTCGCGAGGCGCTCGCCGAGGAGCTGCGCCGCGATCCGCGCGTCCACATCTTCGGTGAAGACGTGGCCGAAGCCGGCACGCCCTTCAAAGTTCTCTCTGGCCTGGTGGAGGAATTCGGCCGCGAACGTGTGATCGATACGCCCATTTCCGAAGCTGGATTCACCGGCGTCGGAGTCGGCGCGGCCATGGCGGGACTTCGTCCCGTCGTCGACATCATGTTCGGCGACTTTCTCACGCTGACCATGGATCAGATGGTCAATCAGGCGGCGAAAGCGCATTACATGTCGGGCGGACACTGGCGGGTTCCCATGGTGTTGCGCACTACGCTCGGAGCCACGCGCCGCTCGGCCGCACAACACTCGCAGTCGCTGCAGGCGTGGTTCAGTCATGTGCCAGGACTGAAGGTTGTTCTGCCATCGACGCCCTACGACGCGAAAGGCCTGCTGAAGACCGCCATTCGCGACGAGAATCCCGTCGTCTTCTTTGAAGACAAGATGATGTACAAGCTGAAAGGTCCCGTGCCGGAAAACGATTACACGATTCCGTTCGGGGTGGCTGACATCAAGCGCGTCGGCGACGACATTACTCTCGTCGCCACCAGCAGCATGGTGCAGGTCGCACTGGGCGCGGCGGACCTTCTGGAAAAAGAAGGCATCAGCGCCGAAGTCGTTGATCCGCGCACGACGTGGCCGCTCGACGAGAAAACGATTCTTGAATCGGTGAAGAAGACTTCTCGCGTCATCGTGATGGACGAAGGCTACGGCCGCTACGGCGTCACCGCAGAACTCGCCGCCGTCATCGCCGAAGGCGCCTTCTACGATCTCGACGCGCCGGTCAAGCGTATGGGCGCGATGCATATTCCAATTCCGTTTTCTCCGCCGCTGGAAGATGTGACGGTGCCGACGGAGCAAACCGTATTCGAAGCCGCCCGCAAAATGTGCGGCAAGTGAGTAGGTAGCACCGGCGGTCGCGAGGGCGTATTCCCCCTCGGCTTAGCTAGGAGCCAGAAGCTAGCAGCTAGGAGCTGATTTATGGCACTCAAAACCCACGGAACCATGGCCGTCGATTGGGAGCAGCGCATCGACTTCGATCGCCTCCGCCGCGAACGCCTGCAGCGCGCAAAAGACTTGCTGAAGAAATCTTCCATGGGCGCTCTGCTCTGTTTCGACATGAACAACGTGCGCTACCTCACGGCCACGCACATCGGCACCTGGGCGCAGGACAAAGCCAACCGCTTCACCCTCCTCCCGCAAAATGACGAGCCCATCCTGTGGGACTTCGGCTCCGCCGCCAAGCATCATCAACTGAATTGTCCCTGGCTTGGCGAGCGCTCGCGCCCCGGCATCTCCATGCTGCGCGGCACCATGTCTCCCGAACACGGCCGCGCCGAAGATGTCGCCAAAAAAATCCGCATCGAACTCGAGATGCGCGGCCTGCACAAAGAGCCGGTTGGCATCGACATCATCGAACTGCCCGTTCTGTTCGCGCTGCAACGCGAAGGCATTCGGGTCGTCGACGGCCAGGAACTCATGTCGAACGCCCGCGTCATCAAGACCCAGGACGAAATCTCCCTGCTCAACACTTCGGCCATGATGGTCGACGCCGCTTACGACGAACTCTACCGCGCCATGAAGCCCGGCATGCGCGAAAATGAAGCCGTTGGCTTGGTCAGTAAAGTCCTCTACGATCTCGGCAGTGAATACGTCGAAGCCGTCAACGCCATTTCCGGTGAGCGCTGCAATCCGCATCCGCACGTCTTCTCCGATCGCGTGCTGCGTCCCGGCGATCCCGTCTACTACGACATCCTGCATTCCTACATGGGATATCGCACCTGCTATTACCGCTGCTTCACCATCGGCTACGGATCGCACGCCATGGTCGATGCCTACAAGCGCTGCCGCGATTATCTCGACGCCGCCATCGAACTGATTCGCCCTGGCCGCAATACCGCCGAGATCGCGGCGGTCTGGCCCAAAGCCCAAGACTTCGGTTTCCCCAACGAAGAAGCCGCCTTCGCGCTGCAATACGGCCACGGCATCGGACTAGCGATCTGGGAAAAACCGGTGATCTCGCGTCTGGTCTCGCTCGACCATCCGCAGACTCTCGAACCCGGCATGGTGTTCGCCCTCGAAACCTTCTGGCCCTCCACCGACGGCTGGAGCGCGGCCCGCATCGAAGAAGAAATCGTAGTCACGCCCACGGGGCACGAAGTCATCACGCGTTTCCCCGCGGAACAATTGTTAGTGGCTGGCGCGCACTATTTCACCGTCAACGGTCCGCTGCCCACCACACGTGAGAGTGAGGCTCCGCCCAGCGAGCGCGTCCTCGACATGATCGAGGCCAGCGCCAAGACCGAGCGGGTAGGAGTTTCGCGCTGAAGGTCATGGTGAACGAGCCTTCCCCCATAAGAAAACTATGGCCTTCAGCGTTGTCCCGGTTTCGGTCCCGTAGGGACCACAGAAAGTAGCCCGCCAGTTCTACTGGCGGGTCAAGCACATTAGAATGCAGCCGCGTCCCGTAGGGACGCCTGTACGTTCCACCAAACCTTATGGCCTTCAGCGTAGTCATGCCCGCTCTTGAGATGGCGCAGGAAACCGGCAAGCTCATTGCTTGGCGGAAGAAAGAAGGAGACCGCGTCTCCAAAGGCGAGCCTCTGCTCGACGTGGAAACCGATAAAGCCATCGTCGAAGTCGAAGCCCCCGCCGATGGAATTCTCGCCGGCATCAAAGCCGCCGAAGGCGCCGACGTTCCGGTCGGCCGCACCATCGCCTGGATCGTTGCCCCCGGCGAAGCGCCGCCTCAGGAAGAAGAAGCCGCCGTGCCCGCGGCCCGCGCGACCTCGCAGCCGAAATCGGAACCTACTCCCGGTGGCATCCCCGCACCATCAGCCGCACCCGCATCAACCGCGAAGATTTCCCCCAAAGCTCGTCGTCTCGCCAAAGAGCTTGGAGTAGACCTGTCGACGATTCAAGGTTCCGGCCCCGGCGGAGAAATCCTCGCCTCCGACATCGAAGCGATTCATGCCGGGACGTCCGCCCCCGGCCGTCCAGGCGGCCCAGCCGTATCTGACCGCAGCGCAGGCCACGTTGAAGTCCCCACCACTCTCGGCCGCATCATGGCCGAACGCACCACGCAGAGCTGGACCACCGTCCCCCACTTTTTCGTCAGCCGCGATCTCGACGCGACTGCCCTCAACGCCTATCGCGACCGCATCGTCGGCGATCTTGAACGCGCCCATCAGGTCCGCGTCACCCACACCGACCTTCTCGTCGCCTTAGTCGCGAGAGTCCTGTTGAAGCATCCGCGCCTGAATTCCAGTTGGACCGCCGACGGCATTCGCCTGCACGACCACGTACACATGGGCGTGGCCATCGCCGTCAACGACGGTGTCGTCGCCGCCGTCATCCCCAACGCTCACTCTGCCTCCCTTGCCGAGATCGCCAGGCAGCGCATCGAACTCGCGGATCGCGCCCGCGCCGGCAAACTCCGTCCCGCCGACATCGCCGACGCGACGTTCACCATCAGCAACCTTGGCATGTATCAGGTGGATCAATTCAGCGCCATCATCACGCCGCCGCAGGCTGCCATTCTCGCCGTCGGAGGCATCGCCGACCGCGTCGTGGCTGTAAGCGGCCAACCCGCCGTCCGTCCCATGATGACGGTCACGCTCTCCTGCGATCACCGCGTCGCCGACGGCGCCCGCGCCGCCATGTTCCTGAAGGATCTTGTTGCCGCCGCTCAGGATCCTTCCGCCCTTCTATCCTGAGTCGACGGCGCGGCATCCGCAGTGCATACTCCCGTTGCCCCCGCCTTCTCCTTTTCGGGCACGTCGGTCGATCCAGCCGGGCTTCTCCGAAGATCACCGAGTTTCCCTGCACGATGGTTCCTCCGCGTTTCAACTCCACACCCCGGCCGCTGCCGACCGAACGCGTGGACTCAAGAAGCGCGTCTCCGATAGGATTGCCCTTCATTTTCCACGCCGACGATCCAAGATGCCTCTACTCCGTAAGACCGCCGGCCCTGACAGGGAGGGAGCAATGCTTCATTTGAGTTCGATCCATACGCAAGAAGACGATCATTCCCGCCGAAGCAGCCGTTTCTCATCCCAGTCATTGGCGCGTGCACTGGGCTGCGCGGTCCTGGCAGCGGCCTTGAGTGGCGCAGCCACGGGTCAGAGTGCTCCGCTCGTGCTGGAACGCAGCGGAAGAGTCATCTCGCTGGAGCCCTACGCTCCAAACATTCTGCGAGTCACGATGAGCGTCGAGAAATCCGCCGCAACCGCTCCTCCGGGCTATGGCTTTGTGGCCAAGCCATCCGCGGAAGGATGGACCCACGACCGCGACGCCGCTGGCGGCGACGTGTTCCGATCCTCCAGGATGGTTGTGCATCTGGCGCCCGGAGATCTTGCTGCCGACAAACTTCCGCAGCCCATGCCCCTCGACGAACTGAACCGCCAGTTGCGGGATGTCTACTTTGGCGGCGGCGGCGGCCACGGCCCGTACCACGATGCGCTCCAGGTGACGACGTCCGAAGGCAAGACCCTGGCGCGCATGAATGACTGGACGATGTCTCCCGAACGCGCTGACGTGGCGCAGCAGGATGCCCCCGCGAAAGGTTATTCCGTCGGGGCCGGCTTTGACTCTCCCGCGGACGAGCACTACTACGGCATGGGGCAACAGCAGAAAGGTTGGATGGATCTGCGGGATCACGAAGTCCGCTGCTGGCAAGACTATGGAGCGATGGGCGGCGAGGACGTTTGCGTCCCGTTCCTCGTGTCGAGCCGCGGGTACGGATTGGTTTGGGACAACCCTTCGAAAACTACAGCCGTTCTCGGCATCAATCAGCGCAATACCTGGTCCTCCGAGGTGGGAGATCGGGTTTCGTATTTCGTGATCGCCGGCAACACCTGCGACGAAATCTACGCAGGCTACCGGCTGCTGACGGGCGTCACCCACCTGCTGCCGAGGTCGGCCTACGGATACATCCAAAGCAAGGCCATCTATCCGGCCCAGGAACAGATTCTGGAAGTGGCGAAGAAGTATCGGGAGAAGAAACTGCCACTCGATGTAATCGTCGTGGATTTTCTGAACATGACCCGGCAGGGAGAACTCGATCTCGATCCCAAGCGCTGGCCCGATCCGGCGGGCATGAATCGCGATCTGCACGCCATGGGCGTGAACACGCTGTTGAGCGTGTGGCCGCATTTTTCCCGCGGCACCCAGTTCTACGACATGCTGCTCAACCAAGGCTGGCTGATCCACACCCGCGATGGGAAACCGGATCGTGGGTGGACGAAGGAAGTAATCGGGCCGAATCTCGACACCACGAATCCCGAGGCGGCAAAGTGGTTCTGGGAGAAGATTCGCGACCGTTACGTAAAGCCTTACGGGTTCGATTACCTATGGCTGGACGAGACGGAACCGGATATTGATCCCGCGAACGACGTGTTCTCCATCGGCTCCGGCATCCGCTACTACAACATCTATCCGCTCGTTCACACTGCCTCGGTGTACGAAGGATTCCGCCGTGATTTTGGCGACAGCCGCCGGGTCATGATCCTGGCGCGAGCGGCCTACCTGGGAGCGCAGCGCAACGGCACCGTATTCTGGTCGAGCGATATTTATGCGACCTGGGACATGTTGAAGCGTTCGATTCCCGCAGGCCTGAATTTTGCCGCGACCGGAATGCCTTATTGGGACACCGATATCGCCGGGTTCTTCTCGCCCGCGATTCCCGCGGACTATCGCGCCCAGCACAAGCCGCTGATCGATGGATCGGATGCACGCGACACGATTGCAAATTACGAAGACTATCCCGAGCTGTTCGTGCGCTGGTTCGAGTGGGGCGCGTTTCACCCGATCATGCGAGCCCATGGCGAGCGTGCCCACAATGAGGTATGGTCCTACGGCAAGCAGGCCGAGCCGATTCTCTCGAAGTATCTCAAGCTGCGCTACCAGCTTTTGCCCTACACCTACTCTGCCGCGTATGGCAGCTACCAGACGGGCGCTCCCTATATGCGGGCGCTCTTCATGGACTTCCCGGCGGATCCCAAAGTCACCGATATTCCCGATGAATATATGTATGGACCGGCGTTTCTGGTGGCTCCGGTGTCCGAGCAGGGCGCGACGCACCGGACCGTCTATCTACCGGCAGGTTGTGACTGGTACAACTTCTGGACGAATGAGCGGCTGCACGGCGGACAAACGATTGTGGCCGATGCTCCCATCGACACCCTGCCGCTGTTCGTGAAAGCGGGGAGCATCGTGCCGATGGGCTCCGAAGTGCTGAGCGCGCAAGAAACGCAGAAGATTGCGTCAGTGCGCGTGTATCCCGGAGCGAATGGCAGCTTTTCGCTTTTCGAGGACGACGGAAAGACCTACGCCTACGAGAACGGCGGCGGTTCGATTACCAAGCTGACCTGGGATGATGCCGCGCATCAGCTGCGGCACGAGGGCGGATCCGCCTCCAACGGACTGGAGAAGGCAGCGGTGGTCGTGATCGGCAAGTAAGGCGAGGCAAATCAAGTCAGCGATTCGTGCGGCCCAGTGCCTGCGCCACGCCACGAATATCTTCCGGCGTTGTTCCGCAGCAGCCGCCGATCCACATTGCGCCCAGCGAACTCCACTCCTTGGCGAGCTGGCCAAGGTTGAAGTCGGGAGCGGAGCCGGTCCAGGCGCGCGCCTTCGCATCCCAGCGACGCCCCGCGTTCGGATATACGACGATCGGCTTCTTCGTGGCCGAGCGGATCTCGCGGATCAACGACGCCACATGCTGCGGAGCAGTGCAATTCACGCCCACAGCCACCACTTGCGGCGACGCGTTGAGCATGCGCGCACAATCGCCCAGCAACTCTCCATGAGCAATGCGTTTCTCATCGCGGCACTGAAAGCTGAACCACGCTTTCTTTGTCGGCAAGAAAGACAGGCACTCCAGTATTGCTGTGGCTTCGATCTGTGACGGGATCGTCTCGCAGGCGAGCAGATCGGCGCCGGCATCCGCCAGAATCGCCATGCGCCGGGAGTGAAACGCGAGTAGGCCGTCGTAGGAGCAGGAGTAGTTGCCGTGGAATTCCGAGCCGTCGGCGAGAGCCGCGCCCAGCGGCCCGACCGATGCGGCCACGATGACTGGGCCGTCGTGTTTTTGCTCGAACCAGGCGCGCGCTGCGAGCGCCGCCTGCACCGCCCGCCGCAACGCGCGCTCGGTGTCGGCATCGGAAAGTTTGGCCTTGCGGAACCCGTCGAAGGAAATCTGGTAGCTGGCCGCGATGATGCAGTTCGCCCCGGCGACTAGGTAATCGCGGTGGACCTCCTCGATTTTTTCGGGATGATCGAGTAGTACCCGCGCCGACCAGAGATGATCGGTCACGTCGCAGCCGCGGCGCTCCAGTTCCGTGCCCATGCCTCCGTCCACCACGAGAGGGCCGGCAAGTGCTTCGGAGAGAGTCATGGAAATTCCCGCAGCAACGCAGGTGGCGCTACGCGGGTTGCGCCTGCATTTCCTGCACTGCGGCCTCGAGATGCTGAAGCGTTTCCTCGATAGTCAGCGAGTACATCTCGCGGCCCACGCCTTCGCCCGACTCGAGCGCGGTCTTCAGGTAGTGCCCGGCAATCTGGCGGGCCAGCAGATCGGTGATGGCCTTGCCGGTACGCTTTTTGTATTCGACCCACGCGGGATGCGGCAGGGCAACCCACACCTTTCGCCCGTCGACCAGGAATTTGATGTCGACCGCATCGGCGTGGCGCGTTGCGATGGCGACAATCTGCGCCTGGTAAACGCAATGGACCTGCTTCTTCGTCCAGCGGTCGGTGGCGGTGAAGTTCTCAAACATAAGAAAACTATAGCGGACGGCGCGCAGCCGTAGCAAACCGCCTTGCCTGCAGCAGCCGCCCGCCGGCGGCCTTCATGTAGGGACAGCCGCCCGCCTGGGCCAGTTTCATGTAGGGACAGCCGCCCGGCTGGGCCAGTTTCACGTGGGGACAGCCGCCCGCCTGGGTCAGTTTCATGTGGGGACAGCCGCCCTCGGCTGTCCGTCGGGCGAAGCCCGACGTGCCGCACATCCTGTACCATGGATGAGTGTTGACTCGGGCTCCCCGCAAGAAGAAGACAGCCAAACTGAATATCCTCCGCGCCGCCTGTTTGCAGGACATCCCGTGGCTGGTCCACGGATTCTCCACGCGCGTCGGCGGCGTCTCCCGCGCTTACGGCCAAGGCGATTTGAACCTCGGATTCACCAAGGATGACTCGCGTGCTGCCGTCGCGCGCAACCGCGCCGAGTTCCTCAACGTGCTAGGTAGGGACAGCCGCCCTCGGCTCTCCGGTCGAGCGAAGCTCGACGCGTGTCTCGTCACCCTCCGTCAGGTTCACTCCGACGTTATTCATCACGTCGACGCGGCCCCTGCTGAGCAGTTGGTCGGCGATGGCTTGATCACCGCAACTCCCGGCCTGCTGCTCGCGATCCAGACCGCCGACTGTCTGCCGGTGATCCTGGTCGATCCCAAACATCGCGCCGTCGGCGTGTTCCATGCCGGATGGCGCGGGACGGTGAAGCGCATCGTGGAGAAAGGCGTTGGAGAAATGATCCGGCGGTTCGGTACGCGGCCACGGGATTTGAAGGCCGCGATCGGGCCGGGAATTCAAGGCTGCTGCTATGAAGTGGGCGAGGAGGTGCGAACGAAGTTCGAGTCGCAATTTGAATATGCTGCAACCTTGTTCCGCGAAGTCAAGGATTCTGATCCGGTGCGTGAACGGTATCCGCTCCTGTTTCTGACCGCACGCGCTCCCGGCCACAGCGAGGGCCTGCTGCCGAAGAAGATTTTTCTTGATCTCGTGGAAGCCAATCGTCAGCAGTTGCTCGCCGTCGGCCTATCGAAGAAAAACATCGACGCATCGTCCCCGTGCACGAATTGCCATCCGGAACTTCTGTTCTCCTTCCGCGGAGAGAAGGGCAAGACGGGACGCCTGATGGGAGTGGCGGGAATTCGGGCGTAGCCTTGCTTTGGAGAACTGTGGTGCTTTCCTCCCGCTCGATGCGGCCTCCCGAAATTCAGATTGGAACTGCCCGCTGAGTTCCGCTTTATGCCGTCGGAGGGACGGGCGTTGCCGGCGCCGGAGTTGCGGGCGCGGCGGCCGGCGTAGTCTCGTTGACCAGGTCCTTCAACTCTTTGCTAGGCTTGAAGAACGGGATCTTCTTGGCGGGAACTTCGACGCGCTCGCCGGTCTTGGGGTTGCGGCCCACGCGAGGCTTGCGCTGGCGCGTGCGGAAACTGCCAAAGCCGCGGATCTCAATCTTGTCGCCGGCGCGCAGCGAGCGCACCACGCTGTCGAAGATCGTTTCCACGATCACTTCGCTGTCTTTGCGCGTAAGCTCTGCCAAACGCGAGACTTCGTCAATCAGATCGGCTTTGGTCATAGGCCCTCATCGCTTCTCCCCGGCGGAATCTTAGAATTCCACACCAGCTGCGCCGGAGTACTGGCTGGATGCCAGTTCGATACTCATAACCTTCTCAAATTTCAGGGGTTGGATGCAAGTTACGGGGTGGATTCTCGGGTAAACACAACATTAGAGTGCCGTGAGACGGCAAAGTGGCTGGGACAGCGTGCCGAGTCGGTTGGAATGCTGGAGGGCAGGTCTGGTGGCCGGCATGGCGATCCACTCGTGCTGGGTGCACACTGAAAAAACCTTCGCCGTCGATTACACTTCCCGGCATGAAGATCCTCATTATTGGTGGAGCAGGACTGATGGGCGCGGGTACGGCTCGCGACCTGCTCTCGGACCTGTCGTCGGGCGTCACCGGCATCGTCGCCGCCGATTCCAACCAGGAACGTCTCAACGCGCTCCAGCAATCGCTCCCCGATCCCCGTCTTCAAACCCGCATGCTCGACGTGAGTGACGGCGCGGCATTGCGCGCGCTGCTTGCCGATTGCGATCTGTGCATCAACGGCGTGCCCACGTTCGCCGGATTTCAGATGGCCATCTTCGACGCCTGCCTTCAGGCCAAGCGTGCTTACGTGGATTATGGCGGCATGGGCGTGTACACCGTTCGCCAGAAGGCGCAACACGACGCGTGGAAGAACGCCGGAGTCACCGCCGTGGTCGGCCTCGGTTCCGATCCCGGACTCTCCAACATCATTTGCCGCGCCGTTGCCGACCGCCTCGACACCGTCGACAAGATCAACCTGTACTGGGGCGCGACCAAGATCGGGCCGGACAGTCCCGTGCTGGTGCCGCCGTATTCGGTCTCGACCATCCTGGCGGAATATGCCAATCCCAGCCAGCAATTTCTCGACGGACGCCTGCAGGAGGTACCCGCGCAAGCGGGCGCGGAGACCCTCGATCTGCCGCAGCCGTGGGGAGCAACGACGTTCATTCATTCGCAGCATTCCGAGCCGCTGACCGTGCCGTTTTCCGAAGGCATTGCCGAGAAAGGCATTCGCGAGTTCACCTGGAAACTGTCGTTGCCGCATCGCGATCACGAAGCCTGGGTCGGCCTGGTGAAAGCGGGATTCGGAGCGGAAGACGAGCCCATCACGGTGAAGGGCGTGACAGTTCGTCCGCTCGACGTGCTGCAGGCCGTGATTGACCGCAACATGAAGAAGAATCGCAATCGCATTCCGGCGCAGGAGACGCACGAGATTCACTTCGCCATCGGACAGGGCACGCGAAACGGCAGACGCTGCAAGGTGACGTGTCGCGTGATCGGCCATCCGCATCCGCTGTATGACGACTACGTGGATGCAGGTACGTCGATGAACATGTCGATCGGCGTGCAGCAGATCCTGAAGCACGCACTGCGTCCCGGGGTGTGGGCCGCGGAGGAGTATTTCCAGGCCGACGCCTTCTTCGCAGAATTACGCAACCGCCACTTTGAAATCGAGATCGAAACGCAGATGTGGGAGGCGGCGTAGGACCCGCGCAAAGACAAGCCGCGCAAAGGCTTAGCTCAAGGGGTCGGCAGTTTTGCACAAGTGTCCCGGACGAAACACATCGTCAGCACAGAACTGTACAGACGCAAGCAGGATTCAGCTAACCCCTTTCGATACTAGCGATAAGCTCGGGCACGGTTCGCCGTTATTTCGCCTGCAGCCGGGGGTCACTTCTTCGCGGAAATCTGTGGGGAGAAATCCGTCATGGCCATAAAGGTGGAATCCACCTTGTCGACGAGTTTGCCATTCGCTTCGGACTTTTCCTTCACAGTCTTCCAGTTCGGGTCATCCTGGAATGCTTTCCAGTTTGCGGTAGCGGCCTCACGGCTCGGATGCCGGAGAATGTAGATGAGGGTGTTGCTCTTGTCCGGTTCGTCCAGAGGCGTCCAGTAGGCGACGTTCTGCATGCCGTGCTGCTCGAAGAGTTTGGTGGTGTGATCGCGGAAACGAGAGAGCAGTTCCGGCAACTTTCCTGCAGCCGCGTGATAGATGCGGAGTTCGTAGACTGCCGAAGACGCGTCCGCGTCGCTGGTGTGAGAAGCTGCCCAGAGTGAAGGCGAGACCAGAGTTGCGGCGGCGGGAATTGCCTGGAGCAGAGTGCGTCGTTTCATGGCGGGGATTTTAGCAGAGTGTTGAGCCGGATGACTTGAAGAATGCGCATCCTGAGCGGAGCCATTCTCAGTAGAGCGAAGGGCCTGTCCTGAGCGAAGTCGCTCTCCAGCATCATGAGCAGGAGATCCCCCCGCCCGCTGCTGAAAACGCGGGCGCTCGGGATGACGCCGTTGAAAATCCACTGAGAAACTCAAATTGAGCGACTACCAGATTTCGCGATGCTTCAGGCGAGTGCCAGGTTCAGATTGCCGATAGCCTCGTCGATTTCCTGCGTGCTCTTAAAGCCGATCGTGGCAGAGTCCACTCCCGCGTTCTGGAAAGCGAACTTCATCGCTTTCGCCCGATCCTCGTGACTATGCTCGAACTGGCCTCCGCCGCATAGCTTCATGCCGATCACACCCAGCCCCTCTTTCTTCAGCTGGTGGATGTGGTCGACCACCTCGCCGATGTTGTCGGGATGGTTGGAGTCCTCGTAGGTCGGGCCGTCCATGCGCGCGCCGCTGTGGTTGATGCGGATCAATCCCACGTCGAGCCAATTGGTGCCCGGCATCTGGCGGAGCGCCGGCAGCCCGTGCACCGAGGCGCCATGAGTGCGGATGATCTTTTTCTGCTGCGCTTCAAGAATGCCGTCCTGCCAGCGTTTCGTCGTCTCTGGCCAGTCAGCCGAGTGCTGCCAATGCAGCAGCATGATGTCGAAGTATTCCGTCTTCGAAATGCTACGCAGCTCATCGAATTTGGCCTTCGGGTCGATCCCCTGGTGGAAGGTCGTCACCTTGCTCATCAGCTGATAGCTGTCGCGCGGCAAGCCTTTCAGCGCTTCGCCCAACATCGCCGGGGTTTCGTAGGCCTCAGCCGTCTCAAAGAAGCGGATACCGTGATCGTAGGCGTAGCGGATCAACCGAGTGAACTCCTGCTGCCCGAGCGCGGCCTGTACCGCGCCGCTGTTGGTTCCGGTTCCGAAGGCCAGCCGCGTGACCTCGACTCTGGAGCGGCCCAGCACCACGGCATCGCTTGCGGTGCGCTTGGCAGCGCCGAGCAACGGACGAATTCCCGTGGTCGCCATGGCTCCAGCAGCCAGAGTTGTCTTGAGGAACGTGCGGCGAGTGGTTGGACTCATCTGGGCCTCCGCTCGGCTCAAGCCGAGGGGCGAGCCGGATGAGGGATGTTAGCACGCATCGGCACATCGGAGCGTCTAGAGGAGTCGGGAATTGTCGTCAACCGAGATACACGAGCCCTAGATCACGACGGCTTCTTTGTATTCACCAAATACTTTGCGCATCGCATCCGAGATTTCGCCGACCGTGGCGTTGGCTTCGACCGCGGTGAGGATTCGCGGCATGACGTTCTCGCCGGAGCGGGCGGCGTCTTCCACGGCGGACAGGGCTGCCTTCCACGGGCCGGCATCGCGGCTGGCGCGCAACGCGCGGACGCGTTCCACTTGCCTGGGTTCGAGCGCGGGATCGATGCGCTGAATCGGGATCGCCCGTTCTTCTTCCACTTCGAAGCGATTCACGCCCACCACGATGGCGCGCTCGTCGTCGACCGCGCGCTGGTATTCGTAGGCTGCATTCTGGATTTCCTGCTGCACGAAGCCGCGTTCGACGGCTTTCAGCATGCCGCCGAGAGCGTCGATTTTGCCGAGATATTCATCCGCGCGCTTTTCGATTTCGTTGGTCAGGGCTTCAACGTAATAAGATCCCGCCAGCGGATCGATGGTCTGAGGGGCTCCGGATTCGTAGGCAATGACCTGCTGGGTGCGCAATGCAATGCGCGCGGCTTGCTCCGTGGGCAGCGCGAGGGCTTCGTCGAAGGAATTGGTGTGCAGCGACTGCGTGCCTCCGAGCACAGCAGCCATAGCTTGAATCGCCGTGCGGACAATATTGTTTTCCGGTTGCTGCGCGGTGAGCGTGGAACCGGCGGTCTGGGTGTGGAAGCGCAACATCCAGGAGCGCGGATTTTTGGCCTTGAAATGTTCGCGCATGATGCGCGCCCACATGCGGCGAGCGGCGCGGAACTTGGCGACTTCCTCCAGAAAATTGCTGTGCGCATTGAAGAAGAATGAGAGGCGCGGCGCAAACTTGTCCACATCCAATCCCGCGCGAATCGCCGCTTCCACGTACGCGATGCCGTTGCCGAGGGTGAAGGCGACTTCCTGGACGGCAGTCGATCCGGCTTCGCGCATGTGGTAGCCGGAAATGGAGATGGTATTCCACTCGGGCACGTTCTGGTTGGCCCAGGAAAACATGTCGGTGATGATGCGCATGGCCTGCTGCGGAGGATAGATATAGGTTCCGCGCGCGATGTATTCCTTGAGCACGTCGTTTTGTACGGTGCCGGAAAGCTTGCGAATGTCAGCCCCTTGCCGCCGCGCGACCGCCACATATAGGGCGAGAAGGATCGATGCGGTGGCATTGATCGTCATCGACGTAGAAATCTTAGTGAGTTCAATTCCGTCGAACAGGCGCTGCATGTCTTCGATGGAATCGATGGCTACGCCGACCTTGCCGACTTCGCCCATGGCGAGCGCGTGATCGGAGTCCATGCCGATTTGCGTGGGAAGGTCGAAGGCGACCGACAGGCCGGTGGTTCCGTTGGCCAGCAGGTACTTGTAGCGCTTGTTGGATTCTTCGGCGTCGCCCATGCCGGCGTACTGGCGCATGGTCCAGAGACGTCCGCGGTACATGGTGGCCTGCACGCCGCGGGTGAAGGGATATTCGCCGGGGTAGCCGACTTCTTTCTCGTAGTCGAAGTCTTTCAGGTCAGCGGGGGTATAGAGAGGATTCACTGGGATATGCGAGGAAGTTTCGATCTCAGGAGTGGAAGGGGAAGCCTTGAGTTTCTCTGTCATGGTGTTCCACCGAACGCGGCCGGGAACAATTCAGAATCTTGCAATCCTCATGGACGCTGGCTCTTCTTCCGGACACGCCAAAACGAACTCAGCCCAAACCAGGCAAAAGTGAGGGCGCCGCACGCGGCAATGACGAGCCGGCCCGATCCGGCGTGCGCGGCTTGATACTTGCCATACTCTTTGAAGGTTGCGGCGGTAAAACTCAACGCCATGATGAGAAAAAGCACCCCCATTACTTCCAGCCACAACTGGTGCAGGACATTGGCGAAGGAGCGCAGAGTCGTGCCCACGGCCCTGGTCAGGGCGGTAAAGATCCGGCTGCGACCGGCTTGTTGGCCCGCGAGCCGCGCCACCACTCCCAACTTTCGTGCGGTCGAAACTTTGCTCACGGCTCGATTTTAGCAGTCTGAGGAGCTACAATGGCGCAACGCTCGGGGATCGAGGTCGAAACCATTGCGCCATCTCCGGCATCCAATCATGAGGAGCGGCGAATGGACCAGGGGGAGCCAGTGGATCCACAACTCAAGCGCCTCATGAAGGAACTGGGCGACGCGATCAACGAGACTCTGTCCGATTCCGAGCAGATTTCCGAGGTCGTATCCCGCATTAAGGAAGGTGGCTACGATATTTTCCTGGTGCTGGAAGCGACGATTGGAGTCAGCAAGCAGACCGAGAAGACGGAACAGACATCGCTGGTGACCACGCTTTCGACGAATCCGGAATTTAAAGTCAGCGATCAGGATCTGAAATTTCTAAAGTCGCTTCGCATCCGCATCGACGAAGAGAAGCGCGACAAGAAGTAGGCCTCGCTCGCAACTCCGATCCGAAGTCATTTCCTCGATGCGAGGGAATCGCCTGCTCGCGGGCCTTCGCGAGCCGTTTTCCGGCTCCGATTCCGATTTATCTCCTTGTGCTACCATCAACTGTTTCTTTTCGCGTGGGCTGCGAAAAGGCGACGATTCCGGCGATCCCAGCAGCGCGCCGGAAGGCGAGGGCTGGTATGAAAGACACTCTCGGGGTTCTGTTGGCGGGAGGAGTCGGGGAGCGCCTCTATCCTCTCACTCGCGACCGCGCCAAGCCTGCGGTTACGTTTGGCGGGATATACCGGATCATCGACATCACATTGTCGAACTGCCTGAACTCCGATCTGCGCCGCGTGTACATCCTCACACAGTACAAGGCGCTGTCGCTCAATCGGCATATTCGCGAAGGCTGGAACCTGTTTGGCCGGGAAGTGGGCGAATTCATCGAAGTGCTGCCGCCGATGCGGCGGGTGAGCGACCAGTGGTATCAGGGCACGGCGGACGCGGTGTATCAGAATATCTATTCGATCGGCTCCGAGCAGCCCAAGCATGTGCTGATTCTTTCTGGCGATCACATCTACAAGATGGACTACGGCAAGATGCTGAAGCAGCACGTGGATTCGGCTGCCGACGTGACCCTGGCCACGATTCAGGTCGATCCCGAAGAGTCTTGCCGGCTGGGGGTGGTGGATATCGATAAAGACGGGCGCATCAACGGCTTCGAGGAAAAACCGAAGGAGACGAAACTGCGCTATCCGACCAACCCCGAGAAAGTCGCCGCCTCGATGGGGATCTATCTGTTCAATGCGGATGTGCTGATTCCCATGCTGCTGCGCGACGCGGAGGATGCGCAGTCCAGTCACGACTTCGGCAAAGACATCATCCCCAAGATGATCGATGACTACCGCGCATTTGCCTATGACTTCGTGGATGAGAACAAGAAGGAAGCGCACTACTGGCGAGATGTGGGAACACTGGAGGCGTACTACGAAGCCAACATGGACATCGTATCGGTCTCGCCGATCTTTAATCTTTATGACGAGGCGTGGCCCATCCGCACACACCAGCGCCAGTATCCGCCGGCCAAGTTTGTGTTTGCGGAGACTGGCCGAACCGGCCAGGCGCTGGATTCGATCGTGTCGAATGGCTGCATTGTCTCGGGGGGGACGGTGCAGAACAGCGTGCTGTCTCCCGATGTGCGCGTCAATTCGTACACCGAGGTGGAGAACTCGATTCTGTTCTCTCACGTCTCGGTTGGCCGCCACTGCCGCATCCGCAAGGCGATCCTGGATCGCGATGTGCATGTCCCGGAAGGCACCACCATCGGGTACGACACGGAGGCGGACCGGCAGCGTTATTTCGTCACCGACAGCGGCATCACGGTGGTGACCCGTGATTATTCACTATTCGAGAATCCGGTGACGGTGGACTACTTCAGCCCCGAGTAAGCCGGCGACTCACCCTCCCCTTCACCTTGATCTGCTAAGCTAGCGGCTTGCTTCCCGTGGCCCAAGGGAGGCTCAAAGTCATGAAGACAAGACTGTTTTGTGTCTGGGGAAGCATCGCGGTGCTTGCGCTGGCTGCTGGAATCCCGACCCGGGCCTGGTCTCCCGCCAGTGAGAAACCTGCCGATGAAAAATCCGACGTGCTGCTTTCAGTGATGCAGGCGGAACTACAGCGTGCGCAGACCGACCTGGGCAAACTGGATCCGGCTCCGTACTTCATGAGCTACGCGGTGCACGATCAAAGCATGGCGATGGTGATCGGAAGTCACGGGGGCCTGCTGAACTCGACACGCGCTCACCGGCGCACGGCCGATGTCACGATGCGGATCGGTTCGGCGGCGCTGGATAACTCGCATGCGCAGAGCAGGGGTTCGGCGATCACTTCGGGGAGTTTGCCGTTGGCCGACGACCGCAACGCGATTGCCCACGAACTCTGGCGGCTCACTTACGAGGAATACCGCAAGGCCTCGAAGGCCTACGCGAAGGTGAAGACCGATACGCAGGTGCAGGCGAAAGAAGAGGACACTTCCGCCGATTTTTCCGCGGAGAAACCGCCGACGCGCGCGGACTATAAGGCAAGTCCTCCGCTGCCCGATCAGCGCGCTCTGGAAAAGCTGGCGCGGAATTATTCGCGGCTGTTTGCGGAATATCCCTACGTGTACCGTTCGGTGGCGATCGTGACGGCGCAGACGGGGCGTTCGCACTTCCTTTCGACGGAAAGCAATCACATTGTCAGTCCAAGCGGAATGGTCCGGGTGGTGATTGAAGCGGAAACGCTGGCCGACGACGGTATGGAGTTGATGCGGGTGGAGACGTTCCAGGCGGAAAGCCTGGAGCATCTGCCGCCGGAAGCGGAAGTCTTGGCGCGGGCAAAGAAGATGGCTACCGATCTGAAGGCGCTGCGGCAGGCTCCGCTGGCCGAGCCGTTCGATGGTCCCGCCTTGCTCTCCGGGCGCGCGGCTGGCGTGTTCTTTCACGAGGTGCTGGGGCACAGGCTCGAGGGCCATCGCCAGCGCGGCGAACAGGAAGGGCAGACCTTCACGAAGAAGGTGAATCAATCCGTGCTGCCGGACTTCCTGAGCGTGGTGGACGATCCCACGCAGCAAAGTCTGAATGGAATCGATCTCGGTGGTTTCTATGAATTCGATACCGAGGGCATGCCGGCGACGCGCGTGGAAGTGATCAAGAACGGAATCCTGAAAAACTTCCTGATGTCGCGTATGCCGATCAAAGGGTTCGCCAATTCGAACGGACACGGACGTGCCCAGCCGGGGTTGATGCCGACCGGCCGCCAAGGCAATCTGATCGTTTCGTCGACGAATACGGTGAAGGACTCGGAACTTCGCCAGAAATTGATCGACGAAGTGAAGAAGCAAGGGAAACCCTACGGCCTGTATTTTGAAGATATCCAGGGAGGATTCACGCTCACCCAGCGCTCGCTGCCGCAGTCGTTTCAGGTGCTGCCCGTGTTGGTATGGCGCGTCTATCCGGACGGACGTCCGGACGAATTGGTGCGAGGCATCGATATTGTGGGGACGCCGCTGGCTGCGCTGAATCGCATCCTGGTCACGGGAGACAAGACCGAGGTGTTTAACGGAGTGTGCGGAGCGGAGTCCGGACAGGTTCCGGTGGCCGCGGCCGCGCCCGCCATGTTGTTCTCCGAAATTGAAGTGCAGAAACGGGCGCATGCCCTGAATCGTCCGCCGATCCTGCCGCCGCCATCCCCGGACGGCTCCACTCCAGCGAAAGAGCCGCAGCCATGATTGAGAAATTGACGAATCGTTGCGTAACCCGGCGAGTGCTTGAGGCGATTTTCGCTGTGTCGATGCTGCTGCCATGCTTCGCGGGTGCCGCATCTGCCCCGCAAAAAGATTGGGAAGCGGCGGCCAGTCGCGACCTGGTGCTGGCCTCCATGCGCGCCGAACTAGCTCGCGCCAAAGCGCAGTTGAAAATGGATCAGGTGGCCGCGCCGTATTACATCGAATACCGGGTATTCGATATGGATCAGTATTCCGCCGAAGCGGCCTACGGCGCGCTGCGCACCGATGTCCGCACGCGCGTGCGCTTCCTGCACGTGGCGGTGCGCATTGGCGATTACAAGCAGGACAGCCACTTCGGCCAGGGAATCGGGACGATCGAGTTCCTGCCGCTGGATGACGACATCCTGGTGATGCGCCATCAGATTTGGCTGGCCACCGACCGCGCTTATAAAGCGGCCGCCGAGTCCTTGACCGCCAAGCAGGCGCAGCTCAAGCAACTCACCATCGATCAACCGGTCGACGACTTTGCCCATGCCGATCCCGTGCAGTCCATCGGCGCGCTCGCCGGCCTGGATTTCGATCCGCAACCGTGGAAGGCGATGTTGCAGGATGCGGCGGACGTGTATCGCAGCGACCCGGATATCGAAAGTTCGGACGCGAGTTTGAACTTCGCCGCCGTGAACGAGTACCTGGTCAACTCGGAAGGAACCGTGCTGCGCACGGGGCGAAATGTCTATCAGATGTACGTTTCCAGTTCGACGCAGGCCCCGGACGGCATGAGCCTGTCGCGCAATAACGGCTTCATCGTAGACACGATGAAGGAGTTGCCGTCGGCGGTCGAGTTTGTTGGACGCGCCAAGAAACTGGCCGCGAGCCTGAAAGACTTGCGCAATGCTCCGGTGGTGGAAGAGGAATATCGCGGACCGGTGCTGCTGTCTGCCGATGCTTCGGCCACGGTGTTTGCCGATCTGGTCGGCGAGAACATTCTGGGGCGCAAGCCCGAGTTAGGCAAGAACGCGCGCACGACCGGCGCGTTCGCCAGCAGCTACAAGAGCCGGGTGTTGCCGGATTTCATTTCGGTGATTTCCGATCCGACGATTGCATCCTACAAGGGGCAGAGTCTGCTGGGTCACTACGAGATCGACGACGAGGGGGTCCACGCGCAGCGCGTTGCGGTGATCGAAAAGGGGATGCTGGTGAACTATCTGCTGGGGCGCGAACCGATTCGCGACTTCCCGCAGTCCAACGGCCATGGCCGCGCCCCGCTTCCTGGAGCCATGGGAATCATGCCAGGGTCGGCCGTTCCGCACAATAGCAACCTGATCGTGACCTCATCCGAGCCGCTGTCGAAAGATGCGCTGCACGATAAGTTCCTCGATTTATGCCGCCAACGCGATTTGCAGTTTTGCTACCGTGTGGAAACCTTCGGCCCGAAGCTGGCTCCCCGCCTGCTCTATCGCGTCTGGGCCAAGGACGGTCACGAAGAACTGGTGCGCGGCGGATCGTTCGGGGAACTCGACACGCGGGCGCTGCGCAGCGACCTGATCGCTGCCGGCGACGACATTTACGTGGAGAGCCGTCCCACGGTGGTGCCGCACAGTGTGGTGGCGCCGTCGGTCCTGTTCGGTGAACTGGAAGTGAAGCGCGCCAACGTGAACAAAGAAAAACTGCCGGATTACCCCGCGCCTGCGCTGAGTAAATAGCCCGGCAGAATCTTGCGTGCCTCTCTACGAGGCAACCATTGCCGTGGTGGCGGCGGCAGCGGCATCATCTTCGGCTTGTCTGATGCGATAAATCGTGAACAGCACCAGCAGCGCGAGCCGCCTTTCCGGCACGCTGGTTGGGTTCAGCACTTCCACTTTGCGTTCGTAGGGCTGCAGGCGCAGGACTTCCTGACCCTCCTCGCCCCGCACGATCCACACGGGCCGCCACCAGCCCTGTTTGCGCACCTGGAACGGCTGGCCGTCGGCAAACGTTAGGGTTCCGGGATTGCCCCAGGCCGCACTGAATGTGGCAATCACCTGCTGGGTGGCCGAATCCACAGCTTCGGCGGCGAAGTTGAACCAGCCCTTGCGGCGAAGCATTACACTCAATTCGGGAGTGGTGACGGCGTAGTTTTGACCCCAGAAGCCTTGCTGGGTCAAGGTTCCCAGAGACTCTCCGTTCCGCCGGAGTTCGAATCCGCGTTTGATTTTCGAGAGGGTGAGGGTGCCGGGAACGGCCTGAGTGAGAGGAGTCATAAACACCTCCGAAAAGGCATCTCGATCCAACATTAGCTTAGCAGAGATGTGTGAAAAACCGGTTAAGAAGCGTTTCGTATTTCTTTCGGCGGGGCCTGGAAGATTTCGCGCAGGCCAGAACGAAGAAAGCCGGGGCGGCGTGGCGGTCCGAAATCGCATCAAAGTTGGTAATATGATGGATTGCCATTGTGAGCGCCATCGCAATCGGTAGATGCGGACACGCTCTTTTCCAGCGCCTGTCGTTGCCGGGCTGTGATCTACGCGCAACCGTCCGCTACAGCCCGGTCACGGGAGGAGAATGAATGATTCGAAAGTTCGAGACGGTTTCCGGTCTTAGGATCGTTGGGGCATTGTTTCTTGCGATTCTTTCCGGAGCCGCTACTCTGCATGCGCAGCAACCGGCGCAGTCGCAACAGCCGCCCGCCCAGCAGACGCAGGACAGCCAGCAATCGGGCAATCCGCAATCCGGAGGCCAGGAAGCTTCGCCGGAAGAGACGACGGCGGCTCGCAAGACTCGTCCGAAGGAGTACACCAACTGGACGTTTGGCGTAGGCGGAGGCGCCAGCCTGACGGCGGGAACCACCAATAAATTCGCCCGCGGCGGAGGGGGAGTGGTGGGCGCCAGCGTGGCGCGCAACGGCAGCAAGTATCTGGGCCTGCGTGCCGACTTCCAGTTCGACGATCTTCCATTGCGCAACACGGCTCTGCAGTTGGCGCAGGCTCCAAGCGCCACGAGTCACGCCTACACGTTCATGTTCGGGCCGATCATCAACGTGCCCGTCGACAAGACCTGGGGAGGATATTTTGCTTTCGGCGCCGCCTACATCCATCGCACGGGTACGTTGGCGTCGTCCACCGCGATTCCCGGATCGCCCTGCAACGCATTTTTCGCGTGGTGGGGGACCTGCTACAACGTGGGCCTGCCGGTGAACGGGAAGTTTTTGAAGTCGAGTCAGAGCGAAGTGGGCGAGGATTTTGCCGTTGGCATCACACGGGCCATCCGCCCGCATATGGATTTGTACGCCGAGTTCCGCATCCTGCACGGATCGAAGAATGGAACGACGACCGATGTGCGGCCGATCACGGTCGGGATTCGATGGTGACGGCAGCGCAAATCTGCGAGCTCTACTCCGGGTTGGTCCGATAACGCCAGAGACCTTCATTCACGTTTTGCAGTTGAACGAAAGAAGACGCGGCTTGAACTTGAGCTACGCCAGATGAGCGGTTCGCGTCCCGCACGGCCGCTTGAACGATGGAGTGATCGGGCGCCAGCGAACACGCCGGGTCGGTCGCGTTGGCATCGCGGGTGAGCAGAAACGCCTGGCAGCGGCATCCGCCGAAATCTTCGCCGCGGCGCTCGCAGCTGCGGCAGGGCTCGGGCATCCACGCTTCCCCGCGAAAATGCTGGAACGATGCTGATTCCTGCCAGATCCAGGCCAGCGATTTCTCCCGCACATTTTCGAACGCCATTCCGGGCAACACTTCGGCAGCATGGCAGGGAAGGGCCTTGCCGGCTGGGTTGATCAGCATCAACCTGCGTCCCCAACCGCCCATGCAGGCCTTTGGATACTTCGCATAATAATCCGGCACAACGAAATCGATCCGCATGCGCCCCGCCAGCCGCCTCTCGGCGTCTGCGACGATTGCGACCGCCTTGTCGAGTTGCGCTTGCGTCGGCAGCAGGGCTGCCCGATTCGCCAGCGCCCAGCCGTAGTACTGTGTGTGCGCGATCTCGACGCGATCGGGATTCAGTTGCTCGATGAATGCGACCATTTCCTCCAGGTGGTCGAGATTCTGCCGGTGCACGACCAGATTCACGGTGAACGCAATCCTGTGCTGGCGGATTGCCCGTGATAGTTCGACCTTGTGCGCATGGCTCTTCGCACCCGCGATCCAGTTGGCGGCTTCTTCGCGCGAATCCTGAAAACTGACTTGAATGTGGTCGAGCCCGGCATCGGCCAGCGCCTGTAGTCGCGATTCGTTCAGGCCGATGCCCGAGGTGATGAGATTGGTGTACAGCCCCGAGGTACGGGCGGCCGCGATCAACTCTGTCAGATCCCCGCGAGCCAGTGGTTCGCCGCCGGTGAAATGCGCGTGCAGCATGCCGAGTTCGCCGGCTTGCTGCAAAACGCCGGCCCATTGCTCCGTGGAGAGTTCGTCCGCTGCGCTCGCCATCTGCATCGGGTTCGAGCAGTAGACGCAGTGCAGCGGGCAGCGATGCGTCAGTTCGGCGATGAGGGCGAGAGGGTTGGAGACCATGAAATATTCTTGTATTGCTCTGCGGTCTAGTAGTCGACGATCCTTTTTTTCTGCAATTGCTCCAGGAACGTGGCGATATCGGTGCGGATCTTTGCCGGATCGGTGGAGACGAACTCTTTATGTAGTTCTGCCAGGATCTCCCCGAACGTTCGAGTGCCATCGCAACGTTCGAGTATCCGCCGTCCGGGGCCCTGCAGCTTGATGGCGCCTTCGGGAAACAGGATCATGCGGTCCTGCTCGGTGCCGCCCCAGCGGCATCCGGCGGCGAGCCGCGGCTGGCTGCTATCGAGCGGTTGCGCCATCGTTACTGCTCCTCCATGCGAAACGCCCCGGGCGGAGGCCATCCCGGCAGCACGTAGGCGAAATACAGCGCGTCCAGCTGCGCCCACAAAATGTCGCACTTGTCGCGCAACGCCTGAATCGCCAGTTCCTGCTCGGCCCGCGACTTGGCGTGTTCGTACACGTAGTTGATGGCGAACTTCGCGTCCTCTGGCGCCTGCGTCAGCCGCGCTTCAAAATAGTCCAGGCCGTTCGAGAGCCAAGGATAGTGCTGGCGCAGCTTCTCCATGCGCAGGGAAATCAGGTCGCGCGAGAACAGCTCGGTCAGCGACGACGCGACCGCCTCCAACAAACTCCGGTTGCGGACGATGTTCAGATATTCGTTTACCGCGAAACGCGTTGCCGGAAGAATTCCGGTTCCGGCGCGCACTCGATCGGCGTTCAGCCCGGTGGCTTCGGCCAGTTTCAGCCAGCGCTTGATGCCGCCTTCGCTGGTAGCGTCTCCATCGTGGTCGACCACGCGCTTGCGCCACGCGCGTCGAAACACGGGATCGGGCCCGCGCGACAGAATGATGGAATCTTTGATGGGAATCAGGCTTTGGTAGTAATAGCGATTCAACGCCCAAGCCTGCAATTGCCCGCGGGTCAGCTTGCCCTCGTGCATCAGCAAGTGGAACGGATGCTGGTGATGATAGCGTTGTTCGCCCACCGCGCGCAGCGCGGCCCGCAGTTCGTCGAGGGAAAGCAAGGCCTCGCCGTGCGCGTTCACAGATTCCACTCCCATCCGTCCTCCGCGATCTCCCATCCCGCGGCGAGTACGCGGCGATACTCCTCGCCCGCCTCGTTCAGCATGGGATTGGTGTTGTTGATGTGCAGATAGATTTTACGTGGACGCTGCAGAGCCGCCAACCGCCGCAGGCTTTCGACAACCGGCACATGTCCCATCTGCAGCGCGGT
The DNA here is from genome assembly GCA_037443605.1 of Terriglobales bacterium. Classification (GTDB taxonomy): domain Bacteria; phylum Acidobacteriota; class Terriglobia; order Terriglobales; family Acidobacteriaceae; genus Sulfotelmatobacter. The sequence continues at coordinate 120,204 of JBBIOA010000006.1, forward strand.
TTGCCCGTTGCCTTGAGTGCGAATGAGTTCGTCGTCGCTCCAAAAAGTGCCGTCGAAAAGAAGGAGGTCGGCGGCGTCCAGTTCGGCAAGGAGTTCTTGATGAATCTCTGGCACGGCGGGCATGAACGCGAGTCGCTTGCCGGACGATTCGACGATCAACCCGAGCGACGCTTCGCCGGCCGGAAGTTCCTGCCGTCGCTGTGAAGAAACGTAGGCCGGATAGTGCGTCCCTAGCGCGAGAGCACGACAGCGAAGACCAGAGTCCTTTCCGTCAGCCTCGATCAGTGGGAAACTCTTGCCCGGAGAAAAATCGCCCCAGCTCACTTGCGGCGTCACGCGCTGCAGCATGGCGAACATCGAATTGTATTCGGTCAGAATTCGCCGGATTGACGGCGTCGCATGCACGCGCAGCGGTTGCAGTTCGCGTAACAGTAATAGGCCGAGCGTGTGATCGACGTCCGCGTTAGCCAGCACGACCCCGGTAATCGGCGATTGGCGGACGCTGGAATTGGCCGCGTCGGAGGCCGGTTGCAGGGGCGAAGTACTCTCTATCTGCGCCCGCAGATCCGGCGAAGCTCCCAATAGAAACCAGGAGCGCGAATCGGCACTCACCGCGACCTGCGTTTGCGTGCGAGCCTTGCCTTTGAACGCTCCAGTTCGCACGGAGCGGCAATTCGGGCAGGCACAGTTCCACTGCGGAAATCCGCCCCCGGCCGCCGATCCCAGGACTCTGACATGCATGACACCGAGTGTACCAAGCGCTCTGCGGATGGCAACGAGGGCGCTTTTCCACGGCTCACTGTTGAATGTTGTCTGGTTCCCCGTGTCTATCGAGGGGAAGGAGTCCGTAACGGGTTGATTTTATTGCGGAAAGCAAGCGAATAAGAATCCCCTTGACATATTCCTATATAGGAATATATGTTCGGGTCCATGGCACGAGCCTCCACAACCTCGGACGCATTCAACGCAGTAGCCGAACCCAAGCGGCGCGAGATCCTCGAATTCCTGGCGCACCTGGAACGGCCGGTCGGCGACCTGGTATCGCAACTGGGAATGGAGCAGCCTTCGGTCTCGAAACATCTGAAGGTTCTGCGCGAGGTCGGCTTGGTGCGGGTTCGGCGCCATGGACGTCAAATGCTGTATCGCACGAACGCGGAGGCCATCCGCCCGCTGCACGAGTGGACCCGAACGTTCGAGCGCCTGTGGTCGCACCAGTTGCTGCGCATCAAGGAACGCGCTGAGGAAAAGGCCAAAGATTCATCAAACCAATAGTCGTCTCAGGAGGACGCAATGAGCATCGCCCCCGCCGCCATCGGCATTGAACATCTGACGTTAAGCGTCATGCAAAAGATTGAAGTTCATGCCTCCATCGAACAAACCTTCGCCGCCCTGCTGGAGCAGATCGGTCCCGAGAATGAAACTCCCGAGCACAAGATGCCCATGAAGATCGAGGCATGGCCGGGCGGGCGCTGGTTCCGCGATCTCGGCGACAACAACGGCCATCTGTGGGGACACGTACAGGCCATCAAGCGGCCCACGCTGCTCGAAATCACCGGGCCGCTCTTTATGTCGTACGCCGTCGTCTCCAACGTGCAGTACCGCTTGAGCGAAGAGAACGGTGTCACCCTGATCAAGTTCCACCACCAGGCGTTTGGCGTGATTCAGGAAGAACACCGTCGCGGAGTGAGCCAGGGCTGGGGGCACATCAATGCCCGCATCAAGGCTCGCGCGGAAGCCCGGAAGTAGGAGGCAAATATGTGTCCAGTATGCATGGCAAGCGCAGGAGTAGTGATTGGAGGAGTGGTCTCGACCGGCGGATTGACAGCGCTGGTTGTAAAAGTCCTCCGCCGGAAAAAAGGTGAGCCAAACCAATCGAAAAAGGAGCAGGCATCATGACGGCAGCACTCGACAAGACCAAAGTTGTATCGCACGAAGAGTGGGTGGAAGCGCGCAGGAGCTTCCTCGCCAAGGAAAAAGAATTCACCCGCATGCGCGACGAACTGAGCCGCCTGCGGCGGGAACTCCCCTGGGAGAAAGTCGAGAAGCAGTACACGTTCGAAGGCGCCGATGGTACGGAAACACTGACCGATCTCTTCGATGGGCGGAACCAGCTCGTCGTCTACCACTTCATGTTAGGCCCGGGATGGAAAGAAGGATGCCCCAGTTGCTCATTCCTGGCGGACTCGTTTGACGGCGCCATCGTTCACATGGCGCAGCGCGACACCAGCTTTGCGGCGATTTCCCGCGCTACGTTGCCTGAGATTGAAGTCTTCAAGAAGCGCATGGGATGGCGCTTCAAGTGGGTCTCTTCGTTCGGGACGGACTTCAACTTCGACTATCAGGTTTCGGCGAGCCAGGAAGAGCAGGCGACGGGCAAAGCTTACTACAACTATGCAGTGGGTCAGTTCCCGTCGGAGGAGCGTCCCGGCGCAAGCGTGTTCCTCAAGCAGGGTGACGAGATCTTCCACACGTACTCGACCTATGCCCGCGGGCTCGACATGTTCCTGCCTGCCTACCACTGGCTCGACATCACGGCCAAGGGCCGCGACGAAGCGGAGATGAAGCCTCATGCCATGTCGTGGGTGCGCCATCACGACCGCTACAGCGATAAGAAGCTGGTGGGAATCGGAACGCCACGCAAAGCAGTGTAATCACAGCAAACTGTAAGGAGAAAAGAATGGGAACAATGATTCAACCGATGATCGCCGAACTGAAGGAAGAGGCTGGTACGACCAAGCGCGTGCTGGAAAGAGTTCCGCCCGACAAACTCACCTGGAAGCCTCACGCCAAGTCCATGACGCTGGGCCAACTCGCGCTCCACATTGCCACTGTGCCAGGCGCACTGGCCAAACTCGCTCAACTCGACAGCTTCGACGTGACCCAGGCAGTCTTCGTGCCGCCGCAGCCGAAGGACCTCTCAGAGATCCTTGGCGCGTATGACCAGAGCCTGCGCGAGGCCGAGCAGACACTCCAGGGTATGACCAACGAATACGCGGGCGGCACATTTCGTCTCATGAAGAAGGATAAGGAACTCTTCGCCATGCCCCGGACCGGTGTTCTGCGATCCATTATGCTGAATCACTGGTATCACCACCGCGGCCAGCTGTCGGTGTATTTGCGATTGCTGGATGTTCCCGTGCCCGTCATCTACGGCCGGAGCGCAGACGAGGACCCCTTCGCCTGATCAACATCCGCAGATCGCTGGAGAGATGGGAGTTCGGAGATTTCGATTGAGAAAGGCACGGCCTTGGCGCGTGCCTTTCTTATTGCGGAAGAAGGGTTCTATCCGTTGCCGCTAACCGCGGCGCAACGGAGCGTGTCGACATCCCAGAGTTGAGCGTCGGAGGAAAGGTTCTCGACCCCCACATCACCCTGGATTTCGCTCCCAGTCCGGCCGGTCCAAACCACGCGGAACTGTGCCTTGGTGCCCTCATACTGAAGGTCGAGAACGTCGCCGGGCTTCAGTTGCGCGCCCACGCCTTCCAGGGTTGCGCCCCGTCCGCTGATGTTGCGCAGCCGCGCGGATTGGGTGAACGGCCGGGCGTGCGCGTCTACGCCCCAGATCTGTACCGGAAGTTCCACACTGATGCGCTGTTGACGGCGACGGTCCATGAGTCGGCAACCTCGAAAGGAATCGATCCGCTGCCCGGATCGTAACCACCGAATGGTAAGGTTTCGAGCCCTCGCGAGACAGGTCACCAGGGTCACTGCACCGAAGTTCCTAAAGTTTCGAGGAGATTAGGTGGCAACTTCCAAGCTCGCCACTTCCGTCCCGGAGATCACCCGGTTGCGCCCCTCGCGCTTGGCCTGAAACAGCCGCTCATCGGCCAGGGCAAACAGGTCGGCGGCCTTCGTCCCGTCCTGCGGAAACGATGCCAGTCCGGCGCTGATCGTGATTCCCAGATTGTTCTCTCCGATGGCAATCGGTGTTTGGGCGACGGTTTCGCGCAGACTTTCAATTTTCTGCAGCGCCGCTTCCGGGGCAGTCTCCGGCAGGATCACTACAAATTCTTCGCCGCCGTAGCGCCCGGCCGTATCGCTCTGGCGGAAGCTGTCGTGGAGTAGGCTTCCGATCACACGCAGGGCGCGATCGCCCGCCAGGTGACCGTACGCGTCGTTGAGCGCCTTGAACCGGTCAGCGTCGATCACCGCGATGCTCAATGCGTTTCCGTAGCGGCTGGCGCGGCTCAGTTCCACGGCAAGGCGGTCGTCCACGTATCCGCGATTAAACAATCCCGTCAGCGGATCACGCGTCGCCAGTTGCAGCAACTTCTGACTGCGGGAGACCAGCGCCAGACTCAGTAGCGCCGCCGTCGCCATGATGATCAGCCGTGAAATTTGATTGGACCAGCTAAACATGCCGTAAATGTAGGGGGCATACTGAGAACTATTCAAATTCCAGTGACTGGCGGCGATGGCGACGATCGTCAGATACTCGGTAACCGCCAGGGCACCTGCCGTCACACACACGCGCTTGTCATAGCGGAGAGAGGTGCTCGCGATCGCCAGAAAATAACCCTCGAACACCACTTTGCTGTTCACCGCCGTGTGCGGTTCGTTCAAAACCAGGAACAGGGCCAGCGCGCCGCTGACCAGCGAGACGTCAAAGCTGCTGGTCACAAAGCTGAGCCACGAGGGATTGTATTCCCGGCGAATCAGCACGAAGACGACCAGCGAGAGCGCGAACGTCGCGCCCGTCAGGCTGAGTCCAACGATCGCTTCCTTGGGATCGTCAGGAAAAAACATCATGTCGATCAGCGGGATCGACAGGATGAGAGACGCCAGGCCCAGCCGGATTTTTGCGATCAGCAACTCTCCGGCAATCGCCGCCTGGCTCAGAACCGGATCGGGGCGCGACCAGACAGATTCGAGCAACTTTCTGAAACGCGAATACATACTATTTTTCCAGAGGAAGAATACGGGCTAGACCCCAGTGCACGACAAGTGAAGAGTTGAGAACGACGGGACGAGAGCGGCCTTCAGGATAAGGGGAAAACGAAAACCCCAACAAGTACATTCTGGTTGGGGTATCGAGAAAACAAAGAGGGTGTCAGTTCATGTTACGCATGGAGCAGGCGCCGGGACCGCGCGGATCTCCGCAAGATCCACATCCGCCGGAGGGCATGGCTGACGAGGATGAGCCCTTCGCCGACACGGCAAACACGGAAAGCTGCGGCTCAAGCTTCTTGGTATGGCACTTCGGGCACTCGGCTTTCTCTTTGCCGTAGACCAGCGCCTCGAACTGATGGTTGCATTCTTTGCAGATATATTCGTAGATCGGCATGGCTGACTCCCGTTCCTATTAGAATCAAATTTGTGGGGACTTCGCAAATCCCAAGTTCGGCTGCTGTCTCCGGTCCCTGGACCGTGCGCACGCCATTTCGCCCGCGCCGCTTTCTGGGCGGCGGACACGTGCAGACCATTGCGAGTTTCCTGATCCCTCGCGATATCCATTTGCCACCGGCGGAAGAACGCCTCGTCGAAGTGGCTTCGGGCATCAAAGTGCGCTGTTGGTGCCGCTGGCAAGCGGACAAAACCGCTGCGTTGACTCTGATTGTGGTTCACGGTCTCGAAGGCTCTTCCGACTCCCAGTACATGAAGGGAGTGGCTCGCAACGCGCTTGCCGCCGGGATGAACGTCGTCCTTATGAACCAGCGGAACTGTGGCGGCATGGATTATTTCGCGCCCACGCTGTATAACTCGAGCCTTTCCTCGGACGTTGCTGCCGTCGCGCGCCACGTCATCGAAAACGATGGAATCTCCCGCTTCGCCCTTGCCGGATTTTCGATGGGCGGCAATCTGGTCCTCAAAACTGCCGGTGAATGGGGGGCAAACGGCCCTGCCGAATTTCGTGCCGTCGCGGCCGTCTGCCCGGCGATGGATCTGGCGGCCTCCGCCGATGCCCTCCACGAGCCCGCCAACCTGCTTTACGAGTGGTATTTTCTGCTGCAGCTTTTCCGTCGCATGCGCCGCAAAGCCCAATTCTTTCCCGATCATTTCGATGTTTCCCGGCTGCGCGGCATCCGGAGTCTGCGCATGTTCGACGATCGCATTACCGCGCACTATTGCGGATTCGCCGGTGCCGACGACTACTACGCACGCGCCGGAGCAAACCTGGTGGTCGATCGCATCGCCGTCCCCGCGCTGGTCATCCACGCGGCCAACGATCCTTTTGTTCGGATTCAGCCGGCGACCCGCGCGCGAGTCATGGCCAACCCCAACATCACTTACGTCGAGACCCCCGACGGCGGCCACTGCGCTTTCGTCGCCCAACGCAACGGCGGACCCTCCGACGACGGACATTGGGCGGAAGGGGAAGTGGTGGAGTTCGTGCGCAGCGTGGGGTAAGACGGACCTGCGCAGTGATCGACCGTACTAATCGTCTAGCAATCCCTTGCCGTGGAGAATCTTCTGCATGCATTTTTCCACCCGCGCCTCTCGCGTCTTGGATTGTTTGGGTTGAGAAAAATGCAAAATGTAGCCGCGTTGCCGGCCGGGTGTTAATGCACGAAAAGCGGTTTTCAAGGCAGGGAGTTCATCGAGTTTGCATTGAAACTCTTCAGGAATCTTGAAGTCCGAGGCCTTCTTAAGCTTCACCTTCAAGCCGGCTCTTTCCACTTCGATCGCTTCCTGGATGTAGGCCTTCAAGATGGGCTTCAGCTTGACGATTTCCCGAACGCTGGTGAACCGGATCTGGTGCGCCGCCTGTACGTTCTCCGTTTGTTGGACCAGAATCCCCTTGGCATCTTTCAATAAAGCTCCTTTGAAAAACAGCAGCGCACAGTATTCCTTGAATCCATGAATCAGGACGATGTTCTTGTTCTGAAACGTGTAGCAAGGCTGATACCACTTCAATTCTTCGGTTAGCGGACAGTCGAGCGCGATCGCTCGCAATGTTTCGAATTCGTCCCGCCATTTGTTGGCTTGACGTAAGACAGCGTCAACCTTGGGATTCTTGCGATTCATGGATGGATCCTGAGCGAACCTCGGAACCCCCTGGCGGCAAAGTAACAATCCGCGCCGTTATGGTAGACGAAAACTGTGTCGAAGCGGCGATCGCAAAAAATGCCGCCGCCCAGTTTTCTAATCTTGGATGGAGTCTTCACCCAGCTCGAGGTTTTGGTGTCGAACTCGCCGAGCTTCTGCAACTCCCGGTATTGCTCTTCCGTCAAGAGCTCAATTCCCATGGCAGTTGCCATATCGAGGGCACTGTTTTTCGGTTTGTTTTCTTTCCTTGAGTCCAGCGCTTCGCGGTCGTAGCAAAGGCTTCTGCGGCCTTTCGGGCTTTCCGCGGAGCAATCGTAAAAGACGTATTCACCCGTCTTTTCGTCATGCCCAACAACATCCGGTTCACCGCCCGTTCGTTCCATTTCATGCAGCGACCAGAGTGTTTCAGCGTTGGCGTCCAGCTTTGTTTGTACGCCAGCCCATGCGAGACCTGGATGTCGGTTCGTGTTCTTCTCAAAACGGGCTTTCAATAATCTGAGCAGTTCTCCGCGTTGTTCTGGGGACAACTCCTTCTTGTCCCTGAATGCTCTGGCTGTTCGCATTGCTGGCGTCTCCTTGATTCACGACTTTTGACCCGCTTGAGGCGGCCATTTGGGGGTTTCAACCCCGAATTGCGCAGCGTACTCGCCGACCAGGCGCTGCCAGGCGGCGAACTTCATGGCGTCGGCGCCGGCGAGCCGCCCAATCGGCTGCCCTGCAAGCAACTCCTGAAGCACGTCGAAGGCGATGTGCCAGCCTGCGGCGCCCCACGAAATGAAGCGGCGATCGATGTTGGTCCAGAGCGTCAGGCGCGTGCCGCCGCCAGAATCCTCAAGTTCCCACCGGATATCGCCGAACTCCAGCACGTTGGGAGGGTCGGCTTGCGTCACTCGTGTTTCCAAGGCACGCTGCGTTCCCACCCAGGTAAGGTTCACCGTGGACCCGACCGTGCCCAGGCTGCCATCAACGTCGAAGGGAGCCCACTCGCGCAGTTGCGCCGGGTCGGTCAGCGCCTGCCAGACTGTCTCCGGCGAATGGCGCAGTTGCCGGACGAGAATGAGCGTCCACTTCTCTCCGTCGGTTTTTCTTACCTGCGCCCCGCTGGCTGGCCCCGGTGTGTACTGTGCGCGATCCGTCATCTTCACTCTCCTCGCATCGACTCGCCCGAGTGTCTCCTACCAGCGCATCAGCTGCGTGACCTGAATGAGATTGCCACAGATGTCGTTCAGCATGGCGATTTTGGAGGCGGTCACGTCCGTGGGCGGCATGGTGAACTGGGCGCCGCGCGCTTTCATGCGCTCGTAATCGGCCTGCAAGTCGTCGGTAAAAAACATAGCCGCGGGCTGGTTTTGCTGGAACAAGGCCTGCTGGAACGCTTTGGCCGCAGGATTGTTGTTGAGCGCCAGTTGCAGTTCCGTGCCGTCCGGATCCTCGGCTGACGCCACCGTGAGCCAGCGAAACGGCCCCTGGCTGAAGTCGGCCTTCTTCACGAAGCCCAGCACTTCGGTATAGAAGCGCAGGGCCTTCTCCTGGTCGTCGACATATACGTTGGTGAGTTTGATCTTCATCGTTTGCCTCGTTTCGTAGTTTTTGCGGACGGTGCCCCGTGGCTTTTTTTCGTTCGGGCGGGTTGCTCTTTTGTTGATTGATCCATGCGGTTGAGGTGGCGCTCCAGAGCATCGACGTGCGCGGACCAGAAGCGGCGGTAGTCCTCGATCCAGGAGGCGGCGTCCTTGAGCGGGCCGGCGTCGAGACGGCAGGGCCGCCACTGCGCCTCTCGCCCGCGAGCGATCAGGCCGGCGCGCTCCAGCACCTTCAGGTGTTTGGAGACCGCGGGCATGGACATCTCGAAGGGTCTGGCAAGTTCGGTCACCGAGGTCTCGCCCAGCGCCAGACGGGCCAGAATGGCGCGCCGTGTGGGATCGGCGAGGGCGGCGAAGGTGGAGCTAAGCAGATCCTGCATATGAATTAAACCGTATGGTTAAATAACTAATGGGTTAAATATAAGAAGGCCCGCGCCCCTTGTCAAGCAGTTTCGGGAAATTTTTCAAGGAAGGCGCAGACGCAGTAGGGAAGTACCGCCAGAAAGACAGAACTACGCCGGTAAACCCACCGGCGGCGCTCCCGGACTCTTCTTCCACCGATGGAAGTTGACCCGCACGTACGCCAGCCCCACCATCGCCAGCGTGATGACCGCCAGCCCCCACGAGGCGGCGCGAATCCCCACGCCGTGTTTGTGCAGGATGGAAACCCGCCCGTAGACGAACTCAATGTGCACCCAATACACCATCAGCGACGCCTGCCCCAGCACCATCACCGGGCTGAATCCCCACTCGGCCGCGCCCCAGCGGCACCAGGCATAACTCAGCGCCAGAATCACCAGCAGCATGCCCAGCCGGACCAGGAAAAATTCCGGACTCGTATGCCAGTAGTCATACACGGGATACACCTGCCACGCCTGCGCATCCAGCCAGCGCGACAGTTCGATCAGTCCCAGGCCGGCTGCGCCCAGTATGGCGATCATCTGTGTCTCGCGCGCCCGCGCCCACTCGGTTTGCAGCAGAAATCCCGCGGCCAGCCCGGCAAAGGCGAACGCCGTCCAGGGAAAAACCGGAAACAGCCACGACTGCGGCGTCCCCAGATTGTGCACTCCGTCAAAGTAAGATTCCAGCGGCCACGGCAGAAATCGCGGACGCCACGAGGTCCACACCATCGGCGCCAGCAGGGAAATCCCCAGCGAAGTTCCCAGCGCCGTCACCACAGCGGGCCATGCAGCGACAGCCCCCGGCTGTCGAGTTCCGCGCGCCGCTCCGACCGCCCAGCCCAACACTCCCATCAGCATCATCGACAGCCCGATGGTGTTCAGAATGTCGACCCGCAGCAGATCTTTCCACGACGACCAGCCCCATCCCAGCACATATTCCTGGAGCCGGAACAGCAGCCCATAGCCGAGAATCTCCGCCCCGCGCCAGATCGTGGTCCGCGCAATCTGCCCCGTCGGCAGACTCTTCCGCCACATCTTCTCCGTGACCAGCGCGAACGACACGCCCGCCAGAAACAGAAACAGCGGCGCCGGAAAAGTCCCGCCCAGCTGCGAATCCATGAAAAACCGCGACTGCCGCGCTTCTCCGCCCAGCCACGAGTCGTAGCAGTGAGTCTGAAACATCAGCAGGCAGGCCAGTCCCCGCATCCAGTCGATGTAGGCCAGCCGCGATTTGCGAATCTCCGCAGGAGTCATGAAGCCGGCAGCCCAAGCGCCGCCAGGAATTGCCGACAAATGAGTACGCGGCAGTATACCTTGCCCCTTAAATGCCCTTCTGGCTGCCGGTTACGTTGTTAACTTTCTGTCTTCCATACAACCTTCCGCGGTCCTCCTTGATCGAACAGGGATAAGCCGGTGTAAGCTTAAGGCACGCACCCAGACCGATCTGCCCGGAGCATCGAATGCGAAATCTGAGGTACCTCCTCTCCGCTCTTGTCCTGACCACTGTCTTTACAGCCCAATCCTTCGCCGCTCAAGCCGACCGCATCGCCAGCATTGATTCCGGACGGACCGTAGCCCTCGCGAACAGCGTTCATCCTCGCGCCGAGCAGCAATATGATCGCGGCCCCGTGAGCCCGTCGTTCAAGCTGACCTACATGACGCTGGTGACGGCCCCATCGCCGGCTCAGCAGGCGGCGCTGGACCGGCTGACGGCCGCGCAGCAGGACCCGACTTCGCCTCTTTATCATCAGTGGCTCACGCCCGCGCAATATGCCGACCGCTTCGGCCTCAGCCAGAGCGACATGGACCGCCTTACCACCTGGCTCAAGGGGCAGGGATTCAATGTCATCAGCGTCGGCGGCGGCCGCAACACGGTCATCTTCAGCGGCACCTCCGCCCAGGTCCGCCAGGCCTTCGGAACCGAGATTCACCACTTCAATATCAATGGCGAAGAGCACTTCGCTAACGCGACTCCCCTGAACATTCCGGCGGCGCTGAGCGGCGTCGTTACCGGCATTCGCGGCATGCATGACTTCAGGATGCACACCGCGTCGCATGTCCAGCGCGGCGCGGGTCCTAAGATGCGGCCGCAGCTCTACGACAATGGGGGTGGTACGTTTGCGTTTCCGAACTTCCTTGCCCCGGCTGACGTTGCCACAATCTACGATACAACCCCGTTATTGACAGCCTCGCCAACCCCGATCGATGGAACGGGTGAGAAGCTCGCAATTGTTGGCCGCACCGACATTTTTCTCGAGGACATCAATGACTTCCGCAGTGGTTTTGGCCTAACCCCGATTTCAGCGAGCAACTGTACTCTGAACACGCCGACCTCCACGACTGCCGGCGTAATCACCGCTTGCACCGACCCACGCTTCAAGTACGTGCTCCTGCTAGCCGGTGGCACCGACCCGCTGTTCCCCGACTCCGTCGGAAGCGGGGACATCGGCGAAGCCGACCTCGACATTGAATGGAGCGGAGCCGTCGCCACAAACGCTCAGATCGTCTACATCAACTCACCTACGACCGATGTCACCGACTCTCTTGCCTACGCGCTGAATCCTCCCACCGGCACGCCGATTCCCGCTCCAGTCGTGAGCATGAGCTTCGGTAACTGCGAACTCGGCCAAGGTGGCCTGTTCATGGAGACCGAACTGCAGCAGGGCGCGAGCGAGGGTGTCACGGTCTTGAATTCCACGGGCGACGTAGGCGCTTCGGCCTGCGACTTCAGTCCGCCGGGCACAACCAGCACCGGTTTTCCGCCACAGCCTTACAGCCCTGCTGTGGGCGGCTATGCGGTGAGCTATCCAGCGAGCAGTCCCTGGGTGACAGGCGTCGGCGGTACTGCCATTACCCTTGTCAACGATTCTTATCCCAGCGGCACCAGCCCGTACTGGAATAATGCCAACGGAACGAACGGTTCATCGGCGAAGAGCTATATTCCGGAGATTGCGTGGGACGACAACGAGAATATCGCTCAGTTTTGCCTGAGCCTCAGCAACAATGCGTTCTGCAGCCAGGGCGGGACGACCGCCGTGTCCGGATGGGCCCCGATCGTTTCCGCTCAAACCGCGCAGGAGGATCTCTGGATCGGCAGCGGTGGTGGAGGTGCCAGCAACTGCTACAATCCCGTGCCCTCTACCCAGTGCAAGGCAGGGTTTCCTCAGCCGTCGTGGCAATCGGGATTGAGTGTTCCGAACCTTCCTGCATTCGCTACCACCCCGCGGACTCGTTGGGTTCCCGACGTCTCGATGTTGGCATCACCCACGTTCCCAGGCTACATTTTTTGCACGCCGCAGGCCCCCGATGGAACTAGCACAAACCCGACCCCGGTCTATACCAGCACGTGCGTCAATGGGATCAGCGGGTCGACTGGCGCAGTCGAGGGATTTACCTCCATCATTGGAGGCACCTCGGCGTCAGCGCCGGTTTTTGCCGGCATCGTAACCCTGCTCAACCAAAAGCTCGCAGGTCCAGCCTCTCCGGGTTTGGGCAGCATCAACGCCGAACTCTACCTCCTGGCCAAGTCGCGCGCGACCAACCACGCTTTCAATCAAACTGCCGGCGGCGACAATACCGTCTACTGCTCGACGGGCACACCGAGCAATACTTTCGAGCCCTCCGTCGATTGCCCCAATACGGGTATCCTCGGCTTCAGCGTGGCGAACGCGGATACGACAACCGGCTACAACCTGGCAACAGGTCTCGGCTCGGTCGATGCCAGCAATCTGGCAACCGCATGGGCGGCCACGCGCACGTCCAGCAGCGCGACTCTTTCTGCCAATCAGTCGGGCACCATCAGCTCGGGAACACCCGTCACGTTCACGGCTACCGTCACTACCTCGACCACAGCGACGGGCAAAGTTACCTTCACCGACAACGGTTCGACCACCCTCGGTACTGTGGCCGTATCCGGCACTACCGCGATACTTCCAAACGTCTCTTCTCTGCCGGCTGGCACGAATAGCGTGACCGCCGCCTACAACGGTGATGGTTACAACGCACCGTCGGCGGCTTCGTCACCGGTAGCGCTGACCGTCCTGCAGCCCGACTTCACTCTTACGCTCACTCCAAGCAGCGATACCGTGGTCGCAGGCCATACCGCGCCTGCTTCGGGCGCGTACGCCTTGAAGCTCCATTCGATCAACGGCTACAACCAGGCGACCACCATCAGTTGCAGCGGATTGACGGGAGCTACCTGCAACTTCAATCCAACCTCGCCGGTCACGCCAAACGGTACCACCGATCTGTCGGTCAACATGACGATCACCACCCTCGCCAACGTGGCGACGGGTCCTGCCACGCTGACCGTCACCGCCACAAACGGTGGAACCCTCTCGCACTCGCAAACCTTCGCCTTGACGGTGACCGCCACCGACCAGAAGTTCACCCTCGCGCCGCAGAACCCCACCTACACCACTTCGGCCGGCGGCACGGTTCAGGCGACGGTTACGGTCACGCCCACCAACGGCTTCAACACGCCAGTGACCTATACCTGCACCGCCGACACGGCGCCACAATCGATTTGCACTGCCCCGAGCGGCGCGCAGCCCGTCTCCATCAACCCGCAGTTCACCATCACCACCACCACCCCGACCGGCGCACTGCACAATCCATTCGAGCGCGGCTCGCGCATCTTCTACGCCGCGTTCCTGCCCGGCTTGCTGGGGATCCTGTTCACCTTCGGTTCGCGCAAGCGCGCCGCGCGTGGCATGCGGATGATGGGGATGATCCTGATGCTCGGCGCCTCCACCCTGTGGCTGGGCGCCTGCAGCGGCAGCAACACCCAGAAAAACGTGGGCACGCCTCCGGGTAGCTACACTGTGACCGTCAACGCCACCACCGGCGGAGCCAATCCGGTCACCGCGACCACCACCATCAACTTCACCGTGAATTAGTTCGGGTCGAAACCAACCGCGGCGCTCCTTGGGAGCGCCGCTTTTTTGTGTGCAGATTCTTGCGTACTTTTCCCGTGACCACCGTCACAGAAGTCTGCTTGCCCGCGTGATAACAACGAGCACCCGGTTGGGCGCCCTGAGCATGGATCGGGCACTCGCCGTGAGCCGCATCGCACACGAGGAGACTTCGCATGAATCGCATGATGATCGCCGAATGGTCGTATCTTCTGGGACTCGCCACCGGCGTAGTCGCCGCCCTCTTTCGCCTGATGTTCCTGTTTGGTCCCGCGGGCGTGAACCTCTGCAAATCCACCGGCTTCAAGCCCTCCACCCTGCTGCAGTTCAGCGTGCTCTGCCTGGTCATCTCGCTGGCCTCGCGCGGCTGGTGAAAGCGCAGCCGTTTACGCGTGATATTCCCGGAGGCGTCATCCCAACGGCTCGCGCTTTCCGCGGGCCAAGGGATCCCAGGAAACCCTTGCCTGGATCCGCCTTTGTCTTTCCCCCGCGCATCTGCGAAACTGACTTTCCAGGTACCAGGTACTGAGTACGGTACTAACCCCGCATGGGCCGCATCCACGTTCTTTCCGATACCGTTGCCAACCAGATCGCCGCCGGCGAAGTGGTCGAGCGTCCCGCCTCCGTGGTCAAGGAAATGCTCGAGAATTCCCTCGACGCCGGAGCCACGCGCATCAAGATTGCGATCGAAGCGGGCGGAAAGAAACTCATTCAGATCACCGACAACGGCTGCGGCATGGTGCGCGACGACGCGCTGCTGGCCTTCGAGCGCCACGCCACCTCGAAAATCAAAAATGCCGAAGACCTGTTGAGTATCGCGACCCTCGGTTTCCGCGGCGAGGCTTTGCCTTCGATCGCGTCGGTCTCGCGCCTGCGCCTCGAAACCAGAGCAACAGAAGAGCCTTCGGGCACCGTCGTGGAAATCAACGGCGGCAAAATCGCCCGCGTCGAAGAGGCCGGATTGCCGCAGGGAACATCGATTACGGTACGCGATTTGTTTTTCAATATCCCGGCGCGCAAGAAATTTCTCAAGTCCGAATCCACCGAACTTTCCCACATCGCGTCGCTGGTCACGCACTACGCGCTGGCGCATCCCGAGAAGCATTTCGAACTGCACTCGGCCACCAACGCCATGCTGGTCGCGCCTCCGGTAGCCGGATACAACGAGCGCGTGTACCAGGTCTTCGGCAGGGAAACGCTCGACCAGTTGATTCCCGTCGCCTCGCGCCAGCCGCTGGAGCATGTTGGCCTGCCGCAGCCGCCGCCATGGCGCCGCAAGGAAGTGGAGGACGACCATCCTGAAAGCACTGCCAAAGATCCCGGAGAGATTCGCGTCCACGGCTTCGTCTCCAAGCCCGAAATCCAGAAGCTGAACCGCAATTCGATTTTCATCTTCGTCAACGGGCGCCTCATCCGCGATCGCCTGGTGCAGCACGCGCTCACCGAGGCCTATCGCAACATCATTCCACCGACGGTGCACCCGGTGGTGCTGTTGTTTCTGGAGTTGCCGGCCGGGGAAGTCGACGTGAATGTGCATCCGTCGAAAACCGAAGTCCGCTTCCGCCAGCAGAGCGTAATGCACGACTTTGTCCGCGACACCGTCCGCGCCGCGTTGATGAAGGCGCGTCCCGTGCCCCAGTTCGTCACCGAAATGCGCGCCCACGCCACCGCCAGCACCTCGCTGACGCCCGGCGCACTGACACCCGAGCCTGCTGACCTTTCTCAACCGACGAACGAAATTTGGGATGCCCCAGGTCTCGCCGCAGTTGCGAGACCTGGGAACGGTGCATCGGAAGGTCACGCATTCGCCTTGCACGCCCCGGAGCTTCCGCCGATTTCTGCCAGGCTCCAATTCGACGGTGGCATCGCCGTCGAAGCCAATGCCGCCATTCCAGTCGCCCGTGGATTGGAAAAACTCCCGATCGCCGGCAGCCATGAAGTTGTTCCCGACCACGCCTGCGCGCCCGCGCTTGAGGTTGGCGACGAGGAACCGACGCTCTCCTCGCTCGGCACGTTGAAGCCGCTCGGCCAGATTCGCAACTCGTTCATCCTCGCCGTCAACGAAGACGGCCTCTGGATCATCGACCAACACGTCGCCCACGAGCGCGTCCTGTTCGAACGCATCCTCAAGCAGCGCGCCGCACAGAAAGTAGAAAGCCAGCGCCTGCTCATGCCCATCGTGATCGAGCTGTCTCCAGCCCAGCAGGCAGTCTTCACCGAGATTTCCGACGAACTTCAGCACAACGGATTCGAAGCCGAACCCTTCGGCGCGCGCAGCGTCGCTGTAAAAGTCGCGCCGGCCGGCGTGGATGCCGCCGCCGTCGAGCACATGCTGCACGAGTTGCTCGACCAGTTTTCGCGCGAAGAGCAATCTTTAAACCTGGAGAAGATCCGCGCCCGCATCGCCGCCTCCATCGCCTGCCACGCCGCCATCAAGGTCAACATGCCGCTTGAGCAGAACAAAATGAACTGGCTCCTCGCCGAGCTCGCCAAAACCGACCACCCATACGCATGTCCGCACGGCAGGCCGGTGGTGTTGAGGTATTCTGTGAAGGACATTCAGAAAGCGTTTAAGAGAATCTAGCAATGAGCAATAAGCGGCGGGCGAGCAGGAAGCGGTTCGCTCACTGCTCACGGCTCATCGCTTCGTATGACTGATCTCGAACTCCAGCAGCTTCGGCGGGGAAAATGGCGGCTCGATGGCAAGGCCATCCAGACGATCGAGCAGGCGCGCGTGTTTCTGGAGGAAGTTGGGTTCTGCCTGATGTATCCGCAGCGGCCGCCGTTGCTGGTGCCGACGTTCATCGGGGCGTTTGCTGGTTCGGACGATCGGTTGCCCGAATGGCGGCAGGCCTTCAAGGATCCGCGCGCCGCCGGGGCGACCGAGTTGATGGTGCGGCTGCTGCGCGAGCGCACTGCCTTCGAGGCCAACCTGTTCGAAGAGAACAACGGACTGCTGGTCAGCGCGTCGGCGTTTCCCTATTTCTACGCACTCATGGGCGAGCGCAATCCCAAGCAGGCTCCCAAGGCGGGCACGCGCTCGCTATATTCGCAACTTGCCTGCGACGCGTTTGCGCTGATCCAGCGCGAAGGTCCGATCGCCAAGCTCAAATTGCTCGAACGCCTGGGCGGAGGGCTTTCGACCGCCGCGCTCGACAAGGCACTTGCCGAACTGTGGTCGAAGCTGCGTATCACACGCGTGGACTACGGCCCGATCGACGGCTCGGTGTGGGATTTGCTCTATCGCTGGGCGCCGGAGGCCGTGAAAGAAGGAGTCGGTCTTTCCGTGCCGGAAGCGCTGACCGCGCTGCTCTCGAAATATCTCGACTGCGTGGTCGCTGTCGAGCAGTCCGAACTCGATACTTTCTTCGGCAACTTCGTGGCGCGCTCAAAAGTTCGCGACGCAGTCAATGCCCTGCTGGCCGCGCGTGAACTGAGCTTCGTGCACGTGGGCGGCAAGTCCATGCTGCAGATTACTCCTGAAAAAGTTGTGGTCACACCGGCGCCACGGAGCGCAACCAGTTAGACAATATGAGTTCTTATCGCGGGCGCCTGGCGCCTTCGCCCACCGGCCTGCTCCACATCGGTCATGCACGCACGTTCTGGGTTGCTGCTGAGCGCGCGCGTCAACATGGTGGACGGTTGATCTTCCGCAACGAGGATCTTGACCGGCAACGCTGTCGTCCGGAGTTCGTTGACGCCATGTTCGAGGATCTTTGCTGGCTTGGACTCGAGTGGGTAGAGGGCCCGGACGTCGGTGGCCCTTGTGCTCCGTATCACCAGAGCGAGCGGCGCAAATTTTATCTGGACGCCTGGCGGACGCTGCGCGATCGAGGATGGATTTATCCCTGCACCTGTTCGCGGAAGGATGTAACGCTGGCGGCCGGTGCACCCAATGAGGGTGACGATGAGGCGACGTATCCGGGCACATGCCGTCCGCAAAAGCGGAGCTGCGCTCCGCCTCGACAGCCGGGGGCGGCTGTCGCCACACGAGATTCCACACGAGATCCCGCCGCGCTTCGCGCTGGCGGGACAGCCGAGGCGGCTGTCTCTACAGCCGATCAGCCGGCCGGAGTGAACTGGCGTTTCCGCGTTCCGGACGGCGAAGAGATCACCTTCACGGACCTTCATCTCGGGCTGCAGCGGTGGACAGCTGGCCGCGATTTCGGCGACTTCATTGTGTGGCGGCGCGACGACGTGCCGGCGTATCAACTCGCCGTGGTGGTTGACGATGCCGCCATGCGGATCACGGAAGTTGTTCGTGGCGCCGACCTGCTTCGCTCCACGGCGCGGCAGATCCTCCTTCTCCGGGCGCTCGGACTTACCGCGCCCGGCTACTACCATTGCGACCTGGTGCGCGATGCCGCCGGCGTGCGTCTCGCCAAGCGGCACGACGCTCTCAGCATCCGCAAGCTGCGCGAACTGGGATGGACTCCGGAACAAGTGCGTGAAGGGGCAATCCCTACCCAGTGAGATCCAGCGTGTACAATCTTTAGTTTTGAGAATGAACGCCCCTGAAGAACAGTCTTCCCGCAAACTGATCATCGCCATCGACGGCCCGGCCGGGGCGGGCAAGAGTACAGTCGCGTCCCGCCTGGCCCGCAAGCTCGGCTACGTCAACCTGGAAAGCGGCGCCATGTACCGCGCCCTGGCGCTGAGGGCGATCGAGCGGGATGCTTCGTTCGATGATGAAACGGCGCTGGTGAAACTGGCGGACGGAGCCCGCATTCAGCTCGAACCCACCCTCGGTGGAAATCGGACGCTGCTCGATGGACGAGATGTTTCGGCCCGCATCCGCGAGCGCGACGTCACCGAAGCCGCATCGCGCGTTTCCGTGCATCCCAAGGTGCGCGAGTGGATGGTTTCTCACCAGCGAGCCTTGGGGGCCAGCGGCGGCGTGGTGATGGAGGGCCGCGATATCGGCACCAAGGTGTTTCCCGACGCCGATCTCAAAGTGTTTCTCGACGCCGATCCCGTGGTGCGCGAGCAGCGCCGCATGGCGCAGCAAAAAATCCACGGGGAAGTTGCGGCTGTGGCCGCGGCTGAGTTACGGGAGCGCGATCATCGCGATCGCACTCGCGCCGCTTCTCCTCTGGTGGCTGCTTCGGATGCGGTGGTAATCGATTCTAGTGCGCTCAGCGAAGACGAAGTCATCGACAGGATTGAAGAATTGGTGAGCGGGAAGCTGGCAGGGAAAGTAGCAAAGTGACAAGGTGGCAAAGTGGCAGGTTTGGGAGTCTTCCACCTTGCTACTTTGTCACCTTGCCACTTCAGTCCTTAGTTCTCCGTCGGCTCCACTTTCACCTTCGGCGCTGGCAGAGCCTTACCCGGCTTGCCCATAGCGGGAGGCTCAGGCGGTTTCGGCGGTTCCATGGTGGCGTGGCGGATCTCGATGCCGCCGTGTTCGTTGTTGAGCACAAGGTGCGCGGACCCATTCCCCACGCTGCCGGTGGCCTTCGATTCGCGATCGTCGTTGTTCACGTGCAGATCGGGGAAGTCGGACTGAATCTCGCCGTCGCGGGTGCGCGCATCCACGCGGAAGCCCGGCTTTTCCGGCAAGCTCAACTGAATGTCGCCGCTGCGATTGTCGATCTGCACGTTGCCCAGCGATCGCAGAATCACTTCGACGGTGCCGTTGTCATCCTGCAGGCGAACGTCACCGGAAACCTGGTCCAGCCGCACATTCTTGGACCGCGTCATCAGGTGAAGGGGCCCCGTGATCCGATCGGCATGCAGATCGTCGGAGTCGAGATCGAGCGAGCCTTCCAGTTTCTGGAGCTCCAGGTCGGTGCGCGATGACTTGAAGGTCACGGACTTCGCAATCCGATCCAGTTTCACGCTCTCCTGAAAGTCGCCGTCCAGTTGTACGGCTCCCTGCACGTCGGCGACGGAAACCTCGCTCACGCGCCCGTCCACATGCACATCGCCGGTGACCTGCTGGACCTTCACGGTGCCTTTTTCCTGGCTCACCTTGACGCTGCCGGTCACATCTTCCACCGAGGTGTCGGAGTGCTGGGCGGAGATTTCCACGTTGCCTTCGCGGCCGGTGACATTTACATCGCCGCGGCGGGAAGAAACCGTCACTGCCGCTTTGCGGGGCAGGGAAATGTCCAGGTCGGTCTCCACCGAATGATCTCCGGAGCCCTCCGCCTTGGCGTCGAGGGTTACGAGATTGCCAGACACGGCGATCGTCGGTTTGGTTTCGTTGTTGTACTTGTCGGCATCACTCTGGCTCTCGGCTCCGATGCGTTTACGGACGACCACGTTGATGTGATTGTCGTCGGAGGTATGCACGCTGATGGTGCCGCGCGTGTCGATGATCTTCAGGCTCGCTCCGGCGGGAAAGGTCTGCTCGAGGTGATCGTCAAAGTTGTAGTTCTGGCCGAACATGTTGTTGAAATCGTTGTCATCGATGTTGATCTGATCGCGCAAGCCGGACCAGTTGAAGTGCTCGATCTGGGTCGAGATCAGACCGAAGACGACGATCATGATGGCCAGAAAAACTCCTCCGGCTCCAATGCCCGGCGGGCGCAAGCCCTCACGGTTTGCCTGCTGATGCTCGATGAACTTGATGAGTCCCCAAACGATCAGCAGCACCGGCCAGTAGTTGGCGAACAGATGCCACATCCTCGCGCGCGACAGGATCCCCATCGTGCCCATCAGGCAGAGAACCCCAACCGTGATCAGCACGAACGGCCCGGCAAAGGAACGGCGCGTCCGCATCGGCGGAACCTGCGGCGCGGGCGGCACCGGAGTGAACCCCGGGCGAGGGCTTGGAGCGGAACCCGGCTGGCCGGGCGTGAAACCAGACGGACTAGACATGGTTCACCTCGTTCGAAGACGCAGATGAATCAGGGTTCTGCGGCGTTGGCGCTGGAGGCGGCGTCACCACCGGCGGATTGCCGGGCATACCTGCGCCCGGCATGGTCGGCCGCACGGGCAGCGACATGATGTGTCCCGCCGCCGATGCATTGCTCTGCCACAGCTTGACCACGCCAATCACCAGTAGAATCGCAGGCCAGGTGCGGTTGAAGCCGATCCGCGACACGTTATCGAGCAGGAACAGTACGCCCAGCGTCACCAGGACGGCGGGGCCCATCAACTTGCGCGTGCGGCATTGTTCGCAGCCGCAGCCGATCACCTGTCCCAGCAGTCCCCAGTGCTTGGCAAACAGCCAAACCCCAAGAGCGATGAGGAGCAGGGAGATGAGCAGCCCCATCCCGACCTCGAACAAACCAGCCGTGTGCAGCAGGAAGAGCACGCCCAAGCCGATCAGCACCGCGGCGCCGGTGGGAATCTTTGCGCCCTCGAATTTCTCGCCGATCGGGAAAGTCTCTGACAACCCGAACGGATCCGGCGCGGGTTCGCCCAACTGGACCGCCTTCGCAGTCCGGATCGCGTCGATGATCTGGTAGATGTAGAAAAAGCCCATGCTAACGCCCAGCACCAGGTGGATGTACCAGGGCACGTCGGAGGCCTGGCCAATGATGAGCAGCACCATGATCACCAGATGGGCCAGTCCTTTGGCGTATTGGCCGCTGTAAACTGCGCCCACGCCGATAGGGAAGAATCCGGCCAGGATTCCCGCGACGGCGGGATTCGGACCACTGACTGGGCCGGGCTGAACTTTCAATCCCAGGCCCTGGTCCATGAACTGCTGGTAGCCGGTTTGCGGAGGCGTGTAGGGTGTCTGGGCGTAAGGCGTCTGCACGGGCGTGAAGCCGGCAACGGGCGCCGCGGTCTCAAGGTGCGAGGCCAGGCAGGTCTCGCAGTAAATCACTCCGCGTACGTCGCGGGTGCACTGGTTGCACAGTGGCTTTCCGCAGGTGCGGCAGAAGGCCAGCGCAGCCTGTTCGCTGTGGTTGGCGCAGTTCATACGAACCTCCTGTACGTGGTCACCGACACTACAGGCAGATCGCTCACAGATGGACCCAGCGGAGCGCTGGCCAGAATCAGATGGTTGTCCGTCTGGCTGTAGTTGCGCTCCTGCTTCTGCTCGGGCTGTTGTGTTGTGTCGTTCTTGTCGTTCTTGTTTTCGGGCTTGGCTTTGGGCTCGATGGGCGCGATATTGCGCTTCAGTTCGCGTACACGGGATTCCACTTCATAAACGAAGCGGATGTTCTCGTAGTAACGAACCACACGCGCCTGCGTGGTGTAGTAGGTGCGCCGGATCTCGGAAGGCCGCACCGGGATCTTGCTGATATCCGCCGGCTTGACCCCGAGAACCGTCAACCCCACCGACAGCGTGAAGAACGCCATGCCAAACGACATGGCGAACCGCGGCTGCCGCACGGTGGCCCAGATCGGTTCCAATGAAGCCTGCAGGCGCTCCAGCCACGAAACGCGTGGCTGCGCTACCCGCTGGGGAGCCCTCAGGCGCTGGGTGTCAACGCCCGTTGTCGATGCCAGGATGTTCCCCACCAGACTGACTGGAGGCTCCACCTCCGTGAGACCCTTCAGCCAGCTGCGGCCCGCCTCGATTTCGGCGAACAGC
Source organism: Terriglobales bacterium (assembly GCA_037443605.1). Taxonomy (GTDB): domain Bacteria; phylum Acidobacteriota; class Terriglobia; order Terriglobales; family Acidobacteriaceae; genus Sulfotelmatobacter. The sequence goes on from JBBIOA010000006.1 coordinate 142,582, forward strand.
GGCCCACATGCCGGGCAACTGCCGGCATGAGCCTGGAACCGGTCGAGTTCCGCCCCTTTCAGGACGCCGTCGATGGCGTCCATGAGCAGGGCATCGAACTCGTCGCACTGCATTCCGTGATTGGTGTTGTCTGGCATCACATCACCTGCCTATAGGTACGTTGCAGAAGGCGTGCGAGTTCCGCCCGCCCCCGATTTATTCGAGATTTCACAGTCCCCTCCGGCACCTTCAAGACGGCCGCAATTTCCCGGTAGTCAAAATCCTGTAAGTCCCTTAGAATCACTGCTTCGCGAAGCTCTGGCGACAGCTTTCCGAGCGCCTCGTGGACCGCCTCGGAGACCTCCCGGCTCTGAACGTGGGAGTCGGGAGGGGCGGATTGGTCTTGGATCTGCTCAGACAGGGGCTGGGCATCCTCGTGGTCCGAGGCTGTCGAGTCCATGGAATCGGTCATCCGGTCCTGCTTGCTCTTGCGGAAATGGTCGACCAGCAGGTTGCGGGTAATGGTAGTCACCCAGGTCACCAATGCACCCTTCGAGGGGTCGTAGCTCGCCAGGGTGCGGTACATCTTGATGAAAACTTCCTGGGTCAGGTCCTCGGCGTCGTCGCCGGACCCGGCAAAGCGATAGCAGATGTTGTAGATACGCCGGTTATAAGTCTGCACGATTTCCTCCCAGGCGGCTGAGTCTCCGGCAATGCACCGCCGGACCAGCATCGCGACGACCTGGACGTCTTCCACCTGCGCTCCCCGGAAATCGTTTCTATCGGCCTAACCTGCAGACCCGGCCGTTAGCGATGAGCCATGAGCAATGAGCTGAGTGTTTGGCTCCATTTGCTGATTGCTCAATCCACACAAGACAATACGTGAACGTGGGTCTTGAAGTTCGTTTTCACGAGCTGTGAACCGGAAACAGGGAATTGTAGCAGCGCGGATCGGAATCGCGATCGGTCTCGCGTGGCCCTCTTTTGCAGTTCCCGAGAAGCGCAGCTCCCACGTATGATAGAAAATCCATCTTGCAGTGCGAGCCGCTCTGTGCCCGAGTCGAACGCCCAACCCGCTGCCTGCCGCGTTGCCCTGATCGGCTTCGGAACCGTCGGCCGCTCCGTTGCCAGGATTCTTTGTGAGGGCGGCCACCCTTCGCTGCGCCTGACCCACATCTGCAATCGCAACTTTGAGCGCAAGAAGCAGCCCTGGGTTCCGGCGGATGTGGTCTGGACCGACAACATCGACTCAGTTCTGAATTCCGATGCCGACATCGTCATCGAGTTGATCGGCGGATTGAATCCGGCGGAGACCATCGTCCGCACGGCGCTGAAGTCGGGAAAGTCGGTGGTCACGGCGAACAAACAGCTGATCGTTCGTCATGGCCCGGATCTCCTCGCTCTGGCGGCAACTCATGGAGGTCATCTGGAGTTCGGTGCTTCCGTAGCGGGTGGCGTTCCCGTGTTACCCGCGCTGCGCACCGGCCTAAGTGGCGATCGCCTGCACGGCATTGCTGGAATTCTGAACGGTACGTGCAACTACATTCTGAGCCGCATCGAGAATGCGCGGATCCCGTTCAGCGAGGCGCTGGAAGAAGCTCAGGCGCGCGGCTACGCCGAGGCCGACGCTTCGGAAGACCTCGACGGCGGAGACGCCCGCGCCAAGCTCGGGATTCTCGCGCTGGCCGGCCTGCGCGTTCGCGTCCAGCCCGAGAATGTCCGTGCACGCACCATTCGCCACATCGACGCCGTCGATTTCGATTACGCCGGTGAACTCGGCTGCACCATCCGCCAGATTTCGCGCGCGGAACTCAAAGATGGCAAGCTCTTCGCCGATGTCGGTCCGTGCCTGGTGCCTTCCGATTCGCCCTTCGGACGTGTGCAGAGAAATCTGAACCTGGTGGTTACATCCGGACAATATGGCGGCGACATGGCGTTCCTGGGCGCTGGCGCTGGCGGCGATCCCACGGCGGTTGCCGTCGTTTCTGATTTGGTTTGTGTAGCTGAAAGCATTTCCGGCGGGGGTAAGCGCGTCGCGAAAGCGCCGGTCGCCTCTCCACCCATCAGCGCCGACTTCGAGACGCCCTGGTATCTGCGATTTTTCGTGCGGGATCAGCCGGGAATTGTGGCCCGCCTGGCGCAGATCATGGCGTCGCACCGGCTCAATATCGATGCGCTCTTGCAGAAGCCCGGATTCGAGAAAACCGCCCTGCCGTTCGTGATCACGCTCGAGCCCTGCCGCGACGCGGCGCTGCACCCGGCGCTGGAAGAAATGGCGTCACTCGATTTTGCGGTGCGCCCCACGCTTTGCCTGCCGATTTTGCATTCCGAGTAGAGCATTTTTCACCACGGAGACACAGAGTCACAGAGAACCCCCAAAATCTTGGATTGCTTGTGTAGTAGCACCCAGTTCTATATTCCTGGTTCTTGCTCTTCTCCGTGTCTCAGTGCCTCCGTGGTGAAGACTCGCACAAAAAATCAGCGCCGGGTGCTGCGAGTTTCGCAGCGCGCCGGCGCTATCCGCGGTTCAACTTGAACTTAGTTCCAGAAGGGATTCTTCAACCCGGCCGGCTTCAGTGCGCTGTCGGCCACGGTTTCAAAGCCCGAATCATCGGAAATCTTCTCGTCGATGAATTTCGACGGTTCTTTCAATTCCCTTTCCTGATCGTTCTTACCTGGAAAATAAGGGCTGTCCGACTTCATACCTACCTCCTTCGTCATCAAGAATTACCCCTATTAAACACCCGGGACCGTTGCGCTGAGCCAGCAAATTTTCAATGCCTTCCATAAAAATCTTGGATGGGGCCAAAGCGGATTCCGGCCCCAATTTTGCACTCTTAGTAGGAACGGAAGCAATGGCTCAAGCACGACCCTCGAATTTCGATATATGCTGGTCACTCTTAATTCTGATCACTGAAGGACTGCCCTCATGAAATACCGTAAGCTCGGCCGCACCGGTTTTGACGTCAGCGATATCGCCTATGGACTTTGGGGTATGAGCGGCTGGAGCGGCTCTGACGATCGGGAATCGCTCGGCTCCCTGCAACTCTCCATCGACCACGGCTGCAATTTCTTCGATACCGCCTGGGCCTACGGCGACGGCAAAAGCGATGGCCTGCTGGGCGAAGCCATGAGCCGCAACTCGGGAAAGCGGTTGTATGCGGCTTCCAAGGTTCCTCCCGCGAACGAGAGGTGGCCGGCGCTGCCCGAGTACAAATACCAGGAAGTCTTCTCGCCGCAGCACGTCTTCAAGTACGCCGATCGGATCCGCCAGCAACTGCGCGTCGATACCATCGATCTGCTGCAGTTTCATGTTTGGGACGATTCCTGGACCGATGAGCCGGACTTCCGCTCCACCGTCGAGAAGCTCAAGCGTGACAAGACCATCCACCATTTCGGCCTCAGCATCAACCGCTGGCAGCCGGAAAATGGAATCAAAGCCCTTCGTACCGGACTGGTCGACGTGGTGCAAGTGATCTACAACATCTTCGATCAGGCGCCCGAAGATGAACTGTTTCCCGTGTGCCGCGAATTGAACGTCGGGGTGATCGCCCGCGTGCCGCTGGATGAAGGCAGCCTCGGCGGCAAGATGACCCTTGAAACTCGCTTCCCGAAAGGTGATTGGCGCGCCGGATATTTTGGCCCGGAGAATCTGGCGAAGACTCTTAAGCGCGTCGACAAGCTGAAGGAAGTTGTCCCAGCCGGTATGACCTTGCCTGAGATGGCACTGCGCTTCATCCTGTCGAATCCTGACGTGAGCACCACCATCATCGGCATGCGCAAAGCCGATCATGTGCGCCAGAACATCGCCACCAGCGATGCCGGCGCGCTCGACAAGTCTCTGCTGGCCGAGTTGAAGAAGCACCGCTGGGACCGCACTCCGCAGCTCTGGTCGGACTAAGCTGCGCAAAGGTTCTCGCCCTTAAGACGTACCGCGTTTCCTGTGTGCCCCTCCGGGTCCTCTCCCGAAAAATAGTCGGGATGCCCCACGTCTCGCCGATGTTGCGAGACGTGGGCTTCCGTGCAGCCGGGGATTCTCATGCTGGAGCGGCTTCGCTCATGAAACTCTTTGGCGAACTCTGCTGCTCGCGACTGCGCAAGAAGCTGCACAGCTCTACGAGTTCTGGTAGTAGTTTGTCGCTCTCCCATAGGCTAGACGCCTGTTCGGCGAGTCAATTCCTGCATTTCTCGTGGGGCCACCTTGTTGAAGAAAGTCGTGGTATTCCTCATCTCCATCATTCTTCTTCTCCCGCTGGCACTCGCGCAGAATCCGCGCGGCTCGCTGCGTGGCTCCGTTCAGGATTCCAGCGGCGCACGCATTGCTTCCGCTAAGATCGTGGTGCAGTCGGCGGAGTCCTCGCTCCGCCGCGAAGCCGTGAGCGAAGATCGCGGCGAGTTCCGCGTCGACGATCTGCTCCCCGGCAAATACCGCATCACCGTAACCGCACCCGGCTTTGCACCGGCGGACTCCGAAGTGTCTGTTGCCGTCAGTCTCCTCCGCGATATCGTCGTCACCCTGAAACCCTCGGCTGGCGGGGAAACTGTCAACGTGCAGGGTGCGGCTTCCTCCATCACCACCCAGTCGCTCGATACGTCGTCCTCGGTTCGCGGTGGTGTCGTCGGCACCCACGATCTCGACGCCCTGCCGCTGGCGGCGCGCAGCTTCGCCAACATCGCCTATCTGGTTCCGGGCACCGAACCGGTTGAGCCTTCCGATCCCACCAAGGCTCGCATCACAGCGGTTTCGACCGGCGGCAGCTCCGGGCTGAACAACGAGCTGTCGGTCGATGGCGCCGACAACTCCGACGACTGGATCGGCGGCTTCCTGCAGAATTTCTCTCCCGACGCCATTCAGGAATTCGCGCTGCGCACTTCGAATGTGGATGCCGACAGCGGTGGCACGACTGCCGGATCGGTCGTCATCACCACCCGGCGCGGCTCAAACGAATGGCACGGCAGCGGGGCTTTCTTCGATCGCCAAGCTGCGCTCAATGCCCGTTTCCCTATCGAGAATCCCGCACCCGAGCCGAAACAACCTTTCTCTCGCCAGAATTATGTCGGCGCGCTGGGTGGCCCCGTCGCCAAGGACAGGCTCTGGACGTTCGCTTCCTTTGAGGCCGTTCACGAAAACGCCAGCATCGCCTACAGTCCCGACAACACGGCAGAATTCCAGGCCCTCGCTCAGCTGGCGTCGCAAGGGCTCATCACCGGCGTTTCCTCGATCGCGGTTCCGTCGACGGTGCCGATCCCGTTCCGCGACTACATCGGTTCTCTGCGCTTCGACTGGGCGCAATCGCCGAAGTCGAACTGGTTCCTGCGCAGTTCCGCCGACAGTTATTTGACGCGCAACGCGCTGGTGCAGCAGGGAACCCTGCCCTCGACTGGCCTGCTCACGCACAACAATTACTGGAACATCGCTCTCAGCAACACCTACACGTTCAGCCCAACGTGGCTGGGCAATCTTGTGATCGACGCCAGCCTGCTGCACCTGACGCAGACGCGCAACTCCAATCTCGGATTCGCGCTGGCGTTTCCCTTCAGTTCGACTGCGCTGACGGTCTCCGGTTTCGAAACATTCGGCGACAATCAGTTCGCCACGCCGATTACGCTGTTCCCTGACCTGCGCAACCAGGACAAATATCAATTCCGCTACGACGTGACGCACGCCACCGGCGACCACTCCATCAAATTGGGAGTGAATTTCATTCACGAGCCCGTGCTCAGCGGCGCGTTTGCCGGCAATGCAGAAACCCTGTATTCATTTCCCAACAACCCGACCTCTTACATTCAGGACGCGACGACGCTCGCGCAATTCTCGTCCGACTATGCCAGCGGAGCGGCCACCACTCCGGCCAGCGATGGCAGTTTCTCGCAGAACGTGCAGCGCCTCGGCCTCTATGCGGAAGACTCCTGGCGGCTGTCGCACCGGCTCACGGTGAACTACGGCGTGCGCTACCAAACGACCTGGGGACTGATGGTCGGCTCCGGCCGCAACGAAGCCGAGAATCAAGCCTACGTGACCCTGAAAGCGCTCCAGATTCCTGTCGTACCCAGCGTGCCACAGGACTACCGCAAGCAGATTGCCCCTCGTGTCGGTCTGGTCTACGCGGTGGGAAGCAGCGGGAAGACCGTGCTGCGCGCCGGGTTTGGAATGTTTTTCGACGATCTTGCCCAGAACGGCTGGGCCACGGCGTTTCAAGGTGTGAATCACTCCAACCGCGCGACCGGCGACTGCAGCCTGGCTTTCGATGCCATCAACGATGTCTACTCGCTCAACGGCGGCGGATGCCTGCAAGGCGGAGCGGGCGCGACCGGCAATCTGATTGGCTCAGGCTACAAGACTCCCTATTCAATCCACACGACCGCTGGAATTCAGCACGCCTTCAACCAGCACTGGCTGCTCAGCGCAGACTACGTCCACGAGCAGGGCAACCACGGCTATCGTCCGTTTCCCTACGCCAGCGGGATCGATCTTATTACCCCGTTAATTCCCACGTCTGATGCGAACTACGCCGCCAATCAGGCCAATGTCGTGCCAAACGTCAACGTCTTCGCGTCCAACAATCGCTCCGCCTATGACGCGTTCATGGTGCATCTCCAGGCCAATACGCACCGCTTCAACCTGGTCGCGAACTACACACTCTCGAAGGCTCAAACCTGGGGCTGCGTGCTCGGCGAACTCTTCGACTACGTGGACGGGACGTGCCGAGTGCCGAACGGGCTGCCGAATGCTGGCACTCTGACCGCCTTCGGCCCCGGCGATTATGGTCCATCCGGCGAAGATGTACTTCATCGCTTCGTGCTCGCGGGTACCCTGCGTCTCCCCGGCGGATTTGAAGTCAGCACCGTGACTCAGGCGGAGGCGGCGCGCCCGTTCACCATCACGACGTCCGATGGATCCGGCCGCATCTGGCTGCAGTTGCAAGGGCAGTCACAGCCGTCGTACACGCACCTCGACCAATTCCGCGGCACGCCTTACATTCAGTCCGACGTCCGCATCACGCGCCCGATTAAGATCAACGAGCGTTTCCGCGTCGATCCGTTCATCGAGTTCTTTAATCTCTTCAACCGCAACAATCCCGGCGCGAACTTCGCGGCCAACATTGCGCAGTTGCCTATTCCCGCGGACCAGATGGCCAGCGGGGTGGTGTCCAGCGTCTGTCTTGGAGCGGCCGTGAACAACTGCACGGACGCCACGGCCTCGCCGCTGACCAGCCTCAAGCAACTCGAGATCCCGGAAGGTGGCCTCGGAGATTTCTTCGGCCCCGGCACCACGGTGGGAATCCCGTTTGCCGCGCAGGTCGGCGTGCGCGTGACGTTCTAAAGAATTGTGTAGGGACAGCCGCCCCCGGCTGTCCGGTCGAGCGAAGCTCGACTTCTTCCAAGAGGAAAAAGGCCAAAGAAGGGAACTAGCGTACCAGCCACTCGGTGGCCACGTGCACGTCGGTGAGCAACCGGCTGTAGGTGACGGCGAAGGTGGTAACGATCATGAGTGCCGCACCCGCTCCGTACCACACTTCGTGGAAGGAGGAGGAACGCACGCGCGCTTCGTTCCAGGCGATCAGGCGCTCTACGCGCGCATTCACCGACGCCGCCGGACTGTGAACCAGTCCCGTAGCCAGAACCACGCTGTCCGCTACGCCAAGTCGCGACAGCTTAATCAGTGCCGCCGCCAGGTCGAGCGCCTCGCTCAGGTTCGCGACCGCCGCATCATCCGCCGCCATCTCGGTAGCTTCCAGCCACGCGTCCTCCAGACCCTGCATGCCGGGGAAGGCGACGAACCGCAGCACGAGTTTGCGCAGATTGTCGCGCCGGCGCACGTGCGCCAGTTCGTGATTCATCGCCGCGCGCAGTTCGCCGGTCGTTAACAAAAATTCCACCGCGGCCGAAAGCAGCACTTTGGGATGAAGGATTCCCGCGACGGTCATGGCGGGAACGGTGCGCAAAATCTGGAGCACCGGCACAGGCGCGCCAGAATCCAGCAAGCGTGCGTCCCGGGTCCACTCCGAAATTGCGCGCCAGGCGCGCCCCGTCGCCTGCGCCACGTTCCGCACTCCGAAAATCATCAACCCTGCCCCGCACAAGCCCAGCAGCAGGGGCGGCCCAAACAGCGGTTCGTCCGTGGCTCGCGGCTCCAGCAAGATAAAGGACGGCACCGCAACCGCTCCCGTGATCACTGCCGCGCCCAGCAGCGGTAACATGCGCAAGGCGAACAGCGCGTCGGCAGCCCGGCCCGCCGGCAGTTCCTGGGACCACGTCCTCACTTTGCGCCACACGCCGATCACAACCAGCGACAGTCCGCAATAGACCATCGCGAACACCGAGAACGATACGGCGATTCCGCGCGCGGCAAACATGAAGGATTATTCCTTGTCTTCGTGGTTGGACTTGCGATCCTGCAACTGGCGTCGCTTCGATTCCACCAGGTCGCGCAGGTCATCCAGCAACTGTGCGTCGCGCTCGGTCAGGATCTCCACCAGGTAGGAAAGCGGCATCGAAGCCGCCGGACTGGCATCCAGCCATTGGCGGAACGCTTCGCCCGCCGCCTCGCGTTGCAGATCTGCGCGCGTAAGCCGCGGCGCATAGCGGAACGCCCGGCCCTCGGCATCGCGTGCCAGCAGATTCTTTTTGTAAAGACGGTCGAGCGTGGTCATAACCGTCGTATAGGCCAGGTCCTGGCAGCCGTCGTCGACCAGCTCGCGCACGGTCGCAGACCTGCGCTGCCACAACATTTCGAGCAGCCGCTCTTCCAGCGGACCCAGCTGCGACGAAGATTCCCGAAAATGAAAAATGCGTTTCATAGGATGAGGATCGAAACCAACAGCCCCAGCATTCTATCCCACCCAAAACGCCCGCGCCACAAGGGATTTCGCGGATTTATAGGATTTATGTAGGGACAGCCGCCCCCGGCTGTCCAGTCGAGCGAAGCTCGACAGTGAAGGTGGAACCGGCGCTTGCTGGCGACCCCGGAGGGGCTCGAACCCCCAACCCTCAGTTCCGAAGACTGATGCTCTATCCAGTTGAGCTACGGGGCCGCGACCGGCGGACGCCGACTGGAATGATGCCACAGTTGACGACGTAGGGAAAGAGAAGGAAGAAGTTTGGGGTGGGAAACGGGAATCGAACCCGCAACCGCCGGAGCCACAGTCCGGTGCTCTGCCAGTTGAGCTATTCCCACCGCAACTTCGTCATTATAGCAATTGGGACACGTCGCGTGCGGTTGACCTCGCACCCACGACCTTCCTACGGTGCGACTTCGAAAACGGTCCCGCTCGCTTGCGTGCCCACACCGCCATAGTAGGTCGTGCCATACAGATTACCGGTTTCGTCGCGCGTCAGACCCGCCGCGGGTTGCAGACCGTCGGAGCTATTTCCGAAGTCGTGCAGAACGGATTCGGTCCAGGTATTACTGCCGGACGATACGAGCTCATACACAATTCCGCAACTGGCAAAATCGTTTCCGCCGCCCCAAGCGATGCAAGTGGTCTGCCCGCTTCCGCCATATCGTGTGGTTCCGTATAGATTGTCCGCGCTGTCGCGAATCAGGCCGGAGTTGGGCGTGCCTCCATCGAGCGCGTTGGCGTCGAAGTTGTGCAGGACGTTAAGTGTCCATGGTCCGCTGGCCGACGGCTGCAGTTGAAAGACCGTGCCCCAGCCGAAATCGCCACCGGCTGACGACACACCGTACAGATTGCCCGCTGCGTCGAGAATCAAACCCGCTGGCCCGGCGTCGTTCACTCCCTTGCCGCCGTAGAACGTATACAGGATCTTTTCCACCCATCCCTCGCTGGCAGTGTACGTCAACTGGAATGCGATTCCGTCGAAGTAAGCGCCACCTGACAGCGTGCCACCGTAAAGCTTGCCCTGAGTGTCGAACGTCAGATTTCCGGCGGGTGAGTATCCATCGACCTGGTTGTAGCGGAAATAGTGCAGGACTTTTTCTTTCCAGGGCCCGCTGGGGCGCGGCATCAACTCATACACCGCGCCGCAGTTGGTGCTTGGTGAGTGGGAGCATGAACCGGCGATGCCCGCAGTTACACCGTAGAGATTTCCCGCCGCATCGAACACCACCCCTCCGCCGGGATACGGTCCGTCATTCCCATTGCCAAACGTGTGCAGGATTCTCTCTACCCATCCGCTCGCCGTATGCACCAACTCAAATACGGTTCCGCAGCCACCGGTCGCGCTGCACATTCCGCCCCCGTAGACCGTGGTTCCATAAAGGTTCCCGGCTGAGTCGAGAGTCAGGCCAGCCTGCGGATGAGTCCCGTCTCGTGCGTCATTCTGGAACACGTGCAGGATCTTCTTATTCCATCCTCCTCCAGCCTTTGGCGATAGTTCGTACACGGTGCCGCAGCCTGTCCCAAATTTGGAGAAGCAAGTTCCTTTCCCGCCCATGGTTGTGGTTCCATAGAGATTTCCAGCGCTGTCTCCCGCCAATCCGCCAAAGGGAAGGTCCCCGCCGGGGCTGTTGAAGTTGAAGGTCGTGAGCACGGTTTCCTGTTGCGCGGCCAGAGGCGTGACCGCCCCAATCAAACTGCCGATGAGTCCGAAAACTGCGATGGCAACTGTCGCCGGGACGGGCAGAGTTTTACAACGCATGGAGGTTCTCCTCAAATATTTGTTGGGCGGCCCGGTTGCTACGAGAGCGTCAAGCGTCCTAAGTCCAGACGCTCGCAACGCTCCTGAATGGGAGGGACGAGCAATCTAATTCGGATTGCAGGCAGGTGTCAAAGTAATTGGGACGCGAGATTTTCCTGGATGAAAGAATTGCGGAAAATTGCACTCACCAGCCTGAATGCAAACGAGGGAAGGAAGACAGGAAAGGAACTACCTCGAATGAATCACCACTAACACCGGGTCACTGAGATTCTAAATACTACCCTCTCCCCACGCCCACGTACTCAAACCCGAGAGCGCGCAGGCGAGTCGAGTCCAGAAGATTCTTGGTATCCACAATGACCGGTTTCTTCAGCAGATGCTTGATGCGGTCGAAATCGAGGGCACGAAATTCCGGCCAGCCGGTGCCCACAACCAGCGCATCCGACCCCTCGGCCGCCGCATAGGCCGTATCGCAGTAGCGCACCGTCCCGTTCAGCCGCGTTTTCGCCTCGGGAATCGCGACTGGATCGTAGGCGCGTACGTGCGCCCCCTTGGACACTAGAGTCTCGGCCAGGCGTAACGACGCCGATCCTGCCACCGAATTCGTGTTCGGCTTGAACGCCAGCCCCAGAATGCCGACTTCCTTGTTCTCCACCGAATTCAGCGTCGCCGTGATCTTTTCCACCATTTTGTCGGCCAGCAGATGATTCACATCCCGCGCCGCGCTCAACACTTTCAGCGACACGCCGTGCGCCTGCGCCAGTTCCGACAGCGAATCCATGTCCGACTCGGCGAACACTCCGCCCATGCCCGCGCCCGGTTGCAGACAGCGCGGAGCAATCTTCTTGTCTAGACCCAGCGCCAGCGCCAGGTTCACCGCATCGGCATTGACCCGCTCGCACAGTGCAGCGACTTCGTTGATGAAAGAAATCTTGGTGGCCACAAACGCGGTCGCCGCTTCGCGTACCAATTCCGCCGTTGCCTGGTTGGTCACGATCACCGGCACGCCGCGCATCACCAGCGGATGGAAAATCTGCTTCAGAATTTGCACTGCTTCCGTCGAGGTCGCGCCCAGAATCAGCCGGTCGGGCCAGTTGAAATCCTCGACCGCGCAGCCATCGGTGAAGAACATCGGCTGCGATACGATGGTCGCTTGCAGGCCCGCGGTCTTAATCGCGCTTTCCAGCGCATTCGCGGTGCCCACCGCCGCCGGAGTCACAATCGCGAGAATGGGAGGCTTCGCCGCCAGCCGCGCAATCCGCAGCGCGATATCCGACAAGTGCTCGGCCTTATCTTCCGCCAGAAAAATCACCTGCGTTTTGCGCGCGAAGGATTCAATGTCAGTGGAGTAAGCAAGCCGCCCGGCTCGTACATTGCGCCGGATGATTTCCTTCAGGTTCTTTTCGTAAAACGGGATGTTTCCCTGGGCCATCTCGACCATGCGCGAACGGTCTGGATGGCAGCACGAAACCGGCGTCCCAAAGTCCGCCAGGCAAGCTGATATCACAGTCCCCAGGTACCCCGACCCATAGACGCCGATCTGCATGTCTTCTCCCGTCCCGCCTCGAAACCCCGCGTCCCAAACGGCCTTTGGCGGGGTTCGCTGTAACCTGCCTACTCCTTATGTAACGTTCGTTTTTGGGGCATTGCAACGCACGGGAGGGTGCTGTACTGATTTCGCGGGGATACGGCGTAAGTAACTGTCCAGCCTGAGGTAACGGCAGGTCGAGTACGAATGTTTGCGGGGCAGTTCGCCCCGGCGACGGGTTCAGCCGGAGTGTTCCACCAGCGTCCGCCCCAGCGGCACCGGCGCCAGATCGACCCAGCAGTTCTGGCCATCCTCGCGGACAAAGGTGAGCTTTTCCAACAGGATGCGGCGCCTTCCCCCGTACTGCGCCCAGCGTTCGCGCGCGGTGCGGAAGGCGTTTTCCGCCAGGTCTTCGCTGCCCATCTTGACGATCGTCAGATGCGGACTGTACGGCCACTCTTCCTGGAACTTGAGGGCTTCGATATTGAGCTTGCGGTGCAGATCGCACATGCGCGACGCCAATGTATCCACCCGGATGTACACCGTGGGAGTCACCGGACAAAATGTCTCCACGCCGCCCAGGCTGACCTCAAAAGCCTCTTCCTGGGCGCAAACCCGCTCCAGCGCCTGCAAGGCTTCCGCCTCGGTGCCGTTCAGCGGACGCGGCGGAAGGATGGTCAGATGCGCTGCCAGATGTGGCAAAGCCGGGTGAAGCTCCCGCCGGAGATTCTCCACGAATTCCCCGGCCGGTCCTTTGACGTAGGCCACCAGCGCATAGCGAGTCTTCTGCATAACCCGAGTGATCGATTATACCGCGCAGGGACAGTGCGGGCAGCACCGCCCAACTTCCTTCGCCCATCGGGTTGCCGAGATCGTCAGTCCCGTTTCGGCAGCCGAGGTCGGAACACCGATTGCATTTTGGAACAGCTGGGAGTCGCCCAGGACGACTTAAGCAGTTTCTTATCTCGGCTTCTTGCCGCTGCCGGTTCGAATCCATCTTCGGGAAACGGCGGATCCGGCCAGGGGATTCGGCGGTCTGCCGCCGCAAGTCCTTCTCCGTATTTCTGCTAGCCGCCAGTTCCGCCCTTCGTGCCGAACCTCCATCCCGGTATGGCGGAGCAGGTGCAAATTCGTTGGGCGCCCGTGCGAAGCAGCGAATCGATCTGCTTCTTCCCGGGCGAAGTGATTTCAGAAACGGGAATCACGACGCACTGGATCCGCCGCAGTCTATCAAGTCGCAGGCCGCATCGTCCGATGCAATGCTAGTAGGTTTCGCGGATCGCGCAAGAGGGATGGCTCATGAGTGATGAAGAAATCGTCAAAGAGTTTCTGGTCGAGAGCCACGAAAACCTGGACCGTCTCGATCAGGAACTGATCTCTCTGGAAAAGAACCCGGGGGATCGCGATACCCTGGCCAGCATTTTCCGCACGATTCACACCATCAAGGGCACGTCCGGTTTCTTGGCGTTCAATCAGCTGGAAGCGGTGACCCATGTCGGGGAAAACCTGCTGTCTCGGCTGCGCGACGGTTCGCTGGCACTCACGCCGGAAATCACGACCGCGCTGCTCACCATGATCGACGCCGTCCGCCAGATGCTGGGCAGCATCGAGGCCAACGGCACCGAGGGAGAGCGCGACGACCAGCAACTGATCGCCACTCTGGCCCGGCTGCAACAATCCGAGCCATCCGCTCCCGCCCCGCCGCGGACTCCTCTAGCGCCGGCGCCCGAGCCCGCCCGCGCCGCCATCCCGGCAGCATCGGGGTCGAAGGCCGGAACCTTACCGCCGGAGGAAAGCAAGGCTCCCGAGGAAGCCGCGGTTGAGACTCCGGTACCGCTGCCTGCGGCCGAGTCTCGCCCTGTCGAACCCGCCGCCAAGCCGCCCGAGCCCGCCGACGTGCACCCCGGCCAGCAGCCCGGGCGGGGCGCCATCAGCGACTCGACCATCCGCGTCGACGTCGGCCAGCTCGACAAGCTCATGAACCGCATGGGCGAGCTGGTCCTGCTGCGCAATCAGATCGTGCAGTACACCAGCCAGACCGAAGACAGCGCCCTGCTCGGCACCAGCCAGCGCCTCAACCTGCTGACCACCGAACTGCAGGAAGGCGTCATGAAGACGCGCATGCAGCCCATCGGCAACATCTGGTCTAAATTTCCGCGCACCGTGCGCGATGTCGCGGTCGGCTGCGGCAAACAGGTGCGCATCGAGATGGAGGGCAAGGAGACCGAACTCGACAAGACCATCATCGAGGCCATCAAGGATCCGCTCACGCACCTGGTGCGCAACTCGGTCGATCACGGTATCGAATCGCCCGAGGTGCGCCGCTCTGCCGGCAAGAATCCCGAGGGCTTGCTGACTCTGCGCGCGTTCCACGAAGGCGGCCAGGTGAACATCGAGATCACCGATGACGGCGGCGGCCTGGACCTCGAAAAGATCCGCAACAAAGCCATCCAGAAAGCCTTGATCACGGCCGACCAGGCGGCGCGCATGACCGACCGCGAGGTCACCCACCTGATCTTCCTGCCGGGCTTTTCCACGGCGGAGAAGGTCACCAGCGTCTCCGGCCGCGGCGTTGGCATGGATGTCGTCCGCACCAACATCGAAAAAATCGGCGGCACGGTGGATGTTCGGACCCGGCCGGGCCACGGCTCGACCGTCCACATGAAGATCCCGCTGACCCTGGCCATCATTCCCGCTCTCATCGTTACCACCGCCGGCGACCGCTATGCCATCCCGCAGGTCAGTCTTCTGGAACTGGTGCGCCTGGAAGGCGAACAGGCGCGCAAGGGCATGGAGCGCGTCAACGGCGCGCCCGTCTACCGGCTGCGCGGGCGACTGCTGCCCCTGGTCTACCTCAAGCGCGAATTGCAGGCGGACGGAAAAGCCAGCGCCAACGGCGCCCCGGCGACCCAGCTGGATTTTTCCTCGGTGCGCGACAAGCATCGCCAATGGAGCAAGACTCTGCAGAAGGTGCTCGAGGGAAAACTCGAGATGACGCCGGACCAGGCTGGTTCGCACCAGACTTGTGCCCTCGGCCAGTGGATCTATACGACCGGGCTCGCCACTTTCGCCGAGTACCCGGACATGCATCTGCTCGAGGAAACGCACCGCCGCTTCCACGAACGGGTGTACCGCGTGCTGAACCTCAAGCGTAAGGGTGCTTCGGCCGAGGCGGTTCAGGAATTAGAGAGTGTCGGGCACGACTCGGAACGGATCATGCAGGTCTTGACCTCGGTGGAAAGGCGCGTTCTCGACCTTGACAACGTCAACATCGTGGTCCTCCGCGCCGACGATCGCCAGTTCGGCCTGGTGGTCGATGAGATCAACGACACCGAAGAAATCGTGGTCAAGCCGCTGAGCAAGCAGCTGAAGATCATCAACACCTACGCCGGCGCCACCATCATGGGCGACGGCAAAGTCGCGCTCATTCTCGACGTCATGGGGCTGGCGCAGCGCGCCAACGTGATCAGCGAAGCTCGCGCCCACGCCGTCGCCGATGGGGATGAAAAACCATCCTCCTCCGCCGACGGCCAGCAGCGCAACGCCGTGCTGTTGTTCGAGTACGGCGACCGCGGGCGCATGGCCGTCAATCTCGCTCAGGTCGCCCGCCTCGAGGAATTCCCGCGCGACACCGTGGAAGTTGCGGCCGATCGGGAAGTCGTGCAGTACCGCGGCCGGATCATGCCCCTGGTGCGGGTGTCGTCGGCGCTCGGCCAAGGCTCGGAGTCCGCGGCCAGCCGCGATTCCCTCCATGTCGTGGTCTATTCCGACCATGGCCGGAGCGTGGGCCTGGTGGTCGATCGCATTCTCGACATCGTCGAGGAGTCGTTCGTCCTGGATCGCCAGTCGAGCCGCCAGGGTGTGCTCGGCTCGGCGGTAATTCAAAAACGCGTCACCGACATCCTGGATGTTCCCGGACTGATTGCCGCTGCCGGCGGCAGTCACTTGCTGTCGCCTCAGCCGGCCTGAAATCGAGATGACACCAGACATCAGGCGAAAGGAAGCGTCGTGGCCAACACCCAGCAGTTCTGCACCTTCTTTTTGAAAGACGAGTTTCTCGGCGTGCCCGTGCAGCAGGTGCAGGAAGTGATCCGCTACCAGGAGATGACGCGCGTCCCGCTAGTGCCCGAAATCATCCGCGGCCTCATCAACCTGCGCGGCCAGATCGTGATGGCGGTCGACCTCCGCCGCCGTTTTGCCATGGCCGACCGGCCCGCGAACGAACTGCCCATGAATGTTGTCGTGCGCACCGACGACGGCCCGGTCAGCTTTCTGGTCGACGAAATCGGCGACGTGCTCGAAGTGGACGAGGAATCCTTCGAGCCCACGCCGGAAACCCTGCGGGGCAGAGCGCGCGCGCTGGTGCGCGGCGTCTACAAGCTGCCGGAACGGTTGATGCTGGTGCTCGACACCGAACGCGCTCTCCGCCCCGAAGCCGAGAGCGCGGGCGCCGCCGGCGGTGCGAAATGAGCTTTGCTGATCCTGCCCCGTCCGGGATGAAGGGAACCAACGCGATGGCCGGAAACAACCTGATTGGAAGCCGCTGGAACGCCGCACGGATCGTCTGCCGCCTCCTGCTGGCCGCAGGCCTCTCATTTAGCTGTACCCTGGCCCAGGAATCCGGCTGCCGCGGCGAAGCCGCCTCGGTGCCCAGCCGGCCGACCGTGGCCAGCGCGACCGACCCGACTCAGTGCGGTGTCGTCGAACTCGAATACGGAATCGAGCGCCAGTGGCTGGGCGCGGGCCAGCGACACAGCGATTTTTCCGGGGGCCTGCGTTTCGGCCTCCTGCCCAACCTCGACTTTCACTGGTTCGCGGGCGACTACATCAGCCTCACCGATCCTTCGGGCAACCGCACTGGATTCGGCGACAACTGGATGGGCCTGAAGTACCGCTACCTGAAACAGGGCAAGCTACATCCGAGCCTCGGCGTGCTCTACGAAATCAAAGCGCCGACCGGCGCGTTGAGTATCGGAAGCTCGGGCAAGGTCGATCATCAGTTTGCCGCCCTGTTCAGTAAAGACCTTCGCAAGCTGCACTGCGATTTCAATGTCATTCCCCAGCTGATCGGGCGGCCCGGCGCAACTGGATTTGATCACAACCTCGGCTTCGCCCTGGCGAACTGGTATCCCGTATCCAAACGGCTGACGATGGTCTTGGAGCCCTACGGATACACGGCGCTCAATGCTGCGGCTCCGGGTTTTGCCTCGGTCATGCTGGGCGGTTCATTTCAGGCGCACAAGCGGCTCTATCTCGATACCGGTTTTGACGCCGGGGTCAGCCACTTTGCGCCGCAGAAACGCGTCTACGGGGGAATTACCTATGCGGTTGGCAACGCCTACATCTGGCTTCTGCCCAGGAAGAAGTAAGCAAAAAGTTCGTCGCCATCCACGACACGGAAGGATTTGAGAGGAAAAAGCCATGCTCAGTATGAAAGACATGAAAGTCCGCACCAAACTGCAATTTCTGGTGGGAATCTCCGTTCTCGGCCTGCTGGTCTTCGGCGGGTTGTCGTACCTGACCATCAGCAAGGTCAAAGTCGGGGGCCCGGTCCACCAGGAGATGCTGATGTACAGCGACCTGAACGGCGACATTGCGCCACCCGCCCTGGACATGGAACGCGTGCGGATGCCCGTCATCAAGGCGATGATCGACTCGAAAGACAAAGTACCGGAAGATCTTGCCGCCTACCAGCAGAGGAAAAAGGAATTCGAGGACGCGACCAGCAGCTGGGCCAAACGGCTGCCGGAGAGCAAGATCAAGGAACTGGCCACCGTCGAAGCCTATAACCAGGGCAAGAAATACATGGACATCGCAGAGCAAGAGATCTTCCCGGCGCTGCAGCGAGGAGACTTGAAAGCAGCGCTCGCGGCGCGCAATCGCGCCGTGCCTTTCTCGGACGCTTCCGGCGCCGCCACCAGACAGGCGGTCGAACTGCTGCAAGCCGAGCAGGCGAAACTCGACCAGGAAAGTGCGGAGACCGTTCGCAACCGTCTGCTGTTGTTGTTCGGGCTGTGCGCAGTGGTCGGGGTCGTCGTGGCGGCCATGGGCTTGACCACCGGCAGTAGTGTGTCCTCGGCGACGCTGGGCGCGCTCCACTTCGCCAACGCCATCGCTGCCGGAAAGCTCAACGAAAGCGAGATGCAGGTCAACGGCCAGGACGAATTCGCCGAACTGGGCACCGCGCTCAACAAAATGAACGCGAGTCTGAAGCTCCTCAATGCCGACTTCGTCGGCCAGATTAACGCCATCAAGAAGTCGCAGGCCGTGGTCGAGTTCAACTTGGACGGAACCATCCTCACCGCCAACGACAACTTCCTGAGGACCATGAGCTACTCGCTCGACGACATCAAGGGCCGCCATCACGGGTTGTTCGTCGAGGACGCTCAAAAACATAGTCCCGAATACAGAGAACTCTGGGCCAAGCTGAACCGCGGTGAGTACGTGGCGGGGGAATTCAAGCGCGTTGGTAAGGGCGGCAAGGAGATCTGGATTTCGGCTTCCTACAATCCGATCCTGGACCTGACGGGCAAGCCCTTCAAGGTGGTCAAGTATTCGACGGACGTCACCGAACGCAAAATGGTCACCGACACTCTGGCCACCTATCTGGACCGCATCGGCAAAGGCGACATTCCCGGGAAGCTCACCGAAGCCTATAGCGGAGAGTTCGATCGCATCCGCACCAACCTGAACACCTGCATCGACAACGTGAACGCTCTGGTCGCCGACGTCGGCATGCTCGCCAAAGCCGCCGTCGACGGCAGACTTTCCGCCCGCGCCGATGCCTCTCGGCACAGCGGCGGCTACCGCAAGATCGTCGAAGGCGTGAACGCCACGCTCGACGCCGTGATCGGCCCCCTCAACGTGGCTGCCGACTACGTCGACAAGATCGGCAAAGGCGTCATCCCCCCGGAGATCACGGACAGCTACAGTGGGGATTTCAACGTCATCAAGGGCAATCTGAATGCTTGCATCGATGGGCTGGGCGGCCTGCGGGAAGCAACCACCATTACCCAGAAGATGGCCGGCAACGACTACACCCAGCGAGTGGACGGCAATTATGTCGGAATTTTTGCCGAACTGGCGACCGGCCTAAACGGGGTTCAGGAGCGAATCCATCACGTGATCGGCACCGTCCAGAGAGTGTCGGAAGGCAATCTGGAGGATCTGCCGGAATACAAGAAGCTTGGGCGCAGGTCCGAGCACGACGAACTCGTTCCGGCGCTGACTGCGATGATGACCAAGATTCAGACCCTGATCGCGGATGTCGGCATGTTGTCCCAAGCCGCCGTCGAAGGCAAACTCTCCACCCGCGCCGATGCCGCCAAGCACAGCGGCGACTATCGCAAGATCGTCGAGGGCGTGAACCAGACCCTCGACGCCGTCATCCGCCCGGTCCAGGAAGCCGGCAGCGTGCTCAAGAAGATCGCCGCCGGCGACCTGACCGCGCAAGTGACCGGCAACTATCAGGGCGAGCACGCCGACATCAAGAACGACATCAACGCCATGACCGAGTCGTTGCGCGCCAGCATGCGCTCGATCGCCGAAAACGCCAATTCGCTGTCGAGTGCATCCGAGGAACTGACCGCCACCAGCCAGCAGATGAGCGCCAACGCCGAGGAAACCTCGGCTCAGGCCAACCTGGTTTCGGCCAGCGCCGAACAGGTCAACAAGAACCTGCAAACCGTAGCCACCGGCACCGAAGAAATGAGCGCCAGCATCAAGGAGATTGCCAAAAACGCTCACGAATCGGCAAAAGTCGCCACCGGCGCCGTCCGCGTCGCCGAAGACACCACCCAGATCGTCAGCAAGCTGGGCGATTCCTCGACCGAAATCGGGCAGGTCATCAAGGTCATCACTTCGATTGCCCAGCAGACCAATCTGCTGGCTCTCAACGCCACCATCGAGGCGGCCCGCGCCGGCGAAGCCGGCAAGGGATTCGCCGTCGTCGCCAACGAGGTCAAGGAGCTGGCTAAGCAGACCGCCAAAGCCACCGAGGATATCAGCCGCAAGATCGAAGCCATCCAGGGCGATACCAAGGGAGCCGTCGGCGCCATTGCCCAGATCAGTTCCGTCATCCGGCAGGTGAACGACATCTCCAACACCATCGCCACCGCAGTCGAGGAGCAGAACGCCACTACCAACGAGATGGCGCGCAACGTCGGCGAAGGGGCCAGGGGCTCGGGCGAAATCACGCGCAACATCAGTGGTGTGGCCGAGGCCGCCAAGAGCACCAGCCACGGCGCCAACGACACCCTCCAGGCCTCCGAGGCACTGGCCAAGATGTCCAGCGAACTGGGCCAGTTGGTGTCCCGCTTCCGCATCGAAGGCGAAGGCGAGAACTGGGGCTCCAAGGCCAGATCGGCGAAGGCTGGCGCCTGATCCCGCTTAACGGCAGGCGCCGCCCTCTGGGTCGGCCGCAGTGTGGCGCCTGCTCTCAATACCTGAGGTTTTCATGCTGCCCATTCGCGTGCTGGTGGTTGACGATTCGGTGGTGGTCCGCAAGCTTCTCTCCGAAGCTCTATCGTCCACGCCCGAGATCCAGATTGCCGGCACCGCCCCGAGCGGCTCCATCGCGCTCGCCAAAATTCCCCAGCTCAATCCCGACATTGTTACCCTCGATATCGAGATGCCCGGCCTCGACGGCATCGAAACCCTGAAACAAATTCGCAAAACGTATCCGACGCTGCCCGTCATCATGTGCAGCACGCTCACCGATCGCGGTGCTGCCGTCACCCTCGAAGCGCTTTCGCTGGGTGCGTCGGACTACATCACCAAGCCCAGCAACAGCGAGAGTCTGGCGGAGGCGATGGAAGACGTTCGGCGCGAACTGGTGCCCAAAATTCTGTCCCTGGTTCGCCGCGAGCGCCCATCGGTCCCGCGCGCACCTGCTCCCGCTCCCACCTCCCGCAGGCCCGGTGCCCAGCGCATCGACATCCTCGCCATTGGCAGTTCCACCGGCGGCCCCAATGCCCTGATGGAAGTCGTGCCCCACCTACCGCAAGATTTTCCCGTGCCGGTGGTGGTGGTGCAGCACATGCCGCCCGTCTTTACCGGACTGCTGGCGGAGCGGCTGAAGGCGCAATCGCGCCTGCCAGTACGCGAGGCCGAACCGGTGAAGAAGATCGAGCCTGGTCAGGTGTGGATCGCGCGCGGCAATCATCACCTGAAGGTGGTGCGCGGTCTCGGGGGGACCGGCCTGGTCCTGACCCAGGATCCGCCGGAAAATTCCTGCCGTCCCGCCGTCGACGTCCTGTTTCGTTCCGTCGCCGAAGCCTACGGGGCGGCAACCCTCGCCGTGGTTCTCACCGGCATGGGATCCGACGGCGCCCGCGGGGCGGCGCACATCCGCGAAGCCGGAGGGGAAGTCTTTGTGCAGGACGAGGCCACGTCCGTGGTGTGGGGCATGCCGGGCGCCGTGGTGAACGCCGGCATGGCGGACAAGATCTGTCCCCTCGCCGACTTGGCGCGCGAGATCATTCGCCGCGTGCAGTTTAGCCGCAGACAGGCGGCGGGCGCCTGAAGCCCGCGTGGAGCAGACCGCATGGCAGAAATCGGGACCGTAAAGGCGGCTATCAAGCCGGCCATCAAGCCGGAAGCGGAGGATCTCAAAGATCCTGCCTATCTCAAAATCCGCGACGTGATCTACCAGATCTCGGGCATCTACCAGCCGGAGGAGAAACTCTACCTGCTGGCCCAGCGCTGCACCCGTCGCATGAACGCGCTGCAGATTCGAACCCCCTCCGAATACCTTGCGCGCCTCACCACGCGGGCCGACCGCGACGCCGAACTGCGCCTCCTGCTCAACGAAATCACCATTGGGGAAACCTACATGTTCCGCAGCCCGCCCCAGCTGGAAGCCTTGCGCACCGTCATCCTGCCGCAGCTCATCCAGACCAAGCGCGCCATGGGCTTCAAGCGCCTGCATCTGTGGAGCGCCGGCTGCTCCACCGGCGAAGAGCCTTACACCCTTGCCATGTTTCTGCTGGAGGAAGCCAGCAAGCAGCTTGCGGGCTGGACCTTCGACATCCTGGCCACCGATCTGAACGACAATTCGCTGGCGGCCGCCAAAGCCGGCATCTACGGAGAATATTCTCTCCGCAGTACCACCGACGCCCTGCGCCGCAAATACTTCAAGCCCGTCGACGACAAGCACCTGCAGGCCGGCGACCAGCTGAAATCAATCATCCGCTTTGACCGCGTCAATCTTAGCGACCCTGCCAAAATGACCTTCCTCAAGGGCATCGACCTGATCTTCTGCTGCAACGTGCTCATCTACTTCGACCTGGCATCGAAACGCAAGGTGGTGCAACATTTCCACGCCAACCTTCTGCCCGGCGGCTACCTGTTCCTGGGGCATGCCGAGTCGCTCTACCAGATCGACAGCAATTTCAGTCTCGTCCATTTTCCCGGCGCGATTGGCTACTGGAAAGCGCCGGTCGGGTATATCCCAAAGGACAAACCGTGAGCAAACTGGAAACACTCCGTCAACGCATTCGATCTCTTGAGACCATGCCAACCGTCCCCGCCATCGTGCAGCCGCTGACTGCCATGTTGCGCCTGCCGCCCGAGCAGGTTCGGATGCAAAAGGTCATCGAATTGGTTTCCTACGACTCGACCATCGCCGCCCAGTGCCTGCGCATGGCCAACTCTCCTCTGTTCGGGCGGCGCAACACCGAAACCGTCCGCTCGGCCATCCTGGCCCTTGGCTTGAAACGCATCCAGGCCATCCTGATGGGCTGCTGCCTGAACCGCATTGTGCCCGCCGACAAGTGGGCGATGGAGGCGACTACTTTCTGGCGGCATTCCCTCGGTTGTGCGCTGGTTTCCAGCCGCATGGCAAAACTCATCGGCTATCCCGACCCCGAGAAAGCCTATCTGGCCGGCCTGCTGCACGACTTGGGCATCCTGGTGAATACCGTCGCCTGCACCGAGGACTTCCGCCGCTGCTTTCAACAGGCGCAGGAACAGCGGATTGCGCTGCATGTCCTCGAACACCAGCAACTCGGCTTTACCCACTGCCAGAGCGGCAGAATGCTGGCCGATGCCTGGCAATTTTCCGCTGATATCGTCTCTGTCGTTGCCTACCACCACAACGTGCAATCGGCCACGGTGGCGCCTTCTCTGGTCGCCCTTGTCAGTCTGAGCGACCTGCTCTGTCGTCTGCGCGATCTGGGCTACGGATACTACGAGGCCATGGGCGTCGATCTGGCGGGCGAAGCCGCCTGGAGCATTCTGGTCGAGCATCACCCGGCCCTTGCCAAGATGGATTTGGCCCGGGTCACCCTCGACATCGACGGATCCATGGAGGAAATCATCTCCACCGTCGACGCCGTATTCTCTCCCCAAGCGTGACCGCCCGATGCGTGTCTTTTGGTGACCGACGTATGGAACGCGCCCGCCGCCTCATACACGCGCTGGCAATGAGGCCTCGAACCCAAAGGCACTCCGCCCCATCGCCCATCCCCGCGGTGGCTGGGCGAATGCCGCACTCTGCAGACGCTGCGGCACCCCGCTCGCCCCGCCATTGTCTTTACCGCAAGGCTCGCTTAGAATCAAAGATGTCCGCAGCCCATTTCGTAAGCCAGCCATCCATTGTTGACCTTTCGGGGCGTAGCGCAGCCTGGTAGCGCACCTGCCTTGGGCGCAGGGGGTCGTAGGTTCAAATCCTATCGCCCCGACCAATTCCTAAAATCAGCGAGTTACGCGGACTTCCTGTCCGCGCAGATTTCGCGCACCTTTCCCCTCGATTTTCCTTCCGGAATGCCTATCGGGCCGGTGGACGACAGTCTTCGGCGCAAAACTGCTCATAGCAGTTTGAAGAGCGATTTCGGCGTGGCAGTCTAGAAGCTGAACTTCAGCCCCAGCTGCAACGTCCGCGGCCGGTGCGCGTCAATCGGATGCAGAAACGAACTGCCGGTCAGGCAGTCCACGTTCACGATGTTGCCATTGCCGAAGTTCGTCAGCCCGCCCGCCGCCGTGTAGTCCGACCCGCCATAGCAGTTGATCGTATTGTTCGCCGTGTTGCCGATGTTCGAATTGAAGATGCGGAACTGCGTATGGTTAAACGCATTGAACGCTTCGGCGCGGAACTCCAGGTTCGATCCTTCGGTGATTTTGAAATTCTTCTGCAGCGTTATGTCGAAGTTGATGCGATGCGGATTGTTCAGGAAATTGCGTCCTGCATCGCCAAACGTCAGCCCGCGCGGCGCCGCGAACGCTTCCGGGTCGAACAGCAGCGGCCCGATGCTCTGCGCGTTGTTGTGCGGCGGAATCTTGCCCCTCGGACTGGCAATCACGTCCGGGTACGACCCCACGCCCACGCCATTGGCGACGCCGGCATTGTCCAGCACCGAGATTCCGTTGTTGCTGCCGCCATTCAGTACGCTGAACGGAGTTCCCGAGGCAAACAGCGTGATGCCCGAAATCTGCCAGCCGTCCAGCAGCGTATGCATGATGTGCGAACTGCTCTCCGGCGTTGGCGTTTCGCTCTCTGCCGCGCTGGTGCGCAGCCAGCGGTCCAACGTCCCGCTCAGCTTCGGCAGGTTGTACACATAGCTGATGTTCAGCAGATGCCGCTGGTCGAAGTCCGAACTCGCCCAGTTCGCCCGGATGTCGGCCGAGTTCACGAAGTTCCCCGACGAACGATCCGAAGAATCGTCCCGCGAGTGGCTGTACGTGTAGGAGACGCCCACCGTCACCGGGCCTTTCGCGTGCCGCATAGTGGCCTGCAGCGCGTGATACTGCGAGTCCGCCACGTTTTGTATCGAGAGCACGCGCTGAAACCCCGGCGCGTAAGTGCGCAGCGTATTCGGGCTCGGAATGCCCGGGTTCACGCCGTAGCACGCAGCCAGCATGTTGATCCACGCCGGTTCATGTGCAGTGACGATTCCCTCCACCACGCCGGTTCCCAGGTTCGTAATCGTGAACGACTGTCCGTTATAGCTGTCGCAGTCCTGCGTGGTGACCGGCTCGTGCGCCCCAAACGGATTTCCGTTCAGAAATACTCCTGTATTCGAGGCGGTGGTCAGCGGCGTCAACTGATTCGACTGCAGTTCTGCCGATAAGTGCGTGCCTTTGCTGCCCACGTAGGCCGCGGTCACCACCGTATCCGCTGAAATCTGCCGCTGCACGCTGAAGCTCCACTGCTGCACGTTCGGCCAAACCGTCTTGCTGGGCACCGACGTCACATCCAGCGGAAAGGCCACGTGATCGCCGGCCTGGTCCAGCCCGATGCTGTTGTAATGCAGCGGAAAATAATTCGTCATCGTCAGCACGTTCGGCGCGCTGCCTTCCAGCGAACCTGTGTTCGCTTCTTTCGCCGTGCCGTGCTCGTAGAAGATTCCATAGCCGCCGCGAATCGAAGTCTTGCCGTCGCCTTTCGGATCCCACGCAAACCCCACGCGCGGCGACGGATTGAACAAATGATTGCTCATGCAACTCGATGGAACTCCGTTCTTCCCGCACTGCACCAGCCCATTCATGATCGCTGGATTCAGATTGTTCCGAGGATTGTTCGGATCGATGGTGATCGGCACTCCCGCCGTCGTCTGCAGATATCCCGATTGGAATCCCGACGCCTGATTGATCTGCACCGTCGAAGCCAGTTGCTGGCTGAAGGCTGACTTACTCCAGTTCCACGCGTCTAAATTCTTTTCGTGGAAGTTGCCGAACAGGCTCGCCCGCACTCCCAGATTCACCGTGAGCCGGCGATTCACGCGCCAGTCATCCTGCACATACGGCTCCCACAGCCAGTAGTTGTTGTAGTACTTCAGCTGCGCACTGTCCTGCTGGTAACTCTGGATCGGGTTCACCAGGCTCCCCGGCTCCTGGATCAGGAAATCCGCAAAGGCGTTACCCGTGCTCAGCGCGTTGTTCTGGTTGTTGAACGTCAGCAGTCCCTGCACGTCGCCGGATGCCGCGCCGATCGCTCCGTTCACCTCGCTGCGCTGCGCGTCCACCATCTGAATACCCACCTGCAGCGTGTGCTTGCCAATCGCCTTGCTGAACGCGTCACTCAGGCTGTATGTCGGATTCGTGTGCACCCACGGCATGTACGACGTATCAATCGTGAACCCTGCTCCGCCGTACGCGCCGTTGGTCCCGCCAATCACCACCCCCGGCAGCTTTCCGCCGAACCCGTTGTTGAAGATGGATCCCATCTGCAACCCCGCTGGCCGCGTCAGGTCCGCTCCCGGTCCCGGCCGGTCCGCCAGCGTGATGTGCGAATTCACGTAGCTGACCAGGAAATCATTCAGCGAGGTCGCCGAAATCGTATGCGTCAGGTGCGCCACCAGGCTGATCCCCGGCCCGGTCAGCCGGTTCTGCACCGTCGGCAAAGTGTTGTGAACGTATCCCCACTGTGGCACCGTCACCGTCGTGTCCCACGAGTCATGTACGTAACGGAAACTCGCCTTCACGTTCTGCGTGAAGTTGTGATCGATGCGGAACAACTCTTCCCGCCAGTACGTCGCCGGCGAAATCACCGCGTCGTAGCACGGCGAAATCGGCTGCCCCGTCGGATCGATCGCATTGGCCAGCGTCGAGTTACATCCCAGCGTCGAATTCGGCGCCGGAATCAATCCCGAGTTGAAGATCAGCTGGCTGTTCGGATCGATCGGAATCTGGTTGCCGGGGAACGTCGCCAGCGTCACTCCCGACGACGATGCGGCCGGGCAATCCGGATACTGGGCGCGCAGAAACGTCACGCTGCCTCCCGGCGAAGTCGCCGGGCATACGTCGTTGAACAATCCGCTGCGCTGCTGCAACGTCGGCACAGCCTGGTTGAAGTCGCCGCCTTCTCCGCCCGGCCCGAAGGGAGATTTCTCCAGCCGGAATTCCTCCGAAAAGAAGAAGAATGTCTTGTCCTTCTTGTTGTTGTAAACGCCCGGGATATACAGCGGTCCGCCAATCGTTCCACCGAAATCCTGCCGCCGGTACAACGGCGCCTTCGTCGTCTGGTCAAAGTAATTCCGCGAGTTGAAAAATTCGTTGCGCAGGAATTCGTACCCGTTGCCGTGGAACTTCTCCGTCCCCGACTTCGTCGTGATCAACACCGTGCCCGATGCCGTGCGCCCGTACATCGCGCCATAGTTTGAGGTCAGCACTTTCACTTCCTGCACCGCATCCAGACTCGGATACACCATCAGCGTGCTCTCCGCGCCATTCAGCCCGGCATTGAGCACATCGCTGCCGTCCACCTCAAAATTGTTGTACTCGACCCGGCCCCCGTTCACGCTGTACTTCACGCTGCCCTGCACGCCCACCTTCGCTTCATCTTGTCCGGTCTGGTTGCTCACGCCCGGCGTCAGCGCGATCAACTGCGTGACGTTGCGCCCGTTCAGCGGCGCGTTCACCACTTCTTTCTGTGTAATCGTGCCCTCGATGTTGGCGGTTTCCGTATTGATCTGCGTCGGAGTCTGGCCCTCCACGGTAATGTTCTCGCCGACCGAGGGCGGCGCCAGCGCAGCATCGATTTCCAGACTCTGATCCGCCGCCAGCGTGACGTCGGTATCGAAGTCGGCGAATCCCTTGGCGGAGACCTTCAGCTTGTACGCCCCAGGCGCCAGCCCGGGCAGCAGATATTGTCCTTTTTCATCGGCAGTCGCCGTCCGGGTCCCACCCGACCCGGTCACGCTCGCCGTCGCTCCCGGAATCACCGCACCCGATGGGTCGGTCACGCTTCCGTTCAAACTTGCTCCGGGAACCTTCGGCCCGTCTTGAACCGCCATCGCAGCCGCTGACGGCGCGGGCTCTTTGGGATGCACTGGCCCATCCGCCGGCGCCAGCACCGGAGCCAGTCCGGTCTGCGTCGCTCCCGGCGGCGGTTGGAGTGGCGCATCGATCTCCAGCGCGAGATCCGCCGGCAGGCTCACGTCGGTCTCGAACGCGTCGAAACCTTGTGCGCTCACCTTCAATTTGTAGTCGCCCGGATTCAGTCCCGTGATTTCGTACTCACCCTTCGCGTTGCTGATGGCCGCCTTCTCGCCACTCTTCCAGTTCAACACCACCGTCGCGCCACCCACCGGTTTCCCTGCCGGGTCGCTCACGGTCCCAGTCAACGACGACGTGTGGGCTTGTTGTGCGCGGCTGACCACCGCCAGTGCAGCGACGCACAGAAATAGAACACTCCAGGCTGCCAGCGAACGAACCAATGTCACAGGAATGCACCTCTCCTACGGCGTCCGCAGCCAAAAGCTCCCGAGCACAGACGGCCGCGGCAATGAGTCAAGATGAGCGCTACACAGACGGTCAACGTTAGCGGCGGATTGTTACAGGCCCGTGAAGGAAAGGTTAATTTCCGGTGACAGAGAGCGCTTCTCCCAGGCGGTATCGCCCCGGGTTTCAACGCGAGGTCAGCCCACTTCCTCGCCCTGTTCGCAAGAACTTACACACTTCTTGAATGCTTCCGCCTTTTCCACAAGGATTCACTCGAGCCGCTTCAGAAATTCATCTTCCGTTCATTTTTCCTTCATGTATGCGTAACACCCTTCCCCGATATTAGAGCCGCACAAGCACGCGCCATTGTGCGTTTACCACTCAATCGAAACTTACCGTCCGTCCGTTCTTTTGTGAGTTGTTGGCCTCGTCGCCTCCTCACGTTTCGGAGGTGCGATGCCGAAAAAGGCTTTGCCCAAATGCAGTGCTGGAATTCAAAAGGAGATTCAGAAATGACAAAGAAACTTTCGGTAGCGCTGGTCGTCGTCATGGCCGCGCTGCTCACTCCCAGTGTCTTTGCAGCTACCCCCTGTAGCACCGGGGCTTCGCTGCAGTTCATGGGTGTCGGTTCTTCCGCGCAGTTCAACACTCTTGCTTACGCCACCACCGACGTTATTTCCAAGGCTGGCACCGGTCCGGCTAACGTCTTCTCCGTCACGGGCAAGGATGCTAACGGCAACAATACCTCGGCGATTCTCGACTCCCGCCCGGGCGTCAACAAGAGCGACAGCTCTACCACCTGGATCATTTGGGATAGCGGCGCCACCTGCAACGTCTACACCTACTGGAGCGTTGACTCCACCGTCGGCGTGAAAGATTTCGCTGCCTACAACCTGATCACGGTTGGCACCACGAACTACTCCGTGGCCGCCGCCTACGGCATCACCTCGACCGACGTCGCGACTGCCAACTTCTCCACCACGCTTTGCGGTGGTACGACCAAGTGCACCACCAACAAGATTGGCGGACTGCCGGATACCGTTACCTCCGTCCCGGCCTCCGTGGTCACCGCGATGAACTTCATCCCGGCTACCCTCCCGCCTGCGGCCCGTCCGGCGTACTGCGGCGTCAAGACCGGCGTCGCCAACAGCGGTCAGTACTGCTACTTCAATGCAGCCGGTACCGACATCCGTCCGGAAGACGCCTACATCGCGACCACTCGCGCTCTCACCACTATCGACACCGTCGGACACCTGACCGGACTCGGCTATAATGCCGCTGCTTGCGGCGGTGACGGCCTCGCTGCCGGCAGCAAGATCGGTTGCCCGTTTTATGACTCCTTCGGCGGCAACAAGGTGTTCAACACCCTGCTTTTCAAGCTGACCGGAACCGATCCGATCGGCGGCGGCACGGTCCCGACCACCGTTACCTTTGACGTGGGTGCGGCTCCGATTCTGGTTTTGGTCGGAAACGGTGATACCACCGCCAGCCAAGGCTTCGGCGCCGTCAACGGCTCCGGCCAGTACGTCTTCAACAACATCAACCGCCAGGTACTTGCGCAGGTCTTCTCCGGCCGTACGCACTGCACCACCGATCTGCTCTCGACTGGCGCGGGCGTCGGCAAGCCCATCCAGGTGGTCCAGCGCGAAGCTCTCTCGGGCACCTATAACACGTTTGAATACACCGCCGTTCGCACCATCACCGGCAGCGGCAACCCTGGCGTGGGAATTCCCACCGCCACCGGCGAAACCAGCAACGAGTGGAGCGGCCAGGAGCTTGGTATCAACCCGGCCACCAACTTCAACACCGGCGCGGGCTGCCCCGGCAGCGGCGCCACCGCTCCCAATGGCTCGGAAACCTGCGGCGATCCGGTTTGGATCCAGACCAAGACCGGCGGTTGCGGTGCGGGCCTCCGCCTCCGCGCCATCGGTACTGGCCAGGAAGTTCCCGCCACACTCGGCAAGTCCAACTCCGGCGCCAGCGTCGTCACCGATGGCATCGGCTACTCCTTCTGGAGCTACGGCAACTTCGCTCCGGCTACCAGCACGGCCGGCCATTACCTCACGGTCGACGGCATCGATCCTCTGTTCAGCACTCCGGGCGGCGCCAGCGACACGAAACCCAACCCGAACGGAGCTTTCAATCTGCCGCAGTGCAACTTCAACGCCTTGCCCTGCTTCCAGCTTCCGTTCACTCACGTTGCCGATGGTTCCTATCCGCTGTGGAACGTTCTCCGCATCATGACCTTCGGCAACTC
Organism: Terriglobales bacterium; assembly: GCA_037443605.1. Lineage (GTDB taxonomy): Bacteria > Acidobacteriota > Terriglobia > Terriglobales > Acidobacteriaceae > Sulfotelmatobacter. The sequence continues at coordinate 173,106 of JBBIOA010000006.1, forward strand.
GGCCACGCTCGCGACCCCGGCGTCGGTCCTCAACCTTGTGGCTTATGACGAAATCGAAGTCGCCGATCCGGCTCGCGCCACCTCCGACTTCGTCCCCTACCTCAGCGGTCTGACCAATAGTGGAACGCTGACGGCTCCGAAATGGACCGGCAACCTCAACCTGTTCGTCTTCCGTTCGCACTACGCTGCGCCCGGCGGACCGAGCACTGCGGACAACGGCCACCACGCCTGTATCTCCGGTGGCGTCGCCAGCTTCACCAGCGTCGCTCTGACCGGTGGCACTCCGGGTCACGCGACCTGCCTCATCGACAAAGGCAACGACCTCGGTGGTTCGGTGCTCACGGTCCAATCCGACGTGGATTGGAACCTCGATGCCGGCACGCCGATCGAAGAGTACAACGTCCGTCAGTAAGACTTGCTTCGCGGCACATCTGGGGAAGAAGGGCCAACCAGCCCTTCTTTCCCAGTTGCTTTCCAGTCGGTTTTGAACCGAGCCGCGAGAGAAGATCGCGCTGTAGATTCCACCGGCGGCACATCATCTTTACAGGAGTTTGAATGCAGTTTTCGCAATTCCGGGCCAAGTCCATCGTGATCGCGGTTCTGCTGCTCTGCGTGTCCCTCGCCGCCGCCCAAACTCCGTCCACTCAAGGCAAATCGCAGCCCGCGCCCGAGGAGAACACCGCGCACATCAGCGTCGATTCCGTGGGCGTCGATCCCATCACCGGCATTCCGTATTACGAAGAAATCTCCGAAGACTGGAGCTCACTCCAAATCGGTTCCAGCGATCTGCATCCCGAGCCTCCCGTCGTCACCCTCCCCGACAACGAAGAAAAGTTCACACGCACTCTGGTCGCGCTGAAGTGGCGTCCCGGCGACGCGCTCGACGTCTACGTCGTCATCCCGAAAGGCGTGAAGAAAGCGCCCGCCGTCCTCTACCTCTACAACTACACCGACAACACCGACCGCTTCAAAAACAACGGATGGTGCGAGCGCGCCACCGCCAACGGCGTCGCCGCCATCGGATTCGTCTCCGCCCTCAGCGCCCAGCGCTTTCATGATCGCCCCATGAAGCAGTGGTTCGTCAGCGAATTGCAGGAGTCCATCGGCAGCACCGTGCACGACGTCAAGTTTCTCCTCGACTATCTCGCCTCGCGCGGCGACATCGACATGGATCGCATCGGCATGTTCGGCCAGGGTTCCGGCGCAACCATCGCCCTGCTCGCCGCCGCCGCCGATTCCCGCATCAAGGCCGTCGACGCCCTCGATCCCTGGGGCGACTGGCCCACCTGGCTCGCGAAGACAGTCATCGAGAAAGACGACCCCGAGCACGCGCAGCACACCGCGCCTGAGTTCCTCGCGAAAGTCGCGCCGCTCGACCCCGTGCAGTGGCTCCCGAAGTTGCAGACGCCGTCCGTGCGCATTCAGCAGAACATGAAAGACGCCGCCACGCCGCCCGAGAGCAAAGATCGCATCAAGGCCGCCGCTCCCAGGCAAACCGACTTCGGGCGTTTCGACTCTATCGACGCCCTGATGAATGCCGAAGGCGGCGGCAAGCTCCTCGCCTGGATTCAGAACGCAGTCGCAAAGCCGTCAGCAAAAGACATCCCGGTGGCGATCGGAAAGAACGCAGTCCAGTAGTAAGTCTCTGCAGAAATTGCTTTGGCGAATCGGTAGATGAAATGGGATGCCCCACGTCTCGCCGTATTTGCGAGACGTGGGCACCGGAGACCTTGCATCAACCGGGTGCCCCACTTCTGGCCGCCTTTGCCGGAAGTGGGGTTTAGGAAGTACGACGAACGGGAAGGGCACATGCTTAGCGGCCCCATCCCGCGAACGAAAGATTCGCACCACACATTACTGACGAAGGCTGCGTTCAACGCAGCCCAGGAGCCTAGAGTGTCTGACCGAAGCCGTACCACCGTTCAACCCGTCACCCTGATTCTTCTCTGCGCCCTCGCGCTGCTCTTCATGTCCGCCTGCAGCAGTTCCGGCAGCGGCAACAAGGGCCCGCAAACGCCGATCGTCACCTTCGTCTCGCCCACCACCGGCGCCACCATCGATCAGGCCCAGAACGTTTCTGTGACCGTGCAGGTCTCCAACGATCCCCAGAATCAAGGAGTCACCTGGACGCTGCAGAACGCGCTGAACAATCAGAAAGCGCCCGGCTCGCTCACTGGCACGACCACGACTGGCGCCACCTACGCCGCCGAAGCCACCGTGACCACCACCCAGCAGATCAACATCGTCGCCACCTCCATCGCCGATCCCAATTCCTCGGCGTCGCTGTCCGTGACCATCGAGCCGCCTCCGGCGATCATCAGCGAGGTCCCCACGCCCATCACCACGTGCCCGTCGGCCGGCAGCATCGTGATCCCCGGTGTCGGCGCCGTTGCCAGCGTTGGCGCCGCTTACAGCGCCACTTTCACCGAATCCGGCGGTGTCCCTCCGTTCACCTGGACGATCAACGGTACCGACAACGGCTCCGTCGACGGCCTCAACCTGCAAACGACCACCAACCAAACCAGTCAGGCCACGCTCACCGGATCCCCGAGTTCCTCTGGTTGCATGCCAGTCGCGCTCACGGTTCGCGACAGGGCCGGAGTGGTTTCAGCCGCCTTGAATTTTCAACTCCTCGTCGTCCCCACGCCGCTCGGCCCTCGCATCCCCGATGTCTTCGGCGCTTACATTAATCCCAATACCAGCGCCGGCATCCCGTATGCTCCCGTGCTTCTCAGCGCCAACGGCGGAGTGCCGCCCTACTCCTGGTCCGTTCAGTCAGGCAGTGTGCCGCCTCCCGGCCTGACCCTCAACGGCGGCGGAGCGCTCTCTGGTACTCCCAGCGCATCCGGCCTCGCGCAAAACGGCGGGCTCGGAGCCTACGCCTTCACCGCCATCGTCAACGACACGCAAACGCCTTATCCCGCCGTCGGAATTTCTAATCTCAACATCGGCGTCAACGACCTCGATTCCACCTGCCACACCGGCGGCGAAAGCAGCGTGACCGCGTCCGCTCCCTACGCCTTCGTCCTGCGCGGTTTCGATGCCGGCGGCCCGTACCTCCTCGCCGGAAACTTCACCACCGACGCCAATGGCAACGTCACCGGTGGCGTTGAAGACATCAATCGCTCCAGCGCCACCCATACCGGACTGAGCATCACCGGCGGCACGTACACGGTCGGCTCCGACAATCGCGGATGCCTCTCGCTCACCACCAGCGCCGGTACCAGCAACTTCCGCATCGCGCTCGGCGGTTGCTCCACCACGCTCAACCAGCAATCCGGCGGCTGCACCAACAGCGGCTACTTCCAGCGCGGACGCCTCATTGAATTCGACTCCGCCAGTTCGCGCGGCAGCGGCGTCATTCGCCTGCAGGATTCCTCCACTTTCTCCAGCAGCGGCCTCACCGGCCTCTACGCCTTCGGTCTCAGCGGATGGGATAGCTCTGGCGGGCGCTACGTAGTCGCCGGCTCCGCCAACGCCAGCGCCGCCGGAACCTTTTCTTCGATCGCCGGTGACATCAACGATGCCGGCACCGTCGCCTCCAGCCTCACCGGCGGCTCGGGAACGTTCTCCATCGCCGCCACCGGCCGCGGCACCGCCACCGTCACCGTCGGCGCTGCGACGTTCGATCTCGCCCTTTATCCCGTCAGCGCCAACGAAGCCCTCTTCGCGAGCACCGACCCGATCAGCGCTTCTCATCCGCTGCTCACTGGTCGCGCCGTCACCACCACCGGCCCGTTCAGCGCCACCACGCTGCCCAACATCTATATGCTGCAGACTACCGGCCTCACCGATGCCAACCTCGGCGTTCTCGCCTTCGACGGCATTTCCACCGTCAGCGGCACCGTCTACGAAAATCAGGCGGGTACGGTCGGCACCGCTTCGGTGTCCGCCAACTATGCCCTCGATTCCGCCACCGGCCGCCTCACCATTACCGCGCCCAACGTCGGACAAACCGTCGGCCCCCACACCTATGTTGGCTACGCCGTTCCCAACTCAACCGGAGGCCCGGCGGCATTTTTGATCAGTACCGACACCTCCGCCGATGCCGGCTCTCTCGAATTCCAGAACATCAACCTGCCGCCCATCACTTCGTTCGGCAACGCCAACGTCGTGGGCGGCTACTTCTTCGGTACCGACGAACCTTCCGACAAATCCAGCGCCAGTTTCGTCGGCACCATCACCGCTTCCGGCACCGGCAGCAAGGCAGGGAACGAAGACCTGAACACCTCGTTCAGCAGCCTGCTCCCGAACCAGGGCTTCACCGGCAGCTATTCCGTGACCAAGACCGGCACCGGCAACTTCGGCGGCGAAACCGTCTCCGTCACCGACGGCTCAGTCGTCTACTCGCTGGATGAATCCCCGCTCGACCTCCACCCAGTGATCACGGTCGTGGAAAAGTAAAAGTAGTGTTGGAATGAATGTATTAATGAATGTAGGGACAGCCGCCCCCGGCTGTCCGCGGAGCGCCAGCTCCGCTCTCGGCGCCCAAAGCTCTGCCTGAGAACCGGAACCTGGGTGTTACAAGAGAAATGTGCGCCCCCTGTCTTCCCCCGTGCCCCTCTGTGCCCCCTGTGGTGACTGCATTTTTAGCGTGCTCCCTTCAACTCTGCCGTTCTGCGTAAATGCGTTCCCCCTCAAAACAAAAACGACCGCCGAACCCGGCGGTCGCTTCATTTCAAACTCCAACTCGCTACGCTGTCGGAACCAGCGTCCCCGCGTACGTCACTGGCGAACTCGTCGCGCTCACAAAATAAATCCCCAGCGTCGTCCCCTTGCCCGCGTTCGAGACGTTCCCCAAATACCCGTAATACGAAACCTGATTTCCCTGGAACAGTCCCTCGGCCACGAACGCATTTCCCGTCACCGGTCCCGACAGCGTAAAGCTCGAGCTGGTGGCCACCAGGTTCACGCTCAACGTGGTCCCCGATTCACTCAGCGTCGCCGTCACCGTGTCCTGCGTCCCATCCGGCAGAGTCATTTTCCCGGTGTACTTCCCCGACAGCTTCGAAACCGCGGTTCCGGTGATCGTCCCCGAATCGCTGCACCCGCTGCCCGATGCCGAAGCGTAAGTCCCCAGCATCGACTTCCCATCCGCCGCAATCGTCCCCGAGATGTTGAACACGTTCCCGTTTTCCGTGTAGGTCAGATTGAACGGTCCGCCGATCGCATTGAAACTGCCGCTCAGATCGTAGACCCCGCTTCCGCTCAATGTGCAATTCCCGCCAAACGTGACCGTTCCTGATGGCGAGATCGACACAATCGCGATCTGCGTCTGCCCGCTGGCGGAAACCTGCCCATTCGGCTGCTCCACGCCATTCACCAGCGTTTGTCCTGCCTGCAGCGCAACTTCAACTCCGGTCGTCTGCCCCGGATTCACGTTCGAAGTCGCCAGAAATTCCCACGGCCCTGCGGCATTCGGCAGCTGACCCTGCGGAATCGTGTCGCGCCCCGAGCACGACACCATCCCAACCGCCGCCAGCAACACTCCCGGAAGAAGGATCTTCCTCATCCTTGAACACTCCCTGACAAATAAGTTGGATGTTGTGATGAACTCGGTGTCTCCGAATTCAGAGTCGTCATGACACGGATCGCCATGAATTTCGGGATCGTTACAAATTCAGTTTCGGCACGATCCATGGAAGGGGCCGACTTCAGTCGGACCGATACGACCCGCAAAATCATCGGGCTTTAGCCCCTGAGGCTCCGCCCCCGCCGGCGCAGCGCCTTCCATCCGCCGGCCAAGGACGTTCCCAGCAGTCCCGTGCCCAGCAACACCATCGTCGACGGCTCCGGCGTCACCAGCATCGACGATCCCAACTTGATATCCGAGATCGCCGTCCCGTTCGCCTGTCCCGAGAACGTCACCGATCCCGCCGTCCCGTTGAACGACAGATGAACGCCCGTCCACTGGCACAGATTCGGAAAGCCCGAACACGATCCGTTATTCGCCGACAGATTCATCACTGCCAGAATCGTGCCCGTCCCATTCGCCCCGCTCCACACCGTTACCGTCTCCGTCGACGAACCGGTATAGAAGAACGACAATCCACCCGAGAACCCCGACGCGACGCTCATCGTGCCAATCACATTTGTTCCCGCCGTGCCGTTAAAGAAGATCGCCGCCGACCCGCTCGGATCCGGCACAAACCCGCCGCTCCCGCCCTTGGACGCCGGCAAAATCGCAAACACATCCGACGAGAACGTGATCCCGTAGTTATTCGGCCCGCCGCCGTTGTAATAGTTCCCCACGGCCTGCAAATCCTTCAGCCCGGAAAACGTCAGCACGACCGAGTCGGCATGAGCCGACGGCGCAAACAGCGCACCCACCACACATAGCAAGAAAATCCCGATGATTGCTCGACGCATGAATCCGCTCCTTAACCGGGCCAGAACGACACCAAATCGGCACAGAAGTGCCTTGCGAGGCACTCCTGCGGCGCTGCCAGTATCGCAAGCGCAGTGTTACGCCAATGTTAAAAAGAGGTTGAGTTTGTATGAATCGAGCCCCGGTTATGCACCGCTCAATTCCGGGGAAGTGCAAGAAAATGCAGAGGATTGATCTAGCGATTGGATTTTATGTGGGGACAGCCGCCCTCGGCTGTCCAGCGAGCGCAACTCGCTCGTTCTTGGGCGGCAAGAAAAGCCCGCAGCGGCGTTACTTCCACAAGTAATAAAACCCCACCTGCTGCTCCAGCATCTTCTCCCGGCTCGGCAGATACTGCGACACATCTCCCATCAGCAGATCCATCAACGTCCGCCGGTCTTTCTCCGGACGCACCAGCGTGGGCTCACCCGAGATCCCGACCATCTTCGCCGTCTCGTCCACCGTCGTCTGGAAATCGCCAATCCCATCGATCAGCTTCATCGACGCCGCCTGCTCGCCCGTCCACACCTTGCCGTTCGCGATCGCCTTTACGTCTTCCACCTTCATGCCGCGTCCGTCGGCCACCGCCTGCACGAACTGCCCAAACATGTTGTTGATCAGTTCCTGCATGTAGGCTTGCTCGGCCGGGGTCAGATCGCGCGCCGGATTCCCCGTATCTTTGAACTCTCCCGTTTTCAGCACCACATCCTTCAGCTTCGCCCACTTCAGCAGGTCGCCATAATTCACCCACTGCGCGATCACGCCGATCGACCCCACAATGCTGCCCCCGTCCGCATACACCTTGTCGCACGCCGACGAAACGTAATACGCCCCGCTCGCGCCCACCGTCTCAATCGACACCACAATCTTTTTCTTCTTTTCCGTGCGGACGCGCTTCACTTCGCGATAAATCTCTTCCGACGCCGCCACGCCCCCGCCCGGCGAATTCACGTGCAGGATGATCGCCTTGATCGACGAGTCGTCGCCAAACTTCTTCAGCTGATCGACCACCGGATGCGGCGACAAAATCACGCCATCCAGATCGATCACGCCAATGCGGTCGCCGAATCCCCCAAAGCCGGACTCCGAACTCCCCGCATGCAGCGCGATGTACACAATCGAAAACACGGCCAGCACAAAGAGGAAGAAAGCTCCTCCCCCAATCACCACCCAAAGCAGCGTCCGCGAACGTCCCTCAGCCATACGCAGAGTGTAGCACCGTCAGCCCATGTGGCGCGGACACTCCTGTCCGCGTTTTCGGCGCCAGAGCAAGGCTTAAGAAGATGAATCGGGTGCCCCATTTCTCGCGCGTTCTTGGCGCGAGAAGTGGGGGTTTTGAGCCGGAAGCACAGAGCCTGTAGTCCTGCAACGTTCCTTAGCATTCGAGCAAATGCGCGCTTATAGGTCTTTCTCCGCGCCCTCTTGCGGTCAAAGGTTTCCTCTGTGTACCTCTGTGTCCTCTGTGGTGAACGCCTTTTTCACACAATCACCCGCAACGCCCCCCGCCTCACCCCAATCTCCACCGGCGTCCGGCACACAAACTCCCCATCGGCGTAAATGTCCCGCGGCTCCTCCGTCTCCACCCGCACCCGCTCCGCGTTGAAATACTGCACCTCGCGAATTCCCAGATGCTTCCCCCCGTACACGGTCGGAAACAAAGCCAGCAACTTCAGCCGATCCACTCCGCCCACCACGCACACATCCAGCAGCCCATCATCCATCCGCGCCTGCGGCGCAATCTTCATCCCGCCACCATATAAAGGAGTATTCGCAAACGCCGCCAGCGTGATCGCCTCATCCCTCGGCGCACTCCACCCTCCCGCTCCGTCCCCAACCGACAACTTCACCGGAACCGGCGCAAACCGAAAAATCGTTGGCACCAGCGCCAGCGCGTATCCACCATTTCCCCGCAGCCATCGCGGCAGCCGATTCGCCTTCCGCGCCACCTCCGCATCGATCCCCACTCCCGCCACGCAACAGAAATATCGTGAGCCTTCCCCGGGGATTGGCAAATCTGGGATGCCCCACGTCTCGCTGCTCTTGCGAGACGTGGGAACCTTGATCGAAGGGATTGGGTGCCCCATTTCTGCCGCGTTCTGTGCGGCAGAAGCCTGCCCTGAGCTGAGTCGAAGGGTGGGGACTTTCGGCGTAATCACTCCCAGATCCACCTCCCGCACCTTCCCCGCGCCATCCACAAACTTCCGCCACGCCGCCAGCGAATCCCGAACCCGCTTCAGCCCCAGCGCCCGCGCAAAATCATTCCCGCTGCCCGCCGGCACAATCAACACCGGCAGCCCCAGCCGCACCAGCGTGCCCAGGTGCCGATGAATCGTCCCATCCCCGCCAAACAACAACACGGCATCCACCTCGCCCGCCGCAGGCACACCAATGCGCCAATCAATCGAATGGTCTGCTTGAAAAGGCCTCAGGTCTTTCGCAGAACACCCCAGCCCGAGAATCGCCGCCGCTCGCATATGCGCCGATGAGACTAGCAGAATTGATTATGTGGGGACAGCCGCCCCCGGCTGTCCGGCGGGCGAAGCCCGCAGGGTTTTGCGCAAGTCGCTAACCGGCGGCGCATACGGATTGACAAACGCCTTTCGCCAAATCCACGGATACTCACTCCAAACACCCACTAACCCACGCCGAACCGGATTCTCCAGGATGTATTGCATCTTGGCATCCAGGTTCTCTGAACATCGCAGCACATGATCGAACGATTCCGCCTGCCACACGCAACCCCTTCGATGAAGAGCCTTGTTGACCCTATGCGCCGAAGCTCCCTTAATGGCATCCATGATCCTGGCCAACGAGCAGATTTCCATGGCCTCATCATCGACGCGCGGAGTAAAAATCAGGTGCACGTGATCAGGCATAACGACCGCGACCTTCAAGTCATAGTTCCTTCCGTTGTCGTGCAAGCAGGATTCGAGGACGATTGTTCGGACATGCGGAGGAATGATCCAACGCCGGTCCGTGCAGAACGTAACAAAGTGCGGCTTCTCGTCGACCTGCAAGTGAGGCAGTTGCCGTCGATAGAAAGCCTGAGGCATCGGGGTTATGTGGGGACAGCCGCCCCCGGCTGTCCGCGAAGCGCAGCTTCGCAGCACTTCGATTCTAGCGTCGCTGAAGTTTTGAGAGGGCACAGACTCAGCCTTTTTGTACGCAGCCGTCCCATCTTGGCACCCACGTACGGACCATGTGGGGACAGCCGCCCTCGGCTGTCCGGCGGGCGAAGCCCGCAGGGTTTTTGTCTGGATCTGATGCGCACTCTGGAGCTAGACCTGCGCTGATCCCACAAGATCGCCAGCTGCACGCCGCAAGGCGAGCTAGCGCTCGCCCGGACAGCCGAGGGCGGCTGTCCCTACATGCAAACAGCGTCCTTACGGCTGCAGAATCACCGCAACCTTTATCCGCCGTCCTACTCGCAAGGTCAGCTTCCAGGGCTGACCCAATACCGGAACGAGCAAGGGTATGCGCGGGCTAAATGTGTCCACCTTGTTATCCACTCTTACAGCTCCTTGTTTCAGCTTCCGCGCTGCTTCCGTGACTGACTCCGCCAAACCGCACAGGACAAGCAGAATATCGAGCCTGACTGTCATGACCCCAGACGTGCTCAGCTCGCCCTTGATCTGAGGGAGAGTAATAACCACTTCTTCAGCGTCTTCCGGCACCTCATCGTTCTGAAACTGCTTCGCCCAATCCTCCCCCGCCTTCGCCCCCGCCTCTGCCGAATGAAAGTCCGCCACAATCCTCCGCGCCAGTTCTTTCTTCGCCTGCATCGGATGCGCTTCCACCTTCATCTTCTCAATCTCTGCCACCTGCACATCCGTCAGCAATTCGTAATATCTCCACATCATCGCGTCCGAGATGCTCATCACCTTCCCATACATCTCCAGCGGAGGCTCATGAATCCCAATCGCATTCCCCAGCGACTTCGACATCTTCTGCACGCCGTCCAGCCCTTCCAGAATCGGCGTCGTCAGCACCACCTGCGATTCCTGCCCGTACGCCCGCTGCAATTCGCGCCCGACCAGCAAATTGAATTTCTGATCCGTCCCGCCCAGCTCCACATCCGCTTCCAGCGCTACCGAGTCATATCCCTGCACCAGCGGATACAGCAGCTCATGCACCGAAATCGGCTTCTCTTCCTGAAAACGTTTATGAAAGTCCTCGCGCTCCAGCAACTGCGACACCGTGTATTTCGCCATCAGCCGCACAAAATCGTCGGCCGTGAACGCGCCCATCCACCGCCGATTGAAATCGATTACCGTCTTCTTCGGATCGAGAATCTTGAACACCTGCGCCTTATACGTCTCCGCGTTCTGCTCCACCTGCTCGCGCGACAGCGGCGGCCGCGTCGCCGACCTTCCCGTCGGATCGCCAATCATCCCCGTAAAGTCGCCGATCAGAAAAATCGCCGTGTGTCCCAGGTCCTGAAAATGCTTCAGCTTGCGCAGCACCACCGTGTGCCCCAGATGCAGATCCGGTGCCGTCGGATCCATGCCCAGCTTCACCCGCAGCGGTTTGCCCGTCGCCCGCGACTTCTCCAGCTTCGCGCACAGATCGGCCTCGCGAATCATCTCCGCCGCGCCCTTCTTCAGATATGTGAGTTGTTCTTCTACCGGTGCGAAATTTGCCATGGGAACTGACATTATATGGAATGCGGCCCTGAGAAGTCAGAAGTCAGGACGAACCATGCAGAAAGACGAGGCAGATGTGAGCTGGATAACTTCCAACCCAAAGTGCGGCACATCGCGACAGACCACTATCTCTGCGGCAGAAGTTTGTCCGGGTTCTGGACTTCTGCTTCGTGCTTCGCCTTGCGCCACACGTTGATGACCGCAATCGTCCAGAACGGAACCATGTCGACGCCCGGCACAAGCTTGGCCAGAAACGACGGGAGAAACTCCCAGTGCCAGCCGAGCAGGTGGATCATCAGCGCGCCAATGCCGAGATCGAGCACATCGTCCGCGCCCGAGAAAGCGCCTTCGATGAATACCGGGTAGAGGAAGATTTGTACCGCGTCGGCGACCAGAGCCAGGATCATCGCGGCCTTGAATTGCGGGCCGGGAGAGATCGTAATGGAGTCGTCGGGCATGAGTTCATTCTACTCCCGCATAAGCGTGCCGCAGCGCGGATGGACACAGTGTGGGTGGCGGAGCGCTTCAGCGCTGCGATAGAGCCTGCACAGAGACCGGCTTTAGCCACCGGGAGTGCCCTCCCTGCGGCAGAGTCAAAGCCGAACGCAAGGTCTCTCCACTTCGCTTAGCAGGGCAGTCGCCCCCCCCGCGCTAGTCCACTGTTCTTACATCATCCGGCAGCAGCAGCACGAAGATGCAGCGTCCGGTCGTCACCGAGCACGAGAGCGTGCCGCGCCGGAATACTTTGACCGGTGTGTCATCGGGGAAGCTCAGGTGGTAGTCGGCGGTGCGTAGCGCGTCGGTGAAGGACTTGAGTTTCTCGTCGCCGCTCACGAACTTAACGGCGTCCACTTTGGCTTTCGCGCCTCCGCCTCCGCTGAGCAGAATGAAGAAGTCGGCGTTACCGGTCTGCGTCGTTTTTCCCAGATCGACGGTGCGCATTTCCTGCAGTTGGGACTTGAAGCGCGCAACCGCAGCGTCGGCCTTCGCATCTCCGCCGGCCAGGGCGGAGAGGCGTCCGCGCGTCTCCGGTTCCGGCCGCAGGCCGTTCAGCGACAGCGCATACGTGTCGATCGCCAGATCCTTCTTCCCGCGTTTTTCGTAGATCTGCGCCAGATGGTCGCCGACTTCGCCGTGATGTCCCAGGCCCCAGGCGGCGCCCACATATTTCTCGGCCTGATCGAGATCGCCTTCCACGAAGTGAATCCAGCCCAGCGTGTCCCAATAAGCGATCAGCGAGGAGACGAGGCCGAGGTCCTGCTGCGTGAGGCGGTCAAGCGAGATGTTGCGCAGCGCGGCAGCGGTGGAGGAGACAGCCGATTCGGCGTACTGCTGCGCCTTGTCCAGATGTGCCTTCTTCAGCGAAAGCTGGTAGGCGATGTTGTTCCAGGTGGTCGGCGTGGCGGAGAGTTCGACCGCGTGATCGAAGGCGGCGAGCGCCTTGTCGTCCTGGCCAAGATTCTCATAGGCGTCGCCCAGCGACACCTGGATGCTGGAACTTTCGGGCGCACTTTCGCCGAACAAGGACACCGCTTTTTCCAGTTCGGGCGCCGCCAGGTCGTATTTGTGCCACTCGGAGTACATCAGGCCGAGATACATGTGCGCATACTTGTCGAGCGGATTGTTTTCCAGCTGCTTGTTGAAGGCTTTGACCGCGTCGTCGTACTTGCGTTCGTTCCAATAAACGCGCCCCAGAGCGTTGTTGGCGTAGTCGTCGTACGGATTGACTTCGAGCTGCTTGTGGAAGGCCTCAATGGCGAGATCGTTCTCGCGCATCTCGGAGTAGACCATGCCGAGATTGTTCCACACGACCTTGTTCTTGGGGTCAACTTCAGCAGCGCGCTTAAACAGGGCGATGGAGACGGGGAGATTGCCATTCCGGGCGGCAGCCTGTCCGCTCTCGATCAGGTCGTCGGCCTTCATGTCCGCAGGAGGCACCGGCACGCCAGCCGTAGCGGTCTCTACAGCGAGCTGCTGCCCGAGATCGGACCCCACCGCGCGCCGAAACGATTCGTAGTCTGCACCACGCGCGGCCGGCAGTTCGTCTTGATGAAGCGTCAGCTTGCGGCTCGCGGTGAACGTCCCACCCGCAACCTGGTAGCTGGCCTGATATTCGGCATAATCACGCTTCATAGAAAACGCGAGTGGGGCATGCGCCGTGTACTTCGCCGGCAGTTCCAGCTTGATCTTGTAGTTGTATTCCGCTTTGGGGCCGAGCTTCAACGGCTCGGAGTCGGCGTCCACGTCGTCATCGCTGCCAACATCCGGCAGGCTGAATTGCACCAGCGGAAGCGTGATCTCCGTCTTCTTCTTGGACCAGTCCAGGAAGTTCACCTTGGAAACGTCATACGACAGCGTGAACGGCTCGCGGGTCGCGGCGGGATCGCTGACTTTCAAATTGCTGACGTCGCCACCCAGGCTGGCGTTGATATTGTCCACCACCCGCTCCCAGTTCGCCTGCGGCACCCGGCGAAAGATGGAGCGCAGCATGAACTCTTCGTCGCCGCGGAACTCGTAGTGGACGTGCGCTTCGAGCTTGCCGATGTCGTTCACCTTGCCTGCGATTTCGGAAAGCTCGGTATCCGGCATCGGCGTGTCGATTGGAGTCTGCTCCAGATGCGGCGCCACGTCCGACGGCGGATCGACCGGAGGAATCACCAGCGCCTGCTTCCGCCGCAGTTGGAACGCCAGCAGGCGGAAAGGTGCGACTTCGGCGGTCGTATCCATCCACACTTCTTCCGTCTTTCCATCCTTCTGCAGCGGAAGCATCGTGATGACGTGGTCGAACTGCGAAGGCGACGGCACGTCGGGATCGAGCCTGCGCGAGGAATTGATCAGCACCGAATCGGCATGAAAGCCTTCCGCTTCCAGCATCGAGGCCAGCAGCGTGTGCTTGTCCTTGCAGTCGCCGTATTGATTGTGCAGCACGTCGGAGGAAGCGTGCGGCTGGTAGCGGCCTACGCCCAGCGACAGGCTGACGTAGCGGAAGTTCTTGGAAACGAAATCGTACAGCGCCTCAATCTTGTCGAGATCGGTGGTGAGACCCTTGGTGAGTTCTTCCGCCTTGGCCCGAACCTCGGGCGAAGGAGCGCGGCGATCTTTTTCCAGGCTGGCGTACCAGCGCCCCAGCTGCTCCCAGCTTTCGAAGGTCGTCATCTGCACGTCGGGACGATCGTCGTCCGGGTGATGCTTCTTTTTCTTCTTGTCCTTATCCTTCTCGCCGTCCTTATTCTTGTCGTCGTCCTCACGCTCCAGGTGCGAACTGGTCCAGTGATACAGGCGTCGGCCGTCGGCCTCCGTGATCTTGGGTTCTTTCCCGGCCTTGTCCTTCAGCTTGAGCTGGCGGCTGATCGGGACATCGACATCGAGGTCCTCTTCCAGCACGATGTTGCTCTTGTCGAACTCGTACTCGGTCCAGAATTGCCCCGCGGCCAGCGGCGTGTGAATGATCGTAACCAGATCGTATTCGAGAATCTCGCCGGGACGCAGGCCTGGAACCGTGACGTGCTTCTGGCGATAGTCGGTGTAGACGGGAGCCTCATGCTCGACGGGCGCGCTCAGATCCTGCACCGCGTCGTCGCCGGCCTTGACGACGGACCCGTCTTCTTTAAGTACGCGGACGTAGGGAATCTCGATCCGCTCGTTCGCCGAGTTGTAGCCAACCTGCAGCTGTCCCCACTGCTGGACGCCGGCTTCGCTTTGGACGCGAACCCGCGCGGTAATTTCCTTGCGGCCGGTGCCGTCGGGCTCGAAGCGGTAGCGCGTGCTGATCTTCTCGACGACGAACGATTCGTCGGCGTACTTCGGCGCTTTGGCGTCGGCGACGGAGATGACTCCGGCGGATTTGGAAACCGTGGATTTAGATACCGGAGATTGCTGCGCAGCGGCGGTGACCGCCAACGCGCAGGACAGAAGCAGCAGCAGACGATTGTGCATCATGAAGGGACAGAACCCCGAATCACTATTATCCCATGCGCGAGCGGCGGTACGCCTCGCCAGCAGTGTTGGCACTTCCGGACGAGCAACACTCGCAACCTGGGGCACAGAAGGATTAGACACCGCCTGCCGCCCCGTCTCGCCCAATTCTCGCGCATCGATGACTCCAGAAATCGTGCACCACAATGCGCCGGCCTGCGTTCTTCCGGTCGCGCGACAGGTTCTGCGAACGTGTTAGAATTAGCCACTTCACCGGTATTCGTCGGCTCATAAAGCGGTACATCCCACGCAGACATATAGGTCGATACGGATAATTTGTGGCTAAGACTCCCGTTCCTAACACCGCGCCGATTACCTACGCCGATGCCGGTGTGGACATCAGCCGCGCCAATCGCACCAAGCAGCGCATCAAGTACCTGGCGCACAAGACCTTTACCCGCGGCGTGTTGAGCGAGATTGGCGGATTCGGCGGCCTCTTTGCCGTCGACAGGGTCAAGTACGCCGATCCAATCCTGGTGTCGAGCGTCGACGGCGTGGGCACCAAGCTGAAAGTCGCGTTCGACATGGATCTGCATTCCACCGTCGGCGCCGACCTCGTAAACCACTGCGTCAACGACATCGCCGTCCAGGGCGCTGCCCCCCTGTTCTTCATGGATTATCTGGCGACCGGGAAACTCGATCCATCCATTGCCGAGCAGGTGGTGGAAGGCATTGCTGGTGCGTGCAAACATAACGGCTGCGCCCTTATCGGCGGCGAAACCGCCGAGATGCCAGGCTTCTATCCCGATGGCGAATACGATCTCGCGGGATTCATCGTGGGCGTGGTGGATCGTGAAAAGATCATCACCGGCAAAGACGTCCAGGTCGGCGACGTGATTCTCGGCCTGCCCTCCAACGGCCTGCACACCAACGGATACTCCCTGGCCCGCAAGCTGCTGTTTGAAGTGGCGAAATATTCTCCCGAAACCTACGTCAACCAGATCAAGAACAAAGTCGGCAACGAGCTCATGCGCACCCACAAGAGCTACTGGCCCGCGGTGAAGAAGTTGATGGACGGACAGTGCGTTTCGGCTCTCGCCCACATTACAGGTGGCGGCATCACGGAGAACCTTCCCCGCGTGCTGCCGCGCGGCACCGCCGCGGTGATTGAAATGGGCTCATGGCCCATACTGCCCATCTTCGAGCACTTGCAGCAACTCGGCAGCGTCCCCCCGGACGAAATGCTTCGCACCTTCAACATGGGCATGGGCATGCTCCTGGTCGTGCCCCTGGCGAAATTCAAGAAGGCGCAATCCGTGCTGGAACGCGTCGGCGAAAAGGCCTACACCATCGGCCGCATCGTCAAAGGCGAGCGCAAAGTCTCCTACAGCTAGCCCACCCCGCCAATCAAAGCCAAAGCCACGTGGATAAGGCACGCTCTCCCCTGTGAGCCCCCGTGCCCCCCTGTGGTTTCGGCCGTTGAACTCCCTCACCGAGCACCCAGCCCGGCCGGGTAGAGGCGGAATCTGGGATCTCGCAGCGGTCCTCGCCGCCGAGCGCAACGCCGAGCTGAACTGAGCTCGTCTGCCCCATAAGCCATCAAGCTGGTGAATTAAGATGATACGGACAACACAGCCCCCATGAAATCCCTAGGCATCCTCCTCTCCGGCCGCGGTTCCAACTTCGTCGCCATCGCCGACAGCCTTGATGACGGCCGCATTCCCGACGCTCGCATCGCCGTCGTCATCTCCAACAAGCCCGGCGCGCCCGGCGTCGCCACCGCTCGCTCGCGCGGCCTGAACGCCGTGGTCATTCCGTCCAAGGGACGCTCCCGCGAAGATCACGACCGCGAAGTCGTCGCCGCCTTAAAGCAGCATGGCGTCGACCTGGTTTGCCTGGCCGGCTACATGCGCCTGCTCTCGCCCTGGTTCGTGCAGCAGTTCCCGCATCGAATCCTCAACATTCATCCTTCGTTGCTGCCCTCGTTTCCCGGCCTGGAGGCGCAGCAGCAGGCCTTTGCCTCTGGCGTGAAAGTCTCCGGCTGCACCGTGCATTTCGTCGACGAAGAACTCGACCACGGAGCCATCCTCGTCCAAAAGACCGTGCCCGTGCTCGACACCGACGACGAACCCACGCTGGCCGCGCGCATTCTCGAGCAGGAGCACGTTGCCTACAGCGAAGCCATCCGGATCGTGCTCAGCGGCGATTTCGAGGTCGTGGGCCGCCGGCTGATTGTGCGGAAGTCGCAGCCTTGATCGATCGAGTGACGATATATATGTTTCATGGCGTCATCCTGAACGAAGCCGTCGACGCTCGTCGGTTCCCCCTGTGTCCCTCTGTGTCCCCTGTGGTGAAAGAAGTGAAACCCTGGTCACAGCGAACTCCCCCACTGCTCCTCCCACAATCCCCGCATCCACCACCACGCCCTCACCCACCACCGCCACTCCACGCAAGCCTGAATCCGATCAATCTTCAGCGAGTGCGGCCCCTCCTTCAGCAAATGCCACGCCTCCCGATACGGCTCATACTTCGCATCCTCCATCTCGGGATACAACGCAATACTCCCCTGTCCCACCACCAGCACCGCCGGAATGATGTACCACGCGTCTTCCTGAAACACATACGCCGCCAGCACATCAAATGGATCCCCCTCATACGGCCCATCGCTCCCTCGCACCGTGCACGAATATCCACCCCGATCCTCAAACATCGTCGACTTCACCTGTACCCGCACAAATCTCCCCCGGCACTCCACCACAAAGTCATACGGCATCACCTCGCCCCACGGCTTCGACAAATGCAGCCCCAGTTCCAGCGCCCGCAACATGAACTTCAACTCCACCCACTCCCCGCGCACTTTCGGATGCTTGATCTTCATTCCCCGATTTTTCTTCACACTTCTACTCCCCTCCGGATCGCCAAGGATCCAGGAACCAGCCATCGAGTTGTTATTGATTTAAAAGCCGAACCTTCCCTGTGTATTGGCCAGTTTGTCATTCCGGCCGAAGGGAGGAACCTGCTTTTTCCCGCTACACTCCGACCCCAAATAACAAGCGCGGCCCGCAAGGGCCGCGCCTTTTTCTACCACCATTTTCACTCTGCAACACTCAACTCGCCAGAGTCAATACCCGGCAAAAATAAATCTGTCCCCAATTCCCATTTCGGGAACGCCCCTGTAGGGACAGCCGCCCCCGGCTGTCCAGCGGCGCAGCTTCATCGCGCCGCTGCGCCTCCGTATATCCGCACCCCGTGAGCTTTGTTTATTCCGATCACAAGAGGAACCTGCCTTCCCATGCCGTACCCAGGACGCCCGTCCCGTAGGGACGCCCGACAGTAGCCCAGCGCTTCAGCGCTGGGAAGCGGATCACAAACGCCTTACTCGTCCCGTAGGGACGACTGAAATCAACGCACAAGGGAAGGGCACGACTTCAGTCGTGCCGCTCAGATCCGACAACCACGTCGGCTTTAGCCGCTGAGGGATTCCGTCCGCAAATCTCGCAACAACTTATCGAACTCCCGCGCAACGGGAGGAACCCGCTTGTCCCCGACCATACTCCGCAAGTCAGTCCCGTAGGGACGCCCGAAAATAGCCCAGCGCTTCAGCGCTGGGGAAGCGCCACAATACATCCACCAGTCCCGTAGGGACGACTGAATCATCTGCGGGAGCGGTGGGATATGGATTAACATTCCACTCAGGCAGTTGCTTCAAAAGCATAGTGCCGCTATGAACCTAATCCTCGCAAATGAGGGCCTCCCTAGTATCTACACCGACGAACTTCGAAACAGAGGCTGCAACTTGCAGGTCATGCCCGTGCATCGCGTACGGGACCGACTCAGAGACGAAGACATCGTCGCAGATGCAATCGTATGCTTTGCCGAACCAGTCGTTCCAGGCAGCGATCCACACACGCGGGTCATGAGCCTGCGGGGAGCGATGCCTCTCGATTTTGTCATCGCGATCAGGGATGACATCGCGGATGCGCCAAGCTCATTAGCAATGGCCGACGGACGAAAGTGGAAATCCATTCCGTTCGTCGTGTTGGTCTCAGAAAAATTGATAACAAGATACGCGGACATCAACCCGTATCAGGGGAAGCTGGGGCGCTACCTCGAAGTCAGAGACGTCTATCGAATCATCCATACTACAGTTTCAGACTATCGCAGGAAACTGCTCGACGAACTCGACAACCTAGGCTTCCTCGTCTCTTTTAGTAACGGCAGATACCGCCTAGGGCCCGCCCTGAAAGCACAGCATGGACTGGAAAGCAGCCTCTATTATGGCCCAGCAGACAAGCGGAGGCGCTCAGGAAATCATTTCTACACCGTGGACCGTGACGCCTATGGAATCCAGTACGAGATAGAGATTTTTGAAGCGCTTATCAATCGTCCGGGAGTGACGGAAGGGGATCTGCAGAACTTCTTTGAGGAGAATCCCCATTTCCTAGTCTGCGCGCGACCTGCCGAGCCTCTCCCCCACGTACCGTTGACCAGTACGGACGGTAAACTCCTGGTCCCGGACTTCGTCCTAAAGCCGATCGTTGCCGTACAACGAGACAGCAACTGGGAGGTGCTTGATCTGAAGAAGCCACAGGTCCGTCTCCTCGCCGGAAAAGCGCAACGCGTCAGGTTGTCTCACGAAGTAATGCAAGCCATCGCCCAGCTGCGTGACTATGGCGACTACTTTAGGAATCCGAATAACTCGGCAACCGTCGAGATGGCGCTTGGTCATAGGCTCCGACATCCGAAGCTCGCCGTCCTAATCGGTCGCATGCCCAAGCGTGAAGAAATCGAAGCATTGGAATTTGGCCCAGTCAAGAGAACCCGACGTTCGCATCGTGACCTACGACGAAATTCTTGCTACCCAGCAGCAACTTCTAGGCTGACGCCTACCCCAAACTCAAAAGCCCCATCCTGTCGCAAACCCGCGACAAGGATGGGGCAACCGGTTTCTAGGTACTCGGTACTCGGTACTCGGTACTGGGTACTCGCTACGTTCCCTCGCTCCACCCCGCCAGATACTCTTCCTGCTCCGGCGTCAGCCGATCGATTTTGATTCCCATCGATTCCAGCTTCAGTTTGGCGACGCGCTTGTCGAGTTCGTCGGGAACTTTGTAGACCTTCTTCTCCAGGGTCTTGTAGTTCTTCACCATGAACTCGGCAGAGAGCGCCTGGTCGGCGAAGCTCATATCCATCACGCTGGCCGGGTGACCTTCGGCACTGGCCAGGTTGATGAGGCGGCCTTCGCCCAGCAGGTTGATCTTGCGGCCATCCTTCAGCGAGTACTCGTCGACAAAGGTGCGGGTGGTGCGCTTGGAGGATGACATCTTCTCCAGCGCGGGGATATCGATTTCCACGTTGAAGTGGCCCGAATTGGAAATAATGGCGCCGTCCTTCATCAGGTCGAAATGTTCTTTGGTCAGCACGCTCTTGTTGCCGGTGACGGTGCAGAACACGTCGCCGAGTTTGGCGGCTTCGTTCATGCTCATCACGCGGAAGCCGTCCATCACGGCTTCGAGGGCTTTCGTCGGATCGATTTCGGTCACGATGACTTCGGCTCCGGCGCCACGGGCGCGGGAAGCGAGACCGCGTCCGCACCAGCCGTATCCGGCGACCACGAACTTCGATCCGGCCAGCAGGAAATTGGTCGCGCGGATGATGCCGTCGATCGTGGACTGTCCGGTGCCGTAGCGGTTGTCGAACATGTGCTTGGTGTCGGCGTCGTTGACGGCGACAATCGGGAACTTCAGCACGCCCTCTTTGGCCATGGCGCGCAGGCGGATGACGCCGGTCGTAGTCTCTTCGGTGCCGCCGATGACCGCATCCAGATTTTCTTTGCGCTTGGTGTGCAGCAGCGAGACCAGGTCCGCGCCGTCGTCCATCGTGATCTGCGGCTTGTGGTCGATGGCCGCCATGATGTGCTGATAGTAGGTGTCGTTGTCCTCGCCCTTGATGGCGAACACGGGGATGTTGTGGTCGCGGACCAGAGAGGCCGCGACGTCATCCTGTGTGGACAGCGGGTTCGAGGCGCACAGCACAACGTCGGCGCCGCCGTCGCGCAGGCAGATCATCAGGTTCGCGGTCTCGGCGGTCACGTGCAGGCAGGCCGACATGCGGATGCCCTTCAGCGGCTGGTTCTTGATGAATTCCTTACGGATAATTTGCAGGACTTTCATCGACTGGTTGGCCCATTCAATGCGCTTCTTCCCCAAGTCGGCCAGTTCGATGTTCTTGATGTCGCAATTGATCGCGGCAGTTGACATGTGATTCCTCTTTTATCGTTGAAAGCTAAGTTTTGATGCGTAATTCGTGGCGCGCAGCAGAAGTTTTCCCCGGGATCGGCGTGGATCCGACTACCTTCCGCAGCATACAACAACTGGGTACGACGATCAGGATTCGATTGGGATGAGTCTTTCGGACATTCCCGGAATTGCACTTTCGATCCTGAGAGAGTTCATTTACCACGGAGGCACTGAGTCACGGAGAAAAACTAAAGATCTGTTTTCTCTGTGGCTCCGTGCCTCCGTGGTTGAAATTTACTTGTGCGCTCCGACGGGCTGGCCCAGGCCGGCATCGCTGGCGAGTTTCGCCGCTTTGTCGGTGGCTTCCCAGGTGAAGTCCGCGTCCGAGCGGCCGAAGTGGCCGTAGGCAGCGGTCTTCTTGTAGATCGGGCGGCGCAGGTTCAGGGACTCGATAATGCCGCGCGGCGTCAGCTTGAAGTGCGCACGAACCAAGTCCGGAATCATCTTGGGATCCACTTTCGACGTGCCGAAGGTTTCCACCAGCACGCTGACCGGATCGGCCACGCCGATGGCGTACGCGAGTTGGACTTCGCAGCGCTCCGCGAGTCCGCCGGCGACCACGTTCTTGGCGATGTGCCGCGCCATGTAAGCCGCCGAGCGATCCACCTTCGTCGGATCCTTGCCGGAGAACGCGCCGCCGCCGTGACGTCCCATGCCGCCGTAGGTGTCGACGATGATCTTGCGCCCGGTCAGTCCGGTGTCGCCCATCGGTCCGCCGATGACGAACCGTCCCGTCGGATTGATGTGGTACTTGGTGTCTTCGTCGAGCAGGTCGGCGGGAATCACCGCCTGGATCACGTTCTTCAGAATGCCCGCGCGCAGTTCGTCGTTGGTGACGGTCTCGGAATGCTGCGTCGAGATGACCACCGCATCCACGCGCACCACTTTTCCGTTCGCATCGTACTCAACCGTAACCTGCGACTTCCCATCCGGCCGCAGAAACGGCAGCGTCCCGTTCTTGCGAACTTTCGAGAGCTGCAGCGTCAGCTTGTGCGCCAGCGCAATCGGCGTCGGCATCAATTCTTCATTCTCATTCACCGCATACCCAAACATCATTCCCTGGTCGCCGGCGCCGCCGGTGTCGACGCCCATGGCGATGTCGCCGGACTGTTTGTTGATGGAAGAGATGACGGCGCAGGTGTTGGAGTCGAAGCCGTAGAGGGCGTTGTCGTAGCCGATGGAGGCGACGGTGCCGCGGACCACGGACTGGAAGTCGACGTAGGCCTTGGTGGTGATTTCGCCGGCGATGACGACGAGGCCGGTGGCGGTGAGGGTCTCGCAGGCGACGCGGCTCATGTGGTCGTCAGCGAGGCAGGCGTCGAGGATGGCGTCGGAAATCTGGTCGGCGATTTTATCGGGGTGGCCTTCGGTCACCGATTCCGAAGTGAAGAGATAACGGTTTGCGGCCAAGTTGAAAGTCTCCTTAGGGTTGCAATTAATTGCACATGTATCGGTCGTGCAGAAAACTCCGGACCTTGAGTCGGATGAACCGGGGGATATCCACGCTGCCGCGGCACAGCGGCGCGAGCGAGAGTGTGTCCTTTATGAAGGCTACCAGACGGGATGCGGGGAAGCAACGATTTTGAGCGGGCGGTGAGTGGGGGTGAATTGAAGGGCGGAAAATGGGGAGTGAACCGTCGTGGGGAGCACGCAACTTCAGAGGCTGACAGAACTTAAGATTGTGCATCGACAAAAGCAAAAGCCCCACTCAAGCCGCAAAGCCCGCGGCTTGAATGGGGCACCCGGCAGGGTCGGCACGCAAAATCCCCACTTCTGCCGCAAAGGGCGCGGCAGAAATGGGGCACCCGAAGGTCGTTCTACTTTGCAATTATTGATTTTGAGCGGAGGGGGTGGGGGTGTCGTCGAAATCCCCACTTCTGCCGCAAAGGGCGCGGCAGAAATGGGGCACCCGAAGATCGTTCTACTTTGCAATTATTGATTTTGAGCGGCGGGGGCGGGGGCGACTTCGTGGAGGCCTTCGGCGTTGAAGACCAGAGTCTTTACTTCGGATTCGGCGCCCTGGGCGGGGAGTTCGGAGCCATTCCAGATGAAAGAGACGCCGGCGGCGTTGCCGACGCGGACATTGATTTCGCGCGAGGCGCGGACGGAAGTGTGAGCGGGGGCGATGAGGGTTTCGCGGAGGACGGGTTGACCGTCGGCGGTGACGGAGATCCAGGAATTCTCCTCGGCGCGAATGACGAGAATCAGAGGTTTCGTGGCGAGGGCGGCGGATGGAGTATTCGCGGGCGCTGGCGCGGCCTTGGTGTTCGTGTCCGGAGCGGGGAATCGGGCAGCGGCTTGAGCGGCGTAAAGAATGGTGGGCTTGACGGGCGAAGAGTTGGGCAGAACCGGAGTTGGCGATGCCGGAGTCAGCTTCGCGGACTGGAGCGGAGTTGGAGTGGACGCAGCCGGGTGTGCTCCGCTGGCGGAAGGCGCGATGGCGGAGGCCGGGACAATGGGCGGCTGAGACTGGGATTGCTGAGGAATGGCTTTGACTGGGGTGGACGGAAGGCGATGGGAGTGGCGGATCCAGAGAATGACGGCGAGGACGACGACGAGCGTGGCGACGGTGATGAGGGGCCACGGAAGTCCGCCGCGTTCGCCGCTATCAAGATACTTCTGTTTCGGGGGACGCACGTGCTCGGCGCGGGGGAGATGAAGTCCGGGTAGTTCTTCGTTCGGGGTGTCGCCGTTCTTTTTAGCGGCGGGCTTGGCGGGGGAGCTTTCTTGCATCCAGGCTTTCTGAGCTTCGAGTTCCTCGCGTTGCATGCATTCGAGATAGCCGTTGACGGCTTCTTCGTGGTTGAGGCCGAGATGCTTGGCGTAGGAGCGAATGAATCCTTTGTTAAAGATGCCGCCGGGGAGCTGTTCGAAGTTTTCTTCTTCGATGGCTTTGAGCATGCGCGAGGAGATCTTGGTGACGTTGGAGACGTCGTCGAGCGAGATTTTTTTCGCTTCGCGCGCTTTGCGGAATTGATCGCCGAACTTGCCCACGCGGGAGTGCCTTGTCGATTCGCGAACATCATAGGACAAGAGGAGGGCGGGCGCTACAGTCCGTCGGGGTAAGGGCGGAGGTAACTGGGTGGGAGTACCGAGTACCTAGTACCCAGTACCTGGTGAGAAGCTCTTAAGCGCAAAGGGCGCTAAGGGACGCAAAGGGCGCTAAGAAGAGCGTTCACCACGGGGGGCGCAGAGGGGCACGGGGGAAGGCTTGGTCGATCCTGGGTTGCGAGTGATTTCGAACGCACGCCTCCGCCTCTACCAAACTAAGAGCCCTTCCGCCCCACCAAACCAAAAGCCCCACTTCTGCCGCAAAGGGCGCGGCAGAAATGGGGCACCCGGAGCCAAAAGCCCCACTTCTGCCGCAAAGGGCGCGGCAGAAATGGGGCACCCGGGGTATTAGTTAGGTTCAGCGGTTTTGTTTAGGGCGAGGGGCGGTTGCGATGGAGCTTTGCGATTGGCTTGCTGGCGGGCGCGCAATTCGGCGCTGCGCTTCATCATCTGGGGATGGCGAGCCCATTCGATCTGCTTCTCGGCGGGGGCGCCGTAGAGTTCGGGATGAATGTAGAAACCACGCATGCGCGGCTCCTTTTCCTGTTCCACCACCAGCGGGTTGGCCTTGGCGAAACGGTCCTGGCGCACGCCGGTGACTTGCCAGGAAACCTCGACGTTGGGCGCGTTGGTACGGATGGTGAACTGGTGGTTGGCGATCTTCTGGCCGACGATGGCCTGCGCGAACTGTCCGATCACGGTGAGCTGATAGCGGAAGTCAGTGTTGACGACTTCGAACCAGTCGGGCAGGTGGACGGCAGCCTCGCCTTGGGAATCGGTGGTGACATTGCCGGTGTAGATGTTCATCATCTCGGAGGATTCGACGGAAGCGTGAAGAAGATATTTGTTGGCGGGATCAAGCGGGTGGTCGATCTTGAAATCCTTGCCTCCGGCGGTGATGGTGCCGGTGACGTTGAGGCTGCCCTGGAAGTTTCCGGCATATCCGCTACCCGTTAAGGCATACACGCCGTCGCCGGCGCTGAAGGAATTGGAGCCACCCTCGAAATATCCGCCATCGCCGTCAACCGAGCCGATGCAGCAGGGACCGCCGCCGCCGCCGAGGGCGAAGATTGCAGTGCCGCCGTTGAACCCGCCTCCGCCCTCGGCGACGAGTCCGCGACCGCCGGTGTTGAAAGTGGTGGTGGTATCGCCGCTGCCGCCGAAGGTGACAATGCCGTCCCCGCCATCCAGGCTGGAACCGCTCGC
This sequence comes from Terriglobales bacterium, assembly GCA_037443605.1. GTDB lineage: Bacteria > Acidobacteriota > Terriglobia > Terriglobales > Acidobacteriaceae > Sulfotelmatobacter. The sequence goes on from JBBIOA010000006.1 coordinate 198,587, forward strand.
CACAGTGAAGCCAGCTGCGCCGAGGCCAGGTTGGTTGGGTGAGGAAGCGCCGGCGGCCAGTTGACCTTCGGTGAAGGAAGTAATGGGGCCGACGATGACGGTGTTGTTGAAGAGATTTTCAAAGCCGGTAAAGGTGTTGGCGGCGGCGAGTTGTGCGAACGCACCAGGGGCAAGACCGCCGAGTGAGGCGGCGTTCACGTTGGTGAGGGCTGCACCGTTGCCGGAGAACGAGGTGGCGGTCAGCGAGCCGTTCACGGTTTGATTGGCGGCAAAGGTATTGGCAGCGGCGAGGAGCGGGACCTTGGTGGTGTCGAGATTGAGGGTGACGGTGCCCGTGGTGCCGCCGCCGGTGAGGCCGGCGCCGGCGGTCACGCCAGTGATGGTGCCGAGGCCGGGGAAGGTTTGGCCGGGAGCGAATCCGATGATGCCTTTGGGGCCGATGCGGAGGCCGGTGTCGGCGGGAGTGGTGGCGCCGCTGCCGTAGGCCAAGGCGAGAACCGCGGACGGAGTGGCGGTGTTGTTGTTGGCGGGTTCAGCCTTCCACTGGAAGACTTGATTGATGGCAGCGTGGGTCGAGCTGCTGAACGCGGAGGCGACGATGTTCTCCGATTGGGAGTTCTTGCCGGTGGCGGCGGTGGAGGCGCCGGTGGCGGGCAAGACGAGGGTGCCGCGGATGGTGGCGCCGCCGGTGACGTCGAGGGCGGAGACCGGAGCGGAGTTGTTGATGCCGATTTTGGCGGTGGGCGAGGCGCCGGATTGGAAGACGGCGGAGTTTCCGATGGTGGAGGCGCCGGTGAAGTCGGGGAGGAATCCGGCGGTGCCGGAGCCGGTGATGGTGGCGGGAGGCGGAGGAGTGGAACCGGGGGCGGCCGCACCGTTGGTTGCGGGCGCTGCGGCGGTTGGTGGAGCGGCGAGAACGAAAGCGGAAGGAGGCAATCCGCCGACGGTCTGTGCGTCACCCGCCTTGAGGGCGTAAGGGACGCTGAGGAGAATCACGCGCGGGAGCTCGCTCTGTCCCTGGACCTGCACGCCGAGCCAGCGGGCTTGTCCGGCGACGAAGATGTCTGCGGGGAGGCCGGTGGCGCGCGCGGAACCGAGCATGACGGAATAGTGGCCGTTATGATCGGGCTGAACAGTTTGAGTCTCGAGCCAGAGAGGAGAGCCGCCCTGCTGGTCTTTGTAGAGAGAGAAGGTCAAGCCGGTGGGAGCGGTGATGGGATGACCGGAGGCGTCGACGAGCGTGCCGGCGAAATTCACCAGGTTGGGAACGGTGGGGGTGGCGAGCGAGGACTGCTGGGCGAAGCAGACAGGAAGAGAGAGGGTAAGCAGGGTGAGGCACAAGAGAGAGGCACGTGGCATCGATTCGTCTCCTAAAGAACGGTTCGGACAACTGTTTCAGTTTTGGTAATCCCCACGATCCAGGAAAACGCAGAGGGACTCTAAGCGGCGCGCGGTCAACAACGAACAGCGTTGCGCGCGATTCTGAACTGAAGAGGATAGTGTTGTCAATGTGAAGAACGTTGCAGCTGGGAGCGAGTGGCGAGTGGGATCCTGAAAGACCATTTTCTGGCCAGGAGTCTGACCCTCAGCGGCTGAAGCCGACATTGAAAAATAGGCCGCTTATCGCAGCGCTGAAGCGCTGCGCCACCCAAAATCAAGGTCAGGCCGAGCTCTTCAGCAGACTGCTAGTACCTAGGACCGAGAGGAAGGCTTCAACGGCGCGTGCGCGGAGCGGCACATGGATAGCGGTGAAACGTCGTTGGCGTACGCGCGCGGCGTTGCCGCTGGACAGCCGAGGGCGGCTGTCCCCACAT
>JBBIOA010000007.1:0-199321 GCA_037443605.1 Terriglobales bacterium
GAAAAAGCCATGTCCGGCTGCGATACCGTATTTCACGTCGCCGCTGACTACCGGCTCTGGGTGCGGGATCCGCAGGAAATGTACCGCTCCAACGTCGACGGCACGCGGGCACTACTCGAGGCCGCGCGCAAGGCCGGGGTACAGCGCGTTGTCCATACTTCGAGCGTGGCGACCATGGGATTCACCGCCGACGGCCATCCCGCCGACGAAGATTCTCCTGTTTCTCTCGCTGACATGATCGGCCACTACAAGCGCTCGAAATTCATGTCGGAGCAGATCGCCATGGAAGCCGGGCGCAGCGGGATGCATGTGGTCACCGTGAATCCAACGACGCCGATCGGCGAGCAGGATGTGAAGCCCACGCCAACCGGCCGCATCGTGGTGGACTTTCTTAAGCGCAAGTTTCCCGCGTACGTCGAAACGGGGCTGAATCTGGTCGATGTGCGCGAATGCGCCCGCGGGCATTTGGCAGCTCTGGAGAAAGGCAGGTCCGGAGAGCGCTACATCCTGGGCGGGGAGAACCTGACGCTGAAGCAGATTCTCGACGCGCTGGGCAAAATCACCGGGCTGCCGTCACCGAAAATCAAGCTGCCGTATTTTTTCGCGTTCGCGACCGGCGTGGTCGATGAGATGATCACCGGGCGCTTGCTCAAGGGCGAGCCGCGCGCCACGATCGATACGGTCCGCATGGGCAGCAAGAAAATGTTTGCCAGCTCCGCCAAGGCCGAGCGCGAACTGGGATGGAAGATCATCCCGGTCGAGAATGCGCTGCGGCGGGCTGTGGACTGGTTTCAGGCGAATCGCTATGTATAGAGTCGGCATCGTCGCGGCGATGGAGAGGGAAGTGCGCCCGCTGGTTCGCCGATGGCGTGTTGCGGAGAAGGAGTATTCCGGGCGCTCCTTTCGGTTCTTCGAGAATGGCGATTCGGTGCTGGTTTGCGGCGGGATTGGTGCGGGGCCGGCGCGCCGCGCGGCCGAGGCGATGATCGCGCTTTATGCTCCGGCGGCGGTCTGGTCCGCTGGTTTTGCCGGAGCGCTGGACCCAAAGCTGAAAGTCGGTGACGTGGTGCTGCCGCGATGGGTGGTAAATTCGGGCGACGCAAGCCGCGTCGAGATGCCGGCCGGCGGCGGAGTGCTGGTCACCTCCGCTGCGGTGGCCGATCCGGCGCAGAAAGCGAAACTGCGGGAGTCTTTCTCGGCGGACGCCGTCGATATGGAAGCGGCTGCGGTCGCCGCGGCGGCGCAGGTGCGCGACCTGCCCTTCGCCGCGGTGAAAGTGATCTCCGACGATTTCGATTTCGACTTCCCTTCGACCGAGCGCTTCATCGATTCGCAGGGGCATTTTCTGGAATGGCGGTTTGCGCTTTATACTGCGACGCGTCCTTGGCTGTGGCCGAGCGTCTTCCGGTTGGCCGGCAACAGCAGGCGAGCGTCGCGCGTACTGAGTGACTGGCTGGTGAAGAACATCGATTGGATGGCGAAAGGTGCCCGGCTCGAAAGTGCCGCACCGGAGGCGGTGAATCAACAATGAAATGGTGGGCACTCCTTCTGCTGTCAGTGTTGGCTGGGGCATGGTCATCGGCGGCCCAGACCACGCCGGTTTTCTACGCCGAAAGCTACCGCAAGGGCGCGACGCGGGTCACCGAAGAGCGCTTCGAGGCCAGGCTGACTCCGCAGGATCCCGACTACCGCGAGCTGGTCAAAGACGCTGCCGGCAATGACCGCTATGAAATGACGATCGCTCCGCAAGGCCCGTCGGGAGATACGAAGATTACTTCATGGAGCGTGCGCCTCCGGGATTTGCGGCACAACATCTACCACAATATTCTGATGGCGAATCAGGAGCCTTCCAGCGCCTCCGAGAATAATCTGTGGTGGCTTAATCCCAATCCTTCCTCCCCGGTTTCCATCCGCGCCCGGCGGATCGTGAGGGTCGACAGCTATTACGTGGTGATCCAGGTCAAGGACATGCACTTCACCCCGCTGGATTCGCCCTATCTCGATTCGATGACGGTCTACTTCGAGTTCGTGAATGCGGATCCGCGCTCGACCCCCTAGTCTCCCCTGTGAACCTCTGTGCCCCCTGTCGTGCGTAAAAAGTGCGTCACCACAGAGGACACAGAGGTTCACAGGGGGGGAGATCGGTTGCCACATCGGATACGTGCGGCAAGTTCCCCACCCGATTCATCTATAATCAATCACAGGCATTCTCCCTAAAACGATGCACTTTCTCCCCTTGCCGGTGGTGTTCGTCGGCGGCGAAATAGTCGACATGATTTCCAATACTGGCGCGGTGGCCAAGCTGGTTTTGCTGACGCTGCTCGCCTTCAGCCTGATTTCCTGGTCGATCATTCTCACCAAGTGGAGCCTGCTGCGGCGGGCGCGGGCGCAGAGCGGGCGCTTTGTGCGCGCTTTTCGCAAGGCGCAGCGGTTGCAGGACATCGCCGCCGTGGCCGACCAGTTCCGTCCCAGCCCCCTGGTGGGCGTGTTCGAAGGCGGATTCGAGGAGTTCAAGCGCCAGGTCGGGACCTCCGGCGGCCTGCGAAATCTGGTCGCGGTCCAGCGCGGCATGCAGATTGGAGCCTCGGAGGAAGTCACCCGCCTTGAACGCAACGTGCCGTGGCTCGCGATTACTGCGGCCGTATCGCCATTCGTCGGACTGTTCGGCACGGTCTGGGGCATCATCGACGCCTTCCACGGTCTGGGAACCGCGGGAGCGGCGACTCTTCGCGCAGTCGCTCCCGGCATTTCCGAAGCGCTCATCACCACCGCCGCCGGTCTGGCCGCGGCGATTCCCGCGGTGGTTGCCTACAACCTGATCGGCGCGTCGATCCGTGAATTCGCTGCCCGCAGCGACGACTTCGCGCTCGAAGTGCTGAACGCGGTGGAGCACAGCCAGGCGCAGGCCTCGACGGCAGAAGTGAGGCGCTGATGGCGTTCACTACTTCCAACGGACGCACCCAGAGCGCGCTGGCCGATATCAACATCACGCCCCTCGTCGACGTGATCCTGGTGTTGCTGATCATCTTCATGGTGACCGCGCCGGTGCTGCAGTCGGGCATCGACGTCAGCGTGCCCAAGACGCGCGCCGTTAAGCAGATCACCGAAGAGCGGCTGGTGCTCACGATCAACAAGGATCAGCGTGTTTTTTTGGGCAACGACGCCGTCAATATCAACGAAATCGGCGCAAAGCTGCGGCAGCGGATTCGCGATCCGCGGAATCAGTCGATTTTTATTCGTGCCGATGAGAACGTGCCGTTCGGCGCTTTCGCCACCGTGATGGACGCGGTGAAGCAGGCAGGATTCGCCAGCGTCAGCATTGTGACCCAACCTATCGATCATGCCGGCAAACGCTGAAATTTATTTCGAGCACGACGGCTGGCGACGGCCGCTGATGTGGTCGCTTGGGCTGCACATCGGCGTGACTGTGGCGCTGATCGCGTACTCGTGGATTTTCTACCGAACCAGCGGTGACACCTGGGGCTCGGGCGGTGGAGGAGATGCGATCGGCGCGACGCTGGTCAGCACCGTTCCGATCGCTCCGAGTGCGCAAGGTCAGAACGTGATGGCCACCCAGTCCAAAGGCCTGACCCAGTCGCAGCCCAAGGCGGAAACCAAAGAGCCCGACGCGATCGAGATCCAGGGCAAGAACGCCAAGGTTAAGCCGAAAAAAGTGGAAAGCACCAAAGAAAAGCCCGAGCCACAACCGGAGGAAGAGAACAACCAGGTCGCATTCGGCGAAGGAGGCCCGGTGAGCGGACCCTATGGCACGTTCAGCGCGGCCGGAGCGAAGGGCGGATTCGGTTTTACCGGGGGCGGGGGAGATTTCGGGACACGCTTTGCCTGGTACGTGCAGGGCGTCCAGCGCACGGTGTCGCAAAATTGGCTGAAATACGAGATTGACCCGCGTATTTCGAGCGCGAACCGGGTTTACATCACCTTCGATATTGCCCGCGATGGGCACCCTGCCAATGTACAGGTGGAGCAGTCCAGCGGCGTTCCATCGCTCGATATTTCGGCGGTGCGGGCGCTGCAGCGTATTGATACCTTTGGCCCCTTGCCGAATGAGTATTCGGGGAGCAAGGTGTCTGTGGAGTTCTGGTTCGACTACAAGCGCTGAGGTAGCGGCGAAGCTACGAAACCGAACGGTCGGTGACGATTCGGGTACGCGGGGGTCCCGTGGCCCCCGAAAAAGGGCAGAATAGAGAGGGATTCCCGATCCAGGGGAATAGCCGACGATTAGAGGGACAGGACCTTGCAAAGGAATAAATGTCGGATTACGATATATTCGTATGGCGTATGTATTTTCCCAAACCCGATGCCGCCCTGCGCAAGACTGAAGCTGCGCTCTAAGCTTGTGGCGGCGGTGGCGCTGGTTCTGCTGTGCGGTGTGGCGCTTCCCGTGCCCGCGCAGGACTGGGTGAAAACGGGCACCAGCCTGGGTGTGGAGAAAGTCCGCCTCGCCGTCCCCGACTTCAAGCCCGCCGGCAACGATCCGCAAAACGCCGCGCTGCTCAAGACGTTCAACGATACCCTCTGGAACGATCTCGATGTTTCCGGCGTCGTGGAATTAGTCTCCAAGAGTTTCTATCCGTTGCAAGTTCCCGGCCAGCCGCCGGAGGTGGTCTTCCCAGCCTGGAACGCGCCGCCGCCCAATGCGGCCATGCTGGCATTTGGCAACCTCGGTGTGAATGCGGGCCGTCTAACAGTACAGGGCTGGCTGTACGACGTGAAGAATACGCAATCGCCGCAGGTGCTGGGCAAACAGTACAGCGATGCAGCCAGCGACGCCGCCGCGCGCGTGATGGCGCACAAGTTTGCCGACGAGATCATTTTCCGTCTCGGCGGCGGCATCGCGGGCATTGCTGAAAGCCAGATTTACTTCGTCAGCGATCGCACCGGCCGCAAAGAAATCTGGGCGATGGACTACGATGGATCGAACCAGCATCAGGTCACGCATCTGAACTCCATCGCCATCTCACCCCGCATCTCACCCGACAATTCGCGCGTGGCCTTTAGCGCCATCACCAAGACGGGTTGGGAAATCATGATGTACTCGCTGGATCTGAACCGGCTGGTCAATTTCCCCCATCAGGGTGGAACGAATCTGTCGCCGGCGTGGTCCGGAGACGGGACGAAGCTGGCGTTCTCGTCGTCACGCAACGGCGCTTCTCAGATCTGCGTCTCCGAAGCGTCGGGCACGAACATCCGCTGCCTGACGTCTGACAAGGGCCCGGATGTTTCCCCCACATGGAACCGCAAGACCAACGGTCAAATCGCCTTCGTCAGCGGGCAGACCGGCTTGCCGCAGATTTACACCATGCAGTCCGACGGCACCAACCTGCAGCGCATGACCGATCAAGGGTACGCCGTCTCGCCCAACTGGGCGCCCAACGGGCAGTTCCTGACCTTCGCCTGGGTGCGAAAATATGGGCCAGGAGAACCGGGCGCGTCCGACATCTACCTGATGGACATCGCCAGCAAGCAGTGGGTGCAATTGACCCACGACGCCGGGCGCAACGACTTTCCTTGCTGGTCGCCCGATGGCCGTCATATTGTGTTTCAATCAAGAAGGTCGGGCAAGGACGAGATCTGGTCCATGCTGGCCGATGGCAGCAAAGTTCAGCAGCTCACTTTTTCTGGAAGTAATACGCAACCGAACTGGAGTTGGAAGTAAAAACGCACTTCGTCTGGCCTCAACGCAATCATAGAGGTCGCAAGGAGGATTAAAGTGAAGCAAGCCAACCGCAAGTGGTTTCTGTTCACTCTCGCGCTGGGCGCTCTGATGTTGCTCGGCGCATGCTCCAAGAAAGCGGCTCCGGCACCACCACCGCCGCCACCACCACCGCCGCCGTCCCCGACCGCATCGATTTCGGTCAGCCCGAACTCGGTCCAGGCAGGGCAGTCGGCTTCGTTAACCTGGCAGACCAGCAACGCCACCGATGTTTCCATCGCCGGCATTGGCGCGGTCCAGCCCAATGGCTCGCAGTCAGTGTCGCCCACCGATTCGACCACTTATCATCTGGTCGCCAAGGGCGCGGGTGGCACACAGGAAGCCACGGCGCGTTTGACCGTGACCCAGCCCCCACCACCTCCGCCGCCACCGCCGACGGTTTCGGACTCGGATCTGTTCAGCCAGAACATCAAGGACGTCTATTTCGACTATGACAAGTCGGATGTCCGCGCCGATCAGCAGTCCTCGATCGCGGCTGACGTGCAGTTCCTCAGCCAGCACGCCAATGTGAACTTCACCGTGGAAGGGCACTGCGACGAGCGCGGCTCCACCGAGTACAACATCGCTCTGGGCGACAAGCGCGCCAATGCCGTGAAGACTGCCTTGGTGAACGCTGGCGTCAACGCCAGCCGCGTCAAGACGATCAGCTACGGCAAGGAAAAGCCGTTCTGCACCGAAAGCAACGAAGCCTGCTGGCAGCAGAACCGCCGCGGTCACTTCGTCTATCAGCCGTAAGAGTCAGTCTTGGACGAACCACGGGGACGCGACATACTCGCGTCCCCGTGTGTCTTCCGGTCACATCTCTCGCCCTTGCACAATCCGGTTCTCAGGTATGGCTGTATCTGCCGCAACCATCCCTCCCTGTGGGATACTCATCTCATCGGAAACAAGATCAGGAAAGAAATCTGAATTCAGGAAACCACTATGAAACTGCTTAGGTTCACCGCGTATTTCTTAATGTTCTCCGTATTCTGGATGACGGTCGGCCCGCTCTCGGGTGCGAGCAAGGAGATGATCCAGCTCCAGACCCAGGTGCAGCAACTGCAGGAGCAGATGACGGCCATGCAGCGCAGCTTCGACGAGCGCATGGGCGTGATGAAAAATCTGGTGGAGCAGGATACCGACGCCGTGAACAAACTGGCGGGCGCCGTCGGGACGCTGCAGCAGATCGTGCAGAAGCAGCAGGCGGATGAGGCCACCAAGACCGACCAGGTTTCCGGCCAGATTCAGGCGCTGAACGACACCATGGACGAGCTGAAAGTGCGCCTGTCCAAAGTTTCCAAGCAACTGGAAGACATGCAGGCCGCGCAGCAGAGCATCCAGGCGTCGCAGGCCCAGGCGCAGGCGCAACAGCAGGCTCAGGCCGCCGCGCCGCCGCCGGACGTGCTGTATAACAACGCCCTGCGCGACTTCAACGGCGCCAAGAACGACCTGGCCCTGCAGGAGTTCTCCGACTACATCAAGTTTTATCCCAACACGGATCTCGCCGGAAATTCCTACTTTTATCTTGGCGAGATTCAGTTCCACGCCGCCAATTACCAGCAGGCCGTGCAGAGCTACGACCAGGTCCTGCAGAACTTCCCGAGCGGGAACAAGGCGGCGTCCGCGCAGTTAAAGAAAGGATTCGCCCTGCTCGAGCTGGGCAAGCAGGATGACGGCGTGACGGAACTGCGCCACCTGATCCAGCGCTATCCGCACTCGCCCGAAGCGTTGCAGGCCCGCGATCGTCTGCGCAAGCTGGGAGTGCCGGCCACGGGCCGCTAAGCTCCACGCGGTAGGCCCGAACGCCTCGTGCGCGCCGCGAACTCGCGCGTCCCAAAATCATGTAGGCCCGGACAGTTTCGTCCGGGCAGCGAGCGTCCCCGCCCGATTCAGGTGCTGTCACGCGATTGGGGTCTGAGATTCTGGGTGGAGCAGTCGTCGCACGATTTTAGATTGCAGATTTTGGGCCGAGCAGTGGCCGCGCGATTTGGGTCGCAGCTTTTGGGTGGCGCGGCGGTCGCACGGCTTCGGTCGCAGTTTTTGGGTGGCGCAGCGCTTTCAGCGCTGCGATAGCATCGCAGCCAAGGACAAGGGCTTCAGCCCCCGCGGTGATTACACCGTGCGATGCCGCCGATGCTTCGGCGTTCTATGCCGCGTGGCTTTGTGCGCATGATGCCGTATCGTGCGCTGATGCGTCTGCTTCACCGGCGTGAGCGAAGCGGACGAAGGCGTGGCCCAGGCGGCGGATGAAAGAACTCCAAGCAGCAATGCGGCAAAAAATCGTCTCATATCCCGGATTCCTGATTCCGTAATACCCACTATATAGGTATTTTCTTCCCCATGCGCCGGGACTACACTGTGCGCAAGAAAGACGAGCGGCCAATTCCGGTTATCCACGCCGCCCGTTTCCTAGCGAGGTGCACTCATGCCGCACAGCACAGTCGATCAGGACACCATGAAGGGCGCAACGGAAACCGAAGATCACAAGATCCCGGGCAACATCGGAATGCAGCAGCAAATCGGCCACCGCGACCAGGACCCCATGCTGAAAGACGCCGATACCGACTTCCCCGAACCCGGCGAAAACCCAGAGCATAGCGGCGAGCCGCAAAGGAAGAGCGCATAAGATTCCGGCATGACCTCTCACCGAGGTAACCGATGATATCCCGATCCAGAATCATCGTCGGCTGCGCCGTGCTGATTTTCTTTGTAGTTGCCGGGCTTGGTCTTCGCGCTCGACTCGACGCCCGACATTTGGCGAAAGAGGCGGGTGCCTTCCGAGTTCGTGCTGAGCAGGGAGATGCCGATTCCCAGTTCAACCTCGGTTCAGTGTATTACCACGGCCGAGGCCTCCCCAGAGACGATACACAAGCTGCCTTTTGGTTTCGCAAAGCGGCCGATCAGGGATACGCCCAGGCTCAATTCGGTCTCTGCAGCCTTTATCGCGATGGCAGAGGCGTGCCTCGCGACTATGCCGAAGCCGAACGCTGGTGTCAAAAGGCCGCCGAACAGGGGGAGGCGAAGGCCGAAGACGGGCTTGGCTATATGTATTTCCAAGGTCAGGGAGTGGCGAAGGATTACGCTTTGGCAATCGCCTGGTATCAGAAATCCGCCGCGCAAGGATATGCCGACGCCGAATACGACCTCGGCTAGATGTATTACTACGGCTTAGGCGTCCAGCGGGATCGCATCGAGGCGAACCGCCTTTTCCGGCAGGCCGCCGCTCACGGGGACAGACGCGCTCAAGAGACCCTGGGTCAGAACCGGGTGCGTATGTCTTGGACGGCGAAGATTACGACAGCGTTAAAGCTACTGGCGGCATTGTTTTTCGGGATGCCTCTACTCAGGTCCTTCCGACAGGACCGAACGCGAGCCCAAAAGTTTCTGGCGGTCACTGCTCTCCTGCTGCTGTTTTCATTCGCGTTCGACTTGTTCTACTACCTGGCTGCGCCTCGTCTGCAATTCTGGGGATGGCCTACAGCGCTGTACTGTTTTGAGCATGGGTTCAACGGGGTCCTCGTGGCGATGCTTGTTCCTATCGTTCATCCGAGGAGCGCAAAGATCCTATTGATCGCGACATTGACTTTGCTGATTGGATTTGTCGCGTTTGAAGCTTTTCTCGTGCACGCAAGGCATTTCCCAGTGCAACCGTGGTTTCTGGGTGCGGCGTGTTTTCCTTTGGGAATGTTATTGCCAGCGGCAATCAGACTCTGGCAGCAGGAGTGGGGAAGCCCCGCGGAATTAGAGACTCAGGGAGAAAAAGTCTGAAGAGTAGGTGAAAATTGACTGGGCTCCATCCTCGTGCTCGAAGGATGGAGCCCGGCCTTCTTAGAACACAGAAGGCCGGGGCCCGAGATTGACTCTTCAATCGGCCTTACGGTCTGACCTTGAGTAGGAGGGACAAGATGCAGGAAATTGCAGCCGAATGGGCAGGCCGAGGCCAGGCCTGCCCATTTCGCAATGTCTACGTCAGTTCTTCCATGCACGCGTCCAGGACTTCCTTCGGCGGACGCGTCAGGGAGTCCGGCAGCGTGGCCAGCGGCTGATCCACCACGTTCAACATCTCCAGGAAGTTCGGCGCTTTCGGGTTCACATAGAAAATCCCGGTCAGCACTTCACCTTTGTCGTGTGCCTCGGTCAGCCGCGTGATCGCGCCCAGCTTGCTGGTTGGATCGTAATCCTCTTCCAGCTTGCGCAAGTGCAGCCGCGACCCGTCGTGCATGGTGACCTCAACGGTCGATCCGGGATCGTATTCGACGTTGATATCTTCGAACGCCGGCACGAAGCTCACGTCCTGCAGAACCTCTTCGTGCTCCTTCACGTATTTGTAGGACTTGGTCGAGCCTTCGTGATCGTTAAATGTGACGCAGGGCGAAACCACGTCGAGCATCACCGTGCCCTTGTGCGCGATGGCCGCCTTCAGCATGGCGCTGAGCTGGCGCTTGTCGCCCGAAAACGACCGCCCCACCAGGGTTGCGCCCAGGCTGATCGCCAGCGCGCAAGTGTCGATCGGTGGAAGATCATTGACCACGCCCGATTTCAGCTTCGAACCGAGATCGGCGGTTGCCGAGAACTGGCCCTTGGTCAGGCCGTAGACGCCGTTGTCTTCAATGATGTAGATGATCGGCAGATTGCGCCGCATCAGGTGCACGAACTGTCCGATGCCGATCGAAGCGGTGTCGCCGTCACCACTGACGCCGATACAGACCAGCTTCCGATTCGCCAGCATCGCACCCGTGGCAACCGATGCCATGCGTCCATGCACCGCGTTGAAGCTGTGCGAACGGCTCATGAAGTACGCCGGGGTCTTCGACGAGCAGCCGATACCGCTGGGCTTGATGACGTACTCGGGTTCCACGCCCATCTCGAACATGGCTTCGATGATGCGTTCGGAAATGGCATTGTGGCCGCAACCCGCGCACAGCGTAGTTTTGCCGCCCTTGTAGTCGATGACGGTCAGGCCGATGCGATTGGTCTTGGGTCCGGGCGTCGCGGCTCCGGGCTCAACAGTTGTCGTGGACATTATTTCCCCTCCATGCTGGTCAGTTCGTCGGTGATGGAGCGCGCATCGAGCGGCAGTCCGGTGATGTGTGCAATGCTCCGCAGTTTGCCGATCAGTTCAGGCTTCAGATCAAGCTTCAGCAGCGACAGCATCTGCGCGTCGCGATTCTGCTCGACCACATAGACGCGCTCGTGCTGCTCGATGAACTCGTGCACTTCGCGCGTAAACGGATAGGCGCGAAGCCGCAGATAATCGGTCTCGATCTTGTACTCCTCGCGCAACTGGTCGCGGCTCTCGCCGATGCCCCAGTGCGACGTGCCGTAGCCGATGATGCCGATTTTCGCGTTGTTGCCCTTGAGGATCTCAGGCCGGGGAACGAACGACCGCGCAGTTTCGAACTTGCGGTTCAGACGCTCCATATTGTTTTCGAAGTCGTCGGCGCGCTCGGAATATTGCGCCTTCTCGTTGTGGCCGCTGCCGCGAGCGAAGTATGCTGCGGCTGGATGGGACGTTCCCGGCAGCGTGCGGTAGCCGATGCCGTCTCCGTCCACGTCCTTGTAGCGCGCAAAGCCGCCCAGCTTGGCGAGATCCTCTTTGCCCAACACCTTTCCGCGCTTGATCGGCGTGGTTGGATACGGGAACGGATCGGACATCCAGTTATTCATGCCCAAATCGAGATCCGACATCACAAACACCAGTGTCTGGAACTGTTCGGCAAGATTGAACGCGTCGGTCGCCATCGTGAAGCACTCTTCGACCGAGCAGGGAATCAGCATGATGTGCTTGGTGTCGCCATGGGACAGCACCGCAGTCGAGAGAATGTCGCCCTGCGATGTGCGCGTGGGCAGGCCGGTGGACGGGCCAACCCGTTGGATGTCCCAGATGACGCCCGGCACTTCCACGTAGTACGCCAGCCCGGCGAATTCCGACATCAGCGAAATGCCCGGTCCGGCAGTCGCGGTCATCGAGCGCGCCCCAGCCCATCCGGCGCCAATCACCATGCCGATCGCGGCCAGTTCGTCTTCCGCCTGCACGATGGCGAACGTCGCCTTGCCGTCCGGCCCAATGCGATACTCCTTCATGTACTCGATCATCGTCTCCACCAGCGACGACGACGGCGTGATCGGATACCAGGTCACTACGGTGCATCCCGCGAACATGCAGCCCATGGCGGCGGCGGAGTTGCCGTCGATGATGATCTTGCCCGCCGTCTCGTTCATCCGCTCAATGTAAAAAACGCCCCGTTTTTCGAGATTTGCCTTGGCGTACTCGAATCCAGCCTGCGCTGCCGCAAGATTCAGATTGGCGGCTTTCACTTTTTTCGCGAACTGCTTGCGGATCGCCTTCTCGACTTCGGCCATGTCGATGGTGAGCAGGCGGGCGACCACGCCCACGTACACCATGTTCTTCACGAGTTTCCGCAGCTTGGCTTCCGGACAGACTGTGGCCACGATCTTGTCGTAAGGAACCGAATAGAAGATCAGATCGGTCCGCAGTTTGTGCAGCGCCAGAGGCTCGTCGTACAGCACCGACGCTCCCGGCGCCAGTGACATCACGTCCTCCGTGGCTGTCTCCGGATTCATCGCTACCAGGAAATCGATTTCCTTCTTGCGCCCGATGTACCCGTGTTTATTGGCGCGAATGGTGTACCAGGTCGGCAGGCCGGCAATGTTCGAAGGGAACATGTTTTTGCCCGAGACCGGAACACCCATCTGGAAAATGCTGCGCAGCAGGACTGTGTTGGAGCTCTGCGACCCGGAGCCGTTCACCGTCGCAACCTGAATGCTCATGTCGTTGACGATGCGTGTTTGCCCTGTGCCGCCGGAGGATTGCTGCGGCACAACATCTGATGTGGCCATCCCGACACCCTCTTTCCATTAACGGGCAGAACCCTGCTACCCGTGATTTTCTGACCGCGGAGAGAAAACTCCACATTATACGGCGGGTGGCACTCGCCGCGCCAAGCCAGGTGTTGGCAGGAAGGATTCAGTTGGATGTCAGTCTTTTCGCCGACGTCCCGAGCCGCTCTTCCGGCGTCGCGAGGGCGAGATCCTTGGGGCGTGCCTCAGGGACAAGGATTAAAGCCAGAGGTGTAGGAGATGCTTCCTTCAGCCCTCGGTGCGGAAGAATTGCGCGATATTGCGGAACTTGTTATATCGTGATCCGACCAGATCGCCCGCCGGAGTCTTCTTGAGCTCCGCGTAGTGTTTCTGCAGGCTGGCGTCGAGCAGATTGGCCGCCGCCTCATGATCGCGATGCGCCCCGCCTTCGGGTTCCGGCACGATGTCGTCGATCAGGCTTAGTTCTTTCAGGTCGGGTGCGGTAATGCGCATGGCCTCGGCGGCCAGCTCTTTCTTGGTGGCATCACGCCACATAATGGCAGCGCAGCCCTCCGGGGAAATCACGGAATAGATCGAGTTCTCCATCATCAGGACGCGATCGGCGACCGCGATCGCCAGCGCGCCTCCGCTGCCACCTACTCCGATCACGGTAGCGATGATCGGCACTTCCAGCCGCGCCATCTCGCGCAGGTTGTAGGCGATGGCCTCCGCCTGGCCGCGTTCTTCCGCCTGCACCCCGGGATACGCGCCATCGGTATCGACCAGCGTAAAGACCGGACGCCGGAACTTCTCGGCAAACTGCATGATGCGGATGGCCTTGCGATACCCTTCCGGATGCGGTGTGCCGAAGTTGCGGAACACGCGTTGCTTCATGTCGCGGCCCTTCTGGGTGGCGACAACCAGCACCTCGTCGCCGTGGAAGCGCGCCATTCCGCACACAATGGCGGCGTCGTCGCCGAATCCGCGGTCGCCGTGGAGTTCGCTGAAATCGGTGAAAATGCGCTCAATATAGTCGAGCGACTGCGGGCGCTGCGGATGCCGCGCCAGTTCCGTCTTTTGCCACGCGGAGCTTGACGTACTCACGTCCCGGCGCAGGATGTCGATGCGCCCTTGCAGTGTCGCGATCTCGCGGCGCAACGCTTCGTTCGGTTCGGCGGCTTTCAACTCCGCCACCTTGCGCTGAATCTCTTCCACTTCCTGCTGAACTTTTTCCGATGAGGCCATGAATGATGATTAGCTGATGATACGAACCGCCCCGCGCCCGCATAACTGCTCCACGCGCGCAATGAAATTCCGGTCCGGCACTACATTATAGCCTTCGGCTTCCATCACCACCATGAAATCGCCCGCTCGTTCCACGTCGAACAATACGCGCGCCTCACCCTTGCGTTCCAGAAACAGGGAATGAAGACTGTCAATGGTGGCTTCGCTGGACGCCTCGATCGGTATCCGCACGCGAATGTTTTTCGGCAGCGGAACCTTGGCGTCTTCCAGCGGCATGATCTCCGCTGCCGTGATCTTCGGGTTGGCCCCTTCTTCGATTCGTACGCCGGCCTTCACCAGCACCGGAACTTCAAGCTTCACTTTGTCGCCGATGCGCTTGAACGCTTCCGGGAACACGATCATATCGATCGATCCCGACATGTCTTCCAGAGTGCACTGGGCGTAGAAGTCACCTCGCTTGGATTTCTGCACGCGCTGGTTGCTGATGATGCCCGCCGTGGTGATGGTTTCATCCTTGCCCGTCGAATTCTTCATGCCGGCAATTTCTTCCACGCTCAGCGCTCGCAAATCCGCCAGCTTGTCCTTGTACTTTTCTAGGGGATGGCCGCTGATGAAGAACCCGAGGATTTCTTTCTCCGCGGAAAGACGGGTGTGCTCATCCCAGTCGGGAGTTTGCGGCAGGGAATCGTTGACCGCTGCGCTCTCATCCTGGAATACGCCAAACAGGCCATGCTGCCCGGATTCCGCGTCCCGCTGCGCCTTTTGCGCCTGCTCCATCGCTTTGTCAAGCACCGCCATGAGTTGTGCCCGCCGGCCGAAAGCGTCCATTGCTCCCGACTTGACCAGCGATTCGATCACGCGCTTGTTCAGCAGCCGCAAATCGACGTTCTCGCAGAACTCGAAGATAGACTTGAAGGTGCCCAGTTTCTTGCGCGCGGCCACGATCGACTCAATGGCGTTGCCACCCACGTTCTTCACCGCCGCCAGGCCGAACCGGATCGACTCTCCATGCGGCGTAAAGTTGGCATCGGAAATGTTGATGTCCGGCGCCAGCACCACAATGCCCATCTCGCGGCATTCGTTGATGTACTTCACCACGTCGTCGGTCGATCCGGTCACCGACGTCAGCAGCGCCGCCATGAATTCAACCGGATAGTGCGTCTTCAGATACGCCGTGTGATACGCCAGCAGCGCATAGGCCGCCGAGTGCGACTTGTTGAATCCGTAGCCCGCGAACTGCGCCATCAAATCGAAAATCTTCTCGATCTTCTTCGGCGGATACTTCCGCTCCGCCGCGCCCTTGACGAAGCGTTCGCGCTGCTGCGCCATTTCTTCGGCCTTCTTCTTTCCCATGGCGCGCCGCAGCAGATCGGCTTCACCCAGCGAATAGCCTGCCAGACGGTTGGCGATCTGCATCACCTGCTCCTGATACACGATCACGCCCAGTGTCTCCTGCAGTACCTGCTGCAGTTCCGGCAGTTCGTACTCCACCTTCTTGCGCCCGTGCTTGCGATCGACAAAATCATCGATCATGCCGCCCTGGATCGGGCCTGGCCGGTAGAGCGCGTTGAGCGCCGTCAGGTCTTCAATCGAATTCGGCTGATACTTGCGCAGCACGTCGCGCATGCCGTGCGATTCAAACTGGAACACGCCGGAAGTGAGTCCTTTGTGGAAGACTTTCTGGTAGGTCTCGTGATCTTCGAGCGGAATCTGTTCCAGGGTGATCGCCGTGCCCCGAGTCTGCTGGATGAGCTTCAACGCATCGGTCAGAATCGTCAGGGTTGTCAGACCGAGGAAGTCCATCTTTAACAGGCCCATCTTTTCGATGGCCACCATGTCGAAGGCGGTGACGATTTCGTCGTTCTTGGTGCGGTGCAGCGGGACCAGGTCGGTGAGCGGCCGCGGCGAAATCACCACGCCGGCCGCGTGGACGCCGGAGTTGCGCACCAGTCCTTCCAGCTTCTTCGCCGTCTCGAAGAGTTCGCGAATCTGCGCGTCTTTCTCGATCGCCTCGCGCAACTGCGGCGAGTCTTCGATGGCCTGCTCCAGCGTGATGTTCAGTTGCGTGGGCACCATTTTCACGATGCGGTCGACGTCGGCGTAGGGAATATCCATGGCGCGGCCCACGTCTTTGAGAGCTGCTTTTGTTGCCATCGTGCCGAACGTGATGATTTGCGCCACGTTGTCGCGCCCGTATTTCTGCGTGACGTAGTCGATCACCTCGCCGCGCCGGTTCATGCAGAAATCGATGTCAATATCGGGCATGGACACGCGCTCGGGATTCAGGAAGCGCTCGAACAGCAGTTCATGCTGCAAAGGATCGATGTCGGTGATGCCCAGCGCATACGAAACCAGCGATCCGGCAGCCGACCCGCGCCCCGGTCCCACCGGGATGTCGCGCTCTTTGGCGTAGCGGATGAAGTCCCACACGATCAGGAAGTAGCCCGGAAACTTCATCTGCTGAATGATTCCGAGTTCGCGTTCCAGTCGCTGCTCGTAGTCGGAGATCGAATGTTTGAGCTTGCCTTTTTCCGCCAGCGGACGGAGCGTTTCCAGTCGGCGCGCAAATCCCTCGCGCGTCACATGCGCGAAATAGCTGTCAATCGTGTAGCCCGCCGGCACTTCAAACTGCGGAAACGGATTCGGAATCTTCTCGATCTTCAGGTGGCAGCGTTCGGCAATGTCAACCGTGCGCGTCACTACATCCGGCGAATCTTTGAACACGCGCGCCATCTCGGCCGCGTTCTTCACGAAGAACTGCGTGCCGTCGAATTTCATGCGCGCGGTGTCGTGAATCGACTTGCCCGTCTGGATGCAGACCATCACGTCCTGCGCGTGCGCGTCGTCTTCACACAGATAGTGGCTGTCGTTGGTGGCCACCAGCGGCAGTCCCAAATCCTGCTCCAGCTTGAACAAGCCTGGATGGATGCGGTGCTCCATCTCCAGTCCCTGATCTTGAATCTCCAGGAAGAAATTCTCTTTGCCGAAGATGTCGGCAAACTGCCCGGCAGCGGCGCGCGCGGCGTCGTAGTTGTTCTCCATCAGCCGTTCAGCCACTTCGCCCTTCAGGCATCCGGAAAGCCCGATCAGCCCGCGCGAATGCTCCGCCAGAAACTTCTTGCTGATTCGCGGCTTGTAATAGAACCCGTGCAGCGAGGCTTCCGAGGTGATCTTTACCAGGTTGCGGTAGCCTTCTTCGTTTTCGGCCAGCACCAGCAGATGGTTGTAGGTGTCGCCCTCAGGCGGGGTGCGCTCGGTGTGGTGGTCGTCCTTTTTGCAGACGTACAGTTCGCACCCAACAATTGGCTTCACACCATGCTTGTACGCGGCATTGGCAAAGTGCACCGCCCCAAAAATGTTGCCGTGATCGGTCATGGCCACGGCGGGCATGCCGAGTTCGTGCACGCGCTGGCAGAGTTTTTCTACATCACAGGCGCCGTCCAGCAGGGAATAGTCGGTATGCAGGTGCAGGTGGACGAATTGAGACATGGATGTGACGCTAGTCTAACGCAAGAGTGACCGGAGGTAGCCCTGTGAATTGCTGTGCGAATCACGGCCAGTCCTGTGCTCCGTGGAAGATTCGCGAGATCTCGATGCCTGATTCTTTGACTTGATAGACTGCAACGTATGGCAGAGGTGGGAAAGCTAATTCTCGTCTGCCTTCTAAACCGCGGCTGGAGCGGCCCAAATGCGGGAACTGTCCGAGTTGTCCGCAGCCTTCATAGATGATCTTCGCAACGCGCCTGGCAGCATCCGGATTTTCTCTCTCGATCCAGGCACAGATGCGTTCTAGATCGTCGGCGGCGGGCGCAGACCAGCGTACTTGCATTAGGGCTGAAGGAAGCGGCGAAGGCGTTCGCCAACCTGCTCGTGCGTGACGAATTCCCCGCGTTCGAGCGCCGCTTCGCCGCGCCTCACGGCCTCAGCAAAGCGATCTTCCTCTGCGAAATAGCGGGCAACAACGTGTTGCACAACCGCGTCGAGATCGCAGCCGTGTTGACTGGCGTGCTGCTGTAACCGGGCTTGAAGGTCGGGAGTGAACTGAACTTCCATGTCTTTAGGATAAGAGAAAGCTGGTCAGGAAGCAACGCATCTTAGATCGCCTCCTTTGACCCTCATCCTTCCGGATCGTCCGCACTAATCATCCATCCTCCACCGCTCCATGTCATCGACCGGTCGTGGCATGCGACCCTCCAGCCACTCCGCACAGGATGCCGGACTGAAGTCTGGATCCTTCGATTCGATCACCCACGACAGGAATTCGAGCGGCCCGCCATTTAAGTAGGGTGGCGGAGAAACGGGCATAAATACCGTGGGCAGTCGATCGTTCAGCGACACGTAGTTCAGAACATGTCCGAGTTCTTGAACGACGTTCCATGCCAGCGGATGTTCGATATCGATGGCGAACTTGACCCACCAATTTCTGTTCTCGAAGTTCCCGCTACTCGTCACCGTAATACCAGGAACCTTAGCAAGATAATCTGTCAGCACTGTGAGCGGTGTTGGGTCAGACATAATCGAATCGCTTACGGAATCATCGCCGCCATCGGCACCGCACTCTGCGCTCGCCCGATTACTACGATCCCCGACTCCGTTACGTGCCATCCGCGAGCCCGGTCGGCATCGTGATCGAAACCGACAGTCGCATCTGGCGGAATATGGACGTTCTTGTCCAGAATCGCGCGCCTCAATTTCGCGCGCCGTCCGATATCGCAGTTATCCATGATGACGCAGCCATCCACCACCGCGCCGGTGTGCACGCGCACTCCCCGGCTCAGCACCGACTTGCGCACCTTCCCGCCTGAAAGAATGCATCCCCCGGAAACGATGCTGTCGATGGCCTCGCCGCGCCGTCCTTCCTCGTCGAACACGAATTTGGCCGGCGGGTCCGGATAACTCGTGCTCCGCACCGGCCACTCGCGGTTGTAGAGATTCAACTCCGGCTTCACGTGATTCAGGTCCATGTTGGCTTCGTAGAACGCCTCAATCGTTCCTACATCACGCCAGTAGGGAATCGAATCCGCCGCTTCGCCGGGGATGCGGTTGGTCTCGAAGTTGTAGGCGTAGATGGGTGCATTGCCCGCGAGCTTCGGCAGAATGTCCATGCCGAAATCGTGGCGGCTGGCGGGTTGCTTGGAGTCGGCGACCAGCAGATCAATCAGCGTGCGCGACGAGAAAATGTAGTTGCCCATCGATGCGTATACGCGACTGGAATCGCCTGGCATGGTCGGCGCATCCGGATTCTTCTCGTGGAACCCCATAATGCGGCCCTCGCCGTCGGCCTCGATCACCCCGAATTCCGAAGCCTGCGCCCGCGGCACCGGAATTGCCGCCACGGTCACCTCTGCGCCCTTGGCCATGTGGTAGTCGATCATGCTGCCGATGTTCATGCGGTAAATATGGTCGCCGCCGAAAATCGCGACCAGGTGCGGGTCCGACTGCTCGATCAGATTGATGTTCTGGAAGATCGCGTCGGCCGTGCCCTGATACCATGACTCGCTTTCCGAGCGCATCTGCGCCGGCACGTTGGTGATGAAGTGGCTCTTCAGCATTCCGCCGAATTGCCAGCCTTCGCTCAGGTGCTGCAGCAGCGACTGGCTGCGGAACTGGGTCAGCACGTAGATCGAATGAATGCCGGAGTTGACGAAATTGCTCAGCACGAAATCGATGATCCGGTACTTGCCGCCGAAGGGAACTGCCGGCTTGGCCCGTTCTCGCGTGAGCGGAGACAACCTTGTCCCTTTACCGCCAGCCAAAACGATGCCCAGGACGCGTAGACGGGAAGATGGAACCGCGGGACTCTGTTCGGGAACTTTCTGATCGGACATGGACCCTCCCTGGCAGCCAGCGGCGAATTCTACCAAAATCGCGGCGCCAGGGGAGAGGGAAGGCGATGAACTGTTGATGAGAACGGGTGGAGTCCTCGACCTTCGTGGACCTGGGGGCTCTGATTGCGGATTTCGGATATTTGCGAGGAGGCCAATTCGCCAGAAGGGATTCGCTAGTCTGACCCCGCCCCAGCCGCCTGTGCCTTCTGCAGCAGCTTGCGGGTCTGGGCGATCAGTTCCGCGACTTCAAAGGGTTTTACCAGGAAGGGAACATTGTTTTCTTGTAGGAAGGCGCGGCCGTCAGTGGAATCGACGCCGCTGGAGAATGTGAACAGAACGTGGCCCTCCATGTCCGGGCAATTCGCTTTCAGCCAGGCGTAGGATTCCCGTGCGTTCCATTCGCCCGGCATTTTGCCGTTGATGATGACCGCCTCGAATTGCTCGGAAAGCAGCCGCGTCTTCACTTCTTCACTGGTCCGCGCCGGGATCACGTTCGCCCCCGCGCCGACCAGCACGTCGCGTTCGAATTCCAGTACGGCTTCCTCTTCTTCCACCAGCAGCACTCGTCCGCTGATGGCGCCGGCGTGCGGCCTCGACTGCACCCGCGGGGCATCGGGCTCCACCTTGGTCTCGGTGGACGCCGGGATCTTCACCTCGATCACCGCGCCGCCCTCCGGCGCATTGTTCGCCGTGATGTCGCCGCCGTGTTCCTTGACGATGCCATAGCAGATGCTCAGCCCAAGCCCCGTGCCTTTGCCCACGCTCTTGGTCGTATAGAAGGGATCGAAAATGCGCTTCGGTTCCTTCAGGCCAGGCCCATCGTCGGTAAACTGGGTACAGATTTGCCCGTTCTGCCGGTATACGCGAATCTTGATCTTCCCCGTGCGTCCGGTCTCGAGGATGGCATCGACCGAGTTGTTAATGATATTCAGGAACACCTGCTCGATCTGGTGCGGATCGGCGACCACGATGGCTGGATCGGACGGCGCTTCGCGCTGGACCGTAATGTTATTGGTCTTCAGGTCGTAATCGCGCAGTGCCAGAGTCTCGTCGAGTACTTTGCGGATATCCACTTCCTCGCGCTGCGGCTTTCTCTGCCGCGCGAAGGAAAGCAGGTTCTGTACCACGCGATGTGTCCGCTGCGCCTGCTTGAACAGCTTGCTGACGTAGTCTTCCGCGCGCTCGTTCAGGCCTTCGCTTTCCAGCAACTCGGCGTAGCCCAAAATCGCCGTCAGCGGGTTGTTGAGTTCGTGCGCCACGCCTGCGATCAACTGTCCGACGGCCGACATCTTCTCGCTCTGCAGCAGTTGTTCCTGCGTCTTGCGCAAATCTTCGTAAGCGCGGCAGGTTTCTTCGTACAGCCGGACCTTTTCAATCGTGGTTGCGACTTGCCGGCTGATAGCGACCAGCAGATTCTCGTCGTTCTGCGAGCATTGGTAACCCAACTGGCTGCATAAACCCATGATGCCCACCGGGGCATCCTTGCCCCAGAACAGCACCCACAACCAGGAGCGGTCGGCGTCGGAACGCAGGAACTCCGCAACTTGCGCGGGCAAGTGGGGCATGTATTCGGCGGTGATGACTTCGGTCCGCGAGCGCATGATCAAGTCGCCGAAGCCATCCGCGAACGAAATTTCTGAGGTGCGTTTCTGGTCGCGGCTGCGCGGTCCCCAGGCGGCGCGTCGCCGGTAGATCGGGCCGTCGGTATCGCAGAGGTAGACGGTGCCGCTGTCGGCGCCGAGCAGGCTCACTACCTGACGCAGAGTCAGGTTCAGGATTTCGTCCACGTCGAACGACTGCGCCGCCACCACCGCCATGGCATTCAGTGCGTTCAGTTCGCGGTTACGCCGCCGCATTTCCTCTTCCGCGCGGCGCTTCTCGGTCATGTCGAGTACAAAGCCCTGATAGCGGTCGATTGCCCCCGTGGAATCGCGGCGCGCAAAGCTGCTTTCCGTCGCCAGCAGCAGCGAGCCGTCCTTGCGCCGCATGGTGACTTCGAAATTCCGCACGTAGTTGTGCGTTTCCAACTCGCGATGGAATTGGTCGCGCTGCCCGGGATCAACGCAGATCTCCGCGTCCAGATTCAGCACCATCAGTTCTTCGCGCGTTCCGTAGCCCAGCATGTGCACGAACGCGTCATTGCAGTCGAGCAGCCTGCCGTCGGGCGCGGACACGTAAACGCCTTCCTGCACTTGCTCAAAGAGCAACCGGTATTTCTCTTCTGCCGACCGCCGTTCGGTAATGTCCCGGACGACGTGAATGATGCCTTGCTGGGGGCTGCCTTGCTCGGAGTAAGAAGACGTCGAGACCACCGAGAAGCCGCCGAAGCACGGGTCCGCGCCTTCGGTGAATTCCTCATCCGCGCCCAGGGCGCAATAGGGACAGCCGGTCCACTCGCCGAACGAACGCGGCAGAACCGACTCGCAGGTGCTGCCAATCACATCCGCAGCCGCTTTACCCAGATGTCCAAGCAAAACCTGGTTTGCCTTGACGATGCGGAAGTCCGGATCGTGCGCCAGGATGATGTCGTGGATCGAGTCGAACGTGTTCATCCATTGCCGCTGCGAGCGCAGCACCTGCTCCAGCAGACGGAAGTTTTCAATGGCAATGGCCAGTTGCTGCGCGCCGCTTTCCAGAAATTCGAGCTCCTCTGGTGTCCAGCGCCGGCTTGAACGGTTCCCCAGCAGCAACAACCCAACTGGAGACTTCTTCCCCACAACCGGAACCATCACCACCTGGTGGATCTTCTCCGCCTCCAGGACAGCACCGGTTTCCGGCAGCGCCGCTTCGCCCGTCACCACTTGCGCAGACGGTTTCTCAAGCAATGCGTTCAACTCCGGCGTGAGTTCCGCCGAGCCGGCGTCGCGCAAAAAATCCGCGGAAACTCCGGCCGCGTGCGTGGCTACCAGGCTGCCGCTCTCGACCAACCGGAACCAGCAAGCCCGCACATTCGTCAGCCGCTGCAGTTCTTCCACCGCTGCCTGCACCAGGCTGCCGTGCTGCTGCGCCGTGGTGATGCTGGCGCTCAGAGTTTGTACGGCGCGCAGCCGGTCGCTGTGCGCGTGGGCCTCGCGGAAGACGACCAGCAGCATCGCCAGCGCCAGCGCGGCTTCGGCGCCCGTTGACGCCGCCATCGGAATGGCATCGGTAAACGGCGACCAGGTCAGGTGCAATGTCGGCAGGCACAGCGCCAGCAACCAGGCGGACGTTTCCCAGCGTCCGCGGCGTGCCCGCAACAAAACAACCGCGGCCGTCAGCAGGACCACCCGATAGCCAACTTCCAGTGCAACCCGTAGCGGCAATGAATCCGGCCACAGCAGCACCCGTGCCCCGGCAAATCCGACTAGGACTGGCGTGATGATGGACAGCGGAAGCAGCAATTCCTTCTGGCGGGCATAAAGCGCCACCGCCGTCGCCAGCAACCCCACCGCCAGCACGAATGTGGCTTGCACGACCACCAGATCAAAGGGTGCGGGAATGCGAGACGCGAAGGTGTGACCCGCCAGCGCTGAGGCCGCCAGGCACGTCCAGCCCGCGATCCAGATCTTCAGATAGCGCTCGCCGAAGGCGCGCAGAGCGAGCACCGATGCGCCCAGCAGAATCAGGAGCACCAATTCCGTAGTCGAAGGCCTTGCGAGGCCGAGACCAGTCGCGTTCCAAAATGGCATTAGGGACGAGCTCATAACCTTGCAGACGCAAGTGTTCCTTGTTTTTGAATATCACGCGCCAGGGTAATCTCGATGCAGTTTCCGGACCTCAATGATTACTTTCGGAATCTCGCCGGAAGGTTACAATCGCCAATAGACTTTCGTGTACTCCCATGCCAGATCGCATTCTTGTAGTTGACGACGAAGAGCCGATTCGGGAAATCATCGACTCTATGCTGACCACGGCTGGATACGTGTGCCAACAGGCCAGTTCCGGCCTGGAGGCGCTCGCCGTGCTCAACTCCGGCGAAGTCTTCGAGCTGATGCTTTCCGATCTGATGATGGCCGATCTGGACGGAATCGGATTGTTGGAACGAACCAAGGAAAAGTATCCCGATATGCCCGTCGTCATGGTCACGGCCGTCCACGATATTTCAGTGGCGCTCGCCGCTATCCGCAATGGGGCCTATGACTATCTACTGAAGCCTTTCGAGCGCGAGCAGCTGCTCAACACCGTCAGCCGCGCACTCGAGAATCGCCGGCTGAAAGTCGAGAACCGCAACTACCAAACCAATCTGGAGGCGCTGGTCAAGGCCCGCACCGATCAGTTGCAGGCCGCCAACCGCGAGCTCATCGGTTCCTATGACATCACGCTGCAGGCTCTGGGCGATGCCCTCGACCTGAAAGACCGCGAGACCGAAGGCCACTCCCGCCGTGTGACCGCATTTACCATGGCGATCGCTCGTGCCATGGGCTTGCCCAACGAGCAGGTTGCGACCATCGCGCGCGGCGCCTTCCTGCACGATATCGGCAAGATGGCCATTCCCGACAAGATCCTGAACAAGCCCGGCAAGCTCACCCCTGAAGAAACCGCCATCATGCGCGAGCATTGCTTCAAGGGCTATCAGATTGTGAAGAAGATCCCTTTCCTCAAGGAAGCCTGCGAGATTGTCTATTCCCATCAGGAAAGGTTCGACGGAACCGGTTATCCGCGGCAGTTGAAGGGCGAAGAAATTCCCCTTGGTGCTCGCATCTTCTCCGTCGCTGACACCCTCGACGCCATCACCTCGGATCGTATCTATCGTCCCGCTCGATCCATGGCCGAGGCGCGCAAGGAAATCCTGGATTGGTCGGGGCGCCAGTTCGATCCGGAAGTCGTTGAAGTCTTCATGCAGATGCCGGATGAAATCTTTGAAGAACTGCGTCGCGCGATCAGCGCGCAGACCGATCCACTGTCGGGAAATTATTGAAGTCGGGCCCCGATCCTTCAAAAGCGTGAGTCGAACTTGAATCCTCGGAAACATCCCAAGCTTTGGTTTGGCACGGCCGCCGGCATGGTCGGGCTGCTGGCGGTTGCGTCGGCATTGTTGCCCCGCGGATTCGCACTCGACGCCGTCAGCGACATTCAGGGTGCCCTGCTCATGCTGATGGCCTGCATCGCCTTCGCTGCCAACGGCCGGGCCAGCACCGGCCGGCTTCGCTGGTTCTGGCTCCTGCAGGCTTCGGGATGGGCTCTCTGGCTCGCCGACCAGTTGGTCTGGGTAACTTACGATCTCATTCTTCGCCGGCCCATGCCTTCCATGTCAGCCGCCGATGGCTTGCTGTTTCTGGCCGGAGCGCCGATGGTTGCCGGAGTCCTGCTGCGGCCGCACCTCCAGCCCGGCGAGCGCAGCGTGCGGCTCGGGGTGCTGGATTTCTCCTTGCTCTCGCTCTGGTGGCTCTATCTCTACGTCTCGTTCGTGGTGTGCTGGCAGGTGGTCTCGCCGAGCGAAGCAGCTTACAACCGCAACTTCGACTTGTTGTCGGGCGCCTTCACGATTCTGTACGCCAGCCTGGTTCTTCTTTTCATGCCGGGAAGTTCCGGGCGCTGGAAGAAGTTCTACGCCTGCCTGTGCGCCGCGGTTTTGTTCAATGGAATCAGTTTTTATGCTCTGAACCGTGCCTTGGAGAACAACACCTACTTTACCGGCAGCTGGTACGACATCTCGTATTCGGGATCGTTTGCCCTGTTTGTCGGGGTCGCTGCCTACGGCCAAGGACTATTGCCCCGGCCGGAACGCACGTCGGAGGCCTCCTACGGCGCGTGGATCGCCAATCTGGCCATGATGGCCGTGCTGTCTCTGCCCCTGATTGCCTTCTACGCCCTTCTGGACACGCACCTGCCGCAAGCGGCTTCGCATTTCCGCGTGCTGGTGGCTCTGGCCACCATGTTCCTGATGGCTTTTCTTCTTTTTCTGCAGCACTACCGCTTGAATCGCGACCTGCGCCGGGCCAACGGAATCCTGCGGGAAGCTTCGCTGACCGATCACTTGACTGGCCTGCGCAATCGCCGCTACTTCTCCGCCACGATCGAGCGCGACGTCAGCCAGGCCCTGCGCTCGCACGCCGACCACCACGATTCCCACACCCGCGACCTGGTTTTCTATTTGATCGACATTGATAACTTCAAGGACGTCAACGATCGCTACGGCCACGACGTCGGCGACCAGGTGCTCATCGAAATGTCGCGCCGCCTGAGTTCCTCCATCCGCCACTCCGACGTACTGGTGCGTTGGGGCGGGGAAGAATTCCTGGTCGTCTCGCGCTACACCGATCGCAATGAGGCGGAGTTGCTGGCCAGTCGCACGCTCGCCTCTGTCGCCGACACTCCTTTTTTGGTCGGTCCCTCGAAAGACAGGTTGTATCGCACCTGTTCGATCGGCTGGGCTACGTTTCCCTGGTTTCTGACAGATCCTCGCGCATTGACCTATGAAGAAGTGCTGACCCTGGCAGATCGCGCCCTGAACCAGGCCAAGCGGCAAGGCAAGAATCGCGCCATCGGCATGCTGCCGGCTGTTGGCCATGCCAATCCGACCACGGTAGAAGGTGTCCATTCCCGCGGCCTCGAAGTCGATGTACTGGCCATCCCCGGTCCGCAGTTGAGAAGCTAGCCTAAACCTGCACATCAATTCCGCCCGGCAGCCCGACAGCCCGCCCCGAAACCACTCCTGCGACAGGTGCGAATCGCCGTGGGATAATCCACGCGGAGGCAATTATGAAATCCCTCTCGTTCTTGTTTGCCAGCGCAGTTCTGCTTGCCGGAAGTTCCGCCGTTGCTCAAGAACATCCGTCCGTCACCGCGCAGTCGAATAGCGTATACGTCGGCGCCGACGGCAAGTATGAAGCCGCGCCTGACACCGCTCAAATCGATTTCAATGTTTCCGTGCAGGAAGACACATCGGCCGTGGCATTTGAGCACGCATCCAGGAATGTCGATCAAGTGCGCCAGGTCATGCGGGCCAACGGAATCGATCCGCAGGCGGCGAAGATCGGCTTCCTGTCGGTGCAGCCCATGTACGACTACCGCAATCCGAAACAGAAGGTGAT
Source organism: Terriglobales bacterium (assembly GCA_037443605.1). Classification (GTDB taxonomy): domain Bacteria; phylum Acidobacteriota; class Terriglobia; order Terriglobales; family Acidobacteriaceae; genus Sulfotelmatobacter. The sequence goes on from JBBIOA010000007.1 coordinate 26,625, forward strand.
TGGCTATCGCGTGACCACCGACGTCACCCTGAAGCTGAAAGACTTCTCCAAAGTCGCGCCCATCACACAGCAGTTATCCGACGCGAACGTCAGCGAATCGCTGTCGCTCAGCTACACGCTCGCGAACATCGACGACGCCAAGAACAAAGCCGTGGAAGACGCCTACCGCCGCGCCCGCAACTCCGCCGACACTCTGGCCCGCTCCGCCGGCCGCACGCTCGGCGATCTGTCCTATGCGTCGGTGGACACGTTCGAGGCTCCGCATATCGTTCCGCGCATGATGCGTCCCATGGCGGCGATGGCAGCGGCCGCCCCAACCCCCGCCCCCAACGAGGAGTTCACTCCTCAGACGGTAACCGTGACCGCTCACGTAAATGCGCTGTTCAATCTGAAGTAGAGGAGGTTCGATAGTGCCTTCAGGGTTGCCCACCTTAGTCGCGTCCTATGCGACAGTGTGGGTAGCGCGACCTTCAATCCTGAAGGTCTTCCCCTGTGCTACCCAGTGTCCCCTGTGGTGAAGATTCTCTGCTGTCAAGCACTAAATTCTCCCTTGCTCCTAACCCATTCTTCCCAAAGCGAATTCCCCTGCGCGCCTTGCCAACGCAAATACCATCAAACTGCTAGAATTGAAATAGCGGTGTTTCAAAGCACGACATTGCGTTCAGCAGTCCAATCCAGCAGCATCCCAGCTAAGTCCCTATCGCAGAATATTTTACCTGTAACACCTTACGGCTCAAGATTTTGCCGGGAGATCGCCCGATCTGAAATCTATAACCGCAACAAAACAAACCCGTTAACTCAAGGGTATACAAAAAAAATATTGGGCGGGATCCTGCTTCTCCTCTTCGTCGTCATTTCCAGTTCGACCTCCCGCGCCCAAGTCCTTAAGATCACCGTCGATGACACCATCCAGCCCATCAGCCAGGAATACATTGCCCGTGCCATCGACGAAGCGGCGCGCACGCATGCTCAGGCCGTCCTGATCGAACTCAACACGCCCGGCGGCATGCTCGTCTCAACCTCGAACATCATCGAGAAGATCACGCATTCCTCGGTCCCGGTGATCGTCTACGTCACGCCCACCGGCGGCCACGCCGGTTCCGCGGGCATCTTCATTCTCGAATCCGCCGACATCGCCGCCATGGCTCCGGGTACGGCTGCAGGCGCGGCCCATCCGGTCACTTTCATCGGACCGATACAGGTCAAGACCGACGATGAAATGAATCGCAAGATCGAAAATGACGCCGCCGCTCTGATGCGTTCCGTCACCTCCAAGCGCGGACGCAACATCGATGCCGCCGAATCCGCCGTCCGCGAATCGAAATCGTTCAGCGATCAGGAAGCCCTCACCCAGCACTTGATCGACTACGTCGCGTCCAGCCCCGACGATCTGTTTCGCCAGATTCAGGGCAAGCCCTTCAAGCGCTTCGACGGCTCTTCGGCCACGATCAATCTTACGGGCCAGCCGGTCGTTCCCTTTGGCATGACCATCCGCGAGCGCGTTCTCGACGCGCTCATGCGGCCCGAACTCTTGTTGCTCATGCTCGTCGTCGGTGCTCTGTGCCTCTATTTCGAGTTCAATCATCCCGGCGCAGTGATTCCCGGAACCCTCGGCGTCGTTCTGTTGCTGCTGGCGGCATTCGCCATGAACCTGCTGCCCGTCCGCTTCGCGGCGCTGATCCTGATGTTGGCCGCATTCCTGATGTTTGCCGCCGAAGCCAAGTTCGCTACCCACGGAGTACTCACCGCCGGCGGCATTGTTCTGCTCACTTTGGGATCCTTGCTGCTGATCGATGCGCCCATCCCAGAAATGCGCGTACATCTGTGGACCGCGCTTGCCGTCAGCGTTCCATTCGGCCTGATCACTGCCTTCCTCATGACGATCGCCGTCAGGGCCCGTCGCAACAAGATCGTCACCGGCGTGCAAGGACTGATCGGGGAAACCGGAGTGGCGCAGACCGCGCTGTCCCCGCAAGGAAAGGTCTTCGTCCACGGCGAACTTTGGGACGCGGTCGCCCTCACGCCCCTTCCCATCGGGCAAATGGTGGTCGTCCGCAAAGTCGACGGCCTGACCATCGAAGTCGAACCCACCACGAAAACCTAGCGGTTTTCCCCTGTGATCCTCTGTGCCTTCTGGGGTGAAGGGATTTCTCGGGCATCAGCCTTTCTGTGACCACCCGGGAAGCTTCGTGTCGCCAGTGATCAGCCGAGCCCCGCGTTCGTAAGTGACGTACGACCACGCCCACTGGATGAACACGAGCAGCCGGTTGCGGAAGCCGATGAGGAAGAAGATGTGAATGAAGAGCCAGGCCAGCCAGGCGATAAATCCCGAGATGTGAATCTTGCCGAATTGCGCGATGGCCGCAGCTCGTCCAATCGTGGCGAGCGAACCCTTATCCCAGTAGTGGAACGGCGCGCGTGCGCGGGATGACGCCGCGTTTGCGGCGCTCAACTCTTTGTGCAGCAGCTTGCCGACGTATTGGCCTTCCTGGATGGCCACGGGCGCGACTCCGGGCAACGGCTTGCCCGCCGCATCCCTCGCCGCAGCCATGTCGCCGAGAGCGAAGACCTCCGGGTGGCCCGGAAGGCTAAGATCCGGTCCGACGACGACCCGCCCGGCGCGATCCAGGGGCACGTTCAACTTCTTGCCCAGCGAGGACGCAGCGACTCCGGCTGCCCAAAGGACAACCGCAGCCTCCACACGGGTTTCGCCGAAATGAACCGCCCCGGCCTCGATGTGCGTCACCGTCGTGCTCGTGCGAACCTCGACGCCGAGTTGGTGAAGCTGATCCTCGGCACTGCGGCTGAGATCGTCTGGGTAGGCGGGCAGGACGCGCGGTCCGCCTTCCACCAGCAGGATGTGAGCACGCGCGGGATCGATGGCGCGGAATTCGTGGGCGAGGGCGTGGCGGCAGATCTCGGCAAGCGTGCCGGCCAGTTCGACTCCCGTCGGGCCTGCGCCAACCACGAGGAAGTTGAGCGGATGAGTCGATTGTCCGGCGAGCGCCTGGCGCTCAGCCAGTTCGAACGCAAGCAGTACGCGGCGCCGGATTTCAAGCGCATCTTCGATCGTCTTCAGTCCGGGCGCGAACGGCTCCCAGTCGTCGTGGCCGAAATAGGCGTGGCTGGCGCCGGCGGCGACGATCAGAAAGTCGTAGCGAATGGAACCCTCGTCCGACAGCACCAGACGGCGGTCGAGATCGAATCCGGTGACCTCGGCGAGCAACACCTCGACGTTCTTCCTCCCGCGAAAGATGGAGCGGATGGGAGCGGCAATCTCGCCGGGAGAAAGTCCGGCCGTCGCGACCTGATACAGCAACGGCTGGAAGGTGTGGTGATTCTTGCGGTCGAGAATGGTGATATGAACCGGCGCGCCGGCGAGGGAGCGGGCGACGTTGAGCCCGGCGAATCCGGCGCCGACGATCACGACTCGGGGCCGCGAATTTGCTGTTTGGTTCTCCACCTCTATAAGATTCTGCGCGATGGCGGATGGTGCAAAAACTTCGGTCACTAGGGGTTCGTTGTGGGCACGCTGGGCCATGCCTTCGGCCGCGGACCTGATGTTTGTTGGGATCGCCTGCGCGCTGGTGTTTACGCCGCTCAGCGTGCGACTGCTGGATGATGCGGGGATTGGGTGGCACATCCGCGCAGGGCAGCAGATGCTAGCGGCGCATGCGGTCCCGCGGGTCGATTCGTTCTCCTCGACCATGAGCGGTAAACCGTGGTTCGCCTGGGAGTGGCTGTTTGATGTGGCCGTCGGCTGGCTCGACTCGGCCGCCGGGTTGAATGGCGTGGTATGGCTGGCGGCGGTAATGATTGGGTTGACGTTTGCTTTGACTCTGCGCACGCTGGTGCGGCGAGGAACGAACCTTCCGGTGGCCGTCGGCTTGGTGTTGCTGGCCGTGGCCGCGTCGATGATTCACTTCCTGGCGCGTCCGCATGTGGTGAGCTGGTTGCTCACGGTGGCGTGGTTCTGCGTGCTCGATTCGAAGCATGACCGGCGAGCGTGGGCTCTGCCTGCGCTCATGGTTGTATGGGTGAACGTGCATGGAGGGTTTCTGGTTGGTTTCGTGGTTCTGGGGATCTTCTTCGTCGGAGCGTTGTGCGAGTGGCTTCAGGCACGCGGAGATCGGCTTGAAGATATCGTGCAGCGGATTGCGGCCGGGCGGCGATCTTGGCGCCTCTTGTGGGTTGGGATGGCATGCGCGGTGGCGAGTCTGGTCAATCCATATGGATGGAAGCTGCACGAGCATGTGTATTCGTATCTCACCAACCGGTTCCTGATGGATCACATCAACGAGTTTCAGTCGCCCAACTTTCATGGGGTGGCGGAGCGATGCTTTCTCGTATTGGTGCTGATTGCGGTGGTGGTGCTGGCTGCGAAAATCCCCACACAAGCCGCAAAGGGCGCGGCTTGCATGGGGCACCCGACACGTCCTCGGATGACTTCGGTCTTGATCGTGTTGTTTGCGATTTATGCGGGCTGCTATGCGTCACGGAACATTCCGATCGCCTCGCTGCTGATGGTGCTGGTGGTCGGGCCGATGATGCGGCTGGCGGGTGGCGAGAGAATGCATGGGTCCTTCGCTTCGCTCAGGATGACAACAAGGGGTTTTGTAGAACGGATAACGGCCGTGGAGTTGAATCAGCGCGGCCATATTTGGGCCGTGGTCGCGGCGGTAGTGACGTTGCTGATTGCGCTGAACGGCGGACGAGCGGGATCGAGCGTAGTAATGGATGCGCACTTCGATGCCAAGCGGATGCCGGTGGGCGCGGTGGCCTTCCTGGAGAAGAGTGGGATCACAGGGCCTGTGCTGAGTGTGGATTCCTGGGGCGGATACCTGATCTATCGGTTACACCCGAAGATGCAGGTTGTGCTCGATGACCGGCACGATCTGTATGGGGAAGCGTTCCTCCGCGACTATTTGAAGATGCTGCACGTCGAGCCGGGATGGAAGCAGTTTCTACGGGAGCATCCTGCGGAATGTGCGGTGCTGCCAAGCGAGGCAGCATTGACGACGGTATTGCGCGGAGATCGCGAGTGGCGAGCGGTCTACGACGACGAGGTCGCGGTCGTGTTTGTGGGGATGGACATTCCTTGACCGGGAGTTGCAAAACCCTTCACATTGACAGCGTCTGTGCTGGCGGGGTAAGGTGCGTTTCTCTGAACGAAATCCCTGCGAAAGCTAGCCAACCCAATCTTTAATCCGAGGATGACAGAATGAATCGGTATTTCCCAAGTGTTCGAAATGGAAGGATCGCGTGTGCCTTCCTGGTGCTGTGCATAACGGCGGTGGCGCAGACGGCGACGCTAAAACGAATCAGCTTCGATCCCTTTACGGTGGGGCCGGGGCAGCATGCCACGGAAGTTGAACCGCATATGCTGGCCAACGGAACCACGCTGGTGGCGGCATTTCAAACGGGGCGGATTGCGCCGGGCGGATCGACAGATATTGGCTGGGCGACATCGATCGACGGCGGCACAAATTGGACGCACGGATTTCTGCCAGGGATCACGAAGGGCGAAGGGTCCGGGCCGTACGACGCCGTGAGCGATCCCGCGGTCGCCTACGACGCCAAGCACAATGTGTGGATGATCGCATCGCTGCCGATTTCAAATACGGCGCAGACGCCGGCCGTGGTCGTGAGCCGGTCAACGGATGGCGGGTTTACGTGGGAGAAGCCGGTGTCGGTGGATCTGACCGCGTCGAGTTCCGACAAGAACTGGATCGTATGCGACAGTTACGCGTCGAGCCCGCATTACGGGAATTGCTACATCGAGTGGGACAACCCGTTCACCGGACAGATTCTGATGAACCGGTCTACCGACGGCGGAGCGACTTGGTCGGCATCGGTTCTGGCGGGAGGCGGGCAGTTCGGCATTGGCGGCCAGCCGCTGGTGCAGCCCAACGGGAACGTGGTGGTGCCGATTGAGTCGAACAACATGGCGTCGTTTCGATCGGCGGACGGCGGCGTGACCTGGTCGACACTCACGACGATTGCGGGCATTCAGTCGCACACCGATGCAGGGGGAATCCGCAGCGGGCCGTTGCCTTCGGCGGCGGTCGATGGCGCCGGGACGGTTTGGGTGGTGTGGGAGGATTGCCGCTTCCGAGCGAACTGCGCGGCCAATGATCTTGTCTACAGCACGTCGGCGGATGGCGCGAAGTGGAGCTCGGTGAAACGCGTTCCGATCGATCCGGTGACCAGCGTGGTGGATCATTTTATTCCGGGGATCGGGATTGATCCGGCGACTTCGGGTTCAACGGCGCACATCGCGATTCATTACTACTACTATCCGCAGACGAACTGCACGGTTTCGAGCTGCAAGCTCTACGTGGGATACGTGTCATCGCCGAATGCCGGAGCGACATGGAATGCGCCGATCCGGGTGGCGGGGCCAGCGACACTGAATCTGTTGCCGAACTCGCAGAACGGGCTGATGGTGGGAGATTACATTGCAACAGCATTTACGAACGGCGTGCCGCACGGAGTGTTTGCGGTGGCGCGGGCGAAGAAGGGGACGTCGTTCAACGAGGCGATGTTCACGGCGGCGGGGCTGAGCGTGCCGCTGGACAGCGCGGTGTTCTCGTCAGCGGCGGATAAGCCTCTGCACAAGCTCTCAGACAAGAGTGAGAGGGAGCGCCCGGAAAAAGGTTTGATTCCGCCGACGAAGCGGGCGGCGCGGAGGAGTAGCAAGTAGAACGACCTCAAGCGTATCAGCCAGAGTCCCACGTCTCGCAACGGCGGCGAGACGTGGGGCATCCCATCTTTGGAGGATTTCGGGGGGGGCGGGTCTCCGGGTCCACCTTCCGACAATTGCAATTTGGGCGGGGGCCGCTGATCATGGGCAAATGATGTCCAATCGATCGGCGGCTCTTTTTCTTTTCGCGGGAATCGGGATGCTCGCGTTGAGCGGGTGCTCGAGTTCTTCGTCGAGTACAACGCACATCACCACGGGCGGCTCGCTGGTGCAAATGAGTTCTGACCCGTACTCGATCGCTCCCGGGCAGCATGCCACGGAAGTCGAGCCGCACATGTTGGCGAATGGAACCACGCTGGTGGCGGCGTTTCAGGTGGGGCGGATCGCTCCTGGGGGAGCGACGAACATTGGCTGGGCGACTTCGACAGACAGCGGGACCACCTGGGCGCATGGATTTTTGCCGGGGCTGACGACCGGCGAGGGAAGCGGACCGTACGACGCGGTGAGCGATCCAGCGGTGGCCTACGATGCCAAACACAACGTGTGGATGATCGCGTCGCTTCCGATTTCAAAAACGTCGGCGACCCCGGCGGTGGCGGTGAGCCGGTCAACCGATGGCGGATTGACCTGGCAGAACCCGGCCAGCGTGGATACGACGTCGGAGAGTTCGGACAAGAACTGGATCGTCTGCGATAGCGCGGCGGCGAGTCCACACTATGGGAATTGTTACGTCGAGTGGGATGATCCGGCGAACGCGGCGTTTCCGAATATCCTCCTGATGAGCACTTCCACCGACGGCGGAGTCACGTGGAGCGCGCCGGTGGCGACCGCGAACAACGCGATGGGAATTGGTGGACAGCCGCTGGTCCAGCCGAACGGGAACGTGGTGGTGCCGGTGATTGCGACGGTCGGACCGAATCTGGTGATGGCGTCGTTTGTGTCGGCAGACGGAGGTGCGACGTGGTCGGCGCCGGTGGAGATTTCCAACGTCCAGATACATCTGGATGCGGGCGGGATTCGCGCCGGTTCCTTGCCCTCCGCGGCGGTGGATGGAGCGGGGACCGTCTGGACAGTCTGGGAGGATTGCCGGTTTCGCACGAACTGCTCGACGAACGATCTGGTGTACAGCACGTCGACGGACGGCGTGACCTGGACGACGGTGGCACGGGTGCCGATCGACGACACGACCAGCACGGTAGATCATATGATCCCGGGGATTGGGATTGATCCGGCGACGTCGGGTAGCACCGCGCACGTGGGGATTCACTACTACACCTATTCGCAAAGCAATTGCACGCTGGCGACATGCCAGTTGAGCGTTGGGTTTATCTCGTCCGGCAATGGCGGAACGACATGGAACACGCCAGTAACGCTGGCCGGACCGATGCAACTGGGCTGGCTGCCACAGTCGCAGAACGGGCTGATGGTGGGCGACTACATCGCCACGGCGTTTGTGAACGGCGTGCCGCGTGGGGTGTTCGCGGTGGCGTCGGCGAGTTCGGGAACGGCGTTTAGCGAAGCGATGTACACGGCGTCGGGATTGACGGCAGCGGTGGCAGGGAAGCAGCTGTCGGCAAAGGCGGATCGTCCGCTGCATAAGATGTCGGACAAGGTTGAGCGCGAGGTGCCAGAAAAGGGTGTGAGGCCGCCGGGGCGCAAGATGGCGCGGAGGGCCAAATAGGGCCGTCTCTTGCCGCAGTTGTCAGAAGCGGTCGTTGGTGTCGATGCCGAAGCCGAGAATGGCGGTGACTTCGACGGGTTGCGTGCCGCGCATGGGAGGCTGGAACTTCCAGGCGTGGAGGGCGGCGACGATTTTGGCGGTCATGTCGGCCGGTCCGGGTTCAAGGACGCGGATGTTTTTCAGGTTGCCGTTGGTGTCGAGCACGCAGGCAAAGACGATACGGGTGTGGGGCAGGCCGTCGGGGAGCGCGGTGCGGATGGGTTGCGGTCCGGTGAGCGCCGTGGCGGATCGGGCGGTGCCGCTTTGCTCAGCGTACTCCATCACTGCGGTGCCGAGCGAAGTGTCCAGATAAGTGGTGTACTTCTCGCCGCGGAGTAGATTCTTGTAAGGCTCGAAGGCTCCGCCGGAACTTCCTGTAGCTACTACGGTTACGCCAAGGACTTGAGTCTGAGTCTTGGCATTGGAGCGTCCGGGCGTTGGGCTGTTCGCCAGTGGATCGTCGCCGAAACTCCCCAGATTGACGACCGAACTGCCGCCGCTGACGGAAACGCCGGGGACTGCGGGATTGCCCGCGGTGGCGTTGCCCGCGCCGCCGGGTCCGGGCGTGGGAGAGACGCCGCCGTGGGCGTTGGTTTCGGAGCCGCGTCCGGGACCGAAGGTGCTTGCCCCGGGGCCGGTGCCCTTGGTGCCCGCGCCGGGGGAGTCTCCACGGCCAATGCCGGTGCCGCCGCCGGAACCGCCGAGTCCGGGCTTGTCTCCGCCCGCAGGAGACATAGCGAGAGCGCCCGCGCCTCCGGTAGTGGGAAGTCCGACTTTCGATCCAGGCTGGCTGGAAACGATGGTGGCGGATCCGGAAGCGCTGCCGCCGCTATTGGCGGGGGCAGTGTTTAAGCCGACATCAAGCGGGGTGCCGAGACCGCTGCCTTTGCGGCTGAGTCCCGAGCCGGAAGCAGCGGAGCCTCCGCCGAGAGCGGGTGGCGGAGGAACGATGTCGTTCGAGAGCTGGGTGCCGTTGGCGGTGCCATTCCCGCCGGTAGTTTTGCCGGTGCCGCCTCCGGGAGCGAGCGTCGGAGGCGGAGGCACCACCGAAGGCAAGCCCAGCGCTGGGGCAGCGGAGTTGGCGAGAGGACGAGTTCCTGTGCCTCCGCTGACGCCGGTGGAGGGCGGAGCGATCACGGTGCCGAGAGATGTTCCCATGCCGTTGCGATTGCCGCGCGGACTTCCAGCGGACGGGCCTGCGTTCACCGCTGCTGGGGGTGGAGTGATGTTGCTGGGCAGCGATGTGCCGGGGTTGCGATTCGATCCGGTTGCCGACACGGCTGGAGGAGGAGCGACGACCTCATTCGGTCCGAAGATCTTCCCGATGATGCTGCTGACGAGCGACGGGCTGGAAGACGCCGAGGGCGGAGGAGGCACGATGGCTTTCGAGGGATCGGGCATCGTACCGCTGGCCAGGCGGCTCAGGTCGCGCTTGACGTCGTTCGATGGCGGAGGGGCAACGATGGCGGGCGCGGGCAGCGGCAGCATGGGATCGCGCCGGCTGATCCGTTCGGGTGCGGAGACTGGCGGCGGAACAATGGTGGGATTCGCCATCTGAACCGGCGTGCTGGAAACTTCGTGGCTCAGAGTCGCGGGCGCAGGCGCAATGACATTGTCGGCCAATTGAGGAGCGGAGCGCGAGTTGTTGTGAGCGACGTTGGGCGCGGGCGCGACGACTGCCGGAATCATTTGCGGCGCGATGAGCGGGTGATCGTGAGAAACGTTCGGAGATGGAGCCACGACGGCCGGAGCGAGCGCGGGAGCTGCGAGTTGACGATCGCGGGAGACGCCGGGTGCAGGAGGAATCACGCTGGCTGAGTAGTTGGGAGCCATCAGCGGCTCGTGGTGGGCGAGAGATGGCGCGGGGGCGATGAGGCCATCGAGTTGAATGCCGTTGTGCGTGTAGTCGTGAATGACGTTGGGCGCGGGCGCGACGAGAGATGCGCCGAGATTGGGGGCGGCACGGCTGGAGCGCATGCCTTCCGAGGGCGGCGGCCCGGGGTTGGGGCGAATGGCGAGGAGATTGGCCACGGCGTCGCGAGAGGAAGGCAGCTTGAGGTTGGGGGCGTCGACGACCTGGGGTGTGAGCGATCCGCCGCGAGCGACGCGAATGGTCTGAGTGCGATGATGGGCTTCGTCACCGCCGGACTTGCCGGTGGCGCCGGTCTCGGCGCCGCCCAGATCCTCGGTGCGGGGAAGTTCGTCGCCGGAGTAGTAGATGACCTCATGAACCGATGGCGGGGGAACGGCGTAAGGGCGCAATTCCTGAACTTTGGTGTAGACCAGGATCGAAACGAAGATCAGGAAGGCTTCCAGAATGTATGTGGGGATGGAGATCTTGTAGGGGATCAGGCCAAAGGGGGCTTCGCCCGCCAGACGGGCTTCGGAATGGGCGAGCGCGGGGCCGATCGAGGTGACGAAGTCGTGCCAGCGCGGGGACCACTCCACGAGGAGCTTCGGCTCGGCGTGCAGTTCCACTTCCGGTTCGAGTTGGAGGGTCTCGATCACTATGAATTAAAGATGCGTGCCGAACCCGAGGTTGTTGCGTGCCAAGAGCCCGTTTTGACGATCAGTTCGTGCGTTCCGACATCTCGCAAAAAACGGCGAGCCCCTTCGACGGGCTCAGGGCAGGCAATGGAGCATCCTAGGTTCACTTACGCGCTAAAGAGCACGATCGCCACCCCTGTCGACCGTGATCTCAATATTATCTCCGATGTGCGTTCCGGTCTCCTGCGCTGTGCCAAACGGGAGTTCCAACACCGAGGCCGCCCGGGTGCGAACCGGGGCAATGCGCCAGGGACGAAGCCCGGTCTCGATGTGGATTACGGTTTGAGATTCATCGAGATAGAGGGCGTCGATGGCGAAGCGCATACCCAGAGTATGAACGCCGTGGCAGGGGAGAATCCAGAGGCCGCAGCCATTACGGAAGTCATCCGGGGAGAGGCCGAGGAGGCCGCGAAGCCGGGTCCAGTGGGTGTCGGCGAGGGCGACTTGGCTGGCCAGCGAGAGCTGGCGAGTGCGATTGAAGGCCTGAGCGGTGGCGGGATAGAAGGGCATGAGTGGAAGAGGGTTCCTGGTTTGAAGTGCACCTCATGGGCTAAAGCCCCAAATCCTGTGTCCGGAACTGGTTGCAGCGTTTGAAGCGCCGCGCCACCCAGGGCTGCGCCTCCCGAAACCGTCTCAATGCCCGGTCAGCGAGCGGTATGCCTGAATGAGGGCCGGGCCGACGGTCACGAAAAGGAACGGGAGTAGAACGAAGACCACCAGCGGGGGGACCATCTTGATGGTGGTTTTGGCGGCTTGTTCTTCGGCGCGCTGGCGGCGGGCAGTGCGCAGCGAATCGGAGTGCACGCGTAAGGCCTGAGCTACGCTGGTGCCGAAGCGGTCCGTCTGAATCAGGGTGCCGACCAGAGCCCGGATGTCGTCGACGCCGGTGCGTTCCACCAGATTGCGCAGAGCCTCGGCGCGGGGTTTACCGGCGCGCATCTCGAGGGTGACGAGATGGAGTTCGTCACTGAGATCCATGTGCGCATGATGAAGATCCTGGCCGACACGCAAGAGCGCTTGATCGAGAGCGAGTCCGGCCTCCACGCAGATGACGGTGAGGTCGAGGGCGTCGGGCAGGCCAAGACGGATGCGGTTCTGTCGATCCCGGATCATTCGTTTCAAGGCGAAACGCGGCAGGAAGAAGCCAAAGCCCGCCAGCCCGGCGAGCAAGGCAAGGTTGTTGAAGCCGGAGATGATGCCGGCGAAGCCGAAACCGAGAGCAGCGCCAATCACACGCGCGCCGAAGTAGTAGTTGACGTGGATGGCATCGCGATATCCGGCCTGCATCAGCCAGGCACGGGTGCGGGAAACGTCAGCGGGAGAAAGCGGAATGGCCTTGCTGATGGGATCGATGGCCTGTTCGATGCGCTCGCGAATGGCGGGCTTGGTTTCGGCTCGCGGTTGCGTGCCCAAAGCTCGCAGGCGAGCGCCGAGCACGGAACTTGGCGTGACCACCGCCGAGCCGAAAGAAAGCACCACCACGGCGACAGTCACGAATACGACGATAGCCAGAACAATAGGCAGCATATTCCGTCTTAGACCTGAATCTTGATGATCTTTTTGATCACGAAATAGCCGATCGTTTGCAGGGTGATTCCCATGACCAGCAAGATGTGCCCGATCGGGTCATTAAACAGCGGCTTTACAAACTCGGGGCTCATGAGGCTGAGCAGGCCAACCACGACCGGAGGCATGCCCATCAGGAAAGCCATGGTTAAACGGCCCTGCGCGGTGTACACCCTCACCTGGCGCTGAATCTTGAAGCGCTCGCGGATGACATAAGAGAGATTGTCGAGAATCTCAGCGAGGTTACCACCGGTTTCCCGTTGCAGCATGACGGCAGTGACGAAGAACTTGACATCGACCAGAGGGACGCGCTCCGTAAGGTTCATGAGGGCATCGCGAACCGGCATGCCGAACTTCTGCTCTTCGTACAGCTGGCGAAATTCCCCGGCGACCGGTTCGGTCACTTCGTTGGTGATCATCTCCAAGGCGGTGGTGAAGGCGTGGCCGGCGCGAACCGCCCGGGCCAGTGTGTCGATGGCTTCGGGGAAGAGTTCCTCGAACTTCTCGAAGCGCTTGGTGCGTTTGACCGAGGCGTACAAGTAGGGGATCGAGAAGCCGAGCAGCATGCCAAGCCAGATGGACTCGGGGCGCCGGGTCAGGGTGTAGCCGACAAGGGCGGTGGCGATGGCGGCGGCGACCGATAATCCCAGCAGGTTGCCGGCGCGCATGCTCATGCCGGCCTGGGAAAGGGTTTTCTGGATGGCGGAAACACGGGCCGAGCGGCGCAGCAGGTTGTCGAGGGCGGGGATGTCGCTGAGTTGCTCGTCACGGAGCAGGGCGAGTTCTTCCTCGGCGGGGCGCTCCGGGGTCTTCTGTTCGCTGGCGAGACGTTCCTTCAGCAGGCGAGCCTGGGCGCTGCGCTGGCTCACCAGGGAACCAAGGGCAAATACCGCCGCGACGACTACCAGGAATGCGAGAACGGCCAGGAGAACGGGATACATAGTTGTCTGTCAAACTCTACCGCAGCGGTGTTCGCTGCGCCACTGCGAATTAGGAGGCGGGAGATCCCTGAGCGCGCCACTCACACGCGCAAAGTTCGGAATTGCGCCATAAGAATCTTCCCGCTAAATGCTAACCGGAGCAAGCGCCGGGTATCGAAAGAACCAACGGCTTATCTTCAGACTTCGGTACGCGATTCGAACAGGGCGGGGCGCAAACGGGCTCCGCCGGTGGCCAGGCGGTCGGCGAAGGTCGGCCGGGTCCCGGTGGCGCGGAAAATGCCACGGACTTTGCCGCTTTCGTCGACGGCGGTGCGTTCGAATACGAAGATATCCTGCATGCCGATGGAGTCTTCGGAAAGGCCGGTGATCTCGGTGATCTGCATGACCTTGCGGGTGCCGTCGGAAAGGCGCGCGATCTGAATGACGGCGTGGACGGCGGAGGCGATCTGCTGGCGGACGGCGCGCTCGGGAATGCTGAGGTTGGCCATGGAGACCATGTTTTCGACACGGGCCATGGCGTCGCGCGGAGAGTTGGCATGGACCGTGGTGAGCGAGCCTTCGTGACCGGTGTTCATGGCCTGCAACATGTCGAAGGCTTCTTCGCCGCGCACCTCGCCGACCACGATGCGATCGGGGCGCATACGCAGACTGTTAATGACGAGTTGCCGCTGGCGGACCGCGCCTTTGCCTTCAATGTTGGGCGGGCGGGTTTCGAGGCGGACGATGTGCTCTTGCTTGAGCTGCAGTTCGGCAGCGTCTTCGATGGTGACGATCCGGTCGGAGTTGGGAATGTATCCGGAAAGCACGTTGAGCAAAGTGGTCTTGCCGGCGCCGGTACCGCCGGAGACCAGGATGTTGAGGCGGCCTTTCACCATGACCGAGAGCAGTTCGAGCATGGATTCGGTGAGGCTCTGGTTCTCGATCATCTGCCGCGCGGTGACGGGGTCGCGGCCGAAACGGCGGATGGAGAGGCAAGGGCCGTCGATGGCGAGCGGCGGAATAATGGCGTTGACACGGGAACCATCGGCCAGGCGGGCGTCGACCATGGGAGACGATTCATCCACGCGGCGGCCGACGCGGGACACGATGCGCTCGATGATCTGCATCAGGTGCGAATTGTCTTTGAACGAAAGCGGGGTCAGTTCCAGTTTGCCGGCGCGCTCAATGTAGACGCGGTCGAATTTGTTGACCAGGATGTCGGAGATGGTGTGGTCCTTGAGGAGAGGCTCAAGCGGGCCGAGTCCGAAGATCTCGTCGAGAATTTCGCGCGCCAGACGCTCGCGTTCGGCAAAGCTGAGAGGGACGACTTCGGCGTTGACCGCGTTGCGGATGACGACGAGGACTTCGTCGCGAGCGGAGTCGCCATTACTCTTGCCGAGTTTTTCCAAGTCGAGACGATCGAGAATCTTGCGATGCAGGTCGGCCTTGACCTGTTGATAATCGGTGCGCTCGAAGGATTGGAGATTAGCCATCGTCACTAGTGTAGACCGGATGGGCAAGAAGCGGGAGGAAACGGAAGTGCAGGACGGGAGGTCACATGGGGGACGGCGATGGCGAAGATTTTGGGGGACTTCCGCGCTTGCGCGAATCGACCGACTCAGGTTGCACCGGAGATCCCGCGCTACGCCTGACAAGCGGCTCCGCCCGGGATGACGCCCGGTCAAAGTTGCACTGGAAATCTATACGGATTTGAACATCGACCAGGTGGCGCGCTTGCTGTCGACGTCGTTGCGGGTGAGTTCCTGGGCGAGGCCGGAGAAGCAGCGGGCAATTTCGGTGTTGCGTTGCTCCATGAGCGGAGTGCCGCGATCGATGGCTCCGGAGACGGCGAAGTACTGGTTGGGGACGCGCCAGATGAGTTTGGCACCAACGGCGGATTCGGCGTCGGATTCGCTGAAGCCGGGAACTTTGCGGAAGCGGTTCAGCACGAGGCGGACGCGTTCGCGGTTGCCGCTTTCGCCCAGATATTGCTGGACGCGGGCGGCGCTCCATAACGACGCGACATCGGTGCAGGCGACCAGCAGCACGGTCTCGGAAAGATTGGCGATCAGGCGGCTGGCGGCGTCGAAGCGGGAAGAGGCGTCGACCACCACGTAGCGGAAGTGGCTGACCAGCATGTCGAAGAGCTTGACGAATTCGGCGGTGGAAGGATCAACCGCGGCGGGCACGTTGATGCCTGCGAGCAACTGCAGTCCTCCGCTGTGACGTGTCATGAAGCTCTCGAGCAGTTGGGCGTCCATGCGGTGGAGGTTGCGGGTAGCGTCTGCGATGTTGAAGAGGGGCTTGAGATTCAGATGCAGCGCGGCATGGCCGAGAGGAGCGAGGTCGACGAGCGCGGTCTGGCCGTGGGCGGATTGCAGCGCCATGGCGAGATTAACGGCGACAGTGGTGGCGCCGTTTCCACCCTTGGCATTGATTACGGAGAAGACCTTGCCGCGAGGGCCTTCCTGGCGAACGCGCCGCTGGGCGGCGTTCAAGCGGACGAAGGCGTCAATGAGGTCGGTGGTGGTGGTGGGCCGCTCGATGAATTCGCGGGCTCCGGCACGCATGGCGTTGACGATAATCTGCGGCTGGTTCAGGACGCCGATGGCGAAGATGGAGGACTCGGGTATCTCCTGATGGAGAAGTTCGATGGCGCGCAAGGCCGGCGCGGGATTGTCGGCGGGAATGTCGACGATAGTGACGTCGGGATTCGCGGTGCGTACGCGACGCGTGACCGGGTCGGACGCGGCGACGGGAAAACTGGCGCAAGAATGCACTGTACGAGCAACCGTGGTGCCATCGACCAGCACCTGCAAGACGGCGCGCTGTTCGTTGTCGGTGGCGACGATGACGACGGAAAGTTCGGCCATGGATCTGATGCGGGCCCCCAAGCCCCTGCCTAGCTATATTCCGGCATGCGCCCGCGGAAGTCTACTACTTGGCGGACGGCTTGTCGAACTTGCCAGTATCCAGAAATGGCTGTGGGCCTTTGGGCAAGGGAGGCGCTTCCGTCGCGGGTGAAACTCGGTGCACCGTGCACAGGACCATGAGTTCGCTGTTGGACTTCTGCGCGCTCTTGCTGCGGAAGAAATTGCCGAGGATCGGGATATCGCCCAGGCCGGGAATCTTGTTGTAGATGTCGGTCACGCGATTGTCGATGAGGCCGGCGATGACGAAGCTCTGGCCATCCTGCAATTCGAACTCGGTTTCCGCCTTACGGGTGCTGAGGGCGGGGACGGTGAAACCCGAGATGCTCAGGGCGTTGGCGAAATCGAGAGTGCTGACTTCCGGCGCGACCTTCAGGTGAATGTTGCCGTTAGGCATGATGACCGGGGTGAATTGCAGGCGGACCCCGAACTCCTTAAAGGAAATGGTTACGGCGGTGAACCCGTTGCCGGGCTGAACGATGGGGAACGGGAACTGGCCGCCGGCGAGGAAGCTGGCCTCTTTACCATTGAGAGCGATCAGGTTCGGCTCGGCAAGGATCTCGAGCAGGTTCCTGGTCTGGAGGGCTTCGACGACCGCGCCGAAATTGATGTCGGGACGAAATAGGAAGAGGTTCAGTACGTTGTTAATGGTTTGTGCGCCGGCGTTGGTGGTCTGGCTGGTGGTACTGCCGCCGGTGGAGGTGCTTTGGGTGTTCTGGCTCAGGTTGACGGGGCCGATGCTGCCAAACTGGCCGGTGGTAATGGTGCCGATCGTGTTGCCGGCGCCATTGGAAATGAAATTCACGCCCATCTGGGTGAGGGCGCTGCGATCGACTTCGGCGAATTTGACTTGCAGAAGAACTTCCTGTGCGCCCACCGGTCCGTAGGTAAGGACGTTGACGACCTTCGGCGAGTATGCGGAGGCGAGTTCTCCGGCGCGCTTGGCGACATCCTCCGTGGTCACGTGACCGGAGAGAACGATGGCAGCCCGCGACGGGGTGACGGTGATTTGCTCGTCGGGGAAGACACGATGCTCTTCTTCGGTGCAGGCGCTGACGTCGACGTCGACACGGAGATCGAAGCTGCGGGACCGCTCCAGTTCATCCCAGATGAGGAGCGAGATTTCGCCGGGGGTCTTGCCGTGAACGAGAATCTGCGTGGGGGTGACGACCTGCGCGGAAGCGATGGCTGGGTCGGTAACCGAGATCCGCCGGAGTTGCTCGGTGGTGTTGATCAACAGAGATTTTCCGACCATCACGCGCAGAGGCGCCGATCCCTGTGGCTGCGACTGGGGGGCTAACGCAGCTGCCTGTGGTTCGGATGCCGAAGCCTGAGTCTGCGACGGAGTCTGAGCCTGCTGAGCAAAGCTCCGCGACGGCTGGGCGAAGATCAGCGCGAGCAAGAGGACATAGAGACAGAATGGCGCAAGGCGGAGTGCGCGGACTTTCATTGGAACATCCCTCTCCCTGTGAGGAGGATTCTGGGTGAGTGCCAAGGGGGGGCGCGAGTTCGATGTCGGTGAAATCACTTGGCCTCAGGCGGTTCGTCGAATTTGACTACGTCCGTTTTCTTGTCGCCCTGATAGACCTCAATGCTGACGCCAGTGGGCTTGGTGACGACGGGAGGCGGAGTGGGCTTCCTGGCCACGACATGATGAACGACGGGGGCCTCCTCGCCGGTGCTGGGAGTCGGCAGCCCCCCTTTGTAGAGACTGTGGGCGTTGGTGGCGGTGACGTCTTCCTGCTTGGTGTCGACCGGGTTGCGGAGGGCAAGCTGAATGTGTCCCTCGGAACTGGCCAGAGCAAGCCTTTCCGCGTCGTCGGGGGAGACCAGCAGGGTAATGACCGCCGTGGTCTGAGCGCCGCCGTTGGTGTCGCGTTCCAGACTCTTGCCGGAGGCGAGGACGGCTACATTCTGGAGAATCGTGGTGGTCTGCTGTTCGCCGCTGGAGCCGGGGGTGCCGGTGAGAAGCACGTCGACCCGCGTGCCCGGGGTAACAAATCCGGCGACCGAGACGACCTCGTTGACGCGGACGGAGACGGCGCGCATCCCGGGGGGAATCAGCGAGGGCATACCGGATCCCGCATTCTCGCCGGCCAGACGGTTGGGCAGGATGAACTCGCCCTGGGCGATCGGAATAATGACGCCATGGCCTACGACGTCCGCGTACTTGCGGGGTGCGTTGGGGGGAAGGTCTTTCGCCGCGACGCGGATGGTTCCGATGTCGCTCTGCTCCACGCGGGATCCGACGGCCAGGTCGTGTTTGGCGACCATCACTTCGACCCCGGCATCGTTGCTGCCGCCGCCGGACGCCAGATGCTTATAGACGTACACGCTGGCGAAAAGGCCGAGGGCGAGCGCCAGCGTGCCGATCATCAACAAACGGGTGCGGTTCATGTTGCTCCTTCAAAGCAAAAACAGCGCCGCCGGAAAGCCGGGAGGCAGCGCGAGCGTCGCGGGAGTTGGTCTACTGAATGGAACTGGCGACGCTGGAGAACACATTGTTGGCGTTGGAGCCAATCAGCCGCACCGTACCGACCACGATGACCAGAATGACGGCCAGCATGACGGCGTATTCCGCGATGTCCTGCCCTTCCTGTTCACTCCAAAGTCTACGCACAAGCTCCATAGTAAAGTCCTCGTTTCAAAAGTTGACGGAACTGCACGGAGGCATGCAGCCGTTTTGCGTCCCACGTTACGCGGACCGGAGAGGCGATCCCCCCGTGGACACGGTAATCATAACCTGCAATGTCGGGAAACAGTCGTAATTTCTTGCATACCGTGGGCAAAAGTAGTTACCGATGGGAGGAGGCGGGGATGCTCGGTCCTGGGGAGCATGAGACGGAAGGCAAGCGAAAGGCGAGCGCCAGGAAGAGAACAACCGGCAGGATGGGGCTGGTGGCGAGGGGGAATTCCCAAAAGCGGAGGAGGGAATTTACCGGCAGCCATAGCGAGCTGATCGGGAGAGCCGAGGCGGCGACCCACGGAAAGGCAAGCACAGACCAAGCGGCGAATCGAAGAGAGTGAGCCAACCGGCCGAGTGGGGAGGGGGATAACAGAGTGAGAAATCCCGGGAGCAGCAAGAGTTGTGCATGGGGCGCGAGTGTGGGAATGATGACGACGTTAGCGGCGAGCAGAAGGCTCACCGTGCTCGCGAAGCAATCGGAATTTGCAGCGACGCTGCGATACCGGGAGAGCAAAGCCAAGGCAGCCGCCAGCAGAGCTAACGAAGCGGCGAGGCCGAAACGGGGCGTCAGCCAGACGTCAAGAATGGAATGCCCGTAGGTGTAGTGACGGTAGGCTTTGAGGACGTTCAGGAAACTTATGAGCCAACCCGGAACAAGACATTGGCTGATGAGCCCGAGAGAGAGCATGCTGCCGAGAAAGGCGAAGGCGAGGGGGCGTCGCCGGCGCCAGTCGGAAGCCGTCCATAGGATGAGCCACAGGATGAGGGCAATAGTGAATTGCGGCTTGAAGGTGGCCAGGGCCAGCACAATGCCAGCGGTGATGAGGCGTCCCGAGCAAAGCAGGAAGATTGCCGCCGTGAGCAGCGCGGCGGCGAGAACACTGAGGTTCTCGAGCTTCAGCGCCTGAAGCGCCGGGAAGCTACCGAGCACGAATACCGCGATCGTGAACCGGCGGAGGAGGGAAGGGCGGAGGCGAAGCGAGCGCATCCACAGATCGAGGGAAAGCAAGGTGCCTAGGATGGAGGCGAACCGGAAAGCCTGGCTGGCGGAGGCGAAAGACAGATGAACCACGGGCCAGATCAGGAGCACAGTATAGGGCGGATAAGCAAAGCCGCCGCCGATGGCGGCGGGGTCATCAGCCGAGGGGTTTATGGGCGCGCCATAAATAACGGTTTGGATTTCGTGGGCAACCGCGGGCGAGTAAGGATTGCGGCCATGCAGAAGCAGTTCGTGCGAGGCCCACCAGGGAGCGTAGAAATCGGAGAAATTCGAAGGCTGGTTTGCACTCCAGATATTCGACACGTAATACACCATGCCGGCTGCGGAGAGCAGGCTCAGGCAGAGCCACAGGATCGTCTGCTTCCGCGGAGTCATTCGGTGGCCTCGGCGGGTGACGGCGAGCGTGGCCAGCCGGAGATGGCGATGGCGATTCCTGCGACGACAATGCCCCCCAGGATGTCGACGGCGAAATGCCACTCGAGAAATATGATGGCGGCGACGAGGAGAATGTCGTAGGCGGCAAGCGCGATGCGCATGCGGCGCCAGGGAAGGAACCAAAGCACGATCAGCGGCTGGGTAACGTGCATGCAGGGGAATCCGACGAAGTAGTCGGTGGAGATGCGGGCGAGGGGCAGATGGTTCCAGCGCGCGAGAGCGTGAGCGAGGAGCGTCTTCTGGATGGAGTAGGCCTGGAGGTTACTCGGAAAGCGCGAGAAATGATCCGGGCACAGCTCGTAGGGGGCATGCGAGGGCCACAGGAAGAAAAGAAGCAAGGTGATGTAGTACGCCACCAGGATGGTGCCGATGAAGCGGAGAGCATGAGCGCGGCCGCCGTTCAGGGCAGTAATGAGGAGCGTGGCGCCGATCTGGAGAAACATGCCGAAGTAAACAAATTCCATGCAGCGGAGAAACGATGGCGGCAGCGATCGAGCGGCCCAGTGGGCGAAATCACGGACCGAGTGGCCGAACAGAAGCCAGCGGTCGATGGCGGCCATGGCGGGATCGAAGGCGAAGTTGTAGCGGACGGAGACGATGACGGAGTTGTAGGCGAGGATAAGGAGGAATCCGAAGAAGAAGTAGAGTGCGGGGGGAAGAATTGCGGCGGCGGATTGCAGGAGGCCATGTTTGCCGACGCGGGCCCGCAGTTCCAGGACGGCGAGCGTATCGACGGTGAGGACGATGGCGCTGATGGGTGTGAGGCACCACGCGAGAACCGCGAAGTAGATCAGCATTACGGCGATGCGGGGCCGATTCTGACGAAAGCGGGCAAGAAAGGGATCGAGAATCTGTTCGCGCGGCATGCCAATCAGAGCGAGTAGGACCGCGGCGAAGATGGATTGCGGGGCGAGTACGATCCAATAGGAAATGGCGAGCGTGGCCCAGTCAAATCGCAGAGGGAGATGCTGGCTGCGCATGAGGGGCACGACCGCAACAACCAGCAGGAGGCTGAGCCAGAGATGCCACTGGTGAGTGAGTCGTCGTCGCACGGGAAAGGCGGAGTGTAGCGAATTCAGACACAAATTGCATCTGGGTTCGGCGCGAACACACTCACCACAGAGGTCACAGGGGAGACCCGCTATTGGACTGGTTTTGGCTTGCGCAGGAGTACGACCGCCAGCATCGGGAGGTAGAGGAAGATGACGGTCCAGCGTCCGACCTCGGTGAAGCTGTGCGGGGTGTGAAACCAGCGGACGATGCCGGCTCCCCAGCTGAAGAAGACGGTATAGACGATCTCGCGGCGGGATTGAGGGATCAACCAAAGAGTAAAGCTATCGAAGAACCAGCGCTGCGGCACGAGGGCGGCGAGGCCGAGGAGTTGGGCATCGCGATCGCGGTAGCGAAGCAACGTGAGTAAGAGAAGCGGGCCCGGGAGAACGAGCAACGGGATGAAGTGCTGGTAGTTTCTTGCCTGTTGAAGCCAGAGACGTGGCCATGACGGGAGGACGATGAGAGTAGCAAGCGCGAGCGTGACGCAGGCTATCAGGCCGCGGCGGGTGAGGCGCGTGAGGAACACCGGCAAGCCGACTTGCGGCTTTGCCATGGTGACGGGCAAAAGGAGAGGGAAGAATGCGCTGGCGGCGATGATGGGCGACCACTGCACGGTTAGAATTCCGGCCCAGTAGGGATACGCGAAAAAGATGAGAAGTTTGGTGTAGCCGTTGCGGGTCAGGCCGAAGGCAAGCAGGGCTGTGGAGAGTCCCCAGAAAATGCCGGCTGCGAGTTCAGGAGCGAGGCGCACGAAGGGCAAGGCGAAGAATCCGGCGGTGAGGGGATATTGCTCCAGGGGAGTATCGTAAGGATTCTGGCGGGCGAGGACGCGATCGGCAAGATGAATCGCCCAGCGGAAGTCGGCGGCGTCCTGATGGAGATGGCGCATCAAGTACCAGCAAAATGCGCCACTGGCCAGACCAAGCGCGAGCGAGATGGCGATGCGCGTGCGCACGAGACAGACAGTTGTAACATGACGGCGGAGTCGGGGCGGGGTCGACTATTGAAACAAGGCCGACACGTTCTGAATGTAACCCTGAGCCGGATTCCAGTTTCTCTGAGTGGTCAGCGAATCCATAGGTCCTTCGCTTCTTGAAGGATGCCAAGGGAATGGGAGAGATTCAAGCGTTGAAAAGGCCTTCGAGGATGGTTGTGCTGGCGCTGGCAATGCTGGCGTCGGCGAGCACGTGGTTTTACTTCAACCAGATTTTTCGGGCACAGCAGGTCGCTGATGCGGCGGCGCATGGACAGCCGAGAGGGAATCTGTCCGACCTGTATCCGCGATGGTTAGGGGCGCGGGAGTTGCTGCTGCGCGGGCGAAATCCGTATGGCGCAGGCATCACGCGCGAGATTCAGCAGGGGTATTACGGGCGTGCGCTCGATCCGACGCGGGCGGACGATCCGAAAGATCAGCAAGGGTTTGCCTATCCGGTGTATGTGGTGTTTCTGCTGGGACCGACAGTCGAGTTGCCGTTCGCTGCGGTGCAGATTGGGTTCCGTTGGGTGTTGATTGCTATGGCGGCGGGCAGCGTGTGGCTGTGGATGCGGGCGTTGCGGTGGCCAGCAGCATGCCTTTTGCAGGCGTCTTTTATGGTGCTCGCAGTGGGATGGCTGCCGATGGTGCAGGGGATCAAGCTGCAGCAGTTAAGCCTGCTGGTGGCGGGATTGTTGGGAGGGTGTGCGGCGTGTCTGGCTGGAGGATGGTTGTTCGTCGCGGGAGGTTTGTTGGCGGTAACGACGATCAAGCCGCAATTAGCCTGGCCGATCGTGGCGTGGCTCCTGCTCTGGGCGGCTAGCGATTGGCGATCCCGGTGGCGGTTACTTGCCGGATTTGCGTTGGTGATGGGATTGTTGCTGGGCGGCGCAGAAGCGATTTTGCCGGGATGGATGCGGATGTTTGTGGTGGCGATTGGGCAGTATCACCAGTACACGCAAAATCAGTCGATGCTGGTATGGCTAGTGGGCAGCACGCTGGCGAGGGTGCTGGAGGTTGCGAGTGTGCTGGCGAGCTTCCTGGTTCTGTGGCGCGTACGGAAAGAGGCGGCGGATAGCGCGGTGTTCGGGCGGGCATTTGCTTTGGTGCTGGCGCTGAGTGTGGTGGTGGTGCCGATGTTTGCGCTGTACAACCAGGTACTTCTGATGCCGGCGATCTTGATGCTGGCGCAAAGCGAGATTTCAGGCGAGCGCATTCTGCCGGCGGTGGGGATTGCGAAGAAGGTGTGCGCCGTGCTGTTAGCCTGGCCATGGGTGGCGACCCTGCTGTTGAGCCTAGCCTATTTGTGGATTACGCCGCAGTTGCGGGAGAGGTTGTGGCATCTGCCACTGTATGCAACGTTTTTGCTGCCAGTGTTTGTGTTTGGGGTAGCGCTCCGGGAGATGGCCCTTGTGTCGCGGGAGCCCGCAGGGGGGAGACCCGGAGCTCCGGGGCGTTGAAGCCCGATGGAGGCCTTGCCCTCACCCGTCGGAATTTGGCTTCGTGACGCCCATCCTGGGCCACGCAAGACCGCAAGGACGGGCTGTCTTGCGAGACGGCGCGGGGGCAGAGTAGTCTGAACTGGCGTCATGCTGCGGCGGATATTCAACAGCCGGCAGCCGCATCCACCAACCATCGTCCATGGCCCTGAACAGCATTAGTCACGCTTCTACCTCCGGAGTCTTTCCTTCGCTTGTTTTCGTGCAGGGTAGTGAGCAGAAGAACATCGTCCTGAACCGTATTCCATTCAGCGTAGGGCGGAAAGTCGACAAGGATCTGGTGATTGCCGATCCGCGGGTGTCGCGCGACCATGCCCAGATCATGCAGGAGGGGCAGGATTTTTTCCTGATTGACCTGGGGAGCAAACACGGCACGTTCGTGAATGGCGAACGCATTCTGAAACAGAAACTGGAGCGGGGAGACCGGTTGGAGTTTGGGGCGCGCGATTCGGCATACCTGCTGTTTCATCCGGCGCATGCCTCGTCGAACACAGCCCGTGAATTTTTGAGCCAGATTTCCGGCATTCACATCAAGCCGGAAGCCACCGACCTGGAGAAGCTGAAGCTGTTTCTGGAGGCGGCGCGCAAGCTGAATACGGCGGGCGTACTGGATGAAATCCTGGTAACGATGCTGGACGTGACGCTGCAGCTGACCAAGGCGGAACGCGGATATGTTTTCCTGAAAGACGAAGAAGGGAAGCTGCGGCTGGCGGCTGGCCGAAACTCGAAGAAAGAGCCGCTGCTCGACGACAAGACGATTTCGCACTCGATTCTGGAAGAATCGCTGCGGATGAACTCGGAGTTTTTGCTTACCGACACCAGCCAATCGCTGGATCTGGCGGGGCGGCAGAGCATTGTGGCGTACGATTTGCGCACGGTGGTAGCCATTCCGTTGCGCAAGTTCCAGGTCCACTCCAGCCGCGAAGCGCAGACGCCGAACCCCAGCGGAGGCCCGGCGGAAGTGATGGGCGTGCTGTACGTGGATTCGCGCTTTGCGTCGCGCGACATCAGCGGCGTGGGCCAGGACATTCTGCATGCGATCGCGATTGAAGCTGCATCCCTGATTGAGAACGCGCGGTTGGTGCAGGCCGAAGAAGAAGCGCGGCGATACCAGCAGGAGTTGGGGATTGCGGCCAGCATCCAGCAGCGGTTGATGCAGGTTAAGATTCCCGATGTGCCGTTTGCCAAGATGCGCGGGAAAAACTTGTCTTGCAAAGAAATCGGTGGAGATTTTTTTGATGCGGTGAATACGAAAGACGGCCTGGCCGTGGTGCTGGCCGACGTGAGCGGCAAGGGAGTGTCGGCGGCACTGATGGCCTCAACGCTACAGGGGATGATCTATTCCCATCTGACTGCCGGCATGGCATTGAGCGATGTGGTGACGGCGGCGAACCGCTTCTTTGCCGAGAAGATGGAAGGGCAGAAGTACGCGACGGTGCTGATTGTGCGTCTGCGGAAAGACGGCGAACTGGAATATGTGAACTGCGGGCACGTGCCGCCGCTGCTGGTGTGCGGAGGGGAAGTGATGCGTCCGCCGCACGGGAACGTTCCGGTGGGGCTGCTGCCGGATGCGACGTTTGAAACCGCGACCTGCCAGATGCAATCGGGCGACCGGTTCATTTTGGTCACGGACGGAGTGACGGAAGCGGAAAATGCCATGGGGGATTTCTTCGACGATTCGCGGCTGGAAGCGGCTGCGGCGAAGTCGCCGACGCTGGAAGGAATTTTCTCGGCGGTGTCGGAATTCTGTGCGGGCAATCCGCTCAGCGACGACTGCACGGTGGTGGAATTGTGTTACTCGGAGGCGGAGGCGTAGCGCATTCCGTCTCGGCGGAAGCTTTCAGTCCATGTACTCGCGCAACCTCTCAGGCTGTGCTCCTCACAACAACTGCGTAGGTCCTTCGCTTCGCTGAGGATGACAGAAGTTCGCTGGATGACAAAGCTAGGTTCTGACTGCGAAGGGAATTGGGCCTCCTGCCGCGGGATAGAGGACTGCGCTCAGGCGCGGGTAGCGGCCGGCGAAGAAGTGGAGTGAGTAGGCCGGGAAGAAGACGATGACCGGGACTGCGATCAACGAGACCAGAAAGAGAAATACAGCCAGCAAGATGGCGCCGACGATCACCGCCAGGGCGATGGTGTGAACGTTCCAGGTGAGTCCGGCCGCTTTGCCGGTGATGACGGCGAGGATACTCAAGCCGACGGTGGGCAGAACGAAAATCAATCCAAGAATCAGGGTGGCAATGCCGACCATGATGCTGGCGACAAAGCCGAGGACGATCTTCATCCCGATGTAGCCGACATAGGCGCCGGTTTCAGCCTGCATCATGGCCCAGAGCCGACTCCAGCCTTCGGCGACGTCGAGGTCCTCAAGGGCCATCAGCGGGACGACGAAGTCTTTAATGAGCGTGAAGATTACGGCCGTGGCGATGGCGAAAAAGATCAGGGCAAGTCCGACGAGGATTCCGCCGACGATGAAGAAGGCGAGATGTTCTTTGGGTTCGCGGAACCATCCTTTGAGAAAGGCGAGAGCGAGCGGTATGCCGACGACGAGGGCGATGGCAGCAAGCGACAGGACGGCATAGAGGAGCTTGAAGACGAAATAATGCCATCCGGGAGTGAGGCGGCGGCTCCAGCTTTGGCGGATGTGGCATTCGCGGGTTACAACGCTGTCGAACAACACGAAACGCATCACGCTGCTGATATAGGCGAAGATGATGCCAACCGCGAATGCCCCGATTACCAGGGCGGTGATGAGGGCGGCGAGGAGTGCGTGGTCGACGGGAAGGCCGGGGATGCCGGGTTGTGAGCCGGGATGCGTGGGAAATCCGGGGGAGTGGAAGCCGCTTGAGCCGAGTTCTCCGGCGAGCATGCCGACGAGGGCGAGCTTGGTCCATTGACCGATGCGGAAGGGGCCGAACAATTGCCGGCGAGTATGCTCCAGCGCGGGAGTGATCGAGTCTACGGCTGAGATGGGCACGGAAAACCTCCAGGTTACGAAGGCCGTCAGCATATAGTACGGGAAATTAGGGGCGGCGGTTCCATCGAAATTGTTGCGGTAGGAGCCTGGAGGCCCAGTGGAGCCCTGTCTCGGAAAGTGGAGCGCGGCCAGTCGGCGCGCTCCGGGCAGGCGCTGAGCGTGCCCCAGTTCGAGGAATCGCGGGCGAGGGCGCCCGCTGGACCGCAAGCGGGGACGCCGGTGCTACTGTTTGTCTAATGGTTCTTCGATTTTGACGGCGAAGTTGGTGCCCTCCCATTTCTCTTCGTCGGGCCAGTAGAAGGTGAATGACGCCTGCTGGCCGGGAGCCAGCGAGGTGGTCGGCAGGTTGAGGATGTGAATGCCGAGGCCGGTGTCGCGGGTTTCGGCGTCGTGGGCGGTTTTCCAATCATCGACACTCCAGTGAATGAGAGCGGGTTTGAGCAGGAGGATGCGCAGGGTCTTGTTGCGGGGGATGGATCGCGTCTTGTTGTTGAACCTCCATCCGAAGATTTGGCGGACGTGCTTCTCGACCAAATAACGCTGGACGGTTTGCGGGGGCTGGTCGAAGACCTTGCCATCGCGAATGGAGCGCCGGAGCTTCACGTATTCGGAGTGCGCCCAGACCAGCGGGCAGGCGGAGCCGGTGGGCTGGCCGCGAAAGAGTTCGAGAGCGGGAATGTCGGCAGAGTCCCAAACTTGCTCGGGAAGCGGACGACTGTGGCCGGCGGTGGAATTCTCCATCACGGTGAGGAGGGACTCGGCCTGATCGCGATGTCCGGCGGCGAGGGCATAGTGGGCGCGCTCGCCGGCGAGCAGTGGCCAGGCGCGGCCGATCCCGGTGCCGTCAAAAGCGGAGCCGTCTTTGTGCTCTCCGTAGCCATCGCCGTTGTAGCGATACCAGCATGGGCCCTGCGGCAGTTCGACACAGAGCAGGGCGTCAATGGCGCGAAGGGTGTTGAGAATACGGGGATCGTCGGGCGCTCGCAGGCCGAAGCGAACGAGCGCGAGCGCGTCGGGACTGATGATGTGATAGGCGCGCTCGCCGTCCTGGCCCGGAGGGCGATTCTTGATGGGAACGAAGCCCTGGGTGGGTGAGGCGACGCCGTCGGTGGCGTCAGGCGGGGCGATGCGGACATAGTAGCCGGGGATGCCGAGTTGCTGCGCAAGGTCGCTACCGGCGGCGTAGGTCCAGCGCTCAATGTTGTCATTCCAGGCGTCGGCGCTGTCGCGCATGGTCTGAGCTTGGTCGCTGTGGCCGGTAAGGTCGGCGATCTCGGCGGCGGCCAGCAGCGCGGAAATTTCGGCTGCGAGCGTGAACGGGGAATATCCGCCATCTTCTTCCCAGCGGTCCTGCTGGGTTACGGGGCCATTGCGCAGAAGAAATCCGGCGGCCTTGCAAACCATGGGCCACCAACGCTCGAGTTTGCCCAAAGAACCCGGAGCTTCACGGCGGAGGAGATCAGTCAGAAGGATGGGGAAGGCGGTCTCGTCCATCTGGATGCCGCTCCAATAAGGGCGGCCGTCGAGCCACAGATTCTGGGCCCAATTCCCATCGGCTTCCTGGGTGGCTTCCAGATAACGAAGCACGCGGACCGCGTCGGGGACGGCGCCCGCGGCCAGCAGAGCGCCGGCGGTTTCGACCAGATCGCGGGGCCAAACGAGATGATAGCCGCCCAGATCTTCGTCTCCCTTGCTGAATCCCCATGGAATGGAGAGGCTGGCAATGATCCCGCCGAGAAAATCCTTGGACTCGTGGGTGCGCAGGACGGCGGTCGAGGAGCGATAGAGATCGTGCTGCCGCTTGGGCTCGTCCAGGTTGAGAAGCTTGTTCTGCCAGTTACTCCACTGCGAAACGTAGTGCTGGAGAGTCTCGGAGTAGTCCTCGAATAGGCTGGAGCGGGCCTGCTGGCCGGCTTCGGTCGAGAGTTGACCGAAGCCAAGCGCCAGGATGAACTCGCCGTTGCAGGCGGCCAGATCGATTTCTCCAGTGAAGGCGATGTTGCCGTTTTCGGCACGGTGGTACTCCCAGCGCATCTGGAAATGCTCGCTCAGATCCTGCCAGCCGTCGGAGACACCGACGAATCCGACCGACATTTTTTTCCAGGGAGCGGAAGAGGCCAGGCAGAGGGTGACGCGATCACGCTCGGCGAAAAACGCCGGAAGGCCCTTGTAGTCGCCGATCCAGCCGGTGTTGCCGTTGCCGCAATTGGCGATGTGAGGCGCGAGGAGTGCGTACAGATGGTAGTCGGCGAGCGTTCCTTGCAGAGGCTCGAAGCGTACCTTCTGAAGCACGACATGGCGGTAGGGATCGGTGAGAACTTCTTTGTGAATGCGATAGCGCCCGCTGTGACAGGTGTTGCGCAATTGGTACACTGGAATGCCCGGTTGAATGGGATCATTTTCGAAGGCGCAGTTCCGTTTTTCCTCAGAGAAAAACTCGTGGCCATCGGTGACGATGAAGCCCATGTCGCGGGTGCAGGCCTGGTCGACGCGCGGGAAATAGATTTCGTTGAGAATGCCGTGGCTCAGGGTGAACCAGACTTTGCTGTGCTGGTTGAGTGCGGTGCCGACCGCGGTCTTGGCGCTGGAAGTCCAGCGAGGCGGGATTCCCGGCCAACCGGGGGCGTAACGTACGGGCGAATCGGTCATGGTTCTCCTTGCTGACGGGAAGTAGGCCGCGAGGCGCGAGGGATCAACAATTTACAAAGGTGTGACAGTCGGGATGGCGAGCTTTGCGCGATGCTGCATCCAAGTAACGAGATTGGGACGGAGCGATCGGCCATGGTTTCCCGCAGGACGACTTTGACGATCCTAAGCCGACGCAGTTCGACCCACAGTGGCGAACGAGCCGACGGCGTAAGGGTGAATGATTGAATATCTCTAGATCAGATGCGCGTGCCTTGAAAATAGTAGCAGCGTTATGGTGCGCGTGTGTGATTTCGGCGCTGGCGATGGGTGAGGACACCGGCAAAGCGAAACCGCAGGCGCTGCTGGATCGCGGATACGCGGGGCTGTACAACCTGGATTTTGCCGGGGCGCAAAGAGATTTTGCAAAGTGGGAGGCAGACCATCCCGAGGATCCGGTTGGTCCGGTGAGCGAGGCGGCTGGGCTGTTATTTTCTGAGTTCAACCGGTTGGGCGTGCTGGAAGCGCCGTTCTACGAGTCCGACGGCGCGTTTACGGATCGGCCGAAGCTTTCTCCCGATCCGGGGTTGCGCGACAAGTTTCAGGATGCGATTGGGCGCGCGCAGAGACTGGCGCGGGCGCGTTTGGGAAAAGATGCGAAAGACCGAGATGCTCTGTTTGCCATGACGCTGGCGAGCGGACTTCAGGCCGACTACGCGGCGCTGATTGAAAAGAGGAATCTGGCTTCGTTGCGTTATACGAAAGAGGCGGCGGCCTCGGCGCAGCAGTTGCTGGACGTCTGCAACGATTGCTACGACGTGCTTCTGGCCACGGGATTCAGCAAGTACGTGATCGGCAGTATGGCTGCGCCGGTGCGCTGGATTCTGCGCCTGGGCGGCTTGCCGGCGGACAAGGAAGGCGGGATTTCCGATCTGCAGAAAACGGCCGAGCACGGGCATTATCTGGCCCCATTTGCGCGGATACTGCTGGCGATCGCCTATGTTCGCGAAAAGGATAAAGAGAAAGCTGTGCAGTTGCTCAGTGGATTGCAGACGCAATTCCCAGGGAATAACTTATTTCCGCGCGAGATTGCGCGGCTTGAGAAGAAGCATTAATCGCTAGCCAGTGGGCGGCTCACAACCGGGACGCCGCACCAATCCCGTGGTCTCGCAAAAGCGCCGAGATCCGACTGCGCTCAGGGCAGGCGTTGGGCATCCCGCGAATGTGTTGTAGTCGGGCCAGTCCAGCAAAGTTCTGATTCTCTGCAAGTTAGTCGCAAATCCTTCCACAGATCCGGCACGGTGTTCATCAGAAATTCACCCGTTTGTAACCATCCTGTAACACAGCGCCGATAGAACGGGGAGTCATACAGAAAAAATCAAGGAGGAAGCGACGAATCATGCGGAGAATCGTGCTGCTGTTGGTGTGTGTCGTGCTGGCGTTGCCGGCCGTGGGGCAGACCAAGTTGAACGGCGCTGGTGCCACGTTCCCGTACCCGATGTATTCGAAGTGGTTTAGCGAATATCACAAGGCCCATCCGGACGTGGAGATCAATTACCAGTCGATTGGAAGCGGCGGCGGAATCCGGCAGATTACGGAGGGGACGGTGGACTTCGGCGCCAGCGACATGCCGATGACCGATGATCAGCTGAACGAATATCAGAGCAAGCAGAAGACGAAAATCCTAAATCTGCCGACGGTTCTGGGCGCAGATGTGCCTGCCTACAACATTCCGGGAGTAACGGGCGAGGTGAAGTTTACTCCCGAGACATTGTCCGGGATTTTTCTGGGCAAGATATCGAACTGGAGTGATCCGGCAATCGCGAAGGTGAATCCGGATATTAAATTCCCGAACCAGGAAATCATCGTAGTCCACCGTTCGGACGGCAGCGGCACGACCTTCATCTGGACCGACTACCTGTCGAAGGTGAGCCCGGAGTGGAAGGCCTCGGTGGGGGCTAATACTTCCGTGAAGTGGCCAAAGGGGCTGGGCGGAAAGGGGAATGAGGGCGTGGCGGGATCGATCCGACAACTGGCGGGTGCGATCGGCTACGTGGAGTTGATTTACGCGGTGCAAAACAACATTCCTTATGGAAGCGTGAAGAATTCGGCGGGGAATTTCGTGAAGGCGTCGCTGGAGAGCGTGACTGCGGCGGCTGCGTCTGCGCCGAAGATGCCGGCGGACTTTCGGGTGTCGATCACCAACGCCCCGGGCAAGGATGCCTATCCGATCTCGAGCTTCACCTGGCTGTTGATTCCGCAACAGGCCAAGGATTCGGCGAAGGGGAAGGTCATTGTCGACTTCCTGAACTGGATGGTGAGCGACGGTCAGAAAATGACGGCGTCGCTTTCCTACGCGCCCCTGCCGGAGAGCGTGGCCGCGAAAGAGAAAGAAGCGATCAAGATCGTCAAATAACCTCGAAAAACGGGGAAGCGTTTCATTCACCGGAGAAAAAAGGAGAGGACGATGAAGTCTGTTTGGAAATTGGGTGTAATTCTATTACTGGCAACGGCGCTGGTTGGGCAATCCCCCGCCGGCAAATCGAAAAAAGCTCCGGCAATCACAGCAGCGGATGTACAGGCGCTGAAGGATGCGATCGCGGCTCAGCAGGCGGCTCTGGCGCAGCAGCAACAGCAGATTCAGGAACTGCGCGATGAACTGAAGCGCAAGGATCAGAGCGTGCAGCAGGCACAGAGTGCGGCCTCCGATGCCGCCAGCAAGGCGGATGCGGCGCAGGCGCAGACGGCCCAGGATCAGCAAGCGGTTACGGCGCTGAAGAGCGACGTAGGCGATCTGAAGATGAACCTGGCAAGCACGGTCTCGACCCTGCAGGACACGCAGAAGACGGTGAACGAGCCGCCGACGGCGCTGCATTTTCGCGGCGTGACACTGACTCCGGGCGGCTTCCTGGCGGCCGAATTTGTGCGCCGGTCGCGCGCTTTGGGCGCCGACATCAACACGCCGTTCAACAGCATCACCATGCCGGGCGCGTCGCAGAGCAACCTGTCGGAATTCTTCGGTTCCGGCCGTCAGTCGCGCATCTCGCTGCTGGCCGAGGGCCGGCTGGCGACCGCTAAGCTCTCCGGATACTATGAGGCGGACTTCCTTTCGGCGGGCATTACCTCCAACAACAACCAGAGCAACGCCTACACCCTGCGGCAACGGCAGGTTTGGGGTCAGGCCGCGTTCGACAACGGCTGGACGTTTACCGGCGGCCAGATGTGGAGTCTGGTTACAGAAACGAAGAAGGGTGTAGACAATCGCAGCGAAGCTCTACCGATGACGATCGACGCGCAGTATAACGTCGGCTTCAGTTGGGCGCGGCAGTATGGGCTTCGCCTGTCGAAGAACTTCAACAACAAGGTGTGGTTGGCGGTGTCCCTGGAAAACCCACAGGCCACGCTTACCACGCACGGCAACGGGACGAATTTCCTGGTGGGTTCGGCGGGCGCGGGCGGTGGATTGTACAACTCCGGCGTCACCGCTTGCTCGACCATCGCGGATCCCAACAAGGCGGGCAACTACATAACCACCTGCACTCCCGCGGGAGCGTATGCCTTCAATCCTTCGCCGGATATCGTCGCCAAGTTGGCGTTCGAGCCGGGATTCGGACACTACGAAGTCTTCGGCGTGTACAGCCGGTTCCGCGATCGCGTGTTCCCCTGCGGCGAGGCGTCGGCGACCGTTCCGTGCGGCCCCAACGCGAATACGACCCCGAACGCCTACGGCGCATTTAACAGCTCAGTCAATGGAGGAGGGTTCGGCGCCAACGCGCGTTGGTCCTTCGATCACAAGCATCTCGACTTCGGATTGCACGGGTTCGGGGGCAGCGGCGTGGGCCGGTACGGCTCGGGTGGTCTTGCCGATGCGGCTGTGCGGGCGGACGGCAAACTGTACCTGGTCAAGAATCTGCAAGGCTTGGCGACGCTGGAATGGCACGGGCCGAAACTCGATGTCTATCTGAACGCGGGTGCGGAATACAACGGGCGCGCGGCGGACTTCGATCCGATCACTGGCAAGTACGTGGGCTACGGAGCCCCGCAGTTCAACAACTCAGGGTGCAGCACGGAGACGGTGCCCCCGGTAACCGGCGGATTCTTC
Organism: Terriglobales bacterium; assembly: GCA_037443605.1. Lineage (GTDB taxonomy): Bacteria > Acidobacteriota > Terriglobia > Terriglobales > Acidobacteriaceae > Sulfotelmatobacter. The sequence goes on from JBBIOA010000007.1 coordinate 60,361, forward strand.
CCTGGCGGTCTGGGCAACTGCACCGCCGATACTCGCGTGCTGATCGAAGGTACGGCGGGTTTCTGGTTCAAGCTGTACGACGGCTCGAAGGACAAGGTAAACCGTGGCCGCGTCCAGTGGGGACCGCAGTTCTCCTACGTGGATCGCGCGGCATGGTCCGGTGCGGCCGGCTTTGAGCCGCACGGACTGGATGCGATGATCTTCACCTCGTTCCGTTATTACCTGCCATAAGAGGGGCTGATTCAAAACCGGCACTTGGAGGGGACCCCTCCAAGTGCCTTTTTCTTTGTGGCTGCAGTATGTTCTTTGCTAAGTGTTATCCGGAAAGCGGCAACCGAAGCCCATGTTTTATACTAAGGAGCGGCTGTGGGGCCGGGTTTTCCTCTGGATTGCGTCCGTAAAGTCATGGCTCGAATCTCACTCGATAACCCTCAGTATTACGTGAACCGGGACGTGTCCTGGCTGGCGTTCAACCGCCGTGTGCTCGGCGAGGCCGAGGACGAGGCGAATCCGCTGCTGGAGCGGGTGAAGTTTCTGGCGATTTCCGCGAGTAATCTGGATGAGTTCTTCGAAGTGCGCGTCGCAGGCATGATGCAGCAGATCGAAGACGGTTACAACGAGGCCGGACCGGACGGGCTAACGCTCGCGGCCAAGCGCGATCTGCTCAACAAGCAGACGCATGACTTCGTGGACGATCAGTATGACTGCTGGAATGCGCGGCTGCGTCCGGCGATGGCGGAGCAGGGCATCCGCGTACTGGCACTGCAGGAGTTGGATGAGGCGCAGCAGCAGTTTGTTGACGAATACTGTGAGAAGGAACTGGACCCGCTGCTGACACCGGTCACGGTGGATCCGGCGCATCCGTTTCCGCGGGTGATTAACAAAGCGCTATGCCTGGGACTACTGCTGCGCCGGCGGCGGCGCTCGGCCATCACCTATACCGGCGTGGTTTCCGTCCCGCGGGCCCTGCCGCGGCTGATCCGGTTGCCTTCGGAGCGCGGTGCGGATTTTGTATTCCTGGCAGACTTGGTGGCGCATCACGCGGTGCGCATGTATCACGGCTATGACATTGTTTCCTCCGCGCCATTTCGCGTGACCCGCAACAGCAATCTGTATCTGGCGGAGGAAGAGGCGCGCAGCCTGCTGGAATCGGTGCGCGCTGAATTGCATAACCGCCGCAAGGGTGACGCGGTACGGCTGGAAATTGATGCCGAGGCTGATCCGGAGATCATCGAGCGCCTGCGGACGGTGTTTGAGATCGATCCGTGGCAGGTATTTCCGGTGCATGGGCCGGTGAATTTATCGCGGCTGTTCAACGTGTACGACCAGGTGAAGCGAGCTGACCTGAAGTACCGCAGCTTTTCTCCGCGGGAATTGCGGCTGCCCTCGAAGTCGAAAGATCTGTTTGAGGAACTGCGCAGTCACGACATCCTGCTGCATCACCCGTACGATTCGTATGACGCGGTGGTGTCGTTCATCGAGTCAGCCGCCAAAGACGAGAACGTACTTTCGGTGAAACAGACGCTCTATCGCACCAACGAGCATTCGCTGATTGTCCCTTCGCTGATTGAAGCGGCGTCGAATAAGGAAGTGACCGCGGTGGTGGAGTTGAAGGCGCGCTTCGATGAAGCGTCGAATATCCGCTGGGCACGCGATATGGAAGACGCGGGCGTGCAGGTGTTCCACGGGCTGGTCGGACTCAAGACGCACTGCAAGTTGTCGCTGCTGGTGCGGCGCGATCCAGATGGAGTGACCCGCAGCTATGCGCACATCGGTACCGGCAACTACAACGCGACCACGGCCAGGATTTACACCGATCTCAGCTTGTTTACCGCGAATCCCGAGATTACGCGTGCGGTGCACGACGTGTTCAGCTTCCTGACAGCGTATGCGGAGAATCCGAGCTACGAACCTCTGCTGGTGGCGCCGCTGGATCTGGCGGAAAAATGCGTTGCATTGATTGAACGCGAGGCCGAGCACGCGCGGCAGGGGCGGGAAGCGCGGATTGTCGCCAAGATGAATGCGCTGCTCGATAGGAAGATCGTGCAGGCGCTGTACCGGGCGTCGCAGGCTGGAGTTGAGATCGATCTGATTGTTCGCGGGATTTGCGCGCTGTTGCCGGGAGTGCGCGGAGTCAGCGATAAGATTCGGGTGCGCAGCATCGTGGGAAGGTTCCTGGAGCATAGCCGCATTTACTACTTTGCGAACGGGGGCGACGAAGAGGTCTACATCGGAAGCGCCGACTGGATGCCGCGCAATTTGTATGAGCGCGTGGAGGTGCTGACACCGTTGCGCGATGCGATGCTCCGGCAGCGAGTGCGGCACGAGATGCTCGATGCGTATCTGGCGGACAACCGCAAGGCACGCATCATGTTGAGCAATACAACATATGTTCCGGCGTGGAAGGCCGCGGGAAGCCGCAGGGCTCCCGTTGGGGCGGCCGCGTTTAATTCCCAGGATTTCCTGATGAGCGTGGCGGAAGGTAGGCCCCTGGAGATTCCACCCGCCGTGATCCCGGCGCGGCGGCGTAAGGTGGCAGTCCGCAAGGTACAATAAGGGCAAATGATCGTCTATTTTCTGCGCCATGCCAGTGCGGGCCAGCATTTGGCCAGTCCCAAGAAAGACGAAAAGCGGGCGCTCGATGCCGAGGGCATCGAGCAGTGCGGCTATATCGGGAGAGCTTTAGCCGCGCTCGAGGCCCAGGTCGATGTGGTCATATCGAGTCCGCTGAAGCGGTGCACGCAAACGGCATCGCTCATTGGCAACGAACTCGGGCACGAGGGAAAGCTGCAGATTGACGCGGCGTTGCGGCCCGAGGCGAGCCTGGCGGATTTCCGCAAACTGATCGACAAGCATGCCAAGCAGGAAGCCATCATGGTGGTGGGGCACAATCCCAACCTGAGCCAGTTTCTGGGAGCCATGATCAGCGACTCGGGCTGCGAGGCATCCATCGAACTGAAGAAGGGCGCTGTGGCCAAGGTGGAAGTGCGGAGGACCTCGGGGACGCTGCAATGGTGTGTGACCCCGAAAGTGCTGCGTACGCTTTACGACACGGCCGTGGAAAGTTCCCGTCCGAAAACCTCCCGGAAGTAAGCGCACTCCTTTTCAATTGCCCACGATTCCAGGTCGATGCCCATGCGGCGGCGCGGGACGAGTGTGAGTTTCACACCCGCAGAGCGATGGCTGATGCGAATGCTTTCCACGGCGCGCAGGCGTCCCAGATTCAACGCGCGCGCCAAGCGCAGCAGCAGGATGGCTTTTTGCACGTTCGGACGCTCGGCGGGATCGACGTCTCGAAAGGGGGCTTCCTCGGCGTTGGGACGCGACTTTCCTAGATAGCGCGCGATGGCCGCAATGATGCGGCGCTGCTGGGGCGTGTACCCGAGAATCTCGGAGTGGGCAATGATGTAGTAGGTGTGCCGGTGGTGGCCGGTACGGTTGACGTAGTCTCCGACCTCGTAAAGCATGGCCGCGGCCGAGAGCCACTCGTGATATTCGGGTGGCAAGCGATGCACGGAGCGGAGTCCGGTGAAGAGTTGGATGGCGGATTCGCGGACGTCGAGGGCATGAGTGCGGTCGACGCGGTAGTGCTCGACGGCTTTCAGGATCGATTCCCAGCGTTCGGATTCGATCTGGCGTCCGGAGCGGGTGCTGCGGTCGTAGTCGGCAGCCATCTGGGCGAGCGTGCCATCTCGCAGTCCCAGCGGCGAATAGCGGAACGAGCCGAGGTGAAGGCGGTCGAGTAACTCGTGGTACACCCAGGCGCCGGGGACGATGATTTCCGCACGGCGAGGGCCGATGCCTTCGATCTTGCGACGTTCGGCGACGGGCAAGCGTGCGAGGCGCTTGGCGATGCGGGCCATCTCCTGGCGGGTGACCAGAGAGCGCTGCCGATCTGGCCCGCGCCGGAGATGGGAGGCGACCGCGGCCAGCGCGGCAGCGGTTCCGGAGGTGGCAACAACATTTTTAATCTTCGCCGAGGCCATGCGCGCCGCGATGCGATTGACTTCGCGGGCCACGAATCCGAGGAGCCGCTTGAGTTCGCCTTTGCGGATGGGATCGTGGCGGAGGAATTCATCGGTGAGACGAACCGCGCCCAGTGGCAGGCTGACGGCGTCCTTGATGTGACCCCGCAGCGAAACTGTGAGTTCGCAACTGCCGCCGCCGAGATCGACCATGAGGGTCGGGGAGCGATCGATGCGCGGACTCGAGATCAGGCCCAGATGAATCAGGCGGGCTTCTTCAACGCCGGAGATAATCTCCACGCGCCAGCCGGTCGCGGAACGGACCCACTCAAGAAAGGCCTGGGAATTGCGGGCGTCGCGCAGTGCGCTGGTAGCGACCACGCGGACGCTATCGGTGGCGATCTGTTGGGCAGCGCGATGGAATCGCCGTAAAACCCGCACCGTGTCGGCCATCGATTCGGGCGTGAGAAATCCTGAGCGGAAGACGCCTTCGCCGAGGCGAGTGACTTCGCGGTCTTCGTGAATGGGGCGCAGGCGACCGGTTTGCAGGCGGGCAATTTTCAGCCGCACTGAGTTCGATCCGATGTCGACTGCGGCGAAGGTTGGCATGGGAAGCAGGCCAGTGTACTTGAGTCGCGGGGGAAAGTCGCGAAAGAGTTAAGAGTATTGGAGAGAGAGTCCACGCCTTCGCTCCCGATGACAAGCGGGAAAAATCTTTTAACGTGGTTGTAACAAGGCTCTGCTAGCGTATCGGTGAATGGCCAATCCTGCATTCCGACGGCCTGATATGCCCGGTCCGCAACCCGTTGAGCAAGTGAGTGTTACTGTCGCACCGGCAACCACTGCCGCGCCCGTCGCCAAAGCGGGCGGCGGAGAAATTCCCGACCAAATTTTCAAGTTGCTGATGACCGGCTGCGGGCTGGCGGTCATCGGAGTATTGGTTCTCATCGTCTACGAACTGGTGAGGGGATCCGCGCTCTCGTGGCATGCCTTCGGTTTCAAGTTCTTTGGGGCCAGCGATTGGGATCCTGTCAGCGATGTGTTTGGGGCGTTGCCCTTCGTATTCGGAACGTTGGTTTCGTCGCTGCTGGCGCTAATCATAGCGGTGCCGCTATCCATCGGGGTGGCCGTCTTCACGACAGAGATGTGTCCGAAGGCACTTCGAGGGCCCCTGTCGTTCTTCGTGGAGCTGTTGGCTGCGATTCCCAGTGTGATTTATGGGTTGTGGGCGATCTTCGTGCTGGTGCCGCTTCTGAGCAAATATTGCCAGCCGGTATTGGCGAAAACGCTGGGCTGGACCGGACTGTTCACCGGTCCTCTGTTCGGTTACTCGATGCTGGCTGCGGGCGTGATTCTGGCGATCATGATCGTGCCGATTATTTCTTCCATCGCGCGGGAAGTGCTGATGGTGGTTCCGCAGCATCAGCGCGAGGCGGTCCTGGCGTTGGGAGCGACCCGGTGGGAGATGATCCGTATCGGCGTCCTGCGCAACGCACGAGCCGGAATTGTGGGCGGAATCATTCTGGGACTGGGACGCGCGTTGGGCGAGACGATGGCGGTCACCATGGTGATCGGCAACAGCCCGCAGATCGTGAAGTCGCTGTTCGCGCCCGGATATACGATGGCGAGCGTGCTGGCGAATGAATTCAGCGAGGCCACGGGTGATGTGTATCGTTCGGCGCTGATTGAGATTGGACTGGCGCTGTTTCTGGTGACCATCCTGGTAAACGCCATGGCGCGCCTACTGGTGTGGTCAGTGACGCGCGGCCAGCCTGCGAGGGGCAATGTCTAGTACGGCGATGACAGCGAGCCAAACGGTGCCACCCATCAGTTTGCGGCGACGCGTGGTGGATCGTGTCATGACGGGGTTGGCGGTACTGACGGTCCTGCTCGTACTTGCGCCGCTGGTCGCGATCTTTGGATATCTGGTTTACAGAGGCATCGGCTCAATTGACTGGGCGTTCCTTACGCAGACTCCGAAGCCGGTGGGAGAAGCCGGTGGCGGCATGGCCAACGCCATCGTGGGATCCATGGTCGTACTGGGGATTGCCAGCTTGATTGGAGTGCCGTTCGGGGTTGGCGCCGGGATTTACCTGGCGGAGTTTGGACGAAACCGAATGGGTAGCGCGATCCGGTTCACAGCCGATGTGCTGAATGGTGTGCCGTCGATTGTGACTGGAATTGTGGCGTTTTCCATCGTGGTGCTGACGCAGAAGCATTTTTCGGCACTGGCCGGTGGCGTGGCGCTGGCCATCATGATGGTGCCGACGATCAGCCGCACGACCGAAGAGATGTTGTTGCTGGTGCCGCAGGCACTGCGCGAAGCGGCGTACGGACTGGGCGTGCCGCGCTGGCGGACCACCCTGTCGATTACGCTGCGGACCGCGACTTCCGGGATCATTACTGGGGTGATGCTGGCCTTTGCCCGCGTGGCCGGAGAGACAGCACCGCTGTTGTTCACCGCCTTCGGCAACACCTTTTGGAGCGCGAACGTAAACCAGCCGATCGCGGCGTTGCCGTTACAGATTTTTGTGTACGCGAATTCGCCGTATGAAGACTGGCACCGGCAGGCATGGGCAGGGTCGCTGGTGCTGATTGTCCTGATCGTTGTCTCCGTCGCCGCCGTGCGCTATGTGGTGCGCCGCGGAAGTTTTGGGACCGCATAAATTATGGGCGTTGGAATCCAGGTCGACAGCCTCAATGCCTGGTACGGCAAGGGCCAGGCGTTGTACGACATCAATCTGAAGGTGGCCGCGAATCATGCGACGGCGCTGATCGGGCCGTCGGGTTGCGGGAAATCCACGTTCATCCGCTGCCTGAACCGCATGCACGAAACAATTCCCGAAGCGCGTGTCGAGGGCCGGGTGCGGATCGGCGAGATTGACGCCTACAACGGAACCTCGCCGACACAGTTGCGCCGGCGCGTGGGCATGGTGTTTCAGAAGCCAAATCCGTTTCCCACCATGTCGATTTACGACAACGTCGCCTCCGGGCTGAAGCTGAACGGTTTCCGTGACCGTCGCAAGCTGGATGAGATTGTCGAGCGATCGCTGCTGGCGTCGGCACTGTGGGAAGAGGCGAAAGATCATCTTCACAAAAAATCGGGCGCCAGCCTTTCGGGCGGGCAACAGCAGCGCCTCTGCATTGCGCGCGCGCTGGCGGTGGAACCAGAAGTCCTGCTGATGGACGAGCCGTGCTCGGCGCTAGATCCGATCTCGACGGGAAAGATCGAGGAGTTGATCTTCCAGTTGAAGGAACGGTATACGATCGTGATCGTCACCCACAACATGCAGCAGGCGGCGCGGGTGGCGGAGTTCACCGGGTTCTTCCTGCTGGGCAAGTTGATCGAGTTCGACAAAACGGAGAAAATCTTTACCAAGCCGTCGGACAAGAGAACCGAAGACTACATCACGGGACGGTTTGGATAAGACAGAAACAGCTCCGTAAGGACAGGGTTCGAAAAGAAAGGTCAGGTTGGCATGCGTACTCGCTTTCAGCAAGGGCTGGACGATTTACGGCAACGGTTGCTCCGCATGGGAGGATTGGCGGAACAGGCGGTGGACCGTGCGCGCCAGGCCTTTGTGGATCGCGATCTGACGCGCTGCCAGATGGTGCTGGAAGGCGAGAACCTGATCAATATTGCCGAGCGCGAGATCGACGAAGCAGCCTTCGATCTGCTCGCCATGCAACAGCCGATGGCGGTGGACCTGCGGTTCATTCTCGCGGTCACCAAGATTAATTCCGATCTGGAGCGGGTGGGTGATCAGGCGGTGAACATCGCCGAGCGCGTCATGGACATGGTGGAGTTGCCGCCGGCCGATTTGCCGGTGGACATCGGACGCATGGGTACGGCGGTCAGCGCCATGGTGCGGCGGGCGCTGGAATCGTTCATCGAAGGAAAAGTCGAGTTGGCGCAGGCTGTGCTGGAGATGGATAACGTGATCGACCGCATGCGCGACGATGCGTTTATCCAACTGGTTAAGGCCATGAACGAGCGGCCGGAAGTCGTGCGCCAGGCGCTCGATGCGCTGCTGGTGGCGCGCAACCTGGAGCGCGTGGCGGACCACGCTACCAATATCGCCGAGGACGTCATCTTCTGGGTGCAAGGCGCCGATGTTCGGCACAACGTGCATCCGGTGGACGGCGAACCGGCTCATGAAGGGTCGGAAAAGCGGGCGTCCGGCGTCTAGCCCGGCCCGTTCCCACTTCCCGTATACTCTCAACCATCTGAAATTTCAGATCGCGTCGTTGGAGGACTCGTGACTCGTCTTCTTTCTCGATTTGTGTGCCTATCCCTGCTTTGCTCCTCCGTATCCGTCCGTGCGCAGAATCCCGATCAGCGGCGAACGATCCATCTGCCGACCAGCAAGGTTCTCTCCGCGCCGGTGCCGGGCAAGATCGCGAGCACGAACAGCTTCCCGACCACCATGGTGATCAGTCCCGACGGGAAATATGCCGCGCTGCTGAATGGCGGGTATGGGACGCAAGAAACGTTGGCACACCAGTCGATCGCGGTGCTCGATCTGAAGACGAACAAGCTGGAAGACTTTCCCGACGCGCGGCTCAGCGACACGGCGCATCAGAGCTATTTCCTTGGGCTGGGGTTCAGTTCAGAGGGAAAGCATCTGTACGCGTCGATAGGATCGTTGACCGATCCGACGGGGATGAAGGCGGGCAATACCGGGAACGGGATCGCTGTTTACAGCTTTAAAGAAGGGAAGGTCGCGCCGGAAAGATTCATCCCGATTGCACCGCAACCGCTGCCAGAGGGCAAAAAGATTTTGGATGGAGTGCGCAGAACTGGACCGCATAAGGCCGTGCCGTATCCAGCGGGATTCGCGGTCATCGGCGCGGGTGGTCACGACAAGATATTGGTGGCGAATAATCTGTCGGACAATGCGGTTCTTCTGGACGCCGCGAACGGGAAGGTCTTACAGAGTTTCGATTTGAGCACCAGCGATGTAGTGCCGGCGTCGTATCCATATACCTGCGTAGCGACTAAAGACGGGAAACGAGCGTGGTGCAGTTTATGGAATGCGTCTGAAGTGGCAGAACTGGATTTGGCGGGAGGGAAGGTGATGCCCCGGCATCCGGTTGGATTCGAGTCACCTCTAATGCCAGGATTGCATCCTACCGCACTGCTGCTGACGCCTGACGAAGAGTCCGTGTTCGTTGCGGATTCAAACTACGATTCAATCGAGGTGATATCTGAAACCATCAGCGCTGGTAGCCTAAGCGCGAATGGTCCGGGACGGGATCAAATGGGCAGCCAGCCCATAGCCTTGGCCATGTCGTCTGGTTCCAACGGCTCTTATTTGTTTGCTGCGCTCGCTTCGGTCAATGCGATTGCTGTTTATGACATGGCTAAAGTGCGCGGCCCACATGGCGATTTGATGGAAGAACCCGACGGCTTTATTCCAACCGACTGGTACCCCTCCGCTCTTGCCGTTCACGGCGACGATTTGCTCATCGCGACGGCCAAGGGTGAAGGCGCTCGCGGCAACAAAGATATGGGCAAGACGGTTTATGAGACCAAGCACAAAGAGCATCCCTACATTCCGACGCTGCTGCGAGGATCGATCGCGCGGCTGAATATCCCCGACACACTCAAGAAGCTTCCCGAACTCACGCAGCAGGTGGAGAACGACAACCTGTTCCACAGCGATCCGGGGACGATCAAGTTCGCGAGCGGAAAGAATCCCATCAAGCACGTGATCTACGTGCTGAAGGAAAATCGCACCTTCGACCAGATTCTAGGCGACCTTGGCGTGGGAGATGGGGATCCGTCGCTGACCATGTTCGGAGCGGACATCACGCCGAACGAGCACAAGCTGGCCAAACAGTTCGGCGTGCTCGACAACTTCTATGACAGCGGCGAAGTTTCGGGCGACGGGCACGTGTGGTCGACGGCGGCAATTACCTCGGACTACAACGAGAAGACATGGCAGATTGCGTATCGCGGGAAAGAGCGCACGTACGATTTTCAAGGGCTGGTCGCGGATGAGTATCCGCTGGAACACAACATTCCGGACGTGGACGATCCCGCCACCGGATTCATATGGGATAACCTGGCGAAGAATCACATGACCTTCCGCGACTATGGCGAATTCGTTTATGCCCAGTGGTGCAACGGCTACAGCGCCGATGCCGCCCAGGGGCGAGTGCCTGACGAAAAGCAGGCGGAGTGCGCGCGGACGGAACTGCGTCAAGGAGATACGCTTCCGCCTAACGTTGGGGATCCGCATGGCGGGCCTAGTCCGTGGCCTTGGAATGTGCCGTTGTTCGGCGGAGTGAAGCCGAGCAAGGCGGTTCTACGCGATCATTTCGATCCCCTGTATCCGGACTTCAATACCGATTATCCCGACCAGCTTCGCGCGGATGAATTTCTGAATGAATTCGGCGCGTATGTGCGTGCCAGACAGAACAACGAAGGACCGGAGCTTGAGTTGCCGCAGTTCGTGTTGCTGTATCTGCCGGACGATCACACCGGCGGGACCCGGCCGGACCACGCTCGTCCGGCGGCCAACGTGGCGGACAACGATCTGGCGCTGGGACGCGTAGTGGATGCCGTTTCGCACAGTCCGTACTGGGACGACACGGCAATCCTCGTACTGGAAGACGACGCCCAGGACGGAGCCGACCACGTGGATGCCCACCGGTCCATTGCGTTTGCGATTAGCAAATATTCACCGGGATCGGCGGCACAGCCCTATGTCGAGCACCGGTTCTACACCACGGTTAACATGATTCACACCATGGAGGGTCTGCTGGGGCTTCCGCCCATGAATCAGAACGATGCATACGCGCCAGTGATGGAGCAGATGTTCTCGGGCGCGGGGGAGCAGCCGGCCTACAAGGCAGACAAGCGCAACCTGAACAACGGGCTGATTTATGAGCGGAACCGGGCACAGGCCCCGGGTGCAAAGCTGTCGATGAAGATGGATTTTTCGCGTCCCGACGCGGCGGATGCAGCCAAACTGAATCAGGTGCTTTGGCAGGATCGGAAGGGATCGAAACCCATGCCGGCGGCTCAGCACAACGTAATTCCTGCCGGTGGCGATTAGCCGCATGAACACCCTTGAAATCTCGCCAGCGGAGTTCCAGAGGCTGGTAGAGCGGATCACGAAGCTGGCGGTCGAGTACCTGCAAGACCTTGACGCCCGTCCCATCTCGCCGGGGACCAGTGGCGAAGAGAGCGTGCGTCTGCTGCGCACGTCAATTCCAGAGCGAGGACTCGGAGAAGAAGCTCTGCAAGCGCTGCCGGACGTTGTCCGCTTGTCGAGGGCGCAGAACGGGCGTTTCTTTGGCTACGTGTTGGGATCGGGAGAGCCAGTGGGCGCCGCTGCCGATCTTCTGGCCAGCGTGCTGAATCAGAATGTCACGGCATGGCGCTCGGGGCCAGCGGCGGTGGTGTTGGAGCAGACCGTGGTGAGTTGGCTGGCTGAGGCGATCGGCTGTAGCGGGTTTCGAGGACACCTGACTGGCGGAGGTTCGTCGGCCAATCTGATGGGGCTGGCGATGGCCCGTGAGATGAGATTGCCTGCCAACGAAGCTGGTGCGAGTGGTGGCGGGATAGTCTATGCCTCCGCAGAAATTCACATGTCGATCCCGAAGAGCGTTGCCCTATTGGGGATTGGCCGCGAGAATCTGCGCTTGCTTCCCACCGACGATCATTGCCGCATCATTCCTCGAGAGCTCGACGCGGGAATGTCTGCGGATCAAGCTGCGGGAAGAACTCCGATCGCGGTAGTCGCGTCGGCGGGGACGGTGAGCACTGGAGCAATTGATCCGCTGCGGGAGATTGCGGAGATCGCCCGCCGCCATGGAGCATGGCTTCACATCGATGGCGCGTATGGTGCGCTGGCGGCAATAGCCGAGCGCGGGAAGTTCGATGGCATGGAACTGGCGGATTCCATTTCCCTCGATCCGCACAAGTGGCTCTATCAGCCCCTCGACTGTGGTTGTCTTTTGTACCGGTCCGAGGAAGCAGCGCGGAAAGCGTTTGGCCACAGCGGAGCGTATGCGCGGAGTCTGAGTGACGATCCGGTGGAAGGATTCGCGTTTTTTGAGGAATCGATTGAGTTGTCGCGGCGATTCCGCGCGCTAAAACTCTGGCTCTCGCTTCGGTATCACGGGTTCGCGGCGTTTCGGGAATCGATTCGGAAAGACATTGCGCAGGCGCAAAGGCTGGCGGCTGCGGTCAAGAGCGACGGGAAACTCGAACTCCTGGCGCCCGTCGAATTGAGCGCCGTCTGTTTCCAGCACAAAGGAAAGCCGGAGTGGCCGCAGGCAGAACGAGACCGTTTCAACGCCCGCCTGCTCAAGCGCGTCATCGAGCGCGGGCGAGTGTATCTCTCAAACGCGTCCATCCGAGGCAGGTTCTGCCTGCGCGCATGCATCGTGAACCATCGCACCACGGACGCCGACATCGATGCCGTGATTCCCGAGGTGCACGCCGCCGCAAATGAAATCGAGGCAGGATAGCTCGGTTTATGAGTATCCTGCCTCGTTGTTCGGTCAGCCGTCCTACCGCAGGCTGACCGCTTGCTTCAGGGGAAGATCTTGCGACGAGCCGCCAGCCATGAATCCATACTCGCCGGGCAATAGCTGCCAGTCGTTTTTCTCCACATTGAAAATTGAAAGAAACTTCGGCTCGACCTCCACCGTGACTTCCTTGCTCTCACCGGGGTTGAGCTGCACCTTGCGGAAGCCCACGAGCCGCTTCGGCGGTTCGGCGGCAGCGGCGGGCAGGGAGGCGTAGACCTCGGCTACCTCGGCTCCGGCGCGGCTACCGGTGTTGGTGACGGTGAAGCTCACACGCGGCGAAGCCCCAGGCGTCACTTTCAGATTCGAATACGAATACGTCGTATACGAGAGCCCGTAGCCGAAGGGGAACAGCACCGGCTTCTTCTCGGCGTCGTACCACTTGTAGCCGACCTTCACGCCTTCGTCGTAGGTGACGTCAAAGGAAGGGAGTCCTCCGGCAATCCGACGCCAGCCTTCAGCGTCCGCGTCAACGGTCCTCTTGGGCGGCTTGGTGACGGTGGGATGCGGCAAGTCGGCTTCGCTCTTAGGGAATGTGAGAGGCAGTTTGGCCGAGGGATTGGCGTCGCCGAATAGCAGGTTGGCGACGGCATCTGAGCCGGCGCTGCCCGCGTACCAGGCTTCAAGAACAGCGCTGACACTGTTCACCCACGGCATAGTGACCGGACCGCCCGACTCAATCACGACCACCGTGTGGGGGTTGGCGGCGGCGACCTTTGCAATCAGATCATCCTGGTGCTCGGGAAGGGCGAGGCTGTCGAGGTCCATGCCTTCACTCTCCCACTGATAGGCAAAGACAATCGCCACGTCCGAGTTCTTAGCGAGCGCGGCAGCCGCATCTGGATTCGCACCCGAGTCGAACTGCACGTTGGCGCCGGGAGCTTTGGCCTTGATGGAGCGCAGTGGCGATGTCGGAAACCAAACAGGTTCTAACCAGCGCGTCTGACCCTTGCCGCGAGGCAGAATCGCGTTGCCGCCGGGAGGGTCTACCTGGGCGGAGCCGCCGCCCGAGATCATGCCGACATCGGCGTGCGGGCCGATTACGGCAATGCTATGAATTTGCGACGCGTTCAGCGGCAGCTGCGCGTGATCATTTTTTAGCAGCACGGTGCTCTGCTCTTCCAGTTTGCGCGCGATCTCCAGACCGCCCAGCACATCGACGACCGCTCGTTGCTGCTGATCGTCGACGACGCCGGCGGCGATCATAGCCCGCAGAATGCGGTGTACGTGATCGTCGAGTTCGGTCTTGGGGATCGTCCCGGCTTCAACCTGCTTTTTGAAGTCATTGCCGTAAAAGAGTTCACCCGGTTCTTCGTGATCGAGTCCGGCGGCTGATGCTTTGGCGACGCTGTGCGTGCCTCCCCAGTCGGAGAGGACGAATCCCTTGAACTTCCAGTCCTTCTTCAGAACGTCGTTGAGCAGGTACTTGTTCTCGCAGGCATAATCCCCGTCGAGGCGGTTGTACGAGCACATAAAGGCGGAAATATCGGTCTCGTGGAGGGCAATCTCGAAGGCCAGCAGATCGCTCTCGCGGGCGGCGCGCTTGTCGATATGGATGTTGACGGCGTTGCGGCCGCTTTCCTGATCGTTGAGGGCGTAGTGCTTAATGTCACCGAGAACGTGTTCGGATTGTAGGCCCTTCATGACCGAGGCGACCATCTTGCCAGCCAGGACGGGATCCTCTCCCTGATATTCAAACGTGCGGCCGTTGCGCGGCTCGCGGGTCAGATTGACCCCGCCGCCGAGCGTCATGTTGTATCCCTGATCGCGCAGTTCGCGGCCAATCAACGCGCCGTACTGGTAGGCGGCGTCCAGGTCCCAACTGGCCGCCCCGGCCACGTCGGAGGGGAGGGCGGTGGAGTAGCGTCCGTTGACCTGACTCATGCGCACGCCGTAGGCGGCGTCCGACATTTGGATGCCGGGAATCCCGAGACGGGGGATGCCGGCCACGTATCCGGCGCCGCCGTTCGAGTCGATCGCCAAAGGACTCATGGGGCTGAGCCCCTGCATGCCGGTGCCGTGCAGCAAGGTGATCTTTTCGTCGAGCGTCATCTCCTTGACCACCATGGCCGCGCGCTCGTCGGGGGACAGACTGGTGTTCATCCAAGGTTTGGTCTGGGCGACTAAGGGAGTGAGGGAAGCAAGAAGTGTGAAAAGAATGCAGGTGCGGACTGCCGACGTGGGCATGATCGTTCCTCGTACGCGAAAAGTGGTTACCAAATCGATTATGTTACGCCTTTTTTGGCAATTTGCGAGTGCAAAGTTGACCGCAGGGGAACCTCGCCTTGGCTCCTATGATTCTGGCCCATTACACTGAAAGGGTGAAGATCGCGCTTGGGCAAATCAACCCGACGGTGGGAGACTTCTCCGGCAATGCGGCCAAAATCGTCGATTATGCACATCGCGCTCAGGCGGCGGGTGCGGGACTGATCCTGTTTCCGGAGCTATCGGTATGCGGTTACCCGCCGCGCGACCTGGTGGAGCGGCCCACGTTTGTGGTGCGCAACCGGGAATCGGCGGAACGGATTGCCGCGGAGACGACCGGCATTTCTGTGATTTGCGGCCTGGTCACGCCCGCCGATTCGGATACCGGAAAGTCGGTGATGAACTCCGCGGCTTTGCTGTGCGACGGCAAAGTCACCTTCGTGCAGTCGAAAATGCTGCTGCCGACCTATGACGTGTTCGACGAAATGCGCAACTTTGCGCCCGCCAAACAGCAGGCGTTGTTTCCGCTTTCTGGACATCGCATGGCGCTGACGATCTGCGAGGACGCCTGGAACGATAAGCATTTCTGGCGGCGACAACTCTACACGGTAGATCCGGTGGAGTCGCTGATCCATTCCGGCGGAGACTTCGTGCTGAATATCTCGGCGTCGCCCTTCTGGATTGGGAAGCGCGAACTCCGGCGCGACATGCTGGCGAGCATCGCGCGGCAGCATAAGGTTCCGGTGGCCCTGGTGAACCAGGTCGGCGGCAACGACAGCCTGGTGTTCGACGGGTCGAGCGTGGTGCTGAATCGCGAAGGAGAGATCGTCGCGCAGGGACGATCGTTTGAAGAGGATCTGATCTTCTTCGATTCCGAGAGTCTCACCGGAGACAAGCATGAGCAAATGGCGGGCGATGAGGCCAGCGTGTACGCGGCTCTGGTGCTGGGCACCCGCGACTACATGCACAAGTGTGGATTCAGGAAAGCGATTATCGGGCTGAGTGGCGGCATTGATTCTGCGCTGACAGCGGCAATCGCGGCGGATGCGGTCGGGCCTGAGAACGTGATCGGCGTGGGCATGCCGGGACCGTATTCGTCCCAGGGATCGATCGACGACGCGCGGTCGCTGGCGAAAACTCTCGGAATTCGGTTTGAACTGCTTTCCATCAATCCCGCGTATGAAGCTAATCGCAAGATTCTGGAGACAGTCTTTGCCGGGCAGAAAGCAGACGTCACAGAAGAGAATCTGCAGGCGCGTGCCCGGGGTACGCTCCTGATGGCGCTGTCGAACAAGTTCGGCGCAATTGTGCTCTCGACCGGAAACAAGAGCGAGTTGGCCGTGGGCTACTGCACACTCTATGGGGACATGGTGGGCGGACTGGCGGTGATTTCCGATGTGCCGAAGACGCTGGTGTACCGGCTGAGCCGCTATGTGAACTCGCGCCGGGCGGTGATTCCGGAGGCAACCATGGAGAAGCCGCCGTCCGCCGAACTGCGACCCGATCAGAAGGACAGCGACTCGTTGCCGCCTTACGACGTTCTGGATGCGGTGCTGGAAGACTATGTTGAGGACGCGCATTCCGCTGAGCGAATTGCCGCAGACCGCAGATTCGACGTCGAGGTTGTGAAACGAGTCATCCGTATGGTGGACCGGGCCG
The DNA here is from genome assembly GCA_037443605.1 of Terriglobales bacterium. Lineage (GTDB taxonomy): Bacteria > Acidobacteriota > Terriglobia > Terriglobales > Acidobacteriaceae > Sulfotelmatobacter. The sequence goes on from JBBIOA010000007.1 coordinate 76,734, forward strand.
AATATAAGCGCCAGCAGGCCGCGCCAGGGCTGAAGATATCTCCCAAGGCGTTTGGGTACGGGCGGCGGATTCCGATTGCGGCGCGCGGGGAAGTGTAGGGTGGCGCGCGTCGGCAACGATGGGCAAAATCTCGATTGTGTCGTATCCTGAAGCCGCGGTATTCCGGACATTTCATCCAGAAAGTGCAGGCGAAAGGAACTCATGCAGCGTTTTTCGGAGGGTATTGTCTCGCGGTTCGTGGTGTCGATGGCCATTATATGCTTGTTCGTTACGAGCTGCCTGTTGGCCCAGACCGCGCCAGCAAAGCCCTCGGCGAAACCGGCGCCCGCGAAGCCGGAGTCGCCGGGCGCGGCGAGTCTTCCCTCGGAAGCGACTGTGGACTCCTTTATGCAACAGCAGTTCGGATACGAGCCCGACCTGAGTTGGAAGATTGCCAGCATTCGTCCGGCGGTGGTCCCGGGGCTGGCCGAAGTGACGGTGGTTCTGGCGAATCAGCAAGGCCAGCAATTGACGAAGTTCTATGTCGGCTCCGACGGCCAACACGCGGTGGTCGGGGAAATCATTCCCTTCGGAGCGCGTCCGTTCGATCCCGCCAAGAAGATGCTGGAGAAGGGAATCACCGGCCCGGCGAAAGGACCGAAGGACGCTCCTGTAACCATTGTGGAGTTCGGCGATCTGCAGTGCCCCGCTTGCAAGGCGGCGCAGCCGGTCATTGAGTCTCTGGTGGCGGCAGAACCGAATGCACGCTTTGTCTTCCAGAACTTTCCCCTGGAAATGCATAACTGGGCGGCGAAGGGTGCCGCCTATTCCGATTGTGTTGGGCGCGCCTCCAACGAGGCCTTCTGGAAGTTCGTCTCCAAGACCTACGAGACGCAGGCCGACATTACCGCAGCGAATGCGGACGAGAAGCTCACGGCTTTGGCGGATGGGGCAGGCGTGAAGGGCACTGAGATTGCCGCCTGTGCGGCGAAGCCGGAAACCAAAGCGCAAGTGGACGCCTCGATTGCGCTGGGGAAGTCGGTCGATGTGACCGGCACTCCCACCTTGTTCATCAACGGACGCAAGATCGGAAGCTTCGACACGCGCATGTCGGAGGTCTACAAGAGCCTGGTGGAATTTGCGGCCAAGCAGGCGAAGTAGAGTCAAGGGCCGGCCTGGGCACCTCGCGGCTTTCTGGATGGATGCCGTGCGCGGGCAGGAGTGCCCGCGCCACACTAGCGGCCCTCAGGGTCTAGAGCTCGCATCTCTGTATTAAGCCTAAACGGCACGGCTGAAGCCGTGCCCTACCGAAAATGCCCCTACCCAAACCATTCATGAGACTCGTTCTAGAACCCATCGCCGCCTCCGCCTCCCGAGCCGCCTCCATCCCATCCTGAACTGCTGCCACCCGAATCGTAGCCGGAACTCCCGGAATCGCTGGGACTGGAGCTCGAGTTATCGGGCGGGGTGGTGTCGGTTCCCGAAGAGTCGGAGGATGATTCCGCAGGGCCATCCGTAGCCGGAACGTCATTCGAAACCGTATCCGGAGGCGCCGTCGTGGAGGCGTCGGGTGCGGCTAGTTGATTGGCCGCTAATGCATCTTGGGAAATCAGCCATGCGTTCGGTGAAGAACTCAAAGGATACGTGATGTAGGGAGAGTAGGTGGAATCGTTCTGAGAACGCGATGTAACGGAAGGCATGTCCCGGGCGCTCTTGTGCAGCAGTCGGATGACGACTACCACCACGGCCACCAAGGCGAGAACGACCAGAAGCTCCATGGGGCGCCTACTTTATCACGACTCTGCAGGGAATCCTACGGGGCTATAGCTCGATCATTACCGGTCAATGAGCCATCCACTTACGCGAGATTATGAAAGTAACTCTTTGTTACTTCTCGCTCAGCCAGATCTCCGGCGCTTGCCGCAGGGTGTTGGAGAGCACGTGCGGTGTAATGACGATCATGAGTTCGTCATCGCTTTCCTCTTTGGTGTGGCTGGCGGCAAGCTGGCTGAGACCTGGCAAGAATCCAAAGCCCGGAAGTCCGCTCATCGAGAGTGTATCGCTACGAGAGATCTGTCCGGCGATGACGGCGGGCTCTCCGTCGCGAAGGTGGATACCGCCTTTGTACTCGCGGTTGGAGATGACAGGCACGCCGTTCTCACCCTGGCCGGTGAGCGAGCGCACCTGGAGTTCAAGCTGCAGGCTGACGTCGCCATTAGCGTGGATCGTCGGCTTGACCATCTTCAGGCTCAAGCCGATGTCCTCATAGCTGACTGAGGGAACGGGCGAGATGTAACTCTGGTTGCCGAGGACTTGGGAAATCTGCGAAGAGTTGTAAATCGGCGCGTAACTGGCGTTGATGATGGGGAAGCGTTCCCCAAGATGCATAGTGGAGTCACTGCCTTGGCCAGCGCGCATGGTTACGGAGTCGAGACTCCGGGACCAGGATTCGTTCAACGAGAGCGTAGCCACGAGTTGATCGAGCGAGAGCCCCGAGAAGGTGAGGCCGCCGCCGAATGTCGCAAGCGGCTGGCTGAAAATCGAGTTCCCCTGTCCGCCGAGCTGGGCGAGTAGTCCGGAGAGAGCGGAGTTTCCGGCCTGGTTGATGCCGCCGGAGGCGATCAGCTGGTTGATGAGGTCCTGGATGTTTTGCCCGCCGAGTCCGGCCAGGGCCGCGGCGGGAATGTTGTAGAGATTGAATGTGTCGGGCACGTGCAAACCCACGTCGCGGGCGAATTTGTGGTCGATCTGGTAGACGCGGACATCGAACATGACCTGTGGGCGCTGGCCGCTGATTTGCTGTAGCAGTTGGCCGCACGCTTCCAGAGTACGGGCCGGAGCGCGGATCTCGAGGACACCAGCAGTGTTGCCGGCCTGAATGAAGCGCAGGTCAAACATAGTGCGCAGCGTGGAGATGAATTCGTTCACCTCCTGCGGGTTGGCGTGTGGCGGCATCTCGAACATCTCGAGCGCCATGTGATCGAACTGCTTGTGATTCTCCGGAGAATCCTGCGCCAGGTAGATCTGGTGCGGGCCCAGCGGCACCCACATGGTTTTGCTGATCTGGCTGGCCAGGCGGAGAGCCGTGTCGAAGTCAACGTCGTCCACGTTGAATTGCATCGGGTGGTTCTGGACGGATTCGTCGAACTTGGCTTCAACCCCGAACGCGGCGGAGAGTTCGGCAAACAGTCCGCGGATATCCCCGCTATAGTGGAATGTGGCGAGGGAGTGATTGGGTTGGACGCGAATCTCGGTCCCACTGCTCTCAGCCAGGGTCTCCTGCTGAAAAGCCGGAGCGGTCTGCAACGTGGCCTCGGCCAGGCGGTCCGCGGCGTACTGGTTGTCGGGATCGAGGTGCAGAGCGGCGCGAAATTCGGCGGAGGCGCTCTCCGCGGAGTTCTCGCTCAGCAGCCGGTTCCCCCGCTGCATGTGGTGGTACACGAGTTGGGCTTTGACCATTTCCCGGGCGGTGAGGAACTCGCGGCTCTGGGGAAAAATCCGCGCGGCCTGGTCGAACTGGTCGTAGGCGTCTTCGAGTTGGTGGCGATCCTCAAGCTTCAGGACCCGGCGGAAGGCTTGCCCGGCCAGCTTGAGTTCCTTGCGAGTCGGGAGGCAGTTGACGCCTCCGGGCACGCCGTTGCCGCAGGAAATGACGGGCGGAGCATCGTCAGCTGCGTTCGCCGCAGGCGCGAGCCAGGCTGCCAACACCATCACGAGAATGGATGCCACTCGCCGCATGAAGCTTGATTCTAGCCTGATTCTCACCAACCGTGTCGCTCCGGCAGGACGAGGTACTCAGGGGCGCCATCCCAGGACAAGGCGCGATGTAAGAACGACTTGCGCATCGGTTTCTTGCATGGGAGGATCTCGAACGAGAAACAACTTCTGGGATTGCAGGTGTCCACCGCAGTCGGACCCAGCTGGGTCGCAAACTCAGCGGAGCATGAGGCGCTCGATGCGGCTGGCTTTGCCGGAGGCGTCGTCGCATTCGATGACCACGCCGCAGAGACGCACGTCGCCAGTGGCCGGCTCGAATCGTACCGGCATTCCGTTCAGGAACTTGCCAATCACCAGCTCTTTTTGCACGCCGATGACGCCGTCATACGGCCCGGTCATACCGACGTCGGTCACGTAGGCTGTCCCGTTCGGCAGCACGCGCTCGTCGGCCGTCGGGATATGGGTGTGCGTCCCGAGAACGGCAGTGACTCGGCCGTCGAGATACCAGCCGAGCGAAACTTTTTCCGATGTGGCTTCCGCGTGCATGTCCACGACAATGACCTTGGCGTCGATCTGCTTTAGCAGTTGGTCGGCGGTGCGGAAGGGATCGTCGTTGGATGCCATAAACACGCGGCCCTGCAGGTTGATGACCGCGTAGGGAACCTTCCCCTTCATTCCCTGATAGAGGCCGGAGCCCGGCATATCGGCCGGATAGTTGGCCGGTCTCAGAACCCGGCGCGCGGGTCCATGGCCGTTTCCCTCGGCCATCTGGAAGTAGTCGATAATTTCGCGCTTATCCCAAACGTGATTGCCGGTGGTGATGACATCAATATTGAGTTCGAATAGATCCTCGGCCAGCGAAGGCGTGATACCGAAGCCGGCAGCGGAGTTCTCACCGTTGGCGATGATGAGATCGATGGCCTTATCGCGGACGATTCCCAACAGGCGGTCCTTGACGATGTTGCGTCCGGGACGGCCGAAGATGTCGCCGATGAAGAGAATTCGCATGGGCAAAAGTTGATGGTAACACGCGGAAATGCCGGGCAACGAACGGCCCCGAGGCTAACTCCTTCGGCGTCTTCCTGAGCGGAGCCGCTTTTCAGGCGGAGCGAGGACCTCCAGAAACCAAGCGCAGGCGCAAGGAGATCCCTCCGTCCGCTGGTGAAGGCGCGGGCGTTCGGGATGACGCCTGCCTGCCCAAAGATGCTTATTGGCTGAGTTCTGCCGTCCTTAAGAAATCGTAGTTCCCCGCCGGATTGAGCTTCAAATTGCGCACGCGCCGGGTGTGGACCACGACATTATCGAGATACCACAGATTGATATAGGGCAGGTCGTTGGCAAGGATGCGCTGAACTTCGGCGTAGAGCGGCTTGCGAACTTGCGGATCGATCTGGCGGCGGGCCTGGTCGATCAACATGTCGACTCGAGGATTCGAGTAGAAGCCGCGGTTGGCGCCGTTGGGCGGAAACTTGGAGGAGTGGAAGGCGTACTCGAAAATGTCGGGATCTTCGTTGCCGCCGATCCAGCGCAGGCCGTACATCTGGAACGCGCCGTGAGTGACGTCGGAAAAAAACGTGGCGAATTCGAAGCTGCGAATATCGAGAGCGATGCCGGCGGCGCGCAACTGCTGCTGCATTACGGCGACCATGAGGCGCGTGTTCTCGTCGGTGGAAGTCTTCATGGTGAGGTGGAAACGGACTCCGTTTGTCGAGAGGTAGCCGGCAGCATCGAGCAGTTGATTGGCCTTGGCCGAGTCGTGCGCGTATGCGGGCACATCCCCGTCAAAGGCCCAACTCTGAGGCGGCAGGACGCTGCGGGCCGGTTGGGCTTCGCCACGCCACAGGTTTTCGATCATCGGCTGGCGATCGAGCGCATAGGCGATGGCCTGGCGCACACGAGGGTCTTTGAGAATGGGATCGCGGGTGTTGAATCCGAGATAGGCCAGCCGTGTGCCGGGAGAATGCTCGACCGCAAGATTGGAGTCTTGCGCCAGCGTGACGACGGTGTCAGGAGTGAGAGAGTTGATGGCAACATCGCCGCTGCCTTTGCGGAGTTCGAGAGCCTGCGTCGTCGCATCGGGAACGACAGCGAAACGTACTCGGGGCAACCTGGCTTTCTCACCCCAGTAGTCCGGATTGCGTTCAAGGATGATCTCGCGATCGGTTTCGGCGCTGACGAATTTGAAAGGTCCAGAGCCGATCGGAGCACGGGTGATCTCCTCGCCACTGCCTTCGGGCACAATGCCGATTGCGCCGTCGGAGAGATTCCAGAGAAACGTTGCGTCCTGTTCCTTCAGATGGAAGATGACGGTCAGATCGTCGGGGGTATCAATGTGGTCTACGAAGCGATAGACGGCGGTTTTGGTGCTGCGAATCTTGCCTTGCAGCAGCGAATCGAACGTCCACTTCACGTCGCGAGAGGTCAGCGGGTGGCCGTCGTGGAACTTGACGCCGGGATGCAGGTGAAAGATATACGTCGTGGGATCGGGAATGTCCCATCGGTCGGCCAGGCCGGGTGCGACGTTGAGGTCTTCTCCGCGCGAGAGCAGGTCATCGAAGATCAGGCTGTCGATGCGCTCGGAGGGAGCGTCGAGACCGACGCGGGGATCGAGATTCGTTGGGCTCGACTCGATGAGAACCACGAGGGTGTTCGGATCGGGCTTCGAGGAACAGGAAAGGAGTACGCAACAGGCCGCCAAGCATATGAGCATGATCCATGCGCGGATGGTGCAGCCTGAGGTCGCATCACACATGGGAAATCTTCCCGAGGATCACTTCGCGTTTCGCGCCCGTAGCCGAAGGGATGTTGGATGGAAGGCGATGCCAGGTCTGGTAGGCGAGGACGGCGAAAGCGACGGCTTCTTTGGCTTCGGAGGGCAAGCCGAAATCGTCGGAGAACTTCAGTTCTACGTCGTGCCGCGCAAGGGCCGCCTTCAGCATGCGCACCAGTGTGGCGTTCTTCGCGCCTCCGCCAGAGAGGATCATCTCGCTCGCGACTTGAGACTTTGCGCGCGGCAGAACGAAGCGGCTCACGGCGTCGGCGATCGAGTGCGCGGTCAGGGCCGTTGCCGTGGCCAGGATGTCCTGCTTCCGGGCGCGACCGCATGCCTTGACGAATTCCGGCACGAACTCGCGGCCGAATTCTTCGCGCCCGGCGGTCTTCGGCGGGCGTTCGCGAAAGAACTTCCGGGCCAGGAATCGATTCAAAACGGGGACGAGCACCGCTCCAGAAGCGGCGATCTTGCCGCCGCGATCGAAACGCAGGCCGAATAGCTTTCCAGCGAGAGCGTCGATCACCATGTTCCCGGGGCCGGTGTCGAAGGCGAAGACATCTTTTGTCCGCGCCCCGGCGGGAATGGCGGTCAGATTGGCGATGCCGCCGATGTTCTGCACGACGCGGTTGAGTCTGGGATCGGCGAACAGCATGGAGTCGAGAAAAGGAACGAGCGGCGCGCCCTTGCCCCCGGCGGCCATGTCCGCGGGACGAAAGTCGGAAACAACCGGCACTCCAACGCGCGCGGCAACGATTGACGCTTCGCCCGTCTGCCAAGTGGTTGCGATCTTCTTGCCCAGGAACGGCCGTGAGTCTCCCTGATGGTAGAGCGTTTGACCGTGGCAGCCGATCAGTTCGGCTTTGATGCGGAAGCGCCGTTCTGTGGCCAGCACCGCGTCGGCATAGAGTTCACCGAGAACAAAGTTGAGCCGCGCGAGATCGGCCACGCGCGCCTGCTCGGCGTTCATGGCGGCCAGGACCGCTGCGCGGACTCGTGCAGGATAGGGATATTCGGCGTGGGCCAGCAGTTCGATCTTCGGATGGAGTCTTCGTGCGCCCTCGATGCGCACCAGCGCGACGTTCATGCCGTCCGCCGAAGTTCCGCTCATCACACCGGCCACAATCATAGTGCGTAGGAAGATTGTCCTGCAGAGAGAATCTCAGATCGGACGGCATCCTGCAGGTGATGACGTAGATGCCCTGTCCCGAACCGCTAAAGCTGTTCCATGCGTACTTGTTCCTCGAATTCCCAGAGGCGGCGCGCGAGTCTTTCCATCTTGACGGCGTGCGGAGGCTTCGGGCTCCGCCATGGCTTGATGAGTCTCTTCTTGAAAGCCAGCACGCGGCGCACCGATTCTCGCACGCGGCGGGAAAATGTTGAGTCGCTCTCCATCGTGTGAACCACCTTCTCGTACGCCTGCACGATGTAGTCTTCGCGATGGCAGATGAGCGGCAGGTCTCCGCCGGCGCGCAGGAACTCGACTGCGGCGTCGGCGACAGGAGCCGCGGAGAGTACTCCACCCATCTCCAAATCGTCGGAAACAATGAGGCCGCGGTAGCCAATGCGCTTGCGCAGAACGTCAGTAATCCAGATCTTCGAGAGGGAAGCAGGAGTCCGCTCGCGCGTGACCGCCGGATAAGCAGCGTGGGAGACCATCACAAGGGGCAACTGGCGGCGCAGGGTGCGGTAAGGAACCAGGTCCTCGGCCCAGAGCTTCTTCAGAGGCTTCTCGATGATCGGCAACTCGTGATGACTGTCGAGACGGCCCTCGCCGAGTCCGGGGAAATGCTTGCCGCAACCGAGGACATGCGCAGTGCTCAGGCCGGCCAGAAATTCGCGAGCATAGAGAATTGTTTCGCGCGGGTTCGCAGAGACCGCGCGGGAGCCCATTACGCTGCGAGAGGCTTCGAAGGCCAAATCGAGCACGGGGGCGAAGTCGACATTGAAGCCGAGGGCGCGGCAGTTCTCGCCGACGATGCGTCCGTGCTTACGAAATAGCGGGCGATCGCCTGAGGCGAACACGTCGGCGGCAGACGGTGTAGGGCCCAGCAGATCGCGAAGACGATCGACGGTGCCGCCCTCGAGGTCGACGCAGGTGAACAGGGGAGTGGCGACGCACCGCTGGCACTCTCGCAGCAGAGTCCAGGTTTGCTCAGCCTCCTTGATATTGGGAGCGAAAAGAATTACCCCGGCGGGTTGGATTCGGTTCAGCAGGGACCGAAGGCCTGACGACATCGCGGCGCCGTTGAAACCGACGATGAGCAGCTGGCCCGGATCGAGGGAAGCGGATTTCTTCAGCGGCTTCATCGTGCTTAGTCGATCTGCTTCTTGAGCTCCGCCAGCAAATTCAGCGCTTCCAGCGGCGTTAACCGATTCAAGTCTACATCGCGCAGCTTGTCGAGCACAGGCTGCGACAGCGGCGTGAAGATCGTCAACTGGGCTGCAGGAGGCGTGGCTCCGGGAGAGAGATGTGCGCTGGCCTGCTGCTCGGCGAATTCGTGTTGCAGGAGGACCTCGCGGGCGCGGGTGACGACTTCCTGCGGTAGACCGGCGAGTTTGGCGACTTCAATGCCGTAACTGCGATCGGCGGCGCCGGGTTCGACCTTGCGCAGGAAGACGATGCCGCTGCCAGCCTCTTTCACCGACACGCGGTAATTCTTTACTCCCGAAAGCTGATCGGCCAAGTCAGTCAACTCGAAATAGTGCGTAGCGAACAGCGTCTTGGCGCGAACGCGGGCGTGCAGATATTCGACCGCAGCCCAGGCAAGCGCGAGCCCGTCATAAGTGGACGTGCCTCGCCCGACCTCGTCGAGCAGGATGAGGGAGCGAGCCGTCGCCGTGTGCAGAATGGCGGCGGTTTCGGTCATCTCGACCATGAAGGTGGAGCGGCCGCGCGCCAGATTGTCGCTGGCCCCGATGCGGGTAAAGACGCGATCCACGATGCTGAGGCGCGCCGAGCGCGCCGGGACGAACGATCCCATCTGCGCCAGAATCGTGATCAACGCGGTCTGGCGGAGGTACGTCGATTTGCCGCCCATGTTCGGGCCGGTGAGCAGCAGGATATTGTGCGTGGTCGAGTTCAGGTAGAGATCGTTGGGCACGAAGCGCTCGCTGCCCCCGGCCAACTCCTGTTGCTCGATGACCGGGTGCCGGCCTTCTACAATCTCAAGTTCCCCGTCGTCAGCGGAGAACGTGGGGCGGCAATAGTTGCGCAGCGCAGCGATGTGCGCGAGGGAAGCCAGCACGTCGACCTCCGCTAGAGCAAGTGCGGTCTGGCGGATTCGCTTGGCCTCGGCGGCAATGGCGGTGCGCAGTTCAGCGAAGATGCGACGCTCGATTTCGACGATCTTCTCCTGTGCGTCCAGAATCTTGGCCTCGTATTCTTTGAGCTCCGGCGTGGTGAAGCGCTCGGCGTTCACCAGCGTCTGCTTGCGCTCATAATCGGCGGGCACGAGGTGCAGGTTCGGCTTGGAAACTTCCATGTAGTAGCCGAAGACAGAGTTGAACTTCACTTTCAGCGAGCCGATACCCGTCCGCATGCGCTCGCGCTGCTCGATTTGTGCCAGAACCTGCTTGCTGTTGCGCGAGAGTTCGCGGAGTTCGTCCAGGTCTTTGTCTGTGCCTTCGGCGATCACGCCTCCGTCGGCAAACGTGAGCGGAGGCTCGGCGACGATGTTTTGCTCGATGCGCTGCCGGAGGTCCGTGAGTTCGTCGAGTGAAGCATGCAATTGCGTGAGACGGTCCGCATTGAGCAGCGCGAGTGCGAGCTTCGTAGCCGGAATGCGCCCGAGCGACGCCGCCAGGGCCAGCACATCGCGAGGATTCGCGGTTTCGAGCGTTACTCGGCTCAAAAGGCGCTCGAGATCGAGAACGCCATCGAGAGCTCGGCGCAACTCCTCCCGCGCTAACAAATCATTCACCGCAGCTTGCACGGCATCGAACCGAGCATTGATCTCGCTCAGGTCAATCGAGGGCCGCAGGAGCCAGGCGCGCAGCAAGCGCTTGCCCATCGGCGTGACCGCGGAATCGATCGAGCGAAGCAGGGTGACCCCGGCGCCGGCTCCGGCAAACAGTGGCTCAACCAGTTCCAGATTGCGCACCGTAACCGCGTCGAGCACCAGGCAATTCTGGCGTTCATACCATCCGATGCGGTCGACGTGGTCGAGCGAGCCGCGCTGGGTGGAGCGGACGTAGTGAAGAATTGCTCCTGCCGCCGAGGCGGCTGCCGGGCGTCCGGCCAGGCCAAAGCCTTCAAGCGAGAGAACGCCGAAGTGATTTTCCAGCAGCGGAATGGCGTGGTCCGGAGAGAAGATCCAATCGTCGAGGGGTGTTTCGGCGAAGCCACCGAGTTGCCGCACTTCGTTCGGCCTCACGGCCGAAGGCGGCTGTGTCCCCATTGTCTTCTTTGAATGGCCAGCCTCCTCGAATAAGGGAGCCGACGAACCATACAGCAACTCTTTCGGCCGCAATTGTTCGAGTTCTTCCTGCACGCGCCGCAACGCGCTCTCTCCCATAAACTCTGTGGCGCGGAATTCGCCGGTCGAAAGATCGAGAGCCGCGAAGCCGACGCGCTCGCCCACTTGGGCCAGAGCGGCAAGGAAATTGTTTTCATCCGAGCCCAATGATGAATCCGCCGCCGTGCCCGGAGTGACCACCCGCGTCACTTCGCGTCTCACCAGTTTCTTCGCCAGTTGCGGATTCTCCATCTGCTCGCAGATGGCGACCTTGAATCCCTTGCGGATGAGCTTGCCGATGTATCCCTCCGCTGCGTGGTAGGGCACGCCGCACATGGGGATGGCTTGGCCTTTCTCCTTGTTGCGCGAAGTAAGCGTGATCTGCAGTTCCTTGGCGGCGACGATGGCATCGTCGAAGAAAAGTTCGTAGAAGTCGCCCAGGCGGAAGAACAGGAGTGCCGTGGGATGGTCCTTCTTGACGGCGGCGTATTGCCGCATCAACGGAGTGGACGGCTCAGTCATCGTGCTTCGTTATGGAACGCAGGATCATCCGGATGCAGGCGGGCTTCGGCGGATTATAGCAAAGCGCCTGCGTGAGCATTGTCGGGGTTTTGCATGGGAGATTGCAAAAGTTTAGTGTGAGATCACAGTTGACTCGGGCTTGCCGGCGGTGTTTTCTTTTCTGCATGGAGTTGCGCAAGGATCCGATCACGCGTTCCTGGGTCATTACCGGGGACGATCCCGCCGAGGGTGTATCTACATCCGCATTACAGTGCCGTTTCTGCGAGGGGGCGGCGGCATCCCAGTTGCAAACCGTGGCCACGTCGCCGAACGCTCCAGGCGTTCCTTGGTCCGCACGCGCGGTCGTTCATCCCACTCCGCTCTATCACATTGAAGGCGAACCCGGCCGCCGTGGGGATGGCATCTACGACTGCATGCATTCGGTGGGCGCGCACGAAGTGCTGGTCGAGAATCGGCGGCACGACCGGCATCTGTGGCATGCGTCCGACGAGGAAATCGGGCACTTTCTCCGCCTGGCGGCGGAGCGCATTCTCGACCTGAAGCGCGATCCGCGCATGAAGTATGTCAGTTTCTTCAAGGACTACGGCAAGAACGCCGGCCAGGAGTTTATTCATCCCACGTCGCAGATTACGGCGACCATGTTCGTGCCGCGGCGAGTGCTCTATGAGCTGCGCGCCGGGCGCGAGTACTTCCAGGGAAAGGAACGGTGCGTGTTCTGTGACATCGTGCAGCAGGAGGAGCGCCAGGCGCTGCGCGTGCTCGAATCCCGCGGAGACTATCTGGCAGTCTGTCCTTACGCGCCTCGTGTGCCCTACGAAACCTGGATTCTGCCTCGCTCCCACGAATCGTCGTTCGAGAGGACTGGGCTCAATAAGCCCGGGCTGCGCGTAAACCTGGCAGCGCTGCTGCGGCGCACTTTGCAGCGGGTACGCACCGTGACGGAGGACTTCCATCTGGTGCTGCACACTTCGCCCAACACCATGCATCCGTCGAAGAGTCTGGGGTACTGGAAGACGATCGATGAGGACTACCACTGGCACATCGAGATTTTGCCGGTGGTCCAGACGAAGGCACGCTCCTACACCTTCAAAGAGGTGTACTATTCGCCGATCAGTTCCGAGACGGCCGTGAAGCAACTGCGGGAGGCGAAGATCGATGGCTGAAAGGAGCGCCAAGCCTGGGGTCGTTGCCCTGACTGCGATGGCGCACGTCTCTGACGTGCAGCGGTCGGTGGACTTCTACGGCTTGCTTGGTATGCAGGTGAAGAACAGCCTGCGCGATTCTTTCAATTCATTGCAGTGGGTCTACCTGGTCCGCGATCGTGCCGAACTGATGCTGGCGCGTGCCTCCGGACCGGTTGACCCTGGTCAGCAGGCGGTACTGTTCTATTTCTATGCCGCAGATCTGATTTCACTGCGCGAGCATCTGCTGGCGAACGGCATACAGGTCTCGGCGATCACCCATCCCAATTACATGCCGAAGGGCGAGATCCGCGTTGAGGATCCGGATCGATACGTGCTGCTCATTGGCCAGGCTGGCTAACCCTGCCAGCAGAATTCCGCCTGCTACAATCGCGTCCTTCAGGAGGCCCTCGTGAAACGTGTCCTGATTGTGTTGCTATTCGGCGGATTATGTCTTGCCCAGAACGCAACTCCATCGAACGTCAAACAGAAAATCTTGTGGCAGAAACTCGAATCCAGCATTCATGACGTCGACATCCACCTGGACGGCGTGATGGGCGTGGCCGTCGAAGATCTGACCACCGGTGAGCACTTCTTCCTCCACGAAGACGAAGTCTTCGTCCAGGCCAGCTCGATCAAGATCGCAGTGCTCGCGAATCTGTATTTGCAGGCGCAGCAGGGGAAGATCAAGCTGACCGATCAGTACACGGTGCAAACTCCCGACCTGGTGCCGGACAGCGACATCATGAACGGGCTGACGCCGGGCGTAACGCGTGTGACCCTACGGGATCTCGCCACCATGATGGTCGCAGTGAGCGACAACTCAGCGACGAATGTGCTGATCGACCGCGTTGGCATGGAAAATGTGAACAGCATGCTGGATTCGCTGGGTCTGGCGCATACGCGGTTGCGGCGGAAAATGATGGATCTCGAGGCGGCAAAACAGGGGCGGGAGAACATTTCGACGCCACGCGAAATGATGAATCTACTGGATGCGATCTATCGGGGCAGAGTGCTGACGAAGGAATCGACATCCGAGTTCTTCAAGATGCTTAGCACGAACAAGGCTTCCTGGATCCCCCGCGATTTGCCGGCCGATCTGAAGATTGCGGACAAGCCGGGCGCGCTGGAAGCGGTGCGCAACGATTCCGGCATCGTCTTCGTAGAAGGGCGTCCCTACGTGATCTGCGTAATGACGTCCTTTCTCCGGAACGAGCGGGATAGGGAAGAGGCCATCAGTAAGGTGTCGCTGGAGGCGTGGCGCATGTTCGATCGACTCAGCCGAGCGACGGAGTACGGGCGGGTTGTTTCTCCCGGAAACGGAACGCGCTAGTGCAGAAGAGAAGTCGGACTAGCGAGCGCCGGCTCCAGAGCTCCGCGGAGCCACCTGCTGGCGTAAGAACTGGTGCGCAGCTTTCGATTCGAGGGGTTGAGAGAAGTAGTAACCCTGCCCAAATTCACAGCCTAGTTCCAGCAGTCGCTCCAGTTGGCGGCTGGTTTCTATGCCCTCGGCGATCACCCGCAGCTGCATCTTGTGAGCCAGAGCGACGATCAGGTCTACGATGTCGGCGGACGACCTGTCGGTCTGCATGTCCATGATCAGCGACCGGTCGATCTTGAGTGCGTCGACGGGAAACTGCCACAGACCGCGCAGGGAGGCGGTGCCAATTCCAAAATCATCGAGAATGACGCCGATGCCCAGGTGTTTCAGATGTGAGAGCACGGTGACGGTAAGCCTGGGATCGGTGGCGGCGATGCTTTCGGTGATCTCCAGCTGCAGACGGGAAGGGTCGACACCGGTGTCGCGCAGTGCATCCTGAATGTCGGTTGCCAGGCGCGCGTCGGCGAACTGACGGGCGGAGACGTTCACCGTGATGCAGACGCACTTGTCGGAATGGTTCAGGTCCCACTGCCTTAGTTCGCGGCACGCCTGCAGGATCAGCCAGTGGCCGATGGACACCAGGATGCCGGTGTCCTCGGCGGCTTCGATGAAACGGTACGGAGAGATCAGGCCCTGCGTGGGGTGTTCCCAGCGCAGCAGTGCCTCGAAGCTGACCACCTGGCGCGAATCGAGTTGAATGACGGGCTGGTAGTGCACGCGAAACTGGCGCTCGGCTAGCGCTTTGCGCAGGTCGGACTCAAGGCGCAGACGGCCGACGGCGCGAGTGTGCATGGCCTCGTCGAAGACTTCGCAGCGCGATCCGCCCAGGGATTTGGCGCGGCGCATGGCAATGTCGGCGTCTTTCAACATGTCTTCGGGACGCTCATGGCTCAGGGTGCTGAGGGCAATGCCGATGCTCATCGAGGTGCGAACTTCGCGATCCTCGACAAAGAATGGTTCCGCCACCACCTCCAGTACTTGTCTGGCAACCCGCATGGCGTCGCTGGGATCACTGACGGATTCGAGGAGGATGGCGAATTCGTCGCCGCCGAGCCGCGAGAGAGCGGCCTCCGCGCCGGGCTCGCGGCCCGCGCTGCCATCTTCCCCGCGCAGGCAGCTGGAGAGACGACGCCCGATCTGTTGCAGAACTTGATCGCCCGCCGACGCCCCCATGCTCTCGTTAAGCGCCTTGAAGTGGTCGATATCGGCCAGCAGCAGCGCGTACTGCTTGCCCGAACCCCGGCGCGCCTTCACGAACGCATTCTGTAAACGCTCGAGTGAAAGGCGGCGGTTGGGAAGGCCGGTGAGCGGGTCGTGGAAAACATGGTGTTCCAGACGTTCTTCGGCGCGACGGCGGTCGGTCACGTCGCGGTTCACGATCACCAACTTCGAGACTTCGCCGCGACTATCGCGCACCGTGCTGGCGATAGACTCCAACACGCGCCAGCTGCCATCTTTGTGCTTGATGCGGTACTCCAGGCGTTTGCCAATGCCGGTTTCGCGCGCCTGGCGAGCCGCTTCCAGTACCTTGAATCGATCGTCCGGATGAATTTGTTCGAACGCCGTTGTCTCCCCTAACTCCGCCGCTGAATATCCCAGAATGCGCTTGTAGGCGGGACTGTTGTACAGGCGACGGCCCTTGACGTCGACCAGTGCGATCATGTCGGCGGCGTTTTCGGTCACAATGCGGAACAATTCCTCATGGTTGCGAGCTTTGCGCCGGACGAGATACAGCCAAACTTGTTGCCCAATCAGCAGAACCAGCAGACTCACGAGTAGAACCAGGTGTGACGGCCAATGCATGAAACGCACGATCTCCTGGGAGGACTATCGGCGGAGATGGCCGAGTTGTTGAATCGGGTTCTGGCAAGTCGAGACAAACACGGCCGTAAGGTCGATAATGTGCGGCATGACGGTTCGCCGGCTGAAGACCTACGCGGGGGCGCAGGGGTACGTGTACCAGTATTACTTCGTTGGCAAACGGCCAGCATTGGCCGAGTCCTCCGCAGCGCCGGCAATCGAGTTTATCTTCGATGTGACTTCGGATCGCAAGCTGACGTACTCGGTGAGCGTATTTCTACCGGAAACGGCCGTGGCGGAGTGGGCCAAGGCTCACCAGCGAGCGTTGAACCACGCCGAGCAATATGCGGCGGTCAAGCTGAGATTGTTTCGAGCCTTTGATGAGCTGGAAGATTTGCAGGCGGAAGGCCGTCAGTTGACGATTGACGCATCTCTGCTCGAAGACGCGCTTTCGAGTCTGGGCGTCGATTAACCAGCCGGCCCGCCGCCATAATCAAAGATTCATATAATCAAAGATTCATTCGGAGAGAAAAGCGTGAAGACAAAGCACTTTTTGCTGACTGCAGTAGGCATTCTTCTTGCCGGCAACCTGGCGCTCTCAGCGCAGACGCAACGCTGGTCCGAGCAGAAGGCCAACGATTGGTACTCCCATCAGCCATGGCTCGTGGGGAGTAATTACACTCCCAAGACCGCGATCAATGAACTGGAGATGTGGCAGGAAGCGACGTTCGATCCCGATCAGATCGACAAGGAACTGGGCTGGGCCGAAGCCATGGGCATGAACACCATGCGCGTGTTCCTTCACGATCTGCTGTGGCAGCAGGACGCGCCGGGCTTTCGCAAGCGCCTCGATCAGTTCCTGGCCATCGCCGCGCGCCATCATATTCGCCCGTTGCTCGTGCTCTTCGATTCCTGCTGGGACCCAGAGCCCAAGCTCGGCCCCCAGCGTCCTCCCATTCCCGGCATTCATAACTCGGGCTGGGTGCAGAGTCCCGGCGCCAGGGCGCTTATGGATCCGAGCCAGTACCCCCGGCTCAAGGCTTACACCGTCGGCGTCGTCGCAGCCTTCGCCAATGACGACCGCATCCTCGGTTGGGACGTTTGGAACGAGCCCTACTGCATGAGCGACGGCAGCTATCCCAAAACCGAACTCAAGCGGGAGATCAAATACGCGAAAGTGGCGGAGCTTTTGCCGCAGGTCTTTGCCTGGGCACGGGAGCCGCATCCGACCCAGCCACTCACCAGCGGAGTGTCCGATGTGGCGTCCGCCAAGGACGAGGCCTCGGTGAGCGAGCTGGAGCGCATCCAACTGCGGGAGTCCGACATCATCACGTTCCACAACTACGACTGGCCCGAGAGTTTCCAGGCGAACATTACCTGGCTGCGGCGATACAACCGGCCGCTGCTTTGCACGGAATACATGGCGCGCCCCATCGGTAGCACGTTCGATGCAATCCTGCCCATCGCCAAGCGGGAGCGCGTCGCTGCGATCAACTGGGGCTTCGTAGCCGGCAAAACGCAGACGTATTATCCCTGGGAGTCGTGGGACCATCCCTACATTCGTACTTCACCGCCGGTTTGGTTTCACGAAGTCCTGCGCGAGGATGGAACGCCGTACCGGAAGGCAGAGGTCGACTTGATCCGGCAACTTACGGGGAAACCATGACCCAGCGGTGGGTGGTGTTGACCAGCTGAGTGCGATGAGTACTTCCGGAATATCTGACGCATCGCTTCTGCGTTTACAATCTCGGGTATGAAACAAGCCCTGATTGCAATGACGCTACTGCTGTCGATCCTTGCCGCATGTAACAAATCTCCCGCTCCAGCTTCGGCGGGCAGCAATGCGCCTGCCCCCGCGAAGAGCGACCCGGTCCAGCAGAAGTTGCAGGAGTATTCCGGGAGCGGCGCGACCGATTGCGGACGTCTTGACATCAAAGCGAACGAAGCGGCGTCCAAAGCGGCGAGCGACTGCGCTGTCAGCGCCAACCATAGCAAGCATCCGTTCTACGTTGCCTACGACATGCCCGGAATGACGGTTGGGGTCGCTGGCAGTGCCGACGGCAAACTCTTCACCGTACAGTCACAGGGGCAAGGCGCGCTGACCAGCGGCGATTGCCCTTCGCAGTTGCGCGTCGCCTCTAGTGGGCGAGTAACTTGTTTCGCGCCGGGCGATATGGGATCGATGAGCGGCAGCCACACTGCGGGGGCAATGCAGCCGGGGATGGCCAATCCTCATGGCGGCGATATGGCCAATCCGCATGCCGCGTCCGGCGCGAAAGCTACCAAACCTTAAGGACGGCGCTCCGTGCTGGTGATCTTGAGTGGACTCCCAGCCAACGGAAAAACGACGATCTCCCGCGAACTGGCGCGGCAGATCGGTGCTGTACATGTGCGCGTGGATTCGATCGAACATGCTCCGCGGGGCAGGCCTAGGGCCGGGTCTAAATGACGCAGGATATCGGGTCGCGTACGCGGTGGCCGCAGACAATCTCAGTTTAGGACGAACGGTCATTGCCGATTCGGTGAATCCTCTCCCTGTGACGCAAGATGCCTGGGTCGAGGTTGCGAAGCAGGCGGGCACCCATTGGTTAGAAGTCGAAACTACCTGTTCGGATCCCGCGGATCCCGCGGAGCACCGGCGCCGCGTGGAATCGAGAGTCAGCGACATCCCTGGTTTTCAGCTTCCGACTTGGCAAGAGGTGGTTGTGCGGGAATATCGTCCCTGGCAGCGCCAGCACCTGACAATCGACACCGCAGTAGGCACGGTGGCCGAATACGTGCAGTGGATTTGCGAAGCGATGAGCAGAGGCAGCGCTCAAGGCCGAAGCGTTGTTCTGTGATTCTAATCACACTCTTAAGTGATGGTCTTTGCTGGCTTTAACGCGGCCCGAGTGGACAATCGAGCTTGGTCGAAAGTGATGGAGCCCCGAAGGCGCAGTTGGGGTAAACTCAGTGGATTCGGGGGTTTGCGGTAGGGACGCAAGAAGGCCTATGTCACTGCTTTGGCTTCGTTTCGCGTTGGGCTGCTATTTCGTCGGGCTGATTTACGCCTTCGTGGCGTTGAGCCGGACCAGCGACCTGTTCAGCCGGATCGCGCTTCACGCCGCCAGCCTGGGCATGGTGTTCCACTTCGTCTCACTGGTCGAATTGTTCCTGTCCGGACAAGTGGTATGGGCTTCGGTGCATAACGGCGAGTCCCTGCTGGCCTTCTTCTCCATGTCGTTCTTCATGGTGATCTACGCGATCTACCAGACGACCTCGCCCGGCGTGGTCGTGTTTCCGATTGTTTTCTTCCTGACATTTGTGGCCGCTGTGGATCAACAACCGGTGCTGCTGACCGCGTTCGTTTCGCACAAAGGCTGGCTGATCGCCCATATCATTCTGATTTTCACCGGATATGCCGCGCTGGTCTTGAGCTTTGGCGCGAGCCTGCTCTACCTGTTGCAGGAGCGCCGCCTGAAGGCCAAGAAGCCGAGCAGCCTGATTTCGTTTCTGCCGGCGCTGGAAGTCATCGACCAGATCGGTTACCGCTCGCTGCTGCTGGGTTTTCCGTTCATGACACTCGGCCTGCTCACCGGTTCGGTCGTGGCACTCACCACTTACGGGCGCGTGGATTTTCTCGACCCCAAGATTCTGCTCTCGCTTCTGATGTGGGCCGTGTACATGATCATGGTCTTCACGCGCTGGAACTCCGGATGGCGCGGGCGTCGCGCCGCCATTCTGGCGAGCTTTGCATTTGTGGCTGCGCTGGCCGCGTGGGCGGCCAATTACTTCTCGACGATTCACAGGTTCGCTTCATGAGATTTCAGCTCATTGGCGTGAATCACAAGAGCGCGCCGCTCGAGGTCCGGGAGCGGCTGGCGATCCCGGAGTCTCGTCTGCCCGATACCTGCCGCGACCTGACGTCCTATCCTGGGATTGAAGAGGGCTTGGTGATTTCCACCTGCAACCGGGTGGAAGTGGTGACCCACACGACCAACGGACACGCCGACCTCCGCGGATTTCTGCACGATCACTTCCACTTGAAGCCGGAAGAACTGGACGCGCATCTGTACGAGTTCCGCGAGAAAGATGCGGTGCGGCACATCTTCCGCGTGGCCGCGAGTCTGGACTCCATGGTGGTAGGCGAAGCACAAATTCTCGGCCAGGTGAAGGAAGCCTACGCCACGGCGCGAGCGGTCGGTGCGGTGCACGGGCAACTGGATCAGCTATTGAGCCGGGCGTTCGCCGTCGCCAAGCGGGTGCGCACCGAGACCGCGGTCGGCTCGTCCTCCGTGTCGATCGCCTCGGTCGCAGTGGAGCTGGCGAAAAAGATCTTCGGCACTCTGCAGGGGAAAAACGTATTCATCGTTGGCGCCGGTAAGATGAGCGAACTGGCGGCGCGGCACCTGATGGCTCATGGCTGCGCCTCGATCTTCGTCGCCAACCGCACCTACGATCGCGCCATCGGGCTGGCGCAGAAGTTCAACGGCCAGGCCATCAAGTTCGAGGATCTCTACAACACCTGCGACCGCGCTGACATCGTGATCACGTCCACGGGCGCGCCGCATGCCATCTTCCGGCGCGAGCACGGAGAGCAATTCCTTTCCCGCCGCAAGAACAAGCCGATGTTCTTTATCGATATCGCTGTGCCCCGCGATGTTTCGCAGGACATGGCGAAGCTCGACGGCATCTTCGCCTACGACATCGATGACCTGCAGCAGGCGGTCACCAGCCACGTAGCCGACCGGCGCAAGGAAGCCGAGCGCGCCGAAGCGATCATCACTAGCGAGGTCGAGAAGTTCGAGGCGCGTATCAACACGCTCGACGTGGTGCCGACCATCGTGTCGCTGCAGGATCATCTCGAGACGATCCGCCAGGCGGAGATCGATCGGGTGCGCGGCCGTATGGGCCAGCTGACGCCCGAGCAGGAGATGGCCGTGGAAGCACTGACGCGCGGAATCATCAATAAAGTCATGCACACCCCGATCACGACACTAAAGACCGCCGCAAGAGAATCCGAAGCCACTACGGTCGTGGATGTGGTCCGGCGGCTGTTTAACCTACCGGTGAAGGATCGCGGGGAAGCGACGGCGAAGAAGGACGAAGTGGGGACGAGACCGTGAGCCCTCCAGTTGCTGGTTTTCAAATGAGAAACATGGAATGATGAATGCGGGAGGTGTGCCATGGCCGCGATAGTTCAGGTGGACTGGTCTGAATGCGCGTTGATCGAGGTGGATCCTGAGATTCAGAGCGGGGCTCCTGTCGTCGCAGGCACCCGCGTACCTGTGAGCGCCATCGTGGACAACGCCGAATATGGGCTGAGCGCTCGGGAGATTTCGCAGCAATTCGCCGTGTCCGAGGCTCAGGTTCGAGACATCTTGCAGTACGCGAACGGTCACCGCATTGCGCATCCTGTTCGATAACAACGTTCCGGTCGGCGTGCGTGTCTTCCTGGTCCAGCATGAGGTACGCACGATTCTCGAAATGAATTGGTCGCCTCGCCTCAAGAATGGGGAACTGCTCAAGGCCGCGGAGGCTGCCGGGTTTGACGTGCTGATGACTTCCGACCAGAACATCCGATATCAGCAGAATCTGGATGGCAGAAAGCTGAGCCTGGTAGTTTTGGGCTCCAATATCTGGAATGTTGTCCGCAGGCACTCCGTAGCCATTGCGACTGAAGTAGAGAAGACTGTGCCCGGCAGTTATCGCATGATTGAGATGCCTCTGCCGCGACGGCCGCAGGGGCGCATAACCAAACCATGACCAACCCGACGAAACTTCGCATCGGCTCCCGCGGTTCCCAGCTTGCCCTCTGGCAGGCCAACCACATTTCCGCCCTTCTGCGCGCGCGCGGATTCGAAGTAGAGATCGAAATCATCCACACCACCGGCGACAAGATCACCGACGTCGCCCTCGCCAAGGTCGGCACCAAGGGCATGTTCACCAAGGAAATTGAAGAAGCTCTTGCCGCCGGTCGAGTCGACTTGGCGGTACATTCGCTGAAAGATCTGCCGACCGAGTTGCCCAAGGGATTCGAAATTGCCGCAATCACCGAGCGGGTGGACCCGCGCGACGCCTTCTGCTCGCGGCATTACTCCAGCTTTCAGGAACTGCCCCAGGGGGCCCGCGTCGGCACATCCAGTCTACGGCGGCAAGCGCAGCTCAAAGCCGTCCGGCCCGATCTCGATATTCACCCTCTGCGCGGCAACGTTGACACGCGCCTTCGCAAACTCGAACAAGGCGAATACGACGCCATCATTCTGGCCTCGGCGGGCCTGAAGCGGCTGGGCAAGACGGAGCTGATCAAGCAGATCATTCCTGCCGACATCATGTGCCCGGCCGCAGGCCAGGGAGCGCTGGGGATCGAGATTCGCGAAGGCGATGCCGCCACGCGCGAGCATCTGGTCTTCCTGAACGATCCCGCCTCGCGTGCGGCGACCACCTGCGAACGAGCGCTTCTCAACAGTTTGGGCGGGGGCTGCCAGGTGCCCATCGGTGCCTTCGCCGAAATGCGCAACGGCAAACTGCATCTGGAATCCATCGTCGCCGATCCCGACGGCTCCAAGCTGTTGCGCGACTCGCGCGACGGAGACGATCCCGAGAAACTCGGCAACGAAGCCGGCGCGGCCCTGCTGAAGCGCGGCGGCGACCAGATTCTCGAAGCCGTCTACGGCCGCGGCCTGGCCGTGTTGCCCCAACCGTGATCCGCCGACGATTCTCGCCTTATGAGTGGTAGGTTCCTACTCCAACTACTGGGCGGCACCGACGCCGCGCATCTTCGCCGCTGGGTCAATCTCTGGCCTCCGTTTCTGGGCACCGGCATTCGCGTCACGCACATCGCACCCGATATCAAGTCCGTCGACGTCGAGATGAAGCTGCGCTGGTGGAACGCCAACTACGTGGGCACACATTTCGGCGGATCGCTCTTTGCCATCACCGACGCTTTCTATATGCTGATGTTGATGGCCAATCTGGGGCGGGATTACATCGTCTGGGACAAGGCCGCCAGCATTCGCTTTCGCAAACCCGGACGCGGCACGGTACGCGCCGAGTTTCGCTTGAACGACGCCCAGATCGAGGACATTCGCGAGAAGCTCAAAACCCTGCCGAAGTACGAGCCGGTTTTCCCGGTCGAAGTAAAAGATGAGCAGGGTAACGTGATTGCGGAAGTGGAGAGAACTGTTTACGTTCGGAAGAAGGAAACGCCGCAAAAGCTTTGACCACCGAAGGCCCCCTGTGAGCCCCTGTGCCCTCTGTGGTGAAGCTTTTGATGTCTGACCCAAGGAACGAACCTTGTACATCCCTGAACACTTTCGCCTGGAAGATTTCGCCGCAGCACTGGTCTTTATGCGCGCCAATCCCTTTGCCATCCTCGTCTCCAATACAGACTCCGGACCCTTCGCCACCCATGTCCCTGTCGTGCTCAAGGAATCCGGCGATCAGCTGACGATCCGCGGCCACGTGGCCAAGGCCAATCCGCACTGGCGGCACCTGGCTGAGCCATCCAACTGCCTGATGATCTTCCACGGCCCGCACGCCTACATCTCGCCCGCGAACTACGAAACGCGGGAAGTCGTGCCCACGTGGAACTACGGCGCGGTCCACGTTTACGGCAAGGCGCGTACGTACTCCGCGCCCGACGAACTGCAGAGCATGCTCGGCGAATTGATTCCCACGTTTGAGGCAGCTTTTCAGCAGCAGTGGGAGAGCCTGAGCGATGCCTACCGCGATCGCATGCTCAGTCACATTGTCGGATTTGAGATCGCGGTCTCGAGCATCGAAACCAAGTTCAAGCTCAGCCAGAATCGCACCCGGAACGAGCAGCAGAACATCATCGACTCGCTTCAGAACGCGCCCGACACGGCCGTTTCTGGAACCGCGCGTCTGATGCGCGAGCGCGGACTGGGTCTAAAGAAAGAGCAAAAATAGGTTGGTCATGAAATCGGAATCGAAGAAACAGCCGCTCAGCGGAGTTCGCGTACTGGTGGGGCGCGCCCGTCATCAGGCCGGTGCGCTGTCGGCGCAATTGAAAGATCTGGGTGCAAGTGTCATTGAGATCCCCTTTATCGAGATTCGAAAGCCGCAATCCTTTCGCCCGCTCGATGCCGCGCTGAAGAATCTGGGAAGCTACGACTGGCTGATCTTGACCAGCGTCAACGGTGTCGAAGCCATGTGGGCGCGGATGGCTAGGCTGCGCCGAACCGCTGCTAGTTTGAAACATCTGAAGATCGCCGCCATCGGCCCGGCTACCAGGAAGGCGATCGAAGCACGAGGCGCAAAGGTCGACGTCGTGCCCAGGGAATACGTGGCTGAGTCGGTGGTCCGCAGCCTGCGGAGCAAGGTGAAAGGGAAGCGGGTTCTGCTGGTACGCGCCAAGGTGGCGCGCGACGTGATCCCTCGGGAGTTGCGCAAGGGCGGGGCGCAGGTCGACGTCGTAGAGGCCTACGAGACTGTCGTGCCCAAGAGTTCCCAGCGGCGTCTGCAGTCCGCGCTAGCGAACCCTAGGCGTCGGCCGGACGTGGTCACGTTCACCAGTTCATCCACGGTTCGCAATTTCGTCCAGCTCCTGACTAGCGGCAAGAAGAGCCCCCGCCCCGCCGACCTCCGCGGAATTCACATGGCCTCGATCGGTCCCGTGACTTCCGCAACGTTGCGGGAACTCCACCTCTCCGTGGATATCAAGGCGAAGCAGTATACGATCCCAGGGCTCGTGGAGGCGATCGTCACAGCCCGCGCGAACTGACACTCAGTGTCCTTTCTCGAAAATACCCTGGGGATGCCCCACGTCTCGCCGTCGTTGCGAGACGTGGGCGTCCGTGCGGCGGAATGTCACGTGTTGGGTAGTGAGCAGGTACCCTCATGATCAACTCCGTGGCCCGCGCTATTCGTTCAGCGAGCAACTGCAGTCCGCGGGCACCACGTGTGCCAGCAGGAAGTCGGCCACGCGCTGATACGCGTCAATCTGATTCTCCACCCGCGCGAATCCATGCCCTTCGTTCTCGTAGACTTTGTACTCCGCTGTGCCGCCGCGCTTTTTGATGGCATCGACCACCTGCTGTGCTTCTGATTTCGGGCAGCGCGGATCGTTCCCACCGGCGAGAAGCAGCAGCGGCGCTTTCACCTGATCGACAAAGTTGATGGGCGAGCGATCCTCGTATAACGCCTTGTTCTTGACCGGATCGCCCATGGTGGCAAGATCGCCCTGCCGCAGTTCGGGATCCTCGTTCTCAACCTCCGTGAACCAGTTCACGAACGGCACGATCGGCACGCCCGCGGCCCAGACATCCGGCGCCTTCGTGACTGCCATCATGCTGAGGTAGCCGCCGTAGCTGGCGCCCATGACCGCGATCTTCTTCGGGTCCAGGTGGCCCGTCTGTTTGATCCAGTCGACTCCAGCGAGAACATCCTGCAGGTCGCCCCCGCCCATGTCGAACAAATTCGCCTGCTGAAACTCCTTTGCGTAGCCGGTTGAGCCGCGATAGTTCGGTGCCAGCACCATGTATCCCTGATTCACCGCGAACTGAATGAATCGGTTGAAGGAGTTCATGACCTGCGATGCCGGGCCGCCGTGCAGGTAAACGATCGCCGCATTCTGCCCGTTGCGTGCCATGTTGAACGGCACATACAGGAACGCAGAGATGGTCCACTTGCCATCACGGCTCGGATAGTGGATCAGGTACGGCTCGACCAGATCTTCAGCGCGAATGCCGCCGACCAGGGAGTGGGTGACTTGCATCGATTTCCCGGCCGAGAGTTTATACACCCACAAATCTCCCGGTGCCGTCGGACCGTTGTGGTAGTAAAGCAGGCGCGAGCCGTCAGGAGAGAAAGCACGATATCCACCCGTAGGCTCGTTCAATCCCTTCGGGATGGTCAACGCTGTCGACTTTCCGGTAGCCAAGTCGTGCAGGTAGATATCTTCATTGCCGTCAACGTTGGCGGTGAAGACCATGCCCTTTCCGTCCGGCGAGAACTCGCCGCCGCGAATCTCCCATTGATCTTTGGTGATCCAGGAAATCTTCTTCGTGGCAATATCGAGCAACCCGACATTTTCGTAGCCATTCGCGGCGTTCGATGTGAACAGAATTCGCTTGCCGTCCGGCGAAATATCTTGCGCTGAAAATAATTGTTCCCCTTCGTGGGGCGTAAGCAACGTGCTTTTTCCGCTGGAAATATCGGCAACGAAAATGTTGGAATCGGTTTCTTTCGCCTGCTCCTGCGTGTAGACGAGGAGCTTGCCGTCCTTCGACCAGATTGGCCCGGAGTTGGCCTTATCCTGAGGCGTGTTGTTGGTAATGTGCTTCAATTCGCGCAAAACCATGTCATAGACGTCAATCTCCACCGCGGCCGAGGCCTTCGGTTTCACCTCATACGCAAGAAAGCGTCCGTCCGGCGACCACGCCGGACTCGTTTCGGCGATCTCGCGCGTCTGGGTCAAATTCACTACTTTTCCTGTCTTCGGGGATACCAGGAAGATGTCCCACTGCTCATCGCCGTCGTAGTCCGACTGGTACGCGATCCATTTGCCGTCCGGAGACCAAGCGGGTGCCGTTTGCCGCTGGTCGCTGACGGTTAATTGCGTGGGGAAGCCGCCTTCCGCCGGCACCACCCACAAGTTGTTTCGCCCGCTCATGTTCGATACGAAGGCGATGCTCTTGCCATCCGGCGACCACGTAGTCGAGCCCACCTGGCGCGTCATGAAGAGTTTTTGGATGGTCAAGCTGTGCGGTTCCACCTGTGCGTTGGGTTTGGAGGAAATCTTCTTCGGATCGGTGACAGCCTGCGGCAACGATAGCGTTTGAGCGCTGACGCTTCCGCTGGAGACGGCAAGGGCAATGAGAACGGCCAGAACAGATGACGAGCGCATGACAGCCTCAAATCTAAGCAGTGGCGTTTTTATGAATTTCGACCGTGCTCCAGGTCTTGTCGCCCGCGTGGCACAGATTCTCCAGAGGGCACTCTGCGCATTTCGGTTTCCGCGCCGGGCACAGACTTCGTCCGTGATGAATGATCTGGTGCGAGAACAGTATCCATTTTTCCTGTGGAATCGCCCGCATCAGGTCCTGCTCGATCCTCTGGGGATCGTGCTCCTTCGTCAGTTCCAGCCGCCGCGAGATCCGGTGCACATGCGTATCCACGACAACGCCCACGCCTTGGTTGAACCATGAGCCGAGCACGACGTTCGCCGTCTTGCGCGCCACGCCGGGGAGCGTAAGCAGCTTCTCCATCTCGTCGGGCACTTGACCACCAAAGTCGCTGACGACCTTCTTGGCTGCTCCCACAACCGACTTGGACTTGTTGCGAAAAAAGCCGGTGGAACGGACGTCCGGCTCGAGCTGTTCCGGCGTGAGCGCGGCGAAATCCTGAACCGTGGGATATTTCCGGAACAGTTCCGGCGTCACGCGATTCACATTCGCATCGGTCGACTGCGCCGACAGAATCGTGGCGACCAGCAGTTCCCAGGCGCTGGAGTGGGTAAGCGCGCACTTCACTTCTGGGTAGAGTTGGTCAAGGCGTTTCAGAATCTCAGACACACGCTCCGCAGCCAGCGGATTGTAGCCCTTCATCTTGCTCGATGCCGCTGTGGCTGGTTTCGGAGTCTTCGTTGATGGCGCGGAGGAAACTTTGCGGCCAGCCGCCGCGCCTTTGACCTTGGCGATCTCGGCGCCTCTCGTTCGAACTTTGTCCTGGCGCCCGCTGCGGGCCGGTTGCCGGGGCATGACACCACGAGCCATGAAGCTCTCCTTGGGAGGCCATCTTAGCAGAGCGCGACGAAAGTACGCCGGGGCGTCATGGCCCTCGGTAACCTCGCTTGCGATTGACGGCCCCGGCAGGGGCGACTAGTCTGAAGGCAACCTGCGACGACAGTTCAGGCTACCTCTATGGCAGTGGCTTCCATCCGACTCGGGCAAGTTTGGCGCGGCGACTCCGATGGCCAGGATTACCTGGTCACCAAGGTCTACAGCGAAGTTTTCACCCAGTACGCCATGCTCCGCCTCGCCGGAATTACCGCTCCTGATGCTCCTACCGTCCGCGTAAAGGTCAGCAAGACCCCGGAGGGCGCCACGCTCCCCGGCTACGCCTTCACACAGGACGGATCGTTCTAGTAGTTCTCTGTTCTCAGGCGTCAGTTCTCAGCAAAGCCCACACTTGCAGCGGTCTGTTTTTCCCCCCAGATTCCGATACACTGAGAAGATATTCCAAGCGCCCGGCGCGCACCCTGCTCCATCTGAGAACTGACAACTGAGAACTGAGAACTGAGACCTGACAACTACCTTTCATGACTGAAAAAATCCTGGCTGTCATTTTTGTGTTCATCAAGTCCGTCATCGCCGTGACCGGTTACGGCGGCATTGTCTTGCTGATGGCGATCGAATCCGCCTGCATTCCTCTTCCCTCGGAACTCATCATGCCCTTCGGCGGATATCTCGTCTTCGAAGGCACGTTCAAGCTGCTCTGGGTGGCCACGGCCGGCGCGATTGGCTGCAACCTTGGGTCGCTGGTGGCCTATGAGATCGGCTTCTACGGCGGCCGCCCGTTGGTCGAGCGTTTCGGCCACTGGATTCTGATGAGCCGCCGCGAACTCGATCTGGCGGATCGCTTCTTCGCCCGCTGGGGATACATCACTGTCTTTGTCGCGCGCCTGCTCCCGGTCATCCGCACCTTCATCGCGCTACCCGCCGGCATCGCCCGCATGCCGCGTGGTAGGTTCCATATCTACACCTTCCTCGGATCCTGGCCTTGGTGCTTCGGTTTGGCGTGGCTGGGCATGAAGCTCGGCGAGAACTGGCGCGAACTCGGCAAGTACTTCCACAAATTCGATGCCGTGATCGGCGCGATCCTGGTAATTGGGATTGTGTGGTTCGTGTGGAATCACTGGCAGAACCGGATCAGCAGCCAGGCGGCAGGCAGGTAGGCAACGTCGGCGAACAAGTCAAACGGCCTGGCTCGATGGCAATCCAACCGGCCGTTTCACTGAGCGTGAAGTTTATGCCATCACGACCTCGCGCGGCTGGTGCAGATACGCCTTGTCCACAATTCCCAGAAAGGCGCGCGCAAACTCCAGAATGCGGGCGTCGTGAACGGAGGCCGGCGTCGGCGCCATCGGGTCGCGTTCCAGAAACTTCTGGATCGCCACCGCTAGATCCTCAGGGTCGCCCATGCGGAAGAACGACGAGCCCGGGATGTTCTGTTCGAGGTGGACCGGAAAGTCGGAAGCAATGACCGGCTTGCCGAGCGCGCGGGCGTCTTCGATCACCGTGCTCCAGCCCTCGAATTTCGAAGGCTGAATCACCGAGGCGGACGCGCGAATCAGCGACACCTGGTCTGTGCGCGGAATCGTTCCCAGAATTCGCACCTGCGGCTCCACGCCGAGTTCCTTGATCTCTGCCTTCAACTTGTCGAAGTAATCTGGCTGCCGAGGATCGCTCGTCGGCCCAGTGCACACCACGTTCACCTTCTGCCCCTGCTGTTTCAGCTTTGCCATGGCGCGGAAGATCGTCGGGTGGTCTTTGTGAATCCAGAACTGGTTGCAGACGATGAAATACGGCTCTTCCAGTTGATATTTAGCGACAATCGGCGCCGGATCCTGAAACCACACCGGCTGGGGCACGGTCGCGAAGTGCAGGATGTAGGTCTTCGCCTTCGGCTTGCCGTAAACCTCGGCGGCGTGATCGAGTGCGCACTGGCTGCTGAAGACCACGTGCCGCTTGGGGTCGGCCAACAGGGCAGAGAAGCGCTTGTCGCGGACTTTGCGTTGCAACGGCGAAAAGAACTGCGGGAACGCGCTGTGCTGCAGGTCGGGAATCCACGCAATCGGATTCGGAGTCAGCCGCGTGTACGGGTCAGGCACCGGAAACAAAGCGTCGACTTTCTCGCGACGCGCCGCCCGGCCGAGAGCCGGATACGCATCTCCCCGGAAGAACGACGATGCTGCATAGTCAATGCGCTGCGCCCGCCCGGCTAACTTGGTCTTGCCAAACGTGCGGTCCAGAAACGACTCGAAGATCACAACCTTGTCGACCAGCGACGCCACTTCGCCGAACATGTCCGCGTTCCGGCGGCAGAACAACGTAATCTTCGGGCGCTCTTCGAGCGGAAGCCGCGACAGGGCCTTGATCAGATTCTGCGTATAGATGGCTCCGCCCAGCCACGCGTCGATGCCGATCAGTCCAACGTGTGTCTGCCGCTCGCTCACTTCGCGACTCCTTCGTAGACCAGCAGTTCGCGCAGCCCACGCGTCAGGTCGCCGTGCGGCGCCCATCCGATCAGCGAGCGCAGTTTCCCCGTGTCCGCCTGCAAATGCGGACGCTCCACCGCGCGCACCTTCGAAGGATCGGTTTCAATGCGAATCGGATTGTTCAGAATCTGCCCGATTCGTTCCACAACCTCTGCCACGGAAACCGAAACGCCGGTCCCCACGTTCGTCATGGTCACGCCCGGGCCCGACTTCTGCAGGATTTCAATGACCGCCCGCGCCGCGTCCACTACGGGAACAAGATCACGTTTCGGAGTGACATTTCCCAGCCGCAGCACGCCGCCATGATTCCCCTGGCGAATCTGGTTGATGATTTCCGGCAGAATGTGCGGATTGGTCTCATGCGGCCCGTACAGGTTGAACAGGCGCCCGATGACGAAATGGCATTCCGGTCGATTCGCCGATTCCAGCTGCACCAGTTGCTCGCCCATCGACTTGGTCACGCCGTAAATGTTGAACGGGCCGGTCGGGCTGTTGACCTCGTGGTGGGCGGTTTCGCTCGCCTTGTATACATCCGCCGTGCTCGAGAACCAGAAACGTTCCACTTTCGCTTCGCGGCACGCGCTCAGCAGCGTCTGGGTGCCGTGAACATTCAGGCTGACCGCCAGTCCCGGATCGCGCATGCAGGCGGGAATGAAGTGCAGTGCTGCGAGATGGACCACCACCGAGGGCTTCTCCCTCCGGAACAACTCGGTGACGCCGGCTTCATCGCGAATGTCCTTGCAGGCAAACTTGAACAGGGGGTTGTTGGCGAATGGAGCCAAAAACTCCCAACGCCCCCCGGAGAGATTGTCGAGTCCAACAACCGGAATCTGACGCTGCAGAAGTTGCTCCACCACGTGCGAGCCGAGGAATCCGGCGGCACCGGTGACTACCCACGGATGCATCTGGTCTGTGCCCAAGCCACAACCTCCCGAGATTGTCGTGCTGAATGATGGCAGTGAGCCGTGCCGGAGCGAACAAGCCCTGCTGCAGAATGAATGCTTCTGAATATCAGTCCCAAGTTACGCTGGTGTTGATAAAAGGGGAGAGGAACCAGGCCTGACGCCAGAGGTGCTTTCCCGAGAGTACCTATGCACCGTGGATCGTCCTGCAAACTGCTTTTGATATTATAGTCGCGGGCTGCTTTAGCTGGCAAGCTTAAACGCAAGCCGTGCCTCGGGTCAGATGCGCTGGATGGGTACGTCTCTCGGCTTTAGAATTCAATAGCTGAAAGCTAATAATTGCAGCCCGCCTCCCTCGCGGCATAGAAAAAGCATATCGGAACGGAGACTCTGCGTCACAGGCGACGGGGGCAGGCTGCAGATTGAAATTTCTGCCTTGCGCTCTGCGAAATACGAGCCAACCGGAAGGGAAGAGGAGAAAAAGTGTCCTTAAGACTGAAAGCGGAGCGTCTACGCCGGCGGGTGGGTCCTTTTGGCGAGCGGTTGATTCTCCTGGAAGGCCGCCGGGCGGCATGGGAAGTGGCCAGGATGCCCATTACAACCCCGTTGCGGCGCGCTGGATTCGGTGTATTTTCGCAATTTGACGAAGATGGCATCATCCAGTTCCTCGTCAGCCATGTCGAAATCAAGCATCGCACTTTCGTCGAGTTCGGCGTCGAACACTACGAAGAAAGCAATACCCGTTTCCTCCTGATCAACGACAACTGGCAGGGAATGATCATGGACGGCTCCGAGGAGAACATGGACTACGTCAAGAACGACCGTGTCTCCCGCAAATACGACCTGCAAGCCTACTGCGAATTCATTACAAAAGAAAATATCAATAAGCTAATCGAACGCAGCGGTTTCGATGAGGACCTCGGCTTGCTCTCGGTCGACATCGACGGCAATGACTACTGGGTCTGGGAAGCCATCACCTGCGTCCGGCCGCGGATTGTGGTCGCCGAATACAACAGCGTGTTCGGTTTGGACCCGGTCTCCACGCCCTATAAGGCCGATTTCCAGCGCACCAAGGCTCACCATTCCAACCTGTACTACGGTGTCTCGCTGAGCGCCTTGATCTATCTGGGCGAAAAGAAGGGATACAAGTTCGTTGGTTCCAACCTGCGCGGCAACAATGCCTTTTTTGTGCGAAAGGATCTGGCCGGCGGCTTCCCGGAGCGAACGCTCGAGCAGGAATACGTGCCCAGCCTCTTCCGCGAAGGTCGCGATTCGAAGGGCAATCTCACTCTGCTACGCGGGGCCGAACGGCGGAAAGTGATCGCCAGGTTGCCGGTAGTGAACGTGATCACCGGAGAAACCGGGCCATTGGGCGAATAGCCCGTACTTCCTAGGAACGAAAAGCGGGCGACGTCTCAAGACGCCGCCCGCTTTTCGTTCGGTCTCAATACTACGGTTTCTGCGCCGCCGGCAGATAGTGATAACGCGCCTGCAGCGGGAATGTCAGCAGATCCATCAGCAGCTTGCGCTTCGGCGCAGACTTGCCGCCCTCCTGAATCTTGATCTCCCCGGTATTGAACTTACTCGGATTGCCCGCCAGGGAATGCTGCACGTGAACGGTCGCCGTGTTTCCATTCATAAACGGCAGCGGAACCGGCTCGCCCATCACGTCGTCCGTAACCTGCGACAGCACCGTCCCGGGGTCGCGCGCAAAGTCTTCGTATCGCACCAGCCGGTAAGTCTGGCAGCGCGACTTGAGCGCTTCCGACAGAATGTTGTACGCCCACCACCAGGTCACCACCTTCGACGGCGGATGCACGGCCAGGTATCCCTTCTTGCTGGTCCAGCTGGCGATCACGCTGTGCGGGCTGCGTACCACGTGCACTACGTGCAGTTCGACGCCTGGAATCAGGCTGGCGAGCAGGGCCGTCCCGGGATACTTCGACGTGTCGACAATCACATTAGATCCGGTCGCTTCCGCGACTTTGCGGTAGGCCGAAGAGATCGTGTCCAGAATCGGCTGAAATCCCTCGGGAACCTGCCGGCCCCGGGTGCGCATGTAGAGCGACGGAAAGTTCCGGATACGCAGCGCCTGGGTTGCCTTTTGCGCCACATCGCTCGGGATTGCGCCGATAATGTCCTTCCAGAGAGAGCATTCGAACGCCGAAGCTCCGCACCCGCAAGGCAATTCCTTGGATCGGTCAAACAGGTAGCGGACTGCTTCCCCTACGTTGAGCCACTTCTCCACTTCGCCCAACAACTGGCCCAGCACCGTTGTCCCACTGCGTCCGCAGCCGGCGATGAACACCACTTTCAGTTTGTTTTCCGACATGGTCAGTTGCCTGTCCCCGTAAGCGTGATTTTGTGCGGGCTGTCAAAATCGCTGTCGTCGATCGTGACCTGACCCGTCTTCGCGCCGGAGGAACTGGGCATGAACGTCATGCTCAGGGCGCACGTCGTACCCGGCAACAGCGATGTCGGGCAGTTGGTGGTGTTCAGCGAAAAATCTCCGCTCACCACAATGCTACCAAGGACCAGCGGAGTCGTCCCGTTATTCTTGATGGTAGCCGCTTTCGGCGCGCTGCGTACCCCCACGTTCTCATTACCGAAGTTTAGAGCGGAGGGCAGCGCCGTCACCGACGTTCCCGTTCCCACCAGCGTGAAAATCTGTGGGCTTCCCGGGCCGGCGTAATACACTGCCAGGTTGCCGGCTCGCAAGCCCGACTGCGTCGGCGCGAACGTAACAGTGATGGTGCAGGAAGTTTTCGGTTGCAGGCTGGTGCCGCAATTGTTGGTCTGCGAGTAGTCGCCGCGGGTGGTAATGCTCTGAATCGGCAAGGGCGTGCTCAAGACGTTGGTGATGGTCGCCGAGTGCGTATTCTTCTTTCCGGTGACGACCACGCTGGAAAAGTTCAACCCGGTCGGCTTGACACTCAACGCCGTGCCCGTGCCGGCCAGACTCACCACATTCGGGCTGCTGCTGTCACTGTCTGTAACCGTAACGCTGCCGTTGCGAACTCCAGTGACCGAGGGTTTGAAGGCGATGCTCAGCGAACAGCTGCCGCCAGGATTCAGCGCCTTCACCGTGCACCCGCTCACCGTGAAATCGCCGCTGGCCGCCACGCTGCTGATGGTCAGGGGCGTCTGGCGGGTGTTCTGCAGCGTCACGATATCGGCTGGTCCGGCGGTTCCAACCGGAATATTGCCAAAGCGCAAGCTGCGCGCCGCCAGCAGCGGGCAGGGCCGGGTCTTCAGCAGGAACGGTTTCTGCGGTGTCTGCGTGAAGTTGAAGCTGTCCAGCATGTCGTTGGCGTTCGCATCCCGGTCGGTCAGCGGCGCCAGATTGAAGCGTTCCTCGATGAACTTCATCACCGAATCGAAGGTGTACAGTGTGTGCGAAATGTACCCATGCTTGGCGTAGGGCGAGATGATAATCATCGGAACCCGCGGCCCGAGTCCGTACAAGTCGAGCGTTGGCGGCGCCACGTGATCGTAAAAGCCTCCAAAATCATCCCACGTGAGAAATACCACCGTGGAGGCCCAGTCTGGTCCCTGCATCAACGCATTCAACTCTTGCACCGTGGTGTTCTCGCCGAGACAGGTACTGTCGGGCGGATGCTCGCTGGTAGTCCCCGAAGTCACCACCCAGCTCACCGGCGGCAGATTCCCGTTCAGCGCATCCGCCTGAAACTGAGTCCATGGAACCACGTGCTGGTTCCATGCCGCCGAATTTCGCACGTGACTGATGGCGTCGAAGGCGTTCCAGATGTACCCATCCTGACCCTGCCCGGGCGCATAGGACAGCCACCCGATATTGTTGGCCTGGTCCAGGCTGTCGCCGATGGTCTGGAAATCGAAGCAAGGGAACTGATTGGAGACCACGCCATCCTGCGCCAATACTTGGACGAGTGTGCCGGGCTCCCCATCGCATCCCCAGCTGCCCGGACGCTTCGGGACGGTGGGCAGTCCAATGGCGCCGCCCGATTGGCTGGCAATCATGTACAAGTGGTTCGAGAAGCTCGCCCCGCGTTGCGATGAGAATGTGTTGTCGGAAAGCACAAACTGCCGGGCATACGCAAAGTAGTTGGGAATATCGGCCTGGGTCATCTGCGTGTAGGCTTGATAGTCGCCATTCACTGTGCCGTCCGGAATCAGGTCGTACTGATCCATCAAGCCGTTGTCCATGGAGGTATGGGCCGCGTTCCAGCTATGACCGATGTCGTGCAGCGTCCGGTCCGGCGTGGGATACAGAGGAATCACCTGCCCGCTGGAAATAACGCCCGTAGTGGCGCCATTGGCCCCCGGGAAGGTTCCAAAATAGGTGTCGAAACTCCGGTTCTCTTTGATCAGGAAAACAATGTGTTGAATCTCGTCGATCCCCCGGATCGCGGTTCCGTTCAGCGCCACCGTCAAAGGGCCGGCGTCAGCGCTGTCCTGCAGGGTCAGCGACTCGGCCTTGGTTCCGGTCGTCTGCGGGACGAACACCACTGAGATCGTGCACGTGCCACTCACGGCGAGGGTCGAACATGTATTGGTCTGCCTGAAGTCAGGTCCCGTGGTGACGCTGGTGACCGTGACCGTCGCGCTGCTGAGATTGGTCACCGTGACCGTGCTGGCGGCGCTCGTTGTGCCAACGATTTGCGGGCTGAATGTCAGGCTGGTGGAAGAAAGGCCGAGGGCCGGACTTTGGCCGGCCAGCGCCTGATTCATCATCACCAGAACCGTGATCGCCAGAATTCCCCAGAGCGTGCGATTCCTAGAACCCATTCTGACTCCTAGACGCGATGTTCGGCCCATGTTGCGGCTACTGGGCGGTCTCCGTGAAATTGACGTTCGGCACTCCGCTGGCCGACGCCGTAACGTTCACGACTTGCGGGGTTGAGGGGAGAGTGTAGCTGACAAACGCGTTGCCGACATTATTCGTGTTCGCCGTAGTGCTGGAGAAAGTGCCTCCAACTCCTCCGTCCGAATAAGTCACGGTCACGCCCGATACAGGATTGCCATACTGATCGGAAACGAAAACCGTCAGCAGGGTCTTCAACTGGGTGCCTGCCTTCTGCGCCTGGTTATTGCCCAGCGCGGTACTCATCGCCGTCGCCGCGCCAGACCGATTCAGAAACCCCATGGTCGCGCTGAGCCCGCTGCCGGTCGCCGTAACCAGCGTCTGCCGGGAACTGCTCGGGAGTGTGCTGGTCGGCAGCGTGTAGATCACGCTCACCTGGCCGACGGAGTTGGTGATCAGCGAAGTCGCCGAGAAAACCCCGTGGGGCGCGGTGTCGGTAAAGCTAACCGCCTGTCCCGCGATGGGATTGTTGTATTTATCCGCCAGCTTGAAGACCAGCGGTTGAGGCAATACCGTCCCGGCCGTGCCCGTTTGCCCAAGGCCGGAAATCTTGGCCATTGCGGCCGCCGGTCCGGGAAGCCCCAGTTCCGACAGCGAAAGTCCTCGGAACCCGGTCGCGGCTACGGTAATCCCGACCGAAGTTGCCTTGGTGGGCAGAGTATAGGTTGTGGTCGCTGTACCCGTGCTGTCGGTGACGGCGGTTGGACTGCTGAACGAGCCGCCGCTTACGGTGGCTGAGAATGTCACCGCCACTCCCGGAACGCCGTTGCCCTGGCTATCGGTCGCCTGCACCGCGATCGGTGACGACAGCGTCGTCCCCGCGGCTCCGCTCTGGCTGTTGCCCACCAGCAGCGTCAGGAACGGAAACACGCCGTACACGTTCAGGCTGCTCTGCGTTCCGACGAACACCTTATTGTTGGCGATCGTAGGCGTCGCAAAGTGCGCTACCATTCCCAGCGCGTCCCGGCTGGTCTTCTGGTTGCTGTTGTACATCTCCGCCAGCGTGATCCCATCCAGCGCCGACAGCACCGGAGTGGCCGGATTGTGGATATTCCAGAAAATGCCGTTCGTGTTGCCGCTGGACGAAATCGTCGGCAGCCCCACCTGCGCGTACCTGAATGACTGCGCAACCGGCGACCACGAAAGCTGCCCGTTGTTCAGCGAGAATGCTTTCACCGAGTCCGAGTACGAGGCAAAGTACACCAGATTATTCCAGTACACGGGAATGCTATAAAACGGCCCCAGCGCACCCGGGATCGTCTGCACGATCTGGTTGTCGTTCTGCGAATTGTACTGCCCCATGTCGTCCCGGTTGAGCACGTAGATGGTCCCCGTTTTACCCGAGGTGATCAGTTCGTGCGAAACATTCCCGCTCTGGTCGGGGAGCAGCGTCACTCCGCCGGACCCCAGATCCAGGTCGTTATTGTCCATCCTTAGCTGGTCGTGCGGAGTGAAGTAGTCTGCCACCGTGAACGCGCCGCTCGCGTACTGCAGCTTCATCACCGTGTCGCCATAATCCGGCCCGCCGGTGTTGGCGTCAAACAACCCGTTGGCCGTCGAAAAATAAATGGAGCCATTCGCATCCGCGGCCAAACCGGAACCGGCCATCCAGATGTTTGCGCCCCAGGATGAATTCGGCGCGGTATTGAACGCAGCCAACTGCTGCAACGAGATCGGATCGTAGGCCAGCAGCCAGCCGTGCGAGAAGTCGCACCCGTTCGAGCCATAAGCGATGAACAGCGTTCCATTCGCCAGCAGAAGCCCAGGCCGCTGGCACTGCGAAAGCGTATTGAACTCGGTCGTCTGGCCGTTGGGAAGGATCACGACCGGTCCACCGAACTTCTCCGCCCCCGTCGCGATATCCAGGGCATGCAGGCGGTGTACGTAGGTGACGGTGCTCCCCGATGTTTCCTGCGTCTTGGCCGAGACGTAAATGGTGCCGGTGCTCAGATCAATGACCGGCGTACCCATGATGCCAACTTCGGAAAATCCCGAGCCCGCGCATTTCTGTGCGCTGATCGGTACGCTCGTCACCCCGGCGCCCGGATTCAGGAAGTTCGCCTGCCACAGCGGCGCGCCGCTTCCCGGATTGTCCGCGTCGAAGGCGTATACGCTGTCGTGCTGCGTGGCCGCGTACACCACGTTGTGCGTCCGCCCATCGCTCATCGTGACATTGGGCACATAGAGCGGCTCGCCGACAATCATGCCGTCGGCAGCATAAGAAAAGAGCTTGCCGAAACGGGTCGAATTCACGTTCGCAGGAATCAGAATCGTCTGATCCGTCGCCTGGCCGGTGCGCAGGTTGTTGCCATGGTAAGTCGATACCGCCTGCTGCGCGGAACTGGCTCCGCACAGGGCGACCAAGGTCAACCCTGACAGGACAATCGATGAAATGGAGGAATTCCGGCTCTCCCGACCTTTGGCAACAAACTTACACGGCATGGATGCTCCTTGGGAACTATAAGCAAGCGCTCAATTTAGGGGGAGAGAGACTGGTGGCGACGAAAACTGATTGCACATTAATCCGGCAAACAATTGCACTCAGGCTATCCCATAACGCGAGGGCTGAAAAGGAGTCTAATTTCTCTATGGAACTCCGCCCTCGGAAGCGTCCGGCGGGTGCCGACCGGCAAATCTGATCCGCGGGCACAGGCCCCGTTGCCCGATTTGATTCCCACTCCGGCGGCCCTGACGGCCACCACGATATCTTAAGAGTTTCACGCTCTGCCCGGGTTTGCCGCACAGCTGGAAACCGGAAGAGCAAAATCGCTGAGATGCCTTATCCAGAGCGCCATTTTCGAGAATCGGGAGCCAATCGTTAGGCCCCTGAACCTTGGGACAATCCCCTTGCGAAAACGCTGGTCGTCAGGCTATAAATTTGGGCCATCCCGTAATGTACTTGTGGTCTCTTGGCGGTATACAGCAATGCCCCTACAGTGGAACCAGCTTTACGGAAGTCAACTTTGATCCGTTTCGTACAGCTTTGCACGCTCCGTCTCAATCCGTTGGGCCAATTTGTAGGGAGGCAGCGTTATGAAGCAGGTTCTAATCTATCTGTTGGCGGTGGTTGCGGGTTTGGCGCCGCAGTCATTGTTGGGCCAAGCATCGGTAAATGAAGGACTTGAAACCGCTTTTATATATGTGGATGGCAATAAAGGAAACGATTCCAATCCCGGTACCCAATCCCAGCCTTTGAAGACCCTGACCGCTGCCACCAATATGGCGCTGTCGAACAATTACCACAACATCGGCTCCCGCATTTATGTGAATCCGGCAATTTACCGGGAAGACGTCGTCGTCATGGGCAACCAGTACAACACCTCCTTGCCCATCACCTATCAGGCCACCGCAGCCGGGGTGGTGGTCAGCGGCTCCGTTCCCTATACTGGCTGGCAGCCCTATTCCGGCAATGCTTCGATCTACACCGCCCCCTGGAACAACACTTGGGGGCTGTGCGCGCCCAACCTGGGTGGCCCGCAGGAAGCCGACGTGGTTCTGCGGCGCGAGATGGTCTTCGTCAACGCCGTCCTGATGACGCAGGTGATGAAACTCTCCCAGATGCTGCCCGGCACGTTCTTCGTGGACGAGACCAATC
Source organism: Terriglobales bacterium (assembly GCA_037443605.1). Lineage (GTDB taxonomy): Bacteria > Acidobacteriota > Terriglobia > Terriglobales > Acidobacteriaceae > Sulfotelmatobacter. Next base: position 116,102 of record JBBIOA010000007.1, read on the forward strand.
ATCTGATGTACGTCTGGCCGCCCGCGGGCACGAACATGAGCACCGCCAGCGTCGAGGTGGGATCGCTGCCCGAAGTGTTCCACTTGGTCAGCGTTTCCAACGTGGTGGTACGCGGTATGACTTTCCAGCACGCCGCCTCCTGCCGCGACAACAATGCCGTCTATGTCGCCGGCAACGCCAGCAACATCCTGTTCGACTCTGACACGATCTCCTGGAACAACGCCATTGGTTTACATTTCTTCAACCCTGTTGCCAACATCACCGTGCAGAATACGGTGGCCAATCACAATGGCCAGTCCGGCATGATGTCGGTCCAGGTCAAGTACGCTTTGTGGTCTTCCGACACAGCTTCATTCAACAACTGGCGTGGCGCGCAGGGTTCGTACTACTACTGGAACTCCGGTGGCTTGCATTTCTTCAGTGATCACAACCACACGCTTCAGGGCATAGTCGCCGCCTACAACCAAACCCATGGAATTCACTGGGATACGGACAACGCCAGCATCGCCGCGAACGATGTAGTCGCCGTGCAGGACTTGGGCATGGGGGCTGTGGTCGAGAAGAGCGAAGGGCCGGTCTCAGTCTCCAACAGCTATTTCTGCGGCAACAACCTGGGCGTCAAGTACAACTACCTCTATTCGGGAGGATTCGTTCTGCGCAATTCTGAGAACGTCACCCTGTCTGGAAGCAGTTTCTACAACAATCAGATTAGTCAAATTGACGTCATCGGCCAGCCCGGCGGCATCCAGATTACCAATTGGGAAACCGGCCAGGTCTACAACCTGGTCACCAAGAATTTCACCCACCAGGGCAACCACCTGCAGGCCGTCGGCAGCCAGAACACTTTCACCGATGCCTACTTGAGCGGTAGCGATTGGACAGCATTTCAGTCCACCCTCAATTCCAACAAGAACACCTACTGGAACGCCAATAACACGACCGTATTCGAAACTCCGGTGGGACAGATGAACCCCCTGTCAGCCTGGCAATCGGCGACCGCGCAGGATGGCCTCTCCAGTTGGGCCCAGCCGCCCAGCCTGTCTGGGGTCTGCGGCGTCCAGTCAGCTTACGACTACTGGCTGCTCGCTGATAACGCGTCCTATACCCTTGACGAGACCGGCGGCACCGTTCTCAATCTCAGTATGGTCCCCTTCGGCGGATTCAGCGGGAATGCGTCGCTCAGCCTTGATGGGATTAGTCAGGTGAGGGGACTTTCCGGCAGCCTCTCGGCCACGTCCGTGCCCGTTAGCGGCGGAACCACGCTCAACCTCAAAGCGGCCATGACGACCGCCCCGGGAACCTATCCCATTACCACGCTGGCCACCGCCAACGGCGTCACCCGTACCGTGACCGCTTACGTCACGGTGCCGGTGACTTCACTGCGCTTCTCCTCGCTCGGGCTGAACTTCGGCAACCAGAAGGCCAAGACGTCCAGCGCTCCCCACACCTTCACCATTACGAACTTCGGGAAGACCGCTGTCTCGCTGAATAGCTGGACGTTCAAGGGTGCGAAAGACTACACCCAGACCAACAACTGCGGTACGAGTCTGGCGGCGGGCACGAGCTGCACGATCAGCGTGGTGTTCACGCCGAAAGTGACCGGGCCGCGCAACGGAAGCCTCACCATCGCCGACAGCGATCTGACCAGCCCGCAGGTGATCACCCTGACAGGTTCCGGAAACTGACGTCTGGCGAGTCGGATCTGACGAGTCACGGAAAGGACAAGAGCGACGCCACGGCGTCGCTCTTGCCTTTTGTAGAATTCGGTCGCTCCACTACTGCACGTTCAGCCAGGCCGTCGAAGTCCGCGTCACGCTGCCCACCGTGGCTTCCATCATGACGGGATACATTCCCACCGGCGTCGAACTGCTGGTGGTGACGGTAAACGTGGTCGTGCCGGAGTTGGTCAGCTGAGTCTTCGACCAGCTTCCGGTCGCCCCACCCGGTATCTGATCGAGCCCGAACGCACTGACCGTGATCTTTCCCTTGAAGTTCCCCAGCGGGATCAGGAACATGTCGAACTTTGCGGGCACTCCGGGCAGCGCGTTGACCGACCCGGTTTCATAGCTGATGAACCAGAAATCGGGCGCGTCCGGGCTGACCTGGCAGGGGATCGTCGGATCCGTCGTGGGTGGCGCGAAGGTTGAGTGCGCATCCTGACCGGTCATCGACGTGAACGTCGGCCAATCGATGCTCGTAAACCAGTTCGGTACGGGGACGGTAAAGGGCTGCGCCACCGAGCCATTCCAGTAGGTGTTGTTGTCCGATGTCAGGCTGGAAACCAGATCGGTCCACGCCGCCCCGGCCTGATCAAAATCGTAGAACAATTGTTCGCCCGCTCCGCCCACAATGGTATTCGAGCGCATGGTCAGGTTTTCATTCAGCAGGTTGTACACCTGGCCGGTCTCGAAATCGGTAAACGGCGACGTAGGTGTGCCCCCCTGCACCCCGATCAGCGGAAGTTGCCCGACATAATTATTGGCGAACGCGTTGCCGGTCAGCGTCACATAAGTCGACGTTCGCAACACCATCCCGCCGTCCGTGAATCCCAGCAGCGGAGAATTGAAGCAAACCGAACTGTTCGCCAGCGTAAAAGGCCCCTGCGCCTTCTCCAGCACCAGCCCGGTCCGCAGGTTGTACGCCGAGACGAACGACTTGGCGATGATGTCGCGATTGTCGGTATCCCAGTGCACGCCATGACTGGGATTGAAGAACGTGCGGATGTTCTGCAGCGTGCTGCCGTGCTGGGAATAGAAATAGAATCCGCCGCCCGCCCAGCCGTAGATGCCCCCCTGCGCCCCACGCCAGTTGTCGTAGTTGGCTGTGTCGTTGACCCAGACGCCGTTCTTGGTGGCGTTCGACTTGAATCCGCGCTCCCCGTTGTGGTTGGCCGTGCTGATGCGGATGGTGAAGTTCTGCGACGCGTTGATGCCGAATCCTCCAGCATTATTCCGGTTGAAGCCATCGGCTTCGAACAGCACGTTGTTCGCGTTGTTGAACATCACGGCGTCGTTGTAGCGGCAGGCGTTGCCCTGCTCAAACCGCATCCCGCGCACCACGAAATTGCTCAGGCTATAACCGGTGAAAAGCTGCGCCCGGGTTCCGGCCTCAACCGTTGCGGTTGCAATATTGGTCGTTGCGGACGGATAGATGTAGACCGTGCCGCCCGTCTCATCGACGAAGAACGTCCCGGGCGCCATCTGGTTCAACGCCAGCACCTGCGTCAGCATCACGTTGTTGACGAAGATCATCTCGCGCCGCAGGTTGATGGCTTGCTCCGCCGGGCCCGACGAAGCCCTCGGGCACAATCCCCACGCGTAGGGCCAAGCGTTGGTGTAGATGAGCGGATTGGCGCTATAAGGCTGCCATCCGGTCCACACGTCGGCGCCCGAAACCACGACCGTGTTGTTGGTTGCCGCCTGGATAGTGATGGGCAGCGTGGTCGACTTCGAATTCGTGCTGGCCGACAGCGCCTCGCGATAGATGCCCGGATTCACCGTGACCCGCGTGCCGATGCCTTGCCGGTTGTTCGCCACTGCAACGCTCAAGCCCTTGCCGACCGTCTTGAACGGCGCAGCCTGCGTTCCCGGATTCGAATCCGAGCCGTTTGTTCCGTCGACATACAAGAAGACAGTTTCCAGGCTCTCATTGACGTTGGCCTGGCCAACAGCGGCATGCGGAAAAACTCCAGCGAGCAGAAAAACCGCGGAACAGGCAAGGGTGGAGAAACGGCGGATACTCATACACTCTCCCGGCCCCGGCTGGTTTGCCGGGCCTGCGCTCGATGCGCCGTGCGGATGCCATTGTACCCTCCCAAACCCGCGTCTGTCGCGCCGAATCGCGGATCCGGCCCATCGGACAAAAAGGAAGCCCTCGCTCCGCGCGGAAAAAACGCAGAGCGAGGGCTTTCCCTCGGGGGGAGGGAAGACTAGTCGTCGTCCGGATCCACCGGCGGACGCTTGTCGCTCAGAAAGAATTGGGCGTCGTGTTTCAACGGGGTAATCGGGTTGAACGTCAGCGGCGTCTGGCTGAAGTCGAAGCAATCCGATAAATCGTCGGCTCGCGAATCGGCGAACCGCCCGTTCGCGTCAATCGAACCCAGGCCGAATTGTGTCTCCACAAAGTGCAGGATGCTGCCAAAATCGTGCGTCACATGCGAAACGTATTTCGGCTTCGCATACGGTGAAATCACGATCAGGGGCACGCGGAATCCGTACTCGTACGAGTTGTCGCTGCGCAGGGTTGGAGCCACGTGATCGTACCAGCCTCCCCAATCGTCCCACGTCACAAGAATCGCCGTGTTGGACCAGTACTGGCTGTTGCCGATCGCGTTGACGATCGAAGCCACCCAGTCCGGCCCTCCGAACTCATCGGTGGAGTGGGCGTGATCTGAGTTCTTGCCGTCCGGAATCACCCAGCTCACGGCGGGCAACGTGCCGCCCGAGATGTCGGTCAGCACATTCGTGTTCGGAACCACATTGGCGATATACTCCGCCCCCGTACAAGTCGTGTTTCCCGAGTCGGGCTGGCAAATGTGCTGGATCATGTTCGGCCCCACCCAGATGCCGCTCTTGGGACACGGCCCCCCCGCAGGACAGGCTCCGACATTGGCGTAATACTTCCAGGGGATGTGCTTTGCATCCAGCGAATCGATCAGCGTGTTGTGATCGACGCAGGGATACACCTTCGGCGAATTCGCGCTGGTCGCATCCTCATTGGCCGGGTAATCCGGATTCGTGGTGTCGATGGTCTGAATCAGATCCGGCGTCGCCGAAGACGCATTGGGAGAACTGCATCCCGTGTCGCCGGCATAGATGTTCAACGGATTCTCGGCGAAAAACGTCGTGCCGGTTTCGCTGATCGCGGTCGTGCCCGAAATAATGTACTGGTGCGCCGGATAGCTCGGGCCCTGGTTTGTCTGAAACATTCGATCGCCAAACGTGTAGGTTTCCGCCATCGTCCAATAGGGCTGCACGTCCGACTGCTTTACGTACTGGAAGGGCAGCAGGTTGGTTCCCGGCGGCGGACAATCGGCGGTGACATTGCCGAAGCAATCGTAGGCGATCAGATTCGCGCCGTTCATGGTGCAGGGTTGTGAACTCGACGTAGGGTTCGTGGTGCCGTAGCACATCCTCTCAAAGGCCGAGTGCGCATGGCTCAGGTCGAAGTCCGTGTTCATGGTCGTCGGCGTCAGAGTAACCCGCTGGCCCAGCGAGTCCATCCCGCTCTGGGCAATGTCGGCCCCATGTCCCGCGGGAGGCGCGTTATACAACACCGGATCTTGGAACAGATTGTCCGGCGAGCGGTTCTCCTGGAAGATAATCACTACATGCTGGATCTTGTTGCTTGGTGGCGGCGGAGGTCCGCCTGAGCTGCTGCTTCCACCGCAGCCGTTCATTGCCACCAATACGGTCCCCATGCAGATCAGTAAAGCCCATAGGATCAGCATCTTACTGCGAAGCATGTTTCATTTTCTCCTGGGCCAGAGTGGCGCTCGGCGCTGCGCCAATGTGATTATTTTGGGGTGCGGCCTGGTATCCGCGTGGCCTCAGGCAGAGGCCACCCCACGGCTTAGGAACCCCGTCCGTGCCAATTCCACTCGCGGGATGCGAAAAAATCTTTGCGAATCGTTACGCCGTGGCGGATGGACCGCTACCCAAAGCCTCGAGCACGTCCACGGCCGAAGTGTAGCGGCTCTGCGGAGCGCTGATTTGCGCTCCTTGAACGGTATTGCGCAGCGCAATCAGCATTTCGCGGGCAATGGCCACACCCTCGGCCCTGGCGCCTTCGGGCGTGGTCGCTTTGGCCATTCGTTCCAGGATGAAATCCGGGACCGACACGCGCAGCTCATTCTTCATGAACTCGGCATTCCGCACGCTCGTCAGGGGCCAGATGCCCGCCAGCACGGGAATGCGGCAGTGTTCGATGCGCTTCAGGAAATCCTCCAGCAGCCGGAGATCGAACACCGGCTGCGTCACTGCATACTCGGCTCCCGCTTGCACCTTGAATTCGAATCGCCGTACCTCTTCGTCGATGTCGCTCAGTCCCGGGTTCGCGCCCACACCGATCACAAATCCCGTTCCAGAGCCAATCGGATTCGCACCGATGTCGAGCCCGCGATTCAGGTTATGCACGATGTTGACCAGCCCGATCGCATCCACATCGAACACCGCGGTCGCGTCCGGATAGTTGCCCATCTTCGGCGGATCGCCGGTGATGCAAATCAGGTTGCGAATGCCCACCGCCGCCGCGCCCAGCAAGTCGCTCTGAATGCCCAGCACGTTGCGATCGCGGCAGGTATAGTGCAGCACCGCTTCAATGCCGACCTCTTTCTGCATCAGCAGCGACAGCGCCTGGTTGCTCATGCGCGCCGACGCCCGCGGGCTGTCTGGAATGTTGATCGCGTCCACGCCAACGGATTTCAGAAATCGCGCGCCCTCGATTTCCTTGGCGATGTCGATGCCCTTCGGCGGAACAATCTCCACCATGGTCGCGAACTCGCCGCGCGCCAGCTTCGTGCCCAGCCTCGACCGCTTTTCCAGCGGCACGGCAGGAGTGACCGGCGGAGCGGCATGAACACTCACGTGAGCCGTCGCGGTCTTGCCTCGGGCCTCGCCCACACGCAACGCCGACTTCATCACCCGAATGTGATCGGGGGTAGTACCGCAGCATCCGCCCACCACGCCAACGCCCGCCGCGACAAACTTGCGCGCGTAGCTCGCCATGTATTCCGGCGAACAGAGATAGATATTTCGCCCGTCGATCGAACGCGGAATACCGGCATTGGGCTGCGCGGCCAGCGGCAGGGAAGTCAGTTCCCGCACCCGTTCCATCGTTTCCAGCATCGCGACCGGGCCGACGCTGCAGTTACAGCCAATCACGTCGACTCCCCACTCCTCGATCCTGGGGACGAACGTTTCCGCGTCCGAACCATCCAGACAGTTGCCGTCTTCATCCACCGTGACCTGCGCGATGATCGGCAGCCCTGAATGCACTTCCTTGGCGGCCCGCACCGCCTGGTGCATTTCTTCGAGATATCCGAACGTCTCCAGAATCAGCAGATCGACGCCGCCTTCCACCAACGCCTCAATCTGTTCACGAAACGCCGCGCGGGCCTCGTCGTAGGAAGTCTTGCCCAGCGGTTCAATGCGCGTGCCCAGCGGCCCCACCGACCCAGCGACCCAGACCCCAAAGCTTTTCGCGGCTTCCTTGGCCAGCCTGGCTCCCGCCAGATTGATATCGCGGACCTTGCCCGCCAGGGTGTAGCCGGCAAGGCGGAAGGAGTTCGCTCCAAAAGTATTGGTTTCAACGACTTCCGCGCCAGCCTGCAAGTATTCGTGATGGATTCCACGAATCAGATCGGGCTGCGACAGGTTCAACTCGTCATACGAGCGATTGATGAAAATCCCCTTGGAATAGAGCAGCGTGCCCATTGCCCCGTCGCACAGCACCGGTGATTGCTTCACCCGAGTAAGAAAATCGGCAGCCATATATCCACTCAGAATACAGGAAGCGAGAGGATTCGCGCATCCAGCGATGAGCCTCGTTCTGGGTTGCTTACGACGGCGTCATCCTGAAGCCCCGCGTTTTCACCAGCGGGGCAAAGGATCTCCCTGCAAAGCGTTCGTGTGTAAACAGGTGGTGCGCGGACGTAATCCCGAATCGAAGTAGTCGATAAGCCCTTCGCAGACCCCGTGATACACTCGTCCCACTTAACCCCGAAGCGCGGTGGATGTGCGCTGAGGCATTCCAGCTAGCGAGAAGATCATGAAACCAGCCATCGAGGCGCCGGGCGGCGTCTCTTCCGATCCCTTTTCCAAAACGGTTTGCTGCCTGCGCTGCGAACAGCAGCTGAAACGCTATCAACTGATGCGCGTCAGCCTCGCCCCCAACTCCGGCTTGGCCACGCTCTCCTGCCCGCGCTGCGGCCACGTCGAATTCGTCGCCGACTCCAGCCCCTTGCTGCACAGCCTGGAACTATATTCGGTCGACACCGGCGACGGGGACTAGCTACAAGCGCTCGTGAATCTCGTTGCGGTTGAACTTCCAACCCTTTGAATCGCCTCTTCCGGAGAGTGCTCGGAACTCTTCGCTCGCGCGGTCAGATCCGTTTGCGCGGAGCAGTGCTCGCACAAGCTTCAGCATCAATCGGCTCAGACTCTTCATCAAGGCAGTAGGCGTCTGGCACGCTAGAACGGGATATCGTCGTCCGTGATCGGCCCCGCCGGCGCCGGTTCCGATTCCGGCATCCGCTGATCGAAACTGTCTCCGCCCCTGGACGATCCTTGCGCCGATCCCCGCGACCCGCCGCTGAAATCGCCGCCACCGCCGCCTTCGCCGCGTCCGCCGAGCAGCACCAGTTCGCTGACCACGATTTCGGTCATGTACTTCTTCTGGCCGGTCTGCTTGTCGTCCCAGGAGTGAGTTCGCAGGCTGCCTTCGAGGTAAACCTTGCTGCCTTTCTTGAGGTATTCTGCGGCGATCTCGGCCGTCCGCGACCAGGCGGTGATGTTGTGCCATTCGGTGCGATCCTGCCAATTGCCGTCTTTGTCCTTAAAACGATCACCGGTTGCCAGCGTGAATTTGGCCACGGGCGTACCCTGCGGCGTGTGCTTAAGCTCGGGATCTTTCCCCAGGTTGCCGAGAAGAATGACCTTGTTGACACCTTTTCCCGCCATGACGGAGCTCCTTGTGTACGCGTCACTATAGCAGAACCACGCCAGTGAATATGCGGACGCCAATCACGTTCGGCGAGCAGAGTGTCATTTTGGAACGCCTGGCGCGCGGAACGGCTTTCGCTACTCTGGGATTTCTGCGGCAGACCTGTGCGGAACAGAGCAGAACAGACAGGTTCGGATCGAATCATTCAAGATGAAAGGCACCGCCGCCCCCACCTGCTCCCCGAGTCAATCCGCGTCCGTTCCCTCAACCTGGGCACCTCGGTCCCCGGCCTGGGTCTCGCCGCCCCACGAAACCCGGGGCGAAACAACACGAATCGACCCGAAGTGGCGAGAATCATCGCGCTTTCCAACCGATCGCGGTTGGCATTTCAGATGCAATGAAGATCATCGCAAGCTCGGGTCACCAGCTCGAAATCTACACCAACACTCTCAGGAGAAAAAATGAAAGCTCGCATCTCTTTGCTCTTAGTCTTGATCCTGATCGCCGGGGTAGTCGGGGCCGCCGCGGCAGGGATCATCACCAAAGCCACCGCCGAAAAAGACGCGCTCGCTGCGGTTGGCGGCGGGACGGTCACACTTGCGGTGCTGGAAAGCAACGCCGGAAAACTCACCTGGTCGGTCGACATCACCGGAAAGACCTACGAGTACGAAGTATGGGTGAACGCGCACACCGGGACCATTCTCAAGGTCATCACGCAACCGAAGTAGCAGCGGATCTCTTACGCAACTCGCCGGATCTCTGTTTTTGCGCTGGCGTCAACCAAGAACGATCAAGCCTGGAGCCTCCTGCGGGAAGCTCCAGGTTTTTCTTTTGTTCAGGGCTTTTAGGATAGGCTGCGATTTCGAGCGGATGGCACTTCCTCACGCCTGCTAGAAATTCCCGTACATGAACTGCGCCGTACTCGCTCCGCTGGTCGAGTTGATCACCAGCAACAGCGTCAGCGCCACCACATACACCGGCGGCAGCCAGTACCAACGCATGCGCGCGGCCAATCCCACAATGCCGCCTCCCGGCGCAACCTGCTCGTCTTCATGCGGCTCCAGCGCGGAAATCACCAGCAGCGTGATCGCATATCCCAAAGCCAGCGCGCCCACCATCAGAAACAGGCTCCCGCTTAGGAAATGCTGCGTGTATCCCGACGGAGAGAGAATCGCCACAAACATCTGCCGCGCCTGATCAAGCGAACTCGAACGGAACAGCAGCCATCCCAGGCTCATCAGAGAAATCGTCGTTCCCCACGCCACTACGTTCCACAGCGCCGCCGGAGGCTCCCATCCTGAATTCCGCTGCACCTGCTGTACCTGGCGATGCAGCACCAGCAGCAGCCCCTGATACAGGCCCCACAGCGCGAACAGCAGCGTGCCCTTGTGCCAGAGCCCGAACAGCACCATGGCAAGGATCAGCGTGAAACTCCGCCACCACACTTCGCGCCGCAGGGTCGCCAGCGGCAGGAAGACGTAATCGCGAATCCAGAACGACAGCGACATGTGCCAGCGCGTCCAGAACACCGACACCGAAGTCGACGTAAACGGCCGGGCAAAATTCTCCGGCACGGTGAAGCCCAGAATCTTCGCCACACCAATTGCGATGTGCGAGTATCCAGCGAAGTCGAAGAACAATTGCAGTCCGTAGCCGAACACCAGACACCACACGTCGAGCGCGCTCCAGCGCGTCGCGTGATCGAATCCGGAGCTGATGCCGTCCCCGCCCAGAATCCCGGCGCCCACCAGTTGCGCCAGTTGTACCATGAAGAACCCCATGGCCACGCGGCGGATGCCTTTGCCAATCTCGCTCCAAGGCGTAAGCGTCTCGGAGCGGAACTGCGGCAGCATTTCGGGCATGCGGCAGATGGGGCCAGAAATCGTCACCGGGAAGAACGCCATGTAGGCCGCGAATTCAAAGAACGACGGGTCCAGATCTTCGCCGCGATACTGATCGAACAGGTAGCTCATGGCCTGGAACGTCCAGAACGAGACGCCCAGCGGCAATGCAAGATGAGCAAAGCGCTGCAGGGAAGCGATGTGTCCGGCAAATTCCGGCAGATACTTGAATGTGCTCAGCAGCGCCAGGTTGAACACAATCCCAAGCGCCAACACGCCAGTGGATTCCGACTTCCTCAACGCCCGGCCCAGCAGGAAGTTCACCACCACCGACGTCAGCAGCACCGCCCCAAACCAAAGCGTCCACGTGAGATAGAGCCCAAAACTGGCGGCGAGCAACACCAACAGCCGCACCGTCCGCGACCGTACCTTCGCGAAAACCGCCGCGCAAATTAGAAACAGCGAACCGTACAGCCCTGCCTGGAGCAACTTTCCTCCCTCGTGCTTACGGAGAACCCGCTACCCATGCCAGCGCCGCGCGTTCGATTTTGGGGGATGAATTTACGGCGGATCAGTGAACTAGAAGCTGTGCTCCTCTTCGCTGATTACAAAGGACATACACCTTGTCTACTATATCGTTAGCCGGCACTCTTCGCAATTGACACCTGCCGCCATCCGCCGATAAACTTTAAGAACTCCCCGGCGAGAGATTCTGCCCTGTCACCTGATCAGAATGATCTCAGCCACACCAGAAGCGTAACCGTCACGGAATCCAGCCCAGGAGACGTATGAACACTCAGGTCGCCACGGAATTCTACACTCTCGAACTCGGCATGCCCTTGCTTGGCCGGGCTGGCCTCAATGAATCGGCGCTGCTGAAGCTGGTTGGCCACGACCGATGGGAAACGCTGTGCCGCCTGGGTGGGGTGAAATCCTCGGAAATCCGCGACGCCTTCGACAACCGCCTCTACGCCACTTACTGCTTCGTCGAACTCGCACTCTCTCCTGAGCGTCCGCTGAGTTCCTACGACGAAAACGACATTCTGCAGTTCGATCGCAACGAACTCAGCCACTACTCCCGTGTGTACCTCGACGGAAAGTATTCGCTGATCAACGGTGGCCCGTTTGAGATTCGCTGCACCAACGTATTCATTTACCAGTTGGCCGGGCCGCAACAGTTGAAGATGGCGCAGCCGGAGAATCTGAATTTCGATGCGATGAACGAATTGCCCGAGCAACCGGACTCGCTCGCGATGTGTCGCGCCGCCAAAAACGAGAGCACCTTCCAGGCTTTCGATCCCAGCCATACCGATCTCGGCACGCGCGTGGTCACATATGCAATCGATCCGGACCGCGACGCTAACGGCGCCGGTCTCATTTACTTCGCCAACTACGTCTGTTTCCTCGACTACGCCGAACGCGCTATGCTAAGTGACCTTCAATTGCCCGCGCATCTGATTGATGCGCGTTCTACTTACTGGCGACGCCAGGGTTATTTCGGCAACGCGCAGGTCACCGATCAATTGCAGATCCAGATCACCGGACGCGCCGGGATTCTGAACGATAGCCATTTGCTGCTGTCGTTCGACTATCGCATGAACCGCGTCTCCGATGGCAAAATGATTCTGGTCTCGTCCGCGCGCAAATCGGCGAAACTCGATGACGCAGGCCGTGAGTGGTTCGCGCAGGTGACCAAGAAATCGGAGACGACTCGTGGATAACGTGCAAGCCGAAGCGATGATTCAGTACTTGAAGGTGAAAGTCCTGCACAAGCCGGATATGGCGATCGAGGCGGATACGCCGCTGGTTTCCTCGGGTATCGTCGATTCATTCGCGTTAGTCGAGACTCTGTTCGAACTGGAGCGCATCACCAAGCTGCGCATCCCCGCCGCCAAAGTCGCACCTGCCGACATGGACACCGTCCGCAAGATGTTCGACACCGCCGCGCGGCTGGGCAAACCGCGCAAGTAAGACGCGGAGACATTTCGCGTTCACGGTGCATGAGAGTACTGCCCGGTCCGGTGGGGCGGTTTTCAGCCTCGTCCCTTAAGAGCAACGTGGTGGAGGGTCGGCAGGAGGGGAGAAACGCGTCTACGGGCAAAGGAACCATGTTCCCGGGGCATCGTAGAGCGCGGGCGGGTAGCTATTTTCCCGGATCTGGGAGTGCCCGGGAGGAGATTGGCCCCGGAACTCGCCAAAAAAGCACGATAAGTCCTGCAGACTCAGCTAGATCGCAATGCGTTTTCCGAAATCGCGACGCATAAAGATCTCAGAATCAGCCTTTAGGAGGTGGCGTCGTCCCGAACGCGCGCGTTTTCTCCAGCGCGCGGAGGGATCTCCCGATCCACAGCCTCGATGTTCACCTGTCACAGACAACGCCGATCGCCATGCGTTAGAAATCGCACATGCGAACCTTCTGCGTCTACATCATGACCAATAACCCCAAGTCTGCCGTTTTGTATACAGGCATCACGGGAGACCTGCGACGCCGCGTTTGGCAGCACAAGAACAAACTCGTTCCAGGTTTACCAGCCGCTATCACTTGACGCAGCTTGTTTATTACGAGCGCTTTATATATCCCGACGCAGCAATTGCACGCGAAAAAGAGATCAAGGGCTGGCGGCGGAGCAAGAAGATCGCCTTAATCAAGTCGGCGAATCCACGATGGGAGGACTTGGCGAGGGGGTGGCAGGACGTCTACAAGCCGGATAGGCCGGTGAGAGAGATCCCTCACTCCGCCTGAAGAACGGCTCCGTTCGGGATGACGCCGGGCGAGGCTCTTATTCTTGAGAACTAGCTGTGCGGGAACCACCGGTACAGCATGAAGTACACCAGCACGCCCGTGACTGAGACGTACATCCATAGCGGCCAGGTCCAGCGTGCAATCGCGCGATGCTGCGGATAGCGCGCCTTCAATCCCCGGCTCAGCGTGACGATGGCCAGCGGCACGATCACCATCGCCAGAATGACGTGCGATGCGAGAATCGTGAAATACACGGGCCGCACCCATCCTTGCCCGAGAAACAGAACGTTTCCGACTTTGTAGTGGAAATAGAGATAGCAGCAAAGAAACAGTGCTGACATGACCATGGCCGCGATCATGCATGCGCGATGCGCTGCGATGCGCTTGCGCGCAACCAGAATGCGGCCCGCGAGCAGCAGCAGGGCGCTCGAACCATTCAACGTAGCATTCAGGGCAGGGAAGAAGGCGTATTGTTCGGCGATCATAGATTCATCGATCAGTGGCTCACCAATCAGGCGGCGGGCTTCTTTCCGCGGCGATTGACCATCAGAAAAGCCAAACCAAACATCACCAGCGAAAACAAAACGAGGGTGGCCATGGCTGAGGAGAGCGGAAAGGTCGCGGGCGAACCGGGATACAAGAGCGTACGCAGCGCCTCGACTCCGTAGGTCAACGGATTGACCGCCATCACCAGCTGAATCCACCTCGATGCGCCGGTCATCGGGAACAGTGCTCCCGAAAGCAGCCACAGCGGAATCAGAAACAGGTTCACGATGCCATGAAACGCCTGCGAGGAATCCATGGGCCAGGCGATGGCGAAGCCCAAAGCTGTCAGTGAAAACGAAACCAGAAATACCACCACGCCAACCAACAGCACCTGCAGCGGATTCAAGTGAACGCCTGCAAACGGAGCGAACACCAGAAAGACCATTCCTTGCACGGCGGCGAGGGTCGTTCCGCCCAGGACCTTGCCCAACACAATGGCCGAGCGCGGCACGGGCGCCACGAGCACCGACAGCAGGAAGCCTTCCTTGCGATCTTCAATGACCGACATCATGGCGAAGATGGAAGTGAACAGCACGATCATGATGAGCGCGCCCGGGTAGAAATAATCCAGATAATGCTGCTGCCCGGCGCCGCCGCCCGAGCGAAAAGAGGTGCCGAAGCCCGATCCGATCACCAGCCAGAACACCAGCGGCGAGGCCAGCACGCCCACCACGCGGGCCTTCTGGCGATAGAAGCGAACAATCTCGCGCCACCACAGGGTGAACGCCGGAAGCGCCACGCCTGCCGACGCCTGCGGCACCGGTCGCGCCAAACTTGCTGCGTGCGTTGCCATAGCTAACCATCCCTCAACATGCGGTGTCATCCTGAGCGTAGCCGCTTTTCAGGCGGAGCGAAGGATCTCCCGATCAATGGTCGCAGAAGGGAGATCCCTCGCCCCGCTGGAGAAAACGCGGGTCTTCGGGATGACGCCCGCCGCCACCCTTTACTCCGGTTTCTCGCTGCCTTCGCTCCAGAACTTGTGTCCGGTGCGGTGAATGAATACATCTTCCAGCGCGGGCTTGCTGACGGAAATCGCCTGAATCTCGCCGGGGAAGGCCTCCACCACGTCGGGCACGAAGCGATGTCCGCCTTCGAGTTCAATACGCACCTGGTTGCCCAGCACCGTCGCGTCCACATGGAAGCGGGCGCGAATCTGGTCTGCAAGAGACGCCGCGTCGTGCGCGGCATCGAGCAGCACCACATCGCCGCCAATCTCGCTCTTCAACTCCGCCGGTGTTCCCAGCGCCACCAGGTTGCCCTCGTTCATGATGGCCAGCCGGTCGCAGCGCTCGGCTTCTTCCATCAGGTGCGTCGTCACCAGGACCGAAACATGTTCTTCGTCGCGCAGCATTTGCAGATACTGCCACAAGTCACGCCGAGCCCCCGGATCCAGCCCCGTGGTCGGCTCATCCAGCAGCAGAACGCCGGGATGATGCAGCAGTCCCTTCGCCAGTTCGATGCGCCGCTGCATGCCGCCGGAAAAAGTCTCCACGCGTTCCTTCGCGCGATCGGCCAGGCCCACGCGCTCCAGAATTTCCTGCACGCGAAGTTTCAGCGCCGATCCCCGCAGGCCGTATAGATGTCCCTGATGCCACAAGTTCTCATAGGCGGTTAGCTTGGGATCGACGCTCTGCGCCTGAAACACCACGCCAATGCGGCGCCGCAGCAGGGAAGCCTCGGTCGCAGCATCGCATCCCATGACGACGGCGTTGCCGGCGGTTGGGATCATCAAGGTAGAAAGAATGCGAAACAGCGTGGTCTTCCCGCTGCCGTTGGGACCGAGCAGTCCAAACAATTCCGCCGGACGCACATCAAACGACACGCCGTTCAGCGCGGTACGGTCTTCATAACGATGGACGAGATTTTGTACGGAGATGACAGAAGCGCCGGAAGCGTGGACCGCGTCCGGTGCGGGCTCAGCGAGCGCAGCTACCTTTGTGACCAATTTGGATTCCCCGGGCCTTACCCTTCAGTGTACGACACGCCCATCGATTCTGAGACCGGTCCTGCACCAACAGAGACCGCGTTTTTACCGCCAAACCCTTTTCGGCGGAAAAAGTTTCGCGGGAGAGAAAAGTCTCAGGCCGCCGACGGATCGTGCTGCGGCTGAGGCAACGGCTCCTGGAACGCCACCGGCACGTGTCTCCAGACCTGAATGGCGAGAATCACCGCGGTCGCCAGCAACAGCGCTCCAGTGGCCACGTGCGCCACGGTCGTCACCACCATCGGCAACTCGGGCTGCACCGCGTCCTTTCCCCAGGACACGCGCGTCAGGAAGGCCGCGAAGCCCAGGCACAACTGCGTGATCACCAGTGCCAGCATCAGAACCGCAGGCTTCCGGACCGCTTCAATGCTTGAATACACCGTCAATGCCCGGATCGAGGTCCACGCCAGCACGAACGAGACCAGCGCTGCGTTCAACACGTGTGGCCACCAGCTCAGGCCATGATGACGGAACATCGCGCCCAGCAGCAGCTGCACGTAGAGCATCAAGATCGACAGCAGCGTCAAGGTAAACAGGGTGGGGCGCCGCTGATCGAACTCCACGTGCGGCTCTTCCTCTACCCACTTTTTTCCGGTGAACACTGCCATGGCCACGGCGATACAGAAGAACGTCTGCGCCAGCGCCGCGTGGGCCGACGAAACCGGAGGCGGCAGGAACATCAGCACCGTGAGTCCGCCGAGAATGCCCTGGGCGATAACAGTGCCGAGCGCTGCCAGGCCCAGATACCGCATCCAGCGCCGTTTTTCCGCGCGCCAGGTCCAGACCGCCAGAATGATCGTCAGCAAGCCCGCCATCTGCGCGATCATGCGATGCGTGTGTTCGAACTTCACGCCGCCCACCAGCCGCGGAATTTTGTACAACGACCCGAATGATGTCGGCCAGTCGGGAACCGACAATCCGGCATCGTTGCTGGTGACCAGTGCGCCGGCGATGATCAGAAAGAACGTCCAGCAGGCCAGCACAATGCAGAACCGATGCAGCCCGCGGTTGTAGGGAATCGGGATGGCTTTCAGAGCAGTACCCCTTGGGCAACTACATTCAGATCGGAAACGCGATCTGGGGAAAAAGTAAGACTAACGGCAGGCACGCCGCTTTTTCCACCCGGTATTTTAGCAAAGCAAGGCAACTCACTCTGGTTTGTTGGCTGCGCAAGTCCCATGTCTCGCAACTGCGGCGAGACATGGGGCATCCCATTTTGTTGGGCACGACGAAAACGATCAGCCTGTGGGAAAGCGCGATCGGCCGACATTGCAAACTCCCAAACTCGCAGGCAATCTGTTATCCATGCCCGAACTGCCCGACATTGCCGCCTATCTAACCGCGCTGGAGCCGCGAGTTGTGGGGCAGGAACTGCAGAAGATTCGTCTGGCGAGCCCGTTCCTGCTGCGCAGCGTGCAGCCGCCGCTCGCGGACGCCGAAGGCCGCAAGGTGATCCAACTGCGCCGCATCGGCAAGCGCATTGCGATTGGCCTGGAGGGTGATCTGTGGCTCGTCTTGCACCTGATGATCGCCGGCCGCCTGCACTGGCGTCCGAAGGATGCCAAGCTCGGCGGGCGTCAGAATCTCGCCGCCTTCGATTTCCCGGAGGGCGCGCTCGTCCTCACCGAGGCGGGCAGCAAACGGCGAGCGTCGTTGCATGTGATCCAGGGAGAAGAGAATCTCGCCTCGCTCGACGCCGGTGGCATTGATGTATTCACTGCCGATCCCGAGTCTTTCCGCGCCGCACTCGGAACTGAGAATCACACGCTGAAGCGTGCTCTGACCGATCCGCGTTCTGTCAGCGGGATCGGGAACGCCTACTCCGACGAAATCCTGCACGCGGCGCAGCTTTCGCCGGTCACGCTCACCAGCAAGCTGACGCCGGCAGAGTGGCAGCGTTTGTTTGACGCCACGCGGTCAACTCTGCAGCTCTGGATCGACAGGCTGCATCGCGAAGCCGAATCTGCATTCCCGGAAAAAGTCACCGCGTTCCGCAAGGAGATGGCGACGCACGGCCGCTACGGACTGCCTTGTCCGCGCTGCGGCGATACGATCCTTCGCATCCGCTACGCTGACAAAGAGACCAACTACTGCGCCCGCTGCCAGACCGGCGGCAAAGTTCTGGCGGATCGCAGTCTCTCCCGCTTGCTGGGATCGGACTGGCCCCGCACGCTGGAAGAACTGGAAGCTCTCAAGCGCCGCTGAGCAAAAGAAAAAGGCGGGACTCCGGCGAGTCCCGCCATTGCCACCAACGTTCCCTGACTTACGGCAAACGGAATTCTTCGTGTTCCGGAATCACAGTGTTCTGGCGCACGCCGTTATACCAGTACAGGATTCTGAGCACTTTGTGGGCATGCGGATCGGGATCGACTCCCATGTGTTCGTTGTCCGCGCGAGAGTGCAGGCGCCCATCGTCGATCATGTGCCGCAGATGCTCGGTCACGTTCACAAAGTGGCCTTCCCCTCCGTAATAGGCGCGCATGATGTGAAAGCCACGTTCGCGAAAGTCATAGCCCGCGTCGGGGTCAATTTCCAGGTTGACCACGCTGTGCTCCGGATACGCGAATTCCTCCACATTGCCATCCCAGTGCCGGATACGGACCACCAGGTCCTTCACATGCTCGGGCGCGGGATCCACTCCCAGCACTTGCCGCGTCACTTCAAACCGCAGCACGCCGTCGCGAATCATGGCACGCACCTGAGGGGTCACATCTGCTCGCCGGCCCGGCAGGCCGAACTCCGCCGCCACCAGCATTCCTCCCTGCGCCGCCGCGGGCATCGCCAGCAGCACCATGAGAGCCAGACTTCGCAAAACGCCCAAGCCACGTTTGGATTTCATGACTTCCTCCCGTAAAGGTGAATCAGCAACTTCCTCGCGTAGGCCCTCTCCAGCTCACGCCTCCTTCTGCATTTCCTCGATCACCGCATCCGCAAACTCGGACGTTCCGGCCTGCCCGCCGACATCCCGCGTCAATTTGTCATTGTGCCGGTAGACGCGCTCCAGGGCATTCCGAATCTGTGTGGACGCCCCCTGCTCGCCCAGATGCCGCACCATCAGAAGGGCCGAGCGCAGCAGGGCGGTCGGGTTGGCCAGGTTCTTGCCCGCGATGTCCGGCGCCGAGCCATGCACGGCCTCAAACATGGCGCAGTTGTCGCCCAAGTTCGCGCTGGGCACAAATCCCAGGCCTCCGACGAACGCGGCGCACAAGTCCGAGATGATATCGCCGTAAAGATTTTCCATCACCAGGATGTCGTACTGATACGGATTCATCACCAGTTGCATGCAGGTGTTGTCGACGATGTGTTCACCGTAGGTCACTTCGGGGAATTCTTTCGCCACGTTCCGGCAGCAGCGTAAGAACAACCCATCCGAGAGCTTCATGATGTTCGCCTTGTGGATGGCGTGGACTTTCTTGCGCTGGTTCTTGCGCGCATATTCAAACGCGAAGCGGGCGATGCGCGTCGAAGCCTTCTCGGTGATGATCTTCAAACTTTCGATCACGCCGGGCACCACTTCGTGCTCGAGGCCGGAGTAAAGACTCTCGGTATTCTCGCGCACGATGATCAGATCGACATCGGGATAGCGCGTGGGGATGTGCGGCAGGTTGCGGATGGGGCGGAAGTTGGCGTAGAGATCGAACTTTCTCCGCAGGGCCACGTTGATGCTGGAGAATCCGCCGCCCACGGGAGTTGTGACCGGTCCCTTCAGCACCACGCGCGTGCGCTCGATCGACTCCAGAACTTCTTTCGGGATGTACTCGCCGTATTTTTCGTAGGCATCGGCGCCGACGGCGAAAGTCTCCCACTCGAACTTCACCCCGGTCGCTTCCAGAATGCGCACCACCGCCTGCGTCACTTCCGGCCCAATCCCGTCGCCGGGAACCAGCGTTACTTTATGACTCATAATTCGAAATCTCGCTTGTCATCCCGGGCGGCGTTCTCTGCCGCGAAGGACCGATGCATTTGCCGTGCCGACCGCCGCTAGGCCTGCGCTTTCACCTTTACCAGGTCCTTCAACTCGTTCATGAACTCTTTCACGTCTTTGAAGTCCAGGTACACCGACGCGAACCGCACATAGGCCACCTTGTCGTATTTCCGCAGGCGGTTCATGATCAGTTCGCCCAGTTCGCTGGTCTTGCGCTCCCGCTCCGCCGAGTCGATCACAAACGATTCGGCTTCGTTCACAATCTGCTCCAGTTTGCTGATCGGAACCGGACGCTTCTCGCACGCCCGCAGCAGGCCGTTGAGCACCTTCTGGCGGTCAAACTTCTCGCGCCGGCCGTCCTTTTTGACCACCATGTAGGGAATTTCGTCGATGCGTTCGTAGGTGGTGAAGCGCTTGCCGCACTTCAGGCACTCGCGGCGCCGCCGGATCGAGTCGGCTTCCTTGCTCTCCCGCGAGTCGACTACCTTGTCATTCGCAAATCCGCAAAAAGGACATTTCATGGCGCTGCTTCACGGGTACGGCCGCAAATGCATGGCAGGGAATTGCCTGATCGCCGCGTGGAGCGGAAGCCGTCGATGAGGAATCTTCCCGGACCCGATAACCAAGAATTGTAGCAGTTGGAAACGAAAGCAGAATCCGGGGGTACCAAGCCACACAACCGGGGACGGCCCACATCTGGCTGCATTTGCGAGGCGGTCGGGGATTGGGGGTGGCGAGGTGCGAGAGGATTCCAAGAGCAAAACGGCGCTCGCACCCCCTGCGGTACGAGCGCCTGTTTTCCCCCACGCTCTCCTGGTGACGGAGAGCTTGAAGCCAGCGATCCGGAAGGCTCCATGTCCGAGGAGCCGCCTTCATCTGCCTATCAAAATGCCTTACGACATTCGTTGGTTTGTCATCGCCATGTCGGCAATTTGTAAAAACTCAGGTTCAGGGCGTGATCCCGACGCCCCGCGCTTTCACCTGCGGGGCGAGGGATCTGAGGATCAGCAAAACGCTGGGTATGGCGATGCCCTTGGTAACCCTTTTGCCCGCGCCACGGCTGCTATCATGGAGGTTCCCCCTTGCACGCATGCAGCGCCTTCTTTTCCACGCCGGAATTCTCCTGCTCTCGCTGTCTCTGGCCGCGCAGAGCAACCTGGGAGAACTCCGCCTCAGGGTATTGGATCCTCACGGCGTGGCGCTGAAGAGTACTGTCGAACTGATCAGCGAGTCGAACCAGTTCCACGTATCCCTCTCCACTGATGAAAGCGGCGCGCTCACCGCCAAGCGGCTCCCCTTCGGCCTGTATCGCGTACAGATTCGTCAGGAAGGCTTTGCCGATTTTTCACAACCGGTCGAAATCCGCTCCGCCATCCCGGCCGAGCTCTCCGTGAGACTCACGCTGCCGGCCGTCACCGCCTCGGTAACGGTGCATGATGCGCAGACGCTGCTCGATCCCTACCGCGCGGGCGCATCGAACGCGATTGGCGAACAAACGATCCAGAGCCGCAGCACCTCGCTGCCCGGCCGATCCGTGCAAGATCTGGTCAACTCCCAGCCCGGATGGTTCTACGAAGGCAACGCCGTCCTGCATCCCCGGGGCTCGGAGTACCAGACGCAGTTCGTGGTCGATGGCATTCCGCTCACCGACAATCGGTCCCCCGGTTCCGGCCCGGAAATCGAAGCCGACGACGTGGGCTCGCTCAACATCTACACCGCCGGCATTCCTGCCGAGTTCGGACGCAAGATGGGCGGCGTGATCGAAATCAATACGCTGAAAGACGCGCAAGCCGGACTTCACGGACAGCTTGTGCTGGATGGCGGCAGTTTCGCTACGGCCGGCGCCTATGGCCAACTCCAGCGGGTGTGGAAGGGCAATGCCCTCGGCATCAGCGCCTCCGGCAGCGGCACCGGTCACTATCTCAATCCGGTGGTTCCCCAGAATTTCACCAACAACGGCACGACCGGCGATTTCTCGGTCCACTACGAGCGCGACTTCACTCCGAACGACCGCCTCGGCTTCATCGTCCGGCACGACTTTGCCCGCTACCAGATTCCCAACGAGCAACTGCAGCAGGCCGCGGGACAGCGCCAGGATGGCGACAATTTGGAAACGATGGGCATCGTTTCCTACCAGCATGTCTTTTCTTCGAACACGCTGGGCAGTCTGCGCGGCATGGTCCGTGACAATTCCACCGACCTGACTTCCAACCCCAATGCGACGCCCATTCTCGCAGTGCTGCACAATACTTTCCGCGAGGGATACTTCACGGGTGCCGTCTCCGTGCATCGCGGGCGCCACGAGTGGAAAGCTGGGGTTGAATCGGACTCGCTGTTTCTCCACGAGAAGTTCAGCGACACCATCACTGATCCCTCGCGCTTTCCCGAGGGCACTCCGCAGAACTTCGCCTTCGCGAACAACCGCCCCGACCTCGAGCAATCCGCCTACATTCAGGACCTGATCCGCCTGGGCAACTGGACCGTCAGCGCCGGCCTGCGCTGGGACCACTACCAGCTTTTGGTGAACCAGAGCGCCTTTAGCCCGCGCCTCTCGGTCGCGCGATTCTTTCCGGATGCGGGCCTGGTACTGCACGCTTCCTACGACCGAGCGTTCCAGACTCCGTCTTCCGCGAATATCCTTCTCTCCAGTTCCGCGCAAGTTGTCTCGCTTAGCCCGGACGTTCTGCGCCTGCCGGTGAAGCCTTCGCACGGCAACTATTTCGAAGTCGGCGGGACCAAGAGTCTGTTCGGCCAACTCCGCTTCGATGCCAACTATTTCCGCCGCTACGTCGATAACTTTGCCGACGACGATCAACTACTCGCGACTGCGGTCGCATTTCCGATTGCGTTTCGCAAGGCGGTGATCTACGGCGCGGAAGGGAAGCTGGAACTGCCGAACTGGCGGGGGTTCTCCGGCACGGCGGCTTACTCGTACATGGTGGGGAATGTCTGGTTTCCGGTAACTGGAGGGCTCTTTCTTGCCGACGAAGCGGCCAACGCGCAGACCCAACTCACGGGACATTTCCCGGACTCGCAGGATCAGCGCAACACGGTGCGCTTCCGCGTGCGTTATCAAGTTGTCGCTCGCGTGTGGATTGCCGGCGACACCGAATATGGCAGCGGCCTGCCCTTCGCGTTTACCGGAACGTACCCGCAGGCTCTGGCACAGTATGGGCAAGCGGTCGTGGATCGGCTCGACTTCGCCCGCGGCAGGGTGAAGCCATCCCTTGCCGTAGGACTCTCCGCAGGCGCGGAAGTCTACAAGAACGACAGGATCTCCACGCGCCTGCAGGCCGACGTGCAGAACCTCAACAACCGCCTCAACGTCATCGACTTCGGCGGCCTGTTCTCCGGCAACGCCATCGCCCCGCCCAGAAGCTATGCGCTGCGCCTGCAAACCACGTTCTAAAAAAGGTTTCCCTGTGCCCCTCTGTGTCCCCTGTGGTGAGCCTTCCTTAAACCACGAAGTACTTCGCCCCCGGATGATGCACCACGATCGCCGAAGTCGATTGCTCCGGCTCCAGCAGGAATGTCGAAGTCAGCCGCACCCCCACATTCTCCTCAGGCTTGAGCAGTGCAAACAGCTTCGTCTGGTCCTCCATATGGGGGCATGCGGGATAGCCAAACGAATACCTCGACCCGCGATACTTCTGATGGAACAGATCGCGAATCTCTGGTGCATCTTCGTTTGCAATCCCCAGCTCTTCGCGCATCTTCTTGTGATGAAACTCCGCCAGGGCTTCCGCCGTCTCGACGCTCAGGCCGTGCAGGTAGAGATATTTCGTATATTCCCCTCCCTCAAACAGCCGCTGTGTCTCCACCGTTGCCTTGGGCCCAATCGTCACGAGTGACAGGCCGATCACGTCCATCTTTCCGGAAGATTTCGGCGCGAAGAAGTCCGAGATGCAGAGCTTTCGCCCCTCTCGCTGGCGCGGGAACGTGAACCGCAACAGTTCTGGTGTGGGGACAGCCGCGCCCGGCTGTCCAGGGCCATCAGGCGCGGCATATACCACCACGTCATTCCCATCCGCCTGCGCCGGGAAGTACCCGTAAACCACCGCCGGCTCAAACCATCCCGCAGCGACCACCTCGTTTTGCAACTTGTGCAGCACCGGCCGGAACTTCTCCTCAACCAGCCGCAGATAGTCCGACTGCGACGCCGTCTTCAGCTGCCACTGATTCTTGAACAGCGCCGTCTCGTTGATGTAGCGGAACAGTTCGCGCAAGTCGTAATCCTTGCGCACCCGCACGCCCCAGAATGGAGGCGCCGGAATATTCGGAGCATCCGTGACCACGGCGCTACGCTCGGAAAACACCGGTCCCATTTCTTCATCCACGGCCGTGGCCTTGGAGTATTCCTTCACCGTGCGTCCCTCGGTCAGCCGCGCCTTGCGCGCGCCATTCTCGGTGATCAGGTCTTCCATGATGTGCAGCCCGGCGAACGCATCGTCGGCATAAAAGACGCCCTGCCCGTACTCACGCCGCAGATCGTCTTCCACATATTTCCGCGTCAGCGCCGCGCCGCCGCAGATGACGGGAAACTTCAGTTTCTGCCGCTCGAGGTCCTGGATCACGTACTTCATCTCCAGGGTCGACTTGACCAGGAGGCCGCTCAAGCCGATCGCATCCGCCTGGTGTTCCTGCGCTGCGCGGATAATCGTGTCTCCCGGTTGCTTGATCCCGAGATTCACGACCTTGAATCCGTTGTTCGACAGGATGATGTCGACCAGGTTCTTGCCGATGTCGTGCACATCGCCCTTGACCGTGGCCAGTACGATCGTGCCTTTCTGCTGTGAGCCCGACTTCTTCTCCATCTTCGGTTCGAGGTAGGCGACGGCCGCCTTCATCACGCCCGCCGAGTCCAGCACCGACGGCAACTGCATCTTGCGTGCGCCAAACAGATCGCCCACCGTCTTCATGCCGTCGAGCAGCACGGTGTTGATGAGTTCCAGCGGCGAATACTGCGCCAACGCCTCTTCCAGCAAGGCTTCCAGCGGCTTTTTGTGCTCGCCCTCGCCCACCGACTTCTCGCCGTTGATGATGGCAAACTTCAGCTTGTCCTCGATGGCCAGCGTGTCGACATGCGCCGTGGTTGTCGCCGCCGGCTTGCCCTTCATGCCGGCAAAGTGCGCCATGTAGTTCTGCAGCGGATCGCCTTCACCCTGGCGATAGATCAGCTTCCGCGCCAGTTCCACTTCTTCCTGCGGAATCTTGTAGAGCGGATAGATCTTCGTGTAATTGACGATCGCCAGGTCGAGACCGCGATCCACCGCCTCGTGCATGAATACCGAATTCAGCACGCGCCGCGGATACGCATCCAGCCCGAACGAAATATTGCTTACGCCCAGCAAGGTCTTTACGTCCGGCAGTTCTTTCTTGATCCGCTCCACTGCATTCAGGGTCTCTATGCCAGCCGTGCGATAGTCTTCCTGCCCGGTCGAAATCGGCAAGGTCAGCGCGTCGAAAATCAGGTCGGTTCCGTCGAGCCCGTATTTCTTCGTCGCCAGATCGTAAATTCGATGCGCAATCGCGACCTTCTTGTCGGCGGTCAGGGCCATACCGTCTTCGTCGATGGTGAGAGCAATCACCGCCGCGCCGTAGCGCTTGGCCATGGGCAAAACTTTCGAGGTGCGCTTCTCGCCGTCTTCCAGGTTGATCGAGTTGATGATGGCGCGACCGGGAATCCGCTTGAGCGCCTCGTCGATCACATCGGCTTCCGTCGAATCGACCAGGATGGGCGCCGGCACGCGGGTTGCGATCTTCTCCAGGATCGACGTGATGTAGGCCTTCTCGTCCTCGCCGACAATCGCGCAGCAGAGGTCGAGCATGTGCGAACCTTCGTTCACCAGCTTTTTGGCCAGCGCGAGAATGTCGTCATATTTTTTCCCTTGCACCAGCTTGCGGAAATGATCCACGCGCGTGGTGGTGTTCATTTCCTCGGCCACTATCAGCGGTTTCGGTTCGAGATCGAGTGGAACCGTGGTGTACGCGCTCGAAGCCGCGCCCACACGCTTCATCTCTCGTTTCGCCGGTTCCACGCCGGAAACCGCGTCGACCACGGCTTTCAGATGCTCCGGAGTCGTGCCGCAGCAGCCGCCTACGATGCGCACGCCGTAATCCACCACGAAGTGCTTGTGATACTCGGCCAATTCGGCCGGAGTCAGCTTGTAGACGGCGTGCCCGCCTTCGTTGTGCGGCAGTCCGGCGTTGGGCAGCACCGAAACCTGTTTGGTCGAATTCAGCCCCAGATACCGGACCGCATCGTTCATTTCTTTCGGCCCGGTCGCGCAATTCATGCCGATCGCGTCCACCTCGAACGGATCGAGCGCAGTCAGTGCGGCGCCGATTTCGGTCCCCAGCAGCATCGTGCCTGATTCCTGCAGGGTTACCTGCACTTGGACGGGCAGGCGCTTGCCGGACTTCTTCATCGCCCCGATGACACCGATGGCCGCGATCTTCGCCTGCAGGAGATCCTGCGCGGTTTCCACCAGCAGCACATCGACGCCGCCTTCGATCAGCGCCAGCGCCTGCTCCTCGAACGCCGCCACCATCTCGTCGAATCCGATATGCCCGAGCGACGGCAGCTTCGTCGTGGGCCCCATCGATCCCGCCACAAACCGCGGCTTGTCCTTGGTGGAAAACTGCTGCGCCACTTCCTTGGCCAGTCGGGCCGCTTTCACGTTGATCTCGTGTACGCGGTCCCGCAGTTCGAACTCGCCCAGCACAATTGAAGTTCCGCCGAAGGTGTTGGTCTCCACGATGTCGCATCCCACGCGGAAAAAGTCGGCGTGAATGTCGCGGATAATGTCGGGCCGGCTCAGCACCAGCACCTCGCTGCAGTTTTCCTTGCCCCAGTAGTCATCCAGCGTAGGATTGCGCTTCTGGATGTTGGTCCCCATCGCGCCGTCATAGACGACGACGCGATCCTTCACGATTTGTAGAAAGTCAGCCATAGTCAGCTTCTAGCTCTCAGCTCCTAGCTTTTAGCTCTATCCGCGTTGATCCGCGAAAATCCGCGGCGAAAGATCTTTCCCGCTGGATACAACAACGCCGGTCTCCGATGGGGGGACCGGCGTGGATGCGAATCAAAACTTGTCTTGAAGTTCAGCTCCCCGGCACCATCTGTACCGGCGCTCCGCCGTCCACGTCGGCCTGATTGAAAATTACGTTGGCTGCCATGTGTGCTGGCCGGGGGGCCAGCATCTGCTCCTTGCGGTACACCAGGTTGCTGGCGTTAAAGGTCGCCAGTTCGAATCCGTGTCCGTGGGTGATGGCGTCGGTCGGGCACGCCTCCACGCAGTATCCGCAGAAAATGCAGCGGTTGTAATCGATGTTGTAGACCTTGGCGTAGCGCTCGGCGCCGCTGACGCGGTTTTCCGCCGTATTCTCCGCGGCCTCGATATAGATGCAATTCGAGGGGCAGGCGGCTGCGCACAAAAAGCAGGCCACACACTTTTCGAGCAAGTTTTCGTCGCGTTGCAGAACGTGCGCCCCGCGGAACCGGGCCTCAAACCGCGCGCCCTTCAAGGGCCCCTTGCCGTCGGGATAGTTCTCCACCGTGGTCGGCTGGAACATCTCCATGAAGGTGATGCTCATCCCCTTGGCGATCGCAGCAATGTTCTTCAGAACCGGCATTGTGCTCCTAGTTTATCAAAAAGGTGGATTCGGTCGCAGAGACCCGCGCCGAACCGCAATTCTGGCGGCTTGAACTGTTCCCATGCGACGTGGGAGGGAGCGCGGTGGGTGTCATCCTGAGAGGCGTGCTTTAGCCGGAGCGGAGGATCTCCCTTGAACAATTTGCTTCAAGGATGCAACAGGGAGCCGGGACGGATCGTTACCGAGCCAGCTATTTCTTCGCCGCCGGCGCCGAATGCTCATCTGTCACGGGCTCGGCGCTCTCCACCCACGCCGTGTACCAGAGATTCAGCAGCATCTGGGCCCCCGCCGCCAGCCGATGGGTCGTAAAGTCGAAGGCCTCCGGCGATCCCTTGCCGGCGAATCCCCCGGCCTTCTCGAGTTCGTAGACCTTCTCGACCAGCCCGTTCGACTCCTTCAGGTAAGCGATGTAGCTGCCAAACGGATCCGCGATGCGCTCTGGCGCTTTCACGAACTTCGCGAAATCCGCCGCCTTGATGTTTGCCCCGACGTACGTGGTTTCAAACAGGCCGTGTATCTTGTGCTCGGTGGTGTACCCATTCGGATTCGGCCCCACCCATCCGTTGTACTGAATCGTGGTGTGCAGCGGTTGGGACGCGTCGGCCACATAATGCCCCAGCCAACCTGCATAGAAAATCGCCGCCCGCTGCACGGCCAGCGTCGGCTGATGCGCCGCCTGCCGCTGCCGATACTCGCGCAACGCGGCTTTCAACCGTCCGTACACTTCCATCGCGGCATACGGCTGCAGGCCCACGTGCTCGGGCAAATAGTCATCCGGGTGGTCCGTAGTGGTTGCCCGCTTCTCGTACAACTTGCGGTAAAACTCATAACGTCCCTTGGGCAGCGGATCGAGCCAGGACACGCGCTCCAGATCGATAAAGTGATCCGGCTCCTGCGCGTTCTTCAGGGCAAATTCCGAGGGGCTGCGCCAGCGGTCGGGCTCAGGACCAAGGTAGGCAATCTCTTCGGTGGCCTGCCGAAGAAAAAGCGGCATGGAGGGCGGAATTTTCTGTGCTGCTACCCGATTGATGTAGGTATGCCCTTCATTTCCCCATGCCGATCCCGGAAGGCTCTGAAGCAACAGAAGGGCAGTGAGAGAAACGCTGACGAGCCACTGGCGAGTGCCCCACTTCTCGCGTGTGCGGGAAGTGGGGAAGTGCGGTGAACATTTTGGGATCCGCATTCGCATCCAGCCTAGAACGCCAGGTGCAGGCCCAACTGCAGGAAGCGTGGGCTACCAACCGTGTGCTGGATGACGCCCAAGCTACCTTGGGGGGGAATTGATGGCGGACCGTAGTAATAGGGAAAGAAGTTAACGTTGTTGTTGGGAGTGTCGAAATCGGGATGGTTGAAAATATTAAAAGCATCGGCTTCAAACTTCAGCAGGTAGTGCTCTTTGAATTGGAACATCTTGGACAAACTCATATCGAAGCGCACCTGGAATGGGCCTCGAAAAGTGTTCCGGGCCGTATTTCCATACTGGGACTCATAGAGATCGCAACCGCTTGCGTCGCAAGCCGGGACTCCGTTGGTTCCCGGAGCCGCGAATTGAGGTCCAAAATCAGCCGCGTTGAGCTTACAGAGTGAAGTCGAAATTCCCACGGATCCCGCGGGGCAAATACCGCCATGTGCTGCCTGTTTGGAAGTTACGCCAGGCAGCAGCGGCACAATCGGGTTCCCAATATAGTTGCTGGTGCCGTAGTAGAGACTCGCCACCGAGCCCGAAAAGTCATAGACGCTGTAAGGCTGCCCGCTTTGCGCCACGGTTTGGCCGCCAAGCGTCCAGCCATTCGTCACGTATCCCCATGGCCCGCTCTCCACAAACTTCGGAGTTGTATAGCTGTAGTTGACCAGAAAAACGTGGGTCTGATCGAAGTCCGAGGAGGCATAGTTGGAGCGGGGAAGCGCCGGATTGTTCCCGGTGAAAAACAGTCCCAAAGCGCTCTGCTCATCAAGCGAGTGAGACCAGGTGTACGAAGAGGTGAATTGCAGGCCGTTGGACAAGCGCTTGTGAACCTGGAGTTGCAATGCACTGAAGTTCGATGTGCCTTCCGCCCTATACGATACCGAGTTCATGTCGTAGCCGGGATAGGGTACGCGGATCGGCGCATTGCCTGCATATTCGTTCGTATAGATGGGCTCAGTATCCAGCGGGGTTAGCCCAGTGTAGTACACGTTCTGGTTAGACGCCGGACTGGTACCTCCGTAGGAACTGGTTTGACCGTTCACTACGTTGGTCGGCGTGGCAATGAGCGGTTGGTTGAAGGGAATCGGCAGCACCAAATGGGTGCCGTGACTGCCGACATAGCCAGCCTCGATGATCCAGCTGTTGGAGGGTTGAAATTGAAAGTCGAGAGTCCAATTCTGCATGTACGGCAGTTTGTTATTGATGTCGTACCCACCAAACAGAAAAGGACCAAAAAGATTGCCAGACGGCCAGCATCCCGGAAAACCGCAGGCGGTCTGCTCAAGGTTGGGAAGGGACGCCCGGAAGGCCGCTCCCGTGACTGTAGGTGGCGGCGGCAGAGTCGTGCCGAACGGTTGATCGAGAGTTGCGCCGTTGAATACGGAGATCGGCTGGACGAATGGAGGCTCGAGGGTAACGCCGAATGGGCCGTTAAATCCGGAGCCCGCGCTCGGCGAGAAGTAACTGAAAAACTCGCCGCGGTCGAAGTAGATACCGTAACCTGCGCGCACGGTGAGCTTCGTGGTTGGAGCCCACGCGATACCGATGCGGGGCGCGAAGCCCCACTGGTGATTTTTCATCAGCGTATTGCCGGCTCCGCGAGTGGCGCCGGTTTTGTTATTCCCGGCGATTACCAGGCCAGAGCCGGTAATGACATCCGTCCCCTGGTCGCAGGTGTTCACCCCTGGGTCCGCTGGCTGGCCATTGACGGTGCACTGTACGTAACTGTATTTCGAAGGGTCGAAACCGGTGAGCCGGCCGTTTTTCTCCGAGAGCGCCCCGTCAATGTCCCAACGAAACCCGGCGGTTACGGTGAGATTCTTTCTCATTTTAAAGTTGTCGTTGATATATGTGCCGATGGTATTCGCGCGGTAGTAGCGATTTGCCGAGCCAGCGAACTCATCGCCGCCGTGCAAATTTCCTTCCACGAAGTCAAGGAAGGTTTGGAAATTAAGCGTATCGGTATTTGTGTTTTTGTTGAGGACATTGAGCTGGGTGTGGTCCCACGACGTTCCCACAGTCAGGGTATGTTTTCCTTTCACCCAACTCGCGGAGGTCGCGTATTCCCAATTGTTCTGGACCATGCCACCGTCGCCAAAGCTGGTACTGGGACCGAACTCCAAACCAGCACTGACCGTGGGGTCCGCTGAGCCGATGCCGACATCCGGAAACGTCGCCCCGCCGGGCAGGGTGATGCCCACGTCAGACGGGGTAAATGCTTTGGTTGTGTTTGCGAAAGCGCGCAGGCGAGTGAACCCCACGTGCTGTTCCCAAGTGAGACTGGGCGAGACCAGCACCGAGTTCGAGATGGAAACCACCTGGCCGCCGGCGGAAAGCTGTTGGGCAAATCCCAGCAGGGAACCGACCGCGCCAAAGGGATTGTTGGTGGGATTGCTCTGATAATAGTATCTCCCCGCCAAGCGATCCTTGGGGCTAATCACATAATCAATGCCAACGATCCCCTGGCTAACGGTAGCTTTCGTATTGGGACCTTGTACAACGGTGTCGTAGCCTAGCGCGACGGCCTGCGTGGAGTTGAACTGCGCGCTCGGTATCAAATAGTGACCGTTGGGAAGTTTGGCATTCAGCATTTTCGCGGCAGCGCCATTAATCTGGCTTGCCGTAATCGTGGTGCCGTAGGTTGCCTGAACCATGTTAATGATGCCCTGCGTACTGCGGTCATCGGTCAAGCCCAGAGGCACGGTTGTGGTTTTGGTGGAAGCTTCCGCGTCGGAGATGCGTACTCCCTGATAAGACCCAAAGAAGAACAATTTGTCCTTGAGAATCGGGCCGCCGATTGTTCCGCCAAAAGCATTTCGATTCAGGAAAGGACGGGGAATGCCCGCAGCGTTGTAGAAATACGGATTGGCATTCATATCGCTGTTCTGCCACTGCTCCCAGAGGGAACCATGCAGCGCGTTCGTGCCAGACTTAGTCAGGACGCCAATGTGCGCACCGCTGTTGTTGCCCTGTGTGGCGTCGTATTGCGAGGAGTTGACGGCGATTTCCTGAATGGCATCTGCGGGAGGAGTGGGCAGAGCCTGGCCAATTGCGTCAGTAACCGAGGTGCTGGTCTGGATGGTGCCTCCCGCGCCGAAGTTTTCCCCGGTGTTCAGCACGAAGCGGTTCTCGCCGACCTGGCTGCTGGAATTCCCGTTAAAGAGGTTGTTGATGCTGACCCCATTCAGGGAAAAGCTGTTGCTGGTGTCGCGGTTTCCGTTGGCGAAGATCGCCTGATTGCCAAGGCCCGTGTTGGCGCCGCCTCCACCAAGGAAGTCCGCATGAACGCCGGGGCTAAGAATCGCGAGTTGTGTGAAGCTTCCCGTGCCGAGCGGTGTGGTCTCGATGGTATTGGCATCGACGACATAGCCGATCGTCGTATCCACTTGGTTCATCAAGGGAACCGAGGTGACTTCCACGGTGGTGCCGACCGATCCCACCACCAGAGTGGTATCCACGGTAGTGGTACGGCTACCGAACACCAGAATTTTTGTGTGCGTTTCGGTTTTGAAGCCGTCCTTGGTGATGGTGACTCGATAGGTTCCGGCGGGGAGATCGGGGATCAGGAAAGAGCCGTCCTTGGTATGAGCAACCACTTCGAGGTTGGTCGCGATGTTGACCGCTTTCACGGTTGCATCGGAGACGATCGCTCCCGACGGATCGGTCACCGTGCCGGTGATGGCGCCCAGGGTTTGTTGGGCACGAAGCATCAGCGGAAATGAAACTGCCGCTGCCATAAGAATCGCGAGAGATACCAAAACCGATGCACGTCGTTGTTGCTGTCGCACGAACGTGGCCTCCTGGAAGGATTTAACGGGGACGGATGCCAATGGGTGTATCAGATAGGAGCGGGGTCCTTCAAGGCGGAAAAGGTCGGAAAACGATGAATTTTTCTTCAGATTTGCAGTGGCTTTATTGCTGCGCGTTGCGCAGGCGCCTGGCGCGCGGAATGCTCTTGAATCCTGAGAAAAACAGCTTTGCGGTTTATCCTTGAGAAGTCGATGAGCCCCAATGTCAATGACAAAACTTTACAGATTGGCCTGTGCGCCGACTGCCAGTTCTCGCGTCCGATGACCTCCGACCGCGGCTCGGTCTTCCACCTGTGCCAGCGATCCGCCACCGACCCCACTTTTCCCAAGTATCCCCGCCTGCCGGTGAGGCAGTGTTCCGGGTTCGAGCGTCGCGAGGCCGGAGAAGGCCCCGAACCTCATCGCTGAGCCGCTCCGACCCATCTAGCTAGGGAGTTTTCGATGCCGCTGTCATTCCCACGAGCTTCTGGAAGTCGGGATCCTGGGCGAAGCACTCAAAACTCTCTCCCGGCTTGATCCAGTTGGTACGAACCTTTTCGGCATAATCCGGTTCACGCTGCAACGCCAACTTCAGGAAGTCGAGGGCTTTTTGGTGGTCAAGCGGCTGATCTTCCAATCCTGGCTCGGCTCCCGGCTTGGCGCAGAATGCCTGAGCATAAGCACAGGCGATATTAAACAAAGCGTCGGTGTCCTCGCCGACCAACTGACGAAACTCTTGCGAATACCGGATGGCTTCGGCCGCGTGCCCGGGGATGAACAGCAGAAAATATCCAAGCCATTGCCGCACCATCAGGGGAGCGTCGGCTTGGGTGACCATCTTTTGCAGAATGTTGATGGCCCCGGCGTAATCGTGAATCACGGCCAGCATGTCGGCATACTTGGTCGTCATGTCTGGATTGTGAGGATTGAAGAGCAGGACTCGCTGGATCCACATCAGGGCGCGGCGGGCCTGGCCTGCTTTATCGGCTTCCTCGAAGTAGGTTCGATAGTAATGAATATTCGCGGCTTTGGTCGCATTGTCGACGTCGACGTCGCCTCCGCTGTCGGCGGCGTCCTGCATCTTCTGCAGAAAATCGGTGACCTGGGATAGGTAAAGATCGCCTTTCAGGTCTTCGGCCGCCTGCCGGTTTGCCGCGTTGGTGATATCGGAGACCGAATCGCCACCGGTCAGAATATTCGGCGGCAGCTTGATGCTGATGTTCTTCTGCACGACTTCGGCCTGCCCGGACTCGATATCCGCACTCTCCTTACGGCTCATGGCGAGGCGAGGGTTGTAGTAGAGCTCGCGCAGAAAAAACATGAAGAGGAACCCCAGCCCCGCATAAGCCACCGCGGCCCCGAATGCGATGGCGTATTCGTTTCCGCCGGGATCCTTGGCATTGGTATCCATCGCAAAGGTATTGATGGTTTTGATAATGCTGCTTGCCTTGGTAATCGTCAGGGTGGTAACACCGCCAATCACCCAATCCCGCACCTTGGCGATCGTGTCCTTTTCCTGTTCGCTGTGGCTGCTGAACAGAAAGCCGATCATCGACCCTACGGTGAATGCGGCCAGGCTCAAACCGCCCATCAGAATGAAGCGACGGAGGTTTCCCTGACTCTCGAAGGCCCACCACGCCACAGAAGCCAGGCCGATACCGAGCCAGGTCAGCTGAAACGAAGTCCAGCTTGCGGTAAATTCTTTGGCGCCGTCTTTCTCAGACTTTGAGAACAAAGACAAGGTACACCTCGCAATGCCATGAATTGACGTTCAGGGCCGAGTTACGAGGGGAAGCGTAAAAGTTATACCACGAATCGGGCAAAATGCATCTACTTCTCGATGCCTAACTCCTTGGCCAGGGCCTTCCACTTGCCATCGACCAGGGCCTTGGTTTTGGCGTCCATTTCAATCTCATCCGGCCAGGGACGCGTGAATCCCTCGCTTGCCCACTTCCGCGTGGCATCGATGCCCATCTTCGATCCGTAATTCGGCAGCCGCGATGCATGATCCAGCGAATCCACCGGCCCCATGGTGAACTGGATGTCGCGCTCCGGATCGATGTTGTTGAACACCCGCAGCGTCACTTCTGCCAGATCCTGCACGTCGCAATCCTCGTCCAGCACCACGACGCACTTGGTGAACATTGCCTGCCCCAGCGACCAGATGGCATTCATCACCTTGCGCGCCTGTCCCGGATACGACTTCCTGATCGACACAATCATCAGGTTGTGAAACACGCCCTCGACGGGCAGATTCACGTCCACCAGTTCCGGAATGGTCAACTTCATCAGCGGCAGGAAGATGCGCTCCACGGCTTTGCCCATGTAAGCGTCTTCCTGCGGAGGCTTGCCCACAATCGTCGCCGCGTAAATCGGGTCTTTCCGGTGCGTGATGCACGTAAGGTGAAACACCGGATACAAATCCTCCAGCGAATAGAATCCGGTGTGGTCGCCGAACGGCCCCTCGATCTTCAGTTCGTCGAGATTGATATATCCTTCGAGCACAATCTCGCTCGACGCCGGCACTTCCAGATCCACCGTCTCGCACTTCACCAGTTCCACCGGCGCGCCGCGCAAGAATCCTGCGATCAGATACTCCTCGATCTCCGGAGGGGCGGGCACGATCGCCGCGAACGTCACCACCGGATCGGTTCCAATCGCCACCGCGACTTCCATCCTTCCGCTCGGCCGCTCGCCTTCCGCCAGCACCGACCCGCCGGAAGTGTGCGCCATAATCTCCACCGCTGCCGATTTCCCCTCCACCGCTGCCCGCATCCGGTCCCGCGCATGCTCTGCGGCATTCTTCTGGCGCTGCCAGTGCATGCCCGCCGTGCGCTCGTCGTAGACCTGCATGCGATACATCCCCAGATTGCGCTTGCCCGACTTCGGATCGCGGGTGGTCACGCACGGCAGCGTGATGAACCGCCCGCCATCCTTTGGCCAGCACTGCAGAACAGGGAAGTCGAGGAGCGAAAAATTGTCTCGCTGGATCACTTCCTTGCACGGACCTGTCGATACCGTCTTCGGAAAAAACTTGCCCGCCTCGGTCAGCAGGGGCAGCATCTTCAATTTGTCCAGGAATCCCTGGGGCGATTTGATGTCCATGAACATGCGCATGCGTTCGCCGATCTGCTCATAGGAGTTCACGCCCATCGCCATCTTCATGCGCGCATCCGAACCAAACTGATTGATCAGCAGCCGCGCCCCCGGATGCCCCTTCAGCTTCTCAAAGAGTAGGGCTGGGCCGCCCGGCGCGCCTTTGGCATCGCGGCCTTTCGACACGCGGTCGGTAATCTCGGCCACTTCGAGAATCGGGTCCACTTCGGTCTGGATGCGCTTCAATTCGCCGCCGCGTTCCAGCGCGGCGATCCACTGGCGTAAGTCGTCAAAGGGCAAGGATTCCTCACAGTCTGAACTTCAGGTGCGACCGATGATTATAAGGAAGTCGTGATCGGAATTTCGCGACCGCGGACGCGGCGCCGCTTCAGGAGTGTTCCGGATAGAGCCTGCGCCGGCAATCCGGGCAAATGCCGTGGCTGAAGTCGGCATCGCTATGCGAGCGGATGTAGGCCTCCAGGTTGTGCCACTCTCCCTGCCGGTCGCGGATCTTCCGGCATGAGGCGCACATGGGCAGCAGTCCGCTCAACGACCGCACCCGCCCCAGGGCATCCTGCAGCTCCAGGATCAATCGTTCTCGCTCGGCTTCCGCCGTCTTGCGGTCGGTGATGTCGCGCACGATCATCCACGTGCGCGGCTCCCCGGTGGGACTCTGGAACACCACCGACGAAAACTCGATCGGGAATAGCGATCCGTCTTTCCGCCGCGCCTTCAGTTCGCCGTGCGTCCGTCCCGTCAGGCGGCGTTCCTCGACCAAGGTCGGAAGCTTCGGGTCCGAGCCGTCGATCAGTCCGGCTCGGCCTTCGCGACAAATTTCCTCGCGTGTGCGTCCCAGAATGCGGCAAGCTGCCGGATTCGCGTCGAGCACGTCGCCCTCCGGTTTGGTGAGCAGAATCCCGTCGAGGCTGTTTTGAAACAGCAAGCGGTAGAGGTTGTCGTCCGTTTGCAGCATTCCGCTGCCGGAAGGGATCTTCGTATCTTCGGTTGCCATTGTCGCTTGCTGATCGATCCGCACAAGCACTTGACCTCTCGCGAGTGGCGAGCGTCAACACGATCAGAGGTAGTTTTGTGAGATTGTATGCGAGCCGAATGGCAACCGCAAATTCGCAAGGACACGAAAACCATCCTGTGCCCGTCGGCGGTTCGTCACCCGGCAGGCAGTTCGTAGGCCGGCTCGTTTACTCGTAGCGCAGCGCTTCGATCGGGTCCAGATTCGCCGCCCGCATGGCTGGCACCATGCCGCTGATCACGCCCACCACTGCCAGAATCGTGGTCGCCACCACCAGAATCATCGGCGAAACAATCAGGCGGATGTCCGCCACCTCGGCATGTTTCGCGATTGCGCTGTAGAACGTAATGCGCCCCGCGCCAATCGACACCGCGTAGGACAGCACAATCCCCAGCACCCCGCCCACGGCGGTAATCACCATTGCTTCGGCCAGGAACTGAAAAAGAATGTCTTTGCGCCTCGCGCCGAGGGCCTTCTCCACGCCGATCTCGCGCGTGCGCTGCGTCACCGAGACCAGCATGATGTTCATCAGCCCCACACCGCCAATGCCCAGCGTGACCGTTCCGATAAAGGCCAGCAGCACCTTCAGCGCCATGGTGATGATCCCGAACTGCGAGAGTTGTTTCTGCGCGTCGAACAAGAACATCGCCCGCTTGTCATCCGCCTTGAAGCCGTGCGCCTCACCCAGCGTTTCGCGCACGGTGCGATCCAGTTTGTCGTGATCCAGCCCCACCGAATCCATCCAGATCCCGTCCAGGTAATGATTGTCCTTGAGCACGTCCATGGAACTGTACGGGATGTACACCACGCGATTGTTATCGTTGTCGCCTTCCTGCATGCGCGGCGCTCCGACGCCAATCACCTCAAACGTAACGCCATCGATGCGGATCGTCTCGCCCACAGCGGGCATTCCGGAAAACAGCTTGTCGCGCGCCTCCGACGCCAGTACGGCGTACAGCCCATGCTGCATATTGTCCGCATCGTTCAGGAACCGGCCTTCGGCGATGTCCAGATTCCAGATCGCCTGAATCTGCGGGTCCAATCCCATCACCTGGAAGGTAAAGCTACGATTGTTGTTCTGTACCGTCGAGTCCTTGTCCGACTGGCGCACGATATGGCGGCAGAGGGGCACGTTGTTCCGCAACAGTTCGATGTCGTCGCTGGTGAACCGAACCTGCACGCCCGCCTTGTTCCCACCTGCCTGCTGTGACGTGCGTCCGGGAAAAACTCCGACGGCAGTGGCGCCGAAACTCTGAAAGATGGCCTCGATCGCCTTGCCGAATCCGTTTCCATAGGCCAGCAGGAGCACCACGGTCGCGATGCCCCAAGCCATCCCTGCCATGGTCAGCAGCGTGCGTCGCAGATCGTGACGCATCGCACCGTACGCCTGTTGCAATAAATCTCTATGCATGTCGCTTTCTGTGCTCAGGCCGCAATGGTTCGGTAGGGGCTCCATGTCCTCAAGTAAGGACTTTTGTCCCCAGGGTGGTTATTCCTTGCGCAGCGCCTCCACCGGTTCCAGCGCCGCCGCCCGGCTCGCCGGATACAACCCCGCCGCCACACCGGCGACCGCCAGCGAAACCACCGCCAGCAATGCCGTCGATGCCACCAGTTTCGGCGGATCAAACCCATCCCCCAGGCTCACATTCGCCAGCAGTGCCATCAATCCCGCCGCGCCCGCGATTCCAAGCCCTCCGCTCAACAGTGTCAAAAAGGCGCCTTCCACAAAGAACTGGAACATGATGCTCTTCTTGGTCGCTCCCAACGCCTTGCGTAGTCCAATCTCCCGCGTCCGGTCGGCCACCGCGACCAGCATAATGTTGATAATCCCGATCGCCCCCAGCGCCAGCGTCACCAGCCCCACGCTGCCCAGAAACGAATTCATCGCGTCAAAAATCTTTCCCACCTGGTCCACGGTTTTCACCGTGTCCCATTCGTCAAAGGAATCCGGATCTTTGGGATTAAAGTTGTGATTGCGCGCGATGATTTTGTGCACCTCTGCTTGCGCCTGCTCGTGCAGCGCCCGCGTGCGCGGCTGGTAGTTGATCATCGAAATCGTGTCGGTGGCGATGCCCGCGTTCAGCGGGCGAAAATAGTCCTGCATGGCGTGAAACGGCACGAAGCTACGCAGGTTCACATTCATATTGTCGCCGTGCCCGATCTTCTGCAGGGTTCCGATGACCGTAAAGCGGACGCCATTGAGGAGGATCGTCGCTCCCACCGCGGGCCGGCCGGGGAACAACGTCCGGCGTACCTCATCGCCAATCACGATGACGGCGCGCTTTTGGGCATCGTCCATGTCATTCAGCCACCGGCCGTCATTGATCGGCAGGTAGCGAATCCTGTTCATGGACGCCGGAACGCCCAGGATCTGCCCGCTGGCCTGGTAGAAGTCGCTGACCGCGCGGATGTCCCCGCGGCTGATCACCGGTGCCGCCGCTCCCACGCTCGGGCACTCCGCCTCGATATCCTGGTAATCGCGATACGTCAGGTAGTACTGCCGCAGCGCGGTGAAGCTGCCCTGCATCGCCGGCGCGCGCCCCGACCAGATGAACATCACGTTTTCGCCCAGCGAGTCGAATTGTTTGCGATTGCCCGACCGGAACCCCTCGCCGAGGCCGACCAGAAGCAGCAGGGAACCCACGCCCCAGGCGATCCCAAACATGGTGAGGAACGAGCGCAGTTTGTGCGCCCACAGGGTCCGCAGGGTCTGCCCGAAAATATCGAAGAGGAGGCGCACTCACTTTAATTATACGTTCCGCCACGAAGCGACTTCCGCTGTGGCGCGGGGATGTGCCGAGGGCACTCCTGCCCGCGTCTGCCGGTGCTACCCGCCGTCATCATGCAGGGAGCCGTTTCGGTAGATCCCTGGCTGGCAGGATGTGCGCAACGTTCGCATTTTCTAACCTGCGCCGAGCAGAATTCCTTTCCGATTCCTGCCCAACTTATTTATCCTCTACCCGTGACCGCCCTTGCCCTCAGCGAGTTGCTCGGCTCGACCGTGTATGACCCGTCTGGCGCGGCAAGTGGACGTGTGCGCGAGGTCACGCTCACGCCCCAGGAAGACCGTTCCCGCATCTCGGCGCTGATCATCAAGACCAGTTCCGGCAATCGCCTGCTCCCCTATTCCGCCGTCACGGCAGTGAATGGCGGCGTAAGAGCCTCCAGTTCCGCTTCCGAGTGGCAGCCGACTAACGGCACGGAAGGTCTTTTCCTCCTCGGGCGCGATCTGCTCGATCAACAGGTGATCGACATCAACGGACGCAAAGTGGTCCGCGTGAATGACGTCGATCTTCACGTCGAACTTCGCAAGGATCCCGGCCATCCCGGCAAAGACCAGGTCATCCTTCGCATTTACTCCGTCGACGTGGGCGCCCGTGGCGCGATTCGGCGCCTTCTCCGTGGTCTCGCGCCCCGTGCGGCGTTGCACCTTCTGCTTGGCCGGATTCCGCCACGCTCCATTCCCTGGAATTTCGTCGACCTTATCGAGACCGACCCCGCGCGCCGGGTGAAGCTCAAGATTTCTCACGAAGGCCTCGCCAGCCTTCATCCCGCCGATATCGCCGACATCGTCGAAGATCTTGCGCCCGACGAGCGCCAGGCCGTCTTCCAGACTCTTGACCATGAAACCGCGGCGGAAGCTCTGGAGGAAGTCGAACCGAAGGTGCAGAAGGCGATCGTGGAATCGCTCGACTCCGAACGCGCCGCCGACATCGTCGAAGAAATGAACCCCGATGCGGCCGCCGACCTGCTCGGCGATCTTCCCGAAGAACGCACCGAGCAGATTCTGGTTCAAATGGAACCGGAGGCTCAGCAGGATGTCGTCGAACTGCTCGAGCACCGAGAAGAAACCGCCGCCGGCCGCATGACCACCGAGTTCCTGGCCTTGCCGGTCAACGCGACCGTCCAGAACACCATCGATTCCATGCGTGAGTTTGAAGGCGGACCCGAGGCCGTTAGCACGATCTACCTGGTCGATTCGCATGGCACGCTGGTCGGTGCCGTCCCGCTTGCCAAGATTGTCCTCGCGGAACTGACGACGCCTATGCTGTCGCTCACCCAGGAGCCTCTCGTCCTGGCCCACGAGGGCGCCGAGGAGAACGAAGTCGCCGAACTGTTCGACAAGTACAACCTGTTGACCCTGCCCGTCGTCGACGAGCAAAACAAACTCACCGGCATCATCACCTCCGACGACGTCATCAGCATGCTCCGTGCCAAACTCTAGCAGGTGCTGGAAAAGAACTTTCTGTCCAGGAGGCAGGCCCTCAGCGGCTAAAGCCGACATTGAAAATAGGCCGCTTATCGCAGCGCTGAAGCGCTGCGCCACCCAAAATCGAGCGGGTCTCGTAGCATTCGCGACACATGGGGAATGGAGAATGATCGGGCAATCAAGAAATCTCTTGACATGCCGTTCATGTAACTGTAAGGTTACGCATTATGCGTTACCGAACGGTTACATATTCCCCCGATGCCGCCTTCCAGGCCCTGGCGGATCCGACTCGCAGAGCCGTCCTCGACCTGCTTCGCCGAGGCAGCCAGCCCGCGGGCCAGATCGCTCAGGCCTTCACGGTTTCGCGTCCGGCCATTTCCAAACACCTTCGCCTGCTCCGCCGCGCGCATTTGGTCCGCGAGCACCGCGAGGGCCGCAATCGCGTCTATCAACTCAACCCTGAACCTCTCCGCGCCGTCGACAACTGGCTCAACGAGTATCGCCGCTTCTGGACGGCGAGCCTGAA
The DNA here is from genome assembly GCA_037443605.1 of Terriglobales bacterium. Classification (GTDB taxonomy): domain Bacteria; phylum Acidobacteriota; class Terriglobia; order Terriglobales; family Acidobacteriaceae; genus Sulfotelmatobacter. The sequence goes on from JBBIOA010000007.1 coordinate 157,294, forward strand.
CAACCTGAAAGCGTTTGTGGAAGCGGAATACGCCCGTGAAACGCAGGAAGAAATGAAACCGCAAAAGAACAAGTAACCGCATCACCAAAATAGGAAATCGAGGAGGACAACCGACCATGAAAAACTCAAACCTGCTCCGCACTCTCTTGATGCTCGTCGTCGCCGCCGCGTTCTGCCCCGCCAGTTACGCGCAAACCGACGCGCAGAAAGCCTTCGCCGCCATCAAAGCCATGCCCGGAATGTGGGAAGGGAAGACGACGGACGGCCGCCCCGTTCAAGTCAGCTTCAAAGTCACCAGCGGCGGCACGGCGGTAGAGAGCGAGATCCTCGGCGAGCATTCGATGATCTCGATGTTTCATCTCGATGGGCCGAACAAGCTGCTCATCACCCACTACTGCTCGATGGGCAACCAACCGCGCATGGCCGCCACCGTCGCTCCCGACGGCAAGACCATCACCTTTAACTACATGGATGCAACGAATCTGGCTTCGCCCGACGCCGGCCATATGCAGAAGATGATCCTGACTCTGGTGGACGACAAGCATCACACCGAAACCTGGGTGTTCGCCGATCACGGCAACGAGCGCACCGAGACCTTCGACCTGTATCGCAAAATGTAGAGTATGGCGGGCGTGATGGCCCGCCTCGCTCGAGGCGGATTTCATGGTGGGGAAAGATATAACCACTGCCATCGTTACCTGCGGCGTACTCGATACGCTGGAGCAGTTCGAAGAGAGCTGAGTCAGAATGGGGATTTTTGAAACCAAGGAGAACTTGCCATGGCGACCGCCACAATGACGCCGGACCAGAACACGGTCATCGCCGAGATTTTCATCGCCGCTCCGCCCGAGCGCGTGTTTCAGGCGATCAGCGACCCCGCGCAACTCCCCAAATGGTGGGGACAGGAAGGCCTCTATCACGTGACCAAATCGACCATGGACGTGCGTCCCGGCGGCAAGTGGCGCAGCGAAGGGTCGGGCGCGGACGGCACCCAGTTCTGGGTGGAGGGCGAGTATCTGGAAGTCGATCCGCCGCGCGTGCTGGTACATACCTGGGTGAGCAGCTATGCCGGATCATTGGCCACGACTGTACGCTGGGAACTCGAACCGCAAGGCGTTCATGGCTTGCATCCCAGCGGCCCCAGGAAGGCGGGCACGGGCACGCGGGTGCGGGTCACCCAGGACGGATTCGCCGGCAACCTGCCGCAGGCGACCGGCCACATGGAAGGCTGGAAGCGCGTCCTTGGCTGGCTGAGCAAGTACATCGGAGAGACCGAGAAGAATCTGTAAACTAAGGGCCATGGCGAGCGAGGCGCTGGCGTGAACCCGGAACGCTGGCAACAGATCAAAAAGCTGCTGGACGAGGCGATCGCCGTCAGCCCGTTGGAACGCGCGTCGCACCTGGATCGAGCGTGCGCGGGCGACGCCGAACTCCGACGCGAAGTGGCCTCGCTTCTCCGCTCCCACGAGGAAGCCGGCGCCGGCTTTCTGGAAACGCCGGCTTTCGATCTGAAAGCGCCGCCTCCGTCCGCGGCATGGCGCGTGGGAAGCCGCGTCGGCGCCTATCGCATCGTCAGCGAGATCGGCGCCGGCGGCATGGGAGAGGTCTATCGCGCCGCGCGTGACGATGGGCAATACACCAAGGAAGTTGCGGTCAAGCTGGTACGCGGCGGACTCGACTCCCAGTCCGTATTGCGCCGCTTTTTGAACGAGCGCCAGATCCTGGCCTCGCTCGACCACCCCAATATCGCGCGCCTGCTCGACGGAGGCACCACCGACGACGGCATTCCCTATTTAGTGATGGAGTTGATTGAGGGCCAACCCATCGACCTCTACTGCGATGAACACCGGCTCAGTATCCCGGAAAGGCTAGACCTTTTTCGGCAGGTGTGCGTAGCGGTTCACTATGCTCACCAGCGGCTGGTCATCCATCGCGATATCAAGCCCAGCAACGTGTTGGTCACCAAAGACGGAATTCCCAAGCTTCTGGATTTCGGAATTGCCAAAATCATCGAGCCCTCCCAGGAAGCTCAGACCACGGTGGCTCATGCGATGACGCCGGAATTTGCCAGCCCGGAACAGATTCGCGGCGAAACCATTACGACTGCCTCGGATGTGTATTCCCTGGGCGTACTGCTCTATCAATTGCTGACCGGGCGTTCCCCGTACTCGGTGCACACGCGAACGCCACACGTCATGGCAAAAGCAGTCTGCGAAAGCGAGCCCGGCCGGCCAAGCGCCGGAATCGCCAAGCAAGGTCTTTCGGCTCAGGCGACGGAGTGCGCGAGTCTTCGCCGCGAGGCTTCGGCGGCCAAGTTGAGCCGCCGGATGGCCGGCGATCTCGACGAGATCACCATGATGGCGCTGCGGAAGGAACCGTCGCGGCGCTACGGCTCAGCCGAACAGTTCGGCGAAGACATCCGGCGCCATCTGGAAGGCCTGCCAGTGGCAGCATCCAAGGGATCGTGGAACTACCGCGCAAGGAAATTTCTGCAACGCCACCGGCTGGGCATGACCGCCGCTGCTCTGGTCATGCTCGCGATACTGGCCGGAGGCGCGGCCACGCTGCGAGAGGCTCGCATCGCGCAAGCGAACGCCGATCGCGCGCAGAGGCGTTTCGACGATGTGCGCCGCCTGGCGAATTCGCTGCTATTCGAAATCAATGATTCAATCGAGCCCTTACCCGGCTCCATCCCGGCACGCAAGTTGCTGGTTGATCGCGCCCTGCAGTATTTGGACAGTCTCGCGAGTGAGTCAGGATCGGAGGTATCCCTGCAACGCGAACTGGCGACGGCCTACAAGCGAGTCGGCGATGTCCAGGGATATCCGTTTCTGGCAAACCTCGGAGACACCAAAGGCGCGCTCAAGAGCTACCAAAAGGCGCAGGCGATTGAGACCGGGCTGTACCAGGCCAATCCCGACAACCTTGAGGACGCGCTCACCCTGGCGGTGGTGGAGCGGCGGCTGTGCGAAGTCAATTCGGAGATCCAGAACATCACAAACTCGCTCTCCGAGTGCAACCACGCAGTTGAGATCGGGGAACGGCTGTCGGCGAAGTATCCGCAGGAAAAACGGGCTCAACTGGAACTGGCCAAGGATTACCAGACCCTGGCCGGCATTGAAGGCGGGAATATGTCCGCGAATATGGGGAACACCCTGGGTGCTCTGCAACTGCATCAGAAGGTGTTACCGATCGCGGAAAAGCTGGCGGCGGCCGATCCCGGGGATCGCGTGCAGCAACGTTTCCTGGCCAGCGCGCTTCTGCGGCTGGGCGATCAGTTGGTGGAAACAGGAAATCTGAGTCAGGCGCAAGCCCAGTATCTGCGCGGCCTCCAGGTCCTGCGGGTGTTGGCTTCCCCGAACAATGCCATCTCGCAAGAGGACCTTGGCGACGCATACTCTGATCTGGGCTCTGTGCAATCGGCCCGAGGCGACGACCAGGGCGCAGAGGCCAGTTTTCAAATGGCATGGCAGATTTTTCAAGGGCTCTCCCAAGCCGATCCACAGAACGTTCACCTGCGGACAAGCCTGCTGTTTGGATCGCTGAACCTCGCCGGTGCCGAGTCAATCCTGGGAAAGACACAGGCCGCAGCGGACAGTTTCCGCAAAGCGCAAGCCATCGGCGACCAGCTGGCAAAAGCGAATCCAACCGCGGAGGTCAGGAGCTACCTGGCCTTGGGCCTGGTGACTCGCGGGGATGCCGCCTCCCGAACGGGCCAAGCCGCCGCTGCCCTTCGCGATTATCGCGAGGCGGTTGATTTGTATTCCAAACTCTGCGCCGATGACCCGGGCAACTCCGACAGCCGGCTGAGCCTGGCTGCAGCCGATGACGAAGTCGGAGAAAGGCTGGTGCTTCAAGGCGATGCGGCAGGCGCGACGGACGCTTTTCAGAACGCACTCAAGCTGGCTGCGTGGGTCAAGCAAGACCACGCCAACGCCCAGCTTCTGTATGTCATCGCCGACTCCAACACGGGTTTAGGCAACGCGATGAGTCTGAGGGCATCGCATTCCATGGAATCGCACGATTCGCGTCAGCAACACTGGCGTGCGGCGCAGTCGTTCTACGAAGAAAGCCTGAAAACCTGGCACGAAGTGCCGGAGCCGGGCCTGGTGAGTTTCGACGGCTTTCGAAGCACTCCTCCTTCCGTCGTCGAGCAACGACTGGCGGCGTGTAAGCGCAAACTTGCCGATAAAGGGAAGTGAATTATCGATCAGGCTAGAGTCGAGGACCCAGGCCCTGTCTGGTTCGTGCAGTCAGACGCCCTACTTGATATGGAAATTCTCCGGGTCCAGGCCGATGTTCTCGTGCAGTGCGCCGGTCAACATATCCCAGTCATAGAGCCGGGTGGTGCCGTTCTGCAATTCCTCGGTGAACTGCAGATCGTAGTGCCGGGGCAGTGTGATTCCGTGGTCGGTCTGAAAGTCGCTGAAATTTTCTTCGATGGTATAGCGGAACTGATCCTGTACGGCACTGGTGATGATTCCGTTGGGAGCGCCCATCGGCACGGCCACGGTTGAATACACGGTCTTCACGTGGCGATAGGTCTCGGGGTCGAAATAGAGTTTGACGGTTAATCCCTTGCCGCTCTTCGTCACATACTCCAGGGTGTGAAGGTCGCGTCCGCCGATTTTCTTGAGGCCCAGATACTGCAGCTGGCTACGGCTCGGGTCCACATTCTCGAGGGCCCAAGCGGTTGAGAGTGCTCCTCCCAGCCAGCCCTCTTTCACAATGAAATCTTCGGCGCTCACAAATTTTGCGAAATCGCTGTACTGGTGGGAGGCAGTCGCAGCGGCGTAGGAGGTCTTCTCGCCGTCGCAGATGAACTCTTCCCCGCGCCAATCCCCGTGGCCGAACCGCATCACAAACCTCGATTTGCGATGATCCGAGACCTGGCCCCAGCTCCCAACCGACTCTCCCGCGCCGCCGACCAGAATCTTAAACTTCAGCGTGCCCTGTACCACGCGCGAGGTTACGCCCGTGCGAGCCTCCGCCGTGCCGATCGAATCGAGATGTTTGGCTACGATCTCTTCCGCCTTGGTGTCCGCAGCGTAAGCCAAAGAAAAAGTTCCTGCGATACAGAAACAAAGAAGAACATTTCTGGGGATGTGCCGAACCTGGGTCAACATGAGTCTCACTCCAGCGTGGACTTGGTCGCACGGTGGGAGTATACGCTCGGCCCCGTCTCCCGAACGCTTAAGGCCAATCAATTAAGGCCAATCAATCCCTGGAGTTCTGATTCGCCGCGTTATACTTGCTTTATGTCTGGGGTTCCACAGCAAGCGGGCAATCCGCGGAAGACGTTTTACCTGGAGACCTTCGGGTGCCAGATGAATGTCCACGACTCCGAGAAGGTCGTTGGGACGCTCGTGCAGGAAGGCTACCGGCAGGTGGAGACGGTCGAGCAGGCCGATTTGATCCTGTACAACACGTGTTCCATCCGCGATAAGGCCGAGCAGAAAGTGTTTCACCGGCTGGCCGATTACAAGAAGCTGCAGGCCGCGGGAAAAAAGTTCGGGGTGCTGGGATGCGTGGCGCAGCAGGAAGGCGAGAAGATTTTTGAACGCGCGCCGCATGTGTCGCTGGTGTGCGGGTCGGCGTCATATAACAACCTGCCGCAGATGCTGGTGCAGTTGGAGGGGGCAGTGGCTCCCCACTCAAGCCGCACAGAACGCGGCTTGAATGGGGCACCCGCGGTTTTAACCTACACGGATCGCGCCCGCGAGATCCCTCGGCCCGCTGAAGAGGACGCGGGCCTTCGGGATGACGCCGAAGTTGGAGTTGCTCGCAGCTCATCGCTCACAGCTCATCGCTCAAACTCTGGACCCGCGACCCGGGACACATTGGTCCGCATTACTGGTCTCGACGATCGCCAGACGGACAAGTGTTTCGAGACCGAGTTCACTGCCCGCACAAATCCACATCGCGGATACATCACCATCATTGAGGGCTGCGACAAGTTCTGCGCGTATTGCGTGGTGCCATTCACTCGCGGCAAGGAGCGCAGCCGGACGTCGGAGTCCGTATTGGCGGAAGCGCGGCAGATGGCCGATCTGGGATACACGGAGATTCAATTGCTCGGGCAAAACGTGAACTCCTACCGTGATCCGTCGGGAAAGAAGACGTTTGCCGAAGTGCTGGCTGCGGTCGGTGAGATTCGGGGAATTCGCCGAGTGCGGTTTACGACATCGCATCCGCGGGACTTTGGGCGGGATATTGTCGACGTCATCGATGCCGTGCCAAGCCTTTGCGACCACGTGCATCTACCGGTGCAGAGTGGATCGACGCGGGTGCTCGACGCCATGCAGCGGCTGTACACGCGCGAGGAATATCTGGAGCGCGTGGCGTGGATTAGGGCGGCGAAGCGCGAGATCAGCATGACGACCGACATCATCGTGGGATTTCCGGGTGAGACGGAAAGGGAATTCGAGGCGACGCTCGACTTGCTGGAACAAGTCGGCTATGACGCCGTGTTTTCGTTCAAGTATTCGCCGCGTCCGAATACGCCGTCGCTCGCGCTGGAGGATGCGATTCCGGAAGCGGAGAAAATCCGCCGCCTGGATGTGCTGATGCAGAAACAGAGAGACATCCAAAAAGCGCGTTACAAGAAATATGTCGGCACGATTCTTGAGGTGATGGTGGAAGGGCGCAACGATGGCCGCGCGCAGTGGATCGGGCGCACGTCGCAGAACAAGACGCTGAATTTCGTCGCGCCCGACAGTGTAACTCCGGCGGCGGGGTCGTACGTGAACGTTCGCGTCACCACCAGCTTCCCGAATTCACTGCTAGGCGAGTTGGTGGTATAAGGGGCAGTCGGAGGTCTCCATGGAAGTCGAAGTTTCGATCAAAGGGCTGCTGGTGGATCCGGTGACGCAGATGCCGATCGTGATCCTGAAAGACGTAAACGGAGACTCCGTGCTGCCCATCTGGATCGGGGTCCCCGAATGGAACGCAATTGTGACGGAGATGGAGAAGACGGCGACGCCGCGTCCGATGACGCACGATTTGATCAAGAACGTGCTGGTGGGGCTGGATGCGCAGGTGCGCAAGGTGGTGGTGACGGACCTGAAGGACGACACGTTCTATGCGGTGATCTGGCTGGAGCGATGCGGGCAGATGATCAGCGTGGACTCGCGGCCATCAGATGCGCTGGCGCTGGCGCTGCGCGTGGATTGTCCGATCTATGTGGATGAGATTGTGCTGAAGACGTCGAAGCTGGCCGCAAGCCTGTCGGACAAGGCCACCAGCGAAGAGATGCGGAAGTGGCTGGAGCAGTTGGGGGATGACGATCTGGGGAAGTACAAGATGTAGGGGCGGGCTTGGGTGCAGGAGTCGCCGAGCTTCCCGTACAGGCTTGATGCGATTATTCAATAATTGACATCAAGGCGCAGCTCGTGTCATCATGTGGTTATTATGCGCACCACTCTGAATCTTGATGATGACGCACTTGAAATGGTGCGGCAGTATTCCGAAGCGAGATCGGTCGCTTTAGGGAAAGCCGCGTCGGAACTGGTGCGAAGAGGATTTTCCAGTGAGACGCCGACGCGCATGGTGAATGGCATTGTTGTGTTCGATGTCCCTCCCGATTCGCCCCGGATTACGACGGAGCGTGTGAAACAGCTGGAGTCCGAGCTGGAATGACGGCGTATTTGCTGGACGTCAATGTCTTGTTGGCGCTGTCGTGGCCGGGACATCGGCATCACACTCTAGCTCAGAGCTGGTTCGGCAGCCACGCATCGAAGGGATGGGCTACGTGTCCGATGGTAGAGGCCGGCTTTGTGCGAATCATCTCGAACCCAGCCTTTTCGTTGCGAGCAGTTTCTCCCAAAGAAGCGATCCAGGCGATCCGGACTACCACGAATCATCCTGCACATCAGTTCTGGCCAGATGACATGCCGGTCGCTGAGGCACTGGGGAGATTCTCGGACCGCGTTGTGGGCCATCAGCAGGTGACGGATTTGTACCTGCTTGGATTGGCGATGCATCATCGGGGCAAGCTGGTCACTTTGGATCGAGCCGTCGCGTCTCTCGATCCGGGGAAGTTCGTGGAAGTGATCGCGTAGACCTCAGTTCCTGGTGAGGATGGCGCGGCCGGAGCCGCGGTGGGTGTCGTCGTCGAGGATGAGACGGAAGCCGAGAGACTTCCGACGATCGAAGAGTTGTTCCTTTCCTAACCGCATTTCTGCGGGCATTTCGTGATACTGGACGATGACGCGGCGGCAGCGCTGGAGCGTGGCCGCTTCGGTTGAGAGCAGAACTTCGTATTCGCCGCCGGGATGCCATCGTTGTCAATTCGGGCGGCGTTCGGGCCTCGATGGGCCGCGTTCAGAGCGGAGGTCTCTGGGGCGTGAATGCGGCGGTATTGGCTGGGAATGCAGGAGAGGGAATCCATGGTCTGATCGCCGCTCTTGCTCGTAAGGGCACAGTTGATCGTGGTCACGCGATTTTGCAGATTGTTTGTGTGTTCGCGGAGAATGAGTTGGTCGCCGTTGCGGAGTTTGAGAGTGTACGGATAGGGAAGTGGTCGGAGTTTACGATAGTCGAGCAGAATGGGCGGCCAGTGGCGAGTCTGGCGGATGCAAGCGAGGATTTCAGCTAGGCGTCGCATGGGAATGGCATGAGGCTAGCATAAGATCTGAAACCGCCAAGGCCGCAAAAGGCCTCCGAAAAGGTGCTTTCCGCCAGCAGTCCCTCAGCGGCTAAAGACTGGCCTCGAAAATGAGCGGCCTATCGCAGCGCTGAAGCGCTGCGCCACCCAAAATCGCGCCGAGTTGTTCCGATGTCTCGCAAAGGCGGCGAGACATCGGGCATCCCATTCAGTCTTGCTACGTCTTAAGCAGCACCCGCACGCCGTAGGGGTCGAGATTGATGGAGCCTGAGACGGGCGAGTGGTCGCGGACGTCCTGATAATTTCCATTCAAATTGACTGCTTGCGCTTTCGCGGCGTGGTTCAGGACATACGTCCAGGATTTATTCGCGGTGCGGCGCGTGGTGACTTCTACGCCTTGGGGGGCTTGGATTGCGCGCGTCACGCCGTCCATCGCTAGCAACGTTAAAAGGATGCGGGCGAGATCCGGGGCGTCAAGATGGCAGCCGATGTAGATTGCTTTGCCTTTGCCGAACGCGTGTGATGTGATGGCGGCTTTTCCTGCGTAGGCTCCACTGGTGTAGCTAGCGAGGACGTCAGCATCTTTCGGGGCGAGAATGTCGGCCCAGATGTGGCAGTCGGCATTCGTTCCGGCGAGAGCACCGGAAAACTGCACGGCCTGATGATCGGAGTAGATGGGTTGGTAGTCGATGAGTTCGACACCCATCACGTCGCGAAGTAGGCCGGGCAGGGGAGTGGGGACGATGCGGCTGTGCTCGTCCTTGACGCCGAGGCGGACGCCGGCGATGAAGATGCCTCCACCCTGGACGAAGGCGCGGATGCGTTCGGCGGCCTGGGCAGAGACGACGTAGAGAGCTGGGGCAGCGACGACTTTGTAGCGGGAGAGGTCCTGCGCAGGGCTGACGATATCAAGGCCCGCGTGGGACGCGGCGAGGCAGCCGTACCAGGAGGTAGCTTCCTCCATGTATTTGAGCTTGGGCTGACCGGGCTGGATGGCGAGAGCCCAATCGGAATCGTAGTCGAAGATCAGCGCGACATCGGCTTCACAGGGCGCGTTCAGAGCGTCCTTGCCGAGGGCTTTGAGTTCGGCCATGGTCTGCTTGATTTCGTCAAAGCCGGGGCTTTTCGAACGATCGTGGCGTAGCAGCCCGTGCCAATATTCTTCTGCGCCGAAATTCGCAGTATCCCAACGAAAATAGTTGATGCCCATCGCACCGTGCGCCACGCATTGATACGACCACAGGCGGAGCTGGCCGGGTTCGGGCTGCGGGGAGAAGTAGGGCTGGCCGGCTTTGCCGGATTGTTCTTCCATGATGAGGAACGGCGCGCCGTCTTTCTGGCTGCGCGAGAAGTCATGGCTAAAGGCGGCCATGGGGGCGATGGATTCGAGCGGCAGGTTGCTTCCCGGTCCGTTCGAGCCGGTGAAGATGGAGAAAAATCCGGGATAGTTGTCGGAGGCGACGAAATCGAGATCGCGGTAGAGCTCGCGCATGTCGAGGTTGTCGACCATGCCGACGTTGTTGGTGGTGATGAAATGCTTCGGACATTCCTTGCGCAACATGGCGAGTTGCTCGCCCTGGAACGACGCGTTGGCGTGGCTCTGATAGCGGTCATAGTCGAGCGCGTGGGCCGGGTTCGGAGGGGCGCCGGAGGGCAAGGGAACGGGAATCTGGGAAAAATCGGTGTAGGTGTTGCTCCAGAAGACGGTGCCCCAGGCGTCGTTGAGGGCGTCGAGGGAGGGATACTTGCGGCGGAGCCAATCCTGGAAACCTTTGCGGCAGGATGGACAGTAGCAGCGGGCAAATTCGCCGAGGGTGAATTCGTTGTCGATCTGCCAGCCGATGATGCCGGGCGTAGCGGCGAAGTTCTTGGCCATTGCTGTGGCGATGGCGAGCGAGAGGCGGCGGTACGTGGCGTTGGTGGGACAGGTGAAGCGGCGCGTGCCGGGTGTCAGCTGCAAGCCCTTGTCGTTGACCATGAGGGCCTCGGGATATTTGAGGGTCAGCCACGGCGGCGGTGCGGCGGATGGAGTGCCAACGATGACGGCAATGTTGTGCGCGTGAAGAATTCCGATCGAACGCTCGAGCCACTTGAAGTCGAAGGTGCCTTCGTGGGGCTCCATCAATCCCCAGGCGAACTCGGCGATGCGGACATTGGTGATGCCCATGTCGGCCATACGCGTGGCGTCTTCTTGCCAGAGTCGCTCGGGAGTCTGGTCGGGATAGTAGTCCGCGCCGAACAGGAGCGGGAGTGAGTCGCCGGGCCAAGACATCGCGTGGCCGGTTCTCGGAAGGAGGAGTGAGGCAAGGGTAGCGGAGGTAGTCTGGAGGAAAAGGCGTCGGTTCATGGGATTTGGGGCTCGGGGAGGGATTGTAGCGGAAACGGGCGTCAAGGTCTGAGACAGTTTACCGGCTGAACATAATACCTGTTATCGGACATTATGAACGGTGCGAGTTTGCTAGCGTCCTAGGTTCCCAGGTTGCCGAATGGGTCATTTCCGCTGGATAGACTCCAGGTACTTGAGCAGGTTGTCGATGCGGACGTTGCCTACGTCCTGATCGTTTTCGATTTCGTGGAAGATGGGGCCCCAGACAGGCATTTCGCGAGAACCGTGGGCTGCAGCGGGGTCGGTACCTTCCATGACGGAGTGCAGCCGGGCGGCGGGAAACTTTCCCTTGTTGTTCCTAGCGAGAACGGTGAGATCGGGGACCTTGGACTTGAGATTCGTGGCCATCGGGCCGGCACCGTGGGCATCCGTGCCGTGGCAGACAGCACAGTAGCTGCGGAACAGGTCGGGACCGTTGATGGAGTGGGTGTGGGGTTCGGTTTGCGGCTTGGCGTGGGAGAAGGTGCTTACGCAAACCAGCATGATGACGACTGAAGCGAATCCCAGGAGTACTTCTGCTGCGCGTTGTGATCGCATGTCAGGCCGCCTCTAGGGAGAATTTTACAGCGAAATGCAAGCGACGGCGCAATTCGCAAACGGCCCAGGAGAGTGCAGGAATGCTTCGACGGCGGTTGAAAACCTCGCCTCTCAGATAGAGGTTCAACCCCTCGCTCGGCATGACGAGATGTGCGGCGTATTGCGATCTTCGTGGCCATTTAGACTCATCTAACTGCAGCTCATTCTATGATCGAATACTTGAGCAAGCAAAAGAGTGCCTGCAGGCCGTCGCGCCAGCTGATTTTCTTGCCTTCCTCATAGGTGCGTCCCCAGTAGCTGATGCCGACTTCGTAGATGCGGAGGCGGCGCTTGGCGATCTTGACGGTGATCTCGGGCTCGAATCCAAAGCGGTTCTCGACGAGCGGGATCGATTGGATGACCTCGCGTCGGAAAACCTTGTAGCAGGTTTCCATGTCGGTGAGGTTGATGCCGGTGAGGGCATTCGAGATTTGCGTCAGGAGCCAGTTCCCTACCGAGTGCCAGTAATACAGCACGCGGTGCGGACCGGATCCGAGGAAACGCGAGCCGTAGACGACGTCGGCTTTACCTTCGATAAGCGGGCGGAGGAGAGCGGGGTAGTCGGCGGGATCGTATTCGAGGTCGGCGTCCTGGATGAGGACAAAATCTCCGGTCGCTTCCTGAACTCCGCGGCGGAGAGCGGCTCCCTTGCCTTGATTTGAAGGTTGAAGAAACACTTTAAGTTCTGGGTGCTGGGTCTGAAGGGCGGTCAGGGTGTCGCGGGAGCCGTCGGTGGAGGCGTCGTCGACGCAGAGGAGTTCGATTTCCATGTCGAGCACCTTGGAAGATGCAAGGACTCGGGAAATGACCTGGCGAACAGTTCCCTGCTCGTTGTAGACGGGGACGACGACCGAAAGCTTCATGGGATGGAGGAGAGGGTAACGGGGATGGTGGGCGGGGTCAAGGTGGACTTGAGGTTGAAATTTACGTCGCTATGATCAGTCTCCGAATCGGATGGACTATGGAGCGTCGGAGGCAGTGCCGGTCAGAGGTAAGGTGGCGGCGGCGCCAGCGCCGTTGCTGACGGTGAGCGTGGCCTTGTAGGTTCCGACATCGGGTGGAGCGAAGGTGACCTGAATGGTACAGCTCTGTTGCACGGCCAGGGTTGTGGGGCAGTTGCCGGTTTCAAGGAACGTCCCGGACGGGGCGATCGAAAACCCCGTGAGGTTGACTGGACCCGAGCCGTCATTGACCAGAGTTGCACTCAGATAAGTGCTGGTGGTCGCAGGGATGGTTGGGAAGGCGAGTGATCCGGGAGAAAAGCCGAGGGAAAGGGCTTCGCCGATGCCGGTTAAGCCGATCGTCTGCGATGGGCTGCCGGGAGAATTGTCCTTGAGAGTGACGGCTCCGTTGCGGGTGCCGGTAGCGGTTGGGGAGAAGGTGATGCTGATGGTGCAGCTCAGGCCGGAGGTCAGGGTTGCGGGACAAGTGTTGGTTTGGGCGTAGTCGCCGCTAGCGGTGATGCCGGTGAATGCTGCCGAGTGCGGGCTGGCGTTGGTAACTGTGACGGTCTGCGCGGTGCTGGTGAGGCCGGTCTGGAGGAGTCCGAAGTTCAGGCTGGCGGAGGAGAAGGTGAGCGTGAGCGGGACGTAGTACTCGGCGGTGTTCACGATGGTGCAGCAATAGGCGGTGGTGCCTTCGCCGCCGTTGATCAGCGCCCTGCCTGTCTTCAGCGAAGTGGCCGAATGAAAGGCGAGTGCGCGACTGAGAGGCGGGATGGCAGTGAAAGTTCCGGTGGCGATATTGTAGATCTCCGCTCTGCTGGTGGGGATGTATCCGGTACAGGCCTTGCCGCAGCTGATGGATTGCCCGATGCCGCCAGCGATGAGGACGGTGTTATCGGGCAACAACGTGGCGGTGTGGCCGTAGCGGTAGTCGGTCATGGATCCGGTGAGGGTCCAGGTGTTGGCGAGGGGGTCGTAGAGTTCGGCGGAACTGTTGGGACCGCGGGAGGGCTCGCCGCCGGTGGCCAGAACTTTTCCGTTGGGGAGGAGCGTGACGGTGTTGAGGTACTGCGCGATCGCGGGGCTGGCGGCGGTGGTCCATTTGCCGGTGGCGGGGCTGTAAAGTTCAGCTGAGGTGGAGGCGCCGAGGCCTCCGATAGCGAGCACCTTGCCGCCATTCAAGCGAACGGCGGTGTGAATAGCTCGAGCCGAATTGAGGCTGCCGGTGGTGGACCAGGAATTCGTAGTCGGGTCGTAGAGTTCGCTGACGGCGGTGTATGCGCCGCATCCGGACGACGTGCAGCCGCCGGCGACTAGGACCTTTCCATTGGTCAGAAGCGTCGCGGTGTGATCGTAACGCGGAACGGAGAGAGAGCCTGCGGGAGACCAAGTTCCAGAGACGGGATCGTAGATTTCGGCGTCACCGAGAATCGATCCACCGGTGCTGAGTCCGGCGACGGCGAGAACCTTGCCACTACTCAACACAACGGCGGCGAAACCTGCGCGGGCAGCGGACATGCTACCGGTCAGCGTCCAGCTTCCTTTGCCGGCGGGGTTGAAGAGTTCCGCCGAAGTGAGGTAGTTGCTGGCGTTGTCGATTCCTCCCACAGAAAGAACGGAGCCGGTGAGCAAGCGAACTTGGGCGTGGTATTCGCGCTCGATTTGCATGGTGGCGGTAGTGGTCCACTGACCCTGGGTCTGGGCTGAGAGTGTTTGGAAGGCGAGCAGCAGGACGCAAAGAAAGGCAGGGGTGTGTCGTTTCACGTCGAGTCCTCTCAAATTCAGTTTCAGTCAACAGAAAGGCGAAGAGGCGCCTGGGGAAGAACAGACAGACTGAGCGGGAGTATACCGCAGGGCGGAAAGAGGCGCAAATTCTGGGGTTTTGAGCCGCTTGCCGCAACGCCGCTTACGCGGCTGGACGGCCGGGGGCGGCCGTCCCCACATGGTGGCTGCCTATGCGGGGCCGGTGAAGACTATTTTGGGATGGAAAAGCGTGCCGGCCACGCGGGAGGCGATGCAGAGCAGTTCCCTTTGGCTGGCGAAGACTTTGATCAGCTTGGCCCGAGAGACGTCGGGGAGATTGACGGGGCGACCGGCACGAATGCGGGCGGCGGTGGATTCGTCGGCAGTAACGGAGGGGAATTGGGGGAGGAGCTTGCGGGGGTGGATGAAAAAGTCGTGCAAGGCTTCTGGCGCTTCTGCGGGACGCGTCGAAGCCGACGCCCCGTGAAGGACTTCTGAGTTTGCTTTGGTGGACGCAGTCGCGGGCAGGAGTGCCCGCGCCACATCAACACACGGTCCCTCCACTCCGGTTGCCTTCCCCTCCGGGGAAGGCAAGCTCCGGCCGGGATGACGGTAATTTGAGAGTTCCTCGAGGGTATGGGCGTCTTCGAGGGTGAATTCGGCGACCGCGGTGCGGCGGAGGGAGTCGAGGTGGGCTCCGCAGCCGAGGGCGTGGCCGAGATCGTGGGCGACGGAGCGCATATAGGTGCCGCTGGCGACTCGGGCGCGGAAGTGGGCGCGGTCTTTTTCGACGGCGAGGATTTCGAATTCCTTGATTTCAACTTGTACCGCTTGAAGTGTGACTTCTTTCTGCTTGCGGGCGAGTTTGTAGGCGGGAACGCCTTTGATTTTCTTGGCGGAGAATGGCGGCGGGATTTGGTCGATGATGCCGCGGAAGCGGACGGTGGCAGTGCGGAGTTCATCCTCGTTCAGGGTTATGTCGCGCGGTTCAGTGGTCGGGTCACCTTCAGCGTCGTAGGTGTCGGTAGAGAATCCGAAGCGGATCACGCCTTCATAACACTTCTCCGACGATGTGTAGAACTGAGCGAGACGCGTGAGATTGCCGGTCACGAGCGGAAGGACGCCGGTAGCCATCGGGTCAAGGGTTCCGAGGTGTCCGACGGAGCGCTGGTTGAGGATGCGGCGGACGCGGTTGACCACATCGTGCGAGGTGAGGCCGGAGGGCTTATCGATAATCAGGACGGCGTTCATGAGAAGATTGAGAGATTGAGTCATTGAAACACTGAGTCATTGAGTGATTGACAGGCCATTCCGTTTTCAATCACTCAATGGCTCAATCACTGAATGGCTCAGTTCCTTAACTTACCAAATCTGCCATGCTTCCGATAAAAGACGATCAACCGCGGTACAGCACGCCCTACGTGAATTGGTTCCTGATTGGGCTGAATATTCTCATCTTTCTCTTTCAGTGGCTGCAGTTGGTGACCGATCCGCGAGGGGCGCTAGCGTTTGAGCGGCAGTTTGCGGAGATTCCGTCGCATCTGGCGGCGTTTCTGAGTGGCTCGTCGCGCTATACGTTGCCGGACGTCGTACTTCCCTTCTTTACGTCGATGTTTTTGCATGGATCGTGGATGCATGTGTTAGGCAACATGTGGTTCCTCTACATTTTTGGCGACAACGTGGAGGACTACCTGGGGCACTTTCCTTATTTACTTTTTTATTTGCTGTCGGGATTGCTGGCGATGGCAACGCAGGTCGCGGTGTATCCGCACTCGAATATTCCGACAGTCGGGGCGAGCGGCGCGATCGCGGGAGTGCTGGGCGCGTATTTCATTGTGTATCCGAGGGCGCGGGTGCTGACGTGGTTGTTCGTATTTGTAATTTATCTGCCGGCGTGGATCGTGCTGGGCGAATGGTTTGTGGTGCAGTTTCTGCAGGGGGCGGAGACGCTCGGGATGCGGCGCGACGTGGGGGGAGTGGCGTTCTGGGCGCACGTGGGCGGATTTATCGCAGGGATGGCGATGATCAAGATCTTTCCGGAGCGGCGGAGGAGGAGTCCGTACGCGTGGAGGTAGGGGTTGCTACCCCAAACGGAAATCCCCACTCAACGTCGCAAAGTGCGCGACGTTGAATGGGGCACCCTCGGGTCTTGGTCACAGGTTAAGAAATGCAGAGGTCCTTCGACTGCGGTTGAGCCTCACCTATCGGTGAGGCTCAATCCTCGCTCAGGATGACAGTTTACCTTTTGTTCACTATCTTCCCGCTTCTCTCTTTTTAGGCCGCGATTCCGGTGGGACCAAGCCGGCCATGCGGTAGTAGACGACCAGCTGGCCATAGTGCTCGCCGCTGTGCTCGATGAATCCCCAGGCATAGTCGCCGATGCGGACGTACTGGTGGGCGAAGGGATCGACGAAGGTGTCGGAGAGGCCCTTCTCGCCTTTGGACTGGATCAGCGCGGCGCCGTCAGCGAAGGACTTCTTCACGAAAGCGACAAGGTCGGCGCGGGATTTGAATTGATCGCGCTTGGGATCGCCGTCGGGAATCTTCTCTCCCTTGGCGGCGTTGATGAAGTAGTAGTTGGCGTTGGTGGCGTGCAGCAGTTGCTCGATGAAGCTGCGCTGCTCGGGCTTGGGCTTGAAGTCGAATTTGTCTTCGGGGAAGTCTTCGGCCATAGCGGTCAGCTTGCGGCCGATGTCGTTCCAGTTGTCGAGCAGGACTTTGGCGGGCGGATCGGCGGGCTTAACCGGTTCGTTCTTCTTGTCTTGCGCGGCGGCTGGAATGGCGAATGCTGCCGCAAGCAGGGCTGCGACGAGAAACGGGGACTTCGTCATGGTGATCTCCTAATTGTTTGGGAGTGCGGACGACATTGTAGTTGGACTTGCGGAGGGGGGAAAGGGGAGCAAAAACCTTTCACCACGGGGGCGCACAGGGGAAGGCCCAACTGCGGCCCGATACTGCCGGGCCGCCGGACAACCGGGGGCGACTGTCCCCCCATTGGGTGTTACAGAGTGCCGATGGTGGGGCGGATTTCCAAGGATTCTACCGTGGTATTGGCTGGCAGCAGGATTGCCTGGACCACGGCTTGGGCGATGGACGCAGGGGACATCATCTTTTTTCTGGGAGCTTCTCGCCAGAATGCGGTCCAGATTTCAGTGTCGGTGGCTCCGGGAAGCAGGGCGATCACGCGGATACCTTTGGGGCGGAGTTCTTCGCGGAGAGTGTTGGTCAGGCCGAGGGCGGCGTGCTTGGAGGCGCAGTAGGCGCCCATCCCGTTGAACGTGCGGTGGGCGGCGACGGAGAGATTGTTGACGATGGTGGCGCCGCGCTTCATCAGGGGGAGTGCGGCCTGGGTGACGAGGAAGGTGCCGTCGAGGTTGGTGGCAAGAACGTCTTTCCAGACGGGGTAAGGAAGTTCTTCGACGGGGAGGTTGGCGTGGGCGATGCCGGCGTTGTTGAGGAGGATGTCGAGTTTCTTGACGTCGCGACGAACAAAGCGGAAGAGATCGTCGACGGAATGAGGGTCGCGGATGTCGCAGGAGTGGGCGAGAACTTTCGAGGAGCGCAGTTCCCTGCTGATTTTGGTGAGCGCTTTTTCGTCGCGGCCGGTGAGGATGAGGCGGCAGCCTTCACGGGCAAGCGCGCGGGCGAGAGCGAGGCCAATGCCTCGGGTGGCGCCGGTGATGAGAGCGGTGTGGGAGCGGAGCGATGCGGACATAGCGCTGCGATTCTAACGCACCGGCGGATGTCCCAAAAACCTCCACCACAAGGGACACGGGGTGCACCGAGGAAACCCGCACAGGGCCTCTTTCCCTAGACTGCGACTTCGTATTCGGTTTGCACCAGGCCGCCTTTGTAGGTGCGGGTGGCGATATGGCGGAGGATTACGTCGTGGGGGAGTGAACCGAAGAGCGGGATGCCTTGGCCGATGAGAATGGGAACATGAGTTACGGTGAGGCGCTGAATGAGCCCGGCGCGCAGGAAGGCTTGAATGGTGATTCCGCCGTCGATGTAGGCGTGCTGAAAGCCGCGGGCGGAGAGCTTGCCTACGACTTCGGCCGGAGTTCCGGACATCTGTTCGACGACGGCATCGGGAATCTTCGAGAAATCAAGCGGGCGGCTGCTGAGAACGATGATCTGTTTCTTGCCATATGGCCAAGCGGGGAAACCGAGGACGACGTCGAAGGTTTTGCGGCCGATGACGATGACATCGACGGTCGAGATAAATTCCTCGTAGCCGTGCGGTTCGGATCCCCCGGCATCGAGGAAGTCGAGGGCATCGTTGGGACGAGCGATGAAGCCGTCGACACTGGTGCCGCAAAAGACCGAGGTTCTCATGAGGTTCCCCAGCGAGGATAGTACACGAGAGGTTCCTCGCTCCGCTGCTGGGCCGCCCCCAGCTGACGGCGGAGGTCCATCTTAGGGCGCCGGCCTCGGAATGACGCAGGATTTTCCCATGTCTCGCAAAACCGGTGAGACATGGGGCATCCCAGCTGTAAGGCGTTACACGCCGTTGGGGCGCTGGCGGATCAGCGAGAGGAATTCGGAGCGGGTCTCCTCTTCGTTGCGGAAGCAGCCCAGCATCGAACTCGTGACGGCGGCGGAGTGCTGCTTTTCCACGCCGCGCATCATCATGCAGAGATGCCGGGCTTCGATGACGACGCCGACGCCCTGGGGCGCGATGACTTTTTGGATGGTTTCGGCGATCTGCGTGGTGAGGCGCTCCTGAATCTGCAGGCGGCGCGAGAACAGTTCGATGAGGCGCGGGATTTTGCTGAGCCCGATGACGCGTCCGTTAGGGATGTAGGCGACGTGAACTTTGCCGAAGAACGGCAGCATGTGGTGCTCGCAGAGCGAGAACATCTCGATGTCTTTGACGATGACCATTTCGTCGTAGTTGACAGTGAAGAGCGCGCCTTTGAGCAGGGCTTCGGGATCTTCGTTGTATCCCTTGGTGAGGAATTGCATGGCCTTGCTGACGCGTTTCGGAGTGGAGAGAAGGCCTTCGCGCTCGGGGTCTTCGCCGAGGCGGACGATCATTTCGCGGACAAGGTCTTCGAAGGTGGCTCTGGTGAGGGTGCTGTCAGTGGTGGATGGTTTCATGGGATCGCGGGTAGGGTGTCCTTCCCTTTCGAATTCTCATCGTCGAAAGCGAATTGCACAGGTCCTTCGCCTGCTCCAACGACAACTCGGAGAATCAATGTCGAATCCTGTTTTCTCCTGAGTATTCGAACGAGTTCATCATAGTCTCTTCCAAACGCACTCTTTCTAGATGCGCGTGGAAAAAACTCTGCTTCATTATTTCGTAGATTTCGAGGCAGAGATTTTCCGTGGTGGGCACCGCCTTCACGAATTCTTGCAGGGTGTTCAAATTCCCCAGGTGATAGCGGGAGAGCACTTCCCTTTCGACGCAGCGATCGAGGTCGACCAGATTGCAGACCATGCCCGTGGCGGGATCGACGAGGCCGCTCACGGTGACTTCGAGCACGTAGTTGTGGCCGTGTCCATGCGGGTTGTTGCACTTGCCGTAGGTGGAGAGATTCTCCGCGGCGGACATGTCGGGGTTGTGCAGCCGGTGCGACGCGGAAAAATGATAGCGGCGAGTGAGGAAAGCAGTTCTCAGTTCTCGGTTCTCAGTTGTCAGTTTCTCGCTACCGACCATGGATTGAGACTCGTTCACAGCGGTTATTCCCCTCCGTAGAAGTCGACGAACAGATCTGGAGTCTCGTAGACGCGGACACGGTGCAACTGAGCTTGCGTGAGCTTGGGCTCGAGACGCTGCCAGATGGCGATCGCCAGATTTTCGGTGGTTGGAATCTGCGTGAAAAATTCCGGGACTTCCTTATTCAGGAAGCGATGGTCCATGGCGTCAAGGACCTCGCGGTGCATGATTTCTTTGAGTTGCTTCAGGTCGACGACGAAGCCGGAGCGCGAGTCGACGTCACCTTTTACAGTGACTTCGAGCGTGTAGTTGTGGCCGTGGCCGTGCGGGTTATTGCACTTGCCGAAGATGCGCTGGTTCTCTTCCGGCGAAAACGCGGGGTTGTGATAGTAGTGCGAGGCGGAAAACTCGGCTTTGCGCGTCAGATAGACCATGGCGGATTCTCAAGTGCAAACAACATAAGATTCAGGAGCGATGGATTTTGATTCATTCCGGGCTCAGGGCGACGGGAGGCTCGACGGTGTAGGGCTTGATCTCCTGCCATTTGGGTGATCCGGTGGTTTCCTGCTCCGGGCAAAACTGTTTATTGAAGACGACGATCTTGTAGATATAACGCTGGTGCTGATCGGGATAATAAGCGAGGACGAAGGCGATGCCCTTCTTTTTGTCGATCCAGAAGACGAGCGGACGGCTGCCCAAAGCGGGATTCGGCGGGGTAAGCAGAGTGTAGGCTCGAAGGTCCTTGTAGGCCTGATGGACTTTCTCCGGCAAATCCAGGGCGGTGATGCCTTCGGCGGTGGTGAAGCGCGTGGTGCTGGATTCGATCTGAAACACTTTCCCCTTCTTGACGCGTATGGAGACGATGCCGCCGCGCACTTTGTTCTGCGTGTCGACCCAGTTGTAGGTGGTGCCGCACGGGTCGTCCCATTGAGTGTCTTCGTATTTCTTGGGGAAGAGTTCGAGGGCGCGATCTTCGGTGTCCCCGAGCTTGAGCGGGCCGAGGGCAACGCCCGGTTGAATGAGCGTGTCGAGCAGCGGGGAGGAGACTTGAGTGGGCGCGGGATGTGGCTTGGGCGCGGCGTGCGAGTGGGTGATGGCAACGGCGACGAGAGTGGCGGCGACAACGACGATGGCGGAAAGCTTGGTCATAGTGGAACTGGGCGAGGCTGGCATTTTGGGATCTTGCCCGGTGTAGGTGCGTCCTTTCCAGGGGACGTCCCCGGTGTCGTGGGCTCTCTTTGAGCGTAACAGGAGATAGGCAAACATGGGCATGCCGAAGAGGGCCGCGAGAAATTCCATTGCAAGATCGAAGTTCGCGCGTCGGGCACGAGCCGTGTTCAGTGAAAACACGAACGCGCCAGGCACGAACCACCAAACGTGATGGACGACTGTAGGGACAACAAACGGGAGGAGCAGATTTGCCAGCGGGAATCCCCACAAGAGCAGAGTCTTAGCGGCTTGTCCGCTTGCATCTGGAAACAGTAGCGTCAGGTTCTTCGTCCAGCCGTCGCGGAGCTGCGCATAGTTCCGATACATGCGCGTACGGACGGCGTCAGCGGCATAGCGGAATCGGATTTTGCGGCCGGAGGCTTTGACCGCGCGGGCGAGGGCGACGTCTTCGAGGATGTCGTGAGCGACGGCGGCGTGGCCTCCGATGGCATCGTAGGCTTCGCGACTGATCAGGATGTACTGGCCGTTGGCGGCTGCCGCGGGAGAGTTCGGATCGCTGACTTTCGACGGCGGATACTGGCGGGCGAGTTCAGCGAAGACGACGGGAAGTGTAGCCATCTCCCAGAAAGTGACCGCGATCTGTTCGGGAGAGTAGGAGAGCAGATCGGCATGATTGTCCTGCGCTTCTTTCAGGGCGCGGGCAAGAGAACCGGGAAGATGCACCGTGTCGGCGTCGGTGAAGAGGAGCCACTGGCCGCGCGCCGCACGGGCCCCGGTCCAGACAGCATTGTTTTTACCTGTCCAGCCTGCGGGGAGAGGGCCGGCGTCGAGGATTTTCACACCAGGGAACGACGCGGCGATTTCGCGGGTACGGTCGGTGGAGTGGTCGTCGACAACAAGGAGTTCGTAGTCGACGCCGGACTGGGCTGTGAGGGATTCAAGGCAAGCGCCGAGGGATGCCTCCTCGTTGCGCGCGGGCACGATGATCGAGATGGTGACCCCGGGTGCATTCGAAGCAACCGCCGAGCTTTGCTCGGCCGGACAGCCGAGGGCGGCTGTCCCTACATGGTTTGTTTCTAGTGCTGACATGGGTGAATCCATTATTATAACGAGGTGCGACGCACCGCTGATTTCGCCTGCCTGCTGACTGCCTCGGTCTGTCTTCTCCTGCTACCTGCCTGTTATCACGGGACGCGGCCGCCGCGGATTGGGTCGAATGCGCCGGACTTCACGGTGCAGGATTCTCAGAGCAAGGTCACGCTCAGCCAATTTCGCGGGCAGGTGGTGGTGCTGAATTTCTGGGCGACGTGGTGCCCGCCGTGCGTGGAGGAGATGCCCTCGCTGGTGGAGATGCAGAAGCGGTTGAAGGGCAAGGGGATCACCGTGGTGGCGGTGAGCATCGACGTGGACGAGGATGCTTACAAGAAATTCCTCAAGCTGCACGGCGTCGACCTGCTAACGGTGCGCGATCCCGAGCAGAAGGCCCCGAAGATTTACGGGACGACGGGTTGGCCGGAGACCTTCATCATTGACCGCAATGGCATGATGCGGCGCAAGTTTGTCGGGGCTGTGGACTGGACTGCGCCGGATGTTACGGAGTATCTGGGCAAGCTGTAGACCATTCGATCAACGTGCGCCGAGATCCCTCGGCCCGCCGGAAAAGACGCGGGCCTCCGGGAGGGCGCGATAGCGGTAACATCTGTTCTGTAGTTCCACTCGCAGTACCCTCGGGGATTCGATGAAGGCATCGCGCTACCTCTCTCTCTTCCTGCTGGTCGCCGCTTCTCTGGCAACTTCACAGTCTGCTAAGAAACCAGACAAGCAACCATCGCCGCTTCTAAAGATCGAATCCGTCGCGGTGGATTTCCCCGGTGGGGCCGGGCAGGCGCCGCTGCGGATGAGCCTGGCCGAGGTGATGAAGGCGTACAACGTGCCGGGGCTGAGCCTGGCGGTGATCGATAACTACAAGATTGTCGATGCGAAGGCGTACGGCGTGACGGATGCAGCGTCGAAGACTCCTGTGACGACGCGGACGCTGTTTCAGGCGGGGTCGATCAGCAAGCCGGTGGCCGCGTTGGGAGCGCTGTCGCTGGTGGAGCAGGGGAAGTTGTCGCTGGACGAGGATGTGAACGCGAAGTTGAAGACTTGGAAAGTGCCCGAGGACGGGTTCACGGTGCGGGAGAAGGTAACGCTGCGGCGTCTGATGTCGCACACCGGCGGGCTGACGGTGCATGGATTTCCCGGGTATGACGTGAACGATCCCCTGCCAACTCTGGTGCAGGTGTTGAACGGCGAGAAGCCTGCGAACACCCCGCCGATTCGCGTGGATGTTGTGCCGGGAACGAAGCAACGGTATTCGGGTGGCGGGGTCACGATCGAGCAACTGCTGATGATCGACGTGACGGGCAAAGCGTTTCCGGCGCTGATGCGCGACCTGGTGCTGGACAAGATCGGCATGAGCGACAGCAGTTATGAGCAGCCACTGCCGCCTGCGCGTGCGGCGATGACGGCAGGTGGAACTTACGCCGATGGCAAGGCGGTGCATGGGCGCTGGCACCTGTATCCGGAGATGGCAGCGGCAGGTTTGTGGACGACGCCAACGGATCTGGCGAAGTTTGCGATCGAAGTGGGCCTGTCGCGGTCAGGGCATTCGAACAAGGTGATCTCGGAAAAGATGACGTGGGAGATGTTGAGTCCGGTGATGGAAGAGGCCGGACTGGGGGTGTTCCTGGACAAGAACAATCCCGGGCAGTTTGGGCATAGTGGATCGGACGAGGGTTTCCGGGCGTTGCTGACGATGAATGCGGATACGGGGAAAGGCCTGGTAGTCATGGCGGATTCCGACAACGGAATTGGGCTGGCGAACCTGCTGCTGGAGCGCGTGGCGAAGGAGTATGGCTGGAGCTATACGTCGACCGAGAAACATACGGGAGAAGGGCTGTATCTGGCGGCGAATCGGAAGGGGCTATCCGCGGCGATGGAGCGATACGACGCGCTGAAGAAATCGGCGGATGCGCCGGAACCGGATACGCTGGGCCTGTTGGGGTATCGGTTGCTGTTTTCGGGGAAGGAAGCGGACGCGATCGCGGTGCTTGAGAGGAACGTGAAGGAGTTGCCGGAGTCGGCAAATGCCTATGACGGCCTGGGCGAGGCGTATGAGAAAGTTGGGAGAAGGGGCGACGCGATCCGAAGTTATGAGAAGGCGCTGGAGTTGAATCCGCATCAAGAGGGAGCGGCGGAAAAACTGAAGAAGCTGAAGGAGGACGAGGTGAAGGCAGTGGATGAGAGCGAGTTTACGGTGATCGGAATTTCAGCGCGGACCAACAATGCGAAAGAGATGACGGCAGACGGCGTCATCGGCAAGATGTGGGGACGGTTGTTTCAGGAGGGGCTGATCGCCAAGATTCCCAACAAGGCGGATACTGCGATCGTGGCCGTGTATACGGATTACGCGAGCGATCACAACGGCGATTACATGTACGTGTTGGGGGCGCGGGTGACGTCGGATTCTGAAGTACCTTCAGGGATGGTTGCTAAGAAAATTCCCGGCGGGAAATTTGCGCGGTTTACGACCGAGAAAGGTCCAGCGGCAACGGTGGTACCGGAAATGTGGATGAAGATCAATTCCCTGCCCGCGGGCGCGGTGGGCGCGGATCGAACCTACAGGGCGGATTATGAGGTTTACGATCAGCGGGCGATGGATCCTCAGAATGTGGTGGTGGAGGTGCGAGTGGGGGTGAAGTAGGGGGTGGGGCAATTCGGAATCAGTGAGCAGCGATGCGGCATCGGCCGCTCTACTCCGGGGTGCCTTCGTCGCGAGAGAATTGGCGGTTGCTCTTTTGCTGGTACATCAGCATGTCGGCCCTGGCTAACAGAGTCTCGAGATCCGGAGGCTTCGGTCCAGCAGCCGGGACAATGCCCGTGCTAAACGAGAGAGGATAACGGCGGCCTGCCTCACTGTTGCATTTGGCCAAACCTTGCTGAATGCGGCGCTCGATGCCGACAATCTGACTTTCCTCTGCGTCGGCAATGAAAATAGCGAATTCGTCCCCTCCCAGCCGGGCAATGATATCCGATTCCCGGAAGCATGCTCTTAACACGTTTGCCGCGTCCACCAGAGCACGGTTCCCCTCCTGGTGACCGAAGGTATCGTTGATTCGCTTCAGACCGTCAAGATCAACGAAGGCGATTGAGAACGGGGCTCCGGTTCGATCGGCTAGTTTCACGCGATGCTCAGCCAGGGCAAAAAATCCTTTGCGGTTGTAGAGTCCCGTCAGATCGTCAACCAGAGAAAGGCCTTCCAGCAGCGCATTGGACTGAGCCAGTTCTTGCGCTTTAAGTGCCAGTTCTTTCTCCACCAGCTTGCGCGCTGCAATATCAAGTTCGAGTTCCGTGTTCGCCTTGAGGAGTTCGGCAGTCCTTTCTTTTACCAATTCTTCCAGGCGGACCCGGTACTGCTGCAACTCACTCTCCACGCGTTTGCGCTCGGTAATGTCGCGAGAAATCCCCATCGTGCCAATGATGTTTCCCCCTTCATCGACTAAAGGCAACTTGGTGGTGAGGACCCAGGTCTCGCGCCCATCCGGCCAGGTTTCTTTCTCTTCGGCTTCCAAGATGGGGCGCCCGGTGCGGAGGATGTCCTGTTCGTCAGCAAATGCCTGTCTGGCATGCTCTTCGCTGAACATATCAAAATCGGTTTTGTTGATGGCCTCCACCGGATCGCTCAGTCCAAATCGGAGGGAAAGGGATCGGCTGACGCGGACAAAACGGCTCTCGCGATCTTTGAAGTAGACCCCGTCCGGAACATGCTCCAGGAATGCGCGGAGCAGATCGTCCTCTGCAATTCTTGGAATTACCCTCTTTGGCACACAAGGCCCTTGTACGCCATTGACCGCACGGCTAGCGTTTTTCTACCTGGAGCGCGATTGTAAACTCTTTGTAAAAAATGTGAAACGACGATTGCTGCCCAGTTGCCGGGCGCGGGCGCCCGAGCTACAGGCGCAACTAGAGCTTTGCGTTGCGCAGGCGCAGCGCGTTGGTGATCACCGAGACGCTGCTGAAGCTCATGGCGGCGGCGGCGAAGATGGGGCTGAGGAGCCATCCGAAGAACGGGTAGAGCACCCCGGCGGCGATGGGGACACCGATGGCGTTGTAGAGGAAGGCGAAGAAAAGATTCTGGCGGATGTTGCGCATGGTGGCCTGGCTGAGGCGGCGGGCGCGCAGGATGCCGGTGAGGTCGCCTTTGACCAGCGTGATGCCGCCGGATTCGATGGCGACGTCGGTGCCGGTGCCCATGGCGATGCCGACGTCGGCTTGCGCGAGAGCGGGAGCGTCGTTGATGCCATCGCCGGCCATGGCGACGACTCTTCCCTGCTGCTGAAGTCTTTTCACGACTTCCGCTTTGCGTTCGGGGAGGACTTCCGCTTCGAAGTCGGTGATGCCGGCGTTGCTGGCAACGCGGAGTGCGGTAATACGGTTGTCGCCCGTGAGCATGAGCACGCGGACGCCGCGCTTTTTGAGTTCGGTCACGGTGGCGGCGGTGGTGGACTTGAGTTCGTCGGCGATGCCGAAGGTGCCGACGAATTGGCCGTCGACGGCGACGCAGAGGATGGTGTCGCCGAGATACGTGCCGGAGATAACGTCGGGCTTTTCCAGGATGCCCAGTTCGACCATCATGCGCACGCTGCCGACGGCGACCTTGTGGCCGTCGACCACTCCCGTAATTCCCTTGCCTGTGATGGATTGGACCTGCTGCGCAGCAGACAGCTTGAGTTGCTTCGTCGCGGCGGCCTCGATAATGGCGCCCGCCAAAGGATGCTCGCTGCCGGACTCGAGGCTCGCGGCCAGAAGCAGCAGTGCGGGTTCGTTCAAAAGACGATCCGACATGCTGGTCACCCGCGGCTTGCCTTCGGTGAGCGTTCCGGTTTTATCGACGACGAGGGTGTCGACCTTTTCGAGAATTTCGAGGGCTTCGGCATTTTTGATGAGCACGCCGGCGTGAGCGCCGCGGCCGGTGCCGACCATGATTGCCATGGGCGTGGCGAGGCCAAGAGCGCAAGGGCAGGCGATAATCAGGACGGCGACAGCGTTGACCAGCGCATGGGCGAGGCGCGGCTGCGGGCCGAACCAGAACCACGCTGCGAACGTGATGACTGAAATGGCGACGACCGCCGGGACGAACCAGGCCGAAACGCGGTCGGCGAGTTGCTGGATGGGGGCGCGGCTGCGCTGGGCAAGGCCTACGAGTTGGACGATGCGGGCGAGCAGCGTTTCCGAGCCAACCTTGTCGGCGCGCATCACGAACGATCCGGTGCCGTTGATGGTGGCGCCGATGACTTTGTCGTGAGCTGCTTTTTCGACGGGGATGGATTCGCCGGTGATCATGGATTCGTCGACGGAACTGCGGCCCTCGAGGACGACGCCGTCGACGGGAACTTTTTCTCCGGGGCGGACGCGGAGGCGGTCGCCAGGATGGACGTGTTCGAGGGGAATGTCTTTTTCTACCACGTCGCCAGCGGGCCCGGCGCTGAGCAGGCGGGCGGTTTTGGGGCTGAGATCGAGCAGCGCGCGGATGGCGGCCGACGTGCGGCTGCGGGCGCGGAGTTCCATGACTTGCCCGAGCAGGACGAGTGTGGTGATGGCGGCGGCGGCTTCAAAGTAGACGTCGGGGTATCCGCCCATCTGACGGAGTGAGGCCGGGAAGATTCCGGGGGCGACGGTGGCGATGACGCTGTAGAGATAAGCGACGCCGGAGCCGAGGCCAATCAGCGTGAACATGTTCGGCTTGCGGTTGACCAGCGACGTCCAGAAGCGCTGGAAGAAGGGCCAGCCGCACCAGAGAACGACGGGAGTGGCCAGGACAAACTCCAGCCACGGAGACGCGAGTCCGGATATAGAGGTCGGGCGCACACCGAGCCCCGGGATCATTTCGTACATGGCAACGACGAGAAGAGGGAGAGTCAGCACCAGGCCCACCCAGAAGCGGCGCGTCATGTCGCGGAGTTCCGGATTCTCTTCTTGCTTGGCGGTGACGGTACGAGGTTCGAGCGCCATGCCGCAGATGGGGCAGGAACCGGGGGCATCGCGGACGATCTCCGGGTGCATGGGGCAGGTGTATTGGGTGCGCGTGGCAGCGAGGGGGACTTCGGGCTCGAGCGCCATGCCGCAGGAAGGACACGGGACCGGTTTAGTCTCGCGGACTTCGGGGCACATGGGACAGACGTAGACGGCGGTTGTCGGAGCAGACATCGGCTCCCGCGACTCCGCCCGGGATGACAATGAATGCGAAGGATTGGTAATTCCCGCGTCTCGCGACGGCGGGGAGGCTTGGGGCATCCCCATGCCGAGGGTTACCAGACCCGACGGTGCCGGCTTATTCAGATACTTCTGCGGATCCGACTTGAACTTCTCGACGCATCCGGCGCAACAGAAGTAGAACTTCTTTCCGGCATGCTCGTGCGTATGCCGCGCGGAGGCAGGGTTGACGGTCATCCCGCAGACGGGATCACGCTCGGGGGAAGGTGTGGAAACTGTCATCGTTCGGGGGCCTGCGTCCTTTGGGCAGACGGTCTGTGCTGTTGGATTACGAATGCTCTATAGTGGATTCATCCGGCCAGAAGCCGGGAAGCGAACAACCATCATAACGAAGGGTGCAACCGATGACCTATTTGGACGTGGTATTTAATTGCGGGGCGCTGCCGGGCGAGCGGGAATTGTGTGCAATCGATACCATGCGTGAGGTGTATGGGATTCGCTCGGTGCGGTTCAACGGGAAAGAGCGCACCGTGCGGGTGGAGTTCGATGCGTCCCGCATGAACCAGGATGCGGTGGCCAGGCTACTGCGGCAGGCTGGGATTGACGTGCGGGAACAGGTGGCGTTGGCGTAAGGAGTTACGAGCTTGGACTTTGTTGGAACGGGAGGCAGATTCCCGAATCGGGAATGACTTTGGAGAGCGAACGGGGGGAGGGCTCTTCAGACTGTTGAGTTTTTATGCAAGGGGTGCTCACAGAAAACCTCTGGCCGAAGTTATTCTCTGAGGCACCCCGTTGCGCGCCACTTCGTCTGTTAGGGATATAGCATCTGGCATGCCGTTCCTAAGCCGTTCAAAATACAGCCTGTGACTTTCGGTCTATTTGTAGGAATTGCCCGGCCAAGAGCAAGATTTACGCCGATGGAGCGACGCAAACGATTTGCCACGCGGCCTTCACGGGGCCTCACGGAAGTGCATCGGGACATGATGAAGTACGAACCTGGGTCTGGCGGTGGGGCTATTTGGATTCGTCGGATGGGTCTTTCGGGAACAGTCGGTCCAGCGAATGGAAAGCTTGGCCCGTTAGACGGGATGTTCGGAACGACATTCGACGGAATTATTCGGGCTGATATCCGTTGGCGGACCGAATTCTGTTTTGGAACGTGGTCGTTTTCAGCCGGCAATTTCTTCGCTATAATCAAACAGCAGTTTCCTTCCACGCTTTCGCGCCCTTAGCTCAGCTGGATAGAGCGTCTGGCTACGAACCAGAAGGTCGGGAGTTCGAATCTCTCAGGGCGCACCATTTCCCCCAATCACTTGCGCAAGACTCCTAGGAGCGTCTCCTACATTAGCGGGTATAGTAGCGAAGGAGTAACAATCAGATGGCAGCGAGAAGATCGAGCAAGCGCGCCACAGTCCAGGCTGCCTTCAAGCGAGATACATTGCTCGATAAAGCACTTACGGCGACTCGCGAATCGCGACCGATCGAGTTTAAAGAAGAGTTTGACGTGCGTTCGACTCGTGATTGGTGCGAGATTCTCAAAGACATCGTTGCGATGGCGAACACGGGTGGCGGCGTGATCCTCGTGGGGCTTGATAACAAAGGGGAACCAGTTGGCTCAGACGTACGCGCTCTCCTCGATCTGGATTCTGCCGACCTGGCCAACAAGATTGTCAGTTAAACCGCGACTAATTTCAGCGACGTGAAGGTCATGGAGTTTCTCAAAGATCGACACACAATTGCTGCTATTCAGATCGGAGCGGCAGAAACTCCAATCGTCTTCACTCGTCCCGGAACCTATCCCATAGACGGCGGAAAACAAGCGGCCGCCTTTGGAAAAGGCAGCGTCTACTTCAGACATGGATCGAAGAGCGATCCCGCCACTACCGAAGACCTGCGGCTTGCGTTCGAGACGAGGTTGCGCAAGATCCGCAAGGAATGGCTGAGCGGAGTCCGCAAGGTAGTGCGGGCCCCATCCGGTTCGGTCATAAAGATCCTTCCTCCAGAGGTAAGGGAATCAGATGAGCCCGGCGCGACGCCAATTCGGATCGTCTCGGACGAAACAGCCCCTGCTTACCGAGTGATTGATTGGGACAAGACACACCCGCATAGATTAAAGGATATCGAGGCGCTGGTCCGCCAAGGTTTACCGAGCGGCACCCATTTCAATTCTTACGATCTCCTCTGCATCCGGCAGGTCTATGGCGTGGACAAGAACTCAAAATTCTTACATCAGTCGCTCTTCTCTTCACCGCATTACAGCAACCAGTTCGCGAACTGGATCGTGGAGCAGTTCAAGAAGGATGCTCAGTTCTTCGCAAAAGCCAGAGCGGCGGCATCTAGTAACCGTGCGTGAAAAGGGCACTCAGTTACCGGCTGGCTTTGTCTGCCAGCAGCGCGTTCAGCTTCGCCATGACTTGAAAAGCGTCCGCGACGTAGAGGACGTCGGCCTTGCCGCGGGCCCAGCCGCAGTTGGGGTCGAGGTTGATGGCGCGGCGCTCGTTGATGAAGCGCCAGCCCACGACGTGCGGTTCTTCGCCGTGGCAGCAGGTGGAGAGTCCCTTGGGATGGCGCGGCGTGGAGCCGGTCTGACCGACCTGGTTGAGATGGGTCATGAATCCGAGGACAGCATTCCCTTCTCCGCTCTGGTCGACGAGCGACTTGCTGCCGCCGAGAGAGGCTCCGGAGTGCTGCAGGAAGTCGAGAATGGCCTTCTCGGCCTCGGGGAGATGCGTCTGGCCGTCAGGTTGCTTCTTGCCCCAGCCAGCGCCGGCAACGAAGAGGAGCTTGGCGTCGGGGCGGATGGTTTGCGCGGTGGTGTTGGGGGAGCGAACGCCGACGTATGTGGTGCGCTTGGCTTCGGCGGGAAGTGGGACTTCGATCTTCTGAACTTGAGCCTGGACTTGAGCGCCGGTCCAAGGGGCGTGGCATCCGGAGTCGAGCACGAGGAACCATGGGCGTGCGTCGCGCTGAAGGACTGCTTCCAGCCGTTGTCGGTAGAACCAACGTTTCACGGTGAGCGCGCCCTTCGCTACGTCGATTGAAGTGAGATGCGTGTCGACGCAGCCTTTCAGGCGCGAGGCGACACCGGGGAGAACGCGCAAGAATCGCGAGGTGCCGGGAGCGATGATGATCGTCGGTGAGCAGGCGGTGCAGATCGCGGTAACGGCAGCCGCGTCGCTCCCATAGCGGGGGGCGGCGAAATCGTCTCCCGACACGGCAAGTACGGGCGCTCCGCAGGATACCACGGAGTTAGCGGCTTCCAGAATGTTGCCGCCAATCAGGCCGACGGTGAGCGTCGCTCCTAACGCTTTGGCGGTTTCCACGACAGCGCCGAGCGCTTCGTAGGCGGCTTTCGGGAGCGTAGTTCCGGATTCATCAACGTGGGCGAGAAAAAGAATCGTGTCGGGCATTTGTGTCTTATTCCTGGGTGATCCATTGAAACAGTTCGGCGGCGATTTCTTCGGCCGGACGGTCTTTTACGATGCGCGTCTGGCGTTGTTGCCTGGGAGGCGTGACGCTGTGATAGCGGAGTGCATCCTGCGGTAACGTGGCAGGCTTGGCTTTCTGCAGCGCGGGCATGATGGTGCGCATGTTGGCCATCCCAACCTGAGGATTATTGCGAGGCTCGGGCAGATTGCCGGTGGCCCATCCCAAGAGCGCGGGCGGGCCTTGGCAGGTGGAGAGCATGTGGCGTCCGCCTTCGATGCGCTCGAGAATCTCAAACGAGCCGTCAGGCTGAAGCGTTAGCTGATCGACGCCCTGAAACTGATCGAGGATGCCGAGTTGCTCGCCAACGATCTGCATGGTGACGCCCGCGCCGCGCGAGGCGGACTCCCAGCCACCAAACAAGAGCAGGCGGGAACGATCGAGGCCTGCGATGGACTGAATCGCTTGCGCGAGGTGAGTCGCGACCGCTTGCGCGTCGGTGAAACCGTTGGCCGGAACGTCGATAGGAACCAGTTCAAAGCTGGCCTTTTGAGCGACGTTCATCATGACCTGCTGCAGCTTGGCTTTGGGTGCGGCGCTGACCAGCCATACCTTGCTGCCGGGAGCGTGAGCGGCCAAATTCGCGGCTTCGTAGAGCGCGTGTCCGGCCCAGGGGTCGAGCACGGCGGGGAGCATCATCTCGTTTTTCAGTGCGGGTCCGGTTGGGCCAGCAATGGGCTCGAGAGTTTGCAGCGGGTCCGGTATGATGCCGGCGCAGACGACGATGTGGAATGGCATAAGTTTCAAAGTTTCAAGGTTTCAAAGTGGCGAGGTGGCAAAGTGACAAAGTGCGGCAGTCTTTGAAACGTTGAAACCTTGAAACTTTGAAACCTGCTTCTAGTTCAGTGTGGAGTGCAGGCCTCCTGCTCCGGCGCGAAATTCCACGTTGCTCTTATCGCCGGCGGCACGACAGTTCCACAGGCATGCGCCGCAGTAGACGCATTTCTCGCGATCGAATGCGGGGACGCCGTCTTCGCCCCTTGTGATGGCTTGTCCGGAGCACATTTCGACGCAGAGTTTCGGCTCGCACTCCTTGCACAATTCCGAACGCACGAAGATGACATGGTTGGCGTAGCCCGGCGCAGCTTGCACGCTGCCGCCGGTCAGGAGCGCGTCTTGATGCGAAATGAGCAGCTTGCCGTCGAGCGGGACTTCGGGCCAACCGCTGCGGTCCATAATGCGGTCGTGGAGGGCGAGGCCACGCTCGGCGCAGTCCTTCTTGAGCCCATCGAGTTCGCTCGAGGAAATTCGCGAACCGTACATGGCATCGAGAGACGATGTGGCCTTGTTCAGCGACTGTGGCCGCGATGGGAGCGATAGTGCTCCGCGCGTGAACCCGGCCAGCGCCATGCCGATGAGTCCGGTGACGACGCCGTGCTCGAATCCGTTGCGTGAGTTGGCTGCAATTTTGGATTCGGCATCGACCCAGCTGGCGCGGCGGCGACGGACGTAGGTTGCTTCAAGATTCTCGCGACTGAATTCCTTCTTCTGTTCCAGAAGTTCGATGACCGCTTCGGCGAGCTGCACGCCTGTGGTCCAGGCTTCATCGACACCCGATCCCGAGAGCACGTTCGTGCTGCCGGAACCTTCTCCGATTCGGGCGTAGCCGTTGCCAACCAGGAAAGGCTCGCCGTGGCGGCCGGACTCCTGCAGCGATTTCGCCCCCCAGGATTTGAGCGTGCCTCCTTCGAGATGACGCCACAGATACGGGTGCATCAGGAAATGCTGCAGGTAGCGATAGCCGGTGCGGACGGGGCTGCGCATCCAGGATGGAATGAAGATGCCCACCGAAGCGAGGCGCTCGGGATGCACGTAGAGGAACCCGAAGATTTCGGGCTCGGGGAATCCGAAAGTGTGGAGGACCGTGCCCGGTGTTAGCGTCGTGTTCTCGGGAAGTTCGATCACCATTTTCATCCCGAGTGCCCACTCGTGTTGCTGGTTGCCGGGCGGCAGGCCGAAGAGGTTGTCAATCTGTCGACCGACTGCGCCAACCGGGCCGTCGGCAACGACCGTAAGCGCGGCGCGAACATCCATGCCGGGCATAAAGCCGTCACTGGGTGAGCCATCGACCGCGACACCTTGATCGGCGAGACGCACTCCCTTCACCGCATGGTCTTGAATCAGCGGCTCGGCAACCGGCATCGATGGCCAGATTTGGACGAGGCCGGAACTCGTGATCTGCTCACTGACCCACTGATTGAATTGGCCGAGGGAGAAGATCATCCCATCGTGCTTTTGCAGAAAGCTGGGAGTGAACGGCATTTCAAAGGCATGATCACGCAGGCGGGCGATCGAGCCCAGCGTGCGGAGTACGCGATCTTTCACACGTAGTGCGAACGAGCGACGACTGGCACCAATGGGATCGAGCAGGTAGACGAGTTTCTCCTGTCTCACCGGAACAGCCATCGGAATCTGTTTCAGATCCGAGTCGGGAAAGCTGGAGCGGATTCCTCGCGCACGCGTGACAACGCCGGAGACGCCAAAACCGAGGCCGTCGGCGCGTTCGTAACAGATCACCTGTAACGGCATTCCCCGTGAGGCGGTGCTCTCCAGGTGCGGCGTCCCGTCCTCGTTCATCAGCTTGCGAGACAGCGTTGTGAGGAATCCGCCCATGGCGGGGCCGAAGCCGACGCAAGCAATGTCGACGGACATCTCCTGTCGTTCGATACCTGGCAAATGCGGAATGGCCGCTGTCTCGGGAGCGCTCATGCGGGATAGTCCAGAGCTTCGGGGATCATGAGCTTGGAAATTGTTTCGGCCGCGCGGTCTTTGGCGAGGCGAGAACCGGTCAGGCATCCGGACAACTTTGTTTGCAGCGCGAGGAACGGAGATTCAGCCGCGCACTTCACGCACGGGCCAGCTTTCTTCGGATGCGAGCCGTCGTTTCCGAGAACATCCAGCCGGTACGAGTTGATGCCGGGCATGATGCCTTCGAGAGAATCGAGTTCGTCTTCGTGCCAGCAGCCACGCTTCCCTTCCTCGTCCCATGCGGGATGGCGGTTGTACCCGAAGACGAGTTCGGCGCAGATGCGAGCGACTTCGCCGCTGGCGCGGGCCGACTGCACATGGCAGAGATCGGAGAGGAAGTTGATCATGCCGGGGAGTCCTTCAGAGATCGAGGCGTCGGCGCTCCCCTCCTTCTGCAGGCGGAGGACGTCGAGAATCTGGCAGTGGGCAGCGACCAGCCAGCAGAGCGCGTCAGCGAGGGGGAACGTCACGCCCTGACGCGCGCTTTGGTACAGCTTGCCACCGTCGGCGTCTCTGCCGTGCTGAAGATGTTCAAGCGACCACAGCCACATGGTCATCGCAGTGGCAAGCGCGCAGGCGCCGGTGCCAGGATGCTCGTTGGCGATGAGACGCATCTCACGAATCCACGCCCGAAACTGCGCCAGAAACAGCGAGTTGGTCATGGTGACGGAAAGCTGACGCCGCTGGACTGCTTCAGGGCCTTCGTAAGTCGCTTCGAGTTGAGCGTCCATCCACTTGTTGCCGAGGAAGCCGGGGCAGTCTTCGGTGATGCCGTAGCCGCCCATCAGGCTGACGGCTTCGCGCATCATTTGCGCGCCCCAGCCGGTATTCCACAGCTTGGCGGCGGGGCAGAGGACGTCGGCGAGTGAGTCGAGGGCGACGAAACGCAGGAGCAGGTCGGACTGCAGGGTTTCCTTGCGAGGATCGTTGGCGGGGAGGGCCATCAATTCGATCGCATAATCACTGGCTTCGCGCAGGAGCTTCGTTTTGGCGCGGCCTGCGGTGATTCCGCGCTCCGCATAGAGCTGATCCATTTGTTTCTCGATCGGATCGAGTTCGTCGAAGGCGCGGGCGGCAGTGAAGGCAAGGGATGCGCTGGCTTCGCCGGTGGCCCAGACCTCCGAGAGGCGGTGAAGCGTATCTTCGCGTGCCTGTAGTCCGAGTTCGTAGCGGACCGAGCCGGGTGTGGCGGTCTCCGCGCCACGGAATCTGCCGCGCTGATAGCGAATGACGGGCTCGACAGCAGAGAGAAGCTTGGCGGCGGTCATGACGCCGACGGTGACGCGGGTGCGGCGGAAGACGGCCTCAATGACTTGGCTGTGACTGTAGCGAGGAACGATGATGCCGTCTTTCACATCGTAGCCGCCAACGATGCGGTTCGCCGGAATGCGCAGATTGAAGACAGGATCTCCGGTGGAGGAAAGCTGGTGAACCATCTTCTTCGTTGCCGTGCCACGATCGAAAATGCCAGGGTCACCTTCTTCGAGGATCACCATGCAGCTGCCCTGGATGCGTTCGTCACCGGAATCGACCGCGGCAGTGACAAAATTGGCGAAGCCAATGTTGGTGATGAATCGTCCACGCTTGTCGACCTGCAGGATGGGTTCTTTGCCGGGTTTCCACTCGACGATCCGGAGTTTGCCATTGAGCATGCCGGTGTCGACGCCGACGTAGGGGATGGGTTCAGTCAGGCAGAATGCGCCGCGCAGCGGTTTGCGGTCTTCGCCAGGCTGAGCGGGAGCCGCGAGTTGCATGTAGTGGCGGACTTGCTCGGGCGTGCCGCGCTCGTGAATCGGGGCAAGGGCGAGACATCCCGCTAAACTCGCCGTGGCGGCCCCGCCATCGACCCACGCCAGTTCGAACGCCACGAGAGCGAGAGCAAGATTCTTCGGGCCCGCGAATAGTCCTCCTTCTTCTGGCTCCATGAAAACGGCGGTGATGCCGGCGGCGTCAAAGGCTTCCAGCAGTTCGGCTTTCGCGGGTGTCCACTCGTGCGAGTTGCGTCCACCATTGGCGACCAGGCGTGCGACCGGGCCGCGCGCGACGGCGCGAGTGGACTGCACCAGCATCTGCAATTCGTAGCGATCGGCAAATCCCCACAGCAACTGACGTGCGGCATCGGAAGGCAGAGTCCGCATCATCTCTGGCTGGACGGCAGTCACGGTTGCCATAGAAAGCTCCTTAGAATGCGCCGAAGGTACGTCAGCGATTCTGCCGTGGAGGTGACGGGGCTTCTGTGATTTGAATCACAATCGGGGTTGATTGCAGGCTGGCAGCCGCCAAAGAAAAAAGGGGTCTGCCTCCCGGCAGACCCCTTTGAGAGAAGACAATCTTAGTCGTTATCCGGCGGTTCCGACGGAGCCTTGTCGTTGATGAAGTAGGCTGCGTTCAGAGGAGCCGGGATGTTGACGAACGGGCGCGGCCGCGAGCGGAAATTGAAGAAGTCGCTGAGGTCGTCGGAGGAGCGGGCGTCGGCAAATCCGAGAGAGCCTTCGCGCATGCCAAAGATGCCCTGGGCGAAACGCAGCACGCTGCCGAAATCGTGGTTCTGGTTGCTGACGAAGGCCGGGGGCGTGTAGGCCGAGATGACCAGCAAGGGCACGCGGAAGCCGAGCTGATAGGCGCCGTAGTTGCCATTCAGGATGGGCGGGGCGACGTGGTCGTACCAGCCTCCCCAGTCGTCCCAGGTGACGATGATGGCCGTGTCATTCCAGTAACCGGAGAAGTCACAGTTGGTGGCATTGCCGACGGCGTTGACGATGGATGCGACCCAGGACGGTCCGCCGGTGGTGGCGGTGCTGCCGGGGTGATCGGAATTACGGCCGAGGGGCGTCACCCAGCTGACGTTGGGTAACTGGCAGTTCGCAATGTCGGTGAGCACGTTGGCGGGCGTGAGATCAACGTTGCTTTTCCATTGGCGGCCCGTGCAGGACGTGTAGCTGGAATTGGGCTGGCAGATGGACGTGATGGAATTGGGAGCATTCCAGATGGAGCCGCCGGGGTTCGTCTTGTTCGGATTGTTTTGTGCCTGTGCGTAATACTTCCAGCTCAATCCGAAGCGATTCAGCAGATCCGCCATGGTAGTCCGGTTGTAGCAGAATGTGCCGAGGACGCTGTTGGTGATTTTGGTTTCTTTGCCGGTGGAGTCGATGTAGAAGACCATCTCCCCGAGTGGGGCCAGACAACCGGAATCGCTGAATCCGCTGTAACTCGCACCGCTCGGAGAAACGGTATTCTCCGCGAGGTAGATGCCGAGGAAATCATCGAAGGCACTCGGCGCCGAAGTTCCGCCGAACAAGAACTGGTGGGCGGGATAGCTCGGGCCCTGATTTGTCTGGAACATGTCGTTTGCCCAGCCGTAATCGGCGGCCAGGGTCAGATACGGATCCAGATCGCCTTTGGTGTTTTCCACATAGCCGTATTGCGGATTGGCCGGGCAGGTGCCGCCGCAGGATATCTTGTTGGCGCCGTCCATTTTTCCGCCGTCATACATTTGGACAAATGCGCTGTGGGCGTGGGACATGTCGTAGGCAATGCCAAGCGGGATGGGGTGCAGTTGGATTGTGTGGCCTTTGGAGTTCAGGCCGCTGGTTGCGATGTCGTAATGCGCCGGATTCAATCCGGGCCAGGTTAGCAGGCCTTGGAAAAGGTTATCGGGCGTGCGGTTCTCTTGAATTACGAAGATGACATGACGAATCGGGTTGGGATATGGAACCTGGGCATGGGCAAAAAGGCTGGCGAGGAACACAAACAGCGCGCAGATGGAACGCTTCACAAGTTTCTCCTGGTCATGATCAGAAGCGGCGGCGGGGGGTAACAAACCTTGCTGAAATTCTACAACGATCCAGCCATTCCGACCGCGTAAATTGCGATTTGAGACTTAGATTTATCGCTGTGCAAAAGCGTGCACAGGGGCAGCAACTTCAAGGAAAAGGAATAGCAGGTGAGGGGCCTTCCTCTGCCGCCCGAGCGAATTTGTTTCATCGGGCCGCCGGGGCCAAGCGGCGGTGACCGGGTTGGTTCGCGCGCATGGCCTGCTCCGGTTGCTTCTGCTACTCTGGCTTTCGCCCTGTTGTTTCTGATGTTTTCCGTTACAAACCCCTGAACTCCACGGGTATCGGGAAAGCGCGCCATGAACAAGGCAAGTCCGCAGGACCTGTCCGTATTGTCGTCCGCCAAGCAGGGACTGGTGTATCTGACCGCCAATGACTGGGTCCTGATGACCGACAAAGCGACCCACATGAAGTTCAAAACTGGGGACAATCTGGTACAGAAGGGGCGGCGCACGCATGGGCTGTATCTGCTGCTGAAGGGGATGGCGGAAGTCCAGTTAGCGGCTCAGGGGGCACCGGCGCTGGGACCGGGCGAGGTTTGTGGCGAGATTT
Organism: Terriglobales bacterium; assembly: GCA_037443605.1. Lineage (GTDB taxonomy): Bacteria > Acidobacteriota > Terriglobia > Terriglobales > Acidobacteriaceae > Sulfotelmatobacter. The sequence goes on from JBBIOA010000007.1 coordinate 196,250, forward strand.
CATTCATCGACGATCTGCCGGCCACAGCGGACGTGATTGCCAAGACTCCGGTCGAGGCGTATTACATCGACCGGCCGACCCTCCAGTCGTTGTTTGAGTTGTTTCCACATCTGGGATCGCGTTTCTATCGCTCGATGGCGTCGAGTTTGTCGCGGCGCTTGCGGGAACTGATCGCCGGGGCGACGGCTAAGAAATAGCAGCGTCGCGACTCCGCCCTGGCGTTGAGAAATCAGGTCACTGTGGTATGTGCTAGCCTGAGCTCAGGATGATGGACTCGGGCAATCTTCGGCTGGCGCTGATTTCGGCGGCGGTGTTGGGTTTCCGGCATGGGCTGGACTACGACCACATCGCGGCGATCACGGACATCAGCAGCGTACAAGAGAAGGCACGCGACGCCATGCGCTACGGCTTGCTGTATGTCGCAGGACACGCGACGACGGTGGCGATTCTGGGCGCTGGGGCTGTTGCCTTCCACGTAACTCTGCCGGCGTCGAGCGATCGTTGGGCCGAGCGGCTGGTGGGGCTGACGTTGCTCACGCTCGGCGTTTATGTTCTTGGCACGTTCTTCCGCGAGACGCCGCACACTCACACGCATCGCCCGCGTACTCGCATCACGCTACTGGTGAACGGCATATTGTGGCTCTATTGGCGGCTGGGACGCGTTTTTGGCGGAACGCGCGCGGAGGCACCGCAAATCTTCAAAGATGGGTACGGAACATCTTCTACATTTCTGGTGGGAGTGATCCACGGCTTGGGGGCGGAGACACCCACGCAGTTACTGCTGTTTCTAATGGCGGCGAATCTGGGCGGTACGGCGGCGGGCTTGCTGGGCCTGGCGATGTTTATCGTGGGCCTGCTGGTGATGAATACGCTGATGTGTGCGTCCGCGGCGGGACTGTTTTCATCGACGCTGGCTCGCCCCGGTGCGACGCGCGCCCTGACGCTCGCCACTTCCGCCTACAGCATCGTGGTGGGAGCCATCTTCCTGTTGGGCTCTGCCGACAAACTGCCGTCCCTGACGGGGTAGTCCGGAGGTGGGATCACGCTTCTCCGGCGTCCAAAGCCTAAAATTAAAAGGCGCCTCGATTCTTTCGAATCGAGACGCCCTGAACAGCCCTCCCCCGAAGTCTGCTCGATTCCTAAGGTATCTAACCTAGGCGGAGTTGAGAATGCCACTTCCGTGCCATATGGGTACACGAAATGGCTATAACGCCCGCCGGATTTCCACAAACCCGTTACCGCCGTAATCAGGCAGCGGGGATTACCGTTGACCCACCCGGAGGGGGCTTTTTAAAGTGCCAGCAGGGGGTTGTATGAAAGATATCCATGAGGTCCTGCGGCAGAAGCAGGCAAAGTACGCCCAGTTGGGAAAGCAGATTGAAATGCTACAGCAGGCTGCTGAAAAGCTGCGCGAAGTAGCCCCGCTGCTGGCGGAAAACGAAGATGAAGACAACGCTGTGCTGGCGGAAGTGGATGAGGCAACCGGGAACGACGAGGCCATGGCAGCCAAAGCCGGAGCCAACGGCGGCACCAGCAAGCCGGCGCGGGCGGCCGCTCCTCGCTGGCCGTAAACACCCGGCTGTGAGTTCGGGAGACATTGATCCGGATTTGATCGAGCTATGAATCTTCAAGTCTTACTGGTTTCGAGCGACGACGCTGCAGCAGAAGTTCTGGGCCGGATCCTGCCGACTCTGGGGATGGCCATGGATCGCTGCAGCGATCTCGAAACGACCCTGGAGCGGATTCGGCAACAGAGGTTCGACGCCCTGATGTTGGATTTCGACGATCCCAAGGCGGCGGACGAAGTGCTCCAGGCGGCAAAGGATCTGGGTGCAACTCCGCTGAGCGTGGCCCTCGTCGCTGATACCGGCAAGGTGCGCGAGATTCTGACGGGCGGCGCGCATTTCGTGCTGTATAAACCGCTAACTGACGAAACTGTGGCGGCGGGTCTACGAGCCGCAGCGGCGCTGTTGAACCGAGAACGCCGGCGGGCTTTCCGAGTTCCGGTGCAGGCGCCGGTGGAAATCACATTGCCGGATGAGCGGAAACTCGACGGCATCCTGCTGGACCTCTCAGAGACCGGCATGGATGTGCTGACGGCGGAACCGCAGTTGGCCGGCTCGATGCTCGGATTTCAGTTCCAACTGCCGGATGGCGCAGTTAAAGTTGAAGCCCACGGACAGGTGGCATGGGCCAATCCGAATGGGCAAACCGGCGTCCACTTTCTGGATATTCCCGAAGCAGCCCTGGCCGAATTGAAAGCATGGCTGAAGGCAGCGGCGAGCCATATCGGGAATGCCGCGAATGAGAACGTCCCTCACTGCAAGCTGACTGATCTGAGCCTGGGCGGATGCTACATCGAGACGGGCGCGCCGTTCCCGGAGCGGTCGCTGGTTGATCTCTGCCTGAAAACCGAAGAACTTGAAGTGCACACCGAAGGCATGGTGCGCGTCGCGCATCCCTCGTTCGGCATGGGAGTGGAATTCCCGTCACGCACACCGGAGCAGAGGGCACAGGTGGGCAACCTGATCAGCTTCCTGCGCAACTGCCCGTCGGCCGCCCCCGAAATGATTATTTCGCCTCGTTCGCTGGTGGCCGATTTGAGCCAGTTTGAGCCGGGCGAACCGGCTCCCGATCCTTCCGAAGAGCTGGAAGATCCACTGCTTGAACTGTTGCGGCGAGGAACCTCTCTGCAGCAAGAAGACTTCCTGGCCGAACTGCACCAGCAGCGCAATCCCGTCGACGCCACTCCGGCGTAGGCCAGAAACCCTGGCGTGCCAATCCCGCAATAGTCTCGCGTCCTCGTGCCCCCAAAAAGAGCCTCTCGTGGCAGGTCTCGGGCAGAAATTGCGAGGAGATTCAGTGGCAGGATAACCGGCAGGCATGAAGCGGCTGGCGAGAGGCTTGGGCCGGAGCAGTGCGAAGAATCGAAGAACCCAAACCCCGTCTCTGGTCCGGGTCCTTCAACTCCTCGTGGTCTGTTCCACCCCAATGCAAGTACGGTAGCGAATCTCCGTTGCGGACGGATTTCAGCCATATTAAATCTCGGTGAATGTGTAGACTGATGCGTCG
>JBBIOA010000008.1:0-196163 GCA_037443605.1 Terriglobales bacterium
TGAGGGCGCAAGGCTACGAACCTTGAGATCAGAGTTCAATTCTCTGCATCCCCTCCACATTAGATAGGCTCGCGTGGTCTAAGGCATGATGACGCTTCGGTCCTAACGAAGAGATCCGGGTTGGATTCCCGTCGCGAGTTCCAGATGGGTGGGTAGTGTAACTGAACAACACGGTAGCGTCCGAAGCTGCAAATCCGGGTTTGACTCCCGGCCCGCCCACCAGATCCCGCACTACGGATGTAACCCGGAAGGCGATTTGACCGTTGCTATTGAACTTTGAACCTTACCGGCAAAACAGCTGCATTCGCGTCCGGGTTGTAATAGTCATAAAGGACCGACGGACCGCTCATTGCGTTTATCGCAAAACGAGGGCGGAAAACAAACTGAAATTTGGTTCCTCCGGCACTTGGCCAGAGGTAAAACACGACTCTGTCTGGTTGCACTTCGTAGCCGTCAACGCCATTCTGTTTGGCTTCTTCCAGCGATTCGCGATCGACTTCCGCGCCCGGCGGCAATCCGATCTCCGCTATCATCATGCCGTAACCAGCGAATCCGATCCGCTCAGCTTCTACTCGACAAGCTAAGGCTTCGCCAACTCTTGCCTCGTGGCGATCAAAATCCACTTTCAATTTCAGCGCTCTTGTGTCCCCAGACTTGAAGTTCTCCGTCTGAGTTGCTTCTGCTTGCGGCCAGGGGATGTAGTAACTCGTGATCACGCTCGTCTGCATGGTGCTGTTGTCGCCCGTTCGCTGGATGGCAACTCTGTTGCTGCCCGCTTTCAACTCCTTACCGAAATCAATCACTCTAGGGCCGACAACCTCGGTCGCCTTAGGCAGTTTGATGTCCGTCAGTTTCGTGTCATTCACTAGGACAGATGCGGTCTCGTCACCAGTCCCGTTTTTTCCAAAAGGCGTGGCGGCAATCATGGCCTCGATTACATTCTGGGTAGCTTGCGTGGAATACCAGCAAGCGTAGCGGTCTTTGTGATTCAGCAGATACTGAAGGCCGCGGTTTGCTTGTTCTGCGAGCGCCGGATCAGATGCGAGCGTTTCCAGTTTGGCGAGCGCTTCAACCGCAAGAGCCGTGGTCTCCAGCCGCCCGGCAGTGCCCCATCCGTAGAAAGGTGTGGTGTTGGCTTCCAGGTTCCAGTACGTCGTAGATCCTTCGCTGTGAGCCAGCCGAGCCAGCAATTCGCGCGCATTCGCAATGTGCTCTTGCCGCTTCGCGCCAATCGCAGCGATAGCGTAGTTTCCAACCAGATACGGATCTTGCCATTCGCTGATCCGATCATCGAGATAAGAAAGAGCCGTAGTGACTGATGTGTCGATCGTATCTCGTTCTTTTGCATCGGGCGATTTACCGGAAGTCGCCAGGGCACGTGTCACATAGGCCGTCTTCATTGGATCATCTATCTGGCGTTTTGTGGACCAGTCAAATCGAGTCCAGGCTCCTGACGGCGCTTGCTGAGAGACCAGGTAAGATCGCGCTTTCGCCATGATTTGAGGGTCGACTTCAGCGAATTCGCGCGCTCCATCCAGAAATCTCAGCACATATGCGGTCAACGCCACGTCTTGGGAAGTGTTGCCCCAGTAGGAAAAGCCGCCGTTGGCTTGCTGCAAGGAGGGCAACAAGGCGTAGGCGTCCTGCACGGACTTGAGCGCTCCCGCATACATTTGGGCACGAGAATCTTTAGCGGCAGCATCGACACCTGCTTTCTTCAGCAATTGCAAAGCCTGGAGGCTTACATACCCGATCGATGTAATCTGCTCGGCGCAGCCTGCGGGCCTTTTGGCGATGCCATTCATGGCATCGAGAACGTGCGCAATGAGATTCGGGTAAATGCGTAGTTCTGCGTCCATAGAACCGGGAATCGCTGTCTGCGGAACGTGAATCTCAAGCGTCTGATTCTCGCCGGCAAGAAGTCGGCCCGTAGTAAACGAGATTTCCTGGCCGTCAGGATGGACTTGAACCTCGCGCTCCACTGCATCTCCGGTCTCGTTATTCCGCGCGGTTACTCGTTGTTTGCCAGGATTCGCTCGTGCTATCGCCTTGAAGGTGAATACTCCATTTGCATCCCCTCCAGCCGCGACGGTGACGTTCTGCTGCGGCGGAGAGAGCATGGAAAACCACTCCTCTGATTTGAGTTCCGTCAGTAGCGTCTGCTGTTTGTCGGAGTAGTTGCGCAAGACCACCGGGAGGCTGATTTGATCACCTTCGGTAAGTATTTTGGGTGGATCGTGCTCGATGAAGAAAGGCTGGAAGGTCCGCAACTCCTTTTCTGCTACTCCGACCTGTCCGGCTTCGGTCGAAGCGACAACCGACATGGACCATGCCGTGATGTTGTCCGCCATCGGAAAGTCGAGGTGCGCCCGTCCGTGGTCGTCGGTGATAACCTCTGGTTTCCAGACTAGCGTCTCAGGGAAATACTTCCGGAGACGTGGTGTAAAGAGCGGCTTCTCGGCAGACGCGGTCCCCTGCGCCTTCGCGACAGTCCCGGCGACTTCCGCCGATTCTGTATTCAGTGATTGCACCGCTTCGGCAGTCACCTCAACCGCTTCTGATGTGGTCCCCACGCGTAGTGTGGCATCCAGGTTCACCGTTGTGCCCGGTTGTATCGGCACGCGTGTCACGGTGGTTTGCTGGAAACCGGCGGCATGGAACTCGACCTGGTACGTTCCGGCAGAAAGACTGGAGATCAAATAGCGTCCATTGCTATCTGTGGTTGTGGTTTCGCTCTGCCCATTCTGGAAAAGTACTGTCACTGTGGCATTCGCAACCACGGCACCGCTCTGATCTGTGACCACCCCGGTAATTGCCCCCGAACCTGACGGGAGCGGTCCCTGTGTTGTGGAGGCTGGCTTCTTATTCAGGTCTTTGCTGGACTGTTCGGCCAGGACGCGGCTGAACTCGGCAACGTTGAACGCCTGTTCCGCCTGGTTCTCGGGACCGTAGCTGGAAACCGCCATGAAAGCCATTTCCTGGGTCACTGGCGTCACCTCAGTGACGCGCTTTTCTTTGGCTGCGGTGTAATCGTAGTACGTGGAAACGTTCACGCGGTCCCAATAGCGGCTCCGTTTTGAGAATGTGAAGTGGTATGGCCTCCCCCAGGGATCGAGTAAACGATCGCCCGAAATGTGTGCAATCGCGAGAATCGGTTTGAGTTCATCTTCTGTCTGCGGAAACTGTTTGGTCGCGGCAAAGTGTTCTGCTAACGCCCGCTCAAGGTCCTCGATCTCCCTGACGAAATAATGAACAGAAGATGTCCACTCCTGTACGTCGTCCCAAGACGGCCTCTGCTGAGAATCGAACTCGCCGTCCGGTCCAGCACTGGTTACGAATACCTTGAAGTATGGTCCAACTGTTTCGAAGGAAAACCGGTAGTGATGCCCCCACGGATCGAGCATCGTATCCGGATCAAGGTCCTTCGTTTTCATCGCCTGGCGTAGAGTCGGATAATCGCGAATGTACTTACCGGTCTTGTACGGATATTCTCGCGCCATCTGGTCGATAATTTGGCCCGTCTTCTGGAAATACTGCCATTGCACGGAAGTCGCGTCAGCATCATCGGCAGTTCCGGCCTTCTTATCCGGTCCATTGGTCTTGAACGTCAGCACGTCGAAAGCACCGCTCACAGAGTATTTGGCTTGGTACGTAAGACCCCACGGGTCGGTTATTTTTGCGAGATCAATGTTCTTGGCTGCCAAAATGGCATTTAACTCAGTATCATTTTTGGGGTATCGGGCTTCCTTGTCATAGGTCGCCTGCAGAGCTTCACGCACCGGCTTCAAGGAATTTGCCATGAGTTCAGCGAAGACACTCCCGGCGCCCCGAGAGTAGTTCTCTCCGCCCGTTAACCTCACATTCCCGTACCACCAGTTGTATTGCGCCGAAGCCATCAACGCTTCAGCAAGCAGTTGCAGGTCTGCACTGAATGGCTCATTGGGATTAAGGCCCAATAAATCGCGATAACCAATGCCTGCTATTTTTCCGATATAGTTTTCATCGAGATAATCGTAAATAGAAAACCCAGAAGGCCTGCCAAACTCTTCGTCGCTGCGCACGCGCTCAGCGACTGCACGATCGAAGACCAAGAGTCCCAAGTCGCTTTCGACGGGTTTTCCCTCTGGCGATCTGACGCTAAATTCAGCAGAAGCGGTTTCACCCGGACGATATGTGGTATGTGCCATTTTCACGCCGACTCTCAAATCCTGCAGCGCTGGATAAATGACATGGGTGGTCCCGCTGAGTGCGTAGTCATCTTGTTGTGGAGACTCCGTGAGCGCGAAGGCGGTAATCTCAACCTCGCCACTCAGCCGCGAATCGTAATCAACGCTCAGTTCCGCTTGTCCGTTTACGGGACGCACAACTCGTGAGGTGATAAGTCCGGCTGACGTTGAGACATCCACAATCACATCGCGGACAGGACTGTTGGACTCAATTGTGATCGGCAGAGCGTCTCCTGGTCGGTACAGCACCTGTGTTGTGTTGACCCGTAAGTACGGGCGCTCGGGAGCTATCGTCCATTCTTCAGAACTCCGCCCTTGTCGGCCTTTTTTATCCCTTCCCTCAAGCAACAGTAGTGCGTTTCGATAATGGTCGTTCTCGCGCGAATAGCTGTAGTAGTACCGATAAGTGTTTCGGGGAGTCACAAGGAACCGATCTCGGATGCGAGGCAGCGTGATCTTGCCAACCCCGAATCGGTTTGTGTGGAACGTGAGGACTTTGGATCGGCCAGCCTGCCACGGAGCCTTTTCAAATTCGCCCGCGTTGTTCGGTTCGGCAAAATACAGAGTTCCGCTCACAGAAGCGGGAGTTCCGTCGGCATAGGAAGATGTCACATACAGACTGGCGTGTTTGTCGGGAGCGGACCAGGAATCGCCGCTTGTGACATACAGTTGAATCGGCCTTTCAGTGAGGCGAATTCGAAAACGGCGTTGCTCGGTCCGTTTGGTCGAGAGATCCGTCACGTAAGCTGCAAATGTTAAGTCTTCATAGTGGGAGTAGTCTTCTGGATTGAAATCCTTGAACTCACCCTGCAGGTCGACCTTCGCTTCGAACTTACCATCTTTATCGAATGTGCCTTCGATCGCATCGGACTCTTCCGTCAGCCACTTCTGCTCTTTGAAGTCCCAATGGCGATTCTGCTGATTCACTAGGCGGACGTTTGCGTTCCGAACCGGCTTCCCGAAGAGGTAATCTGCGGTGATCGTGATCGTCGCGTCTTCGCCAGGCAGATAGTACTTGCGGTCCGGATCAGCCTTCACGCTAAATGTAGGCAATTCGTAGCGGCTGACACGTACAGTGGCCCGTGCCTGTGGAGCGTCATAGTCGTCTTCTGAGCCTTTCAATGTTGCATGAACTTGGTAGTCTCCCAAACGCAGCTTCTGTGGAATGTCCCAATCCGCACTGGCCACTCCGAAGCGCGAAGTCTTGATCGTCTCGTGAAACTGCTCGTCCCCATCTTCATCTTCGATCGTGACCACCAAGTCCTTACCTGCAAACGCCCGCTTGTCTGGCCCGAACGCGAGAACCCGCAGATGAGCCTGCTGTCCTGGTTGATACAGAGGCTTATCTGTCGTCAGCGTTAGCTTGCCCTTAGAACGCAGGTCAAATGTGAGTTCAACGTCCTCACTATAGGCACCTCGTTTCGCCTCCGCCTTTACAGTCCCCTCGTCAGCCTGGATCTCTTTCGGGAGATCGAAGCTATAGACTGCGTATCCCGAATAGTCCGTGGTTACCGTGTGCTTTATTGCGTTGTCGTCATCATCTCCCAACTTCAGCGTGAGGTCGACAGCGGTTCCATGCAGGGGCTTTCCATTGCTTGGATCATTAACACGAATCCGCACTGGGAACTTGTTCCCCGGCTTGGCCTTCGACGCTGCGGTCATGCGGACTTCGAAGACGCCAACCAGCACTCGGCTCAGTTGAACAAATCCTTCCGCTGGCGCCACCCCGACTTCCGGTCGTTGGACAAACGAATAGTGCAACCTTCGCCAACCGAGACTCGAAGGAGAAATGTTTGCCAGGTAATCCAAAGGCCATTCGATCTTCTCAACCGTAGTGCCTGGCTTCTCCTGAAACGTGCCCGTTACGAAAGATTCGACTTTGTTGTTTGAGCTCAGCAACTCGAGCCTGAAATCTCCGGCAAGTGTCTTATCCGATGTGTTGACAACAGGAAGGGCCAGGGTCGGGTGCGAATCGAGTCTAAACTTGATTTGCTGGTCGTCGACACGAAGTAGAGCGGGTGTTTGTCCGAAGGACTGTGAAGCCAGAAGAAGTGAAAGCATCAGGACGCACACCGCGTACGAAGCGCGCAAACAGGCCATGTGGTTCTCCGAATGGCCGCATAGTAGCAGAATTGACGACGCGGGTTAGTGATTTCGCGCAGCGATCGTAACCTGCAACTCGGCACTTAGGCCTCACATATTGGGTATTGACGAATCGCAGGAATGATGTAACAGTGAAGATGAGCTACAAACAATGATGCGCAAACCCCATACCGATTGCTTCCCGACACCGGCCACGTTTACGTGGCAAGGTGCGGGAGAAGGTACGTTCATGTAACGGGGGCGATCCATAGCGCGTAGTTTTTCTGAGCCTCCGATACAAATCGGGGGCTTTTGGTTTTTTGGCGCATTTTCGCCACTGCGCGGAGAGGAGGCAGCGTCGTCTAACGGCCAGGATCCGGCTCTTTCAAGGCTGAGATGGGAGTTCGATTCTCCTCGCTGCTACCAAGTTTATGAGTACACAAACGATTGAACTCGAAGGCTTTGAAATCGAGCTTGCATCGACGCTCTACTGCGAGCGCGGGGGAGATCATTGCGACTTGGTGGACCGAGCGCGCACGGATCGCAGGAGGCTGGGCCACAACGTCGATGAATCGGCGGTGTTGTGCGTGCGTTGCATGAAAGCTATCGCGCTGAAAGCGTGATGCCGGGTCGTCTAGTGGCAGGACCCTGGACTTTGAATCCGGGTACGGGCGTTCGAATCGCTCCCCGGCAGCCAGTTTGAAAACGTGCAGCAAAGGAGGAAGTTCACTGAAGAACATTGAAGACAAATTCGAGGAGTGGTGAAGGCTCACGGTTACTTCTCTTGTCCAGAAAACACACCGTATCCGCACGTTCCCTCCTCAAGAAAATTGCGAGGTCATCCAATTGGCCAGGATAACCGGCTCTGACCCGGTTCATGCACGTTCGAGTCGTGCCCTCGCAGCCAATTTCAAAATGCGGTCGCAGAGTCTAGCGGCAGGATGCCTGACTGTCTATCAGGAGGGACGGGTTCAACTCCCGTTGCGACCGCCACAGGGGTGATGACCCGATGGGAAGGGCGCTCGTCTCCAAAACGAGTTCAAGCAGGTTCGAATCCTGTCACCCCTGCCAGATGTGAAGGGCGAGCATGGTATAGCGGCTGGTGCCTCAGCCTTCCAAGCTGATGACGCGAGTTCGACTCTCGCTGCTCGCTCCAATGCGGAAGTCGTCTAGTGGCCAAGACGCGACGTTGCCAACGTCGAGAGCGCGGGTTCGAGTCCCGCCTTCCGCTCCAAGTTTGACGAGGCGGTGTAGCCAAGACAGCAAGGCATCTCCCTGCAAAGGAGATCATCGGGAGTGCAATTCTCCCCACCGCCTCCAGAGTTCGTGAAGACGTTCTTGTGCTGGTGTAGCTCAGTGGGAAGAGCGCGGGCCTCGTAAGTCCGTGATCGGCGTTCGAATCGCCGCGCCAGCTCCGCTGGTATAGCTCAACGGGAAGAGCAGGCGCACGGTAAGCGCCCGACCGCAGTTCGAGGCTGCGTGCCAGCTCCAAGAGTTTGCTGGTCTAGCACAGTGGGAGTGCAGAGAGCTTGTACCTCTCCGACGAGTGTTCGATTCACTCGACCAGCTCCAGATTTTTATGGCGGGATTGGCCGAATGGTCTAGGCGCTGGATTGTGGATCCAGTCACGAGAGTTCGATTCTCTCATCTCGCCCCAAGTGGGCGGTTCGTATAACGGGATTACTCACGGCCTGCAACCGTGAAATGCGAGTTCAATTCTCGCACCGTCCACCAAAGTTTGGCTCGTGAACTCGACGGAAGAGTGCTGGTCTGAAAAGCCAGTGGACACGGTTCAATTCCGTGACGAGCCACCAATGTCCGGGTGTAGGGTAGCGGCCACCCACATGCCTTGGGAGCATGTCCACGCAGGTTCAACTCCTGCCACCCGGACCAGAGCTTCTAACAATGCAGGCATCGTAGTAGCGTAGGTCATCCCGGCGAGGCTCAGAACTACAATGCTTATGAACGAATAGAGCGGGTGACCATGATTCGAATTGCTCCCCAACACATCTACGCGTTGCGGAACTCGACCGGGAAACCATTCACCGATCTCCTAGATCGTCTGATCCGAAGCTCTGCTGCGATCGTGGGTATCCCGGCCTCAGAAGTCCTCGACAATCCTCGCATCAACTACCCCGATGGTGGCGTGGATACACAGGTCAATAAAGGCGCGCAGCTAGGCCCCTGGGACTACTTCAAAGGCCCAAGCACATGGCAGTACAAGGCCGTCGAGCTAGATGAACTTACAGACAGCAAGGTTCGAAATGAAATCAGTGGAGACAGTAAGGATTACGTCCGCAGGTTGCTGAAGGATGGCTACGCGTACAGACTATGCGTTGCACATGACGGGCCGGCTGAGAAGAAAAACTCCATCAAAGTATTGCTGGATGCGGAGATTCAGAAGGTCAGGCTAGATGCGCCAGAATCCATCGTTCTTTTCGCCTCGGACATCGTCGCATGGGTAAATGCATTCCCCGCCATCGCCGCGGAGATGCTGGATTCATCCATGACGGAGTTCTTTCACTTCGCCACTTGGCAAAACAGGGAGCGCTCACGGACAAAAATCTTCGTTGATACTCCGGGTTCGGCGGTCGTCTTCGAAAATGTGCGCAGCCATCTCGATTGGAGCAAAAAGCCGACCTCAGCGCTCCTTACAGTGTCTGGGGATGCAGGAGTTGGCAAAACCCGCACGGTGTTTGAAGCGATCGCCGCGATGCCGGACGTCGCCCACCTGACGCTTTACATGGACGATGAAGATAACGCGCTCGGCGTTGCACGAGCGGTGGCGAACTACCCGAACGTGTATGCCGTTCTCGTGGCCGATGAATGCTTAGAATCGACGGCCTTCCAGCTTGGCAAAATTCTCCAGGGCGTCGAGAAAAGGGTGCGGTTGGTGACCATTGATAACGCGCTGGAGCGCGGAAACCAACCTGAACTGCGACTCAATCGTCTTTCGACTTCGACGGTTGAAAAGATCGTCGAGACAAACTTCCCCAACATTGACCAGATCCGTCTCTACCAATACTGCCGACTTGCGGAAGGGTATCTTCGATTCGCGATTTTCTTATGTGATAACGACGCAATGATCGCGCAACAAGGACATCTGGGCACGCTCCTAAACGACGCCAAGGCCTACCTTGCCACTCTGTTTGGCGGTGACGGAGCTTTCGATGAAGAAGACTATACGGCCCTTATGGTGATTTCCTTGGTTGAGCGGTGTGGAGTCGTCGGGAACGCCTTCCAAGAGCTTGAACAATTGTGTGCATTAGTGGGTCTCAACCCGAAGGATGTAAGCGAGCGCCTTCACCGCATGCAGAAGGCAAATGGTCTCGTCGCCCGTGCCGGCCGTTACTTCTACGTTACGCCGACGCCTATCGCAATGGTGTGTTTTCAGGCTGCCTGGTCGAAATGGGCTGAACTTGAATCGAAAGTTTTCTTGGACAATTTTCCACCGGGGCTTGTGGCTTCATTTCTCGCACGTATGTCGCGCGCCCCAGAGGAGGTCGGCAAGGTCGTAAACGCCTACTTTCGCAACTGGGAGCTTTCCCGAGGGGGAGACATTTTTACAGATGCCAATGAAACTGAGCGGTTTCTCCTTCTGGTAAGAGCGGAACCGAACCGGATGGTGCCACGTCTTCGAAATCTCGTGATGACCGCAACGCCCGAAGAACTTCGCGTGCAATACGCGGGCGGGCGGCGCAGTCTCGTGGTCGAAGCAAATGAGATCGCCGCTTTCCCGGAGTGGTTTTTCCTCGCGGAAGAGATTCTGTTTGCTCTGGCACGAAACGAGACCGAGCCAGGGATTGGAAACAATGCAACTAAAGTATGGTCGGGGCTGTTCCCCATCCGGTCATTCGTTGCGACGCCTTTTGACGAGCGCTTAGAGATCATCCGACAGCGGAGTCGAAACGGCGACGCGATCGCGAAGATGCTGTGCGTCGAGGCTCTAGAGAGCGCCCTCGACGATGGCACGATTCACATGACTCTCGGCCAACCTTACGGCCGAAGGATTGCGCCGGCGCCGTGGTACCCAAAAACATGGGGGGAGTTTTACGGGCACATGAAGGCCTGCCTCTCCGAGTTGAACGTTCTGAGCACTGACGCCAACGATAGCGTACGTGAGAAGGCTACCAGCACTTTCATCCGCAGCATCCGCAGCTTGGTTTTTTGTGGATTCACACAGCAGGCCAAGGAAGGCGCGGGAAATCTCCCAGCGCATGTTCGCCCCATTCTCCGGGCAGAGTTACGAGAGTTTCTTCTACTGAACAATTCCGAGCATAGCCCACACTCCGAAGAGGAGAAAGTGCAGCGCGCACAATTTGTGGAAGATTGGATAAAGGAACTGGCTTCCACGGACATTCATGATCGCCTAGTCGAAGAAGTCGGGCCGGATTCATGGGAGCATCATTTAGAACAGACCGAGTGGGAACGACGCATTGCTGAAATAGCTTCCCACCTCTTACAACACGAGGACATCTTCGACAAAGAGCTCCCGTGGTTGAGCAGCGACAAGGCGCGTTCATCGGTCGATTTCGGAGCGCAGCTCGGGCGGCTCGATGAAAACCTGAAAGCTTTGGACCGGATCGTTGCCGCGGGCCGCGCAAAGCGTAATCCCAATCTCTCGCGTGGCTATTTCGCCGGCGTGAGTGGCAACATGCGTTCAAAACTGGAATCCAGCAGTGGGCAGTCGGCTCGCGAGAAGTTGAATAAGTCTCTAGATGTGCTTTGGGCTGACGATCCAGTTCTCGCTTTCCACGTCATGACGCCATCCGGCGAGTTTGTCAATTCGTTCGCTCGCGCCATCAAAGGTGTTCGCGAGAAACAAATCCCGACAGGCTTCCTGCACACATTCGTGGCGTGGAACGGACCGCGGCACACTTCGCCTGCAGAAGCGAGGGTGGCCGCGCAGACGCTGTTTCAAGCAGCTTTGGATGGTGATGAGGATGCCGCGAATACAGGAATCGAGTTCATCGTGTTCGTCTTGATGCGAACGGGTGACTCAGAAGACAAACTGGTTTGGCTCCAGACGGTCTTCAGCGATCAATTGCTGGATGTTATCTTCGGGTTGTTGGAGCAAGCCGCACTGACGAGCAAGAATCTCTCTCATTGGTATTCGCAGATTTTTGCTCGCGTACTTCCGGCAAATCCGGACCGCGCTACCTCAATCCTCATTCAGATGATGAAGAGCGACTCTTATGAGACCTCACAAACCGCTGCGGGCCTCTTTGCAAGCGTTGCGGCGGTCCGCCCGCAGCAGCTGATGGATGCAATCGGCGCGGCCGTGTTATCGAAAGAACGCAGCCTGAGATTTCTCTTTCGCAAGTTTCCAATCACGATATTGCCGGATACCGTCGTTCTTCAGTGGCTCGACAAGAACGGTCTGGAAGGCGCGCGACTACTCGCACGCCACGTCCCAGGCCCGTTCGTGGGCGCCAACGGACCTGAGCTAAATCCCGTTACGCGGTTCATCTTGGAAAACTATGGGAATGACGATCTCGTCTTCTCCAGTTGGTTTGCCGGAATGCACAGCGGCGGTGCCTTCGCTGGGTCGATTGCAGACCATATGGAACAACGTGCGGCGCGGGCGGAGCCGTTTCTCAATTTTCCGATCGAAGCGGTGCGGCGGTGGGCGGTGATCGAAATGAACTATGCGGCTGAAAATGCGGAAAACTTCAGGATGAGCGAAGAGGAGTTTTTCTGAGGAATTCCGGTGCTCGCAGTTGAAATTCGCACGAGTGCGACCAGGATCTGTCACCTTGTTTGGCAGACAAGTGCCTTACCGTCCGGCCCACTCTCCGTGGAATTGTCAAAGAACGACAGAATTTTGGTAGGCCCGGTGGGATTTGAACCCACAGAAAGGCTGCTCTTGAGGCAGTTGCGTATGCCAGTTCCGCCACGGGCCTGGTTAACTAGATTGAAATTGGATAGAGGTTCAGTAACTCAGTCGGGATCGACTGAGGAGTCGTAATGACAATCGAAATTGAAGCTGGCGCTTCATAACCTCAATCTGGCATGAAAAGCTCACGCCGACCATCATTTGTTGTCGATGTTTCCTTGATCAATTTGTACTCAACGAAACCTCTACACGCGCGGTAACGCGTGCCTCACCGTTTAACATGCGAGTGCTGGGTGGCAACTTATTCTTAAGCCGATTCGGAGAAGCACTAGTCTCGCTTGTCAACGACAGGGTATTTGGAACCGTTCAACAACTGCTCTACTATGAAGCGGCATGCCACTTACGCTCGAAAGGATTGAGGCGCTCGCTCCCGACCAGGCGTCGCTAAGGGAGCTCGTTCAGCTCGTGCCTGTACCTCGTTCATGAGATGTAGGAACGGATCTGTGGTTTCTGCTCTGCATTGCGGGCACGTGGCGTCATTGATTCGTCAAGTTTTCTCCGAATGCGGGCCATCGTATGTTCGTGGTCCGCGATGGCAATGTAGCAGCGACCTTTCGATTCGTAGTACAGACCGATAAAACCGTTGCCGAAGTCGATAGACCAGATCGTGTCGGTGTTCTCGTGCCACAGCGTCAAAGCGGTATCGCCGTCCATCGGCTCGCCACACGACTCGACGTCGATAAGAGTCGGATAATTTGATACCCCCACACACGAGTCGAATTGATCTAAGTCGGGATTGAACTGCATCACAATGAAATCGGAGCCCTGCGCAGCCATACTTTCGAGCTCCGCTAAGATTCGCTGCGCGTCGCTTGAATCGGTTATCACTTCCGCGTAATTGTTACTTGCCATTAGTTTGTTTCTCCTACAACCGGCTCGCGCCGGCTTAAATTTGGTTCGGTGGGTCTCTCGCGCCTAGAAAGGCGATTCGCTCTTCCGTACTACCTACTAGTACTGTGGCGCAGCGACAGTGCTGTGATTGAGGCTGGCGGACTGCCGAACGGACTGCACCATTTCGCAGTCTCGACCTTAGTAAGGTGGTAGCGCCGTGGCCCGGAATTATGGAACCAAAGGCGCTCTGGACGAGCCCGGCGACCGCGGCTAGCTCTTTGAGCGCCCGAAGAAGTCGTATCCGGCTCACAGTCTTCGGTTGGGAGCACGAGGGCGTCAGTCTTCGGGAATGCTCCGATACGCGAACTCAGTTCGCCCGGCACCGTGACCACGCGCTCGGGGCTCTTCTTGATCCGCCACCCTACAGCAGCTTCGTCCCGGCGCCGATCATGTGCCGGGGGACGTCGACGTCCGACACTCCAGTGAACGCACCCAGAGCGCAGCATTCGCTTAAGCTCACCCAACGCCCGGTGATCGACGGAATTTTGCATCGGGCGTTTCCCTTTAGTCGCAGTCGTACCCGTCGTCGGCTCCCTCACAGTAGTCGTCTTCAGCCTCATCATCGTAACCATCCAGATCTCCGTCAGGCTCCCCGTCGCGGGTGTGACGGTTGTCTTCTGGCTTGCCGCCATGATCTTCCTCATGTCGGTAGGCATCCTCCGGGTCGTACATGCGTTCCCCGCAGACGTCGCAGATCACGATAGGTTCACCATCGTAGTCATACGTCCACGGTCTGGACTCTTCAATGTCCTCCCGGCGTTGATCCTGACGGTCATGCCAGTCTTGGTCGTGCTGCACGTACTTCGCCGTGAAGCCGCTGCACACGTGGTGATCCTTGGGATCAAGGCGTTCTTCGCACTTGCGGCACTTCGGCAGCAAGCCGCCAAGCCAGTTGCCGTTGTGGTCTATGTTCTTGCCAACGAAGAACACGATGTTCCGGTAGGCGATGTGATTCGGCACCGGAGTGTTGGCGCGTTCCGCACGCCGCACAGTGGCGGCTTGTTCCTTAGCCTTGAGGATTGCCTTGGCTTCCTCCAGAAGTGCGCCTGATGCCTTCTCCACCACACCAACAGTTCCCCGTCGTCTCTGACTCATAGCGGGACTCCGGCCTGGTCTTGGTGTTGCTTTTGCTTTTGATCTTGGTCTGCTAACAAGCCGTAAGCCTTAGAGATTTTGACTTGTCTTTGACCTTCACTGCGAGGGAGCCGGACGCTAGTGCGCGGCGCGAGCCGCCTACTACCGTGCGTGTCTCCGTGGTCAACGGACTGCAAAACAAACCTGAAAGGCTTAAAACTCCCTGAATAACTACCTGCACGGCAACCTGAGCCGTAGGTCACGGCTGAACTTGCCGTGGGTGTCACGGCTGAGATTGCCGTGGGTAACGGCTGAACTTTCCGTGGGTAACGGTTCAGCTTGCCGTGGGTCACGGCTGAGATTACCGTGGGTCTACTCATCGTCTTCCTCCAGCAATGCACGGCGCGTGGCACTAATTGTCGGCTGATTCTTTTTGCTGAAACTGCCGGAGTTAGCCTTGCGCGTTCCTTTCTCGTAGCGGCTGGGACGCACCTTGTCGGCATCGTGCTTGTTCTCCGGTCGCTGCCGCACCAAGAACACGGTAGGCACCACTCGGTATTCAGCGTGGTGCGTGTGGTTGTCGTCATACCAGTCGCGGTAGTCGATCACGCCGTCCTTGCGGAAGCGTGCGATCCAGTTGTAGATGGTTTTTTCGTCACAGCGGCAGCGATGGGACAACTCTAGCTGAGTCATCCAGCACCATCCGACCTTGTTCTCGCCTTGGAATTCCTCCGGCGCGTCTTTGGGATACTTGCTGTCCGCGTCCATCGCCAACGCCACTAGCTGAGTCAGGAGCAGTACGGCGACTGGTTTCCACTCGTACATGTCCGACTCCATGATGAGGCGCATGAGGGACTTCTCTGGTTTGTAGGCAGGTTTGACGTCGTAGCCCAGTTCTTGGAGCTTCGCTCGGGCGGCAGCCTGTTTCTCTTTGCGTGTTAGGTTCCTGCTAGGTGTCTCTTCTTCAAAGACGGCGGCAGGTTGTGTTGCGGTAGTAGCCATAGTTGTTCCTATATTGGTCGTCCCTTGCCGCCTTGCTGAGGACGGTGTGCTGGTTGCCATTAGGGGCAGGCGGAACAACCTTGGGTTGACCTGCCCCGGGCAATTGAATCGTTTGCACGACTCCAGCACTACTAAATACCCAAGTAGTCGGTTTCTTTCAGAATTCGATTCGGTTTGCGCACGATCCGTGAATCGCGGACCTGTGGAGGAACTCTTGGCAACTACCTGACCAACTGCGAAAGGAACGTCGAGCTTAGTGCCGCCATCATCGTGCTGGAGCCCAGGTTCTTGAGCTTCAGCCCCAGCCTCTCACTTGCAGTTTGCCGCTTGGAAGTGCCGCCGGCACGTGATGAGCGCGACAGCCAAGGATGCGATGGGCCGGAAGCTAAAGGTTATGTGGGCCGGCAAAACTCGCCAAAGCCGCGGCACGGTAAAAGCTAGCGAAGGGGTTGCCGCGCTGCAGACGACCTGGACGGCAAAGACGTGGGTGGGAGAGTGGTCAGCCTATTGCCTGGCTATTGGAGTTGTCAGTATTCGCCATCATCCATCGGCAGCGTTCCTTCGCCCAGAGCAGGATCGAACGGGTCGATACCGAAACTTCCGAAGAGAGCGGCCAGTTCCTCAGGTGAGACGGTTTTCCCAGCAGCGGGATTCGCTGCGAGTCTCGCCATGTGCTCAATCTCGTCCGGCCTGAACAGAGCGACATCCGCAAGAATCTTCGGGCGCACCAGGCTGGCGAACGCGATCACTTCCTCAGCCAGTTCCTCCACGTCGGTGTGGTCGAAGGCGTGATAGTTATAGCGATCATCGGCATCGTGATTCACTCCATTGAATTGACCGGGGTCGCCGTAGGTTTCATACCACGGCGTCATCACCCGACGAGCGCAAGCGCGGCCATGCGCCAAAACTCGTTCCAGTTTGTGCAGCTTGTAATCCGGCGCGATGGTGAGCACATACAACACCGCAAGATGTTCCTCGATTACAGACAGTGTTACTCCCTTGATTAAGCTCATACAGCCTCCTCACATTCGTTTGTCACCGAAGCCTCGCCGACCTCGTTGAGAGCTTGTTCCAGTTCGTCAGCAGCCGGATGGAGCCCGGCCTGTTTCATCTTGGCTCTCACTGACTCCAGTTTGTCGTTGTAGTAGCTACGATCCCCTTCCTTCAGGTCAGGGTTCTCCAACTCAGAGATGAGCCCGTGCTCGATGCGCTTGAACATGTCCGCCACCGTCCTGCGCATGGCGTCGATCAGGTGAGCTTCACCGCCTCCGAGCACCACCGGTTCTCCATCATCAACCTTGGCGAGGGTCTGGTAGCGTCCGTGTACTTTTTGGATCGTGCGCCCATCCTCGTGTACCCACTCCCGGCCTACTTTTGTCCAGCCCTTCTCATCCTCTTCGCGGACTTGGCGTACGTAGATCGCAGTGTTGATCTGTTGGAACTCTTTGTTGAGAGTGACCTTGACCCACTCAAGGTGTTTCGCGGCTACCGCAACGAACGCGTCTTTGTACTTCGTCATCCACGCAGACGAGTAATCGTCCTTGCGCAGTTCCCGGCGCAGTCGCCTCCGAGCGTGCGCGATAGCCGTCCTGGTATCGTCAGCCGTCATTCGCTTCGGCTGCGACTTGTCGCTGATCAACACCATCGACGGCGGTTGCAGTTCCCAGATTTGATCGCCGATCTTTACCCGGTCGCCTTCCTTCAGCGTGACCACGCGAACTGAGTTCGCCTCTTTCTCTTTCGGCCCAGCGATGATCTTCTGGATGTGGCGGATCGGGTTCTTGGCGGTCGGGTTGTACCAGGCAGCCCACGATTCCTTGCTTCGAAACGCATTGACGGTGTCCCCGTTCTCCAGCGCAGCCCAGACTTGCTGAAGCAGCGGACGCAGCCGCGCGGTCTCTTCACGTCGTGCTTGGTTGTACGACTTGACGTCCGTCGCATGCTTGTTGAGCACTGACTGCAAGTCTTTCGCTTTAAGCCCAATCTTGTTGATGTCGCTCATAGGTTTTCCTCGAAACACAAAAAAAGCCAGTCCCGACAGGCTGTCGTGCCTGCCAAGACTGGCTTTGTCGGTCTCGTCCTTAAGACTTTTCCGTTTCGCCAGCGCGCCTACGTCTCTAAATTCCGGCTAACCCGGACGGCGACTGTTCTAAGTTGTCCTACTTTTCCACCATAGCACAGTATTCTTCGAAAAATTCAACGGGCTGCTAGTTGTAAGCATCGGAGAGTTCAGCAGCCGTACCTCCGCTATGTTTATTGGATGCCAGCCCTCCACTTGTTGTTTCAGCACGGTACAAAGTCGCCCCAACTTATGGAGCGCCAAGCCGTCGGGGTCGAGCCCCGGCGAGCAGGCCACCGATTTCAGTGCCCGCGGAGCAGGAGTGGTTTGGGCTAACGCGTCTTCCACCATGAGCCAAACGTCACAAAATCTTCGGTAACTACACGTCCGTGGGGTCTACCGCCAGCCAAAGGAAAGTCGCAGTCTGTATACTCCGATATGGCCACGCTTCTTAGAGCCGACCACAGCCAGCTCAAGGGCAAGACCATCAGTCGCGAAGCATTCCCGCCAGGCGTGGCATCTAACGTAATGCACATCCACCTGCACAAATTTCCAAACACAATGGGAAACGAGTGCTTATGCTCGAATTCGAGCCTTTCGTGGATGCCGGGCGCGTGGCGTCCTTCTTAATGTTGAGCCGCAGGCGAGTCCTGGAGCTCGCTAGAGTCAAGGGAGGCATCCCCAGCCATCCCATCCCCGGTCGGGGTAAGAACAAGCGTAAAGATCACCGGTTCCTGATCTCGGAAGTCGCAGCGTGGCTGAGGAGGCGTAATGGCTAAGGGATGGCTAAAGCGTCTGACAGTTAACGGTCGCAACGCCACCCTCTTCCTGTGGCGGGATAGCTTACGGAAGCCTAAGAGCCGCACGTTGGGGCCTGCAACCATGAGCGATGCCGATGCATGGCGCGTGGTCGGCGACAAGGGTTACCACATGCTGGTGGGCAAGCCCAGCGTCGAGTTCGTGCTGTTCCGTGACCTCTCTAAGGCGTTCCTGCTCGACGGTCGCACAGCTTCCGGCAGACCGAAGGCGCATAGCACGATTAACACAGAGAACCGCAACTGCCGCATCCACCTTAGCCACTTTGACCGCAGGGTCGCCAAGGATATCACGAGCCGCCAGATCAAGGACTGGCTGTATCAGCAGAGCCCGGGCATGCAAGCGAAGCTCCGCAACACCATGTCTGCCGTCTACCGCTTTGGCCGCGTAGAGGGTTTGGTTCCACGCGATTGTGACCCGGTAAAGGACGTGGGAGCGTCGTCGCTCAGCAGCTATGAGGCTGTAGACGTCAGCCCGAAGGAGGCTGTGGCAATCCTTGATGAGATCGAGCCGCCGCTGGTGCGCTGTCTCGTCATCCTGCTGTCGGCTACCGGGATGCGTCCCAGTGAGGCCCTCGCGCTGCAATGGGGTGATCTAGACTTCGATGGCGGCGTGATCAGGATCGAGCGCGGATTCGTGGACGGGGAGATCGGCAACCCGAAATCGTTAGCGAGCCGGGGCACAGTGGAAATGACCAGAGCGCTTGCCTCTGTGATGGTTGAGTGGCGCAAGCAGTCGACATTCGCCAAGGATGCGGACTTCATCTTCGCAAGCGAGCGTAAGAACGGAGAGCAGCCCAGGCTAGGCAGTATGATCTCGACCGACTACGTGCGCCCAGCGGCGATCAGAGCTGGAGTGATAGACGCGGAGTGCCCTCGGTTCGGGTTGCACAACATGCGCCACGGTCTGGCAACGTTCCTCGCGGAACGGGGCACCGACCCAAAGGTGATCCAGCGCATGCTACGGTGGTCGAGCACTCGGATGCTCCAACGTTATTTCCATCCCAAGAAGCAGGCACGCAAGGCGCAGGGAGAGTACATGGGCAAGATGGGGAAGCGGGTACAAGTGCGGTTACAACAAAAACGCCCTTCCCGAAGGAAAGGCGCATGAAATCTGGAGCGGGAGACGGGATTTGAACCCGCGACTTCGACCTTGGCAAGGTCGCACTCTACCACTGAGTTACTCCCGCTCAGCAAAACAAAATTATATCACTTCGGACGAGCCCGGCCAGCCTGAGAAACGGGATTCGCTGAGAGATTCTCCGGCCCGCCGCGGGCCTTTTGGATGATAGCCAAGGCATGTTTCAAGAATGCCTTCTTGACCCCAGCTGCGTTTGCCCTCAGGGCTAAAGCCCTCTTTCTTTTAGGGGTCTTAGGGCACGACTGAAGTCGTGCCCTTCCCAGACTGCTTTTGAAACACGCTCTACGCGATCTCCACTTCGATCTTCTTCGCCGCCTTGTCCAGCTTCACGATGCGGAAGTTGCGAACCTGGCCGGCGCGGGCGGGCTCGGGCTTCGCCGCCGGACCCGCTCCCGTTTTCCACTTGGCTTGCAGCATGGAGCTGAGCGAGGAGAGGTCGGCCTTGCCTGCGGAGCCTGACGCTCGGGCTTCGCCCGTTGCTTGGACAGCCGAGGCGGCTGTCGCCACAGGATTCTTGGTACGACAAATTGCGTGGATGCCTTCACCAAGCTCCGCGCGCGATTCGTCGATGAGGCGGCCGGTGACTACGTCGCCTTCTTTGTGCTCCTCGAGATATTCGTCGATGCTAGTGGGGACGAGCTGTTTCATGCCGAGCTTGATCTGACGTTTCTCCGGGTCGAGGGCGAGCACCTGGGCCTTGACGATCTGGCCGGCGCGCAGCATGTCGGCGGGGACGTTGAGGCGTTTTTCGGCGGTGATGTCGCTGACGTGGATCATGCCTTCGACGCCTTCGGTGAGTTGCACGAACGCGCCGAACTTAGTGAGGCTGGTGATGGGGCCTTCGATGGCGGAGCCGGCCGGGAAGCGTTGCGGCACGTCGGCCCAGGGATCGCCGAGGGCCTGCTTGAGCCCGAGCGACATCTTGTGCTGTTCGGCGTTGATGCCAAGGATGACGGCTTCTACGGTCTCGCCGGGCTTGACCACGTCGCCCGGCTTGCGGACCTTGCCCTTCGACCACGACATTTCAGAAATGTGGATGAGGCCTTCGATGCCGGGGTCGAGTTCGACGAAGGCGCCGAAATCCATGAGGCGGGTGACGGTGCCACGAACGCGCTCGCCGAGCCTGTATTTTTCGGCGACGGCGTCCCAGGGATGCGGCAGCAGTTGCTTCATCCCGACGGAGATGCGGCGCTTGTCGCCTTGGCTCGCCAGCTTCAGGACTTTTACTTCGACTTGCTGGCCGACGGAGAGCACGTCGGCGGATTTGGAGACGCGGCTCCAGGAAATGTCGCCGACGTGGAGCAGCGCGTCGACGCCACCGATATCGACGAAGGCTCCGTAGTCGGTGAGGCTGCGGACGGCGCCGGTGACGGTGTTGCCCTCTTTGATTTGCGAATAGACGCGGTCCTTGGTGACGCGCTCTTCTTCTTCGGCAACCACGCGGCGATCGACGACGACGTCTTCATCGTCCACATCGAGCTTGATGATCCGGACGCGGAGTTCCTGGTCGACGAGGCTGTTCATCTCAGCGGCATCGCGGACGCCACTGCGCGAGGCGGGCATGAAGGCGCGGACGCCAACGTCGACGCTGAAGCCGCCTTTTACGACAGCGGTGACTTTGCCCAGGATCGAAGATTTTTCGGCGAAGGCTTTTTCAAGCGCGGTCCAGTCCATGGGGCGCTCGACTTTGAAGCGCGAGAGTTCGTAGTAGCCGTCGAGGTCGCGGCCTTTGACGGTGACGAGAGCCTTGTCGCCGGGCTTGAGGGTTTCGCCCTGAAGCGCCGAGACGGGCAGGATGCCTTCGGACTTGTAGCCGATGTCGAAGAAGACGGACTCGGCGGTGACAGCGATGACCGCGGCTTCGAGTTGGCGGCTGCCCTCCGTCTTGTGTGAGTGCGATTTCTGGAATTGAGCAAAGATATCGCCGAAGGATTCGGTGGTTTCGGCGGTTTGGGTTTCAGGAGTGCCTGGGTTGGGAGTGGATGGATTCGCCATGAAAGGGAACGGCCTCGTCAGGAATCAGAACTAACAGGATACCATCGGACGACGGGAGAGGTTCAGTGCGCCACCCACTGCGGGTCTTCTTCCGGCTTGACGATCTGGCCGTCGCGCATGTGGATGATGCGGTCGCCGTATTTGGCGGCTTCGGGATTGTGCGTGATCATGAGCACGGTCTGGCCGAGTTCCTGATTCGACCGGCGCAGCATGCTGAGCACGATGTCGGAGTTCTTGGAATCCAGATTGCCGGTGGGTTCGTCGGCGAGGACCACGGCGGGCTTGTTGATCAGGGCGCGGGCGAGCGCGACGCGCTGTTGTTCGCCGCCCGAAAGTTCCGAGGGCTTGTGTCTGAGTCGCTTCGTCAGGCCAAGGAGGTCGGTGATGCGGTTGAAGTGTGCGGGATCGCGATCGCCGTTGCCGGAAATTTCCTGCGCCATCAGGATGTTGGAGCGTGCATCGAGCGTGGGCAGCAGATTGAATTTCTGGAAGACGAATCCGATTTTGTGCTTGCGCATGCGCGTGCGTTCGGCGTCGGTGAGGCTGGCTAGGTCTTCGCCATCGAGCAGCACGCTGCCGCCGTCGGCCCGGGTAAGTCCGCCGAGAAGATAGAAGAGGGTCGACTTGCCGCTGCCGGAAGGGCCGACCACGCTGACGAATTCGCCGCGTTTTACGACAAACGAAATGCCGCGCAGGGCTTCGACTTCGATTTTGCCGATATGGTAGGTCTTGCGCAGACTACGCGCTTCGATAAAAGCGGGCGATTCAAGAACAGCGCTGGCCTCGACCGCAGCCGATTCGTTGGGAGCTCCCATGCCTGATACGAATCTTACACGAACGATGCGGCGAAATGCGGGCGGCGTGTGGCAGTTCCGCGACTGTATGAATGGTCAGGCGGCGCCGGCTTGCTTCGAGATCATCGGCGGACGCTGTTGCAGCCGTTTGGGTCCGCGCTTGCGAATCAGCAACAGCCGTACGCGCTCCAGCAAATCGGCCGGGGCGTACATGCCCTTGGTGAGGAAGACGTCTGCCTTCGAATCGTGATCGTAGATGCGGACCTTGCTGGAAATGAGAATGGCGGGTGTGTGCGGCGACGATTCCTTGATTTTGGCAATGAGTTGCGGTCCGTCGAGGCCGGGCATGGCCATGTCGGCAATCACCAGATCGACGCCGCCCTGCAGGAAGCGGGCGAAAGCTTCTTCTCCGCGCGAGAAGCTGGCGACGCGATAGCCGCGGGTCTCGAGCATGATTTTGCGGTGCGAGAGCGACTGTTCGTTGTCATCGACACACAGGATTGTGCGCTTTGGTTTCATTCGTCTTTACTTTCACTTTCCGAGGGTGCGATTCGAGAGGGTGAATGGCAGAACCGTCGGACGTTTCTCGATATGAAGAATGGCAGAGCGAAATGAATCGTAACCAGAAGCGAGTCGGCTGTAAAGTGACGCCGATGCTAATGGGACTTCCTAGCTATTGCAAACTTCGCGAACGAATGCGCGACAGTGTTTTCGATAGCTCGGGCGATGTGGGCTAGAGGAAAAGTTCAGCGCGCATGACCTCGACGGCGTTGCCACCGACACGCACGTTAACTATCCGGTTATCGCCGGATGCGCCGTGACGACCGGCGCGCACGAAGATACGGCTCGGTCTCTTCATCTCGATGCCTTGTTCGATGAGCACGCGCTCGTTGGGTTGAGCGACCCCGTGGACGGTCATCCAGGCGGCGGTGCAACCGGCGGCGGAACCGGTGGCAGGATCTTCGCCGTTGTAGAAAATCATGCGGGCGTGCAAACGGGCCGAGGGATCGACGGTTTCGCGCGAAACGAAATAGAAGAATTTCCCGTTGGTCCTGGCCAGATATTCGTCGGCACGCTTGGCGTCGAAGTGTAGTTTCTGAATCACGGAGAGCGACCGCAGCGGAGTGATGGTGAACGGCATTCCGGTCGAGATGGTTTCGATCGGGAGAGAAGGATCAAAATCGTCGATGCTCAATCCGGTTGCGTGCGCGACGGTTTCGCGATCGTGTTGGATTCCAAAGACTGGATCGACCTGGGTCATTTCGCCGAAGCACGGTTGGCCCGCTGCGTCTTCGAACTGCACGGGGACGCGGCCCACGTTCAGATCGAGCACAATCTCTTTCACTCCGCTCGTGCCGCGCAAAGCAAAGGCCGTGCCCAGCGTGGGATGACCGGCGAACGGCAACTCTTCCTGCACGGTGAAGATGCGCACTCGAATGCCGCGCTCGCTCTCGACTTGAGGGTCGCGGGGCAGGATGAACGTGGTCTCGGAGAGATTCATTTCCTTGGCGATGGCCTGCATTTCGTCGCCGGCGAGGCCGCGAGCGTCGGGAAACACGGCCAGAGAATTTCCTTCGAGAGGGTTCGAGGTGAAGACGTCCCACTGCGTCATGGCCAGCCGGCGAGGGTTTGCGTTCATAGGAATCCTTCGAAGAGAAGTTTAGGCACGTTCCAGCTTGATGCGTGCGCACTCGGCGCGGATGCAGGAATGTGAGACATGGGTTGACATAACAAATCGCCGCAATTTGACAGGCGCGGCAGGCACTTCTTATGCTAACCAGCATGCGGTTCTCCTGCACGGCCGGAGCGATGGGTTGTTGTTGCCGGGCGTGTGGGTGGGGAGTCCGCTAGGCCTTCAGACCCACCCCGGCACGGCGGGTGGGCGTCTCGTCGATTCGCTTTCCCGAGAAATTTCAAAAAACACCGGGGCGGGTGGCGCTTGGGATTCAAGACAAAATTTTATGGATTGAGGAGAAGACATGAGCACCGTAACGAATAGTGTTCCGCGCATCAATGAAACCGCGCCCGACTTTACCGCCGAGACCACCCAGGGCACGATCGACTTTCATAAATGGATCGGGGACGGCTGGGCGATTCTGTTTTCCCATCCCAAAGATTTCACTCCGGTGTGCACGACCGAACTGGGCACGATGGCAAAACTGCAGCCGGAGTTCGCCAAGCGTAACGTGAAGATCCTGGGGCTGAGCGTCGATCCGGTGGCCAGCCACGAAAAGTGGGAGAAGGACATCGAAGAAACGCAGGGCGCGAAGGTGAACTATCCGATGGTAGGGGATCCGGAACTGAAAGTCGCCAAGCTCTACGGCATGTTGCCCGCCGATGCCGGAGACAGCTGCGAAGGTCGCACTCCGGCAAATAACGCCACCGTGCGAACCGTGTTTGTGGTCGGCCCGGACAAGAAGATCAAGCTGCAGTTGAGCTATCCCATGACCACGGGGCGGAATTTCGACGAGATCCTGCGCGTGGTGGATTCGATGCAACTGACCGCCAAGCATGCGGTGGCGACCCCGGCGAACTGGAAGCCGGGAGATGACGTCATTATTACGGGTGCGGTGTCCGACGAGGAAGCGAAGACGCGCTTCCCTGGCTACAAGACGGTGAAGCCGTATCTGCGCGTGACGAAGCAGCCGAAGTAGAGTTGTGAGAGTGGTATTACGAGGCGCGGGCACGAGTGCCCGCGCCTATTTGTTAATCGGATCTGACCGTTGTCTGTACTCGCGGGACGACGGACGCACCGCCTGGGCCGCTTGAGGTAATCTAGGCGGGGCGCGGTTCCCACGCGGAAGCGCATGCGGTCCGGTGATCGTCCCGGTCTTCAAAACCGGCGGGTGGCAGGCAATCCTGTCACCGGTGGGTTCGACCCCCACTCGCTTCCGCCAGATATTAACGGCACCGACACGACGACTCCCTCCCAAGAAATTGTGATGGTGCCGATCGTGTGGGGTAGTTGGATCTCCTGGATACGAACTTGATTAGAATTGGCTAGTCACCGTTGTTCCGCGTGAGTCGCACCTCTCGCGTCCACAAAGCAATCAAACCCGCTTGTGGCCATGGTTTTGGGGCGGACGGGTACGTTGGTACCTCTTTGAAAAGGAACCTAAGCAAGGTATCCTAGAAGCGTCCCATTCCACCCGCGAAACTCCTGAATCCTTTTTGCAGGCGGGAAAATCTTATTAGAAAACCTTTGTTGATAGGGCTTCCTTCTCGCTGCCCAAACAAAACAAACTAGTTTTGAGAGCTGGAGACAGTATGGCGAAGCGAATGATTCTGATGCTGATCGTGCTGTTTGCGATCATCGGCGGGCTTGGGTTTGCCAAGTACCGCCAGGTTGAAGCGGCGATTGCGCAGGGCGCAAGTTTCAAGATTCCTCCCACGGCGGTGACGACCGTTGTGGCGCAAAGGGACACCTGGCCTTCGACGGTGTCGATGATCGGCACCGCAGCGGCGGTGCAGGGTGTTACCGTGGGCGCCGACCTGCCGGGAAGGATCGACGAGATTCACTTCGAGTCGGGCCAACGGGTGCACGATGGCGACGTGCTGGTGGAGCTGGATACGCGTCAGGAGAGGGCGCAACTGGCCAATCTTGAGGCGCAACGGGATCTGGCGAAGGTGAATTTTGACCGCGCCCAGCAACTGGTGAAGTCCGGGGTCATCTCGCGCTCGGATTTTGACAGCGCCAGCGCGCAGCAGAAAGCGACCGAGGCGCAGGTGGGCGACATCAAGGCGGCGATTGCGCGCAAGACGATCCACGCGCCGTTCAGCGGAGTACTCGGAATTCGGCAAGTGAGTCTAGGACAGTATCTGGCGGCTGGGCAGGCGATCGTGTCGTTGCAGTCGCAGGATCCGATTTACGTGAACTTCGGGGTGCCGCAACAGGAAGCGTCGCGGGTAACGCCCGGCAGCATCGTGCACATCACCAGCGACAATCTCCGCGGCATGGCGTTCACCGGAAAGATCACCGCGTTTGACTCGGTCATCAACGAGCAGACCCGGAACATTCAAGTGCAGGCGACGCTGGAAAATCGCGGCGGCAAGCTGCGTCCGGGAATGTTTGTGCAGGTGGAACTGCCGATGGGACAGCCGCGGCAAATTATTGCGTTGCCGGCGACGGCGATCAACTATGCGCCGTATGGGGATTCGGTCTTTATCGTGACCAACATGACCGATCCGAAGGGGAATGCATATCGTGGCGTGCGGCAGCAAATTGTAAGAGTGGAAGGTTCTCGCGGAGATCAGGTGGCGATCGTGTCGGGCGTGAACGCGGGCGACGAGGTGGTGAGTTCCGGAGTCTTCAAGCTGCGGAATGGCGCACCGATCGTCGTCAACAACGACGTGAAGCCGGAGAACAGCACGAGTCCAAAGCCGACCGACAGTTAATCGACCTGTAAGGGATGCAGTAACCCGCTCAAGGAGCGAGCATGAAGTTAACGGATTTATTTGTAAAACGTCCGGTGCTGGCGACGGTGGTGAACCTGGTGATCCTGATTGCGGGGTTGCAGGCCATTCGCTCGCTCAGCGTGCGCCAGTATCCCCGCAGCGACATCGCGGTGATCCAGATCAGCACCGTGTACGTGGGAGCGAACGCCGACCTGGTGCGCGGCTTCGTGACCACGCCGATTGAGCGTGTGGTGGCCAGCGCCGACGGCATCGACTATATCGAGTCAAGCAGCGCGCAGAGCCTGAGCACGATCCAGGTCCACCTGAAGATCAACTACGACACGACGACGGCGCTGACGCAGATCCAGGCGAAAGTGCAGCAGGTGCGGAACGACCTGCCGCCCGAAGCGCAGATCCCGGTCATCGACCTGCAAACGGCAGACACGCAGTTCGCGGCAGTGTACATCGGATTTTCTTCGAACGATCTGAATCAGAACCAGATCACCGACTACCTGACGCGCGTAGTGCAGCCCAAGCTGAGCGCGATCAGCGGCGTGCAGCGAGCGGACATCCTGGGCAACCGCACCTTCGCCATGCGGCTTTGGTTGAAGCCGGATCAGATGGCCGCGCGCGGTGTTTCGCCTTCGGATGTACGCGATGCGCTGGCGAAGAACAACTATCTGTCGGCGCTGGGTTCGACCAAGGGGTCGATGGTCTCGGTGAACCTGGTGGCGAACACCGATCTGCGCACGCCGGAAGAATTCAAGCAGATGGTGGTAAAGCAGGAAAACGGCGTGGTGGTGCGATTGGGAGAGATCTCTGACGTCGAACTGGGCGCGGAGAACTACGACCAGGATGTGCGTTTCAACGGCGAGACGGCGACCTTCATGGGCATCTGGGTGCTGCCCACGGCGAACTCGCTGGAAGTGATCAAGAATGTGCGGGCCGCCTTGCCCGCAATTGAGACGCAATTGCCGACGGGGATGAAGTTGGGGATTCCGTACGACTCGACGGCGTACATCCAGGACGCGATCAACGAAGTGCTGCATACGCTGACGGAAACGTTGTTGATCGTGGTGGTGGTCATTTTCCTGTTCCTGGGATCGTTCCGGTCGGTGCTGATTCCGGTGGTGGCGATTCCAATCTCGCTGATTGGCGCCGTGTTCCTGATGCTGATTGCGGGATTCACCATCAATCTGCTGACGCTGTTGGCGATTGTGCTGTCCGTCGGACTGGTGGTGGACGACGCGATCGTGATGGTGGAAAACGTGGAGCGACACCTGGAGATGGGCAAGACGCCGTTCCACGCGGCGATGGATGCGGCGCGCGAGTTGGTCGGACCGATCATTGCGATGACGATTACGCTGGCCGCCGTGTATGCGCCGATCGGGATTCAGGGCGGACTGACGGGCGCGTTGTTCCGGGAGTTCGCGTTTACTCTAGCCGGAGCGGTTACCGTATCGGGTATCGTCGCATTGACGCTTTCGCCCATGATGGGTTCGAAGCTGCTGCGGGAGGGCGCGAGTCACCGCGGATTTGCCGGCATGATCAACCGGCATTTCGAGACCGTTCGCAGCACGTACGTCCGCTTGTTGTCTGGGACGTTGCAGTACCGGCCGGTGGTGCTGACGATTTGGGCGGTTGTGGCCGTGCTGATGATTCCGTTCTACATGTTCTCGCAGCGCGAACTGGCGCCGGCCGAGGACCAGGGCGTGGTGTTTGGCGTGATCCAGGCGGCTCCGAATGCGACGATCGATCAGACGAACCTGTTCACCAAGCAGGTGTACGACGTCTACCACTCGTTCCCGGAGAATCAGTCGACGTTCCAGATCACGACGCCCAACGGCGGATTCGGCGGCATGGTGACCAAGCCCTGGAGCCAGCGCAAGAAGACGGCGCAGCAGTTGCTAATCGAATCGAGTGGGCCGCTTTCGAAGATTGCGGGCATCCGCGTGATTCCATTGACGCCTCCTTCATTACCGGGGGGCGGCAACTTCCCGGTGGACTTCGTGATCGCTTCCGCGGCGGAGCCGGAGCAGGTCAGCCAACTGGCAGAGCAGATTGTGCAGAAGGCCATAGCGAGCGGCATCTTCATTTTCGCCGACACGGACATGAAGTTCGATCAGCCGCAGACCGAAGTTATGTTCGATCGAGACAAGCTGCGTTCGCAGGGCGTGGATTTGAGCCAGGCGGGATCGGACCTGGCCACCATGCTCGGCGGAAACTACGTGAACCGGTTCAGCATTCAGGGCCGCAGCTACAAGGTGATTCCACAGGTAAAGCGCGTGGAGCGCCTGAACGCAGATCAACTTTCGCAGATTTACGTGAAAGGTTCGGCGGACAAGCTGGTGCCGCTGTCAACCTTTGCCACGCTGAATACGACCACACAGCCGCGCTCGCTGAATAAGTTTCAACAGCTGAATGCGGTGCGGATTCAGGGTGTAATTCCGCCTCCGGTGCCCCTGGATAAGGCGCTCACATTTCTGGAGGAACAGGCGAAACAGTTGCTGCCGCAAGGTTACTCCGTCGATTACGCCGGCGAGTCAAGGCAGCTGCGCGTAGAGGGCAGCAAGTTCCTGGGAACGTTCATGCTGTCTGCCATCCTGATTTATCTGGTGCTGGCGGCGCAGTTCGAGAGCTTCCGCGACCCGTTCATTATTCTGGCGGGTTCGGTGCCGCTGGCGATTTCGGGCGCGCTGGTGTTCTCGTTCCTAGGGTTCACCACGCTGAACATTTACAGTCAGGTGGGATTGATCACGCTGGTCGGCTTGATCTCGAAGAACGGCATTCTGATGGTGGAATTCGCAAACCACCTGCAGGAGACTGGTCTGAGCAAACTGGACGCGATTATTGGCGGAGCTGGCACGCGCTTGCGTCCGATTCTGATGACGACGGCAGCGACCGTGTTCGGCCATTTCCCGCTGGTGCTGGCGACTGGACCGGGCGCGGGCGCTCGAAACAGCATCGGTATCATGCTGGTCAGCGGCATGATCATTGGAACTGCCTTCACGCTGTTTGTGGTGCCTTCGATTTACATGCTGGTGGCGAGAACTCACCGGCCGATCGAGGATGAGATCGAAGCCAAGGAGAAACTCCAGCTGGTGGAAACGGCAGAGACGGTCGCATAACGGCACAGCGAATCATCATCAGGCCGGCAGCTTCAGAGCTGCCGGCTTTTTTATGGGCGAAAAGGCAGCGGAAGATTCGCGCAAGGCATCTGAATTGAGTGTGCCGGTGCGGTGAAGAGTTTATCCGCTTCCGGGCTTGTCCCAATTTTTCCAATTCCCTGTAATACTAGTTTCGTGACAAAGAGCGTTCGGCTTTCAAGTTTGGATTTGCGGGCCCGCCGGTTCTACTTCTTTATTCTGCTCGGGTTCCTTGGTGCGGCCGCGGTCGCGCATGCCGAGACTGCGGCGTTCGATCTGAATGGCCCAAAAGTCGAGGTCCGCGTGCAGCGCGCCGGGGTTACGTTGCCGATTGCGGAGGTTCCGAATCTGCAGGCGGGAGACCGGTTGTGGGTGCATCCGGATCTGCCTGAAAGCCAGTCGGTGCACTACCTGATGATCGTGGCGTTTCTGAGGGGGGCAACGAATCCGCCGCCGGATTCCTGGTTCATCCGCGCGGAGACCTGGAGCCGTGCCGTGCACGACGAAGGTCTCTTCGTGGTTGTGCCTGACGAGGCCGAGGAGGCGCTGGTATTTCTTGCGCCGGATACGGGCGGGGCTTTCAATACTCTGCGCAACGCGGTGCGCGGCAAACCCGGCGCGTTTGTGCGAGCGTCGCAGGATCTGGTGCAGGCGAGCCTGGACCGGCAGCGCCTGGAGAAATATCTCGAGGCAGTGCGGGAAGTGGCGACCAGTGATCCAGAGCAGTTGAAGGCCCGCACTACGCTGCTGGCGCGCAGCTTGAATATGCGCATCGACCAGCAATGCTTCGATAAGCCGAGCGCGCAGCAGGTGCCGTGCCTGACGCAGAATACGGATCAACTGGTGCTCGACGATGCGCACAGCCAGACGATTGTGGCGACGCTGACGTCGGGGGCGTCGACTGATCTGCTCAACCAGATCAGTTCCACGCCTACGGCGCGCAGCGGCTATTACAGTCCCTATATTGGCGCGGTGGTGGACGTGGCACGCATTCTGAGCACGACTCACACCGCACAGTATCAATACATCCCCGCACTGGCGCTGCCGAAGCAGGACAATCTGAATCTGAGGCTGAATAATCCGCCGTCGTTCCGGAACCCGAAGTCCGTGCTGGTAGTAGGGTTGCCTCCGGTGCGACCGTCGCCGATGCCGCCCCTGCGCGCGATTGATCCGTCGCAGATCCAGTGTACGGGCAAGCCCGAGCTGCTGTTGCCGGCTGACGGCGCGCCGTTGGTGTTTGCGACGGAGCTGGCGCACAACTTCATTTTGCACGTCGAGGCGAAGTCCGGTTCTGGCGTGGACTTGCCGGCGAAGGTCGACGCGATGCGCGGCGGTTTCACGGTGGAGACGCGTGGGCTGCAAGGGGCCGATCTGGACGGAGAAACCACGGGCACGCTGCGCGGCATGTGGGGATTCCGCAGTTTCGACGGCCCGCGGTACCGGCTGCGTACATCGCATCCGGCGCAGTGGATCGTGCCGTCGAAAGATGCGAGCGCCCTGATTGTCGGCCGCCAGGACACGCTACGGTTGCAGTCTCCCGACGCGTGCTGCGTCAGCGAAGTCACGTTGGAGGATGAGCGCGGCAAAGCGGTCGAGAGCGAATGGAAGACGATCAAACAGGACGAACTGGAAGTGAAAGTAGCGCTGCAGAACGCGGCGGCGGGGTCGCTTACGATGCAAATCAAGAAGTATGGTCTCCGCGATGCCGATGAGATCCCGCTGCATACCTACGCGGAGGCCGGGCGCCTCGACAGTTTCAGCATTCATGCCGGAGATCTGGACGGAGTATTGCGCGGAACGCGGCTGGATCAAGTGCAGAGCCTGGAGATCGAGGGACTGCGTTTTGCGCCGGACGCATTGAGTCGCGCCAATCAGCAGGATGAGCTGAAAGTAACGACGCAGGATGCGGCCGCCGGCACAAAGCTGCATGCGGCGGATTCCATATCTGTGCGGGTCACGCTGAAAGACGGGCGCGCGCTCGATCTCAAGACGGAAGTGGCGTCGCCACGTCCGCGCCTGGCCATGATTTCGAAGAGCGTGCAGGCGGACAATGCTTCCACGCTGCCGCTGGTTCACTTGGGGAGCGCGGACGAGTTGCCGCAGGATGGGCACCTGAATTTCTTTGTGAAGACGCAAGTGCCGGAGACATTTCCTGCGACGGAGAAGATCGAAGTAGCAACGGCGGACGAGGCGTTTCGCGTACTGCTCAGTGTGAAAGACGGCAACCTGACGCTGCAGGACGCGAAGACGATTTTTGCGGTGCTCGATCCGATGAAATTGCTGGGACCATCGGCGTTTGGGCCGCTGAAGTTCCGCCCGGTAACAGCGGACCACATTGAAGGCGACTGGCAGCCCCTGGTGAACCTGGTGCGGATTCCCTCGATTCGAGGGTTTCATTGCGTCACCGTGCCCGAGAAGCAGTGCACGCTGACGGGGGATAAGTTATTTCTGCTGGACTCGGTGAGCACCGACGCGGGCTTTGTGAGCGCGGTGCCAGTTCCGCAGGGATTTGTGGAGGATGTCCTGACGATTCCGTCGCTGGCGAAAAAGACGCTGTATCTCAAATTGCGGGACGATCCGGAGACAGTCGATACGTTGACTCTGCCGCTTCCCGCGCCGCAGACCGCAGCCGCGCAATAATCAAGGTGGCGCTATACTCGCCAACAACTCTTATGGCGAACATTCTTTATGGAGTGAATGGTGAAGGCGCGGGACACTCCACGCGCGCGCGGGAAGTTCTGAATCACCTGGTCGCGAAGGGGCATTCGGTGTATGTTGCTTCGTTCGATCGGGGCCTGCAGAATCTGAAAGATTCGTTCGACGTGACGGAGATCTACGGATTTCGCTTTGCCTATGTCAACAACCGCGTGCGTTATCAGCGCACGATCGCCAAGAATCTAATCACCGCGCCGCAGGCGAGGAAGAGCCTGAAACTTCTCAGCGAACTTGTGGATGAGAAGAAGATCGACGTTGTGGTGACCGACTTCGAGCCGCTAACTTGCCACGTCGGGCATAAGAAGAGGCTGCCGACGGTCTCGATCGATAACCAGCACTGCCTGACGAATGCGGCAGTGTCGTATCCTAAGCAATACCGGCGCGACGCTGCCGCGGCAAAGATTGTGACGAAGCTCATGACGCCGCGGGCCAATGCCTATCTGGTGATTTCGTTCTTCCATGCTCCCATTCGCAAGAAAAATACGTTCCTGTTTCCACCTCTGTTGCGGCGGGAGATTCTCGAGGCAGTCCCGACCGAAGGCGAGCACGTTCTGGTTTACGTAACGTCGCCCGCTCCGGCGCTGGCGAAACTGTTGGGCTCGGTGCGGTGCAATTTCATTGCTTACGGATTCGGGCGGGAAGGGCAGGACGGCAACATCGTCTACAAGAAGCCGTCACTCGGAGGATTCTTTGCGGATCTGGTGAGCGCGCGCGCAATCATCGCGAATTCAGGGTTCTCTCTGGTAACCGAGGCACTGCATCTTGGCAAGCCCTATCTCGCCGTGCCGGTAAGCCATCAGTTTGAGCAGGTCTTCAATGCGTACTGGTTGCAGAAGTCCGGATACGGGGCCTTCTGGGAGGAGTTGGATAAGGAGCGGGTGGAATCCTTCCTGTACAACCTGCCGCACTATCGGGAAGCGCTGGAGCAGTATCCGCGAAGAGGAAATGGAGAATTGCTGGAGAAGCTGGATGCCCTCATCGCGGAAGGCATCCAGTCGAGTCATTTGTAGTCTGGCAAAGGGTCTACTTCTTTTTTGGCGGACCGGCGTAGCGCAGCACGGTCGCCAGGTCAATGCCGCGAATAATACTCGCTGAGTGATACAGCAATCCCCACGAGTCGATGGTGGAGTTGTCGGGGAAGATGCAGGTTTCCAGAGTGCGGTCGATGCCTCCCGCCGAAACCCAGGCTCCACCGGCAAAGTCGGTGGCACCGATCTCCGAACCTCCCAGTTGCGAGCAATAGAACGAGGCTGGATTGCCATTGCCCTGGCCGTTCCACGGGACCTGCGCGTAGTAAGCCAGCGTCGCCAGGGTAGGCCGCTGCGCGGTCAGGGTTTGCAGCGAAACGTGAATACGCGATCCGTCGGCAGCGGTGTACTGGCAGAAATATTGCGAGCCGGCCAGCCAGAGCCAGGCCGATGGCGGGTTATTGGTGCCATACACGGGGCGGCGAACCTCGACCAGGCCGCCAGTGTTCTGGCAGTACTGGATGCGCGGACTATTATCGTCCGTGTCTGACGATGGGGCCGGCTTGGCGGATTGGGCGGCTGCCTGCAGGGCAGCGACGCTCAAGACAAGAATCAGGGCAACTCTGGCGAGTTTCTGCATGATGGAGGTTCTCCGGGTTCGGTGATCGCAACGCCAACGGCGAGCAGTGTATCACGGAGCGGCTGCACAGCCTGATTCGACGCGGTGCACATTTTTGCGTTTCCAAAACGCATCGGGTCGTGCGAAATTATGTGCGTGGCTCTTATCGTTCGCCCTTCACCCATACATTCCATCGGCGTGTATACGAACCAGCCGATCCGCAAAGGAACCCGTCTGCTCGAATACACCGGACCGCGCATCACGCCGGAAGAGGCCGACCGCCTCTATGAAAAGGCGCCCAAGACTTACCTCTACGGACTGGAAGACGGAAAGACGGTGATCGATGGAGAGGGAATCGCCGCGTTTCTGAACCATTCCTGCGAGCCCAACTGCGAGATTGACGAAATCAAGGGCCGGGCGTGGCTGTTCGCGATACGCGACATCGCCGCGGGTGAAGAGTTGGTTTGGGATTACAACCTGTACGATGACGAAGAGCCGGCGCCGTGCTACTGCGGTTCGAGGAAGTGCCGAGGGACGATGTACTCGCGCGACTGGATGGCAAAGATGCGACGCCGTGAAGCGCGGCGAGCCAAACGGCAGCTGAACGCCAGGTCCGCGAGCAAGGGAGCGTAGCTTCAGGCAGGAGCCAGGGGCCGAGGAAGGTCGACCAGGTTTATCCCGCGATCATTTTCCCAAGAATTTCTTTGACGATTTTTCCCGCGACAGTGGCGGTGACTCCGGCGACATCCTGAACCGGGTTATATTCGACAACGTCAGCCCCCACAATGTTGCCTTCGATGGCATGGATGTGGGCCAGGGCTTCGCGCACGGACATGCCGCCGGGTTCACGGTGCGACACTCCGGGTGCGAAGGCGGGATCGAGTACATCCATATCAAAGCTGATGTAGA
The DNA here is from genome assembly GCA_037443605.1 of Terriglobales bacterium. Lineage (GTDB taxonomy): Bacteria > Acidobacteriota > Terriglobia > Terriglobales > Acidobacteriaceae > Sulfotelmatobacter. The sequence continues at coordinate 34,728 of JBBIOA010000008.1, forward strand.
CCGGGCCGGGGGATTTTAGCCTTTCGACCGCAGGCAGGGATCGCATCTCGATCACTTCCACGTGGAACTTCTTGGCCTGCTCGCGCTGATGCTGAACCATGGTGCGAATGCCGATCTGTACCAGGCGGTTGGCCAGTCCCGCCTCCATAATGCGCGCGAACGGGCAGGCGTGAGAAAAGCGGCTTCCCTCGAATTGATCGTAGAGGTCGGGATGGGCGTCGAAGTGGAAGATGGTCAGGTTGGGGTGGCGTTCGGCAAAAGCCTTAAGGATGGGATAAGTGATCGAGTGGTCACCGCCCAGGCACAAGGGCCGCTTACCCCTGGCGAGGACCGCTGCGACGCCCTCGGTGATCCGAGGAAAGGCGTTCCCGGCTTCTTTGTCGATCCTGTGGGCAGAGCCTTCTTCGATGCAAAGATCTTCAATTTGAAGGTCTCCGGCATCGTCGTAGGCTCCGGCTCGGCTCAGGTCGACACCGAGCTCAGTCGAGCTGTTGGAGGCCTCGCAACGCATCGCCTCGCGAATCTTCGGAGGCGCGTCGGCAGCGCCGCGCAGATACGAGGAAGCTGCGTCAAATGGGATTCCCAAGAGTGCAGGTACGTTCGAATTCATCCCGTCTGCTTCAATGCGTCCAAGGGAGCAGCATACACGATCTGCGAGATTCGTTGATCGAGCCGGAGGGACGGGTTTAATGACTGCAATCCACCCTGTGACTATTTTTTGATGTCTCGTTCATCTCCGATTCATTCCGTTGTAACGCCCCGGTTTTAGCCTCCCCTTGCAGGATTGATGCGATCAGTCTCTTAAGCTTCCGCTCCTCTCAGAGCCATAGTCGCCGTACCCATCCCTGAGGCCAAGTCTGAGGCTGACCTCCGGTTGCACGCACGCGGCCGAGTTTCAAGATGATCAAGTCGAAGGCGACGAGGTAGCTGTAGGGACAGGAATAGACGCGAGAGGGCTGGCAGCCGCCTGCCCTCTTGTTACTCAAAGGCCCTACGATTGGCGGTAGTTTTGGTGGAAATGGTCCTCGAATCTCGTATGCTAGAAAGAAGCTCCCAACCGCTCGCCGTACGTGAACGAATCGAAAACCGGACAGAGAACGGAAATGCAGAACGCATCTAAATTCAAGGCAACAAGAGCCTACCTTTCATGCCGGATGTTGGTGTGCGCGGTGATCATGCTGGCGGGATTTAAGGCGGTTCAGGCCCAGAACGTCGTTTTATCGGGAGGCATTGGCGGCCGGGTGACCGACGCCAGTGGAGCGATCCTGACTGGCTGCAAAGTGACGGTGCGCAATCTGGCCACGCAAGTGGAGACGTCCACCGTTTCGGACCGCTCCGGTCTATACGAGTTCTCGGTATTGATGCCGGGCACATACTCCGTCAGGGTGAGCGCGCAGGGCTTTCGCGATGTGGAAGCCCTAGTGCGCGTGCAGGTGGGCAACACGACGGTGCAGGATCTGCGTCTTGCGGCAGGCGGCTCTGGCGAGATTGTGAAAGTCACAGGTACGACACCGCTATTGCGGCCGATGGAAGCTTCTGCCAGCACCGTTCTGGAACGGTCACTGGTGGACGAACTTCCGCTGAATGGGCGGAAATACACACAATTCGTGGCCTTGACCGCGAACACCAGTTACGACGGTGACACGGGCATGGTCAGCCTCGCCGGCCAGCAGGGCGGCGAAGATACCGGCTACGCGAACGGAAACGGCTCCAATGCGTTCACCGTGGATGGCACCAACGCAACCAGCAACTATTTCGCTGACGTGGTGGGGCGGTATCGCATTCCGTATCTTTACGGCGAAGATTCCATTGAAGAGTTCCAGGTCGCCGTGAGCCCCTACTCGGCGTTGTATGGGGGAGGGGCGGGCTTCGTCAACGCGGTGACACGATCGGGTGGCAATGAGGTGCACGGAGGCGTTTTCTACTACAACCGGAACTCCGCGACGGGAGCCGAGGACGCGATCGACAAGGCGGTGGGCAATCCAAAGCCGGAGGATTCACTCCAGCAGTTCGGCGGAGGTCTCGGTGGGCCGATTGTGAAGAATCGCATGTGGTTCTTCGTCGATTACGAGCAGCAACTGCGCAGCAATCCGATCCCGGTAATCAATCAGGCCCTGGCGACGTCGCAGCCTGACTTCCTATCCTCGAATTTCGGACTTCCGGACAATACGCCGCTGCCGAAGGCGAATGGGCCATTGCCGGTCCCTGGGCAGGATACGGCTCCGGACGTCAACAATCCGGTTTACTTGCAGCAAGTCGCCAACGTGCTGGGTGCGCTGAACTCGAACCTCGGCACCAAGTCACGGAAGGGGAATGACATCGTACTCACACCGCGCATCGACTTTCAGGCGAGCTCGCGGGATGGGTTGTTCTTGACGCTGAACCTGAATCGATATAACGCGCCGGGCGGGGTGATTACGGTTCCGACGGTGGGCAACTACGGGCTGCAGACGCTGGCGGACGCAAATGTGCACACCTTCCAGGCAAGCCTTGGGTGGACGCACACCATTTCACCGCGACTGCTGAACGAATTTCACGCGGGCACGTCGCAGGACAATGAAACATCGACTCCGACGGGTTTAGCTCCGAACAGCCCCACCATTGTTCTGGATAGTCCGGCGGCGTTCATTCTGGGGAATGCGGCATTTTCCATCGGCAAGGTCTTTGAACGGCAGTACTCGGTCTCGGACCGCATCGACTACGTGATCGGGAAACATACCCTGCAATTCGGCTTCGACTGGAACCGTTTTTGGGATGCGGATACCAACGATGGCGGTGCGGATCCGAACGAAGCGATCGATCGCGGTTCGCCGCTCGGCTTGTATGAATTCTCCAACCTGCAGGCCTTTGCTCTGGGGCAATACAACAGTTTCAGTCAGGCTGCGGGGAGGCCAACATTTTCTTTTGCCGTTCCCTACTACGGCTTTTACGCTCAGGATACGTTCCGGGTCTTACCACGGTTGACACTGGAATTAGGGTTGCGGGAAGACTTCCAGGTATATCCGCAGCCGGCCATGAATCCGGCGTTTCCGCTTACCGGACAGTATCCGAATCGATTCCAGCGGCTTGCTCCGCGGTTTGGATTTGCGTGGCAACCGGCGTCGAAAACTGTAGTTCGCGGCGGCTTCGGCATGTTCTACACGAACATGAACGGATTAAACTATCGCAACGCCGTGGTATCTAACGGGCTCACAACGCAACTGGCCTCGGCAAGCACCAGCTACGATGGGGGCGTCCCGAGCCAGCAACTGCCGACGTTTCCGAATGTTCTTCCCACCAATTCTCCGCTGTTCGCGGCGCCGGACATTTCACTGGTTTCGCCGCAGTTCCACCCGCCCTCGATTCTGCAAGCGAGTCTGCAGATTGAGCGCGAGATTGCCGAGAACACCACGCTCAGTCTCGGCACCATGTGGAATCACGGGCTGCATATGGTCTCCAGTTCGGCGTATGACCTGAACCTGAATCCGCCGCAGGGAACGACGACCTATGTGGTGTGTCCCGCGAACGTGACGGCGCTGCCTTGCGGCGGACCGACTTACACTTTGCCCACCATGGACAGCGCCCTGCTGACGGAAGGCTATGTGAATCCCAATCTGGGGCAGATCAACGAACTGATCAGTCCGGGGCAGAATTACTACAACTCTTTTTTCGCGCAGTTGCAGCGGCGTATGTCGCGCGGCCTGGCATTGCAGGCTTCCTACACGTTTGCCAAGAGCATCATGCTCGATGGCATGGACTTTAATAACCAGTTCAATTTCAGCAACACGCATGCGCCGTCGCTGCTCGACCAGCGGCATCGCATTACGGTTGCCGGAGTGTATCGTCCTAGGTTGGAACGGTTCCTTCCGTCTGACTCTGCGCGCCGGCTATTTTCCGGCTGGGGCCTGAGCGGCGTGATGGAATTCTCCTCTGGGCGTCCTTATGCGGGTTTGTTGAGTCCTGCGTGCACGACGACTGCAGGAAACAACTTCCGGACGCCCAGCGACAGTGTCGACCTGACCCAATCCCCAAGTTGCGGCGTCTTGCTGAACGGTTTGGTGGTGGGCAACAGCAACCTGAACGACTCCGCCTTCAATGAAAGTACAGCGAACACGGCTGGAGGCATTAATGGCGCCGGGCCGACGCCGGGCCGCGGCTTGAACTCCTTCTACGGGCCGTGGTTGCAGAGGGTTGACGTGGGCCTGGCACGCAGCTTTACGATTCGAGAGGGCAAGGAACTGGAATTCCAGGTACAAGCCTTCAATTTGTTGAACCACGCCAACTACTACGTGCAGAACGGCAACGGAGTGAATCAACTGCAATACAACCCGTATGGGGGTTCTTGCGGCGATAGCATGAGCTCGAATCAAACCTGCTATCTGGTGCCAAACTCCGGGCCGGGCAACTTTGGAGCATTGCAGGAAATCAGTCCCAATGGCCTGCCGCGGGTGCTGCAGTTTTCCGCCCGATTCAAGTTCTAGGGGCATCGTCGTTACCGACCCGGCTTTCGGTGATCAGCTGGCCTGATCTTGTCCGGTGGTCGTCGTCCCGGGGGAATCTCCCGTCCGGGGCGCGCATCCATTATTCTAGTAAGAGCATTCCTTATGACCCCGAAAACCAGAACCTCTGCTGTCATTGAAAATGCTGCGCCCAAGAATGGCGCAGGCGCCGCCAGCCTGAATGCCGAGCGCGAACGGGTGTTTTCCGCGTACCGCCAATGGGGATACCTGGAGGGCGACCTGGACCCTCTTGGCTTTCTGCGGCCGCGCGAGACTCCGGAGCTGGCCCGCGAAGGCGAGCATGCCCGCCAGGCGCGAGACATTTATTCCAGCACCATCGGCGTAGAGATCAATCACATCTACGCACCGGAACGCCGCGGCTGGATTTACGAGCGCATGGAATCGGAGCACCAGGGATTTGAAATCACGGCTGACGTGCAGAAGAGAATTCTCGACCTGCTGATTCGCGCCGATATCTTCGAGCAAGTGATGCAGCAACGCTACCTGGGCAGCAAGCGCTTCTCGCTGGAGGGAGTGACGGCGCTCATCCCTTTGGTGGATGAGGTGCTTGATTCGGGATCACGACTGGGCGCGATTGAGTTGGTAATGGGCATGAGCCACCGCGGGCGATTGAACGTGATTGCGCACGTCGCCAAGCGTCCGCCGGAAGAAATCTTCGCTGGGTTCGAAGATGTTGACCCTCGGAGCGTGCTTGGATCGGGAGACGTGAAGTATCACATGGGCGCGACCGGCGAGTACGTTACGCGCAGTGGGGGGAAGGTCCACATTCATCTGGTTTCGAATCCGAGCCATCTGGAAGCGGTTGATCCGGTTACAGTGGGCCGCACGCGCGCCAAGCAGGACCGAACTGGCGAGGGTGGACGTGAAAAGTATCTGCCGCTGCTGGTGCATGGCGATGCGGCCTTCGCCGGGCAAGGCATTCTCGCTGAGACCATGAATTACGCCGATCTGCCCGGGTATACGGTGGGCGGAACGATTCACGTGGTGGTCAACAATCTGCTTGGCTTTACGACCAGCTATACCGAGGAGCACTCCACGCGCTTTGCAGCGTGCATCGCGCGGCGGCAGTCGATTCCGATCTTCCACGTCAACGGAGAAGACGTGGATGCTGTGGTCCGCGTGGCGCGGATGGCGGTGGAGTATCGGCACAAGTTCGGCAGTGATGTAGTGATCGATGTCATCGGCTACCGGCGGCACGGGCACAGCGAAGTGGACGATCCGACCATCACGCAGCCGCTGCTGTACAGGAAGATCAAAGAGCACCCTCCGCTGTGGCAGGTTTATGCCGGCGATATTGGAGATGCTGAGGCGCAAAGCAAGGCGGATGCAATTAAAGCGGAGTTTGAGGCGGCGCAGAAGAAAGCCGGGAGCATCAGACAGAAACCGCTGATGCGAGAACTGCCGAAATATTGGGACGGATATTTCGGCGGCCTGCACAAGCCGGGATTCGAGCTCCAGACCGGCCTTTCGTCGGACGAACTGGCGGAACTGACGCAGCGGCTGACGACTTATCCTGGCGACTTCCACATCCATCCGAAGGTGAAGAAGTTGCTGGAACAGCGGGCGGAGATGGGGGTCGGCAAGCGCGCGGTGGACTACGGTATGGCCGAGGCGCTGGCGTTTGCCAGCCTGGTGAAGGCCGGGACGCATGTGCGCATGTCGGGGCAGGATTGCCGGCGCGGGACATTCAATCAGCGCCACAGCGTGCTCATCGACATTGAGAACGAGAATGAGTACGTGCCCCTGGAAAACATCGTGGAAGGTCAGGCACGTTGCGAGATTTATAACTCGACGCTGTCAGAGGCCGGAGTGCTCGGCTTCGAATACGGCTACAGCCGCGACTATCCCGAGTCTCTGGTGCTATGGGAGGCGCAGTTCGGCGATTTCGTGAATGTGGCGCAGGCGATCATCGACCAGTTCATCAGCGCGGGCGAGGCCAAGTGGAACCTGCTTTCGGGTATGGTGATGCTGCTGCCGCACGGCTACGAAGGGCAGGGGCCGGAGCACTCGAGCGCTCGCATCGAACGTTTCCTTCAGCTGGCCGCGAAGCACAACATCCAGATTGCGCAGCCCTCGAATGCGGCGCAGTATTTTCATTTGCTGCGGCGGCAGGCGCTGCGGCATTGGCGAAAGCCGCTGATTGTGTTTACGCCGAAAAGCATGCTGCGGCATCCGGAGGCGAGCTCGCCGCTTGAGGATTTCACGCACAAGAACTTCCTGAATGTGATCCCCGACGCGGAGGTTGGCGAGGCGGATCGGATCCTGCTGTGCACCGGCAAGATCGGCCATGAGCTGCGCGCCGAACGCAAGCGCCGGAAAGATATCAGTACCGCGATCGTGTTCATCGAGCAGTTATATCCATTCCCCGAACAGGAAGTCATCGCGGAGTTGGAGCGCCACGGCGAAAATGCCGATATTGTCTGGGTGCAGGAAGAGCCGGCGAATATGGGCGCTCTCTTCAATATGCTGACCCGCCTCAAGCGGATTGCCGGGGATCGTCCGGTGCTGAGCGTGAAGCGCAGCTCCAGCCCGAGTCCGGCGACGGGTAGCGCGAAGGCCCATGAGGTCGAGCAGAAGACGCTGCTGACGCTGGCATTCACCACGAAATAAGGCTCAGGAATCCACGTCTCGCCCCTCGCGGGACGTGTTTTGTGGGCGCGTGGCTGAGTCTGGCCAACCTCAATATCTTCCCCGCATCTTACAAGGCATTCGTGCCATCAACGCTTGAGGTGCGCCATGAAAGTCACTTCTGTCTCAGTATTTGCACTCGCCCTGGCTTGTCTACCAGCTTCGTCCGTTTGGGCGCAGGATTGCTGCGTCCGTCCTCGCTCTGTCTCGGTCGGGACTGCTGAAGTTAATGCCGCGCCGGACGAAGTGGTTCTGCGTCTCGGAGTCGAATCGCGCGACAAAGACCTGGCCGCGGCAAAGTCCCAACACGATGGTCGTGTGAAAAAGATCATTGCCGAAGTTCGTGAAGCAGGGGTCGAGGCCAAGGAAGTTCAGACCAGTACGCTTGAACTGAGCGCCGACTACTCTGAGGACAAGGTGCCACGGTTCCTGGCCTATGAAGTGAGCCAGAGCATCGTGGTGACCCTGAAGGATCTGACCAAGTACGAGGCCCTGATGACCAAGCTCCTGCAAGACGGAGTCAACCGGATTCACTCGGTGAATTTCGAGGTTGGCGACGACAGGAAATATAGGGACGAGGCGCGGTTGAGGGCGATCCGTGCTGCCAAAGAGAAGGCAACGGCGATGGCCGCCGAACTTGGCCAGACGATCGGCAAGCCATTGGAGATTTCGGAGAACGCCGCCAATGCGAATTCCTTTTACGCTTACGCCAACAACTCCGTGGGCACCCGAAGCAGCGCGCCGGAAGAGTCTACGGTTGCGCCCGGGCAAGTGACGATTCGTGCCTCGGTGAATGTGAGCTTCCAACTCGAATAGGGGCGATCGTGTAGGCGGCGATTTCGGACGCGAGCATCGCCGGCTCTGGAAGGCATGAAGATTTGTCGGGTGTTAATCTAACCTTCCGACAAGTCATGCGCCGTCCCTCCCACCTCCTCCGCGTCGCCATCGACACCGGCGGAACGTTTACCGATTGTGTCTGGATCGATCCAGCAACCCGGCATCTGCGGATGCTGAAAGTGTTTTCAACTCCGGACGATCCATCGAGGGCGATTGTGGAGGCGCTGCGCCAGATCGCGGGTGCGGACGATTGCATCCTGCTTCACGGAACGACTGTCGGCACCAATGCGCTTCTGGAGCGCAAGGGAGCGCGGGCAGCGCTCGTCACCACTGCGGGGTTCGAAGATGCCATCGAGATTGGCAGGCAGGAGAGGCCAAAGCTCTACGACTTCTTTTTCGATCGCGTAGAGCCGCTCGTCCCGCGGGAACTTCGATTCGGAATTGGTGAACGAACCTCCAGCGAGGGAGAAGTTCTCACCGGCGCATCGGCCGACGAGTTGCGCCTGCTGGCGGACCAGGTCGTAAACGCAAAACCGGAATCCATTGCCATATCGCTGCTGTTTTCCTTCGCGAATCCGACCAACGAACACCGAGTGGCTCATGCTGTGAAGTCGTTGTCGTCCGTGCCGCTGTCGGTCTCGCACGAAATCTTGCCGGAGTTTCGCGAGTACGAAAGAACGTCGACTGTCGTGATCAACGCGTATCTTCAGCCGTTGATGGCGAAGTACCTGCAGAACCTGGGTGCGAACACGAAGAAGAGGCAGCGGGGAAGCCCCGGTTCGCGCATTTTCGTCATGCAATCTTCCGGGGGGATCACCGCGCTCGCCACAGCCGCGCGTGAGCCCGTGCGGACGGTGCTCTCCGGGCCAGCCGGAGGAGTGGTGGGCGCCGCCGCGAGCGCGCTTGCGAGTGGATTCAGCAACCTCATCGCCTTCGACATGGGAGGGACTTCGACGGACGTTTCTCTGGTCGAAGATGAAATCAAGACCGCGACCGACGGCCAGATTGCGGGACTCCCCATCGGCGTGCCCATGCTCGATATTCACACCGTGGGAGCGGGCGGCGGCTCGCTGGCACGCTTTGATGCTGCTGGAGTGTTGCGAGTCGGGCCGGAATCAGCCGGAGCAGATCCCGCGCCGATTTGTTATGGACGCGGAACGCAGCCGACGGTGACCGACGCGAATCTCTTGCTGGGCCGGCTCCAACCCGCGAGATTTCTGGGCGGGGATTTCACACTCGACCTGGAACGCACGCGGCGCATCACCAGCGAATGGCTGAAGAAGCAACGGTCAAACCTGAGTGTCGAGAAGTTTGCTGCCGGGATCATCCGCGTGGTCAACGCGACCATGGAGAAGGCCATTCGCGTCGTGTCGATCGAGCGCGGGCGCGATCCCCGGATCTTTGCGTTGGTCGCATTTGGCGGGGCCGGCGGTCTGCATGCCTGCGCTCTGGCGGAGGCGCTCCGCATCCCTCACGTGATCATTCCGCCGTTTCCGGGTGCCCTCTCCGCACTCGGAATTCTGTCGAGCGACGTCGTCAAGGACTACTCCCGTACCGTGCTCTGGCGCGTCTCGCGGAAAATTCCAGGGCAGAAACTTCGCGCACAATTCGCGGCCCTGGAGCAGCACGCCGCTGCTGACTTCAAGCGGGAAGGCTGGCAGGGAAGGGTGGAGCATGATCGCAGTGTCGATCTGCGTTATCGCGGGCAGGGGTATGAACTGAATTTGCCGCTGACGAGGACTCTACTGCAAGACTTTGGCCGAGAACATCAGCGCCGCTATGGCTACACACATGATGCGCGGGAGATCGAGTTGGTGACGCTCCGGCTGCGGGCTAGAGTGAAATCCGGGGCGTCAACCGGAGGGGCGCGCGGATTCGCGCGCGTCGCGACTGCGAACCTTGGCGATCCGGACGGGGCATCGCTGAAAGTCCTGTTCGACGACAAAACTCGGGCGGCGCGAATCTATTCGCGCCAAAGTCTGAGAAGAGGCACAACCTATTCGGGACCGGCCGTCATTTCCGAATACAGCGCGACCACGGTCATCCCGCCGGGCAAGCAATTTCGGGTGGACAAATCCGGGAACCTGATCGTGACGATGTAGGAGCAAATGGCAGGCCTCCGCGCACGGAATTGTTAAAATCCCGTGAAAAAGCCCTCCGGGGCCCGCAAACTATGGGCTCAGGGCTAGGTACTTGCACCGCGCTTGGTTACAATATTGTCGTGAAACCGGCCATCTTCGTAGTAGAAGACGATCCTGATATTTCCCGCCTGGTGCGCCATCACCTTGAGAACGAGGGTTTCACGGTGCGCGTTTATCCTACGGGGGCCAATGTGCTGGCGGACGCCGAGCGCCAGCGTCCAGCGCTGTTCGTTCTCGACATCATGGTTCCGGGTAAGGATGGCCTTGAGATCTGCCGCACGGTGCGTCAGACACCGGGTTTGGCCTCAGTGCCGGTGATTTTCCTGACTGCGAAAAGCAGCGAGGCGGACCGCGTGCTGGGTCTTGAACTGGGCGCGGACGACTACATCGCCAAGCCATTCAGCCCGCGCGAACTGGTGGCGCGCGTGAAAGCGGTGTTGCGACGTTTTGAGCGGCCCCTGCCGCCAAGCCCGATGAAGATTGGCGAGATTGAGATCGATCCGTCAGCGATGACGCTCACGGTCCGGGGAGCGTTGGTTCCGACGACGGCGACCGAATTTCGTCTGCTGGACTATTTTGCCCGTCACCGGGGACGCGTATTTACTCGCGACCATCTGCTTGACTCCGTTTGGCGTGACACGGCCTACGTCACGCCGCGCTCTGTCGATGTGTATGTGCGACGAATCCGGGAGAAGATTGAGCCGGATCCCGAAAATCCCCGCTATCTGAAGACGGTACGCGGTGCCGGCTATCGCTTCGAGTCGCCGAAATAAGGAGTCTCCGCAGGGGCGCTTCCCACGCGGAGAAGAGGAGAAGGTGAAGAACCGGATTTTCTTTAAGCTGCTGGCGGTTTTTCTGGTCGTCATCGCCGCCACCGCTCTCATTCTTGACGTGATGCTGGGCGGCGCTTGGCAGGCTTCTCTCCGCGCGGATATCGAACGAAACCTTACACAAAAGACTCTGATGTTCGCCCACCGAGTCGAATCGGACCACAGCCATTCCATCAGTGAAATCGCCGTACAGGAAGGGCAGGCGGCGGGGGCCCGCGCCACGGTCATCGATTCTTCCGGGAAAGTTCTGGCGGACTCCGAATCCGATCCGGACCACATGGAGAATCACGCGACCCGCCCGGAGTTTGTGGCTGCACTCTCTGGCCAGTCGGGCAGCAACGAGCGCCGGAGCGCAACCCTCGGCATTCCGTTTTTCTACGTGGCGGCGCCGGTGTCGGGAGGGGCTGTCCGGTTGGCATACCCGTTGGCAGAAGTGGAAGCTGTGCAGGGAGAGGTTCGCCGGCGATTGTTGTGGGGGTCGGCCTGGGCCTTGCTGATCGCGCTGCTGGTGGCCGCCGCCGCGTCCATCTATACCTCGCGTCGCCTGGAAAGCATTGTGGATGTTGCCGTCCGGATTGAACGCGGCGATCTGCGCGCCCGGGTGGATGACCCGGCGTTGGACGAAATCGGCCGGGTGGCGGTTGCGATCGACCGGACCGCCGGTCAGGTCGAGCGCAGTTTTGCGGCCGTGCGCTCCAGCCAGCGGCAACTGGAGACCCTGCTCAACAGCATGCGGGACGCCGTCATCGCCGTGAGCGCCGACGGCCTGGTGCAATGGGCGAATCAACCGATGGACCGCCTGGTGCGGCAATACACGCGGTTGAACGCTCCTGTCGTCGAAACCATTCGTGACCCTGATTTTCTAGTGGCGGTGAAGGCAGCGACGACGGACAAGGAAGTGAAAACGGCCCGGGCGACGTCGATTGTCCCGGGCCGGACGTTCGATGTGACGGCCGCTCCCTTGCCCGACGGAGGCGTCGTTGCAGTGCTGCGCGACCTGACCGAAACCGAACGGGTAGAGAAGACGCGGCGAGACTTCATCGCCAACGTGTCGCACGAACTGCGAACACCCCTGACTTCGATTCAGGGGTACGCCGAGACGCTGCTGGACGGCACCACCGAGAGCGCAGGTTCCAGCCGCGAGTTCCTGGAAATTATCCGCAAGAACGCTGCGCGGATGTCGCGCTTGACCGAAGATTTGTTGACCCTGGCGAGGGTGGAGTCCGGGGAAACGCGTTTTGAGACCGAGCCGGTGCCGCCCGTCGAATTGCTCCACGATGCCGAGGAGAGCTTCCGGGAGATCGCCCGTACGAATGGAATTGATCTGCACATCATTGAGAAGAATGACGGGGAAGGCGGCGGGACGGTCGAATCGCTTCCAGCCGTGCTGGCTGATCGCGAGGCCATTCACCAGGTATTTTCGAATCTCATCGACAACGCTATGAAGTATGGGCGGACCGGTGGGTGCGTCGTTTTGGGCGCCCGCGCGGTATCGCATGCGATCGAGTTCTACGTTCGGGACTTCGGGGCCGGCATCTCGTCCGAGCACCTGCCGCGGTTGTTTGAGCGCTTTTACCGCGTGGACAAGGCGCGATCGCGAGAGTCCGGTGGAACCGGGCTAGGCCTGGCCATTGCCAAGCACATTATGTTGGCGCATGGTGGCTCGATCCGGGCCGAGAGCGAACTCAACCACGGCAGCACCTTCCTGTTCGCGCTGCCAACGGCGTGAGGCACCCGGCGTTCCGAATCGGGGTGTTTTCGGCGCGGGTTGCAGTTTCCCCTTTTCCTTGGCCATGACTTATCCGACAATAACAAGTGTGGAAATCATGGATTCGCTCCGCCGAGCTAAAATTCACGGCTTGTTAACCACGGGTTCCACAGGAAAAGCTATGCTGAGCCGTTGGCCATCCGCTCACACGAACGACCGAAGCCTGACGATCGGCGTGTTCCATTTCGCCGTCGCACTTCGCGTTCCCTGGACAAAGGTATGAGCACCGCGATCAAAAATCCAGCTCCGGAACCGGCCCACCAGTTCATCGTACGGCGCACGGTGGAAGCCTGTCGCATGGCAAAGGAAGCTGCCGGCGCCGCAGCCGAAGGCATCGCCACGGGTTCTCATGCCCTGTTGGGATCGCTTCGCCAGCGGGAGCGGGAACTCGACACGCTCGACATGGAAATCGACAGCGGCGTGACCACCGCCATCACGGAGGTCGGGCCGGCGGAGGCCCGCGAACTGCTCGCGTGCATGAAGTTCATGATTGGCCTGGAGCGTATTGGCGACCTGCTGCTCAGTTTTGCCAATAGTGCGCAAGCGACCGACGGCCGCATCGATCCTGAGGACACGCGCGACCTCACGCAAATGGCGACCATCCTGGAAAAAATGCTGACGGATGTCGGCGCTGCGTTTTCCGAACGGGAAATCCCCAAGGCGATCGATGTCCTCCGTGCGGATGCGGAGATGGACCGGCTGCGCAATCTGATTTTCATGCGCCACATCGAGAATCCGGAAAACGTACATCGGCAGGGGAGCCTGCAGGTGATCTTTATGACTCAGTCGCTGGAGCGCGCCGGCGATCACGCCAAGAACTTGGCGGAAGAAGTCTGCCACTTCGTCAGTGGACACACCGTGCGCCACGTCCTGATGGCCTACGACAAGCCGGTCGAACAGATGTTCATTGACTATCTCCGCCGCCGCGACCAGCACCGCTAGCTATGGCCGCGTGATATGGTGGGCCTGAGGTCAGGCTGATTATCGAGTCTCGCCTGCCAGAGATTGTTCAAAAACATCCACCACATCGCCATCATCTGTTCCGATTACGCGAAGTCAAAGCGCTTCTACATGGAGACGCTGGGCCTCAAGGTCATGGCTGAGACGTATCGCGAAGCACGGAAGTCGTACAAGCTCGATTTGAGGGTCGGAGATACCTGTCAGATTGAACTGTTTTCTTTTCCGGACCCACCGCCTCGGGTGTCTCGACCGGAAGCCTGTGGATTGCGGCATATCGCTTTTGAGGTAGATAGCGTCGAGAAAGTCGCCCAGTACCTCACGTCCCGAGGCCTTGAAGTGGAACCGATTCGGGTGGACGAATCGACTCAGAAGCGATTCACGTTCTTGGCGGATCCCGACGGACTGCCCATCGAAATCTATGAGAAATGAGCCCTGCAGTTCCCGCCCTGGGGTTTTCGCAGCAGGAAAATAGGTGCACTCTCGAGACCGCGGGACCCCGCTTCGTGAAAGTTTTGACAAAAAAGAGCTTGGATAGTTGCCGGACCTGAGGTATTTTGGCGGGCACTGAGATCTGGGGCTGCGCCCAGTTCTTCTACGCTTGGGTTCGGGGAAGATGTGGCGTGAGCAGACATCCCCTGCCTGCCGCGCCGCATTGCCAGGCGAACGGGAGACCTCTGCGGCCCCGAGAGGATTCGGGTCGTGATCAATCGTGTCTGGTTCTCCGTGCTCGCCTCGTTGTCTCTCTTGAGCTTTCATTTGCTTGCGCGCGGCGCAGAGCCGCCGCATAACGGGGGAAACGCTACCCCAACCTCGAACTTCGAAATCCCGGGACCGCAGAGGTCGCTGCTGCGCATGGCGGGGGTCAGCCAGAAGGCGAAGCCGGAAGAGGTCCTGCCTTTGCTGAGTCGCAATGTCTTCATGGAAGGATTTGAGGGGGCGAATCATCCGACGGAATTCTTGCTCTTGCTGCGGCGCTATGTGGTGCAGGCGCGGGAGCTGGCTGCACTCGCCGCGAAGAACAACATGGTGATTCGTGTGGCGAATTGCGATGATGCCGGCCCGCTGTTACAGATCCTCGGCTATCGCACGAGCCTGGGTTGCGGCAATCCGACCACCGTCCTGCAGACGGCAGATGCCGAACGAGCATTCCTTGCAATCGATTCCGGCTTCCCCCTTCCCGAACTGGAGCGAACGGTGCAGGGAGGGCAGCCTTTCGAGTATCCGTACAACTCATCGCCGGTGCCGGTTCTGTTTGCGGAGAGTGACTGGACCCAGGCAGCGCGAGAAAACCACAAGGAAAACAGCCGGGACCTGATCGAGACCATCCTCAGGGATCCGCAGATGGCGCGTCTGTATTGGGCCTTCGCGCATCTTGAGCCGGAGACCGCACGCGTGCTGCGGCAGGAAGTGGGCTTGGAGAAGCTCCTGCCCTACGCGGCCGAACTCGACTTTTACGGGCGTGGCCTGAATATCAGCGGTGGGCGAGTGGTGGTTCCTGGAGGGCCCGCAGCAGAACCGGCGTGGAAAGATCTGGTGGGGGCCAATCCGGCATCGCCGGCCAGTTTCATCCCGCGGCTGCTGGCGAAAGACAAGGGTTGGCTGGCGGCCTATTACGACGTACTGACCAGAACGCGAAAGGATGCCCAGCCGTATTTCACGAATCCGCAACGGCTACGTTTGTTCTACGAAGGTGTGAAGGCTGCCGGGTTGTCGATTGCCTCGACGAAAGGCGCATTCCGGCCCGCTCCGGCCATGTTGATGCTGGGGACTCGGCTGCAGTTCGATAAAGACGGACAGCCACTGGTTCCGGGCGGTCTGGAAGTCTGGCGCGATGTTCTACAACAGTCGCGCGACTCCCGCCGTTCGGTCCGAAAGCTGGCCAACTCGGGGAACGTGTCGAACACCGACCAATTTATCCAGGCGCTGTTCGCTCTATCGCGAAGCTACGACGAGAGTGGGCCTCTGGAGTGCTATCTGGCGATTGCCGCGATTGACGGCCGCCGTCCTTCCGACCGCCGACTGTTGCCCACGACGGTCCGCGTGCTGGTGCGCAGGTTTGAGGAGTTCAGCGACCAGTATCGGTTCTTCTCCGAATTTCCCGAGCTCAGCGATGAATCGATTGTGCAGTTCTTGCAGGTTGCACAGCAACTGAATACCACTCCATCTAACCTGCGCGCCAATGCGTACGGCATCTTTCAAGCGAACCTGGGGATCTGGCAGATTCTGGCCCGCCAGGGGCAGATCGCTAGTCCCAAGGTGAATGAATCGTGGCAGCGGGTCATCCGGCCATTCGCCAACGTTCGCAACCCGGCGCAGTTGTATGACTCTGGCCGCGCGTCGCTGGGAGAGATTTTCCGGTACTCGACCGGAAAGCCCAGCGGCTCGCAGGACGACATCATCGATTTGCTCGCCGGGCCTCAGCAGACGACGCCAGAGGGCCAGGAGATGCATCGGGAAATCGCCCAGAGAATCCGTGCGGTGCTGGACGATCAAAGATTGGTGTCTTTGGACGCGCTGCTGACTGTCGGAGACGCGCTGGTTGAAAAAGGGCACGGAGGCAAGCCCCCGGAATATGCGGTGATGATGGCCGCCCAGACGCGCGAATTCCAGATGCCGCAGCCTATTTTTACCAACGGCGAGCGCACGGAATGGGCGGCCGGAATCTACAACAACCATCACACCGACGTGGAGATGAAGAGCGATTTGCCGGGTATCCTCAAGTCGAGCAGCGCTTCCCGCGAGCAAGTGGCGGACGCGCGCGGCCAGCTTGCAGCCTTCTTGCGCGACACTCTGGTAGGACTGAACTACGCCTACTACGAACCTCCGGGAGCGCAGGCGCTGCACAATAATCCGCTGTTCGTACGTTCCCACGATTTTGCGGGCGAAACGCTGACCGGCCTGAAGAACTTCTGGCAGGCGCCGGAATTGCTCGGACAGGGATCTCCCGCTGGCGGCGGCGCCCATTTTGTCGGCTCATTGGCAGACCTGCCCTACGTGCTCGCCGAGTTGGAGCAGGATTTCATTTCCCCGGACAACGTTCAGGCTCTGGTGTGGAGAGAGCTCGCGCCCGAGGTCCTCATCAGCTCGATCCTGCCTCGCTGGTGGAACGTAAGTCCTGTCGAACTTCACGCCGTCGCCCTTTATCAACGGAGCGGAGAAGAACTGTTGACCGCCTCCGCAAAGGACGAAGCTCTGCAGAAGAAAGTCCTGGCGATCCTGTCCGATCGCTTGTTGCCTCAAGACTATAGCCGTGTGGAACGAGCGCTGACCGCGGGAAAAGCCGCGGACCTGATTTCCGAAATGATGCCTGCTGACATGCTTTATCTGGCGGCTGAATTTCAGACCAAATATCCGGATCAGTCCGGTGATTGGGGAACGGCGCTTCAGGAGCTGCGGGACTCGAGCAGGCAACATCCCGACCAGATCAACTGGGCGCGGTTGTCCCGCGATTTTGGAACACCGCATCCGGCTCTCGCCCAGAACTATGGTTTGGAACTGCTGAATGTGCCCCCACTACCTCCGTTTTCGGGTACGGCGAGCCGCTATCTCGCGGAGTCGTGGGACTCCCCGAACCTTTACTGGGCGCGGCTTGCCGATGAGCAAGGCTATTCTCCGGTGGTGCTGAACCAGTTGGTTCCCCGGCTCACGCGAGTGATGGTGGAGAAGATTTTCGCGACCGACTTCGAAGACTGGCCGGCGCTGTTGCGAGCCATGCGGGAGACGGGGCAGGAATTTCGAGATGGCAAACTGAAAATGCCGCAGAAGATGATCAGCTCGGCGCGGCCGTGATTCGTGGTTGGACTTCCGTAGAAATCGATTCGAAGTCGGGGATCTAACGCTATGGCGAGGAAAACGATTCCGCTTATCCTCCTTTTGCTGGGGCCGCTGGTCTCGCGGCCTGCCTGGGGTCAGGCTCAGGACCGGGCCGATGTTCGCGTACAGGTGAACATGGTGCAGTTGAATGTGGCCGTGACCGACAAGAAGGGGAACTACATCACTGGCTTGGCCCCGAAGGACTTCTCGATTATCGAGGACGGGATCGTGGAGAAGGCCGCCACATTCTCCGAGGGCTATGAGCCGGCCCACAGCCTCAGCGAACTGATGGAGCAGAAGGCGTTGGAAGCGCCGTCGGCGGATGCCGGGAACACGGCTTCCACCGCCGGGACTGGAGAGACACTCGGCTCTCTGGTGAGTGGCGCGAACGTATTCATCCTGTTCGACACCAGCGATTACATGTACAAAGGATTCGTGTTTGCGCAGGATGCCATCAGCGAGTTCGTGCGTTCGCTGGGTGATGCCGACAAAATTGCTTTCTACTCGTACAGCCGGGATCTCTCTCGCGCTTCGGCGCTGACCGCAGACCGGTCGCAGGTCCTTCGGGCCGTACGCTCGACCGTCGCCGGAGACGAGGCTGCGCTCTACAACGCGCTTTTGCTGACCCTGAAAGACGCGGCACAAAGCGTTGGTCGCAAAGTAGTGGTGGTATTTTCTAACGGTCCTGACAACTCCAGCGTAGTTCCTCCGGAGGATGTGGCGGAGTTCGCGCAGTCCGCTGGGGTGTCGATTTACATGATCAGCACACAAAGAGCGCAGATGGAGCCGTTGTCCACGGCGGTGTTTGAACGCATGACCGCCGCTACCGGCGGCAAAGCGTATTTCGCCAAGGACTGGAAGGACGAGCACCTCGCGTTCAACTCCATCCGCGACGATCTTGCGCATCTCTACTCGCTGAGCTACTACCCGAAAGCCAATCCCAATACCGGCTGGCGTGCGATTACGGTGAAGCTTTCCGGCGATATGGCCAAAAAGTATCGGGTGCGGACGCGTAACGGGTACCGCCCACAGCCAAATCGCTTCTCCAGCGCCGACCAGATTCCAACCACGGGCGGAGGCGGCCAGTGACTCGGCAGCCATCCGGGCGCCAATCCTGATTGTATTCAGCACAACTTGGCGAGTCCTGCTTTCCACGACGCATTCCGCTGATCTCTCGACCAGGCCCGCGACCGTGTCCGCAGAAGTCGGCATGCAGCTCGGCTGTTGTTCCACTAGGAGCAGCATGGACGGTCAGGGATTCGACACTCCGTTTCCAAACGTTTTATAGTGCTCTGTCGTCAGGAGCTTCTACATGAAAGCCACGGCGTTTGCCGTATTGTTGGCGGTTGGTGCAGTTCTCGGTTTCGCACAAGATGCAAAGTTCAGCCCGAAAGAGCAACAGATCCCGGTCCCCGAGTGTCTGAGCCGCAACGATTTGTGGCTGGGAGGCTCGAAGCCATGCAGCCCGAGCGAGCATGAATCCTGGTTGGCCGACATCACGCACTGGCGCATGGAGCGCCGCATTCGAGTCGGCTACGACGGTTCGCGTTACGACATGCCTGCGCTGCGGTGGACACAATCCAGCTTCATCCAGCCGCAGATGATGGAGCAGGACCGCTATTTTTACGATCCCGTCGCCGGAAAGTACACGGTGGACCGCTATCTGGATGATCTCGAAAAACGTTACGGTGGAATCGATGCAGTTCTCATCTGGCCGACCTATCCGAACATGGGCATCGACAATCGAAATCAGCACGACCTGATCCGCAATATGCCGGGAGGCGTGGCCGGCGTGAAGCAGATGATCGCGGATTTTCATCGACGCGGAGTGCGGGTCCTGTTTCCGATGATGATGTGGGATCAGGGAACGCGCGCTCCCGGCATGCCGTGGCCGGATGCGATCGCGCAGCTTATGGCAGAGATCGGAGCCGACGGAATCAACGGAGACACGCAGGACGGAGTGCCACTTGCGTTCTCGCTTGCCTCAGACAAAATCGGCCACGTGCTGGCCTTTGAACCGGAGGGCGGACCGTCCGACGAAGCGCTGGCGTGGAACGTGATGACCTGGGGCCAATATGAGTTCCCCTTCGCGCCACTGGTGGATAAATACAAGTGGCTCGAGACCCGGCACATGGTCAACATTTCGCACCGCTGGAATCGGGATAAGACAGACGACCTGCAGTTTGCGTTCTTTAACGGAGCCGGTTGGGAGAGTTGGGAGAACATCTGGGGCATCTGGAATGGAATTACTCCGCGCGACGGAGAAGCGACGCGGCGCGTGGCGACCCTTGAACGGGCGGTGGCGTCGTT
The DNA here is from genome assembly GCA_037443605.1 of Terriglobales bacterium. Classification (GTDB taxonomy): domain Bacteria; phylum Acidobacteriota; class Terriglobia; order Terriglobales; family Acidobacteriaceae; genus Sulfotelmatobacter. The sequence goes on from JBBIOA010000008.1 coordinate 54,514, forward strand.
TCTGGTCAGTAAAGACTGGGAGCCGATGTACCCGATGCTGCGCTACGGCGTTTATTCGAGCCGCTGGCCGAGAGGGGAGCAAACCGTCTGGACCATTGTGAATCGCAACGAGTACAACGTGGATGGCGATCAGATGGAAGTTCCACTCGAAGGCGGGATGCGTTATTTCGACCTCTACCACGGAATAGAGTTGAAGCCGCAAGCACCTTTGCGGTCGAAGGCAGTGCTGTCGTTCTCGATTGAGGCCAAGGGGTATGGAGCCATTCTGGCGATGAAGGGCGCCCCGGGAGACGACACACTGGCATTGATGTCGAAGATGAAGACTCTGACTGCGACTCCTCTCAGTTCTTACTCCCACCAGTGGAAGATGTTACCGCAGGCGATCGTGCCCATCGCCGCCACTAAGAAGGCCTCCGGCTCCCCGGCAGGCATGATCAAGATTCCTGAGGCCGACTTCGTATTTCGAGTTTCTGGCATTGAAATCGAAGGTTACAACGACGCCGGAGTCGATGTGCAGTATCCGTGGGAAGACTCGCCTCGACGGTATCACCAGCATCCGATGCACATCGGCGCGTTTTATATCGACAAGTACCCAGTGACGAATGCGGAGTTTAAGCAGTTCCTGGATGCGACCCACTATCGCCCGAAAGACGATTTAAACTTCCTGCGCGACTGGAAGAACGACGTCTATCCCGACGGCTGGGGGAATCGCCCGGTCACCTGGGTTTCGCAGGAAGACGCACGGGCATATGCCGCGTGGGCAGGGAAGCGCCTACCGCATGAGTGGGAGTGGCAATACGCTGCGCAGGGAACCGACGGCCGCATTTATCCGTGGGGAAACGAGTGGAGCGACGCCGCGGTGCCGGCGGTGGATAAAGCGCGAACGATGCGCGGTCCCGATGCGGTTGACGCGCACCCGCAGGGAGTCAGCCCGTTCGGTGTCATGGATATGGTTGGAAATGTCTGGCAGTGGACCGAAGAATTCGTGGATGATCACACCCGCGGCGGCATTTTGCGTGGCGGAAGTTATTATCAGCCGCAAGGCAGCATCTGGTATTTTCCGCAGGCGTATCGGCTCGACGAGCACGGCAAGCTGTTGTTGATGGCACCCAGCATGGACCGATCCGGTGGCGTTGGCTTTCGCTGCGTGACGGACGCGGAATAGTTGGGCGCGGGAGCGGTTAGCTCTTGGTTGCCGGGGTTCGAGCTTCCCAGTTGAGAAGGACTTCCTGCTCGAGCAGTTTTTCGGGCGTTTCTTTTTGACTGGAGTACCAATCACGCAGCCGCGCTAAGCCTTCCGGCAAGGCGACAGTTGGCCTGAAACCGAAGAGATCTCTAGCCTTCGAGCTTTCAGCAAGAAGCCGGGCCACGTCTCCCGGGCGGGGCTCCGCATATGTGATTTCCGCATCGGGCCGCCCGACTGCTTCGGCGACCAATTTGGCCAGCCGGTGGATGCGAATCTCCTTGCCGCTTCCTAAGTTGATCGTTTGGCCCACCGATTGATCCGACAGGCCAGCCGCCAATATGCCGGCGGCAGTATCGCTAACAAAGGTGAAATCGCGCGTCTGCTCCCCGTCTCCGAAGATCACCATGGGGCGCCCCGCCAGGCAGCGCAACATGAAGCGGGGGATTACTTCGCCGCTGTCGCCTTCGTGATGGCACCGAGGTCCGTAGGCGTTAAAGGGACGCAACACAACAGCCGGGAATTGGAACTGATGCCAATAGGCTCGCGCATAAGCTTCTCCCGCGAGCTTCGACGAGCCATAAATCGTCATCGGCCAGGTCGGATGCTCTTCCGCGATCGGAGCGGAGGTGATCGCGCCATAGACTTCGGAACTCGAGACGTACACGAACCGTTTCACGGCTGAGCGCCTGGCCATCTCCAAAAGGCCAAGTGTTGCCGTCGCATTCACCTCTTCGTTCTCCATGGGTGAATGGATCGAATGCCGCACCCCAAGGCAGGCGAGGTGAAACACGATATCGACTTCCTGCACAAGAGAAGACATCAATGCCTGGTCACGGATGTCGGCGACGACGAGTTCGACGTGGTCGTTGAGCACGCCTTCGAGATTCTCGCGTCTCCCATTCACGAGATTGTCAACGACCCGTACCCGCGCGCCGCGAGCGCCCAGTTGCCGCACCAACTCCGAGCCGATGAATCCCGCACCGCCGGTCACCAAAAATCGGCTTTTTTGCACCAGTTCTTGCCCCATCGAAAGGTTCAATGACAACCTATGATTCTAGCAGTTGGTAATTCGGTATCTGGACTGTGGCTTACGCTCTGCCGGCGCTACTTCCAGATCGAGCCCTCGTCGGCTACCAGCATATGCCGTCGTAGTTTTTGTGGCTTGGCTTGTTCTCTGTGATCCTGACGAAATCGACGATGGATTGACCTTCCTGGAGTTGTTTGACGACCTCTTCGTATTCTTGGTCCTTGTTGCCGATGACGATGGTCTGGGCATGATCCACAACTGAGTGGATGTCGCTCACCATCAGCTTGGAGATGTGCGGAATGTGATTCAAGATGAAATCCCGGTTCGCGCCGACCAGCTTGGCGACGTTCACGTTCCGATCATAGATGCGCAGATCGTAACCCTTCCCGAGCAATCGCTCGATCACTTCAATCATCGGACTCTCTCGTAGGTCGTCGGTCCCAGCCTTGAAAGCGAAGCCCAGAATCCCCACTCGTGTATTTCCCTTTCTCATGATCAGATTCAAACCGCGGGTGATGTGCGTTTCGTTGCTGGGGAGAATGGAATGGAGAATGGGCAGCTGCGCGTCATTTGTCTTGGCGCAATAAGCCAAGGCACGCAGGTCCTTCGGCAGGCACGGCCCCCCAAAGGCAAAACCGGGCGTCAGATAAGCAGATGAAATATTGAGCTTTCGATCCTGGCAGAAAATATTCATCACCTGTTGCGCATCCAGCTTGAGGGTTTTGCAGAGGGCGCCGATTTCATTGGCAAAGCCGATCTTCAGCGCGTGCCAGCTGTTGTCGACGTACTTGACCATTTCTGCCGTGGCAAGATCAGTGCGGAAGAACGGCGCGTCTACTTTCGCGTACAGGTGTTGCAGAAGGTCGCCGCTGGCGCGATCCAGTTCGCCGACCAATGTTTTTGGCGGGTTTCGAAAATCCTTCACGGCCGAACCTTCGCGCAGAAATTCTGGGTTGTTGCACACGCCGAAATCAACGCCCGCTTGTTTGGAGGAAAACCTTTCCAACGTGGGGATTACGATCTCGCGCATCGTGCCGGGCAAAATCGTGCTGCGAATCACAACCGTATGCCTGCTCGTCTTTGTGCGGAGTGCTGCGCCGACCTGCTCGCAAGTCCTTCGGACGTAACTAAGGTCAAGGCTGCCGTTTTGCAGGCTGGGTGTTCCGACGCAAACGAATGAAAGCTCGGTCTGCTGGATTGCCTGCGCAGGTTGATCAGTTGCTTGCAGACGTCCATCGCGCACAGCCGACGCGATGATCGCATCGATCTCTGCTTCGATGACCGGCGAGTGTCCGCCATTGATGAGGGCGACCTTGGTCGGTACCAGGTCGACTCCCACGACTTCGTGGCCGTCGCTTGCCAGGCATCCCGCGGATACCGTGCCGACGTATCCTAACCCGAAGATGCTTATTTTCAAATCTTCGTTCCTTCCTCTTTCCCTTGACGACGTTGCGGATGCGCTTAACCGGCTTGCGTTTTGTACCACTCTACGGTTCGACGCAACCCCTCCTCAAAATCGACCAGGGGTTGATATCCAAGATGCGCTTCTGCCTGGGAGAAGTCTGCCAGCGAATGCTTTACATCGCCACCTCTGGCTTCCGAGTAGTTCACTCCACCTCGATAGCCGGTGAGCTTTTTCAAGACCTGAAACGTCTCATTCAGGTCGACGCGTTTCCCGGTTGCCACATTGAACACGCGCCCCGCGACCTCGTTTCCCGGTGCTTTACATGCGAGTAAGTTTGCCCGCACGACATTGTCGATGTAGGTGAAGTCTCGACTCTGGCTCCCGTCGCCGAAAATCGTGGGAGTTTGGCCAGCGAGCATTTGCGTGATGAACTTGGCCAATACACCGGAGTAAGGAGAGGTTGGGTCCTGGCGAGGCCCGAAAACGTTGAAATACCGAAGGCTTACAGTTTCCAACCCGTAGCATTGGTAGAACGACGACATGTAATACTCACTCGCCAGTTTCGCCACGGCGTAAGGCGATATGGGATGGGGCGGCATGTCTTCGTGTTTGGGTAACGTTGGAGCGTCGCCGTAGGCAGAAGATGAGGCGGCATAAACAACACGCTTCGCCTTAGCGTCGCGAGCAGCGACCAGAAGATTCACTGTGCCATCAACGTTTGCGCGGTTACCGCCGATTGGGTCCAGAATCGACTTCGGCACCGAGGGTATGGCTGCTTCATGCAGAACATAATCCACGCCGGAACATGCGTCCTGCACGGCCGCCGCATCGAGCAAGTCCGCTTCCCGGAGGTCGATGTGCGGGCTGATATCGGCGAGGTTCTCTCGCTTGCCGGTGGAAAAATTGTCGATACCGCGCACCTTGTCGCCTTGCTGCAACACCGCTCGAGCTAACGACGACCCGATGAAACCTGCGATTCCCGTAATCAGATATGTCTGCATTCATTCCTCGTATCTTGGGCAGATGTCACACGGAGTGACTTTCGGTCTTGCGGAAGATCAATTCTGCTTCACCGGGAGCCGCCCCCTGTCGCTTCGATGTCGCGCAAGAGTCTCGCCGGATTGCCCGCCACGATGCTGTTTGCCGGAACATCTTTCGTGACAACGCTGCCAGCTCCGATGATTGCATTTTCGCCGATCGTGGTGTTCGAAAGGATAGTCGCTCCCGAGCCGATGGACGCGCCCCTCTTCACGGTCGTTCGCTCCACTTTCCAATCGGCCTCGGTTTGGAGAGCGCCATCTGCACCGGTAGCCCGAGGGTAAAGATCGTTGATGAACGTAACCCCGTGCCCGATGAAGACGTTGTCTTCAATCGACACACCCTCACAGATAAAGGTGTGACTTGATATTTTGCATCGCTTTCCAACGCTGGCATTCTTCTGAATCTCGACGAACGCCCCGATCTTGGTCTCGTCGCCAATTTCACAGCCGTAGAGGTTGATGAACTTGGACAGCTTGACGTCCTTGCCTAGCTTCACGTCATCCGCAATGCAGATGTATTGATTCATGATGGAGAATCCTTCGCATCTCGGTTATGCTTCAGGGGCGAGCAGTCAATCAGCGACCGGCCTGCCGGTTCCCTTTCGTTTTTTCGAACACCTTGGCTTCATCAACGATCGCACTACTGACTCAGATCTGGATGCGGGTACTCGGCCGTTCCGCCGTCGGCCCGGAGGAAAATTTCTTCGACTTGGGCGGAGATTCGCTGCTGGCAGTTCGTTTGTTCTCCGAAATTGCGCAGGCCGTTGGCCGCCAGATTCCTCCCGTAATGGTTTACCAGATTCCGACAATCGCTGCTCAAGGCGCATTCTTGGATCAGCCTGCGAATACGGTTCTCTCTCCCCTGGTACTCATCAAGCGAGGCGGCCAGGACAACATTTTTATTGTTCCCGGCTTGGGCGGGGGGCCAGCCGGATTCTTTCCATTATCCAAGTGCATGCGCACGCCGCATTCGATCTTCTCATTCCAACCCAAAGGCATCGGAGGTCTCGAAGAGCCAGACGCCCGAATCGAGGATATGGCGGATTTCTATGCAGACGCTATCGCTCGACTGCAGCCGCAGGGGCCTTATATTTTGTTTGGCTACTCTCTCGGAGGACTGGTCGCCGTGGAAATGGCCAGGAGATTCTCTGCGCGTGGGGAAAAGATCGCGCTGCTCGTGATGGTGGACTCGTACCCGGACATGAATTACTTGGCCCCCGGGCAGCGTATGAGAGTGCTTTGGCAGAAAGCAAAGCGGCGCATGAGGAAATTTGTTTACCCAGACCAGACGAGCACGCTGTCCCAGGGGCTAGTTAGCCTGCCAGAGATGTCCACTTTTGCTCCGGCTTTTGCGCAAGTGCGGGACTTTGCATATCTCGCTCTGCGACGCTACAAGCCCGTCTTCTACCCAGGGAAGGTGAAGTTTATCCGCGCTGACCAGGTCTCGGAATTTCCCGCCGACCCCGTCCGCGTGTGGTCTCATCTGGTCGGACAACTCGAGGTCGAGACCGTGCCGGGAGACCATCTGGGTCTGCTGACCGCCCACTACCAGGACCTTGCGGCGGTGCTTGATCGCTGTCTAGGAAACCTCTGAAGAAATGCCCCGATCCACAAGGCAAGAGAATCGGCAAACTTTGCGGTTCTCTCGACGTGATCTTCGGTGTGACCTCGGTCACAGCGAGGGGTACCTTTGGGATGCGATAATTACTTCGTACAGAAGTCCCGCCCTCCCTCCACGATTTCTCCCGCATTTTTGGTAAGGAGCACGCCGGGCATTCATGGCTAAGACTCAGACGGATCTTACAGATTCCACACCACTTGGGACGGTCGCCAGGGAGCGCCATCTCAAATCCTCGACGTATCTGGCGACGGTGCGTGTTCTCCGGTCCTTCGAAGAACTGGAAGAAGTCAGAGAGGTCTGGGAGTCCTGGTGCGACTATCCGAACGCAGATCTGGACTCCTACCTCGCATCGGCGCGTTCGCGAGCGGACTTCGTTCAGCCCCATGTCATGATCGTATATCGCCAAGGCCGACCGGAGTGCATGTTGATCGGCCGACTGGAGCATCGTCGCCTGCAGGTGAAGGTGGGCTACGCCACCTTGTTCGAGCCCGAGATCAGGCAGATCTTTTTTGTACACGGTGGATTCATCGGGAATCTGTCAGACGCCAACAGTCAACTGTTGGCGCGTGCGTTGCGTCGTTGCCTGGAGAACGGGGAGGCGGATCTCGTTGAGTTCGTGCGACTTACCAAAGATTCGAATCTGCGCGCAGCACTCTCTGAGAAGTTCGGCTTGCTTTGCAGTGGCCACTCCCTCGCCTTGCACGATCATTGGTGGATTGAACTCCCCGCCACGTTCAACGAATTTCTGCAAAACCTTTCAAGAAAGACTCGGCATGAATTTCGCCGTCACCAGAAGATGCTGGATGCAGACTTCGCAGGGCGAATGCACGTCCGCTCTTTCCGCTATGAAGACGAAGTGGATGAAATGGCGCGGGAGGTTGAAAAGGTCTATCAGAAGACCTACCAACACACGCTGGGAGTTGGATTCAAGGGCGATGCGGAGACTCTGGAGTCGCTGCGAGCTACAGCGCGGAAGGGAGGACTGTGCGGCAATGTGCTGTATGTTGGTTGCGAACCCATCGCCTTCTTCGTCGGCAAGTGGTACAAAGACACCCTCTTCGGCTACTACATGGGTTTCGACCCGGAATACGGCAAATACTCTCCCGGGCTTTTGATTCTCATGCACAGCGTAGAGCAGTGCTTCGTCCGCACGGGCGCCAGGCGTGTGGATCTGGGCTGGGGGGATAGACGTTACAAGCGTGCCATCTGTAATCAATCGAAGCAGGACGGACCCCTTTATGTGTATGCGCTTTCCGGGGAAGGGCTTCGGTTGAATCTACTCCGGTCCGTGGCCTGCTTTCTGGACCAAACCGCAAAACGTATGATCGCCAACAGCCGTGTCTTGCAGAGGGCGAGGAAGATCTGGTTGGAATGGTCTCAACAGTCCGACTTAAAGCCACAGATGGTCGAGGAGAAATGCCAGGATTAGGAAGCGGCATCGGTAGGCAGATTCCTGCAACTTAGTGTCGTCTTCAGCCCGGTCAGAAGCCTCGATTGGGTCCTTCCCAGCCTTTGGCCCTTGGCGTATCGACATGTTTCTGCGGATTCCTCTTCATTCGAGAAGTTAGTCCTTCGTCCAAAATGCACAGATCAACCCATCGATGAGGTCCGTGACTCGTAAGGGAACTTGCTTACTCCCGGACTTTACTTAAGGGCAATCCGTGTTGCGGACTGAGCTTGATTCGCTCCAAGGCTGGTCGCACGACTGTCGCTGCCAACGCCGCCCCCAGGAATGCGCCCAGAGTGTTCGTGATGATGTCGGTAGTTCCCGATCCTCGCCGCGGGATGTAATACTGCAATGCTTCGATGGCGAAACTGAGGAGCCCACATGAGATCGTCGTTGCCAGCACCGCCTTCCATGGCCTTCGCGTCCAACTGAAATAGGCGCACAGGACGACTCCGAGCGGCATGAACCCTGCGACGTTGAGACCGGCGTCAAGCGCATAGCGCCAGTCCGGGTGAAATTCCCTCAGTGCCGAAGTTAAGTGTCCCTTGTAGGGAATCGAGAAGGAAGCCGGAATCTTCAAGTCCGGTTCACCTGTCACCTGGTTGTGGGGGCTTCCGGAACCCTCCTTAAACGCATACCGAACGATCGCACCAGTGAGGTCGGCGTGCCCGGTCGGCCTCACCCATTCCTGATAATGCCGCACAACGTCTACGGAACTCAGTTCCTTGGAATACACAGCCATGCCATGTAGTTCGCCGGGCCAGGGGTGATAAGTGACCGGAGAATTTCCCAGGATGATCTGGCCGGGCATCTCACTGCGTGCGATTCGAAAGGAAGGTGTGGTTTGGACCAGGCTGCCGTTTACGTAAACCGATGTTCCCGCTGCACCCGAGCAAATCGTGATCAGCACGAGTTGGCCTCGCCTGAAAACATTGTCGACGTCAAATTTGATGGTCCTGGTTTTGTCTCGGTCGACGTTCGCGTTGTGGGTGACCAGAAGACCATCGTGCCATTGGCGCACGAGCAGCTGTTTGGGCTGACCGGGAACGTAAAACCCAAGAATCGTGTAGGACCATCCGATACCGGCGGGCCGAACCCAAAGCTCGATGCTGAATGAATCGGAGTCCGGGACTTTCAACACATCGTCGCTCAGAACGAGGCCGCCTCGCCCGAATTTGAGCCCTTCTCCCGGGATCCACTCGACGCGGTTTCTGGGGAACGGGTTAAATGGCCAGAGAGTCGCCGCTAGGACAGCGATTACGGCGATCGCAGATAGGATTCCGGCCCTATGTTTTCCAGGTGAAGATGGAATCGTTTGACTCACATACCAGACTTACATATCGAAGCCAAATCCCTCAACGATGAATTCTCTCTACGCGAGTGTGAAAGAAATTTCACCCACCTCATCGAACCTCAGAGGGCGAGGTCTTTCTAGCGCAAGACGCTTGGTTTTGAGGTTGTCGACGCCGGGAGTACTGTGAGACGATAACAAGAACGACGGAACGCGTTGGTCCCTTCTGGTCGTGAAAGTCCGTTACTTCTCCCCCCGGTTTTGAGTCATTCTGAGATTGTCCGGATCTTGAGGAGTATTCGTGTTTCTACGGCGCCTACAAGAACGGGTGTGGCTTCGATTTCTGGGCGGCGCACTGGCTCTCAGTGCTCTAAGTCTTTCTGGCTGTTCTCACGCGCCGGAGCATAGATCAAAGGCCCCCTGGAATCCAAAGGCGGCAGCGGCCTACCTGGACGCACGGGAAGTCACGTGGATGGCGTGGCCCTCGGCCGCGCGCGACCATGGGACGTTCTGCGTTTCTTGCCACACAGTATTGCCGTATACCCTGTCTCGGCCAGTCCTCCGCACTTCGCTGGCACAGCCGGGATTGTCGGATGAGGAACGCAAGATCATCGAAGACGTGACGCATCGCGTGCGCTTTTGGAACGAGGTCGGTCCCTACTACACCGACGAAAACTACGGGAACGGCAAGCCGGCTGAATCGCGTGGAACAGAAGCTGTGCTCAACGCCTTGGTTCTTGTGAGCTACGAGTCTCCCACCGGAAAATTGAGCGACGACGCGCGGGCCGCGCTCCACAATATGTGGGCTCTACAACAGACCGAAGGGGCCGGCCGGGGTGCCTGGCCCTGGCTGCGCTTTGGGATGGAACCGTTCGAGGCGGACGACTCGCAATACTACGGTGCGGCGCTGGCGGCGATCACCACTGGGATCGCGCCGGAGAGCTATCGCACTTCCCCTGACATCCAGACCAACATCAAATTGCTGACTGACTACCTGCACCAGAATCTCAGCGAACAGTCTCTGATGAATCGTGTCGTGGCACTGTGGGCGTCGAGCAAGATGCCCGGCCTGCTCGACGCCGACCAGCGGAGATCCATCCTCGACGACATTCGCGGTCGTCAGCGTTCGGATGGAGGATGGAATCTTGCTTCCGATGCCTGGCCTGCAGATCGGAGTGTGCACTCGTTTGTCCGCCGCCGCTTGCGGTCCGATTGGAGCCGACAGGAGTCTTCCAGTGATGGTTATGCCACTGGCCTGATCGCATTTGTGCTCGAAGATGCCGGGACTCCGCCCACGGACGAAACGCTCCAGAAAGGACTCGCCTGGCTCGTGGCGAACCAGAATGCTGATGGTTCATGGACTTCGCTGTCCCTTACCAAACGGCGAGACCCTTTGTCGAACGCGGGCAACTTTATGCGGGACGCGGCGACGGCCTATGCCGTTCTTGCGCTCTGCGAGAGAGATGCACATTCTGGAACGACAGCCGCAAGCTTGGTGCCAAAGAAGTGAAACCCTCGTCGGTTCCGTGCACGCGACACTGTTGATCGGAGTCGGCTCGTCATTGCAACTCCCCAGTACAATGAGTAATTCCGTGACAGGAAAGGTGAGTTCATACATCGATGAACGGCGCTGAAAGTTTGGTCCGCTCGCTTTTGCGGGGCGAGATCACGACCTGCTTTTCCAATCCGGGTACGTCGGAGATCCATATTGTTCAGGCACTCGATGGTATTCCGGAGATGCGATGTGTTCTGGGCCTCTTTGAGGGAGTTGTCACCGGTGCTGCCGATGGCTACGCGCGTATGGCGGAAAGGCCCGGGTGCACACTGCTGCACCTTGGTCCGGGGATTGGCAACGGACTGGCCAACCTGCACAACGCCAGTCGCGCGCAAGTGCCGATCGTGAACATTGTCGGCCAGCACGCCACCGATCACCTGCAGCACGACACGCCCCTGACATCCGACATTGAAGGCATAGCGAGGCCCTATTCAAAGTGGCTGCGAACTTCGGACTCGACGTCATCCATCGGCAGCGACGCAATGAACGCAATTGCCGCTGCGCGCACCACTCCCGGCCAGATCGCGACGCTCATTGTTCCGGCCGATCTCGCCTGGAGCGAGGGCGGAACGGTGCCTGCTGCTCTCCCATGGCCCGTGGCGCCTATGACTGATTCGTCATCGATTGAAGGTGCGATCGAATTGCTTCGCTCCGAAGCACAGACTGCAATCCTTCTGGCGAGTGACGCTCTGTACGGTGAAGGATTGATTGCGGCGGGACGCATCGCGGCATCGACGGGTGCGAAGCTCTTCGCTCCATACCCGTTGACTCGACTGCAACGCGGCGCGGGGCTCCCTCCTGTGGAGCGGGTCAATTATGTACTTGAGCAGGGAAGCGAGCAGTTCAAGGAGTTTCGCCACGTAATTCTGGTTGGAGCGGCTGTTCCGCGTGCGTACTTTGCGTATCCCGGCAAGACGACGAGTTTCCTGCAACCTGACTGCCGCGTTCACCAGTTGGCTGCCCCTCACGAGGGTCGGGCAGGGTCGCTGAAGGCATTGGCAGAAGCCCTTTCGTTGCATGGCCGGCCATATTCTGCGCAAAAGGCAGAGAGACCAGCGCTCCCTGAAGGGAATATCACGCTTCCCGGGCTGGCAGCGGCTGTGGGCGCACTTCTCCCGGAGAATGCCATCGTCGTCGACGAATCGATGACCTCCGGACGCGGCATGATGGCCGCCACCAAAGGAGCACCGCCGCACGACTGGCTGGGAAACACAGGAGGGTCGATCGGAATTGCACTGCCGCTTGCGGTGGGTGCAGCCGTGGCGTGTCCGGACAGGAAGGTGCTGTGCCTGACGGCCGATGGCAGCGGCATGTATACGCTGCAGGCCTTGTGGACGATGGCCCGGGAGGGGTTAAAGATTACGACGGTCGTCTTCGCCAACCGCGACTACGCCGTGCTCAAGCGTGAGTTTTCTTACCTGGGCGCAGGATCTCCAGGGAAGGGAGCGCTGGATATGTTCGAAATCGGCCGTCCCGACCTGGATTGGGTGTCGCTGGCGAAGGGAATGGGAGTACCGGCACAGCGGGTCACATCTCTGGCAGAGTTCGCGAAGGCGCTAGGAGGAGGATTTGCGGGCGGAGGGCCGAGTCTGATTGAGGTACCGTTGTAGGCAAAGTGTTAGACTCAGCCCAAGTAGATACCGATTCGTTTCAATTTCAGTCTCACCCTGTACGGAGGTAAACGTTGTCTCAGCTTGCGACCAAGAAAGTCCTTTTCAGCGACGAGATTCTGCAGGACCCGTATCCGACATACGCGCGTCTGCACGAAGAGGGCCCCCTGCATTACGTAGAAGTTGCCAACAAGTGGGCGGTGTGGTCGGTCTTCAGCCACGCCGAGTGCTCGCTAATCGCGAAAGATCCGCGTCTCTCGGCAAAACGCGCGAATCAAATGCTGTTGCCCCTGCCGCTGAGCCGCCAAGCCGAGTTTAAAGAACTCGCCCGCATGTTGAGTCTATGGCTGATTTTCATGGATCCGCCGGAGCACACGCGGCTGCGCAAACTTCTGAACAAGGGATTTTCGGCCACCGCGGTCGAAACCTTGCGCCCCCAGGCGGAAGCAGTCGTCAATCGAATGCTGGACCCGCTGCACCCCGGCTCGGAAGTCGACCTCATGAGCGTGTTTGCCAATCCCATGCCGGTGAGGATTATTTCAGAATTGATGGGAGTGCCGCAGGCCTTGCACGGCACATTCGTGGAGGCGTCGCGGGCGATTGCAGTATTTCGGGGCAATCCTAATCGCACGGTGGAAGAGGCGCGCGCAGCGCAGGGTGCTTTGGTCGAACTGACTGAGTTCTTCCGGAAGACCGTGGCGGAACGCAGGCGCAATAAGGGGAACGACCTGATCAGCCTCTTGATTGATATCGAGGAAGAAGGGGAGGTGATGTCGGAGGAGGAGTTGTATGCGCAGTGTATCGCGTTGCTATTTGCCGGTCACGAAACGACCCGCAACTTAATCGGCAACGGAATGTACACACTGCTGAAGCACCCGGATGAGACCACAGAACTGAGAGACAATCCGGAAGGGATTCGCCCAGCGGTAGAGGAGCTCCTAAGGTATGAGAGCCCGGTTCAATTCACGGCTCGCGTACTGAGGGAAGATATCGAAGTGTGCGGCCAGCCGATAAAAAAGGGATGGTCGATCCTGTGCATGCTCGGGGCAGCAAACCGGGATCCGAAGCAATTCAAGGACCCGAACCGGCTGGACCTGAAGAGACTCAACAATCAGCATCTCGCGTTCAGCGCCGGCATACATTTCTGTATCGGAGCGCAACTCGCGAGATTGGAAGGGCAGATCGCGATTCTGAATCTGGTCCAGCGATTCCCCAAGATGAAACTTGCCGGCCCTCGGCCTGAGTGGGCTTCCACCTTCGGGTTCAGAGGGCTGAAAAGCCTTCGGGTCAGCTTGTAACGAGGGTTAAACGCACTTGGCTAAACATCGGCCGACAGCCGCTGCCAAGTCAATGAGATGCATTGAATCTTTCCGTTGACCGGTGTTGGCGGTGTTACCAGGACGATGCAATCGTCTTCGAACTTTACGTCACGAACGAGGTCGCGATTCACATAGTTCTGTATCGATGAGACCTCAACGTGATGTACGACCTTGTCGCCACGGAGCGTATAGCTTCCGGCATAGGCGAGGCAAGTCTTGAATGCCGAGGCCTGATCTTCTATTGTTCCGCCGGTAATTGGCAACGGTTCTCGACCGCCGTAGCTGATGACGGACGCGACCCTGCCGTCGCCCGTGTAGGTAAGCAGCCCCGTTGGGTTGGGCCCATAGGGACTCTCGTTGTATTCCCCATTTAGGGCTTTGCTGGACGCGGAAAGGAGCTTCCACGTCCCCGTCAGTTTATTGCTTGTGTGTTCTGCCATACTGGAAGCCATCCGATGTTATCTTGACAGAGGCGGAGCCATTCTGGAAATGTGTCAACGCCGAGCGTTAAACGGATATGAGTAGGGAACTGGAAGGGAAAATCGGACTCATCACGGGCGGAACATCGGGAATCGGCCGTGACACCGCCGTCTTGTTTGCGAAGGCCGGAGCGAAAGTTGTTGTGGCAGGTCGGCGCGAAGCGGAAGGCGAGCGGACTGTCGAGCTCATCCGCTCCGCCGGGAGTGAAGGCATGTTCGTCAAGGCCGATGTGTCGAGAGCGTCCGACGTGGAGGCCCTCATTCAACACGTGGTCGACAAGTTCGGCCAGCTAGATGCTGCCTTCAACAACGCCGGGATTGAGGGCGTCTGGGTGCCGATTCTCAAGCAGACGGAAGAAGACTTCGACCGCACCATCGACGTGAACCTGAAGGGGGTCTGGCTCTGTCTGAAGTACGAGATCAAGCAGATGATCAAGCAAGGCGGGGGAGGAGCCATCGTAAATATGGCGTCCATCACAGGCTTGGTCGGTTCTGCCGGGGCGGCAGCCTACACTGCCAGCAAACACGGCGTGATCGGTCTGACCAAGGCTGCTGCTCTGGAGACTGCCCGCAGTGGAATTCGAGTGAATGCGGTGTGTCCGGGGGCAATCGAAACTTCCATGGCCGATCGGCTCTTTGGCGCTCCGCAAGTGAACAAATACGTCAAGAGCTGCCATCCCATCGGCCGATTCGGACGACCGTCCGAGGTCGCTGAAGCCGTCGTGTGGATGTGCTCTGATCGCGCGTCTTTCATGACAGGCCAGTCACTCGTTCTGGACGGAGGATTTCTTGCCGGCCAAAACTCTCCCAGCTAGGTTCACGCCCACGCCGTATATTCCCTAGTTTTTGGCGCCAGCCTTCGCGCAAGAGACGGCGCGATCCGGGCAAGAATCCATTTGAGCATCAGCGCCCCTCCAGGCTCGATTCTCAGCGCAGCGGACAACGCCTCTCGTGCCTCCGCATACCGCCCACCTTCCAGATACCAGTTTGCCCAAGCACTGAGAGTCTGTCTGAGGTTACCCACGACGATTTTCCGAACATTGTCTGGCAAGGTCGCCTGTTTCAGCCATTTCTCGAGCATTCGCTGCTTATTTTGAAAACGAACTTCTGCCTTCTCCCATGGACGGATGATCGAAGATGCCGGACTGCGATCCAGTTGTACCAATAACTTATTGACGTAGCAGAAGGAGGTTGTGAGAGACAGCTGGAAATTAAAATCGTGGTCTTCACAAAACTGGATACCTGGATCAAACCCACCGATCTTCCGCGCTAGCTCAGAGCGAACGAGAAGGGAAGTGATCCAGAAGTGATCGAACGACCTGGCCAGCCTCTCGACTGCATTCTCAACGAGTCCGATTTCTTGCCCGTATGATTTTCCAGTCTCGTGAAAGGAAGTCGCCTCCATTCCCGAGTCATTGACTAAGCGTGCATCTGTGATGCAGGCACCGCATGCGTCTTTGTAAGCCTCGACTGCACGAACTTGCTGCTCCAATTTGTCTGGGTACCACTTGTCGTCCGAATCAAGAAATGCGATCCATTGGCCGCGCGCTTCGGAGATTCCGCGGTTGCGAGCCGTACTGGAACCCTGATTCGCTTGGAAGAGATATCGGACCGCTGGGGTGCCGGCCGGGCGATTGCGAATCAAGCGTTCGATGTGCTCTGTAGTACCATCCTCGGAGCCGTCATCGATTATGATGACCTCGAACTTGGTATAGCTCTGTGCGAGGACGCTCTCCAGTGCAGCAGTAACTTGCTGCAATCGATTATAAGTGGGGATAACAACGGAGACGAAGGGTGTCTGATCCATGAGACTCCTAACATGCAAACGGTGCATCTTTGCAGTCGCGACCGTCCTGTTTTCGGAGCGTGAGAACCTATTACGCAAGGCCGCTACCTCGTTACTTCCCGAAGCGGAGTTTGCGAAGGTTGCCGTAGCAGGATTGCTAGATCAAAGCCTTACTCCGGTCAGAGTACCCCTTTGACCACGCCGCCTCCGGGGTCTGCGGCGGATATCTTTGCCAGTTCGCTCTTGATAATCTTACCGGTGGGTGTCAGCGGCATTGCAGATAGCAAGATGACCATTGAGGGCCGCTTGTAAGGAGCCAGATGCTTCGAAGCGTGCTCCGCTAACTCCTGGGTCGTTAGCGTCGCTCCAGGCGAAGGCTGAACGTAGGCGACTATTTCCTCGTCTCCATCGATTGATCGGCCCACGACGGCGGACTGAACGACCGCAGGATGAGCGTTTAGCACAGCCTCGACTTCGGCTGGGTAGACGTTGAAACCGCGATGGACAATTAGATCTTTTGTGCGCCCGACGATGACGAGATTCCCCTCTTCCATTCTGGCGAGGTCGCGAGTATTAAACCAGCCCTCAGCGTCGATCGCCGCCGCGGTCTCTTCCGGAGCTCGGTAGTAGCCCTTCATAATGTTGGGACCGCGCACCCGCAATTCACCCACCCCACCATCTGCCACTGTGTGGCCATCGTTTCCCACGAGCTTGATGTCAACCCCCGGAAACGGTATGCCAATTGAGGTGTCGGTACGAGGTGCCTCGGGGCGAGTGATCGCAATCGTAGGAGAGCATTCGGTGACGCCATATCCGTTGTGGAGCACCATCCCGAAAAGATTCTCGATCCCCGCCTTGGTGGCAGGATCGAGCGGCGCACCCGAGGAAGTAATGATACGAAGGGAGGGAATCTTCAAAGATTTAAGCTTCCTTAGTTTGGCGTATTGCAGTAGTTGATTGAAAATCGCCGGTGTTCCGTACAGCAGCGTAATGGCTTCCTTTTCCAGGACAACCCGCGCCGTCATCGGGTCAAACCGCGGCACTAAGTAGACAGAGGCACCAGCAGTGAAGGACCCCAGTAAAACTGTGGCAAGACCCACAGCATGCGACATCGGAAGAACGCCGTAAACCCGGTCCCCCGAATTCACCGATCGGACCTTGGCCGAACCTTCCGCCATGAACAAGAGATTCCTGTGCGTCAGCATGACGCCTTTGGGAAGGCCTGTGGTGCCAGATGTATAAATCAAAGCGGCGACGCGATCCGAAACGTCCGAATCGAGTGGCTCAGGTGTTGCATCCGGCCGGACAGGAGCAACGCCAATCGATCCGAAGCCCTCGCGATCTTCAAGGACCGCCCCCGCCTGTTTGGCATGATCGGCCGCTTGTGGTGAGACGCTGACCGTATAGAAGACACGGCGAGCCCCGCAATGCTCGTGAATCTGCTCAATCTCGCGGGCGGAAAGGCGAGCGTTGACGAGCACCGGCCACGCGTCGAGTCCGGCCGCGGCCATCAGAATCGCCACGAACGCACGGCAATTCTCCCCTACGATCATGACGCGATCGCCCGCACGTATATTCAGGTCGCGCAGCCAAGATTGAGTATCTGAGATCGCCGAGGCAAGTTGCCGGTAGGTCCAGGTCCCCGTACTCTCGATGAGAGCCGGGTGGTCCGGTGTCTGCTCAGCCCAAGGCAACACCACGTCATTGATGCGTGCCAGTTTTTTCGCGGGAATCGGAGCGCTCTGGTTGCTGGGCACGGTTGTCGTTTGATGGTTATTGCGAGGGAGATTCCTCTGCACCTGCTCGTTCAGTGTTTTCGGTATCTTATGCCCGGCTTGCACCGGCCAGGACCGGAGTGCTCGTCCGCCGAGACACGAGAAGATCTAACCAATTGCGATACACAGCTGTTGCCGAACTGCGCCACGTGCTCTCCGGGCACTCGATGACTGACTCCGGAAACGAAACCATTAGCTCCTCGGTCCGATTATTCAAGGCATGTTCGCGAAACCCATTCAACAGGTTGCTTGTCGCTTCGTCGAAATAGCCGTGCGGCATCGTGGGATACGTCTCCCGCTCCCGGCGAAGGTATCGTCTGATGTCACGGCGATATTCCTTTGCTAAAGTCTGAGCACCATACTCGGGATGGCCCTGAAAATGAACAAACACGCTTTCTTTCTTCCGTTTTACAAATAAATCGACACCTGCTTCGGCGGATCTGGTGAGCACAACATAGCCGGCTGCGAGAAGTTCATCTTCTCGTACTTCGTTCCATCGAGAGTGCGGGAAACGGATTGGACCGTCCAACGCATGGGTGAGCGCATGGGTCGACTGTTTGACAGAATCGAAGACACCGAACATCTTGTCGGGCAGTGGATGGCGCTTGATTCCGTCGCCATGGAAAACGCTTGCGTGCGCCGCCAGACACGACAGAACGGTCGAAGTGGTGTTGCGTTCGGCCCATTCGAACACCTGCGTCAACAATGCCCAGTATGGCTCGTCCTGCAGGTTGGGATGATGCGGCTCGGTGCCGGTGATAATCACCCCGTCGATCTGCTGCTGCCAGAGATCGTCAAACGGGAAGTAGAAACTGTTCAAGTGCCTCTCGCCGCGTTCAGCCCGCGGGATACCGGTCAGCGAGTAGAGCTTGATGACAACCGGCATATCGCCGGATGCCACGTCCAGCAAGTCGAAGAACTGCAGTTCGGTATCTTCCAGCGCCGCGTCGGGCATGTTGTTGATCAGCGCCAACTGCAGGCAATTTGAACGGGGTGTGCGGCCGTCGCCCGAAACCGGTCGCGGAAGTCCTCTCTCCGCCCAGCGAGTCGGAACTCGTCCGCCGTCAATGATCAGTGGCATCGCATTTCCCCCAGACGATGGCTTACCTCGTGCGAACTCCTAATTGCTTTGCCGCGTCGAGCGCCTGCGACAGATCTTCCAGGATGTCGTCGATGTGCTCAATACCCACACTGAGCCGGATCATCTCCGGTGTTACGCCGGCTTTCTGCTGTTCCTCGGGGGTCAGTTGGCGGTGAGTTGTCGATGCCGGATGACAAGTCAGGGACTTGGCATCTCCCATGTTCACCATCCTCTTGAACAGGCGGAAAGCATTGAAGCATTTCCGGCCGCCTTCGTAGCCGCCTTTCACGCCAAATGTCAGCAACGAGCAGAAATTGTTACCCAGGTAGCGGTGCGCCATGGGATAAAGTGGGTTGTCCGGGAATCCCGCGTAGTTTACCCACGCAACCATCGGGTGAGCGCGCAGGAACTCCGCGACCTTCCGGGCATTCTCCACGTGACGTTCCACTCGGAGGGCCATCGTCTGAATACCCTGCAAGAACAAGAAGCCGTTGAACGGAGAAAGTGTGGCTCCGGTGTTGCGCTGGCATACGGTTCGGCAGCGTGCTACAAAAGCCGCGTCGCCGTACTGGTCGACGTAGACCACCCCGTGGTAGGCGATTTCCGGCTTATTGAACATGTAGAACTTTTCCGGATACTGCCTCCACGGAAACCTGCCCGAATCCACGATCATCCCGCCGATGCTCGTTCCCGCGCCGCCGATGAACTTGGTCATGGCATGTACAACAACGTCGGCGCCGTATTCGATGGGCCTGAGCAGAATCGGTGTGGCGACGGTGTTGTCCACGATCAGAGGTACACCGTGCTCGTGAGCGATTTTTGCAATTCCTTCAATATTAGCCACGTTGCCCGCCGGATTTCCGACGCTTTCACAGTAGACAGCACGCGTATTGTCGTCGATCAGTTTCTCAATATCTTCAGGCCGGTCAGTTACGGCAAAACGCGATTCGATCCCGCGCTTCGGAAAGATGTGGGCAAGAAGTGTGTAGGTCGCTCCATAAAGCTGTGGCGTGGAAATGACGTTGTTTCCGGCTTCCAGGATATTGATCAGGGCGTACTCAATGGCAGCCATCCCCGAACTGACGCTAAGCCCATCGACCCCGCCTTCGAGCGCCGCCACTCGCTTTTCGAGCACCGTGTTCGTCGGATTGCCGATCCGCGTGTAGATATTTCCCTGTACCTCGAGATTGAATAGGGCAGCCCCATGCTCCGCGCTATCGAACTCGAATGCGACAGTCTGATAGATGGGGACGGCGACCGCCTTGGTGCTCGGGTCGCCGTCATAGCCGACGTGAATTGCGATCGTTTCTCTTTTCATGCTCGAATGGGTCCAGTCAAATTGGGGGGGAAGGAGCCGGCTTGAGGTTGACGAAAATCCAAAAATTTACTTCGAACTTACCGCAACTTCAACGGCTTGCATAGCGACGGCTTTCCGCACTGCAGTCTTCTTCAATATTTTCGTCAGCCGTTGCGCCGTAAATTTTGCTCCAAAGGCGAATCGCATCACTGGGCCGAAGCTGTTCGCCGACGCAATCCCCGTGAAATACAAGCCAGGAACCGAGGACTCAAAATTGGATGTGAGTACGGGAGACCCATTGGTCTGCTCGACAGCCTCACGAATCTCCTCACTCAGGAACTTGAGATTATCCAGGCTCACCCGATACCCGGTGCCCGCGACGATGTGGTCTGCGACAAGTTCCTTCGTGGTTCCGTTCACGGAGCGCAGTTTCAGATGCACCTTGCCGTCGCGTACGTCTGCGCCTTCCGGCGCGTATCCCAGGTGCAGCGGCACCTTTCCGACTACTTTGTTCTTAATGAAATATCCGCCGGAGGGGCCGAGTGCCCGTTGCACGGCTTCGAGCCGCAGGTGCGTAGGCAAATAGTGGAAGGCCAGCGGCGATTCAGCGAAGAACAACGACTTCAACCCAGGCCCCAAGCCGGAGGATGGACGAGTCAATCGCTGCCATAACGAGCGCTTCTTGCCAGTCGGATCTCCATGAAATTTTACTTCCGGGTTGCGGCTGACCAACTGCACCTCGGCTCCCGCATCGTGCATCAGTCCCGCCATATCCAACGCGGAAGCTCCGGCGCCGATCACGATCACGCTGCGCTCGCGGAAAGTGCTGACCTCCCGGTGTCGTGCGCTGTGTGTGAAATACTGCGGAGGCAAGTGTCTTAGTGTTTCGGGAACGTTCTCAAAATGCGTAATGCCGACCGCAAGAACAACTCGCCGAACCTCTACCAGTTCGCCAGTGTCCAGTCGAACCTTGAATCCTCTCGACGAGCGTTCGATGTGCGCTGCGTTCGTCTCTTCCAGATCCGGCACCATGCGCTCCCGGAAGGCCAGCCCATAGGAGCAGAAAGTCTCGAGCGGCACGGGCTTGCCGGTATCTGCGTACGGGACTCCGCGCTCGGCGCAGAACTTCTTCAAACTCAGCGTGCCCTGTGGATCGTAAAGGTCCGAAGCAAAGCCGTCTGACTTGAGCATCATGCCCTTGGGCATGTGCGAGACCCATGTGTCCATGGGACGGCCAAAAATTCGGCACGATACACCGGCATGGCGAAGGTGGGCGGCGATGGACAGTCCGTATGGACCGGCACCAACAATGGCAATATCTAGCATGACGATGGGAGCACCTCTGACCCTATGGAAAATTCAAGCGAAAAACTCAAAGGGGGAAATAACGAGGGGAGAATGCCTAACCACATAATAGCACGCGATTCCCGATACGGCCTGGTAAACCTGACGCAGTCCGGCATCCATCTAGTATTCGAGCAATCCCTTTGTTTTCAATGAGAAAGGCTTGCCTCCCGAGGCGTCGAAACGCCAGAATCGAACTGCAAGCGCCGGCCGATTCTGGTTGACGAGACTCAGAAAATTTGGCCGCTTCGGGAAGCGACCGGCGTCAGCGTTGGCTGGTCTCGCTAGTTCTTGGTGCTGAGTTTCTTCCCGACGAATGTAGCAGCCTTTTGCAGCGAGTCAAGGTTGTCCGTCGTTACCTCATCGTCTTCAACCGTGATTGCGAAGTGCTCCTGAAGGAACATGACGAATTGCAGCACTCCCGTGGAGTCGATGATGTTGCCCAGGAGGGGTTCGTCGTCGCGCAATGCCTCGCTACGCTGGAAGAGAAAGTTGTTGACCAGAAAGTCACGGATGTCTTGTTGGATATCTGTTGTTTGCATTCTTGAGGTAACCTCTACTGGTTTGGTTAATAAATTTTGCAAGAGCACGCGCTGGTGGCGACTCGGAAGGCGGATCGTCCTTTGGCGCCAGACTATTACCCGGCAAAGCTTCAACGACAGCAGCGCTGCTCGGGGTCTTCCGCGTTATACTTCCTGGGCATCGGCTCCCGGCCTTTTTGCTGGCTAATTTGGTTCGCACCGCTGCCCGTCCCCTTCAATCGCCGCTCGTGCTGTCTTGACACGTTGCATAACTTTCGCATGGCTACCGCGGCTGATTACAAAGAATCCACACCGCAAATCTACCGTTCAAACCGATATCCTTCGAATGTCGAGATACCGGTAAATAAGCCGTGACCCCGGTCGCCAAAGGCGCAGGTCGCCGTTCCGGGCTCCACCGGACTATCAATCTTTTAGACGAACTCACCTGCGTCCCAAGTCGGGTCTTCGCCCTTTCGTCGCTTGTACCAACGGTAGAGCGTTTTTGCTCCTAACCAGCCCGGCCGTCGCACTCCCTCCTTCGGCAGCCGGATCGGAGCCTCGGCCCGCATAAGAAGCAAGTCGCCCAGATGCTTGAGCACGGGGATAGAGCAGACGGCCAGCGAGAGCTTTACTGCAACCGACATCGGAAGCTTCTTTACAAACGGGACCCTCGCACGAATGAGCGACATGCGCACATGCGTGAAGTAGGGTGCTATTTCGCGGTGGATCGTTGCCATGTCGAAGTGTTCAATGAAGATACCACCCGGCGTGTAGCGCCTCGCGATGGGTAGGCCGAGCATCCTCCGTTGGAGGTAGTCGTACTCCACACCGGCAACATATCGCCCATCATCCTTCAACGAGTCAGCAATGACGTGAAACATCTTCATCCGCTCGTCACGGTGGTCGAGCGGAGTGGCGGACAGGGCGCGGTCAAAAGACAAGCGGGCAACATGGAACGCGCTGGCATCCGCGTTGACCAGTCCCACTTGGGGGACCAGGTTCCGCTCCACACCGCCCGCCATGCGATAGGTCGTTGGGGCTTTTCCTGATGGCAAGCGCCGTCTCAGTTTTTGCAGCGCCGGAAATGAGAAGTCCACGGCGAGAACATCAGCACCCTGTTGGGCCATCAGGACGGTGAAGCGGCCGTCACCACAACCGAATTCAAGAACGCGGCACCCATCCAGCGGCTGCAAGGCCGCTATAACCGGGGGAATCTCGAGGCGGTCTAGAAACTCTGAACGCCAACCATCCACCGGTGCGGTAAACTCTACCGCCATTGCTTCATATTCCTCGTCTTTTAGCGCGATCTCATGCCGGGTCTCATCTGTCAGTTCCTCCAGCATCAACCGTACGATGCCGTCCTGTATGGCGTATTCCCGCGAGCACAAGCAACAACGAAGGCTACCCTCCGTAATGCTGGTTTCGTCGGACTGCTGCTCATTGGATACCGAGAGTTCAGCTGAATCTCGGGCGCACCGTAGAACCGGCAGCAGTTTTCGTGGAAATCCCCCAATGTTCGTCATAGCCCAACCTCAGGAAAGGTGTGTGTTCCTCGAAAAGATCCCTGGTCGCGGGAGGTACCAAGCCCCGCAACTCGTCTCACCACTGGTCTGCCGCATCCGGCACATCGGTGACCAGGGTCGGAGGTAGGTGCAAATAACGGGTAGCTCTTCGCTTGGAGTCGATCATGGCGTACGCTCGCTGGATTTTCTCCTCCGACAATCCAACGATGTCTGTAAGATCCCTTGGTTCAATTCCGTGTTCTCTCCCGTAGAGACAAATGTCCATCTGCTCCAGAGGCATGGAGAAGTAAAACTCCTCTTGCGACTGAGTAAGTGAGTAAGTATCTGTGGTAGGTGGGCGCCGCTGAATCTCGTCCGGGATGTCGAGATACTCGGCTAGTTGGTAGACCTGCGACTTATAAAGGTGGGCGATGGGTTTGAAGTCAGCGTTGCCGTCTCCGCCTTTTACGAAAAACCCTAGATCGTACTCCAGCCGGTTTGGAGTGCCCGCGACCGCGTAGTGCAGCCGGTCTGCATGGTAGTACTCCATCATCTTACGCGCGCGTTGTTTGAAGTTGCTGGCGGCGACAATCCCGAGGTAGGCCTTGAGCGGCAACCGGACTTTCTGGGTTTCGCCGGAGGGTGAATGAACAACGACGGAAAAGATTGCATATCGATCCGCTGCCAAGAGATCGGGTAGTGTGATCTTGCATTTGTATCCGGCGCCATACTCGGGCACAACGCTACGAATGGCTTCATCTCGTCGACGGTAGCATCCCGCTCCATCGAGAACCGGGGTGATGTCCTCCACGATGGACTGGATTCCCAGGCTTTCGGTAAGGATGCGACCCAGGACAAGACTCTCGTTCGCGGATTCTGATTCCGGCATGAAAAGAGCCGCGACTCTATCCCGGCCCAGCGCCTTGACGCACAACGCCGCTACGACACTGCTGTCGATGCCCCCGGACACTCCGACAACCGCGCCCTTGCGTTTGAACCGCATGAGGATAAGATCTCGGAGCGTGCTTACAATGCGATCCACTTCCGCTGCAGGATCGATGCGCAGGAGGTCATTTGCTGGTCGCGAGACTGAATTCATAATGCTTCCTTCAAGAAACACATCACAAGCGAAGGGGGCCCTTGCGTTCAGGATTTCAGTGCAGGTTCCGCCGGTTCTTGCTGGCGCTCGACGATCGCACGTTTGCTGATCTTGCCGGACTCGGTCTTGGGCAGTGATGCCACAAACTCGACGACTTTCGGCACCATGAAATCCTCGAGCAGTGTCCTGCAGTGACGCAGTACGTCCTGCTCAGTGATCTGCGAACCGGCACGCAGAGATAGCACCGCTTTAATCGCGTTGCCGAGTATCTTGTCCGGGATACCGATTACCGCGGCTTCCGCTATACCGTCGATCCCGTAAAGAACATCTTCAACTTCCCTTGGGCTGACTTTCTCCCCACGAGTTTTGATGATGTCGTCCTTGCGACCGACGAAGTACAGATAGCCCTCCTCATCTGCGCGGAACAGGTCGCCACTGTACAGAACCTTCTCTCCCGGCAATGGACCAGGCTTCAGGCATCGATCTGTCTCCTCGGGGAGCTCCCAATAACCTTTCATCACGTTCGCACCACGGATTACCAACTCACCGGCAACCCCGGACCCAACTCGGTTTCCAGCTTCGTCAACGACATAGACCTCTTCGTTCGGCATGCCTCGTCCGACGGATGTCGGACGTTTATCCAACTGCGACGGAGGCAGGTAAGACGCGCGTTTGCATTCGGTGAGCCCGTACATGGAATAAAGCGCTACATTGGGGAAAAGAGACCGCAGTTTGTGAATATGTTCGACAGGCAAAGCCGCAGCCGTATTGCTGATATACCGCAACTTCGGAAATGAATATTTTGACAGGTCCATCTGCAGCAGAATCGCCGAGATCGTGGGGACGATTGGGAAACCTGTGACACCTTCGTGAATCATCTTATCGATGACTACGGTGGGGAACGCGAATGAATCGTGCAGTACGAGTGTTCCGCCGACCTTGAACATCATGAGCAGTTGGTAAAGTCCGTAATCAAAGGCTAGGGGCAGCACGTTAAGGACAACATCATCCGAAGTATTCTCGAGGTACGTCGTGATGGACGTGGCAGCGGACAGAATATTAAGATGAGTCACCATCACGCCTTTCGGGTGACCGGTCGATCCGGACGTGTAAATGAGAGCCGCGAGATCGATATCGATGCACTTCTTGGCCGGCGGAGTGGCGTCCCCGGCTGTGCCGACGTCTTCGAGGCGAATCAGGTGCTTGCGAGCGGCACGAACGCTTTCAGCCTGTGCGTCGGTGGCATCGAGCATAAACACCGAGTGAAGATGCGGGATCCGGCCCCAAGCAGCAGTGGCGCAGGCATTCGGTCCACCTGTGATCATTGCCGATGCGCGGCAGTTGTTCAAGATGTAAGTGAGCTTGTCAGGTTTGGTGGTCGGATTCAAAACCGAGAACACCGCCCCTGCTTTCAAAGTGGCAAAAATGGAAACAACCGCCTCGACCGAATTCGGCAAAAAAGTAACAACCCGATCACCGCGCTGCACCCCCGCCTCGATCAGCGCGTAAGCCAACTGGTTTGCCCGTTCTTCGAGTTGACGATAGGTGAGGCGCTCATCTTTGCAGATCAGCGCTACCTTGTTCGGATGCAGTCTAGCACTGTTTTCCAGGAATTCTTCAATCTGCAAGAGAGCCTCCCTAAGAGCGGCTACTGAGTTTCTTGGCGAGGTAGGCCGCCACGCTCGCGATCGAGTCTAAGTTTTCAGGAACGACCTCGTCGTCTTCCACCTTGATCCCGTACTCCCCTTCGAGGAACGCCACGAGTTCAAGTACGCCGGTTGAGTCGATCACGCCCTTGCGCAGAAGGGACTCATCGGCCTGTAACTCCAGGGGTTGCCCGAACAGAAAATTGTTGACAATAAAATTCCGAACATCCCGTTGAAAGTGGGCTTGTCCGGCCATCTCTGAATGCATTTGTTATGCCTCGATTCTTTGGTTTATGAATTGATGAACCAGAAGTTGGGTAGAAAGAACCCCAACCAAAGCCATGTTGTCCCTTATCCCGGTCACTCGCTGCGCCTGAAATTTTGCAACCAAGGCCGATACCGCAGTTGGGTCGAACAATCCGATCTCCTCCACAACTCTTCGTGAGAGTAGCTCCGGCACATAGTCCGGTGCCGAATTTCCGAAGAAGCACTTTCCGTCAGGTGCACGATAGGGCTGCTTGGGGCGCCGTGAGATCGACGCGGGGATGAGTCCGTCGACAGCTCGTTTTAACAGATGCTTCTGATTGAGGACCTTCATCTTCAGCTTCGGAGAGAGCTTGGAAGCAAATTCGACAACGCGGCAGTCGAGAAACGGGTAACGTCCCTCCACCGAATGCGCCATCGCCATGCGATCGCCCTGAGACGAGAGGATGTATCCAGGAAGAAGAAACTTGGTTTCGAGATACTCTGCTCTCGCAAAGTAGTTCCACGACTCATACGACGGAGGCAACATCTCAGCAATCTCTTTCATGTCGTCGCAACCGGATAGGGCCGCGCGAACATCGGCTGAAAAGAAAGCTTTGATTCGAGCAGTCAGTTCCCACCGTGGCAAATGGGAGAAAAAGGGACTGGACAGATCCGCTGCCGTGACTCGGAAGAAATGCTGACGATAGGCAGTTGGCTGTCGCTGCAGGCTCTCCATGTACGGGTAGAGCCGCCGCAATAGGAGAGGGCGCCAGCTCGATTCCAGATGCCTGCCCCAAAACCAACGGATTTTCGCTTCCTTGAAAATGTCATATCCGCCCAGGACCTCGTCGGCCCCTTCCCCGGTCAGCACGACTTTGAAGCCAGCATCGTGCACCAACTTCGAAAGCAGAAACATTGGAGCAGGTGCGGTGCGAATCACCGGTTGCTCCGCGTGATAAATCACATCCGGAAACACGTTCGCAATATCCGAGTTCGAACACGAGATACTGCTGTGCTGCGTGCCGAGAAATCGGCTTGCCTCGTCTTGAAACTGCTTTTCATCAAACTCCGTGTCTTCGAAAGTGATGGAAAAACTTCGCAGCCGTTCCTGCGCGATCTTTCGTACGAGGGCAGTTGTGACTGTGGAATCGATGCCCCCGCTCAGGTAGGCACCAACCGGTACGTCCGACCGAAGACGAATGCGAGTAGCGTCTTCGAGCAAGTGCAGCAGTTCGTCAGCGAGTACTCCTTCATCGCTCGACGACTGCTCCGCCTGCATGTAGGAGGCGGACCAATACTGCCGGACGCGAACCTGCCCATTGGCCACAGTGAGCGAGCAGCCGGGAGGGAGGTGCCAGATGTTCTTGAAGGCGGTACGTGGCGGCAGCGTTGCCCAGAAGGTGAATATCTGGTCGAGCCCTTGAAGATCGATCTCAGCTGAAACCTCTGGACACGCCAGCAACGCTTTGATCTCCGACGCGAACAAGAAGCGATTCTTGGTCCGCGTGTAAAACAACGGGCGGACTCCCATCCGGTCACGCGACAGAAACAGCTGCCGACGGTCTGTGTCCCATATTCCGAAAGCCCACTGCCCGTTAAAGCGGTGAACGCAATCCTCACCATACTCCCGGTAGGCATTCAGTATGACTTCGGTATCCGATCTAGTAGCAAAGGAATGACCCTTGGCGGCCAACTCCTCCCGCAGTTCGATGAAGTTGAAAATCTCTCCGTTAAATGTTATCCACAAACGGCCGTCGATCGTGCCCATAGGCTGGGCTCCGCCCGTAAGATCGATGATGCTCAAGCGTGCATGGGCCAGGCCTGCTTCGCCACAAACGTCGACACCATCAGCGTCCGGCCCCCGATGCTGCAGGGTCGTAATCATCCGGCTCAGCAGTCGTCGATCTGCTTTTGCGCCGTCTAAAGTTAACAGTCCGGAGATTCCGCACATAGATGTTCAGTGCAAGGCGGACGGTCAGGGAGCAAGAGTGCGCTGTGTGTCCGCGGCGCCTTCGGTTGTGCTGCCGCGGGCATGCGCTTCTCGGGAGCCAAGCACCCATCGCTTCGACGTGAAATCGTACTGCTTCACAACTCTGCCAGGATTGCCGCTGACGATGGAGTATGCAGGTACAGACTTGGTGACGACGGAATTTGCGCCGATGATCGAGTGCCTTCCGATCACGAGGTCACCCTGCTCGCAGACGATTGCCGCTCCATAGCCAATCCAGCACCCTTGTTCAATGCGAATCCTGCCGCCTCGAGGTGCCAGCGAGTCATCATCAGGAAGGGCTTCGTCCGCAAAGGCGAAAGCATGATCCGTGACGAGAGCGCCAGGGCCAAAAATAGTGTTCCGCTCGATGTGAACCTGATTTCTCACCGCAATCGTGCATCGGCGCTGAACTCCGCAGCCGTCCTCGAGGATGATGGCCGGCGCCTTGCGATTCGGGAGATCGGAGATGTGTAACCATGCATGTTTCGCGATAATCACACCCTTCCCGATCTGGATGTGCCTGGCCGAAGAGCGGCTTAAGTCGGATGAGTAATGGATCGATACATCCTTCGCAATGGAAGCGAAAGGGTATGTCCATGCCAACCACAAACTGTGAAGTTTCGCCGCGGCCCCAAGAAAATTCTGCCGAGGATCGTTCCAGTGGGTTGTGTGGTTCATTTTTGTAAAGGACAAGGGATTATTCCAGCCCCCGAACAAGCATCACGCGTTTCCTTTAGCGAGTACAGCTGCACACGCTTCCTTCAGCGCGGCTGCAACCAAATCGATCTGATTTGTGGAAATGCAAAGCGGCGGTTCTATGAGAAGGCTGGAGCGGTCCAGGAAGGCAGGCATGATCAGCACCCCGCGCCGTAGACACTCGGCAGCAATCATGGAAGCCACTTTTAGACTCGCCGTGTGCAGGCCCAACAATAGACCTCTGCCGGTCACACCTCGTAACAGCGTGGGATACGCAAGAGCCAAGTCGGAGAGTGATTGCAGTAGACGCCAGCCTTGCTGTTCAGCGTTCGAGCACAGGTTCTCCGATTGAATTACTTCAATTGCCGCCAGAGCTGCGGCACACGCCAAGCCATTGCCGGCGCTGGATGAAGAGGTCATTGCGAAGCTGAGGCCGAACTTCGCCCACCATTTCCTATTGGCAACGAGGGCTCCGATCGGCATCAACCCGCCACCAAGCGACTTCCCCACCAGCAACACGTCAGGATCCGCCTGATCGAACTCGCAGACGAACATTCTGCCGGTCTTCCCCATTCCAGTCTTGATTTCATCCACAATGAGCAGAGCTCCAGACTGGTTGCAGACCGCTGCCAAATCGCACAAATAGCGCGCTGGAGGCGCGATGGCGCCGCTCTCAGATTGGATCGGCTCAACTATGATTGCAGCCGTGTCGGCAGTAATCGCTGCAGCTGCTGCTCTGCTGTCGCCATAGGGCACGCGTTTTACTCCTGGCAAGAGGTTCCCGAAACTGCGGCGCATGTCAGGTTCGGAAACGCTGAGTGCTCCAAGCGTAAATCCATGCCATGCGCCGTCACAGCAGATGACCTCAGCGCGCCCGGTGGCGAGTCGCGCGAGTTTCAGGGCGCTGTCGACGGCCTCCGAGCCGCTGTTTACAAACAGGCAGCACTCAAGGCCCGCGGGCGCCAATTTTGCCAGCGCCTCAGCCAGTTCCACGTGGGTTTCCGAAATGAACGGCCAGCCGAGCGGCTTTGCCTCATGCAATAACCGCGTCAAACGCTCGACCACCCGTGGATGGTTGTGGCCTATGTTGAGATTCCCATAACCACCGACGCAGTCGATGTACTGTTGCCCGCTTCGGTCCTCGATCACCGCCCCCAACGCCCGGCCGACTTCAAAATCTAGTCCGCACCGTTGGAGGAAGCTGACGTAAGGTCGGTTCACATGCCGGCCGTAACTTTCGAGCAGCGTCGTTGTCATCATTGGAACCTACGTCAGTTCGGAATGAGAGACCTGGATCATTTTGAAACGAGTCGCGTGCTGGCCGTTCGGCGAGCCCACTCTCCGCTCGAAGCATCAAACTGCTTGACGATTCTTGCAGGGTTGCCAGCAACCACCGAGCAGGGAGGAACGCTGCGTGTCAGTACGGAATTTGCCCCAATCACCGAGTTCTTCCCGATTACGACCTCCCCTTGGCTGCACACGATCGTTGCTCCAAGTCCAATCCAGCAGCCCTCTTCGATTCGGATCGTTCCGCCTTCGGTGATCCCTTGATCGCGGATGGGAATGGTAATGTCTTCGAACGCATGATTGTGATCCATGAGGAGAATGGACGGACTTAGCACAACATTCGGTCCAATGTGAATCGAATTCATTGCGGAGATCATGGAACGCCGTCCGATTCTGCAGCCGTCTGCGATCTCGATTACGGGACGATCATGGCCAGGGTCGTACGGGATATTGAGCCAGACGTCGCGGTCTAACCGAACGGAGTCACCGATTTTGACGTTACGCGTCAGTGGGCGTGCGATTTCACAGGAGTAGTGCGCCCAGAAATCGCGTCCTATGGAGAGGAATGGGTAAGTATTCCGTAGCCACAGGGAATGGAATTTGCACATAAGTCTCGGAATCCACGAGAGCGGATCCTCAAAATCTTTGTGCGGGTTTCCGCTTATAGGCGTTTTTGACATTGTAGTTGGGGAACTTGGTTCCAAGACATTCACTAGTCTTGCGGGATGCCCGTCTTCCAGGATCCGCTGAACACTGCCCGCATCTTATTCCGTTGTTCATTGCGCAGAAAGGCTATGAACTCGGATGATACGGGCCTGGTGTCCCGAGCCATATAAGACGACACGAAGCCGGCGAATCTCGCCAGACTGCCCACCAATCGGGGCTTTTCGGGCATACGCTCCATGCACTTCAAGATTTCGAACAACGGGTCGCTACCGAGAGAATAGTCCATACGGCCCTGACGGAACTTGTGGCGTAGAAGATTGTCGCCCTCGCCAGTGTGTCGGTGGTGAAAAATGCTCAACTGGGGAAATGCTTCTGCGTCCCACCCTCGGAGCCTCGCATAGGTCTGAGCGTGCCAGTCTTCGCCACCGAACTCCAGTTCCGCATAGCCGCCAATCGCCTCGTAACACTCGCAGCGCACGATCTGTGCAGCGTGCGCGACCGAATAGGAGCGGTTCGTTCTTCGATGTTGGAACTGCCCATCCTTTTCTTCCAGTACAAAGCCGCCTGCGATGCCGAGCTTCGGGCGCGCCTGGAATTGGGCAACCAGATTCTCGAAGTACGCCGGCCCTACCGAAACGTCGGCGTCCAGGTTCCCGATGAAGTCGTGCGGAACGTCCGCGAGGAGTTTAGTCCCAGCCCGCAATGCTCTCACCTTCGATCCAAAGCTCCGGCCGGGCGCCCTGGTTACTCGTAGGAAGCGTATGAAGCTGTGCTGCTCCGCGTACTTCTTGACGATCTCGTCAGTTCGATCCACGGATCCATCACTCACGATGATCCAACGGGCCGGCAGCAGACTCTGGCCCAACACTGATTGAATGGTCGCTTCAATGTTGGCCTCCTCATTGTAGGCGGCTGTGACCAAGACATAGGTGCAGTGGCTTCCGGCGGTACGTACATCCGCGCCGGGCAAGTTGGATACGCTTGTGGTCATTTGCTTTGAAGAACCCTTGAACCGATCTATAGTGGTCGCGCCATTGCGGAAACATATTCGCGGACACTTTCTTGCCATGGCCTGAAGATATTCAGGCCATGGCGCTTCAGCCCGCAGTTCTCGAGGACGGAGTATTTGGGGCGCGGGACCTTGGCGGGAAACTCGTTCGGCCCCGCGATCTGGAGGTTAACTTTGGTGTTCGTCAGAGCGAAAACTTCCTTTGCGAACCCATGCCAGGAGCAGCTCCCCTCGGCGGTCGCATGGTAGAGCCCATAGGCATTCGAGCGGCTCAGCGCGACAATCTGGCGAGACAGTTCCGCGGTTGAGGTTGGGGTGACAATTTCGCTGTCCACTACACGTACTTCGCCGCGTTCCCGCGCCAGCTTCAGCATGAGGTCGATGAAATTCAGGCCGCCTTTGGCCCGGCACGGATTACTTCCATAGATGGCCGAAGTCCGCAGCACAAAATGCTTCGGCGCAGTCGAGCGAACGAAATGTTCCCCCGCCAGTTTCGTGTTGCCGTATGCATTCAACGGAGCGGGCGCGTCTGTTTCTTCATAGGGACTGACTTTGATGCCGTCAAACACGTAGTCGGTGCTTACGTGCAGCAGAACCTGATCCATGTCGCGAGCTGCCCGGGCGAGGTTCCACGCCCCGATTCCGTTCACCGCGAAGGCCTTCTGTGGCTCGCGTTCGCAATTCTCCACGTGATGCATGGCCGCGGTGTTAACGACAATGTCAGGGCTCGCCGTCCGGAGGCAGTTAGAGACCGAGTCCATGTCCGACAACTCGATGTCTGCGTGAGTCAAGGAGACGACTTGGTCGCCATTCTTTACGAAAGCTCGCGCCACGTCGCTGCCCAGTTGGCCGTTGGCCCCAATCACTGCAATTTTCATGCTTCGTCTTTCTGGATATTCCGCTTGGAGGTTATGGAGAAGGTCGCTTACCGCTCGAGCACTCGGCCGGTAGGAGGAACGGCCAGTTCCGGTTCTTCATCGTTCTCGACGAGACGCACCGGATCGACTCGCCAATTCCATTCAAAGGCCACTTTGTAGAGTTCGAGCCGCGCTCTTCTTTCGTCATTGGGCTTCAGTAGCTGGAGCAATCCGAGCCCGATGCGCCGCGTCAGCAGCCATGCCAACGTCACCTGCCGGCACTGGTGCGCCCCGCTGCGGCCCTTGCATTTGTAGAAATACCGGTATCGGGTCACGTGTTTGTCGAGTTCGAAACCGAGCGGGAATCTCTTTTTTGTCGAATGGCCTTTCAAATGGATGATCGAGACGTCCGGCGTGTAGAGCACCGAGTATCCGGCTTCCCAGACCCGCCGGCACAAATCGGTGTCTTCGTAGTAGTAGAAAAACTGTTCATCGAAGCCGCCCAGTTTCTTGAGCAGGTCCGCCCGCATCAGAATGAAGCATCCGGCAAGCCAGCCTACGGTACGTTCATCGTTACCCTTCCAACCCGTGTAAATGCCCGGATTGAAGAACTCAGAAAGTCCGGCGAGGCCGCCAAGGTGGAGAGCCGACATCCATTCCGATCGAATCGTGGGCAGGGGCCGCACGTGTTCCTGATACGACCCGTCCAGATTCACCACCCGGCAGCCCAGCGCCCCCGCTTCGGGGTGCTGGTCGGCGAACGCCGCCATTTTGTCCAGTGCGCCATCGTGAATGATGGTGTCCGGGTTCAGAATCAGAGCATATTCCCCCTGGCAGACTTGAAAGCCGACGTTGTTTCCTTTGGCAAACCGCAGATTCCTCCCATTTTCAATGAGGTGCACCTGCGGATAGGTCTTGCGGATAAACTCGATACACCCGTCGGTCGAGCCGTTATCGGAAACAATCACTTCAAATTCGGTGGAATGCGTTCCCTCGTAGATGGAACGCAGGCAGTCCCCAATGACGGCCAAGTCGTTCCAACACAAAATGACGACCGATAGTTTCATCACAGACTCTCCGGCGCAGGGGCCAATCCCAACCGCACATGAAGTTCAGATCCGGTCACAGGCACGTCCTCGACGGGCCGACCCGTTTCTGCTGCAGCCTTTTCCCGTTCTTCAGTGTTTTCCATTTTCCGTTGGCGCGCAGATCGCCGCGCCGAATATGCCGCGATCGGGATCATTGCCACAAGGGCGTACCACGCCACGATCGTCTGGTCGAAGTATCCGATGCCGACAAACGCCACCACATTGGCAAACAGTGACGCGCCCAACGCCCACACAAACAGCTCTCTCCTCCGGTCACCCGAGGCAGCTCGCCGTGCGCTTCCCACATACTTAAAGCCGAAGACGATCATGGCAATGAAAGCCAGCAGCGGGACCAGTCCGGCGGTGTCGGCGGTGCCCACATACTGATCCGACAGGTCCCACATGTCCCATCCCCAGTCGGCATAGGACTTCGTTCCAATCAGCCACCAGTCCCGAAAGTGCAGAATACACTGATTAATGAGCTGGTAGCGATGGTACGACGACGATCCTCCCGAGAGATCAATGCGCGAGATCAGGTGCCACACCGGCGCTTTCATGGACAGATGGAGGGTGACCAGTGTCAGGACAATCATCCATCGGACCGGGCGCATCCATCTGCGGATCGGCCAGAAGCCCAGACCGATCAGTCCGCCGCCGAAACCCAGCAACGCCGTACTTGAGTTGGCGGCCATTGCCATCACAGTGGCCGCCGCGATTCCCAGCCAGCCTACCAGACGCTTCTTCTTGTCTCGCCATATGATTCCAGCAAACAAGGGCAGTGAGATCGCGCCGAAAGTGCCGGCCAGAATCGGATGGCCGAAACAGCCGGTCGCCCGGAACTTGTCGTCGCGCTCTATCGCCGAGCCGTACATATCCGCGTGCGCCCCGCCCAGGTAGGCGTAATACGGATTTTTGCCGGTTGCCTGTTCGTAGGTCATGATCACGGCAACAAACATGGCGACGTACGCCATCGTTCGGATGGCCTGCACCAAGTCGTCTTCATCCCGAATCAGAAAGCGCAACAGAAAGTAGGCGCCAAAGGCCGAGTAGAGGTTTCCCAGCTGAAAAACGACCGCCGCGGATTGCTGCCACAGCAGAACGCCGGATACTGCGGTGACGATAGTGAGTACCGTCATCGCCAGATCGATCTTGTTCCAGCCGGCCCCAAGCAATCTCATCCCAGAGGTTTTCGCGCGCATCATCCGGATCGCTCCAAAGATGATCAGGACCCGCAACATGGGGAAGTGCAAAGAACCGATTAGCAGCACTTGGTCGGTTGGAATCAGCAGGGCGGCCGCCAGGAAGGCCGAGAGTGCCTTGTTGCGCGATCCAAAAACGATCAGTAGGCCCGCGATCAACACCGCGAGCAGAATGATCGGGTGGACCATCGACTGGCCCACTCCTCCGCCAAAGTTGAGATTCTGCGGCTCCACGAATTACGCCCGGTCGGCCGGGCAGATGCCACCCGAGATTACCGGTTGAGTGGGGCTTGCCCCTGAATCGTTCTCTGACGCGACAGCCGCCCAAAGTATGTCCTTCACCCGCTCGCCCCATGCATCCCAATTCAGCCGAGACTCAAACTGCCCTCGACTGGATTCCCTCAAGGCTTGATACAGAACACGGTCGCTGTATATTTCGCTGATTTTCGATGCATATTGATCGCCACGAGCTTCGAGAGGAAGCAGAAACCCGTTGACTCCACTCCGGACGAGCTCAGGCAGTCCGCCGGTTTCAGTTGAGACGACCGGTAACCCGAAGGAGTTGGCTTCGCAGAGAGCGATGCTGAAGCACTCCGAGCGCGTGGGTAGGATAAAGAAGCTAGCTTCACGGTAAAGCCGGTTCAGTTGCTCCCTTTCATGCTCGACGTTCTTATTTAGAAACGGAAAAACACGAAGATTGGGGTGAGAGAAGCCCTTGGGCGGCCGGCAGCCAACTATCGTTAGAGCAGCCGGTATCCCGAGTCGCTCCAATTCCAACAATGTCTCGAAAGCAATATCTCCGCCCTTTTCCATCCACTTTACGCCCACCAGCAACAACTGGCATGGGTTTTGTTCCCGGGGTCGCAAAGCTTCTTCGCGCGATGGCGGACTATCGAAATTGGCTCCGAAGGGGACGACATGAACCGTGGAGGGATCTGCGCCGTAGTCATGGACCGCTGACTGCGCCGCCCAACTTGAAGGGTAGATTCGTTGTCTTGCCTTTTCGATCGCTCTTCGCTCGATACTGTCTACCATATGAACGTGCGATCGGAGCACGTTGCTGAAATCTTTGTTGTAGTCGAGCAATAATCGAAAGGTAGTGTCTGACAAATATACGATGGGTATCTTGGTGTGCAAGTTGGCGAGAATCCCCGCCCCTGCGGGGGCGAAGATCACGTCGCAGTCCTCGTCAGCAAGTCTCTCCTCGGCCATCTTTCCCAAGGCTTTTGAGACGGCCGTTGTGCCCATATGGAGATACCTTTTGCCCGTAAGTAGGCGGACGCCGCGGCGGATATTATTTTCCACCTCAATAACAAACGGCTTAAGCGGGCCGATGCGGATGACGTCCCCGCAGTGTTTCTCCAACGCTTGCGCCATATAGTAGCGTGTCCCGGACCAGGAATTGCGGTCGTTAGGATCGTCCATGGCGACGTAGGCGATTCGCAAGCGTCTCTCGCCGTTTCCTTCATTCGTGCTGTGCCTGTCTCTGCTGGTTTGGTCGATCATGGGTCTTTCCTGAATGGGATGTGAACGATGTTTATTGAGACGACAAGTACTTCAGGGCCGGCAAGCCCCGACACTTTTCCAGGGATTTTGACTTGTGCAGTCGAGATAGCGGCGCAGTCGTACGAATTGACTTATCGCCGTAGCGCAAAACGGTATTAAGCGTTATGGCCTATTGAACCGCAGCCGTAAGGCCTGTTGGAGCAGCGGGACTTGTCCCCGAAGCAAGCTGATAAGAGCCGATATCCCAAGCCGTCGTCTGAGGATTGAGAGAGGGAGGCCGGTTCGGGGTCTGGATCGTATAACCTCCGCTCCCCGACACTTCCGCCACGCCCAGAGTCGTGTCGCTGAGGCAGGCTGCTTGCGTCGTTCCGTCCGAAATTGCGTTACAGATGGAAACTAGATTGGTCCCGGCTCCCACCGTGGGGCTGGTAGCTGAAGTGGGCGAAAATGGATAGGCCTCGCTTGAATTGTAACCCGCGGTCGCAGCAGTACTCTTGCTCTGGAGTAAGTTGTATGTGCCGGTGCTGGGAATCGATGGTGTACATCTCTCTATATAGCTTCCGCCAGAGCCGTAGACAGTAACCAGCTTTCCGCCTGTGATGCCATGATTGTTGCAGATGTTGTAGGTCGCACTGGTGGAATCCCCGTCGATGGTAAAAACGCCGTTGGACGTTCCAGACCCGGAATCACTGCCGGGTTCCACCGTGTTGTTGAAGGCATAGAAGGTTGCATTCGAAACTCCCCCGCCTGCATACGTGGAGAGAGCTACGGCGATATTGCTCACGTCGACATAAACGTTATTGAAGAAGTAATTCGTTGAGTTCGAGCCGGCCTGCATGTTCAGTGGGAAAGTGCAGGCGCTTAGATGCTCAACCAGGTTGTTATAGACAACCACGCCCGCGCTTGGTGGGTTGTTCTGGATGGCGTTCCCGTGAGTGACACCGTCGAAACTGCATGAGGTGTTTAGGAAAGTATTGTCGTGGATGTAGAGCGTCCCAATAACATTCGAGTTAACTACGTTCACCACGTGATTGACGTAGTTGTTGTAGATGATCCCCGGACCTCCTGCAAAGGCCGAGTGACTGTCGCCCGTGGTGTCGGAACCATCAATCACATTGTCGTGTGCCGACGACGTGGCATTGTGCTGACCGTTGACGGTCAGGAATGCTCCGATGTCTGTCACGCCGCCTCCGGATCCATGTGTCCATCCGTGTGCATAGCAGTTCTTGACCTCAAAATTTGTGCAGGAACTTCCGTTATCGCATGAAATGGCCGCACCGGAGCCCCAAGTGCCATTGTTGTAGTACGCCCCAGTGAACTCGATGTTGTCTACAATCCAGTAGGACCAGTAATCAAACGCCAAGAAGTGACCATCTGGCCACCCAGCCGTCGTGCCGGGATATTTGCCTCCCCCCGAGAAAGTGGGACGTGCCCACGCGGCGCCGCTGTACCACGTCTGGTCGACGCAAGCGATGCATATCGTTTTCCCTGCCGTTCCACCATTACCTGGGGGAACCCAGGGCCAATTCGCAGGCCCCCAGGTGTCTCCTCCCCTGAAGATGAACTGGTCGCCCGGACCTGGAGTAACTGTCGCGCAGGTACCGGAACAGCCCTTCATGCCTGGCGCATGTAGCCACGGCGCAGTTTTGGACGTGCCATTGTTTGAATCCGAACCGTTGGTGGCAACGTAGTACGTGGTTGCCGAAGCATTTGGAACAACCAGCATTGCGAGAATCACGGCGGCGAAAAGGACGTGGGGGAAGGAACGCGTCATTTGGGGGTCTCGTGTCACTAGTCTAGGAATCGGGCCCATACCCGGCCCTAGTGACAGCGTATTTTACCCAGTCGCGCAACCGCTAGTCTCAGAAGGACTAGTCCAACCCGCCCCAGTTCCGTTTTGGGCATGTACTTGCAGGCGTGGACTTTAGTGCTTCGAGCCCGGCGCTCCCCCGTGATTTGACGGACCCTACATCGTGGTCTCCCTGGCCTCGCGGAAGAAGGCAATTCCGGTTAAGCCGTAGGCCAGCAGGCAGCCAAAAACGCCAAAGATGACGCTGGACGCGGGATGCGTCAGCGCTCCGAGGGAGCGGGTGGTGAGCCAGAGAGCGGCAATCGCCAACGACGCTGCGGCCGGAATCAGGAACGTTTTCCAATAGTCGGCGAGCCGCAAGCCCGTTACTTTCCGGATACGTTCCACCTGTAACAGGTAGCCGATGACGACCGCGATCAGGCACGCCAACTGTCCCGCCCAGATCCCCAGCCCCTTCGAGAGTGGATAGACGAGCGCGGCCACGACCACGGCCATGGCGGCAACGCTCCGGCGGTGCAACTGGGGCAATCCCTTGGCGTAGAACATCAGCGTGAGCTGAACGTTCAAAACGTTGAGGAAGGAAGCTGCCGCTCCCATTACCAAGGCGGCTGCCACCACGCTGTAGCGGTGTCCATAGATCAAAGTGAGCAAGGAACTTCCGCAAAAGGCGATAAAGACCAGCGCAGGCAGGCCGAGCATCACGGTGGCGGAGGTAGCCTGCAATAAGATGCGATTCATGCGGGCAGGATCATTCTGAATCCGGGACAGCGCCGGCAGCAGAGTCTGCCCCAGGATCGCGCAGAGAAAAACCGTGGGCGTCTGCACCAGGTATACCGCCATCGAATACAGCCCAAGGTCGGAGGCAGGAAAAATCTTGGCTAGCACGAAAATGTCGGCGCGG
The DNA here is from genome assembly GCA_037443605.1 of Terriglobales bacterium. Taxonomy (GTDB): domain Bacteria; phylum Acidobacteriota; class Terriglobia; order Terriglobales; family Acidobacteriaceae; genus Sulfotelmatobacter. The sequence continues at coordinate 93,800 of JBBIOA010000008.1, forward strand.
GTGAAAATCAGGTTGAGCAGGGCAAGGCCGAACAGGCCTTTGGAAAAGTGCATCAAGTCACGCAGGGCGGGTATGTTCAGGGTAAACCGCGGACGGTAGGGGCACAGCGCATACGAAAGTATGCAACGGGCCGCGTTCTCCGAGGCGTAACCGATGGCCAGCGCCCAGACGTCGCGAAGGAAAAAGCTCAGACCGACCGTGACCAGCACCCCGAGAATTCCGCCCCCATTCTGAATCGTCGCCCAGCGGGGGTACTTCATTTGCTTCATGGCCACGATGGCGCGAGGGCTCATCAAGCCGTCGAAAACAATGCTCAGGGTCGCAACCCGAGCCAGAGGGGCGAGTTCCGCGTTGCCGTAAAACCGAGAGACGAACGGCGCCGCCAAATAAATGACGGCGTATATCGAAAGCGCACGACCGGCCGACAGCCACCACACCGCACCGACATACTCGTCCTCGGCGCCGCGAGGGTTCTGGACCAACGCTTCACGCGCGCCGACTTCGGCCAGAATCGCAATCAGCGTGGTCGCCGATAGAACGATGGCCATGGTTCCGAAGGCATCCGGAGCCAGAATCCGCGTCAGCAGCATGTTCCGGCCGAAGCGGATGACCTGCTCGGCAAAACTCCCCGCCCCCAGCCAGGCGCCTCCGCGAAATACAGTTCCCTTCAACCCATCGGCAGTGAGGATCGCATCCACCTGGGCCCGGACTTTCTCGTACGCTCGGGAGATCAATGACATGCTGAAGATTGTTCCTAGCTGTTCCTGGGAATGTGGGTAGATTGCACGTTGAGTGGGGTTTCACCTTGGTGGAGCGGACCAGAACCGGATTCGCTCTGGCGCAAGAAAATTCGCTGAACCCTTCGTTTTAGGGACTGCAGATAAGGCTGCCAGCAGTAGGCACCCAGTATCTTCAACCTGAATTCGAGCGGCCAGTCCCAGGGATCGGCCGCGACGCGCCCGACAACGAATTTCAATTGGCCATCACACAGAAGCTCAGGCGTAGTGGTGAACGCCCGTTCATATCCGGCATCCCGGCACAGGGAAACTACCGCGTCATTGAACTCGCCGTGCGGAAAGCTGAAGGTCACTACCGGCCTTTGCAGCAGGGCTTCGAGCTTGCGGCGGGACCCTCGGATCTCAAGGTCAGCTGCCTGTTCACTCGCTTCCAGCAAGTGCGGATGGGACAGTGTGTGCGATCCAACGGAGATCGACGCTGGGAGGGTCAGCAGCTGTTCTTCGGACATCACGCGTTCTTCCGGAGCGTAATAGTGCTCGCCCCATGGTGGAGTCGTTCCGAGGGCATCCGCCACGGCGAAAACCGTCGCAGGGATGTTGTACCGTTCAAGCGCTGGCACGGCGCGTTCGGCAAAGCTGACCAGTCCGTCGTCAAAAGTGATGGCGACCGAGTGAGTGCCGTCGGGAAGGCATTCGATTGCGTCCAGCGGGATGGCCTTGGCCCGAGCCGCTACCAGATTCATTTGTTGTGCGAAGCGTTCCGCGTATTGCCGGGGCACGCTGTGATAGTAGAGGACAACCCCGGTACCACTTCGAGAACGCTGGATCCAGCGCCACGCGGACTTCACTGCAAAGTAGGCGATGCTGATGCCTAGTTTGACGATCCGCACGGCGAGCCTTGCGAAGGAAGGATCTGCGATACCTGGAGTTGCGCTCATACGCTCAGTGGGTCGTCAGGTTCGCAGGGGTGGACTGATTCTTGGTTTCCCGGACAAATCTGAAACGTTCATCCGGAACCCACTCGACAAAGGTTCGTCCTAAGAAACAGGTCTTCCGCGCCACACCCAGCAGCTGAAATTTCGTTTTCCCCAGCGATCTCAACTGGGGTGTATTCCACTCCCGCACTTCAATGTAGGCCCGAGTCCTGCCCTCTTGCGTCATCTGATCAAGAATGTGGTCCACAAGCGACGGGTTGACGTTCCTTCCGCGGAACTCTGGAAAGACCAGATAATCGAACATGTGGACGTCGTTGGCGCCGAGAGGGTGATAATGCGGTTCGATCGTGTGCCCGGTCATCGTCCATCCGTAACCCGCGAGTTGCCCCGACCATCGAATCAGCCAAAGCGAGGCTCCGTGCTGAAATCGCCCGGTGATGTTTATCTGGGTCATACGAGGATTCCAGAAGTTAACGATCTTCTCCCAATCCTCGGTGCGCATTTCCGTCCGGCTTGTTTTCCGCTCCACCGTCAGAGGTTGCGGCAGGCGAGTGCCGGGCCAGGCCTCTCCCTTCGGAAAGTCCAGATAGAACAGGACCATCCGATTGGAGAACATCCTCTGTATGAAAACCCACAAGCGTTGCAGAGTCGCGCGGAAGCCGTGTCTCTTGAAGAAGGCGAATAAACGCGATACCGGCTCAAAGATCGCGATCGGAGAAGCCGCGTTGACTCCAGTTGCTGGCTTCATTGCGGGGATTCCTCTACTCGTTTCCGAGTCCGGTGCTGGAGTGCACGCAGTTGCCGTCGTACGAATTGCCCCGCCTTCACCAGGCACGCACTGACAGGACTGTCGCACGAGGTCAATGCTTCAATGTGTGATAAGTCGGCTCCGGAGAGCCCGCTCTTGAAGTGATGCACGCCCGGGTTTGCCTCAGGATCGATGCCGCCCAGATCATAGAAGCGGCATCCGCGTTCTTTCGCGGACTGGATCGCGGTCCACTGCAACAAGTACGAGGCTTTGACCTTCATACCCACTTGATTGGTTGCGCCCAGCAAATAGATTGCAGTTTCACCAAGAGTTGAGCAAACCAGACCAGAGACCGGTTTCCCCTCCAGCCGGCAAAGGAAGATCTGCAGCTTTTGATGCTCAGGCAAGCGTTGCTGGATTCGTTGGAATTCTTCAACGCTGACGGCCGATGCAAATTGTTTTCGCTGCCACATTTGCTCGTACAAAGCGCTGAATTCGCCGTAAGTTGAAGTGTCGCTGCCTTCGACGACTTCCAGGTTATTCCTGGTACCTGCGTTCAATTGATTGCGCCACTTCTTGTCTAGGTGTTTGCGCAACTCCTCCAGCGACGGCGAGACGTCCAACAGAAGCGTCCTGTATTCTTCCCGGCTCACGCCGGGTGTGTGAGCGAAGCCGCAAAACTCGGACTCAAAGAGTTCTGCACGCCGAGAACCGCCAAAGGCGTTTGGCAGCACCTCGAGGTGCAAACCTCGCTTCTTCGAATACTCGTTCCGCAGCGCTTCGGCGACGGCGCGCACAAGGTCGGGATCAAGTTCGCTGCTGCGACGGTGGCACAGCGGCCCCCATCGGAGATATGCGATTCCCACCCGGAGACCCGCCGGTCGGACGATCCTCAGTTGTGCCATCGCGACGACGACTTCGCCATCTCTGAGAATCAGATGGCTGAGGTTCTTTTCCCGCCAGCGCACGGCGCCATAGGCCCAGGTTTGATAAATGTTCGCATCGCCAAAGTGATCCATCCAGGCAGACCACTCAGACTCAGTAACTTGGTCAACCTCAATCTGAAAACCTCGGCGTACGCTGCTGCTGGATTCTGCGAGATCGCCACTCTTCACGGGCATGTAGTCAATAGCTCCCATTTACGCGTGACCTCGCCATGCTTACAGGATCGGAGGGAAAATCCACATTACACCGAAACAGATTCAACCGGTGGCGCGGCGGCAGGTTCTTGCATGTCGTGAATATGCAGCACACTCTCGATCTTCTTAAACGTCTGGATATTCGAGTAGTTGGGATTGTCCAGATCTTCGAATTTCTTATAGTTGTCAATCAGGTTGTACACAATCGACTTCACGTTGCTGGTCGGATGGAAGCTGAGGACGTTGGCGGCCTTCTGCGTACTGACCTTGTAATTGCGGAAGTCCTGGATATGTTTGATGTTGAGGCTGACGTCCAGCTTCATCCGCTCCTGGATCGCGCTGCGCACCAGGTCCGCCACTTCGCCGACGGTGTAGTTGCCCGACGCGGCGTTGAAGATTCCCGAGATCTTGTGGTTGGCTTCAATCGCTCGGATGTAAACCGTGGCGGCGTCTTCAATCCCGAGCAGCGGGCGCCAGATCGAAGGATTGTTGACCGTGATGACCCGGTCCTTCATGGCAGATTTGAACATGGTGTTGACGATCAGGTCCAGACGCATGCGCGGGCTGTAGCCGGAGACGGTCCCTTTGCGCAGCGAAATCACGGAAAAGTCGTCGTCGCAGAGTTGCATGACGGCCTGTTCGCCCTGCAGTTTCGAAATGCCGTAGGGATAGCTCGAACTGACCGGACGGGTTTCGTCGAATAGTTCGTTCTCGGTGTATCCGTACACCGAGCACGAACTGGCGTAGACGTAGCGCTTCACCTTTGCGATCTTGGCGATGTATCCCAGATACGCCGGGGCCGCCGCGTTGAACACGAAGTTCTTGGCCGGCGAAAACTCAGCCATGGGATCGTTCGACAATCCCGCCATGAAGACGACCTGGTCATAGGGCTCGAGGTCTTCGACGGTGAGTTGGAAGATGTCCTTGTTCAAGGTGCCGACGGTGCGCGGCAGGTGGTTGCCGAACCAGAAAAGGTCCACCACGTCGACCTTATATCCGCGCTCGAGAAGTTTGGGGATCAACACCGATCCGAGATAGCCAGCGCCGCCTGCAACGAGTATTTTCATGATTAGCTCCGTGTGGAAAATTCGGGTTCGAGGGTAGAGGAATACTGAAAGTGAATCGACTGGGGCGAGGCCAGCCACTGCTCCAGAGTCTGCGCCTTGCGATCCTTGTCGGATACGGTGACGTCTTTCAGCGGCCACTCGATGCCGATGGCCGGATCGTTCCAGAGGATCCCGGACTCAGCCTTGCTGTTGTAGATACCGGTGCATTTGTACTGGATCTCCGTGGCATCGGTAAGGGCGCAAAACCCGCGTGCGAATCCTGCGGGTGCCCAGACGCTGCGCCGATTCTCGGCGGTCGCTTCAACCCCAACCCACTGCCCGAGCGACGGCGACCCTTTACGAATGTCGACCGCCACCAGGAACGCTGCTCCGATGGTCACTCGCATGATCTTACCCATCGGTGGTTCCCACTGAAAATGCAGTCCGCGGACCACGCCTTTCGCCGAGCGCGAGTGGTTGTCCTGCACGAACTGGGTCGGCAAGCCGAGTTCCTTGAACTGATCTGCCCGGAAAGTTTCGGTAAAGAAGCCCCGGTCATCGCGAAAGACATCCGGGACGACGACTGCCACGTCGCCCAGATGCCTGGATTCGATCTTAATTTGCATGAATGAATGCCTCCGATGAATTGAAGAGAGTTGTTAAGAATTTGATCGATTGCGCTCTGGACCTATCGCGAGGCCGCGTTGTGTGCCAGGTCCTTCTGCTGCGAGGAGATGGAGTTGCGGCGAGCTACTTCGGCCACCATGAGTGCCACGATGCGCTCGGCGGCGCGGCCATCCCACTTGTCTGGGATGCTGGACTGTTTCTTTCCGCGTAACTGATCGGCAACCGCCTTGCGGATGTCTTCGGTTTTCGTTCCCGCGATTACGTTTGTTCCCTGGGTTACCGTAACCGGGCGCTCTGTATTTTCCCGCACGGTGACACAAGGAACTCGCAGGCAGGTGGTCTCCTCCTGAATGCCGCCGGAGTCGGTGACCACCAAAGCCGCATTTTTCGTTAAGCAAAGGAAATCCAGATACCCGAGCGGGCTCAGCAAATGAATCCCCGGCGTGTTCATGGCCGCCGAAGCACCGTTTGTTTCTTCGGTCCATCGAAAGAAGTGTTCCAGGCCGAATTCGGCGATGCGCTTGCGTGTCCGGGGGTGAGCCGAGAACAAAACCGGATGCGTACTCGAAAGATCGCTAATTCCTTCCAGGATGTTCAGGAAGGTTTCGCGATTGTCGACGTTGGAAGGCCGATGCAGCGTCAGAATTACGTAGGGACGTGGGGCGGAGCCATTTCGCAGGCTCAGCTGTTCGAGAATCTGTGACTGGTCGGCGCGCTCCTGTGAGGAGAGCAGCGAATCGATCATGGTGTTGCCAACGAAGTGAGTCTTCTCCGACGCAATCCCTTCGAGGCGCAGATTTTCAATCCCACTCTCTTCGGTGATGAAGAGCAAATCCGATAAATGATCCGTGAGGACACGATTGATTTCTTCCGGCATGCCGCGGTCAAACGAGCGCAGGCCGGCTTCGACGTGTGCGATCAGCGGGCGCGCTCCCTTGGAATCCATCGAAATCTTCGACGCGACCAGTGCGCAGGCGACGGTCGAATTCACATCGCCGACCACCACGACCAAGTCGGGCTGCTCCTCAAACAGGACTCCCTCGAACTTGCGCATGATCTCGGCGGTCTGTACCGCATGCGAGCCAGACCCGACGCCCATCTGGATGTCCGGCTTGGGAAGAGCCAGATCCGAGAAGAACGACCCGGACATTGCTTCGTCGTAATGCTGTCCGGTATGGAGAAGGACGCATCGAACTCTGTCTTCTGGCGCCACGAGTTCGTTGTGTTTCCGAATCGCGGACACCAAAGGTGCTGCCTTCATGAAGTTCGGTCTGGCGCCGACGACAATCAGGATTTTCATGATTACTTCTTCCCCTGGGTCTCCCCCTTCGGGAATCGGTTGGCGAAGGCATACAGCAGCCAGCCGAGCTCGTAAGGGCGGCATTCGTATTTGACTTCAAGTCCTTCAGGGGAGTCTTGCTGCACGGTTTTCGAATAGCTGCCAAGGCCGGCTTTGATGTAACGCGCCAGCGAACGCTGCGAGCGCATGATGCAGCGCCAGATCACGCCGTTGTTCTGGTCTTCCATTTCACAACGCAGTTCGTTGTTGGAGTTGATCCAGCGCAGACCCCGGTAAATCTGCTCATCGAAGTTGCTACCGATGATCTCTCCCAGCCCGAACAACGTGAACGGCGCCATGGCGTGCTGGTGTACAGAGAAGACCGGGTATCCGTCAGTGACGCGGCCGCCGGGTGCGTCGTAGTGCCACCACCACTGGCCCATGGGGCCTTGTTCCTCGCAGATGCCATTGGCGCACTTGATGGCGCGTTGGGCCGCTTCCTCATGGCCGAAAGCCCTGGAGAATTGCGCCATCCCGTAGATGGGATAGACCTGATCGGCAAAGCTGCCCGTGCGTCCGCGGGCTAGACCGGACAGACTGGCGGTCGTCGAAAGGTGTCCGAAAAAACCGCGGTCGCCCTGATTCCCCTTTAGGATCTTGAAGGTTTCGAAAGCGATCGGCTCAATCTGCGAACGTTTCTCCGGGTTGGTCTGCGCCCAATACGACAGTCCGATCAGGAACCATGCCAGCTCCATGGTGGGCACTTTGCGGGCGTCAGAATAGCGACGCAGAGCCGTCGCTACGTCGAGGCGCGATTCCAGTTGCGCGTAGCGTTCCGGCCAGACGATGCCCAACGTCCAGAGCAGCACTCCCAAATCGCCGATGTTGTCCATCCAGGTCAGATCCGACAGCAGCGCCTGCAGAATGCGCTCCTGGTCGAAGGGCGAAGCCACGCCCGCCTGCTCCAGCCGATGGAGCCCCATCAAGGTCATCATGGTGTAGCGCTGCGAGATGCCTTCCGGCACCATCCTATCGCCGCTCTTCTTCAGCGTGTAGCAGAAGAGCTGCTTCTGGCGATCGAACATCGGCACCAAGCCGCGAATCGCGAGTGCCACGAACCGCTCGACCGTTTCGCGGTTCTGGTTACTGCGGGCTGTCATGGAAACACCGCGTTCAGGCATGGAGGCGAGTACTTCCGAGGTAGTCATGTTAAGAAATGCTGGCTCCGTCGACAATGATTTATCCCACATGGCGGTACAACAGTTGCCCGATCTTGGTCACCACCGGCGAGGGCAGACGCGACATTATGGACTGGGCGGTGCGGGTCTTCCAGTCTCCCAAGGGCAGATCGAAAAGGTGAGTAGAATGCTCCGATTTACTGTAGCGCGAATAGGTCAGGGTCGATTGCGCCGCGCCCCAACGATTCTTGAAGGTAATCAGGCCCGGCTGGTCGGCATCGACGCGGCCAAAATCGAATCGGCGCAAACCGAGAGCTTTGGCTTCCTGAATAGCTTGCCAGTAAAGCAGATGCATCCCGCCCAGATTGTTGAACCTTACATCTGAGCAGCCGTACTTGTAGACCATGGTGTCGCCGTATTGCAACGTCAGCATCCCGGCCACCGGCTGCGGACCGCTGTACGCCACACGGATTGTCAGGCCATTTCCGAAGCATTCCATGAGATTGCGGAACCATTGCTTGGGCTGCGGCGGAACGCGATGACGCTCCCGGGTTACTTTCATCAGTGCGTAAAAGTCGTCCAGGAGTTTCTCCTCCGTGCCTTCCCGCAAGGTGAGCCCTTCCCGTGCGGCTCGGCGAATTTTCCTCTGAATCGAGTCGCGATGGAGATTGCGATATAGCGTCTCCGTGTCCGGTCGCAGATCCAGTTCATGAAAGGCATAGCTCACCGTGGTCCGGTGCACACCGGTTGCGAATGAGAGCGGCTGGAGTGGGCGAATTTCGATATAGCGAAAACGCCCCCGATCCAATTCTTGCTCAATCGCGTCCTTCAAGATTGCCGCGGCCGTTGCCGACGGAGCCAGAGGCTCGCAATGGTCCGAAAAAGGTAACGATACCAGCCGGCGTCCCGTCAGCCAGCTGTTGATCTCACAGAAAACCACCGCATTGTCCAATTTGTCGTGAGCTCCGGAGGTCGTGAACGCCACCGACTTATACCCGTAAGTTCGCTCCAGGGCCTTAAGCCACGCCGTGGAATGAAATACGGACGTCCTAGGATGATGTTGAACAAAGGGTTCCCATCGTGCATCGAGCAAAGGATCAATGCGTGTAACCGGGGTGTCTGTCGCAACCGATGCGATTCGGCTCCTTCGATTCGACCGCGTTTCAGCCTCTCTTTGAATTGCTACTGCCAGACTCAAGCTAATTCTCCAATCATTTCTAGTTATGAATGCTTCTGCAAAATGAATCGCAGCGGGCAACGACCCGCCGACCTCAGTCATGGATACGGCGGGGATTCCTGGCGCACAGGATTGACGTAATGCAATCGACGATGAAGCCAAGAGCTGGACGGCTGCCCTTGTCCGGCTGCGCCGGACGGTTCCAGCGTTCTACCTTGATTTTGGTGCGGACTTCAGCCGCGCTTTCAATCAAGGTCATTCTTCCGTGTTCAGCCAGATAATGGTCCACCGCTCCGATCTTTCCCCGGAAAATGCTGTACACGGGGACCCCGAGCGCGGCAGCCTCGCGATTCATCGTCCCACCGCCACTCACTACCAATTCCGAGAACCAGATCAGGTTCAGTCCGTCCACCGGGGAACTGGGAATGATCATGCGACGGTCGGCGATAAAATCGTGCCACTGTTCCTGGAGTTGCTTCTTCTGTCGGTCGTTGCGCGGTAGTGTCACCGCCCGGACCTTGGGGACAGATCCCAGAAAACGCATGGTCTCGGAAAAAAGCACTTCACTTTCCGGGTTGTGGTAATGCGCTTCGGTCGCCGGCGGCCGAACCGCGACCACGATTTCGTCGGGTGCGATCCCCAGTTGCGTCAGCAGCGACGGGTCTGGCTGGAAGCGCGGCACATACACGTCTTCTTTGAGTCCCGGATAACGCAGTACTCGGTCCGTGTGGTGGCTCATCGCGCGATTGGGAATGACATCCGGCATCAGAATCCAGTCGGATTCGATAAAGCCTGTCTTGGTGGAGTGTTCGTAATCATGCAGCATCATGGTGGGGATGCGCATTGCTTTGGAGATGAGCAACTGCGCCCGCGAGCCGTGGGAGACCGCCAGATCCGGCCGTTCTCCCGCGGCGGTCGGAGCCAGTTGCAGCGTTCGCAGGCAGTTTCCCGCCACTTTCAGGAACTTGTTCTTGCCATAATGCCGGCCGATGACTTTGCAGGGCAAATGGAAAAACTCGAGCAGTTCGCACACCTGGTAAATGTTGCGCGCCGTGAGGATCGTATCCACACCACGGGCGCGCAGTTCATCGATGATGGGGAGAAAGAACGGAACGTGCGGCGAGTTGTCGATATCGATCCAAACCCTCTTGCCCGGGGGAATGGCCGCAGGTGTGACCTCAACGCCGTCAAGCGCGCCCTGAAGTTGCTCGGCCTGAATTTCGGGTTCCTGGATCGAGGTGTTTGCACTGGTCATAAATCAGTTCCTGTGGTGGCTGGGAAACGGTGATCGGGAATCGGGTGTTTGTCTAAGATTGCGTATCGGCGAATCTAGAAGGCGTCTCCGCCGAGTATCACGGCGAGGGGGGTCTTCAACAAAATCTTGATGTCGAACCATAACGACCAGTGGTTTACGTAGTAGAGGTCGAGGCGCACCATGTCGTCGAAACGCAGGCGGCTGCGGCCCATCACCTGCCAGAGCCCCGTGATTCCCGGTTTTACTTCCAGCACTCTTCTGCGGTGCCAGATGTCGTATTCCTGACATTCATAAGGCAGGGGCGGTCGCGGCCCGACGAGCGACATGTCGCCCTTGAGCACACTGAAAAACTGCGGCAGTTCGTCCAGGCTGGAGCGGCGAAGCAGGCGGCCCACCCGCGTGATGCGGGGGTCGTCCTTCATCTTGCTTCCTTTCTTTACGTCTCCGCTGATGACCTTCTTCATGAATTCCCGGTGAATCTTGGGATCGTTGTTGGCGTACATCGAGCGGAACTTCAGGAATGGAAACGGCTTGCCGAATTGCCCGATGCGTTCTTGCTTGAACAGAATCGGCCCCTTCGATCCCAGCTTGACCAGCGCAGCCACGAGCGCGAATAACGGAGCAAGCAGCAAGATCGCCGTAAGGCTGCCTGCGATATCGAGCGCCCGCTTCATGGCCAAGGCCGCCCTGCGTTTCTTTTCGCGATAGACCAGGTCCGGGTAGAGCGCCGGGTTCGCCGAAGAAGAGTCCTGTTTCCAGTCTTCCGGGAACACATGCAACGAAATACCGATCTGGCTGAATTTTTCCAGGCTCAGATTGTTCTCCAGCGTCTGGCTGACTCGGTTCATCATGGTGCTCAGAATGGCGCCGTGATCGTCCAGGCTGATTTCGGTGAACATGACGCCGGCCACCGCGTTCGTCTTGTACCAACCGGTCACGTCGCTGTCCCGCGTGGAGAGCGACAAGGCCGAAAGGATCTTGTTCAAGACCTTCCCGTTCCTGTCGAATGAAAGAGTGCCGCCCGCATCCAGAAGCATCAGCACAACCGGTTTTCGCGAGCGCTCGGTACGGCGTCTCTCCAGGGCGATCACGCGATGGAAAGACGCTTCGTCCAAAACCAGCGACTCGCGGCTCTTCGCGGGCTCCGCTGGAGACAGGGTGCGATTCGAACGTCGCAAATGCCCTGCTCCATTGCCCGGGTTGGGCGCGCTTCCATCCTCCGGCGGGCCTACGTGACTGCGAACCTTGGGATTCGGATTCATGAATCTCTTGTCTACAGGATTGCCTCGGTGCGGCTTTCTGCTGGCAGATCGATGGGACATGGCTGAAACTCTCGGTGCGTGGTGATCAACGCGGTGTGCAAGTCTTTCCGTTGAACCACAAACGAAACGTTGCATTTGGAGGATCCTGGAGCAGTCGCAAGGATCCTCACGTTTTCGCGGCTGAGTTCGTCGACGGCCCGGCCTACGATTCCATTAATATGGTGCAGATCCTGTCCCACCACCGTGAGGATGGCTACGCTCGGATCGACGGTCACGTGGTGCGGATCGGAGGCATCGGGGTGGGACGCAAATTCCCGGCGAAGCGCTTCCACTGTAGCCTGGGCGGCGGCAGAGGCAACGACCAGGCAAATCCGGTTGCACGCGTGGGAGTGGCACATCATCAGCACATCGGCGCGGGCAGAACCGGCCGCTGCCAGCGTGCGTTCGAACACGTGCGGGATGCGGTCGATCGCTGGCGCGCCCAGGGTGATCAGGGCGGCATCAGAAACTGCCGTCAGGGCGTTGACTCCCTCGGCGCGTTCGTGGCCGTCCGGGGTGATTTTAGTTCCCGCTCTGTCGGGAGCAAAGGTGTTGCGGATCCAGACCGGAATTCCGCTCTGCATCACTGGACGCAGCGTCTTCGGGTGTAGCACCTTCGCGCCAAAGTAGGCTAATTCGGTTGCCTCACGATACGAAATAGAAGGAATCGTCGCAGCGTCCGGCACCAGACGCGGATCCGCCGTCAGAATCCCTTCGACGTCCGTCCAGATCGTGACTTTGTCGGCCGCCAAGGCGGCGCCCAGGATCGTTGCGGAGTAATCCGACCCACCTCGGCCGAGCGTGGTCAGTTCTGCCTTCACGGTCGCGCCCATGAATCCCGTTACCACCGGAACAATCCCTTTCTCGAGAAGAGGGCGCAGGCGTGCTTCGCAGCGCTCGCGCGTGAACTCCATGATTGGTTCCGCCCGACCGAACTCGCTGTCGGTGATCAGGAGTTCGGAGCTCTCGATCGCCTCGCTGCCCATGCCTTGCTCGGCAAGGGCGGCTGCCAGCAAAGGAGCGGAAAGCCTCTCCCCTAAACTTGAAATCGCGTCCCGCAGTCGCGCGGTGAGTCCGGTACTCGCAGCCAGATTGCACCACTGAGCGCCCAGGGCGAGAAGATCCTGCATTCGGAGAACGATCTCGTCCCGATGGCTGAGGAGGAGATCTTGGAGTGCCATTTCGTGCTGCTTGCGCAACTGTTCCAGGATCGTTGTGGCTCTCTCGCGATTGCCTGCGGCGGACTCCGTGGCGGCTTCGATGAACAGGTTCGTCACGCCGCTCATCGCAGAGACCACAACCAAAACCTTGCTCTCGCGGGCGGCCTCGCGGACGATATCGACCACCTTGCGCATGCACGTTGCATCGCCGACCGAAGTCCCGCCGAACTTCATGACGTGAAGCCGGCGCTCGGGCTTCTCCTTGACAGCCTCGAGAAACGGAAATGTGTGAATCTTCATGCGCGCGGCGCCTCTACGGTTGCCATGTTCTGCTGCCAGTTCCGTTGCGCGTGCAGAGAGTGCTGCTTACGTGCCCGCTGAACACAGGCCCGCAACAGTTCGGGTTCGCCCCAGGGAACGTCGAGATAACCAGAATGTAGGTAAGGACTGGACGGATCCCGCATCCACTCTTGGGGAAACAGCGTGATGAGGGTGTTGTCCGTGAGCTTGGGGGCCGGCTGCACGGCCGTACCGGTTAGCGCCGCACACAATGCTGCGGGAAGGTCTCGACCCGCGCCCAGCGTCAAGTGTCCCACCTGCGTGATCCGCGGATTGATTTCGATCAAGTAGGCGTTTTCCGAGTCGCGTTCCAGCATGAAATCGAATCCGTGAATTCCTGAGAGCTTCAGGCGGCGCACCATCTTCTCGACGGCAGCTGACATGTCGGCGTTATCGACCAGTCGCATGACGGTGGCCGGGCCCGCGGAATACATCTTGTGGACGACCTCAAAGTGCAGGGAGGCGAGTAGTTCGCCCTTCCAGCAAGCGACTGCACTAGTGGCTTCGCGGCCGGCGATGAAGGTCTGTGCGCTGACCGCAGGACGGCGCCGGAGCAGCGCTGGCCAAAGCAGGGTGTAGTCCCGATTCACCAGGCCACGTTTGATCGCGCGGGCCACCACTGGCTGAGACTGCAACCAGCGGAATGAAGCTTCTGCCTCATCCATGGTGCGCGCCACGCGAACGCCATCTCCCCCGGAGGTTCCGTCGGCCTTCAGCACGACGGGCAGGCCGGCGTGGTTCGTCCAGTTCTTAAGCTCCTTCAGGTCGATCACTACGCCGGTCGCCGGAACCCGAATTCCTTCCGCTTCGGCGATCTTCATGAACGTGGCTCGCTCGTACACCACCGGGAAGCTCTCGGGGGCACCAAACGACCGTTCAATCAGGGCTCGAGTGTCGGCTGCGTTAGAACGGCCCTGGAGGTTGCGATACAGATGGTGAAGATGCCGGGTGGAAAGATCATCCGCCGGAATAATCAAGTCCGGTTTCGCGTCATCAATGGCCCCGGCCAGAGAGCGCAGCGGTAGCACACCACGATAGTTGTGGTTACGCTGTACCGCGTTGGTCTTGCGCAAGGGATGTCTGGACGGGCATACAGCCTCGACCCTGCATCCTGCCTGGGCCAGCGCCATCGCAAAGCGCGCGGCGGGAAACCAGTGGGACGTCGCAACCAGAAGGACCGTTGGTTTCAACGAACGAACCCCCGCCGTGCGACGGTGGTAACAGCCCGCCACGACGACTCGGTTTTAAAACCTGCAACCTGCAAAGAGAGCTCCAGTAACGACACGTGTAGACAGCCACAACCGGGGAGGAGAGCGAACTAGGGTGCTGCCGCCGAACTACCAACTACACTGCGGTTTCGGCTGCGCCGCCAGGGGACGAGAGCGGATACGCCACCGAATACGGCTTCTGCCGTCCATCAAGAGGTTGAGCCTCGGGGAAGAGATGGAAGGATATCGCGATCTGGTGAAACTGCTGCGGCGTGAGGCGGTCTCTCAGCGCTTCGCTGACTCGGGCCATCAGGGTTTCCGGTACCGAACCGTCTTCTTCGAGCGCGATTTCGGTAAACATCACCCCGACAACCTGATCTTTCTTGTACCAGCCGGTGACGTCAGTTTCCCGCAAAGTGGCGGATAAGGTCTTCAGAATCTGTTCCAGGCTCATCCGCTGGGGCTTGGAATTTGCGTTCTCTCCAATATCCAGCAGCATCAGCAGGAAGGACTTGAGGGAGCGTTCGGTCCGGCGGCGTTCGATCGAAATCAAGCGATGGAACGCTTCTTCCCCAAGCGTATTGCGGTGCACGACGCCTGCGGTCATGAGGCCAGAGGTTTTACGATTTGCGAATGCGGTACTCACGGCGTTCTCCTCGTATCAAGCTATGGATGATTGGGCTGACCCAGTCAGTGATTCAATCCGATGCTTGGCGCACGATCGGGGAGGGGAAATGATGCGCCGAGAATGTTGCGATTTATCGGGTACTACCAGGGGAGTAGCTTTGATAGTAGTTCTCGTGATCTGCATGGGAGCACCCGTTCAGGACTACCCCCAGCAGATTCGATTTCTTAAGGACTTCGAGTCCACGCTGGAGCGCCGACTTCTGAGTCGTTCCTTCACGAGCCACAAGCAGGGCTCCGTCTGTCAGCCGCTCCCAAACGGTAGTATCGGCCAACGGAAGCAGAGGAGGTGAATCCACGATGATCCAGTCAAACATGGTTGCCAGCTGATTCATCAGGAAGGACAAACGTCCCGACTGCATCAACTCCAGGGCGTTCGCGGGTGGATTGCCAGCAGGCATCAGCCAGAATCCCGGGCCACCGAGGTGGTAGATGTTTGAGGGTGTCTGCAATCCACTCTGCAGCCACTCCGCAATCCCGGCGAGTCGCCCCAACCCGAACTGCTGTGCAAGGGTCGGGCGCCGCATGTCGCCTTCGATCAGCAGGACTTTTTCTTTTCTCCGAGCCATAACGCCGGCGAGATTTCCTGAGATGAGACTCTTTCCTTCCTCAGGAATCGTACTGGTCACCAAGACTTTCTTGAGCGTCCGGGTCTGCCGGATCTGGCGCAATCGGACTCCCAGGAAACGGAATTTCTCGGCCGCCAGGCTATCGGGTTCTGTGAAGTAGATCAGCCGGCTCGCCGGTGTGACCGCCACTTCCAGAGAAGGGAACTCGGCAGGCGCTTCCGAGTGAGAGGGTGTGCCAAATTCTGGCGATTCCGGCGTCGTGATCGACTCTCCAACAAACGACTCTTGGACGAACGGAATCTGGGCGAAGGGGGCCTCGGCTGTCTGTACGGCGACGGTCACGACTTCCTGCGACTTCGATTCCTCCGATGATTCGGGCTTCGGCGCCTCGAAGACCTCGGTGGCGACCGAAACCATGTCCAGATACTTCACGCCGGACTGCTCGGTTCCGGACCTTTGTAGTGCGTCAAATATACGGCTCATTGCTTTCGCGCTCCCGCGACCAATGGCATGCTCAACTCTGAACTGTCTGGCGCGTTTTTTAGATACGAGTACAGGTCGAGCAAGGTTCTCGCTGCCTGCTCGATTTCTCCGGAACGCCCGTTCTGCAACTGATCGGACAGGGAGTTGGTTTCCACGTTCAGCCGGAAATCAGCTGCAATCTCTTCGACGATTTCAACCGGAATGCTGCGCAGTTGCTTGGCGTAACCGTGAATCAGCGCGTTTTCGCACAGCGTGTTCAGTAATCTGGGGAAGCCGTGGGATTGCCGGTGAAGCTCGGCAATGGTGCCCGTCGGGAACAGCTGCGCCGGATCCGAGTGCCCCGCCAGCTTCAACCGGCAATAAATGTAGCCCTGCGTTTCGTCGAGACTGAGCGCGCCCAGATGCGAGCGCAACGCGATGCGCTGCTTGAGCTGGCGAAGGTCCGTGGAATCCAGTTTCTCATCGAGTTCCGGCTGGCCGACCAGCAGGATTTGCAACAGCTTCTCCTGCGCGGTTTCAAGGTTGGTCAGGAGGCGAATCTCCTCCAGAGCGTCGGCGGAAAGATGGTGCGCTTCGTCCACCACCAGCACCGTGGTGAGATTTTTCTGATGCCGCGCAATCACAAAACTGCTCAGTTCGAGCAGTAGCTCACTTTTTGTCTTGCCCGCCGTCGGTAGCCGGAAATCACCGGCGATGTATTGCAAAAAATCGGTTGCGCTCAGCCGGGGATTGAAGACGTATGCGTAGGCGACATTGGCGCGATTCAGCACCTGCAGCAGGCATCGGACCAGCAGCGTCTTGCCCGTTCCTACTTCACCCGTCATCACCACGAATCCCTTGCGCCGCTTCACGCCGTAATATAGTGCGGCCAGGGCCTCATTGTGTTTCTTGGTCGCAAACAGAAACGACGGATCGGGAGTAATCTCGAACGGGTTCCGCTGCAAGTTGTAAAAGCGTTTATACATGAAAGACAGTCTTACCCGCGGAGGAAGCTGAACGCCGAGCCTGCCATTATGGTAACAAACACGAACGCCGCGGTCGCCCATCCTATCAAGAGTCTGTGCTTGGCCGTCTGAGCATCAGATTCGACGACAATCGCGGGAATTTCTCCAATGACCTCTGCCGGCAAAAGCTTCCGCAGTTCCTTGGCGCTGTACACCCGATCGTCCATGAACTCGAACGCTCCCGCCACGACCGCCCCGAGCGCCAGCCCCAAAGCTAACCCGATGCCGCAGAATTTGAGGCGGTTCGGGAACGTCGGTTTCTGTGGATAGCTCGGCGGATCGACCACACGGAAGCGCTCCCCCTGCTGCAACAGCTCCATGCTGGTGGCCATCCTCGATTCGTTCTTCTTCTTCAGCAGGTCGTCGTAGTTTGCCTTCGACTGATCGTAGCCACGGGTCAGGTCGGCTAACTGCTGCTCGCGGATCGGTTCCTGATTCAGGCGTGACTGATAGTCCTCGACCTTGGCCTTCAGCGCGACGATGGCATGTTCCCGATTCGTGATTTCCAGTTGATTGGACCGCAGCTGGCTTTGAATCGGAGCCAGCATGGTCGCCTGGGTGGGATCGGAGACCTCGCCGTTTGCACCATCCGTGGCGCCGTCGGCGGGCTTATTCTTCAGGCTGGCGGCCAGTTGCTCTCGCATCGTTTCCGTTTTAGCGATCTGGTCTTTGACCTTACGAACATCGGGGTGCCGGTCGGTGTATCCCCGGGAAGTCATATCGGCGAGTTGCGTCTTGAGTTTTTCCAGTTCCTGGTCGAGTGCGGGCAAGCCAACGCTTGTCGTTCCGTCTGCCGATTTGGTGGTCGGCTGCATCGCCCGATACTGATCCGCCATTGTCTGCAGGTACACCCGCTGCTGACGGGCCGCATTGAGCGCATCCTCTGCGTTCTGCAATTGCGTTTGCAGGCCCTGCAGGATCTGCAGATTGCTGGCCAGTTGGCCGGGCATTTCGCCGACATGTTGCGCCTTAAACTGCCGCACCCGGTCTTCCTGCGCCGACAGATCCTTGCGAGCCGTTTCGAGTTGACTCTCGAGGAACTGGGTCGTGTCTTCGGACTGTTGCTGGCGGACTTCGAGATTCTCGTTGATGAAAAGATTCGTCAGGTCGCTGGTGACTTTCTGGGCAATCTCCGGATTCCGCGAGGTATAGGCAACGTTGAACGCGGTGATCTTATTGCGCTCGTCGCGTACCAGTTGAATGTCGATATCTTTGCGCATGCTTTCGACTTTGTCGTCGGCCGAGCGCTCCGCGTGCTGCAAGGAATAGAGATTGAATTCCTCAATGATCTTGAGCAGGCGCGTCCGGCTCAGGATCTGCTGCGTGATGCTCTGCATTCGTTCCTGCAGGTCGTCATTGATGTTCGGCGTCACGTAATCCTTGGGCATGGACGGCTGTTCGACCAGGATCAGCGTGCTCGACTGGTACTTCGGCGGCAGGATCCAGCTCGCACCCCACACCAGGACCCAACCCGCAAACAAGGGAATCAGGAAATGCAAATGGCGCCGTCGCACCATGCCCAGGTAGTGATCGAGGTCTAAGCCTTCTGAATTCTGCTCTTCAAAATCTTCTGCCATGACTTATCTTCCTAAAGCGTGCGAGAACTCGTACGAGATCGAGACAAACTCGCGGTTCGTATCGGGTGTTGCCGCCAGCACCGCAACTTGGCTGTAGCTCTGGTGCAACCGGGTGTAGCCGGCTTGCACGTTCACATGCGGGCCGAACTGCTGTTGTACGGCCAGGGTCCCGGATAGCGAATGCCCGTTAGTCTGGCCCAACAACGCCATGCCGAGCATGTTGTTCTGCGCGTATCCGCCGTTGACCGAGATCGCAGTCCTCTTGGTGAGCTGTTGGCGCAGGCTCGCATTCGCCGCATCGAATTGCACCGCCCCCCCCAGTCCGCCGCCGCCTGTGATGACGTGGTTGTAGCTGAGTGCCATGCTGGTGCGCAGGCCTTGCCAGCCCAGGCTCGCACCCGCCGCCGGCGTCCAGGATCGCGTTTCAAGACTTGGCGAAGAGCCGGAGAGCGCCGGCTGCACCGTGTCGGAATGTTGCGGCCCGCCGAACAGCGAGACCGATACTTTTGCAGTCGGGTAGAACGTGTAGAAGAAGAAAACCGCGTGCGTCTGTGTCTCTGTTTGTCCGGCGGTTGGATACGCCACCAGCCGCTGATATTCGTACGTGGCTCCGATGTAGTGGGCCTTGGCGACGCGGAGCGAATAAAAAGCCAGTCCTCCCTGCGAACTGCTGTCACCCAAGCCTGGTACCTGATCGGGATTCGGATAATGCAGGTTAGTGAACGTCCCGCTCGCCCCGACCATGCTGTTCAGGGCATATTGATAGGTCAGTCCCACATTTCCGCTATTGCTCAGGCGATCGGCAATCGGGGCGACGATGGAATCGTTGCCGCCCTGTGCTCCTCCGGAGACTCCGCCGCCCAACCCGAAATTGGGCTGATTGAATACGTTGGAGCTCTTCTGAAAGCCGTCGAGCGCGCTGAACGTGACGTGCGGGCTCAGCCGGTACTGGAATTCGATCGAGGCGTTCTGGTCCGCTTCGTTGCGTGAGTTGGTGTGCTGGTAGAACGTGTAGCCGGGAGCGTAGGTCGCCAGAAAATGCGTGCGCGAGGTAGTGGTATCCAGCGCGAGGGTCGGCGCGATCGAATAGCTTTCGTCGCTCACAGGATGGCCGTTGACATTAACGCCAACCGCATTATCGCTATAAGCACCCGTGAAGCTTACGCCGCCGCGGAGATAGTTCGAGCGCTGTTCCGACGTTAAGGTCGTCGGATAGGTTTGTCCGCTGACCGGCGGTGGGGTCACCATGCGCACGTCATTGGCATCCACGCTCGTGTCCAGTCCAGCCAGGGCGGGAACCGGTTGCGCGGGCGGTGCCGGCTGATCTTGAGTATTTCCCGCTTGCGCCCAAAGACTCGCGCTCCACAGGAGACCAGCCGCAAAGATGATTTCGAGACGTCTCATGAAGTTCTCAGCCAGCGCTACGGAACCACGATCGTATCCCGCGGGAGCAGCTTGATATTCTGCCCGGGATTAATGCCCTTCACGACTTCCTTATAGTTGAACGGAATCCGCGTCTGTGTCCCGTCCGAATTTTGCCGCAGGACGTAGATCGATTTCTGCTTCGCAAAATCGCGGAAACCGCCGGCCATAGAGATCGCATCCAGGATGGTTGAAGAATTAGTGAGCGGGAAGGTTCCCGGCCGCGCGACCATGCCCAGTACATTGAACTTCTGACTGTTGATCTGCTGCACGATCACGGTTACTTCAGGCTGCGAAATGAAATCCTGCAGCTTTGCCGCGATCTCTTTCTCCAACTTCAGTGGCGTCAGGCCAGCCGCCTGGATCTCACCCGCCAGTGGCAACGAAATCTTTCCATCCGAACGGACCGGCACCGAGCGCGAGAGGTCCGGCTCTTTCCATACGTTGATGGCGAGAACGTCGTCGTTGCCGATGACGAACGTGTCGTCGTGCGGTTTGCTTGCGGAATCGGATGCCTGGGCCGCGACACTGCCGCTGCCTGGATTCGTCTGGCCATGAAGCAGGCTGGAGCACAACAGGAATAAGCAGGGTACGGCAGCGCACCAACGCTTGCCACGATTTCCGTTGCGTGTCATCGCTGCTCCTTTCCTGGGACCTTCGCCGCCACGCTTTGCAAGGGATACCGTTGCCCCTCCAGGGCGGGCAGATCGGGCTCGGTGGCGTTCATGTGATATTGATCGATCTTGTACAACAAAGTGCGATAGCTCACCTGCAGTAAACGCGCCGCAGCCTTGCGATTCCACCCAGTTTTCTGCAATGCGGTACCGATCGCGGTTCGCTCGGTCTCCGACTTCACGCTCTGGATCAAGGACTTCAAGGACTTCGATTCAGATTCCACAAGTTTGTGCCGTGCCAGCGAAGGACCTTCGCGATCGCCGCTCGACCGGTCTTCCTCCCACTCAAACTCTCCACTCGAAATTTCTTCGTTTCCGGAAACCAGGTAACGTTTCGCGAAGGTCTCCAGTTCCCGAAGGTTTCCCGGCCAAGAGTAATGCTGGCATGCATCGAGTACTCTGGGGGAAATTTCCCGCGCCGGCAGTCCGTATTGCCGGGCCAGTTTGTGCATCAGGTGTTGCAACAGCACGGTAATTTCACCTTTGCGCTGGCGCAGGGGAGGCACCTGCACCGTGAACGCGCTCAGCCGATAGTAAAGATCTTCGCGCAGCTTGCGCTGGGCTATGGCCTTTTCGATATCAGCGCTCGAAGAAGCCAGCATGCGCACATCCGCCGGAACCGCGTGCGCCGTGCCCGGTTTCACCAGCAGCTTGTCCTGTAGAACCTGCATCAGCCGCGTCTGCAGGGCAAGCGGCATTTCCGTGATCTCATCCAGGAAGATAGTGCCTTTTTCAGCGCGCTCGAATTTCCCGATGCGCGCGCCTCTCTGCGGCGTGGCCTCGCTGCCGAATAGCTCGGATTCCAGCAGGTCTGCGGGCATGTCCGCGCAGCTAACCTTCAAAAACTTGCACCCGGACCGGACGGACCACTTGTGAATCAGACGGGCGACAGTGTCTTTGCCGCTGCCTGCCTCTCCCAGGATGAAAACGGGAACGTCGGCTTCCGCCAGCAATTCCACTTGGGCGCGCAGTTTCTGAGTGGCGGGGCTGGCGCTGACGAAGAAGGCGTCAGGCCCAAGGGGCTCGATGTCCTGACTATCGAGATCGGCCCAATTCGGTTGGTGCGCATCGAGATGCCGGGCGATGGCCGATTCCAGTTCCACAGTGTCAAAAGGCCGCAGGAGAACTTCCTGTGCGCCAAGCCGGATGGCTTCTTTCCTCTGCTCTGCTTCGGCCGAAGAGCAAATCACGACTGCCGGAAGGTCCGGACTCAGCCGGCGCAGCCACCGCAGAATGTGCAGGCTATCGTGGTCGCCACGGGCTACATCGAGCACTAGCATATCCGGCGCATGACCGGAGCGAACCTGTTCCATGGCATCCCAGGCGCTCGCGCCTTCCTCAACACGCCAGCCGTTCACGTCGGCCAGGGCCCACAGCGGCCGCAGCACGGCCGATTCGTGGCTCACCACGAGAAGGCGAGGTTTGGCCGTAAGGCCTTCAACCAACGGATTGTTCTTGAACTGCGATCTCACGGCGGTGGGATGTTTCCTAAATTGTTTCGACTCGAGATCCCAGGGCGGATTGACTTAAGAGCGCTGCAGGACCTGAAGTCGGCAAGCAGTAGATACAGCTTCGCCCTCTGAGTCCCATTCGTCGGGACGGCCCAAGAAGCCACAGGCAGACACAGGCGATCTCCAACCGAGATCCATGCGGGGGATGGCCAGATAAAGGGGGAAGGGACTTCTCTTGCTTGTTAATGTCGCGTATCTAACCTTGCTACCGTTGCCTGGTTCTCGTCGAACACTTCTCTCCAGTGGCGCTGGGAGACGGAAGAACCTGTTGCACAAGCGACCAAGTTGCGGGATTTACAGCCTGATCCGCTCGATGTGCAAGATTGCAACATTACATCTTTACCTGACCTTGCAACATTAGCGGAGCATAGCGGATGCAACTACCAGTCATCGAGAGTGTATTCTCAAGTAACTTCCTAGAGATCGTAATCATTGCCTCAACGACTGTCAATGGCACCTTCGAGCGAGGCCCGGATCACGCCAACTGGGCATTCATGCACAGATGACAGTGTTCTAAGCTCGGCGAAACGGGGGAGAGAAACGAGGCCGACAGACCACCCAGAGTCTCCCGAAACGGGAACTCAAGATGAGCGGAGCATATAGGAAGTTGCATTCAGCTGCAAGAGGTCCACGCACTCAGGTCCTTTTGTCTCTATTCGGTATTGTAATAAAGGCCCTATTATAGAGATAATCGTCTCTATGTCGGACCACATTCGAGTGCTTGTAGCCGAAAGCTCGCCGATGCACACTCGTCTTTTAGCGGACGCGCTGCGCCTCGACCCGACGCTGGAAGTTGTGGAGCACGATTCTGACTCCTCTGCCTTGGTGGCGACCGTCAGAAAGTGCCCGGTGGATGTACTCGTCGTGAGCGCGAACCTGGACGAGCATCCGGGGCGCGGTTTTGAGGTTCTTCATCAGTTGCGCAAGCTGCGGCTGCCAACGCGAACTGTCGTACTGCCGGACTCCTCCAAAGACGAGATGGTTCTCAAGGCCTTTCGTGCGGGAGCTCGGGGGGTCTTCAGTAAATCGGACCCGCCGGAGCACCTGGCCAAGTGCGTGCGTTGCGTGCACGAAGGCCAGGTTTGGGCCGATAGTCAGTCGCTTCATGTCGCCGTTGAGGCGCTGGCGAATTCACCGGCACTTCAGGCTGTCGATGCCGGCGGTATGAAGCGGCTCTCCGAGCGAGAGCTGCAGGTGGTTCGCGGGATCGCAGAGGGATTGACGAACAAGGAAATCGCCGAACGCCTGCTCCTGAGCCAGCACACCGTTAAGAACTACCTCTTCCGGATCTACGACAAGCTGGGTGTTTCCAGCCGCCTTGAGCTACTGTTCATGACTCTCAGCGATGGCTCCGAGGGCGCAGGCTCGGGTCATGAGATTTCGAAGGTCGCCCCGGAGGAATCGGTCCTGCTCAGAGAGGCTTCTGAGGGGGCGGCCGCCTCACAAATGGCGCTAGCCCGGTTCTATTTCAACCGTCGCCACGATGCGGAGGACCTGATCAGCGCCTACACTTGGTATCTGGTGGCGACGGAACGCGCCTTTCAGTCCCGCGGTGAAGTTGCGCGCCTGATGACGCCCGAGCAAATGGATGAAGCGAAACACCGGGCCAGCGCCCTGCTGGCTCGACTGAACCAGGGAGCCTCTTCCGACGAACCGCGGCAATCGTGATTTGAGGATTAGCTCGGAGTGCTTCCCAAGAACTTTAGTGACCTATCCCGTCGTTACCTAAGGTCACGGGGCCGTAGATACGTTTCAGCCCGCCGGTTCGTCGCCTATCTTGGAAGCTCAAATCCCCCAGGCGAGCCTTTCGCTTTTGGG
This sequence comes from Terriglobales bacterium, assembly GCA_037443605.1. Lineage (GTDB taxonomy): Bacteria > Acidobacteriota > Terriglobia > Terriglobales > Acidobacteriaceae > Sulfotelmatobacter. The sequence goes on from JBBIOA010000008.1 coordinate 117,671, forward strand.
GAATAGCCGGGAGCGGAAAAATGGCGGAATTGTATCGCAGGCTCGATTTCCGACTGCTGTTCGCGTCGCGCGTCGCGCTCTACTTTGTCGTCGCGCTCTTGCTCTCTATGCCGTTGCTGGCACAGAGCCATTTTTCTTCCGGTCCGCCGGCTGCGGGCTCCGGCCCTGCCTACGATGTGAGCGCAGGGTACAGCTACCTCTCGACCTCAATTCCCGGTGCAGGTCGAGTCGACCTTTACGGCCTGAACGCGGGCGGGCACGTCGATTTCGCTCAGCGCTGGGGCGTCGCCCTGGACTCTGGCTACGTGCGCACCGCAAGCATTCCCGGAACCGGGAAGGGCGGGTTCATTCTTACCGTGCTGGGCGGCCCTGTCTTCTATCCAACCGAAACTCGAAACTCACGAGTATTTCTGCACGCTCTGGTGGGCGTAGGACTTGTGGACAGCGCTGTCCCTTTGGGTGGAAATAAGTATCTGCAGGGTTGGGTTGGGCGGTATGCCTACGCGCTTGGCGGAGGGTTCGAACGCTCCATCACCAACCGCTTTGCCGTACGGCTGGGCGGGGATTATTTGCGCACGGCTTTCGCCAACTCCTCCGCCCAAGTGCAACTGCAGAATAACCTCAGAGTCACGGCAAGCTTTGTCGTTCGGTTGAGAGAGCGCGGTTGGTATGGGCCCTTCTGAGTCTTCAGGCAGGCAATGAAAAGGGCGCACCGATAACGGTGCGCCCTTCTATGTTAGTGCGAAGCTGCTAGACAGCTTGTCCCGAGTTCCGCTTCCGCGAGCCTGCCAGAACCGCTCCCAGGCAAGAGCCACCGCCTAACAGCAAGTACCACGCGGCGTTCCCACCCTCGGGTGCGGCCACGTGACAGCGTTTGTCGTTCCAGCGGCAGCGGCGGTTATCGGAACTGGCTTGGGATACTGCGGCGGGTCCGATCGACAGGATCAACAGAGCGACCAGCGAGAGGGTACGAAACTTCGTCATCAAAATACCTTTCCTCGAGAATCCTACAGCTTCTGGGGGGAAGGGGCTTGTCAACACACACAAGGACCGCAGGCATAGAATCCGTCGAATCGCCCCTGATGTCAAGACTGATAATTCTTGCAACAGGGTTGCAAGCCGTTGCATCCCCCAAAAAAGTGAAGTCCGCGCAAACCCCCTAAAAGAATTTCTCTTCCGGTGAGGGAACCTGCCATTTCGCGTCGCCTTAGAGGGTGAGGAGCAAGAGAGACTCCCGATGGCGACATCCGGTGCTCACCTGCCCCAACACTCCGGCTGAGACACAAGTTCCAACCGGCACAAAATACAAGGAGAAGTCCCATGCAGCTGAAGTCCCTTACCCGGTATCTCGGCGTCGCTCTGCTGGCGTGTCTGCCGATGGCGGCCCAGACCTACACCTTCAACGATGTCAACTACACTGGAGATACTTTCACCCAGTTCCTGGCGATCAACAGCTCCAACATCATCGCCGGTTACCATGGCGCCACCGTCAATAAAGGTTTTACTTACAACGTCGCTACCAAGAAGTTCACCAGCGAGAACTATCCTCAGTCGGCCCAGACGCAGGTCACCGGTATTAACAACTCGCCCTTCAAGACGGTCGGTTTCTATATTGACGGCAAGGGACTTACGCACGGGTTTCAGTCGCGTCTGGGCGTCTTCATGGAAGTTCACTACCCCGGAACGACTTTCAACCAGCTGCTGGGCCAGAACAACTTCGCACAGTCGGCAGGCTACTTCAGCACAAAGGCTGACGGAACCGGTCCAGACCGCCCGTATATCTACGACGAGAACGGCGGAGTCTTCGAGCTGATCACGATTCCCGGCTCCACCAGCGCACAGGCGACCGGCATCAACGACATGAGCCAGGTGGTGGGATTCTTCATCGATGGCACGGGTGCGACGCACGGCTGGTTGCTCTCGCAGGGAAGCCTGACCCAGCTCGACTACCCGCAGTCCACTGCTACCTCGGCGTTCGGCATCAACAGCAACGGCATCGTGGTGGGCGCCTACACCGACAGTTCCACCCTGACGCATGGCTTCACCTACAACATCACGACGAAGGCGTGGGTGTCGATCGACGACCCGAACGGCGTTGGCACGACCGTGGTCAACGGCATCAACAACGCGGGCACGCTGGTAGGTTTCTGGGGAACTTCGCCCAACAACACCGCGTTCTACGCTGTGCCCGCCGTGAACTAACCGAAGCGGACGGACTGCAACAAGGGCAGAACACCGGGGATCCTGCCAACCAGCAGGATCCTCGTTTTCTATGGGGAAGGATTAGAAAATCGGGCTTTGAACCGGTCGTGCCGTTCCTGGGCTTCTTTCATCAGCATGCCGAATTCCGCTTCATGCCGGATGTTGTTCAGCAGCGGGTCGCGTTCGAAGTACGGGTACGGGAAAAACCCACCCTCGATGGTGCGATGCAGCATCAGCAAAGCGGACGCCTTATCTCCCAACACGGCATAGGCCTCGGCGACTTTGTACATACTCTCGGCATCCCCCGCGCCACTTTCCACGATTTGTCCCTCGGTGGCATGGAGCAGAGCCAGTCCTGGGGCGTCATTCCCGCGAATGCCGTCGCTCAGCGCCTTGCCGATGCGCGCCGGAAGCAGGGTTGAGTCTTTGTCGTAAGCATGGTCGAAATCTTGCGCGGCTTGTGCGAGGCGGCCTTGGTGAAACTCGCCGAACCCGCGATAGAAGATCACGTAGACTGAATCGATCGAAGGCAGGCTTTGCAGGAACTTGTCGTACTGGCCCAGATAAAGATACGCATTGAGCGCGGAACTGTTGATCTTCACCGAGGGGTTGTTCTGCCGCGCCTTCTCGCACTCGGCTGCGGACTCCTGCAACATTCCGCCAAACCGGTAAGCGTAACCTAACTCCCAGCGGGCTTCGGCGTATTCCGGATTCTTCACCAGCACGTCCCGCATCATGGGAACCGCCTGTTCCACCTTGCCGGTGTCGGTCAGCAGGTTCGCAAGGTAGACACGGGTTTCGATCAATCCGGGATTGAGCGCCACCGCCTTTTCGTAGGCGGCTTGTGCCTTGGCGTACTGCTCCGCCCCGCCCAGATGAAGGGACGCGTTGGTCGTATAAGCCCGGCCAAGATGGGCCCAGGCCAGCGAATAGCCGGGATCGACGGTCGTGGCCTGTTCCAGGGCCTTGATGGCCGCCGGAAAATCATTCAACGCATAAAGATTCACGCCCCGCAGGTAGTCTTCGTAGGCGACCGGATTCACCGTGTGCTCCGGCCTCAGCTTCTCCTCGTCCGCGGGCGAGAGCTTCACTTCGAGCCCCTTCAGAATCTGCTGTGCAACCGTGTCCTGCAGCGTGAGTAGACGGTTGTATTTCAGATCGATAGTGTCCTGCCACAGAATCTTGTCGGGTACGACGTCGATTAACTGCGTCGTAATGCGCAGTTCATCACCGTCGCGCAGATACGCTCCCGTCAGCAATGTTTCGACATGCAGCTCCGAGGCGGCCTTCTGCGGGTTCACCGACTGATTGCGGTAGCCGTCGATCGAGGACGAAGGGCGCACCGTGAGGGCATTCAATCCATTCAGCTTGCTGATGATCGCATCCGCCAGGGAAAATCCAAGAAAGTCCGTCTGCGGGTCCGGTCGCAAATTGCGGAAGGGAAGGACTGCCAGGGTGCGCGGAGCATTCGGGAGAATGTGCTTAACCCACGGCTTGCGCCACGCCAGAACCGCCAGTGCCGCAACCAGGATCAAAACGGCGAACCAGGCGAATCGGCTACGGGATTGTGGAGGCGAACCGCTCCCTGGCGCTCCGTCGGTTTTTCGGCGCATGGCAATCACGTTGGGCGCGCTGTCGCGTTGGCTACCGACGCTCTTCAGCTTCTTCTGGAAGCCGCTCTCTTCCTGGAAGGCCTTCAATTCAGCCAGCATCGCATTCGCCGACACGAAGCGTTCCTCGCGATTCTTTCGCATCGCCCGCAGCACGATAGTTTCGAACTCGGCGGGCATGCCCGGTACCGCCTCGGCAAGCGGAGCCGGTTCACCTTTCAGGATTTCGGCGATCACGTCGCTGGCGGTATCCCCTTGAAATGCCGCATGCCCGGTCGCCATTTCGTACATCACGACCGCCAGGCTGAATAGATCGCTGCGGCCATCCACGTCGTGGCCGCGCGCCTGTTCCGGCGACATGTAGCGAATGGTGCCTAAGACGGTGCCCGGCCGGCTGGTGGAATTCACCGTAGTCGGCAGGTTGCCGCGAACTTTGATGGCGCTTGGGCTGTTGCTGAGTTTGGCGATGCCAAAGTCAACCAGCTTGGCGATGCCGTCGTGGCGCACGATGATGTTGTCCGGCTTGATGTCCCGGTGGACAATACCGCGCGCGTGCGCCGACGCCAACGCGTTCGTCAACTGGATCGCGATGTCGGTAATTTCGGTCACCGACATCTTCGATTTCTTGATACGCTCGCGCAGGGTTTCGCCTTCGACGTACTCCGACGCGATGTAGAAAACGTCGTTCACCTGCCCGAAATCGTAGACAGTAAGAATGTTGGGATGGTTCAGCGCTGAGGCCGCCCGCGCCTCCTGCTCGAAGCGTCTCAGCCCGCGCTCGTCCCGCGTGAGTTCCTGCGAGAGCAGTTTGAGCGCGACGTTTCGGCGCAGCTGGGTGTCGTGCGCCAGATAGACTTCACCCATACCGCCCGCGCCGACGGCGCTCAGGACCTCATAACGTCCAAAGCGCGTGCCGGGCTGCAGCGCGGCATTGTGTTTTTCAGCCACCACATTGCGAGCCGCGTCCTCAATCGGCTTCTGCAAGGCTTGCAGGGGCGAATCGGCGGACCGGAGCAGCGATTCGACTTCGTTTCGTAGATCCGGATCTCCGGCACACTGCTGATCAAGAAATGCCGGACGGGCCGCAGGCTCCAGTTCGAGCGCCTCGTAAAACAGCGCTTCCATGCGTCGCCATCGATCGGACGAAGAAGCCATGACTTAAGCAGAACCTTGCATGAGTTCGCGATGAAGGAATGCTTTCGCCATCTTGAGTTCGCGGTGCACGGTTGCGGGAGAAATGTTCAACGCTGCGGCCGTCTCGTCGTAGGTGAGCCCGCCGAAGCACAGCAGTTCGATGATCTCGCTCTTGCGCGCGTCATGTTGGGCCAGCCTCTGCAGAGCCAGATCGAGTTCCAGAATGCCCGCGCCTTGTTGAGGGCCCACCATGACAGCTTCGTCAAATTCGACTTTTTCCGCGCCACCACCGCGCTTCTCGCGTTGGTTCGCCTTGGCATGGTCAACCAGAATCCGTCGTAACATGCGCGCCGCGACTGCGAAAAAATGCACGCGGCTTTGCCAGTCGACCTCCGCATTCACCAGCCGCAGATACGCCTCGTTGACCAAGGCTGTGGCCCGCAGCGTGTGATCGGGACGCTCGGCGCGCAGGCACTTCGCCGCCAGCCGGTGCAGTTGGTCGTACACCACCGGCATGAGCTGGTCGAGAGCGCGCTTGTCGCCGCCTCTCCACTCCTGCAGAAGTTGGGTCACAGACTCGCGCTCGCTGGTCATCGCTGTAGCCTCTTCCCCAGATTCGCGCCGGCCACGCTGGATGGGATTGCCCGCCGGAAGACAGGACCAAATCATAAACCAATGCCGGACGCTCGCACAGAGCAGATGTCGATTATCCTGTGATGAAAGCTTTGAGATCGAAGCGCGGGATTGGGTCTAAATCACCCAGACACCGTGCTCCTTTGCGGTGCGCAGGCAATATCGCGTATTGGATGGCGCGGTTCGGGGATCGTGGGCTTATTTGTCGACCGCACTCTCCGTCTGTCGGATCGCCTTTTCGTGAAGTTCCCAGCCGTGAATCGCCTTCCGACATCCTTCCCGCGCCATGCTGGTGCTCAGTTGCTTCTCGGCGTCGTCGAAAGTCTTTTCGGCCTCCATTCTGGCCTTGAAGGCTTCGTCGTCGGCCGCCTTGATCTTCTTCGCCAGCAATGAGGCCTGCGCGCTCGATGCCTGCTTCGAACGTTTGCCGGACTGGGGATCGTCATTTGCATCGAGCGCGTCATAGGCGGTCCGAAGTTCCTCGGGCCAGTGGGTTCTGAGCGTCCGGCTCAGTTCGTCCAGTACGGCGTTGGCGCGGTCGGCTGTCTGGCGCACCCGTTTCTTTTCGCGCAGCCACTTCATCACCGACCACGACATCGCCTCCAACATCAGCGTCTTGGCAGTCTCGACTTCCGGCAGCTTCTGCATGAGAACCCTTCTGCAAAACACACGACCTTAGCGCGCCAGTGCTGGAAAGTCCAGCGCCGCAAAATCGATCTGGCCCACCCGGCGGACGGGCGCCAGGACTTCTGAATGCGTTGCAATAAAAGTCATGAAACCTATTGACTGCCAGCGCTTGAAATACTATGCTGGGGTCAATGCTGCAGTGCAGCAAAACGGAGGCTTTCCATGTCAACCAGTAGCAAGTCCCACGACGAGTCGTCCCTGGACCTCCTGACCGAATTGGCGGTCGAAGGAACCTCGAATCTCGTGGAAGCCCAGAAGACTCTGCTTCATCTCGCACAACAGGAAAACGAAATCGTGCTCAAAGGTGTGAAGGATAGAGTCGGCAGCTTTCTGCCGGCAGCGGCAATGACGGACCTGGTCCGGCGCAGCCTTGGCACGCTAATCGGCCTGCACCAGGAACTGCTCACACACGCCAGCAAGCAGGCAATCGACTGGATCGAGTCCGAAAAAGCCGGAAAAGGCGGACGAGCCGCTCGTCTGGTGGAAGCCGCCCGCGAAGGCGTCGACACCTTCACTCGCGCGCAGAAGAACTTGCTCGATGCCGTCGGGCAGGAAGCCGGCAACGCCATACGCGGCAAGCACGATCATGAAGGCAAGGTTGCCAAAAAGACTGAGGTCGCCGAACTGGCGCGCGAGGCGGGCACGGCGTTCATCGAAGCCCAGAAGAAACTGCTCGACGTCATTAGCCAGCAGATGAATGTCAGTGTCGACGTCGCCACTCGGACGGTGCAGTCCATTTCGCCGTCGCGACTGATGCCGATCGCGGACTTCACCGGCGAAGGCGTCAGGAAATTCGTTGAGGCCGAAACTTCGCTGATCGGTTCGATGATGAAACCCCGCAAGCCGGTCGGCCGTCAGGCCAAGGCGGCGCGAAAGGGCGCAACTCGGCACCGAGCCCCGGCTGCGGTCTAGTCAACTGAGTTGCTGCGGCGAACCTGCCGCTACGCGATCGCAGGCGATGCGGGCGCATGCTTTTTCAGGAAGCGGTCCAGCATCGCCTGCTCCCACCGGATCCATATCCGGCTGCTAAAGAGCAACGCACTGCACTGCAGCGCGAGCCAGTCCCGTCCCGTGATCGGCGAACGAAACGCCGAGCGATTGGCGATCCAGTTTCGGGCCACGCGCTTGGCGATGGCTAGCCCCATCTCCGTATTCGATCCGACGATGTCGCCGAGGATTCCCTCCAGCGTAAACATCACTTTCGAGAGCATGATCAGCGAGGCCGGAAAGCGAACGCCTTGCAGCGCCACTCGCTCGAGAATGCGCATGGCGTCGGCCGCGCTCGGCAGACTCGAGGGTGGCAACTCTCCCAGGAACTCGACGATAGTCTGTTGAACCACTCTGCCGCGGGGCGAAGACACGCTGAACGGATGCTGGCTGAGCGCCACGACCTGCTTCGCCGTTCCGATTGGGTCGCGCAGACTAACCAGCAGAAACAGAAGTGCAAGGTGCCGGCGCTGCTGGCGGCCCAATCGCTCTCTCAGCGCCCAATCCAGGATGGTCAGCTCCCCAGTGCGATTGTTGTATAGCAGGTTCCCAGCGTGAGGATCGCCGTGAAAGACCGCATCCTGCGTCGCAGCAAACAGGGGCACGGCTACGGTGGCTTCTATCAATTGCTCGGCCAGCTTGTGGCGCCGTTCGGCCGGAAGCCGCGCCGCCGCCCTGGTGATCTTGATGCCCCGCTCTTCCGTGAGCGCTGAGACGCGTGGCGTACACAACGGCACGATCAACCTCGGCACGCGCACTCCCCGCGTGGATCGGTACAGGAGTCCAGCCTCGACCAGGGTCTTCTGCTCGCGCGAGAAATTCACTTCGTGCCGCAGCAGGCGCCGAACCTTGCGAAACGTGTCGGGAATGAGCCGGGCGGGGAATCCGTAGCTGTGTTCCCGATCCGCGAAATACTGCGCCAGTCCCTGCAGGTACTCCATGTCCTCAGCGAAGTATTCCGGGATGTGCGGTTTCAGGACCTTGAATACGCCTCGTTGACGCCGCCTGGTCTCGGGATCGCGCCAACTGAATCGCACCACCGCGCTGACACTGGCCTCGGACAGAACGGAACGCGCGATCTGGACGTCGAACTTTTTCACCCGCTGGCCCAGTTCACGCTCAATGATGGCACGAATGTCCTCCGGACGAACGTCGCGAATTCCGTTCTCCAGCTTGGCAAGAGCGGCACGCAGTGCGGGGCGCAGATGCTGGTTGCGCGCAATGACCTGGCCTAATTTCTGCAGGCCCGGAACTTTCGCGATCAGGCGCAACAGGCGCACTTCAGCCGACGTGTCGGGAGGAAGTTCGATCTGCTCCAACAGTTTCGGGGCGAGCCGTCCGGGAGAAAGTCGTGCGACCACGTACATCATGGCGTCGCGTACTGGGCCCCGCCACTGGATGTAATCCGGTGGAACCAGACGCTCCACGGGAACGATCTCATCGACAATCCAGCGTGCCATGGTGTCGCGCATCGCCTGACCAGTGGAGCTACGCAACACGGCTTCAATCGTGGCGATCTTTTCGGCTGCCGCAGCGTCTTTGGGAAGGAAGCCTTCGAGCGTGACGCGTAACTGCTCGGAGGTAAGCGCCCCGAGGGATCCGGCAGTGGCGGACAGGTCCAGCATAGTCAGCAACCGCCCATACTATAGTCTTCGGCGCGTAGGTGCGCAGTGCCTCGCATCACCTTAGTTTTTGGTGTGTCAGTCGGGCTTGGAAGCTTCGAAGAGCCGCTCGGCAACCACGCAATAAACGGCGGGATTGAAAGTCATGCCGACATGAGTGCCCGGAACTTCCACGTCGACTTCCGGATTCCCCGTCATACAATAGCGCCAGTCGACGACGCCGTCGTGACGCGTGTAGATGGCGGTTTCGCGCACCGAGGCTGGGACCCGGCGTTGAAGCGAATTCAGAAAGTTGCAGGTGCAACTCCCCGTGTAACAACTGGGCAGGACTTCCGTCCCGCTGTCTTCCAGAATCCGCAGGCGCACGGCTTCCGCCGCGCGCAGGACCGCTCGATTCAAGACCGTTCCGCGAAGAGGGGACGCGAGCGTGATTACGGAGGCCACGTCGTTCGGTCTCTGGGCCGTTACGGCGCGGGCGATCAGCCCGCCGAGGCTGTGACCAATCAGATGAATGCGCCTTCCAGTTTCGGCCAGCGCTTTCTCGATCGTCTGGTTCAGGCGGCGTTGAATGAGCAGGTTCGGACACTCTGCATTGACTCCAATACCGGAGAAATATGGCCGGTATCCGATGCGGCGCAGCCAGGCGTGAAATTCCGCCAAATAGAGATCTGTGCCGAGAAATCCGGGAATGACCACGACACCGGAGCCATCCCCGCGCGGCACGCCAAACCCGTAGTACACCGGGGCGGCGTGCAGCATCAGAACTTCGGCTCCGAATAATACTTCGGTCCAAAGAGAAGTCGCGGCGTCCTGATGAGAGTGCGGCAGAGCACGCTTACGCGTTCTGTGTGTCGCTGGACGCTTGGGTGTCCGTTTCTGTCTTCGCTGCAAAGGAGGCCCGTGGTTGCAGCCTTCCGGTAAGCGCGGAAGGCCACTTCAGGGCGCGATTATACCCGGAGGCTCTGCTTCCCCCTATAAGTAAAATTCCAGGAATCTATCTCCGTTTTCGCGGGCGCTTCGTTTTAGCCGGGACGGGGTTTTGCAGCCGCGCTTCCAGTTCCGCGACCCGCCGACGCAGCAGTTCCACTTCCGGCTCGATGCCTCGATGTGTGGACGGAACCGCGGGCGTGGTCCCGAGGAATCGCTTCATCAAGTCCACTGGCGAAAGAATCGCCGACTGCACTTCACTCAGCCGGCTTTGGACCGTGTCTTGCAGTTTCTGGTAGGTGTCGAAGGCGGATTTCAAATACCACATCAGAAATTCTTGCCGCACTTCGTCGGACGCAATGATCAACTGCCGGAGGAGTTCGAGCGGCAGCCCGGTCGGTTTGCCCTTGGCGTCTTCGGTGATGATCTGGGTCAACGTCACGCGCGTGAGATCGTGGCCGTTTCTTGCATCCACCACACGGACTTCTTTTCCGGCGCGAACCAGCGCGGCCAGATCGTCGAGATTGACGTAGCGGCTCCCGGCGGTGTCGTAGAGACGGCGATTCCCGTATTTCTTGATGATGACCACCGACGATGTCATTGAGGCTGATCCATGTTGCTACGCACAAGCACGCAAGAATATATTGACACAACTATCATGAAATTGTATAGTTTAGGAAATGCTGCAATGCAGCAATGGAGGTTTCTTATGGCCGCAATCAGACACGAACCCGCGCATGCCCGGGAGGCGTCGTTGTTCTCGCTCCTTTCGGGATGGGCGCAACAGGGGATGCAAGCGTTCTTTGCCACGCAACGCATTCTCCTCGATCTCGCCATGCGCCAGAACGCCAACGTGATGCACGCCGTTCGGCTGCAACTTTCCGATCCTCATTATTCTCCCAGCGCCCTTCTCGGCGAGATGGCCGGCGAGGGCGTCACCAACTTCATCGAAGTGCAGAAGGCGATGCTTGAACTCGGCAAGCAGCAGAACGAACTTCTGATGACAACGGTGAAGGAACGCGTCGGCGAATGCCCGCGGCGGAAGGCCGCAGTCGATCTGTTGCGACGCAGCGTGGACACCTTCATCCACATGCAGGACGAATTCCTCAAGATCGCCGGCAAACAAACTCATGCCTGGGTGGATTCCGTGAAAGAGGGCAAACCCTATCAGCCCAAGCAACTCATGGACTTGAGCCGCGACAGCATGGACAATTTCGTGAAGGCGCAGAAGCAATACCTCGACGTGATTGTGGAGGAAACTTCGCGGATCATGCGCGGTAAACCCGGTGAAGCTCCCAGGAAAATGAAGACACCCGAACTCTCCGAGGTGGCCCGCAAGGCGACCGAGTCGTTCATCGAAGCCCAGAAGCGTTGGGTCGATGTTGCCGGGCGGCAGGTGAACGCGAACGTGAAGACTGCTGCCAAGGTTGTGGATCTGATGCAGCCCTGGCCGGCGTTCCGCCTCGGCGAGCTGACGCGTGAAACTGTGAAGAGCTACGTCGACGCCCAGCGAGCTTTGACGGAAGTTCTTGTGAAGCCCAACGGGCACCATACTGAGAAGACCGAGCGTCGTCCGAAACGTCCGGTTCGTGCCACCCGGAAAGCGCCCGCCCCGGCAGCGGCAACTGCTTAAGGACTGGTTCCAGGTTGTGGAGAATCGCGTTCGGGGCCGGGCTAGCTAACGTTCCGGCCCCGCTGCTTCGAAGCGCTGTTCCGCTTGCCATTTCCCGCCGCGCCGGCAGCTACGCCGGTGTGCTCCCCGTAAAGAAACTCCTCAATCTCGTCGATCCGCTCCTCGGCGTCCCGGTATCCGATGTCGATGAGCTCGCGCGTGTATTTGGAAGTAAACAGCATGTAACTCATCAGGTCGGAAGAGGAGTCGGCCTCCCGCCCTAGTCCGCTCACCAGGTAGCGGATCATCGAAGGCATATCTCTCTGGTGTTGTCCGGCAAGGTCCGACAGATTCACGGAAGGGGATACGACCAGGACTTTCAGAGGACGGATGCGCTCACACTCCTCGACCTCCGGTTGCACGATCTGGCCGCTCTCCAGCAGATGATTCAAACGCTCCAGATGCTCGATGTCGGTAGCGAGGTGGTCCAAGAAAATGACGTTGAAGAGAACGCCCATGACCTTGGCGAGTGACGGGCTCTTCTCGGCGGAACTGACTTCGGGCGCGCTCAAGGTCTCGCTGCGGACGCCGATGGCAAAGAGTCTCTCCGCTCCGAGCCGGATGACCGGGCTGAGCGGCTGCTGCAGGCGGGCGCAACCATCGCCAAAGAACGCGGTGCCTCGGGGGATCTTCAGCTGCACCGGCTCGAAGATCAGCGGGATGGCGGCCGAGGCGCAAATGTGGTCGACCGTGATTCTTGCCGCCACCGTGACCAGGCGGGTGCGTTGCCACATGGGGTGGCCTTTTGCGCCTTGGATAAAAAGATAACTCTTCCCCGAGCTGAAGTTCGTCGCCGAGATGGCCAGCGCGTAGAGGTTGCCGTACTTGATGTTCTCCTGGATGCGTTCACAATCCAGATGACGCGACAGGAAGCGACGCAAAGGTGCCGCATCCAGCAAAGAACGCGCATGCCCGCCGCCCGTAACGCCGCCAAAAGAAAGATCGAGAATCCACGTCAGCGAATTGTGGGCCTGCGAGGCGAAGTCGCAGTGGAAGACGTCGGAAGGCCGCAGGTTCGCCCACATTTCAGCCAGAGTGCGAGTCACGAGTGGAAAGTCGTCGCACCCAGCGGCCACGGCGCTGCCGTTGACCGCTCCGGCCGACGCCCCGCCGATGACCGGAAAGGGGTTGCCGTAGGATTCGATTCGCTTGATCTCGCCGACTCGCTTCAGGACGCCGGCCTGATAGGCGCCGCGTGCGCCTCCCCCGGTCATCACCAGACCGATCATGTTCTCCATCTGCGTTCTCTTGAAAGGTACCTGTCTTCCGTGGATCGCGACCGGCTAACGAAATTCAGGTGCCGCTCTTTCGTCACTGCGAACCGGATCCAGCCAAAACAACGGCTGGCTTTGCCCTCATGCTATCAGTCCGGTCAAGGCCGCTTCGCGGGCGAAGAGCACCTTCTCCGGGGGCGTGACCGCAGTCACATTGCCACGTGACAGGTGTGGTAGACCGCACCGCATGCATTCAACTCTACTTATCCGCGAGGCTGACGTATGGTGCACGCCAGAGTTCCAACTGTCTGCGCCTTGACTGAATTTCTCGCCCCGCTCAACGGATCCCCCATTCCTGTCTTCCGAAGCTCCCGAGAGATTTGTGCCGCAGGCGGAGACGTTCGGCGCGGACGCAATACTCCGCAAACTTGATTTCGGCAGTCCCGCTCGTGCGAGCAGAAATCCCAGCCAGACCGGAGGTGGCGATGATTGTGAGTGATGCGGTCCGGGAACGATCGCCGATTCCCCTGTCCGCCGATGGTCCCAGCACGGAACGGATCGCTTACCTGGAGAAGTTAGTGAGCCAGTCCAGAACTGCGGCCGCACTCTTCACCCAGTTCACCCAAGACGATGTCGACAGGATCGTGAAGCCCATGGTGCTGGCAGGATTGGCCCATGCGCAGCACCTGGCAAGACTGGCAGTCGAGGAAACCCGGCTCGGCGTGATGGAAGACAAGGTCATCAAGAATATGGTGGCCTGCGAATTTGTCCACAACTTCGTGAAGGACAAGCGCACCGTCGGGGTGATTCGCGAGTTCCCCGAGCGGAACCTGCTCGAGATTGCCGAACCCATCGGCGTGATCTTCTCCCTCACTCCGATCACGAATCCGACTTCCACGGTGCTGTTCAAGTGCATCGTCGCCATCAAAACGCGGAACGCGGTGATTTTCAGCCCGCATCCGAAAGCGTGGCGCTGTTGCGCCGAAGCCGTGCGCATCATGTACGAAACGGCGGTCCAGCACGGAGCGCCGGAGGGAGTGTTCAGCTGCCTGGAGGCTCCCACACTGCCTGAGAACAGATACCTGATGCACCACAAAGACGTAGCGCTGATCGATGCGACCGGTGGCCCGGGAGTGGTTAAGGCCGCCTACAGTTCCGGCAAACCCGCTCTGGGGGTCGGAGCGGGGAACACGCCTGTCTACATGGAGAAGAGCGCGGACGTGAACACCGCCGTCGTCGACATCATCGTTTCCAAGACCTTCGACAACGGTACGATCTGCGCGTCTGAGCAAACGGTGGTGATCGATGACGAGATTTACGATCGGGTGCTGAAGAAATTCGCGGAGTTGGGCACGCATGTCTGCGACGTGAATGAAACGAAGCTGCTGGAGCGCACCGTCATCGATCCAAAAACAGGCTTCATGCAGCCCCTCGCCGTCGGGCAAAAGGCGATCGACATCGCCCGCTTTGCCGGCCTCAACGTGGCAGCCAACACCAAACTGCTGATCGCGCCCATTGAGGGCGTGGGCCGCGATCATCCGTTATCGGTTGAGAAGTTATTCCCCGTCCTCGCGGTCTATCGCGCCAAGTCGGCTGCCGAAGCGCTTCGCGTCTGCGTGGACGTCAATCACGCCGGAGGCATCGGCCATACCGCGGTGATCTTCTCGAGGAACCAGGAGGTCATCCGCAAGTTCGGCGAAGTCATCAATGCGGGACGGATTATCGTGAACTCTCCTGGATCCATCGGCGCGCTAGGCGCGGTTTACAACGATCTGGTGCCGACGTTTTCCTTTGGCTGCGGCACGGGCGGCGGCAACAGCACTACCGACAACGTCAATATCTATCACTACCTCAACATCAAGCGGCTTGCTCGGAGGACACAAAACCATATGTGGTTCCGAGTTCCCAACCAGATTTACTTCAATATGAACGCGGTCGAGAACCTGCGCCAGTTTCCGTCGCTCTCGACCGTGATCGTGACCAGCCCTGGGATCGAGCAGATCGGCCACGTCGACATCGTTCGGCGCCACATCGCCCCGGAGACGCACTTACACGTGCTGGTGATCCCCGATGCGGAACCGGAAGTGAAGGTCGTCCTGAAAGGTGTGGAAGAGCTGAAGTTCTACCAAGCAGACCAGATCGTGGCGCTTGGTGGCGGATCCGTCATTGACGCAGCCAAGATCATGAAGCTGAAGTATGAGTCGCCCTTGGCCGACCTCGAAGAATTAGCCGCACCGTTCCTCGACCTGCGCAAACGCGTGGTGCAATACCCAACCGAGAAAATCAACCGCGCCCGCCTGATTGCCATCGCTACTACCAGTGGCACGGGAAGCGAAGTCACTCCATTTGCGGTCTTGACCGACAAAGCCTCAGGCCGGAAAGTGACGCTTGCGGACTACTCTCTGACTCCCGACGTGGCCGTTGTCGACCCACAGTTCGTCATGTCGATGCCGAAAGCTCTGACCGCCGACACCGGCATCGACTGCCTGACGCACGCACTTGAGGCCGGCGTCTCGAACTACGCCTCGCCTTACACTGACTCGAATGCCATGCAGGCCATCCGGCTGGCGTTCAAGTATTTGCCGATCGCCTACCAGAATCCTCGCGACGAAGAAGCGCGATCTATGATGCACAACGCGGCGTGCATCGCGGCCATGGCTTTTTCCAACGCCTCGGTGGGCGTCAATCATGCTCTGGCACACGCGTTTGGCGCGTGTTTTGGCGTTGCGCATGGACGAGCCAACGCGCTGATGCTGCCGCATGTGATTGCCTACAACGCCGCTGTCCCCGCGAAGTTCATGCCGTCGCCCTGGACGCAGGGCTATGTTGCGCACAAGAAGTACGCCACAGTCGCCGACCTGCTGGGTCTCGGCGGCCAGACAGTCGAAGAGAAGATCCAGAAACTGATTGAGGCCGTCGAACGTCTGCTCGATCAGTTGGATTTCCCGCCATCGATCGCCGCTCTCGGAATTTCCAGAGAAAAGTTCGAGAGCGCCATTCCCCAACTTGCCGCCACCGCATTCGAAGATCCGTCGTGGCGGTCGAACCCCCGCATGCCGCTCATGACTGAATTAGTCGATTTGTTCTGGAAGGCTTACGAGGGCCGAGGCAAGGTGAAAGCGGACGTGCCGCAGGAGTTAGCCACGAAATGACCGTGACTCAGATGACGCCAGACCAGCTCTGCGAAGACTTGCTCAAGGCCACGCGAGCACTCGACAACCCGGAGACCGAGGTTTCTCTCGACTTCTGTTCGGTGCGACGCATCGACTCGGCCGCCGTGCGCGCCCTTGAGGAACTTGCGGGTTCCGCCCAGCACAAAGGGATCAAGGTCGTACTACACGGCGTGAATATCGATGTCTACAAGGTACTCAAACTGGTGAAGTTGGCGCGCCACTTTTCGTTTGTGAACGAACAGCTCGCCTCGGGCGATGGATCAGGAGAACGCAATGCAGAACCGGCAACAGAGTGACCGCCTTTCCTGGGGCGACACCGTTTTCCTTCACCTCGAGCGGGAGGGCATGCCGCTCAACGTGGCGAGTATCTGTGTGTTCGAAGGCGAGGTCTCGTTCGAAGACTGCCTTCGCTTCATCGAGTCGAAACTGCCGCTTCTCCCGCGCTATCTCAAACGCGTCGTGGCGGCGCCCCTGGGGGTGGGCTTGCCCAGTTGGGAATACGATCCAGATTTCCAACTGCGCCGTCATGTTTCCGAAGTCACACTCAAACACGGCACCGATACCGACCTGAAAGAAATCGGAGGAAAGCTGTTTAGCCATGTGATGGACCGGCGTCATCCGCTCTGGGATATTACCGTGGTGCAGCGGCTGAAGCGAAACCGCACCGCGCTCATCTTCCGGTTACATCACTGCATGGCGGACGGGGTTGCCGGAGTGAGCATCATGAACGCGCTGCTCGATGCCAGCCCGCAAGCGCCGCGCCTGCCGAAGAAGAAGATCGAGTTTCGAGTGCCGCCCGCCCCCGATCCGCTGAATGCGCTAACCACCGAACTCGTGGAGTCGTATTCCGAATTCGTAAAGCGCCTCCTGTCGGCATTGACCGATCTTTTGACCATGGCCGAACGCGCGGCCGCCAACGGCAGCGATCTCGAGACCAGCGAGTTTGCCGCTTTGTTCCCGGAGATCACCGCATTCACCGAGCGGCTTCGCTTCAATGTCCTCTACAAGGGGCCGCAGAAATTTGCCTGCACCGAAATTCCCCTGGAGCAGATCAAAGCCATCAAACTCAAGTGCGGCACCAGCGTGAATGACGTCATTCTGTCGATTGTGACCGCCACCGTGCGCCGCTATTGCGAACTGCACGGCGACGGCGTGAAAGGCAAACTCCTGCGGATCATGGTCCCGGTGAGTTTGCGCGGCCGGGGGAATCCGTCGGAACTGGGCAATCGCATTTCCCTCGTTCCTGTGACCATCCCGCTGGATATCCGTCCGCCGCTGAAACTTTTGGCGGCCGCTCATAAGCGCTCGGAATTTTTGAAGCGCGTACATGCCGCCGAGTTGGTCAGCCTGGCGGGAGGGTTGATCGGCATGTTCCCGACTTCGATTCAGGGAGCGATTGGACCCCTGGCGAGCCGCTTACCCATCACGCCTTTCAACTTGGTTTGCACGAATGTACCCGGTCCGCAGATTCCGCTGTATCTGCTCGGCCACAAATTGCTGCAGTGTTATCCCTATGTCCCCATCGGCGGCGAGATGGCCGTCAATTGCGCCATCTTGAGCTACAACGGCATGGCGTACTTCGGCTTCAGCGGAGACGTGCATGCTGCTCCCGATCTGCGGCGGATGGAGAAGTTGCTGCAGGAAGGCTTTACCGAACTTCGAAACGCTGCCGGAATCCGGCCGCCCCAGAAGAAGCGGGCGCGCCGGAAGCAGGCGGCGAAGAAGGCCTCCGCGAAGCCGGTGAAAACCATGCCCGCAGAGGCCGGAGTGGCGACGAATCTGTCGCCGATCGAACCAAATGCAGCACCGGGGCCCGAGCCCACGATGGCCAGGGAAGACGTGCTGCCCGATTTGAACGTCGCATAGCAAGCGCAATCCTGGGCGCAGACTGTGGCAGGTAACAACGACTCACCCTCGCTGATCTCCCCTGGCCCGTCCTACGGTCAAATTCCAGAGCACTGAACCGTTTCCCATTTCGTTTGGCAGTTGGTAGTGCTCGGTACGAAAAAATGACTCCCGTGAGGTGAAAGTATGGAGCACGTTCGTCGTCTCTTCATTTGGGGCTTTTTGCTGCTCATTCCTTTTCAGCTGTCAGGTCAACAGAAAGACATCAACCGTTACACCTTGTTCACCGGCTTCGATTATCTGATCAGTCCGGCCCGTAACCTAACAGAACGCGGATTCGAGGCAGATTTCGGGGTCACGGCAAAGCCCTGGCTCGGCTTGGGTGCCGACTTCAGCGCCATGGGCAGTGATGTGATCAGCGGCGCTGGCACCATCGGCGGTGGCGAAACTATCTACGCTCCGCTGCTGCTGCAGGTTCCACCACCATATGGCCCAATTCCGCCAAACTCGATCCATGTTCCTTTCAAGTCGACTACTTATACTTTTGCCGCCGGTCCGCAGTTTTACATCCGCAAGTGGGACAAAGTGACTTTCCTGGCCCGACCGGGCCTGGGGGGAATTCACGAAATCGCTGACATCACATTTCCCCTCGCTCTAGGGCAATTGTTTGGGAAGTTGGGTATTCCGGTTCCCAGTGCACACCAAACCGATACCCAGTTTTTCTTTGGAGTTGGCGGCGGCTTTGATGTCAACGTGTCGCGGAAGGTTGGTATCCGCTTCGCTGCGGATTGGGTGAATACCCACCTGTTCTCGAACCTGCTGACCCCGCGGCAGAACTATATCCGCTTCTCGCTTGGCCCAACGTGGCGTTGGGGCCATTACAAGTAGCGGAAAGAAGAGGTTTCGAAGAAGATCTCGACGAGTTTGAGGGGCGGACCAACCGTCCGCCTCACAGGGTGTGAGGAGGCCCTGTCCAATGAAGCCTCAGACCCTTAACGATATTTTCTCCGTCATCGTAGAACGCGACCACGACCGGGTGATGCTGGCGCGCCGCGAAGGCGAGTGGCTGCCCATCAGTTCACGGCAGTTCTACCAGTCGGTTGCCGGGGTGGCTCGAGCCCTTCGGCGCCTGGGAGTCCACAAAGGCGATCGCATCTCGATCCTGAGTGAAAATCGTGCCGAGTGGGTTATCGCGGATTTTGCATCGTTCCAGCTAGGCGCTGTCGTCGTGCCCATCTACTCCACGCTTACGGCACAACAGACGGCCTATATCCTCTGCGATTCCGGAGCGAAGGTTGTAGCTGTATCAACCGAGCAGCAGTTAAACAAGTTCCTGTCCATTAAGGATCAAACCGCGGTACAGCACGTCCTTGTAATGGACCCGGTCGATGCTCCGAGCACAGTGCGCATGGGCCGTCTCATGGGCGAAGGTCCCACCCAGCGCGACCCTGAATTGGATACCGCTGCCCGTGCCATAGAACCTGATGACCTGGCATCGATCATTTACACCTCAGGAACGACCGGTGCGTCCAAGGGGGTCCAACTCACCCATGGGAACCTGACCGCGAACCTGCTGCATTCCATGAGTGGTTTTAACGTTCACCGCGGCGACATCAGTATCTCGTTCCTTCCGCTGTCGCATGTCACCGCCCGTCACGCCGATCTCGCCCTGCTCTACCACGGTGTGACGCTCGCCCATTGCCCGTGGTTTGATCAACTGCCGCAGTTTCTACAGGAGATTAAACCTACCATCTTCGTGGGTGTGCCACGCGTCTACGAGAAGATCCATACCCAGGTGGAGCAAAAGGTGAAAGGATTCCACAAGCGTGCGATCTACGATTGGGCGCTCTCGGTGGGCCGCGCTCATTGTCCTCGGATTCTCGCCGGGGAAATCCCCAGGTCGCCCTTGTGGAGGTTGGCGAACAGGCTCGTCTTCTCGCAGGTGCGTAAGCGCATGGGCGGTCGGGTCGAGGTGTTCGTTTCCGGCGGCGCTCCGCTGGGCAAGGAACTTGCGGAATGGTATGCCGGGATCGGGATTCGCATCCACGAGGGCTATGGCCTGACCGAAACATCGCCAGTCGTCGCCTTGAATTCTCCGCAGGCACACAAGCTGGGAACCGTCGGAAAGCCGCTGCCCAACCTCGAAGTCCGCATCGCCGACGACCGCGAGATTCTGGTGCGTGGACCGTCCGTCTTCCGTGCCTACTGGAACCGACCCGAAGAAACGCGAGACGCCTTCATCGGCGGCTGGTTCAAGACCGGCGACATTGGCGTGCTCGACGGAGAAGGGTTCCTCTCGGTCACGGATCGGAAGAAGGATCTGCTGAAAACCTCCGGAGGAAAATTCATCGCACCGCAGCCGGTCGAGAACTCCCTCAAGCTCAACGCGATGATCGGAATCGCCGTCGTTGTCGGGGACCGCCGCAAATTCGCCTCGGTCATCATCTCTCCCTGCTTCCCACTGCTTGAAGAATGGGCTCGCGCCAATCACGTGCCGTTCTCATCCCGGCAGGAACTGGTTACCAATCCGAAGGTCCAAGCGCTGTACGAAGGGATTGTTGCCGAGGTGAACCGCAACTTGGCCCGCTACGAGACGCTGAAGAAAGTGTTGCTGGTCCCTGACGAGTTCACCGCGGACGACGGCACTCTGACCCCTACCCTGAAACTCCGCCGCAAGGCGGTCGAGGAGCGTTATCGAAAACAGATTGACGCGTTGTACGAGGAAGTCCGGATTCCGGCTGCCGTTTGAGTGCCCATTTTCAGGATGAGTCGCTCAAACCGTGAGCCACTTGCTCTCCCGCGGGTTGACGCCTGCCCCGCACTCCTCCTAGCATCACTCGCCCGTACACTCCTTCGCCCCGAAGGCGACACGGCCAGCGAAACCTGGCCCCTGCAGAAGCCGCTGCATCCGCTCTGTGGTGAAACGAAAAGCAGTAAACTAGAGCACGCATGAATCGCACCGAGACCTGGAACCGGGTCAAGTCGTACAACAAACCCTGGGACATCGTCGTCGTCGGCGGTGGAGCAACCGGCGTGGGCGTCGCCATCGACGCCGCTTCGCGCGGCTACAGCGTGCTCTTGCTCGAGCAGAGTGACTTCGGCAAAGGCACATCCAGTCGCAGCACCAAACTCGCGCACGGCGGCGTCCGCTACCTGGAGCAGGGCAACATCGGACTGGTGATGGAAGCTCTCAAGGAGCGCGGCCTTCTGCTGCAGAATGCTCCGCACTTGGTCCACGACCTCGCCTTCATCGTGCCCAACTACGACTGGTGGGAAGCTCCGTTTTACGGCCTCGGACTGAAGCTCTATCAACTGCTGGCTGGGAAGTACGGCTTCGGCACATCGCGCATCCTTTCTCGCGAAGAAACTCTCGAGCATCTGCCTACACTCAAAACCGAAGGCCTGCGCGGCGGCGCCATTTACTACGACGGCCAGTTCGACGACGCGCGCCTGCTCATCCACATGGTCGCGACGGCGTTCGAGCAAGGGGCCATGCTACTCAATTATGTCGCCGTCACCGGAGTGACGAAGGATTCGCAAGACTTCGTCGATGGCGTCATCGCCCGCGACATCAGGACCGGAGAGGAATTCCGCGCTTCTGCCAAAGTTGTTATCAACGCAACCGGCGCGTTCAGCGATCATCTGCGGCAACAGGCGGACTCCTCCGCCACGCCCATGATCGTCCCCAGCCAGGGCGTCCATCTGGTTTTCGATTCCGCGTTTCTCGCAGGCGAGAGCGCCATCATGGTGCCCCACACGAATGACGGACGTGTCATGTTCGCCATCCCGTGGCACGGCCACACGCTAGTCGGAACCACGGACACTCCAATTGATGGCCCAACCCTTGAGCCCGTCGCGATGGAACAGGAGATTGACTTCATTCTCTCCACCGCCGGCCAGTATCTCGACAAGGCCCCGACCCGCGACGATGTCCTCAGTGTCTTCGCTGGCATCCGTCCGCTGGTGCGTGCGTCAGGGGTAGCCAACACCGCGGCCCTGTCGCGCGACCACGTCATCCACATCGACCGTTGCGGCCTGGTCAGCATCACCGGCGGCAAGTGGACCACCTATCGCCACATGGCCGAGGATTGCGTCGACCAGGCCGCCACGCTTGCGCAACTCGACGAGAAGCCTTGTGTCACCCGCCATCTCAATATTCACGGATATCACAGTGCCGCAAAGCAGTTCGGATCGCTCGCCGTGTATGGCTCCGATGCTTTTGAGATTCGCAAGTTGATCGATACCGATTCCAGCCTGGGAGAACAACTACATCCGGCGTTGCCGTACGTGAAAGCTGAGGCCGTGTGGGCGGTTCGCAACGAAATGGCTCAATCCCTCGAAGATGTCCTGGCCCGACGCACCCGCGCGCTGTTTCTGAATGCTGGTGCCGCGATCCAGATGGCGCCGGTCGTTGCTGATCTTATCGCGCCCGAACTCGGCTGGGACGAGAGGAAGAAAACGAAACAATTGCAGGAATTCCGCGCGCTGGCGAAGAATTACACGCTCCAGCGCTAGCAGAATTTCCTCTGTGTTTCTCTGTGCCCCCCTGTGGTGAAGGGCTTTGGTCTACGGACTCACACGCTGAGCCCGCGCAAATACGGCACACTCGCCTTCATGAGCTCCAGATTCATCTCCACAAAGTAGTTCTTAATCCCGCCGGTCTTAGCTGCTGTAAAGATCTTCTTCCAGTCGAGCGTGTCCTGCCCGACCGGGGCAACTTTCTTCGTCGACGCAGACCAGCCCTGCACGTGCATGGAAATAAATCTTCCCGGATACTTCAGGAAATACTCCGCAGCGTCGTAGCCCTGGCTGATGGTCGAGACCTGAAACTGAAACTTCACCAGTTTCGGATCGAGCAACTCGAACAGCACGTCGTAAGTCCGCTTTCCCTCGACCGTTGAAAGCTCAAAGTCCTCATTGTGTAGTCCCTGCTGAATGCCCGCCTTGGCCGCCTTCTCACCCATTTTGTTATATTCCTCGGCCGCTTGCTTCACGTCATCCATGGTCGGATTCTTCGGGCCATCCAGGCTGGGCACCAGCATCTGTGTCAGGCCAACATCCTTTGCCCATGCAATGCGGTCTTCCTGATTTTTTCTCAGTTCGTCGATGCCGAAGTGTGAGCTCACACAACTCACGCCGGCGTCGCTCAGGATCTTGCGCAGTTCGCTCCCTTTGTATTTCGCCAGCCCCGCAAATCCAGAATCCGCGTAGCCCACCGGCGAGCACAACTCAATCGTTTGAAAACCAGCCTGTGCCAGTTGCTTGATCGTTGCCGGAAAATCCTTCTCGATCATGTCTCGCACGGGCCAAGTCTGGCAGCCGATGGGCATACCCAGAGGATTCGCGTGCAGCTTCATCCCCGCTGAAGCGAGAACGCCCGCCGCGGCAGTGTAAGCCGCACCTTCCACAAACTCCCTGCGCGAAATCTTTGCCATGGATCCTCCCCTAAATCTCCCAGCCTTTGCGCCGTTCCGGGCTGACCATCTTCTGTGCTTTCTCGGAGTTCACAATCCTCATCGCGCCTCGATCCCAAGTCAACTTGTCGCCGATGCGCGTGGCCACGTTGCCGAGCAGCAGTGTTTCCGTCACCAGCCCTTCATACTCGAAGTTGCCACCCGGCTTGGTTTTTCCGCCCTTGCAGGCGTCAAGCCACTCGCGCTCGTTGCCCGGAGATCGCGGCAGAGTCTTCGGCGGAGGTTGAAACGCATCCATCTTTCTCTGTGGAATCAGTTTCGGTCCGGCGCCGTTGAACGAGCATAGGATCTTTCCGCGATCGCCCACGAACAGCAGCCCCTCGTCCTCTTCTTCGTCGCCCTTCAACGGACGCCCGTCTTCCAACTCCTCCGGACGCGCCGGTTTCAGCCCACCGTCGTACCAAGTGAATCTGGCCGCGGGCATGTCGCCCCGGGCAGGGAAGTGGTAGCGCACAATCGACGCCTGCGGATACGTATCGTCGAACCGATCCGTTGAACTCGCTTCCACGCTCGTCGGCGCTTCCAGCCTCAGCACACGGAAAATCGTGTCGAAACTGTACGACCCCATATCTCCCAGCGCACCGCATCCGAAGTCGCTCCATCCGCGCCATACAAATGGCAGGTATGCATGATGGAATGGGCGCTCCGGCGCCGGCCCGAGCCACAAGTCCCAATCCAGCCCTTCGGGCACGGGTTCCGTTTCTTTCGGACGTTCCAGTCCCTGCGGCCAGAACGGACGGCTCGACCAGTTCATTACCTCGCGCACCGGCCCAATGGCGCCGCTCCAGATCCACTCACAAAGCAGCCGCGTCGATTCCGAGGCCTGATTGCCGACCGCGATCTGTGTCGCGACTCCCGTCTCCCGCGCCACCTGTGCCATGCGCCGCGCCTCATAGATGGTATGCGTCAGCGGTTTCTGGCAGAACACGTGCTTCCCTTTTTTCATCGCCGCAATCGACACCGCCGCATGCAGATTGTCGGTCGTGCAGACCACAACCGCGTCGATGTCCTTCTGTTTCTCCAGCAACTCGCGGAAGTCGCTGTACGCCGCGCAACCGTGATACTTTCCCGACCGCTGTTGTGCCGCGTAGTAGGCGTCCACAATCTTCTGGCTCGGCTCGCGTCCCGCTACGCCACTCGGCGTGACCAAGGAATGCGTCAGCTGAATCGGCTGGTCAGGGCTCAACCAGTCCCATCCGCTGTCCACGCCGAGCAGATTGCGAACCGACTTGCAGAACTCGTGTGTATCCCATTGCGGATAGTTCGCGCCGCTCTTGTTGGCATCGCACACGGCAACGCCCTGCACGTCGGGCTCGCGCAAAAAGTGCAGCATGACGCGCATCCCCTGCGCGCCCACACCAATGAAGGCGATGTTCACCTTGTCGCTCGGAGGAATGTATCCGGTGCCGCCCAACACGTGACGCGGGACAATCGCCAGTCCCACGGCGGCGGCAGTAGTCTGCTTGAGAAACTTGCGGCGCGAGAATAACGAATGCGAAGGAAGCCGCTTCTTCATAGTTCCTCCTGCAGCGGAAAAGAGATTCACAGACAGAGTAGAGCGCGGCGTCAGCCTGACGCACAACCCGATACTGTATACGAACCAGCGCGCCGCGGTGGGAAAATTGTCGTGAAGCGTGATCCCTAATGCGAAGGAGAGTTTGCGTGGCAGGAGGCCGTGTCTTCCTTCAATGCATATTCGCACGACCAGCGGAAGCCGTTCGCGTCGTGCTGCCCATAGCCCCATACCGACAGGAAAAGAGTGTCCCCAACCACCCGCGAAGCTTCCACAAATACGTGATCGTTCTGCCGAAGAGAATCGCGCATTTCGACGGCAACAAGCCGTGTCAGCCCAGACTTATCCAGGACCACCGGATCGGCCGCTCGCTCAGCCGAGAAAACAAAGGACTGCGACGTACGCTTGGAATACTGCGTGACGATGATGAAATCGTTGCTCGCAAACGCAACCGCCGCAACTCCCAGATAGTCGCACAGCTTGCGCGATTGACCCGTCGCGGTTTCCGTCAGCCAGAGGGTGTTAAAGGTCCCGACAAACTCCGTGGCCGCGCCTTCGCGTCCCATGCTGCGCACCACGAATCGCCCGTCTGGGGAGACCAGTTCTCCCGCCTTCGGAAAGACCACGAACGGAGAGGCAAGGCACGGTACGGCGACCGCCGAGGCAATCACTGCCAGGCCGAGAACGATTCCCCAATAGCGCATGCAGGCACCCACCCAGCCGCTATCTCACTACACACGCGGCTCTCGGGCAGTGATCCCGTTCACAAAGACAGGATTACCTTAGTCTTGAAAAAAGTAACCTCGGCAGCCAGGCTACCCGACGGGATTCACCAGCGTCCCAACACCATCGATCGAAATGCGAATCTCGTCGCCCAGATTCAGGGTGAAAGAATCCGGCGGAACCACGCCGGTTCCGGTGAGTAGGAAGCATCCATTCGGAAAAATGTTGTCGCGATACAAATATTGAACCAGCGTCGCGAAATCCCGCTTCATTGCGCTGAGCGAGGTCGCACCTGAACACACCACGGTGCCGGTACGCACAATCTCCAACTCGATCTTCGCCGCGAGTGGCGGCGCCCCTCCCACGACCACGCACGGCCCGAGCGCGCAGCTCCGGTGATAGACCTTTGCCTGCGGCAGATACAGCGGATTCTCGCCCTCAATATCCCGCGAGCTCATGTCATTGCCGATCGTATATCCGAGAATCTTCCCACTCGGACTGACCAGCAGCGCCAACTCCGGTTCAGGAACCGACCACTTCGCATCACTCCGGATCGCCACCTTCTCGCGATGCCCGACGACCCGGCTGGCCGTGGACTTGAAGAATAACTCCGGCCTGTCGGCGTGATACACGCGATCGTAGAAATCTCCGCCTCCCGCCGACTTCGACTCCTCCATGCGCGCATCGCGGCTGCGAAAGTACGTCACGCCCGCCGCCCACACTTCCTGCGATCCGATCGGCGCGCGAATCTCGCTTGCGTCGAGATGTGCCTTCGAATCTTGTTCCCGAGCGATGAGACGTTCCACCTCTCGTTCCAGATCATCGCGGGTGATCAGTTCATCCCACACACAGGTCGCGGCGTGAAATTTGCCTCGGGCCTCAATGACGCAGCCCGTTTCGGTCCGATAGAGTTTCAATCTCTCATTTTGCATTCGGGGATTCTATACGATCACGGATCAAGAGACGCGCCCGCAGACTGTCGAAGAGTTTCGTTGACTGTGCGAGATGTGGAACCGCTATGTCTCTAGAACCAGGCGCTGAATCTCAACTTGGCGACGACTACGATCCGGCATAAAGCTGGAAAGGCGCCCAGTAGAACGGCTTGCGGAAGGCGCTGCCCGAATGCAGCAGCGAGAGCTTCGCCGCGCGCAGCGCCACTTCTGGATCCTCCCCTTTTCGCATCGATCCATACATCGTCTCCATCAGCTGCGGCGTGGATGCATCGCTCACTTCCCACAGCGCTCCGATCACGTGGTGAGCCCCGGCCCGTATAAACGCCCACGAGAGTCCGACCAGTCCTTCGCCTGAGTAGGCGCGCGCCCCTGCGCCGTAACAGGTCGAAATTGTCACTAGGTCGGCGCGCAGCGGATGCTGAATGATGTCCCGGGCATACAGCTTGAAGGAATCATCCTGTGCGCTGGCCCGCGACAGCACAATCGCCGAGTCCAGCGGGCTCAACCGGCTGGCCGTCCCATGCGCCACAAAATGAATATAGGAATACTGCGCGGGCTTGCTCTCCAGATACGCCGCAGCCGTCGCCTGATCGCGCGCAAACACTTTCTGCTGCACCGCCGGAAAATGTTTGCCAATGCTCTCCATTTCATCGGCTGCCTTCCGCAGTTCCGGATAATCCGTATTCGCCGTGACCGCATCGCCGATCAACAGCAGTTTCTCTCCACGCTTTTTCGCGCCACGCGACGCCGCCAGCACGCGCAGCGAACTCGCGTCCGCCACTGTCGCATCTTCAATCCAATAATGCAGCTTCGGCTCAGGGACAAGTAGCGTCTCGAAATTCAGCGTATTCAGCCAACCGTCCGGAATAATGAACACCTTGGCATTCTTCGCCAGCAGCGTCTTTGTCGGTGCGATGAGCATCTTGTAAAGCGTGATTCCGTCATCGTCGGCTTTCGCTAGCGGATCGATCGGTCCAGTCAGCGTCTTCCGATAGCGCTGCACCCGTGCTTCAATTTCGGCCGACGCCGGCAGCGTAAATAGCTTTGTCCGCTCCGCGGTGATCGCCCACAGGTACGACTGTTTTTCGCCCAGCCAGTAGAACAGGACGGTACCGCCGATTCTGCGAGCGATTTGCGGAGCATGGAGCGGATCGGGACGGAACGACGTCGTCTTCTTCAGCAGTCCCAGCCCTTCATTGAGCGTCCGCGCTCGGCTGTACTCGGCAACTTGGAGTGCCTCATCCGTCTTCCCCTGACGGACCAGCAACTGGATGTAATCGTCGTAGATTCTCCTGGCATTGGTCAGAAACGGCAAACGCGAATTCTCATGCTGCAGTTCCGCGCGCGCCGTCTCAAAGGTATTGAGCGCCGTGCGATACTCCCGCGCCGCGGTGTCGGCATGCTTCTCATCTTCATACAGCCGCGCAAGCGAATGCTCCGCCTCCCACTTCAAAAACACCGGCGCATCGGGCGAATTTTCGACGTCGTGAAACGCCGCCTCCGCCGTCGCCGCATCATGTTCCCGTGCCGCAATTTTCCCCAGCACCAGCCGCGGATAGGTGATGTCCCGCTTGTTCTGATCCTCCTGCGCCATCTTCAGCGCCTCGTCGGCATAGCGCTTGGCGTCGTCTAGCTTTTCAGTTTGCTCGGAGACGAACGCAAGAGCGATGAGGGAATTGATGACGTCTTCCTGGTTGTTGATCTTGCGCGCCAGGGAGAGGGAGTCATAAAAAGACCGCTCGGCAGCCTGAGCCTTACCGACGTCCATGTAGATGTAGCCAGCGTTAGTCAGCCACTTCACTTCGTCAGCCGTATGGCCTAGTTTTCTTGCTTGCTTCTCGGCTTCAAGAAACATCTCCTCGGCCTTTTCGAAATCGCCTAATTTGTAGTAGGCCCAGCCCATATTTCCGAGTGCTGCCTGCGTAAGGTCCGGGACATTCCTCTCCAGCGAGATGCGGCGAACGGTGTCTGCCCAGTCGAGTGCTTCGTCATAATGAGTCTGCTCATTCGCAGCCCAACTCAGATCTAGCAGTGCATCCGCCTCCCATAGCCGGTCGCCAGCGGAGCGCGCGAAAGCCAGGACACCCTCGAAAAAGACTTGCGCTTGGGCATAGCGACCCCGCGAGATCTCGAGCTTTCCGCGGGCGCTCTGCACGTCGGCGCATGCTGCGGGATATTGCCGAGCTTCGCATAGGCGCTCGGCCTCGGCGTACCTTGCGTCTGCCTCCAGAAATCGGTGCAGTGAGGTATACGAGAAGCCCTCGAGCCATTGTTTCCTGATAGCTAGCTCACCCGTGGGCGGTGACGCACCTTGAGAGGAGAGGAGTCGGAGTACTTCCTCGTACCTGCCTCGCTCGTATAGGGCCCTTCCCCTAAGGATCGTGAACTTCCAAGCCCAATCTGGCCCGAGCGCGCGGAAGTCGTTGTAACCGCTCTCGGACTCCTTATCCGCCTGAACCAACTCTCCGTGCTGATATGTGCCCCAAGCATGATCGTATGCAGTCTGAGGATCCCGCTTCCGAGCACAGCCAAACAGACAAGCGCTTAGCAAGTAAAGTAGAAGCAGCCGATAAAAGTCCGCCGACCTAAGAGCGTGCGAGCTACGATCCGAGCCTTGATTTTTGTTCGCCATTCCGATGTTCGCTGGATTTTAACTTGAGGGATAGGAATCTGTGTGTATAAATTGTGCCGCTTCCCCCATGAGGAGATGTATGTTCACTTGGTTTGTGTCGCTACTCTTGCTGCTCGGATACCATAACAGCACGGTCAGCGGGCGATCGTCGGGTCCCCAAGGCCTGCCGAACCAGCACGTAACTCCTGCTGACAACCCCCAACCGCACCCCCTGTCACCCGCCGATTCGGATGGCGGCGGCAGCGGCGGACACCACTAGTTGTTCTTCATGGGCTGTCATTCCCGCAGTACGCTGCGGGGTGACAACCAAGCTTGGGCTGTTCAGGCGCGTTATGGATCAATCCCCAATCGAACATGCGCGCGATCTGATGCGCGTCGGCGATCTCGAAAAAGCAGGGGAACCTGCCGAGTCAGAGATCGCGCGGATCGGCCCCGACGGCGATGCGGCTCGAATGTGGGATTTTCGTTTCATCTGTGCTCGAGTCCTGGAGGCCAGAGGTCGTGCGGAGGAGGCCTTGAGTTATTTGGAATCCTTCGTCTCGCCGACGGCTAACGAAGTTGAATCCGCTGCGGCCTTCAAAATGTACTGCGGGGAGTACTCGGGTTATCTTGGTCGCTACGAGGCCTCGCACCGACTATTTGAAGCGTCCGAGGCCCTCGCTCGTGGCGCTGGACTCCTTGAGCTTCTTGGCGAAATCCATTTGTCGGGCGCGTTCATCTTCTTTCGACAGAAAGACTACGTTACTTCCGATGCTTTGTTTCGCGCGGCGCTCGAGTTGTCAGAGTAGGTCGGCAGCTGGCGACTTCGAGGCCACGGGCTTTGGGGTATCGGCAAGAACCTGATGATTCAGGAACACTATCAGGATGCGTTGCCTTGGCTGGAGCAGTCCCTCGCAATCTTCGAGGCTGCGGACGCGCCGCTGGTTGTCGCTATGGACTGGAGCGAACTCGCTGTTTGCTATTTGGGCTTAGGGGACGACGAAAAAGCCTTAGAACTATTTCGCGACGCGGAGCGGGTGAATTACGAGTGCGGAGTGGTGCACAACTATCAAGTCGTGCTCGCAAATATCGGCAACGTGTACCTGCATCGTCGCGACTACTTCACGGCAATTTCCTACTATCAGCGAGCGCTCGCGATTGCCCGCGAAATCAAAGACCCGGTTTCGGTCAAGAAGTGGACCCGCAATATCAACTTGGCTTACGCGAGGATTAGGCAGGCCGTGGATGTCGCGTACCGACGGAGCGCATGACGTAACCGACGGCGTGTCAGTGGTGTCCGGTGCCGCTTCCTGTCCCATTCGAGTCCATCGCCGCTACCGTCGCCGTCCCCGTTCCAATGCAGCCCATATCCAGCCGAACCATCCGCAATTGGAACAGGTACTTATCGTTGGAGTCGGCGCCGGGTTTCGCGCACTCGCGATTAATGATCAACTCGCCGAGGTAAATCTTCCCAAAGTGCGGGACGTCGATCACGTGGCCAAACGTCGTGCCCGGAGCTCCGTTTACGCCCTTCACCACCGACAGTTCGGCCTTGTTTTCGCGTGCGGTGGCCGCTTTGTCGCGGGCAAACTCCCGCTCGGCCCAATCCGGCAAGTGATTCATCCCGCGAATGTGCGCAAAGTGCCGTGACAGGCGATTCAGTGCGCCAGAGTCTTCGAAGTACGAGGCCTTATTTGTGGGCTTCGGCCCGACCACGTGGATGTCCTGATCGATATCTACCTTGTGGCCGCCGATGCGCAGGTTGACGAAGCGCGTGCCTAGAAAAGTTACCGACGGGACCGCGTCCCAATCTTCCGCTTCATCTTTGGGAGCCTCAGGATGCTCGGTGGAGATCTGTCCGACCACGCGATCCGCAGTCACCACGTCCAGAACGTTGAGATTTTCTACCACCGACGTGGCCAGCGTTGTAAATCCGTGGCCCTTCGAGCTGGGATGTCCCGCAACCTGCGTGTAGCCGTAGTTGTAGGAGAGAATCCCCTTCAGCCGGAAGGGAGGCAGTTCCTGGAACTGGTAACCGCCCTCTTTGGGCAATGTGACCAGCGCCTGCTTTTCGATCTTGTCCCGGACAGGCTCTTTCAGTTCGGCGTCCAGCACATAAGCGTCTGCGTGATACAGATGCACCGGCTCCTTCGCGCCGCGCGGTAATACGTTTGGTTGCGCTGCCATATCGTTTCCTCCCACGGTTGGAATTCACGTCGTTGGATTGACTGCGGCAAGTTCCGGTTCCGGCGCAAATCCTGATCCTCGCCCGGTATTATCGTTGAACTTGCACTTGGATTGGGTTCGTCCCGATTTCCGTGATTGTCCCGTCCGGCGTGACTCCGCTGGTCTTCAACTTATATTCGCCAGCTTCCAGTCCCGCGCCCGGCACCAGGATCGAGCGCTCATCGTCTTCCGAGCCTGTCGGAATCCTGAGCGACCATTGTAGTTTCCCCGTTGGGTTATACAACTCCAAAATGTCTGCGGAATACTTTTTATCGGGCGGGATGCTCACCATCAGGTTGAAGCCCTGCCCCGGGGTAATAGTTACCTGCGTCGGCGCCGGACCCCGAGTCTCCGCATTGACTGAGGCATATGGAAGAGCCAGGGGCTGGCCCGGAGCCTGATTCGAGGCGACCAGGGTGTTTTCAGTCCTGCCTGAATTCGCGGCCTGCATCAACCGCGGCACCTGCACCAGATTCTGATAACCAATCACCGCCAGCAGCATGGCCATCACCGGAACGGCAAAAGCCGGCCGCAGCCAGGCAAACCAGCCGGGTCTGGTTTCTGCAGCGCGTACCGGCGCCGCCGCGGAAACTGGCTCTTCGGCCAGTTCAATCTTGGCTTGGTCCACGAACAGCGCTGCCGCTCGTAGGTCTATGGCGCATTCCTGGCAGTCAAACAGATGCTCTTCGAACTGATCCCGTTCCTGCTCGTCCAATTCGTTCAGCAAATACCGCTCGGTGGTCTTCTGCCGGACCGCCTCGTTATGGTCCATTGTTGTTATGTCCTTCACAATAGGGTAGTGAGTGTCGCTGCCCAATCGTTTCAGTAGCCGCCAGGAAATGGGGACGGCCCCATATTCTTCAAATACAAGGACTTGAACGACTGTTTGGCACGGTGCAGCAGGACCCGCAAATAATCTCGGTCCACTCCAAAATCGCGGCACACTTCGTCCTTGTCGCGTTCTTCCAGAAATACTTCCCGCAAAACCCGCCGGTCCTTTTCCGGCAGCTCCTCCAGGATTTCCCGCACTTTCTTTTTCATGCGCTCCTCGGCAATGGCTCCCAGAACGTCCACCACTGGAGCTGGAAAATCCTGCTCCTCTTCCTCGAGTGGCGTGTCCCGCGAAGCCCCGCGATAGTGCTCCAGCAGCACGTTGTTGCACATCGAATTCACAAAGGCTCCGAGCCGATCCGCCTGGCGGAGTTTGCCCGCGTGCACCGCCGCAATTACCCGGCTGAATGTTTCCTGGCGTACGTCTTCGATCGCCTGCGCTGAGCGCAGCCGCGAGCGCAGCTTCAACTGAATGAGCGCGCTGAAATACGCCACGAAATGTTCCTGCGTCCGGAAGTCTCCCGCACGCAGACGCTCGACGTAGGCTTCGTCAAATGACTGGAGTTGCAAGGGCCCGCCCCGCACCTGCTGGAATTTGGCTGCCAGTGTAGCACTTGCGGCGCTGGCAGATGGAAACTCCAGCACGCGGGCGCGCGGCGTAGGGACGGCTTGGAGAGAGGGTAATGTCGACATAACAGAAATAGAAGACCGTTCCGCCGGGCGGCCGGAGCAGGCACGTCGCTTTGGGCTGGTTCGAATCGGCAATGGCGCGGTGGAGTGAGTTTCAGTCAGAGCTCCCGAAGATCGCCAGAACCGCTTCCCCAGTCGGCTCTGGCGATCTGAAAGTCCCAAGCTTCCCCCCGGTCGCCAAGGTTCTTTCTATCGGGATCTCGTCAGTGCTCCAGGTCGCACTTTCATGCGGCCCAGTTGCTCTCATCCGGATAGTGCAGAACCCCTGCGTTCCGTTTCAGAAAAAGTTCGGTTGGCGCAACGCTTCAGCTCTGCGATCTGGACGCCATCCAGAAGCGGGCCTCAAGCCCTTCTCCGTCGCCTTCAGTTGACCTTTCGTAACGTTGACCCTAAATATAGGAACCCTATACTTCGAGTATAGGAGCCCTACATTGCGGCGTCATCCTGAGCGAAGCCGTTTTTCAGGCGGAGCGAAGGATCTCCCGCACGGTGAATTCTGGAGTTGTGGGAACGTGGAGTCCATAGAATGACCAAACGCATCAGCTCGAAAATCTCCCGCGGCAGCGGAGAACTCGCCATCCTCTCCCTGCTCGCCGAGCAGCCGCTCTACGGCTTCGAAATCGCCAAGCAGATCGGCGAACGCACGGGTGGCGCGCTGCAATTCACCTTGGCGTCGCTTTATCCCTTGCTTTATGAAATGGAAAAGCGCGGCTGGGTCGAAGGCCATTGGCAGACGAATCAAGGTGGCCGCGACCGCCGCTACTACCGCCTCACAACCGCGGGCCGGAAACAACTCGCGCCTCTGCGCCAGGAGTGGCAAGCCTTCTTCCATGCCCTTGATGCCATCGCCGGAGTCAGCCATGCCTGATTGGAAGAAACTCGTCAGGCAAAACTTGCCCGCCGCAGATCAAGAGGTAGTTGCTGAAGTCGCCTCCCACCTCGAAGAGACGTACGATCTCGCCTCCTCGTGTGGATGCAGCACAGAAGCCGCGCTCGAACTCACTTTGCGCCAGGCAGGACTCGAAGCCGGCAAAGACTGGCGTGTTCTCGCCAAACAAATTCGCCGCTCAATATCGCAGGAGGGCCCCATGAACCACCGTACGAGCAGCCTATGGTTTCCCGCGCTTCTCACTCTGCTCGGAGCCAGCGTCTCCCTGATGGCGACTCAAATTCTGGGAGTTCAACCGCGCCTGGTGTGGGTGCGCGGGATGGGCGTCACCTTATACTGGCCTTGGCTGGCTACGCTGCCCGTCTTCGGCGCAATCGGCGCCAGCCTGTCTCGCCGTGCGCACGCGTCAGTATTAACGCGCCTCACGGCTGGCCTGTCTCCAGCCCTCATCATGCTGACCGTGATGCTGATTGTCCTCCCTTGGGGATTGGTTCTCGACGGCCTGCACTTCTTCACTCTGGTGAGCTTCGGGCTGGGCCTCGCCAACTGGGTTGCGCTGCCGGCTTTCGCACTGTTCCTGGGCGCGCTTCCATTCCTGCGGGAGCCGCAAGCGATCGGCCCGCCGAGATAACAATCCTCGGCGAATCACAAATAGGGAACTCAGGAATCTGAATTCCGTCCTGCTATTTCGGCGCTACATACTCCTTCGGTTTCGCCGATCCCTCGCCGAAGAAGAACATCTCCAACTGCTTCACGATCACTTCCTGATCCTCGCGCCGCGCCGGGTTCAGCCGATACTCGTTTAAGAGCATCTTGCAGTGTTCCATCCACATCTTCCACGCATCTTGCGATACGTTGTCATACACCTTCTTCCCCAGTTCGTTGTCGAACGGAAGCTCATCCAGTCCCGGCAGTTCCTTCTTGAATTTCACGCAAAAAACCGTGTGCGCCATGATTTCCTCACATCGCTTGTGAATTTCGACTCGACATTATCTTACACGGATCAACCCTGCCATTTGGGGCGGCTGCACCGGCGGCCAAGCGGTTTATGTCGCACTCGAAGACTGAGAGCGATGGCATAACAGTTCTGGACGCCTCTCGATCTTCATTACCGTACCGACCGCCCGGAAGCTTTTCCGGAAACGGGACTTGTTCGTTTTTCCGATCTAAAGAAAATACTTGAAACAAAACATATTCCCTCCGTTATCATGCCCACTATTTCGCATAGTAGTCACGCGAAAATGGCGCGCCGAGAATTGCGGATGAGCCACTTCACAGACACTCCACTCACGCGACGTAAACCGCTACCCAGGAGAACAATTTATGTCAAAGCCTTCCCTGACAGGCGTGCAGCGCATCGCGCTGGTCGCCTTGCTGCTTTGGTTTGCCGTCCCCTTGCTTGCCCAGTCCGGGCCCACCACCGTCCGTCATGATGTGCACCACGATGTCTCTCCAGCGCTCGCCGAGATGATCAAGTACGCTCCGCCGCCATCGCTCAGCCGGCGCCGCGTCGAACCTCTGCGCCGTATTCCCCTGCCGCCCGGGCTTGCTCAGGTGCAGGAAGACCCCGTCATCCAGTTGAGCACCATTCCTCTGGCGACGCCGACCGTGTCCAGCAGTTTCGAAGGTCTGGGCAACGGGCAATATGGCTTCAGTGTCACCGGCGCGCCGCCCGACACAGAGGGAACCGTTGGCGCCACCCAATACGTCCAGTGGGTGAACACCTCGTTCGCCATCTTCAACAAATCCACCGGCGCGCTGATCGCCGGTCCGACTGCCGGCAATACCTTGTGGTCGGGATTTGGCGGCGGCTGCCAGACCAACAATGACGGCGACCCGATCGTCCTCTACGACAAAATCGCCAACCGTTGGATCTTCAGCCAGTTCTCGGTGTCCACGACTCCGTACCTGCAGTGCATCGCCGTCTCCACAACGGCGGACGCAACCGGCACCTATAACCGCTACTCGTTCCAGTACTCCAACTTCGACGACTATCCCAAGATGGGTGTCTGGGCTGACGCGTACTACGAAACCTTTAATATGTTCGCCGGCGGCACCACCTTCGTCGGGGCCGATGCTTGCGCCTACGACCGAAGCGCCATGCTCGCCGGCACCGCCGCAACTCAGGTTTGTTTCCAGCAGGGAACTTCGGTGGGCGGTTTACTTCCCGCCGACCTCGATGGCACCACCACTCCTCCCTCCGGTTCGCCGGAGTACATGCTGTATTACGGCACCAACAATCTGAATCTCTACAAGTTCCACGTTGACTTCACCACGCCCTCGAACTCCACGTTCACCGGGCCGACGGTCATCAGCGTGGCATCGTTCAGCCCGCTGTGCGGCGGAGGCACCTGCGTTCCCCAGCCCAGCACGACCCAGCAACTCGACTCGCTCGCGGATCGCCTGATGTATCGCCTCGCCTACCGCAACTTCGGCACCCACGAATCGCTGGTCGTGAATCACTCGGTGGTGGCGGGCTCCGGCGGGGGCGTCCGCTGGTACGAAATTCAGAATCCTTCCGGCACTCCCACCGTGGCGCAGCAAAGCACCTTCGCGCCTGATTCCAACTACCGCTGGATGGGTTCCATCGCCATGGATCACGTGGGAGACATGGCCCTCGGCTACAGCGTGTCCAACGGCAGCTCCGTCTTTCCTTCGGTTGCCTATACCGGTCGCGTCCCCACCGATCCCGCGAGCACCATGGAAGCCGAAGTCAACCTCGTCAGCGGCACCGGCTCGCAAACCGGTAGCCTCTCCCGCTGGGGCGACTACAGCGCCATGCAGGTCGACCCGGTCGACGACTGTACCTTCTGGTTTACCGAAGAGTACATGAAGACCACCGGCAGCTTTAACTGGAACACCCGCATCGCCAGCTTCAAATTCCCCGGATGCTCGATCAGTTCCACGCCCGATTTCACCATTGCCGATTCACCATCCTCGCTGACGGTCACCCAGGGCTCAAACGGAACCAGCACCATCACCATCGGCAGCCTCAATAGCTTCAACGCCGCAACTACGTTGACCGCTTCGGGACTTCCGAGCGGCGTCACCGCAACATTTTCGACGAATCCAGTCACTCCGCCCGCCAACGGCAACGCCACTTCCACCCTGACTCTCACCGCCTCGTCGACCGCAACCACGGGCGCGGCGACCGTTACGATTACCGGAACTTCCGGTTCCACCACTCACACGACGCCGCTGGCGTTAACGGTGAACGCCGCTGCGCAACCGAACTTCACCATCGGCGCCTCGCCTGCCTCGCTGACCATCGCACAGGGCGGCAACGGCACCAGTACTGTGTCCATCACCAGTCAGAACAGCTTCAATTCCGCGACCACACTCAGCGCTTCCGGTCTGCCTTCGGGCGTGACGGCGGCGTTCTCCACCAATCCGGTGACTCCGCCCGCCAACGGCAGCGCGACTTCCACCCTCACGCTGACCGCTTCCGCGACGGCCACCGCCGGCACCGCCACCGTGACGATCACCGGTACTTCCGGCTCGCTCACCCACAGCACCACCATTTCGTTGACAGTGAATTCCTCGGTCGGCCTGCTGACCGCGGCCTACGACTCGACCCTCAAAGCGCCGAAATGCGCGACCGCCGCATCGGGCTGCGACTCCGGTCCTACCTTGCTGAACGGCCGCGATACCATGTCCGGCGGCAACGAACCCAATCAGCCAAACACCATCAATAACTCCTGCGCCGATGGAACCTCGGGAACCTATCACTCCGATGAATCCAACGACCGCCTCGTGGTGGCTACCACCGACGGCAGTCCGCTGGCCGCAGGCAAGACGGTCAAGGTAAGCGCAACGGTCTGGGCCTATAGCTCGTACACGTCCGATCACCTCGACCTCTACTACACCGCCAACGCCAACAGCCCCTCCTGGACTCTGATCTCCACGATCACTCCCACGGCAGCTGGAGCCCAGACGCTCTCGGCGAACTACACGCTGCCCAGCGGCACTCTGCAGGCCGTGCGAGCCGTCTTCCGCTACAACGGAAGCGCCTCGGCATGTGGCACCAACAGCGGCTACGACGACCACGACGATCTCATCTTCGCCGTCGGCGCCGGAACCCCAGGATTCACTGTCTCCGCGTCACCCAGCACGGTGAGCGTCCAGCAGGGAAACACTGCAATCAGCACCGTGACCGTCACCAGTCAGAACGGGTTCAACTCGGCCACCACGCTGAGCGCGTCCGGATTGCCTTCTGGCGTAACCGCCGCGTTCTCCACCAACCCGGTCACTCCTCCGGCTAACGGAAGCGCGACCTCAACGCTGACCTTCACCGCGTCCTCAACCGCGGCAACGGGAACCAGCACCGTCACGATCACTGGAACATCGGGATCGCTGAACCAGACCGCAACCGTGAGCCTCACCGTGACCGCGCCTTCGACCCAGCTCATCCAGAATGGCGGCTTCGAAACCGGCACGCTGGCCAACTGGACCACCGGCGGCGCGGCAGTCCCGACCATCTCCACCGCGCAGAAACACTCGGGGAGTTACTCTGTACTCGACGGAGCCGCCTCAGGCAGCGAGCCCAATGGCGATGACTACCTATACCAGACCATCTCGATCCCCAGCACCGCAACCAAAGCCACGCTGACCTTCTGGTATTGGCCGGCGACTACCGACACCATCACCTACGACTGGCAGGAAGCCCAGGTGCGCAACACCGCGGGCACCATGCTGGCGCAGATCATGAAGGTGTGTTCGAACGCTCAGGCCTGGACCCAGGTCACCTTCGATTTGACTTCTTACAAAGGTCAGACCATCCAGATTTACTTCAATGATCACCAGGACGGCTATGGAGACCTGACCTACATGTATGTAGACGACGTCTCCGTGACCGTGCAGTAGAAAGATTCAGTCTGTCGTGAACCGGCGCCGCAGGCATGCGGCGCCGTTTTTTTGATCTGCGGCCTTATTTGTTGCTTTCGTGCACCCCTCGCGCCGAGATGCCCAGTTACTCCACCAGAGCGCGTCAAATCCAAATTTGGCATGAAACTGGCATTTCAAGACCCAAAGTAAAAAGGGCACGGCGCCAGCCGTACCCCTTCTCCCCTGAGGATTAAGTGCTCGAGAACTGAGAACTGAGAACTGAGAACTGCTCCCTACTTCCCCGCCGTCATCACTTCCGCTACCAACTTCTGAATCTCTTCCTGGCTCGGCTCCGCTTCATTTGCGGCGCTCGTGTTCCGGTTCTTCAATCCGATGTAAACCGCGTCATACGAAGTGTCCCCCAGATTCTCCACCCGATGCTTGAACGGCGGATACCATCGCGCCTCGCCCGGCTTCGAATACACTTCGCGCGTCTTTCCCTCTTCGTCGGTAAAACGAAGGTGCGCCTGCGTCAGGATGACCACCACACCGCCCGGATGCTCGTGCAACGAGCTCTTCTCATGCGGTCCGTAGTGCACCGTCACCACCTGCACGCGGTCGTTCTCAAAGTCTAATTTGTAATGCTTGGGTTCCACTTTCGTGGGATCCTGCGCCGTACTGACGGCCGCTGCCAGGCACACAAACAGCCCAGCCTGGAATAGCTTCGAACGCATTCTCAGCCTCCTTACGAAGAGCCTCTCAAAAATGATGTTGGGGGGATTCCTGAGCCAACTCTAATGGCGCTTTCGAACCAGTGTCAACGTAACCAGCCAAACCAAAGTAATTGCCGCCGCCCGCCGCGACAGAAGAAAGATTGGTCGGGGAGAGAGGATTTGAGAAGATAATCCCGTATTGAAAACACGGAACTTATTGATTTTTAAGCACGCTCAAAACTATGGAAACGCACGATACACGGATATTTGGTACGTATTGGGTACACGATTTTTCTCACCTCGTCACGCCGCATCGCAATTGGTCGTACATACGCTGCCAATCGTCGATCACTGGCAACTGACCACCATTCCCATCCATGATTTCGTTGAAAATACTGCAGAAGCATCGCGCCCGATCTTTGCCACTTCCTTGCTTGATGAAGCGGTCACGGCAGCCTTCGATTTTCTTTACCAACTCCCGCACTTCTTCCTCGGAGTAGGTCGAGAAGACCTGGCTCACGCGACTTGACTCGGCAATCGTGTCGGACTCCTGCCGATGTTGTAGAAGGCTCGTCGCGTAGTCTTTCCCAAATTCAAGCAGGTCGTAAAGTGCCTTGAATCCGGCTAGCGCTTCCAACCAAGTCAGAGGACTCGCCATTGTGCATAGCCTCCCCTTGCAAATTTCTGCCAGTGTGCTTTGCTTAGCGTATCAGGCGTCTTTCGCCTAAACCAGCACTCTATCAGATGGAGGTAAACAACAATTCAAAGATCATATTGCATCTCTGCGCATCCCAATTTGGAAGCGACAGCAAGCCATATAGAGACGCAGGCTACGATGTGCGGCTCATTACCAAAGAGATTGGAGTTGAAAATTATCACCCACCGGAGAACGTCTACGGCATCATCGCAAATCCTCCTTGCACCAAGTTCTCAAGGGCTGGTTGGCAGATTGCGAAGAGAGATCGGGACTTCCACGAAGGAATGCGATTGGTGAAGGAATGCCTGCGGATAATCTGGGAAGCCCAGGAAAGGGGAGCACAACTCAAGTTTTGGGTCCTCGAAAATCCTTTCGGTTATCTTCCTCAGTTCCTGGGCTATCCAGTCATGGTCTATCAACCGTGGCAATTCGGCGAGACCGGGACACTCGCAACAAAGAAAGAAGCCCTGTGGGGCTACTTCAAGAAGCCGCAGCCAACCGTATTCACTCGTACCGTGAAATCGGTCCAAAAAGCGAGTACCTACAAGAGGATGCTATTTCCAGAAGTTGCCACCCGGAATCCTGCTTGGAGCAATCTGTCCTCCGATGAACGCAGCGTTGCATCGCCGTACTTCACGAAGGCATTTTTTGAGGCAAATCGGTAGGAAAAGTACGTATTAGGTACACACGCTTCGCTAAGTTATTTTGGATTCAGAGGCTTAAATGGTCGGGGAGAGAGGATTTGAACCTCCGACCCCCTGGTCCCGAACCAGGTGCTCTACCAGGCTGAGCCACTCCCCGACTGTGCAAGGCGGACGCGCGAGGGAACTACGGCGTCAAGAACGTCTTTGCAACATCGATTATAACATCACGCGGAGCGGCGTCGCGTTGCCGGTTCCGCGCTTCCGTGGGTAGTGTTTCAAATCCGTGTTGCTCG
Source organism: Terriglobales bacterium (assembly GCA_037443605.1). Lineage (GTDB taxonomy): Bacteria > Acidobacteriota > Terriglobia > Terriglobales > Acidobacteriaceae > Sulfotelmatobacter. Next base: position 158,458 of record JBBIOA010000008.1, read on the forward strand.
ACATCCGCACAGGGGCAAGGCAGCGGCGGTATCCGCCAATGCGGTTCGGTTGGAATCTCAAGCTGAGGCACTCCCGTTGTGCGCTTGTAGCTTTTGACGACTTTGAAAACTCCAACTGAGCGAGGCCGTCCCTGCCAAGTTCGTCGAATCATTCGTTTCCTTCAATGGCGGTAAAGAGCCCGCGTCTTGCATCGGACCGATATTGCGCGCCCCAAGGCCCGATCGCGCCGGGCCGCGTTCATCTTCCAGGGTCACAGAAACGCTGGTGGCTGACGCGATATGAGCCGCCGAAAGCTGCAAGCTGTTCAGGGCAGCGCGGTTCGGAAGGCGAGTGGCCGTTTGGAGTCTGACGTGATCCTGGAGCTATTGCCAAACGGATTTGATGTGCCTATCGTTGTGCCGATGAAGTTTCCGCGGTGTAGTGGAATTCTTCTACACATCACGAGTTTGCCGGGGCGGTTTGGGATCGGAGATCTCGGCGACTGCGCTCACGAATTTGCCGACTTTCTTTCCGCGTCCGGCCAGAAGTTGTGGCAGGTGCTGCCGCTGAATCCTACCGGCTACGGAGATTCCCCTTATCAGTGTTTTTCTGCGTTCGCTGGAAATCCTTTGCTGTTGAGCCTGGAGCGCTTGTGCGACGCGGGTGTGCTCAACCCGTCTGATCTGGCGCCAGCGCCGCGTTTCCCGGAAGGCTCCGTCCACTACGAAGCAGTGATCAACTTCAAACTCGGCGTTTTACGTCGGGCAGCCCAGGCTTTCCTTGCCGACAGCGCAAGCTCCGAGCGGACGGCATTTGAGACCTTCTGCCAGAACGAGCGGTCCTGGCTGGACGATTACGCTCTCTTTACTGCGATCAAGGAAGAAAATGGCCTGCTGATGTGGACACGCTGGAGCGCGGAACTGCGGCGGCGTGATCCTGAGTTTCTGCGAGAGTGTTCCCGCAGGCTGGCAGGCAAGATCGAAGCGGTCAAGTACTGGCAGTTTGAGTTTTTCCGGCAATGGTCGTCTCTGAAAGGTTACTGCCAGGAGCGAAACATCCGCATGATGGGCGACGCTCCCATCTACGTCGCGCATGATAGCGCCGACGTATGGGCGCGTCCTGAGTTGTTCCATCTCGATGAGCAGGGAACCCCGGTGATGGTTTCCGGCGTGCCCCCGGATTACTTCAGCGCGACGGGCCAGTTATGGGGCAACCCGATCTATCGTTGGGACTTGATGGCCGCGGATGGATACAAGTGGTGGATCGCCCGTTTCCGAGCCGTTCTGAGCCTGTTTGATCTGGTGCGGCTGGATCACTTCCGCGGATTTGAAGCGTACTGGGAAGTCGCCGGCGATGAGAAGACCGCGATCAACGGCCGCTGGGTCAAAGGGCCGGGCGAGGACTTTCTCTCCAGGTTGCAGCAGGAATTCGGAGACTTGCCGATCGTCGCTGAAAATTTAGGGGTCATCACCCCCGAGGTGGAGAGGCTACGACATCAATTCCGCCTGCCAGGCATGAGTCTGCTGCAGTTCGCTTTCGGCAACGATCCGCAAGGGCCGTCGTTTCGCCCGCATAACTATTCGCGTGATCTGGTCGCCTACACCGGCGGTCACGACAATGACACGACCGTCGGTTGGTGGCAGAGCAGCGGCGCCGCAGACAGCACGCGTACGGCGGAAGACGTCCGCAAGGAGCACGATTTCGCTCGAGCGTATCTTGATCTTAAAGACGACACGCAAATTCACTGGGCGATGATTCGTGCTGTGATGGCTTCGGTGGCCGATTTAGCGATTGTTCCGCTGCAGGATGTTCTTGGCCTCGGTACTGAGGCGCGCATGAATTTGCCGGGAACGCTGAGCGGAAACTGGCGATGGCGTTGCCGTCCTGGGGTCTTGACGAAGGAGTTGAGCGGCCGGCTGCGCTCCTGGGCTACCATGTACGATCGTTAGCACCGGAAAGGCCCTATGGAGAAACCATCTCGTAGCTTCTGGCAAATCTGGAACATGAGCTTCGGCTTCCTCGGCATTCAGTTTGGCTGGGGATTGCAGATGGCGAACATGAGCGCGATCTATGAATATCTGGGCGCGCGGGCAGATCAGATTCCCATCCTTTGGCTAGCGGCACCGCTGACCGGGCTGATCGTACAGCCGATTATTGGACACGCCAGCGACCGTACCTGGGGGCCTCTGGGGCGGCGGCGTCCGTATTTTTTGGCCGGGGCGATCCTTAGTTCGGGCGCGCTACTCCTTATGCCTCGCAGTTCCGCCCTGTGGATGGCGGCCGGCCTGCTGTGGATTCTGGACGCTTCCATCAACATCAGCATGGAGCCTTTCCGCGCGTTCGTGGCCGACTTGCTGCCGGAATCGCAACGCACCCGTGGATTCGCCATGCAAAGTCTGTTTATTGGGCTCGGAGCGGTGATCGCATCGTCACTGCCGTATTTGCTGACGAATGTGTTTCATGTGGCCAGCACTTCCGCCCACGGCACCATCCCGTTCACGGTTCGGATGTCGTTCGGGATCGGCGCGGTGGCATTTCTCGGCGCGGTGCTTTGGACGATCCTGACCACGGCAGAGTACCCGCCAGACGACATGGAGGCATTTAAGAGGCAGAAGGCGGAGCATACCGGGTTGGCCGGCAATGTGGCGGAGATTGTCAACGCGATCGGGGAAATGCCGCGCACCATGGGGCAGTTGGCGTGGGTGCAAATTTGCACGTGGCTCGGACTCTTCTGCATGTGGCTTTATTTTCCAGTCGCGGTCGCGCGAAACGTATTCGGCGCGTCGGATACTGGATCGAGCTTGTACTCGGCCGGGGTCGAGTGGGCTGGTATTTGCTTTGCGATGTATTCGCTGGTCTGCTTCGCATTCTCGTTCCTGCTCCCTGGCTTGGCCGGGCGGTTTGGGCGTAAGACGACCCACAGTTTTTGCCTGATCTGCGGCGGGCTGGGACTGCTCTCGGTCGCCGTCATCCACAGCAAATTGCTTTTATTGCTATCGATGACGGGAGTGGGGGTGGCGTGGGCCAGCACCCTTGCCATGCCCTATGCCATTCTTTCCGGCTCGCTGCCTGCGAACAAAACAGGCGTCTACATGGGGATCTTTAATTTCTTCATCGTAATCCCCGAGATCACGGCGTCGGTGTTATTTGGCTGGGTGATGGCGCATCTGCTCAACAATAACCGGCTGTCCGCCGTTGTTGCGGGAGGTGTGTTTTTCATGCTCGCTGCCGCATTGATGCAGCGAGTCGAGGATCCGCAAGCCGCCGAACAGCCATCCTCGCACCCGGTGGTGCGTGCCGCATAAGTCGTATTCTTATGAAGAATTCACGGCGTATTTTTGCCTTGCTCACCTTCCTGGCGTGCATCGCGCTTACTGCGTACAGCCTGGGGCTGGAAACTCCGGTCGTCACCAAGGTTGAGCCGCCAAACTGGTGGGCGCACTTCACCCCTGAACTTACTCTATTGCTCACCGGTTCCAACCTGTCCGGCGCTCGTGTGGAGAGTCGCGCCCGAAATTTGCAGGTGCTTGGGGTGCACTCTTCGTCGAATGGCCATTACTTGTTTGTGCGTATGAAAACGAGCGCATCGCTCGCACCGGGCACTGTAGAGTTGCACGTACGCACCGAGTCAGGCGATACCACGGTCCGGCTGCCAATCGCCGAGCGGGCGGACGCGCGGGGGCGGTTCGAAGGCGTTTCGAAAGACGACGTGATCTATCTCATCATGCCGGATCGTTTTGCCGACGGTGATCCGTCCAACGACCGGCCCGCGGAGTCGACCGGAGTCTGTGACCGCACCAACCCCATGGCGTATCACGGAGGTGACCTTCGCGGCGTTCGTCAACATTTGCAGTACTTGCATGATCTGGGCGTTACCGCGATCTGGATGACGCCGGTCTGGAAGAATACCGATTCCGACTATCACGGTTACCACGTGGTTGATTTTTATGCCATCGACGATCACATGGGCACGATGGCCGACTATCAGGCTCTGGTAGCCGATGCTCACGCACTCGGCATGAAGGTTCTGATGGATTATGTTGCCAATCACACCGGGCCGAAACATGTGTGGGCCGGCGATTCGCCGACGCCGACCTGGCTTCACGGCACACCCGCGCATCATCTGGACCCGGCGTATACGTTTAACGGCATCGTCGATCCTCACGCTTCCCCGCGCGAGTCGCGCGCCACGGTCGAGGGCTGGTTCGCGGGCAAACTCCCGGATTTGAATCCGGATGACCCCGAACTTGGAATCTATCTCGCGCAGAACGCCATGTGGTGGGCGGAGACGGCGCAACTCGACGGATTCCGCCTGGACACATTTCCTTATTCCTCACGTAAGTTCTGGGCGGGCTGGCATGAGCGCCTGCGCGAAGTCTATCCCCACATCAACAGCATTGGAGAAGTGGCGGATCCCGACCCCACCATCGCATCGTTTTTCCAGGGCGGACGCAAACAATTCGATGGTGTTGATTCCGGCTTGCCGACGCTGTTTGACTTTCCGCTCGCGTCGGCGATCCGTGACGTCGTGATCAAAGGCCAGCCTGTGCAGAAGATCATCGACATTTTGCAGCGCGACGAGCTGTATCCGCGTCCCGAGTGGCTGGTCACGTTCATCGGGAACCATGACCAGACGCGTTTCATCAGCGACCCCGGCAGCTCTGAGGCAAAGCTGAGAGCAGCCTTTGGCCTGCTGCTAACTATGCGCGGAATTCCGCAGATTTATTCGGGCGATGAGATTGGTATGCCCGGCGGAGCCGATCCAGACAACCGGCACGATTTTCCGGGAGGTTTCCCGGGTGATGCGCACGATGCTTTTACGCAGGCCGGTCGCACGCCGGAACAGCAGGCTGTCTTTGCCTATGTGCGGTCCCTGCTCGCGCTGCGGCTACAACACGAGGCTCTGCGCACTGGCAAGCAATGGCACATCGGTTGGGACGACAGCTATTACGCGTTCCTCCGCGAAACTCAGGCCGAGAAACTGCTGGTTCTCTACAACAACGCAACGAGTGAGCGGGCGCTGAAAATTCCAGTTGGCGACACCGCGCTGCAAGACGCTCACCAGCTCCAAACCTTGTTCGGCGAAGTCCAGGGCAGCATTCTGGAGGGCGAAGTAAGAGTCACGATGCCTCCTCAGAGTCTGGTGGTCTTCCAGGTGCGGTAGCCTTCCAGCGGGCAAAATTGGGATAGAATAAGAAACTCGCTCAATGTCATCACTTCGACTTTTCTAGAATGTCCCTGTCCGCATCCGGTCCGACCGCGCCTCCGACCATCTCTACAGATTTTCAAAAGCACGTTCACAGCATCTCGAAGCAGTCGTTTGTCTATCTGCTCGGAACACTGTTCACGGTCGCCGCCGCCTATCCTTTCAAAATCTATCTGGCTCGAGTGCTGGGAGCGGAAGGCCTCGGGATCTACACACTGGGAATGACCGCCGGCGGGCTCGCTTCCATCGTGGGGGCAGTTGGTGTGCCGGGGATTGCCAGTCGCTTCGTGGCGATCTATGCGGGGTCGGGACAGACAGGGAAACTCGGCAGGTTCCTATGGATGGGAACCCTTTGCCTGCTGGCCTCGAACCTGGTGGTCGGAATTGGCATGATCGCGGCCCGCGGATGGATCGCCAACCGCCTGTATCACACCCCCGTGTTGGCGAGGTATATGCATCTCTTTGCCGCCATCACCGTGATTGGCGCGCTCACCACATTTTTCGGACAGGCACTGGGTGGATATAAGGACGTCGCACGCCGCACGGTAATCACGAGCTTCATTGGGACGCCTTCGACAATGCTCCTGTCGATCGTGCTGTTGAGTCTGGGTTTTGGCCTTGGTGGCTACCTCGCCGCACAGGTCGTGGCTGCCACAGTGGTGCTGGTGCTGTTGCTGATCAGCGTGCGGAAACTCACACCTGCGCCGGCGCGCTGGCCCTTCGGCGAGCACTCGGAGGGTCGCGGTCGATGGATTGAGAGCGAGGTCCTTTCCTTCGCGGGCATCGCGGTCGCCATGCAGGCGTTGGAATTTACCAGCGGTCAAACGGACCGCGTCGTCTTGGGAATCTATCTCACAGCGCGCGATGTCGGCGTCTACTCGGCAGCAGCTTCCTTTGTGGCGTTTGTGGGTATGTTCCTGCAGGCGATCAACCAGATCTTCGCCCCGACCATTGCAGAACTCTTCTCCCGGGGCGAGCATGACCTTCTGCTGCGCTTATACCAGATCCTGACCAAATGGGCGCTTGGGCTGACTTTGCCTCTGGCGCTAACCATCATGATCTTTGCCCGGCCCCTGATGGGAATCTTCGGGCGGGACTTTGAGCGGGCTTGGCCGGTATTGGTCATCGCTACGGTGGGGCAACTCGTCAGCTGCGGAGTCGGTTCCGTGGGGCTGCTGCTCTTCATGTCCAATCAGCAGAATCGGATGATGCGCGCGCAGGCGATTACGGTGTTTCTGACCCTCGGGCTGAACCTTGCGTTGATTCCGCATTGGGGACTCGCGGGCGCCGCGATTGCGGCGGCTGCAACCAACGCCTGCTTGAATCTGTTGTGGCTCCGGGACGTCAGGAGGAAACTCTCCATGTTCCCTAGCCGCAAAGGATATGTGAGCTTATTGCTGCCCGCAGTCGCGACAACCCTGGCCCTGCTGTTTGTCGGGAAGTTTCTCCCCGCGAACGTAGGGAATATTCCGCGGGCACTGCTCGGTCTCACGGCCGGGTATGGCGTTTTCCTTGTCTCCGCTCTTCTTTTTTCGCTTGGACCCGAAGATCGAATGTTGGCCGCCGGCGCCTACGCTCGGTTGCGTGGCAGGTTCGCTGGCTGAGGTTGACGTCCCAGGAATGCAATGGCTTTGGAATCTTTTCTGACGAACGAGCTGACTGCGGATATGGTTCGCGAGCTCGAGGATTTCCTGGACAGCCAGGATACCGGGCATGTGTTCCAGTTCCCGCAGTGGGCGGATTCAGGATCCAAGACTATCTTGTTGCGGGAGGCGGGAAAGATCGTCTGGTCCGGTACATTCGGGCTCCACCCGCCTCTGGGATACAAAGTGCCGTGGATACGGGCCGCGACCGCGGTTCGCGGGCCAGTATGCGACGACCGCAGGATTTGGAATGCGGGAGTGGAGCAACTCGGCGAGATCATGGCAAAGGCGGGGGTAACCTTTTTCGAGGTTGCGCCTGACTGGGTACAAGCGGCAGAAGGTGACGCTCCCGACGTGCCGCAAGAGTCAGGCTGGGAGGTTGTCGGCGCAGCAAGAACATCGCTTCGTCTCAGTCTTGCCCCCAGCCTTGAAGAACTGTTCGCCCGCTTTCGGAAAAATTCACGGTATGAAATCCGGCGTGCCGAACAGCTTGGAGTCGAGGTAAGCGTAGCTTCTGGCGCGGAAATCGATGAGTTCCTGCGTTTGCACGAGAGGTTGAGCCAACGTAAGGGATTTGCGCTTGAAAGTGCGGATGGCACATGGCGTCGGATTGCGTGGCTGATGCAAGGCGAGTCTCGGGGCGCGCTGCTCCTGGCGCGAACCGGCGCTACGGTACTTGGAGGCGCGGTTGTCGGACGTTCCGGCAGGCGATGTTATTACATTTGGGGAGCCGCCGAGAGGTTGCAGAATGCGAGTGTGGGGCAGATTCTGCAATGGAAGGCTCTGCAGTGGGCGAAATCTCATGGTTGTGTTGCGTATGATTTCGGAGGCTATACTCCGGGTGCGACGTCGGGCCCGGCCTGGTTTAAGGCCGGATTCGGAGGCGCGGTGGTGCATTGTGAGCCCATGCGGCGGCGGGTTCTCGCACCCGTGCGCTATCGAGTTTTCCGCATCCTGAGTTCGCTGCGAAAGCGTTTTGGGGTTTGATCCGATGCTGAGAGCTTGCCTTGTTCCCAACGTCGAAGGTGCATCCTTTGGCTGACCTTCGGCGTCGGGATTTCTTGATTCGATTTTGTCAGGGAGCCGGAGCCGCATTCATTCCTGCCCGTTATTGGCGGGCTGTTCCTGGCTCCGCCGGCCTCGCTGTCTCCGTGCCGTCCTTCTCGGAAGAACAGGCCCGGTTGCATGCGCGCTATCGCAATTCGCGGCCGATTGAAAGCGCTCTGGCCAAGGTCGCATCGGGTCTGGACGAATTTGCCCTCGAGAAATATGTAGATCGAATCGCAGCGGTGCTGCAAGAGTGGAGGGCGGGCCTGCTGCGGTCGCCGCGCGCGACCGATTCTGTTGAGAGATCGTTGGACGAGAGTTTTTCGGGGACCTCGTTCCAACCCGTGGAGTCAAGAATTCTCCGTTCGGATCGCGGTCTTCAGGCGCGGCGCAATCGATTTGCAGGGCCGGCGCCGCTCGATCGGCAAAAGTTTCTGCGTGATTTTGAGGCGCGACTCAGCGGCTGGTCGAAGGTGGTAACCGCCGAGTTTCAGATCACACGCGTCGATACTCTCGACCCCTCCCTGTCGGATTCGCCCCCCAAGAGCCTGCGAACGCGAGTTCGCTATGAGATCGTCGGCGCCGGAGACGGCTTTTTCCGGGAGCAGAGAGTCGGGGAGTGGGACCTGCTGTGGATCGCGTCGGCTTCCAGCGGGTTTCTGGTTCGCGAGTGGCATATACGCGAGGAGAGTGAGGCGCGATCCTTAACGCCGGTCTACGTCGATATCACGGCGAGCGCGCTCGGCGGCAATTCGTCATATCAGGCGCAATTGCAGCATGGGGTCGACTACTGGCGCACCGTCCTCGATGGCGCATCGGGCATCGACATCTACGGGCACAACGGAGTTTGTCTCGCCGATATCGACAATGATGGCTACGACGATCTCTACGTTTGCCAGCCGGCGGGCTTGCCGAATCGGCTCTATCGCAATCGTGGCGATGGAACGTTCGAGGACATTACGGAATCCTCGGAACTGGGAATTCTCGAAAACACAGCCTGCGCATTGTTTGCTGACTTCAACAATGACGGCTTGCAGGATGTCATTGTCGTGCGCGCCAATGGTCCGCTGTTGTTTCTGAATGAAGGCGGAGGCAGGTTCCGCCAGCGAAAGGGCGCGTTTCAATTTGCCAATCCGCCGCAGGGAACGTTCACCGGAGCTGCCGTCGCCGATTACGATTGCGACGGCTGGCTCGATATCTACTTCTGTCTTTATTCCTTCTACCAAGGGACGGGCCAGTATCGCTATCCGGTGCCGTATCACGATGCGGAAAATGGACCGCCCAACTTTCTCATGCGCAATCAGCGGGACGGTACGTTCCGCGACGTGACCGCGCAGGCCGGCCTGAATCAGAACAACACCCGGTACAGCTTCTGCTGCGCATGGGGCGATTACAACCGCGACGGCTGGCCCGATTTATATGTGGTGAACGACTTCGGCAGGAAGAATCTTTATCGGAACCAGGGTGATGGCACCTTCACGGATGTCGCCGCGCAGGTTGGCGTGGAAGATGTAGGCGCAGGTATGAGTGTTTCGTGGCTCGACCGCGACAACGGCGGCGCCGAAGACGTGTACGTCGGGAACATGTGGACGGCGGCGGGTGTGCGCGTCTCGATGCAGGACGTGTTCAAGAAGGATTCTTCGGTTGCTGTGCGCGCCCTTTATCAGCAGCATGCGATGGGGAATTTCCTGTTCCACAACAAGGCCGGGATCGGTTTTGAGGATACGACGATTGCCTCCGGCGTCGGGGTTGGGCGCTGGGCGTGGTCGAGCGATGCGCTCGATTTCGATCACGACGGCTTTCCTGATCTCTACGTCGCGAATGGCATGGTGTCTGGACCTGCAGGTTCGGATCTGAACAGCTTCTTCTGGCGGCAGGTGGTGGCGCAGTCTCCCGACGACGCCCGGAGTGTGCGGGAATATGAGCAGGGGTGGGACGCGATCAACGAACTGATCCGCGCCGACAACACGTGGAGCGGCTACGAGCGCAACGTGTTCTATGCCAATAATCGGGACGGAACTTTTTCCGACGTCTCGGCTTCCATCGGGCTCGACTTTGTGGAGGACGGACGGTCGTTTGCCATCGGCGATTTCGATCACGACGGGCGGCAAGAGATCGTGCTCAAAAGCCGGAACGCTCCGCAGTTGAGAGTCCTGAAGAATGTGATGGCGGAACTGCCCGCGTCGATTGCGTTCCGCCTCCGCGGCACGAAGAGCAATCGTGACGCGATCGGAGCCGCCGTCACGGTTGATACGGGCTCCGCTCACCTGACGCGCAGGCTGCAGGCGGGCTCCGCCTTTCTCTCGCAGCATAGCAAAGACGTTTTCTTTGGACTGGGGGACGCAACGGGGCCGCTGCGCGCCTCGATCCGATGGCCGAGTGGGCTGGTACAGGAGTTCCCGGACCTTCCCATCAATCACAGGGTCTGGGTGAAAGAGGGATCGGAGGAACTGCGCATCGAGCCGTTCCGGTCGATCGAGAAGAAGTGGGATGCCGGCGAGAGCCACTCGCAGCCTGAAGTGTTGCCACGGAAGATTGAAACCTGGTTGCTGGATCCGGTGGCAGCACCAGATTTTTCTCTCGCCGATTCCTATGGGAAAAGACTGACTCTCTCATCGTTGCGTGGCAGGCTGGTGCTGTTGTGTCTCTGGACAGCCGACTACGCAAGAGCAAACGCGAAACTCGTCCAAGACGCATCCACTCGTTGGCAAGCCAAAGGACTGCGGTCGGTGGTTGTGCTGTTCGATGCGGCTGCGGGAGGACTGGGGGAATTTCCAGGCTCGAATGAAATGTTGCAAGGCTCCGAGGAAGTTGCCGCGGTCTACAACATTCTTTTCCACCAACTGTTCGATCGCCATCGCGATTTGAACTTGCCAACTGCTTTCCTGATTGATGCCGAGGGAGACATCGTCAAGGTATATCAGGGAGCGATCAATCTCGATCACGTCGAGTACGATTTCCAGCACATTCCGCCGACGGACGGCGAGCGCATGGCGCGAGGGCTCCCATTTCCGAGCACCGGTTTCAGTCTTGATTACGGCCGGAATTACTTATCGCTGGGCTCGCTGTATTTTCAGCGTGGGTATCTAGATCAGGCTGGCAGCTTCTTTCAACGCGCGCTGCGGGACGATCCCTCGAGCGCCGAAGCTCAATACGCGGTAGGCAGCGTGTATCTCGACCAGAACAAGAACCCTGAAGCGCGAACGGCCCTTGAAAGGGCGGTAACGTTGAAGGCAAATTATCCGGACACGTTGCCTGATGCGTGGAACAATCTCGGCGTGATCGCGACGCGCGAGGGCCGGGCCGCCGATTCGGTTCCGTGCTTTCAAGAAGCCCTCCGGCTGAATCCTCACCATCTGCTGGCCCTCGACAATCTGGGGAATGCGTACCGCCTGCAGAAGCGATGGGATGACGCCCGCGCTGTCCTGGAACGCGCGCTGAACGTCGCTCCCGAAGATCCCGAGGCCAATTACAGTTTGGGCATGGTTTTCGCGCAAGCCAACGATGTGGACAAAGCTTACGAATATCTTCGGCGGGCGCTCAAAGCGCGACCTGCCTACCCAGAGGCACTGAATAACCTGGGCGTGTTGTACATGGTGACGCAGCGCCGCGACCAGGCGGTCGCGAGCTTTGAGGAGTGCATCCGCGTGGCGCCCGCATTTGACCAGGCTTATCTGAATCTGGCGCGAGTCTACGCTCTCGAGGGTTCGCGAGACCAAGCCCGAACCCTGCTGAATGATCTGCTCAAGCAGCATCCCGCCCATGCGCTGGCCAAACAGATGCTCGAACAGCTTCAGTGACCCGGAGGCTTTGCCTTTGGAGTCGGGGCCTTCAGGAGATCGACGAACATCTTGTAGAACCTGGCGGCGTCCAGATCGGTTTGTACCTCAACCGGCGGGCCTGCGATCGTCGGTTTGTCCTGATCGTTCCAGCTGAGGGTGTCGCCGTACGCCGCCCCGCGGTCCAGGTTGATATCGAGATAGTGCGTCTCTCTGCCGGTAATCAGCGTGGGATCGAGCCACGCCAGAGCGGCTAATTCGTCCCAAAGATAATCGTAGTTACCCTGGAGATGGGCGTAGGTCCCGACGTAGCGCGCGGCCGGGGAATCCCCCGCCTTGATCTGCGCGAGAAGATCACGCGAGAACTGCGTCTTCACCGAGATGTCGACAGTGGTACACACAATCTTCTTCCATGGTGCCGTGAGAACGATGTGTGCGGCTTCGGGATCGAACCAGAGGTTGAATTCGCGACGGGGACTGTTCGCGAATTCGGGATCGGCTCCTTTCGGATTCAAGCTGCCACCCATAAACACCAGTTCTTTGGCCAGGACAGGGAATTCAGGGTCGATGGAGATGGCGAGAGCAAGGTTGGTCATGGGCCCGCCCTCATAGATGGTGATTTCCCGCGGATACTGGTGCACCATGCGGATTAGAAAGTGGGCGGCGTCTTCGTTGAGCGGCCTCGTGGTGGGCTTGCCCTCGGGCATCTCACCAAGTAGATCCGGCGAATGATAGCGCCCGGGAGTCCAGGCGCCAACCCATTCTACGTTGCCGTGGATTCGCTCCCACAGTTCGATCTCGTCCTTGCGCGCAGCAGTGGATATTCAGCGCCGGCGATTACCGGGATGTCCGAGCGCCCTACGATCTCCAGCAGCCGGAGCGTGTGGGCGACCTCTTCTTTCAGCCAGGCGTCGCCGGTCACTACGGTGATGCCGAGAACGTCTGTTTGCGGCGACTGGACGAGCAGAAGGATCGACTGCAGATCGGTTCCAGCCGGCCCGGCCGCGTCCTGGTCGATGATGATCTTGCGCGGAGAGGCCTGGCTCCAGCATGTCAGGCACAACACAAAGACAAAGGAAACGAGTTTGAGGCGTGCGAATTTCATGAAGGTATTTGTTCCTGAGACGCGGCACGGCACAGACTGCACGAGACTACACCGAGGCGCAGGTGAATTCTCAGCCACACTCGCACTGCTCTCGCCGATGACTTGCGTCTCCCGCATGACAGTGTATAACCCCGCACCGTGGATCTGTGGGAGCTAGCCTTTCCCCATCTCAACCCCTGCGAGCAACCATGTCCGAAGCCAAAGTAGACCATTCTGCGAGTCATGCGGCCACGCTGTTTGTCTTTGTCTTCTTGATCGGGGCAATCGTAGAAACCCTGATTGCCTTTCTCGGCCGGTAAGACTCGACCGAAAGCCGTTCGACCCCGGCGCAAGCCAAGTCCCGTCTGACGGCCGGAAGGGCGCAGGAAGTCCCGCATGACCGGCCGCTGTGTTACACTTCTTCCATTCAAAAATACGCGATAAGCAGGCAGGACTTTCGATCCGCACATGCTTTTTTCCAAAGAATATGTGGGCTATCTGGCCCGCGAAGTCACTAAAAAACTGATTGCCGGCAAGTTCATTGAAGCCACCGATGTTCCTGCGGTTACAGCGCGCGTCAACGCGGCGCTGGTCGACGAACTTTCCCTCGAAGACCGCATTAACGACGAAGTGCGCGTGATTCTGGAAGCCTATTCCGAAGAGATGCGCAAGAGCGGCGCCAACTACCAGGAGATGTTCCGCAAGGTGAAGAACGAACTGGTGCGCAAATACAAGGCGGTGCTGTGAGACAGAGTCGCGATAAAGTCAATGTGCTGGCCCGCGCTGTCGCCGACGTCCTCAAGGAGTTGGACGACGTGGAGTTCATCGAAGATCCCAACACGATCCGCCAGGAAACCCGCAAGATCCTCGAGGACCTGCTGAATCAGGAAGAAAAGATCGATCTGGCCGCGAAGCAGAAGATTGAGAGCCAGAAGCGGACTATCCTTGAAGGTTCGCAGGAGTGGGACATCCTGTATCGCAAGTACTACAACGAAGAAGTGAAGAAGCTGGGCGTATAAGGGCCGGCGCCAGAAGAAGACTGAGAAAATAGGAGCGGCTTGGGCCGCTCTTTCCTTTTTGCCAGCGATCGTGGTGGTCGCATCCCGGTGTACCCTTGGGCACTTTAGGCCAACTCAAGACGATCGTTCTGGAAGCCGCTCGGGAAGCAGGCTTTGACCTCGCGGGTGTTGCGCCTGCCGCCGACGCTGCAGAACTTCAGCATTTTCCGGAATGGATCGCAAACGGCCGCGCGGGCGAAATGAAGTACATGGAAGCCCGCGACCCGCAAGGCGAACTGAAGCGCGGTTCGCTGGCCCGCATTGCCCCGTGGGCCCGAAGCGTGGTGGTATGCGCCATCAACTACAACACCAACCATCCCTACTCCACCAGTATGAGGGATTCCGAACGCGGATGGATATCTCGCTACGCTTGGGGGCGCGAGGATTATCACGACGCGGTGATGCGCCGCCTGAAGAGGATGGAAGAAGCGGTCCGGACTGCGGCCGGCGATTCGGCACTCATCACCCGCAGCTACGTGGACACCGGACCGATCGTCGAGCGCGTCTTCGCTAAGTACGCCGGAGTCGGATGGATCGGCAAGAACACCTGCATCATCAATCAGAAAAAAGGTTCGTGGCTGTTTCTGGGAGTGATTCTTACGTCGTTGGACCTTGAACCGGACCTGCCCGCTCCCGCCCGTTGTGGCACCTGTACGCGCTGTATCGAGGCCTGCCCGACGGACGCTCTGATTGCGCCCTATCAACTCGATGCGAACCGGTGCATCTCGTATCTCACCATCGAGAAACGGGGATCGATTCCCGAGGATTTGCGCGCAGGGATTGGCCAGCATATCTTCGGATGCGATATTTGCCAGGATGTCTGCCCGTGGAATCGGAAAGCGCCCGCGACAACCTCCCCGGAATTCGAGCCGCGCCCAGGCCTGATGAATCCGGCATTGGCGTGGCTGGCAGAAATCTCCGAGCAGGAATTTCGGGACACGTTCCGCGGTTCGGCCATTCGGCGTACGAAGCGCGCTGGCGTACGACGGAACGCGGTGATCGCCATGGGAAATAGCGGAAATCAGGAGTTCCTCCCACTGCTCAAGAGGCTGGAGAGCGATGAAGATGCCGTGGTCGCGGACAGCGCCAGTTGGGCCGCCAGCCGATTGCGAATCCAGAGATAAGACTTCCGGTTTCATTCTTCGCTATGTATTCGCCATCCAAAAATCCCGTTTTCTGCCTCGATTCTTTCTGACCTTCGGTAACTGGTTTTTGCCATCCTCAGCAACTAAAGTTCCGCTAAAGGGTTTCATTTAGAGAGCTTTAGTTCGGTTTGGAGAGGGAATTCGCGCTGTCTGGGGTAACCATGATCAAGGGCCACACGCAAACTCGGCGGGGCGCCATCGCGGTCGTGCTGACGCTGCTTTCGTGCGTGTCGCTGACGCACGCTTCGGCTACGTTGTTGCTGGAGGAGCCCTACGGACACTTGGGCTTCTTCACAGCGACCGGGCACGCCGCCGTGTATCTGTCCAATGTTTGCGCGGAAACACCGGTTCGCCTGCGACCGTGCGCTCCGGGAGAAACGGGCGTGGTCATCAGCCGCTACGACGGAGTGGGCGGATACGATTGGGTTGCCATCCCGCTCGTGCCCTACCTCTATGCAGTGGACCGCTCGGAGGATGTGCCCCTGTTCGCCGACGCGAAAATGGTGGCCTTCCTGCGGGATCACTACCGGCGGAAGTATCTGGAAGACATCGCTCCCGATGCCCGAAACGGCGCTACTCCGAAGGGCAACTGGTACGAACTGATCGGCTCGTCCTACGACCGGGCGATTTACGGCTTCGAGATCGCCACCACTCCGCAGCAAGACGCGGCGCTGATCCGCAAGCTAAATGAATCGCCGAATGTCTCGCACTTCCATTTGGTGTCGAACAACTGCGCTGACTTCGCCAAGGACATCATCAACTCCTACTTTCCGAAGTCGCTTCATCGCAGCGTCATTGCCGACGTCGGCATGACCACGCCGAAGCAGATGGCGAAAATGCTGACCAGGTTCAGCGCGCGCCATCCGGAACTGGCTTTCTCCCGCGTGGTGATTGCGCAGGTGCCGGGCAGCATGCCGCGCAGTTCGGCCGCGCACGGAGTGGTCGAGTCGTTCTTTAAATCGGGCAAGTATATTGTGCCGAGCGCCGTGGTGAGTCCTGTTTTTGCCGGCTGCGTGGCCGCGGTCTACGTGGGTACAGGAGCCGGTCATTTCCAGCCGGCGCATAATGCGGATGTATATGTCGTCGGTGGCAACCGAGAGCCGCCCGTGGGGCGGGAAGATCGCCGCGCTTACCAACTCGAACTGAAGCACCTGCTCGCCGGAGCCTACCTGGAGACTGCGGAGCGCAGAGTGGAAAAAAAGTGGGAGCACTTGCAAGAAAACGCGGAAGCCGAAGTGGACGATCAGGGCAGACCCGTACTGCGAGTCAAAGAAGGAGCATCGTCGGTACTGATTGGCGTCTCTGCCGGGAATCTGTTTGAGGGCGATGCGTCTCCGCAACTGGTCCAGCAGCTTCTCGAAGCGCGCCTGGCATCGGAGTTGCGCCGCGGATCGGTGGAGAAAGTCTCCGAGAGCGAGATTGCTCGCGACTGGAAGCTGCTTCATCAGACCGCGGGGACGGATGGTCAGGTCGCAGATCGCTCCACGCAACGAGCTGCCAATCTGCGCAGAAACCAGCCCTAGTCTGAATCCTCGCACCCGACTCGGAACCCTGTCGGCTCGATCACTGTTCCTGTGGCGGATGAGCCCCGGGGACGGGCGCCTGGCCGCTTTGCAGTTGCTGCTGCAACTGCATTTGCCGCTGTTGCATTTCCTGCAGCATCTGTTGAGGAGTTTTGACGCCCTGCTGATCTGGCGGCGGTTGTTGATCGGCGTCGGCGGGTTGGTCAGCCGACGCATCGTCAGCGGACGCGTCATCGGTGGCCCCAGACTGGTCGTCGGGGAAAGCCTCCGGTTGCTGCACCGGAATCTGCGGTGGCTGCTGCGCCATATTGCCGGCTTGCATGGTGCCGGGTTGCCCGGCCGCACCGTTGGCAAGAGCTGCATCACCGGTCTTGGGAACAAGGATCACACGGGTAAGGCGCGCAGAGTCCTCGGGCGATCCCAGCAGCACGTAGTTAAAGCGGGAACCGTTGAGCAGTTCCGACAGCACGTCGCGCGCCGGGCCGGGGCCGAGATGCGTCACCACTCGGTCGTTGGCGTTCGGCACCTCGATCTCCGCATTGGTCTGCTTGTGTACCGCGCGAAGAATATCGCCCAGCGTCGAATTTGGCGCAATAATGGTGAGTTGCCCGTTCTCGAAGCTGACCTGCGGTGGTACCGGAGCCATCGTATCCAGAGGAATCGACTGCAGCGGACCAGTGGGCCCCGACGGCAACGGAGGCGGTGGCGGAGCGGGCTTCTTGATCTTGTGGTGGCTGCGGCTACCCTGATCCACCGCGCTGAACAGGGACGCGGGACCCATGACGAAGAGGCACAGGATCAGGCTGGTGATTCGTCTCATTCGTTGGCACCCTGTGCTCACACCCACACCTCCCGGTCCACGATTCGTTTGGGGGATCTGCAGGCGACCTTCTCTCGATTCTAGCACCGCCCAGCTCAGAAGGAACCCTCAAACCATCGACCTTGGAAAGAACGCGGCTGTTTCCAGTTCTTGCGGCAGGTGAGTCTCAAGGCGGAATGGTGACGGCTTCTTTCAACGAGGCGTACACTGTACCTGTCTTCGTTCCAACCTTATGAAAGTAAAGGTGGAATTTCGCATTGGTCGTTCCGGAACCCGGCCTGCGGTTCTTCGCTTCCTACTGATGGCGATGGTCTGCCTGTTCGCGCGGATGCTGCCACTGTTGGCTCAGAGTTGCCAGACCTCCGGCGAATTGGACGAAGCCACCCGCAAGGCTCTAAGCGACGCGGGACAACGTTACTTTGCTCTGGTCGTCCAGGGCGATACGGCCGCTCTGAAGCAAAATTCGATTGCCAGCCTGACTGCCGATTTTTCCCACATCGAGAGCATCGTTAAGACCGGCCAGCAGGTTTTGAACGGTGCACAAGCGAGCGTGAAGTCGGTCTTCCTGCTGGAAGTTGAGGGTTCGGCTCCGCTGCCTGAGGCCGAATTTTACTGCGGCGTCTTCGGCAAGAACGGGCAGACCTCCGGCAGTGCGATCTTCTCGCTGCACGATTTGCCGCCGGGGAAGTATGCAGTGGTCCTTCTGGAGGCGGCCACCCCGCAGCATCGAACCAGCGTGTCGCTGGTGCTGCAGCAGTTCACGAACGACTGGAAGCTGGGCGGCCTGTACGCCATGCCAGCGGAGGATGCCGGCCACGACAGTGCATGGTTTCTGGCACAGGCGCGAGAGTTCAAAGCAAAAGGACAGTCGCATAGTGCTTGGCTGTATTATCTCGAGGCCCGCAGGCTGATCTCGCCGTTGCCCTTCATGAGCACCAAGGCCACAGACAGTTTGTTTGACGAGTCACAAAGTGTGCGGCCCACTGATTTTCCGCAGGACGGTAAAACCGTGGATCTTCCCGCAGGCAACGCCGTTTTCAAAGTAAGTGCCGTGTACTTGGAGGCCGTGGAGAATGCCGTTGACCTTGCCGTGAAGTACGAAGCGGCGGATATTTCGGATGCTCAAAAGACGCAGCAAAGCAACGTGTCCGTCGCCAAAGCTTTGCTGGCGAAGTATCCCGAGTTCAAGGATGCGTTTGAGGGAATCGTTGCCCGGGCCGTGGACTCGAGCGGCAAGGATTATGGTTCGCTCCTACCGATAAAGGATTTGAAGTAACCCTCCCGATTTGCCGTTTGCCGGCTTAAGAAGTCATGGTCTCGTCGAGTAAGCATTCTCTGGGATCCTTGTCATCCCGCAAGCCCATAAATACCGGCGCCCGCAGCTTAGGGCCGCTGCCCTCGGCCGTGCCGCCGGTCCATTCTGCGAATTCAATTTCGGCGACCTGGTCGGGCTTGACCCACAGAGTTTTTCGCAGAGCCTCGACCTCACCGAAGAAGGGATTCTTCTTCGTCTCGCGTTTTTTCAGCAGCGACCAGATGGCTTCAATCTGCTTCTGATCGAATCCGCTCCCGACCTGCCCCACATGGACGAGTCGCGCCTGGTCGTCGTAGAGGCCGAGCACAAGCGAACCGAAATGCGCGCGACTGCCTTCCGGTTCTGTGTAGCCGCCGATGACGCACTCAGTGCGATGCCGGATTTTAAGCTTGAGCCATTCGCCGCTCCGGCGCTCTTCATAAAGGCTGGATCGTCGCTTGGCCACAATTCCTTCCAGGCCTTTCTTTTTCACCATGTCGAAAAGTGCCGTGCCATTCCGTTCATAATGATCCGAATAACGAACGACTTCGCTCGGCGTTAACAACATCGCCAGCTTCCTTTTTCGTTCTTCCAGCGAAACGCGGCGCCAGTCATAGCCGTCAAGGTAGAGCAGGTCGAAGGCATAATAGAGCACCGGAACTTCAGTCTTGGCCACGACTCGCCGTCCGCCCGGACGGAATCCGGTTCGTTGCTGCATCAGCGTGAAGGAAGCCCGGCCTTCTTCGTCGAGAGCCACGATTTCGCCGTCCAGGATCGCAGTCTTGGCCTGCACATAGCGAGGGATCTCCGCGAGCTCGGAATAACGAGGGGTCAGATCGTTCTGATTGCGTGAAACCAGACGCACCTTTCCGTCTTCAATAAATGCGATCGCGCGATAGCCATCCCACTTGATTTCGAAGAGCCATTCATCGGAGTCGAATGGCTTCTCGATCACCTCTGCCAGCATGGGATGGATTGCTTTCGGCATGAGACGTTTGACCGGCGATGTGGCGGGCGGAGTCTTTACCACAGATGACACGCGGCTCGCGGAGGTCTCGGCGCGCTTTGCATCCTTCAACGTAACTTTCTTTCCCTTCTGTTCCTCCGTGTCCCCGGGGGTGAGTTTCTTCTTCTCGACTCGAGCGATCGCATCCGCAAGCCAGGCTGCTTTGAGCTTTCCCCGCCCGGTCGCTCGGCTCTTCCATTCAGCCGAGCCTGCATCGCCAGCGACCTCCTCCAGCGTTCGACCGGTGACCACCGACGTGTCGTAGCCCTCGATCTCGTAGCCCTCGACAACATGCTCGTCATGTTTCTTGAGGAGCAGCCATTCCGTGCCTTTGCTTCCGGGGCGCCGCCCCTTCATTTTGATCAATCCGAAGTCGCCCTTGAGCCGCTTGCCGTTCAATCGAAATTTCAGGTCGCCTTTGGCCAGCATGGCCGCGGCGTCCTTCTCCGTGCCGGCCACGTACTTTCCCTGGATCGGCACCGGCGCGAGGGGCGTCCACGTGCCGACGTCCCACACGATCACGCTGCCGGCCCCGTAATTGTTCTCGGGAATGTTGCCTTCAAAGTCGAAGTAGGAAACCGGATGATCCTCCACGTGCATCGCCAGCCGTTTGTCGGCAGGATCGAGCGATGGACCTTTCGGCACGGCCCACGACTTCAGCACCCCCTCCATTTCGAGACGAAAGTCGTAGTGTAGCCGCGTCGCATCGTGCATCTGCACGACGAACCGGCTCCCCGGCTTGGTCTCAACTTTCGGCGGCGGTTCCGGAGTCTCCTCAAATCGCCGTTTCCGCTTGTATTCCTCCAGGGCCATGACGCGATTATTTAACCACACGCGCGCTAACCCACGAGAGCGACAAAGAAGTGCTGTAGAATCCTTCGTTCATCGGGTATCGCACATGAAGCGGGAATTTCCAGATCAGCCTCTGGTCGGCGTCGGCGCGGTCGTGATTGAAGGAGATCGTGTTTTGCTGGTGAAGCGCGCCCACCCGCCGATCCAGGGACAATGGTCCATCGTCGGCGGTGTGCTCGAAGTGGGGGAACTCACGCGCGAAGCAGCCGTGCGCGAGGCCGGCGAAGAAACCGGCATGATCGTTGAAGCTGGCGAGTTGCTGGGAGTGTTTGACCGCGTGCTCCGCGCTGCCGATGGCCGCGTGCAGTATCACTACGTGCTGGTCGATTTCCTGTGTCGTCCGGTAGGCGGCGAATTGCGCGCGGGCAGCGACGCCGCCGAGGTCCGCTGGTTCACGCGGGAGGAGTTGCCGGACTTGCAGTTGGCTCGCGATACCAGCGAGGTGATACGAGAAGGGTTTCGCAGGCTAGGCGGGTGAGCCCTCGTTCGGGTCTTCGGGTTCATCCGGCTCCCCCTCGGGAGACTCCGCGACAGAGTTGTCCTCTTCCAGGATCTTGTGTGCCGCTTCTGCGTTGCTCGCGTCCACTCGAAGTTTCACTCCGCCGATCGCGTTGGCATTGAACCAATCCATGCGCAGCATATTGTCGTCGAACAGGAAGGCCTCGATGCCCTCGGCTTCCAGTCTGCCCTTGGCCAGTTCGCCATCCAGCAGATTCCAATAGCGCCGAATCTCGACTAAGTCGCGAAACTCTGGACTGGAAGGCTCCGCCGGTTGTTCGAGTTGTCCGCCGTAAAGGTCGCGCTTGGTTAGCTCGGCCCGCAGAGTCTCGCGGGCGACTTCCGTCAAGTCCGACGCATCGGCAGCAATCTGCGCCAGTTCGCCGTCGGACCGGCTCGCGTAGACTTCCTCCAGCCGGCGTCGCTCCTGATCTGGGTCCATGGCGCTCATCGCTCACCGAATCATACTCCAAATAGAACGGCCCACAAGCCGAAGCTTATGGGCCGCCGGTGGTTCTGTTTGGGATTGACCAAGAGGTGGTCACTCTAACGTGGCCTCTTCGGCAACTCCGGGTGTACCCGAAAGATGCGCTCCACCGACCTGAGTCGAGCGCGTCAATCCTTAATCACCGGTAGTGTGCGGGCTGTAGCTCTCGGCGCAAATCTCGCGCCCAAAGCCCCGCTTAGAGCGACCGCTCTAAGTCTCAGCCACCTCACCTGGTCTTTTGCACAACCAACTACTGCCTTCTGAACCTGTCATCCGACCACCTCCTTTCCGGTGTAAGCGCAGATTAGTACGAATCGCGATGCCGCGTCAATCGGTGATTTCGGAGTATCTAGCCTGATAACAAATGAGGGACTTTATTGGTTCTCCTGGCCGTGCAACGTCCAGCGCAGCCCGACGGAAGTCGTGCGGCTATAGTATTCGCGCTGGATCGGATAGCGCTCCGCTCCCAGATAGAAACCGAACACTTCGTTGTTCAGATTGAGCATCGAGACAACCGCCTGTATCCCATGCGACTTCGGAATCCAGTAGCTGACCTGCGCGTCGACCTGAGTGTGCGGATACAGATAGGTATCGCCACTCGGCGTTTTGGAGTTGTCCGACCCGTAGGACCAGATGTAGGCATCGTTATGGCTGAGCCCCATGCGCGCCGAAAATCCCTTCTTGTCGTAGGTTGCGTCGAAGTTCCAGTTGTTGGGCGCAGTGCGCGGAAGGGTGGGGTGATCTGTGCGTCCCGGCTGACCGGGGAGCGGCGTGGGGAATGTCGCTTGCGAACTCGTATACCCATAGTTCGCCTGAACGCCCATGCCGTTCAAGGCCCCGGGCAGGAACTTGAGCCGCTGTTGCCACGTCGCCTCGAACCCGAAGATGTGCGCATTCGGACCGTTGCCCAACGTCGCCGAGGGCTGACCTTGATAGGTCCCAGTGATCGGATAGATCGGATCCGTCAGCCCCTTGTAGAAAACGCCGCCCTGGATGATGCCCACCGATTTGAAATAGTGCTCGACAAGCAGATCGACGTTCTGGGCGTGAGTCGGCTTCAGATCAGGGTTCCCCTGCGCATAGGGGACCGGGGTATTGGGTGTGAACGTCAAATAAGGAGCCAGATCGCTGAAATTCGGCCGTGCGATCCCGGCCCCGTAAGCCGCGCGCAAAACGGTGTCGGAACTGAAGCGATACTGTGCCTGTACGCTGGGAAACACGTTGATATAGCTGTGGCTCGTATTCAGCGGTGACGACGAGAGGAAATTGCCTCCGGAATCGTAGTTCACCAGGTTGGCCTGCAAATCGTCGCCCGTCGATTCAATACGGACTCCACCCTGCAATCGGAAGCGTCCCAGATCGATCGTGTCCATGGCATAACCAGCCCAGATGCGCTCCGAGATATTGAAATCGTTGGGCAGGTTATAACCGTCGTTGGAGGTTAACGGTAACGAAGCCGCGAGCAACTTTGTAAACTGGGTTGTGGGGCCGAACTGGTATTGACCAAAGTAGTAGTTGTTATCGCGATAGGATCCCAGGAATTGCGTCATCCGCAGTCCCGAAGAGTTTCCGCTGAAGTTCATGCGATTGA
Source organism: Terriglobales bacterium (assembly GCA_037443605.1). Classification (GTDB taxonomy): domain Bacteria; phylum Acidobacteriota; class Terriglobia; order Terriglobales; family Acidobacteriaceae; genus Sulfotelmatobacter. The sequence continues at coordinate 181,471 of JBBIOA010000008.1, forward strand.
CCAGCGAGGTCTTGCGCGCATCCCAGCCTTTGAAGCCGACTTCGAAGGTGCTGAAGTGTCCGGCAAGCTTGTAGGGCTTGCTCAGCGAAATGTCCCCAACCGCATCTCTCTCAAAGATCCCGTCGCTCTCGTCGTCGCCGAAGCCGACCGAGTAGAGGCTGGGGTCGTAGATGTTGACACCGTTGAGCACCGGGAACTTCGGAACGAAGGGATCCTTCGTATTCACGCCGAAGGCGACGCTGTTGTCGGAGGAACCCGGGCCAAAGTAGCGAGCGAAGCCGAACCCGCCGGTGTAATTGGCTTGCGACAGGGCCGCTTCGTAGTTCAGAACCGCACCGCCAAAGACATGACGCGCGCCCGCTTGTACGCTGACGATCTGTTGGGCCGGTTTGCGGTACACGTTGGTGAAACTCATGCCGCCGCAACCCTGTACGCCACTCACATCCGTGATTCCGCATGTATTGGAGTTTTTGGCGTCACCGACATTGGCGCTCGTGATGAACGTGCTGATGCCCGGCGAGTAAATCCAATCCTCTCCAAAGTCGTTGAAATGGGAAAATAGGCCCCGGATGTAAACCGAAGACATGTCGCCGAGCTTGTAATCAAGTTCGCCATCGAAACCGTAGCGACCGCGGTCATAGTGGTAGTTGCGTAGGTCTTCGGTGTTGGGACCGAGGAAGCTTCCACCGCCTGCCAGTGGGTTGACTGCAGGACCGGGTTCTACGTCGTTAATCCCGCGTGAGTTGTAGTCGTAGCTGAATCCGAACAAAGCGCCAAATTTCTTATCTTTGCCGAAACGTTGCCCGGCCGTACCCGCAATTTGGTATAGAGAGCGGCCGCCTGTAATCGGCGTGTAGCCTCCCATGCCCAGGAAACTGACGTACGGCTGGTCCGCCGGAGTCCGCGTCACCAGGTTGACCGAGCCACCAATGGCGTCGGCATCCTGATTCGCCGACAACGTCTTGTTGATCTCCACGGATGAAACCAGGTCGGCCGGTATGACGTCCAGCTTCACGTTGCGGATGCCTTCGGGCGAAGGCAGGTGAATCCCGTCGATCGTCACATTGCTCAAGCGGGGTTCGGTTCCGCGGATCTGGACGTACTTGCCTTCGCCCTCGTCGCGCTCCAGCGAAACGCTGGGCATGCGCCCAAGGGCATCGGCGATGTTCGTGTTCGGCAGACTCGTGATCACGTCCGCGGGCAGAACTTGCACGATGTTGTCCGCCGTCCGTTCGATCGTGAGCGCTTCGACTTCGCCGCCCTGTCGGTCGCCGGTGACCGTGACCGACTCATTGTGGGTCCCGATCTGCAGAATCGCTTCCACCTTCACGGGGCTGTCGGCTACGGTGACCTCGGTCGTGAACAAACTGAAGCCTTGCAGCGAGACGGTTGCGGTGTACCGTCCGGCAGCGACACCGCTGATGGAGAATTCACCGTTCGCGTCCGACGACCTCGACTGCCCGCCAGGCTGCAGTTCGATTCTCGCGCCGGGCAGAACTCCCTGGCTGGCATCAAGTACACGGCCAGTGACCGAGCCCTGATGCTCCTGGGCTAACGCGGCCAGTTGGAAAAACAAGGAAACCGCAAGCAACGAGCGACACAACGGAGACACGAATGAGCGCATAGGGTTTTCTCTGGGTTTGAAATGTTCGGAAAACCCATCTTTATACGAAAGCCCTGTTAAGGCAGGGTCAAAAGGACGTTAATGTTTTTTCAGATTCGAATTGCAGAAAGGACGGACACAAGCGGGTGCTCCATTCTTGCGCACGTTGCAAGAGCCTGCCCTGAGCTTGCCGAAGGGCTAGCTACTGCAGGATATCGGCTCACTTGAATTTCTGAGAGTCTTTCGACTGCGTCATCCCGAACGCCCGCGTCTTCACCAGCGGGCGGAGGGATCTCCTGCTCATGGATTCCGGGGAGAAGGGTGGCCTACCTCCGCCTTTGCCGGCACCATCACGAAAGCCGGTGCCCCATCCTTGCGCACGTTGCAAGAGCGGGTCTGACTACTTCCGCTCCCGGTTCTTCCCATCCTCCATCACGCTTCGCAGAATGCGATTGATTCGCGTCTGGTATCCCGGGCCTTTCGCCTTAAACCACTCCACCACTTCTCGATCCATCCGGAGCGATACCCGCTGCTTTCGTGGGCGATTCCAGCGCGCCTCCGGCGTCGTCTTCTCTTCCGCCAGCGAAAGCAAGTCATCCTCAATCGCTGCGAACAGGCGATCGATGGTGGTGGTTCGTTTTGCCCGCGTTTTATGCTTTCTTTTCTTAGGCTTGCGCGTCATGACGCTATTGTACAGCCGATATGGCCATGACGATGTGTTTCGGCCGGGACACTTCTCGCCTAGGGGTGGACGCCTCGCAGTCGCGAAGCGACGAGTCGAGAATTACGGCAAGCCGAACGCATAAACGGCACTGCCCGCTGCGATGGCCACATATTCTTTCCCGTCCACCGCGAACGCCATCGGCGCGGCATACACCGCGCCTCCCATCTGGAAATGCCACAGCGGTTTCAGTGTCTTGGCATCGAAGGCGATGATGTTTCCTTCGGCGTCCCCGCTGAAGACGAGGCCTCCCGCCGTCGAAAGCACCCCCGACCACGTGGGTGAGGCGTGTTGAAACTTCTGCTTGATTTCTCCCGTGAGTGGATCGATCGCTTTTAGGAATCCCAGATACGGTTCGGCTTCTCCAGACGGAAAATAAGAACTGCCATAGAAGGCGTGTCCCGCTTCATACGGCTGCGGAGCGGTGCTGAAGATGTCGCACTGGTCGCGCGCGGTCACGTAGAACAATCCCGTTTGCGGATCGTAGGTTGGCGCCATGAAGTTCGTCGCTCCCAGCGCGCCCGGACAAACCGTGTGGCCTTCCAGTGTTGGTGAGGCGTTCCGGTTCGCGATGGGACGACCGTCAGCGTCCTTCGTGTCGCTCCAGGTTTGTTTGGCGTAGGCATTCGACGCGATGAGCTTGCCGGTTGCGCGGTCGAGGACGTAGAAGAATCCGTTGCGATTCGCCTGCGCGATGAGGTGCTTCCCGCCTGCGTCGATGAGGATGGGAACCTGGGTCGCGTCCCAGTCATGTTCGTCGTGCTTGGTGAACTGGAAATACCAATTCAGCTTGCCCGTGTCCGCGTTGAGGCCGAGCAGGGAATTGCTGTAGAGATTGTCACCGGCACGTCCTTCGCCGCGATTCGAGGGCGATGGATTTCCGGTTGGCCAGAAGACCTGATTGGAGGCGGGATCGTAGGTGCCGGTATTCCAGGCGGGCGCGCCGCCGACTTTCCAGGAATCGCCTTCCCACGTTTCGTGGCCGGGTTCCCCTGGGCCAGGAACGGTGTAGAAGCGCCACCGCCGCGCGCCGGTGGCGGCGTCGTAGGCATCGATGAATCCGCGGACGCCGTATTCGCCCCCGGATACGCCAATGATCACCATGTCTTTGACTGCCAGGGGTGCGACGGTAAAGCTGTGGCCGGTGCGGTAGTCGGCGGCGGTTGTATCCCATACTACGACGCCGGTTTTAGTGTCGAGTGCAATGATGTGAGCATCCAGCGTGCCGAGAAAAACCTTGTCGCCAAGAATGGCGAGGCCGCGATTCACGCGCCCGCAGCAGGGACGGATGTCGGAAGGAATCTGGCGCTGGTACATCCAGATGGGCCGGCCGGTGCGAGCGTCGAGTGCAAAGGCGCGATTGTCCTGGGCAGTGGCGTACATGATTCCATCCACGACTAATGGCGTCGTTTCAAGCTTTCCGGTGGCGGCGGTTTGATAGACCCATTTCGCCATCAGCGAGTTCGCGTTCGCGGTGTTGATCTGGTCGAGTGCGCTGAAGCGCTTGCCGGAATAATCGCCGGAGTAGGTCATCCAGTTTTGCGGTTCCTTGGCGGCGTTGAGGAGGCGGTCGAAAGTGACTTGCGCGTATGCTGAGTTCCCCGTGGCCGCGACAGCTGCGAATAGAAAAGCCGTAAACCGCAAAGTTCGCGAAGAAATGCCGCAAAGGTCGCGAAGAAGATCCGTGAAGTGAAATGTCCGGCAGTCTTTCATTTCGCCACCACGCTTACCAGGAAGGCCAGGATGTCGTCGAGTTCCTTATCGCTTAAGGTTTCAGTGCTGTATTTCGGCATGGCGGATTCCCGGCTCTTCTGGAACGAACGAAGCTTGTCTTTCTCGAGCAAATGGATGTGCTCGCCCTGGTCGATGATCTGCACGGTGAAGCTGTCCTCGTTCAGTGCGACTCCCACGATCTTCTTGCCTTCCGCCGTTACGGCAGTGACGGTTTCATACTCTTGCGGAAATTCCTTGGTGGCTTCGGTGAGGCCCCAAGCCAGACGCCTGCTGGGATCCCGCACGGATTCGACCAGCGCCTCGCGAGTGCGCGAGCCGCCAACGCCGGTGAGATCCGGCCCGAAACGTCCGCCTTTGCCTTCCACCATGTGGCACATGGCGCAGTTGGCATCGCCGTAGAACAGTTCCTTGCCGTGTGTGGCGTTCCCGGCTAAGTTCGCTGAGCCTTTGACTTCCTGGCTGCGAATGTAAGTGATGATCTGCCAGATTTCTTCGTCGGTCATACCGACGCCTTGACCGTTGGTGCCGTTCGCGGGCATTGCCGTTCCCGGGATGCCGTTGCTGATCACCTGGAACATGTCGGCGTCGGAGTGGGTATGCTTTTTCGCCGCGCGAGTCAGGTCCGGTCCCCGGCCTCCGCCGTGCGCTCCCAGTCCGTGACACAGCGCGCAGTTGATCCGAAACTCATATTCTCCCGCCTTGGCAGCCTTGGGATCGCCCGCCAATGGATTCTGGCCGACCGCGGGACGAGCCACAGATGCGAGGGCAACGATGCCGAGCACGGCCATCAATCGTCTTCGGAACATGGAATTTGCCTTCCTGAAATTTGCCGCATTCTACGCTATCCGCCCGAGCCTGAGCAGAACGAACCTGTGGGAAACCATGGAGTGAGGCAAGCTTACCGCATGTACATGTCCAGCCGATATCTGCCCACCTGTACCTTTGGCTATCTAGACTAAGAATTCGACGGTGGACTGCCGATGGAGCCGGCAAGAAGTTCTTTCTCAATTCGCAAGCCGTTGAAATGTCAGGCTTTCCAGCGGAACGCTTCGGGCTGCGACAAGCCCAGATGGGCCAGCACACGAAAGGCGAATTCGCGCGCCATCTCATCTAATGAGGCAGGGCGGTAGTAGAACGCGGGAATCAGCGGAAAGATGGTCGCGCCCGCATCGGCCGCGCGGTACATATTGCGAATGTGAATCTTGTTGAGCGGCGTTTCGCGTACGCACAGGACGAGAGGGCGCTTCTCTTTGAGAGAAACATCGGCGGCGCGCTCGATCAGTTTGGACGCCACGCCGTTGGCGATTCGCGCCAGGGTCCCAACACTGCATGGGATGACGACCATGGCATCGGCTGGATAGGAACCGCTGGCCACGTTGGCGCCAATATCCGCGTCCGATTGGACCCGGATTTTGTTGCGGGTTCTGGGGGCGGCCTTGGTGCCGAGAATTCGGTCGACAAGATTTGCCCGGCCCTTGAGGTCAAGTTCCTCGGCCATGACGCGCAGGGCGCTGTCGGAGGCGATGAAGTTGACGGTGTCAACGCGCTGGTCGCGTTCGAGTGTGAGCAGGAAGTGCCGGAGGAAGATCGCTCCGCTGGCTCCGGTGGTGGCGACGGTCAGGTTTTTCGGCGGTTGGTTGGGCAAAAGCGCGGCCTCGTGTGGAGCATAGGGAGACGAAGCCGCGGAAGTCAAGGCAAGCCCGAAGTCCGGGAAGAATATGTCGCCTTCGGAAAATCTTCGATCCCGTCGCAGCGCGGTGCAGCGCCAGGCGCTGGCCGGAGTATCGCGCGAAATTCGTGCCCACGATTCGCATCACCGGCGCAAATATCTTCGCGAATTCAATCAGGCCTTTCGCACGTACGATTCGGTGCTGACTTCGGCGCAACTGCAAGAGGCCCTGCACGCCGCCGACGTGATCCTGGTCGGGGACTACCATGCGCTGCCTGCCTCGCAACGCTACGCGGCGGCGTTGCTGGAGCAGCGCGCGCTGGCCGGCGATCGTCCGGTAGTACTCGGAGTTGAAACTCTCTTTGCCCGCGACCAGCACATTGTTGACGAGTGGTGGCGGCGCGAGATTGACGATGACGAACTCCGTCAGCGGGTTCGATTCCAACTCGACTGGGGCTACGACTGGGCCCCCTTCTACGATCTGCTGGTGAGCGCACGCGACCACGCCGAAGCGATCTACGGACTCGACTGCATGCCACGCGAGGACCTGAGAAAGATCGGAGCGCGCGACCGGCACGCTGCGGTCAAGATTGCCGAAATCCGCCAGCGCCACCCGAACGCAGTGATCGTGGTGCTGTTCGGAGAATCCCATCTCGCGCCGGGACATTTGCCGCGTGCGGTGCATGAGGAGTTGCCCGAGGCGAAACTCATGACCGTGTTGCAGAACGTGGACGCGCTTTACTGGCACGCGGCGGGGGAGCGCGCCGACAAAGTCGAGGCCGTGCGGGTCAGCGACGATGTCTTCTGCGCGTTCACCGCGACGCCGCTGGAAAAGTACGAAAGCTACCGGCTGTTCCTGGATCTGTGGAGTCGCGCCGACGACGTCCCCGACTTCGCGCCTACGATTTACAACCTTATCGACAGCCTCGTCAACTTTCTGGAGATCAATCGATATTCGTCGCACAACAGCACGCAACCCAGGTTTCTCGTCGATCTGCTGCCGGAGGTGTATGGCGGCTCCTCTCAATCGATGGTCCGCAATCTGCTAGAGCGCGCCGGAATTGACGAACCCCAGGCAGAGGCTTTGCTGGGCAGGGCTGAAGAGTGCGGCAGCGTCTACCTGCCGGAAGTCAACGCCTTCTACGTGCGTGAATTTCAGATGGCCAGTGCCGCCGAAGATGCGACACGATTTCTGCACCAGGCGTGCCAGGGACTTCCTCATCGCTTGCGCCCCGGGCATGAGAGCTCGCCCTTGGCCTCGGCCGACGGATTCTGTGCCCACGTGCTTGAGCACGCGATTGCTGGTTTCGGTTCCCGCGTGCTCGGGCCTTTGGGCCCGGATGAAATGTCCGCCGAGGGTGGGCAGCTTTCTCGCGCGGCTTTCGAGAAGGCTGCGCAGGCGGCTGGCCGGGCCGATGACGAAAAGATTGCGCTCAGCGCGCGAGAATGGGGCACGCGCATTGGCATTCAAATCTACCGCGCCTATCTCGCCGGGAAGATCGCGCCCAGCGGACTGCGTCGCCTTTTCTTGACACATCTGAACGAGCCCGGACTGGCCCATAAGGTCTGCCTGCGGGTGATCGCGAAAGTACGTTCCGCCACGGTCCCACTGGCCCGCGCTGCGCACGCCTGAGGTCCCTGCTGAGTTCCACGTTGCAGTGCTAATCTAGGAGCGCTCCGCGAACGAGCGCTTTGTGAACTCAGAATCCATCCGCCAGCTTTTCGAAAAAGTACGCCGCGGCGACCTTACCCCGGATGACGCTGTCGCTCAGTTGCGTCACATGCCCTTCGAAGACCTGGGCTTCGCCAAAGTCGATCATCATCGCGCACTGCGCACGGGGATGCCGGAAGTCATTCTTGGAGAAGGGAAGACTCCATCGCAAGTTGCGGGAATCTTCGCGCGCCTGACGAAGCATGGTGGCAACATCCTCGCCACTCGTGCGAATGAGAAGCAGTTCGCTGCGGTGAAAAAGAAAGTCCGCGGCGTGGAATTTCGCGAGCTGGGACGGGCGATTGCGCTGGTGCGCGACGAGACGAAATACGGGAAGGGAATTGTCGCCGTTGTCTCCGCTGGTACCAGCGATATTCCTGTTGCCGAAGAAGCCGTGGTCACCGCCGAAGTGATGGGGAATGAGGTGCAGCATTTCTACGACGTTGGGGTGGCAGGGATTCATCGCTTGCTGGCCAATCGCGAGGCGCTGACGAAAGCGCGCGTGGTGATTGTCTGTGCCGGGATGGAAGGCGCCTTGCCGAGCGTGGTCGGTGGTCTGGTCGGTGTTCCGGTGATTGCAGTGCCCACGAGTATCGGCTATGGCGCTTCGTTCAAGGGGTTGGCCGCCCTGCTTGGAATGCTGAATTCCTGCGCGTCGAATGTGAGCGTGGTGAACATCGACAATGGCTTTGGCGCGGGATACGTGGCGTCGTTGATTAACCGGTTGTAGTTATGCGTAGCAATAATCCGGAGCGTGTTATGGAACTTTCCACGGAAGTAAAGCAGCTCATCGATCGTCCGAACTTCGGTCATCTTGCGACGCTGATGTCTGACGGTTCGCCACAATCCGTGCCCGTCTGGGTAGGGCGCGAAGGCGACCGCATCGTCATTTGCACTGGCGAAGCCTCACTCAAGGCCAAGAACACGCGCCACGACCCGCGCGTTGCCCTGTCGATCGTGGACTTCGACAATCCCTACGAAGAAGTCCAGATTCGGGGACACGTCGTGGAACGCCGACCGGATTCGGACTTTCAGACGATGGACGCCATTTCGCACAAGTACACCGGCAAGGCCTTCCCGTTTCGCAGTCCCGAAGGACGCGTGGCGCTGGTTATCGAAGTTGAGAAAGTGCGATACACCAAGCTGCCGTTCGAGCACACGCCGCCGAAGTAGCATGTCGAGGAGTCCGGCTGAGGAATTAGGCGCGTGGCGGGGAAGGCAGCCATTGCAAACTGGTGGGAACTTCATGGTGGTAAACGAAAGGGCGCAGCCTTAGGCCGCGCCCTTTCCGCTGCCGGTCGATCCAGCGATTACGACTTGCTGGCTACCACCAGCTTGTTCTGGACGGTGAATGCGCCGAAAAGCTCATTGGCTCGCATTCCCGCGATGGTCTTATCCATCTCGTTGTCGACGGCGCCGTACAGCGTGACGTGTCCGTTGTCGACGATGATGCGGATCGGCCGCGCGGGATCGAGCGCGTACTTGCTCAGCACCGAGTCGCGATAAATCGTCTGCAGGGCGCGAATTCGCAGTCCGTCATCGAAGTTCGAGACCGGTTCGATCGTGACGTTGTCCACCACGTCCTTCACGCCGGGCAGGCTTGCGATGTCGGCCAGCGCCTCGTCTTTGCCAAGTCCGGTCCGATCCTGCCCTTCGACCGTCACGACGCCGTCTTTCACGTTGAGCGCGAAGTAGTCGAACGTGCTGTCGTATCCTTCGCGAACGTAGCGCAGCTTGGTCGCCAGCTTTTGCTCCAGGACGTTATCGGCAACATTGGGGCCGGCAACCGTTACCAGGTTGCGAACGCCCTGCACGTTGGCGGTCTTGCGCGCCAATTTTGCGGCATCGAGCTTGGACTGATATAAGTCGACCGTCCCGGTCAGCGTGACGATGCCGTCCTCCACGCTGGCCTTCACATTGCCGAGCGGACTCTTGCGAGCCAGCTTTCCGCTCACCGCCGATTGAATCTGACCATCGTAGCGAGTCGCTGCCGAAGGTTGAGCCACGAGCGTCGCGCTCAACAGTCCAACCGCCAGAAAGCTCCCCACCAGCGTTACGAAACTCTTTTTCCCCTTGGCCAACTTCATAAGTCACCTCCGACTTATTGACGAAACTTTACTAATTAACTGCATGGTTAATTCCTTCGATGCCGGGAGCGGGAGGCAGGATGCATTGCCGAGAAATGGAGGAGGAGAAATAAATCGGAGAGAGCAACGCAGAACCCGCGCAACTTTTTCGTGGTCCCGGGGTTCTGGCGATGCGTGGGTTTGCGCGACCCGTATTGGGTCGCAACGGCCCATCCTGGCGCGGGTTTGGAGCGAATTTACTTTCCGATGCTTGACCAGTCGGTCAGCATTACGGGTTGCCGGTTTCGAACCACGGTCGGGTACACGTTGTCGAAGCCTTTGTGATCGGAGACGCCATAGCTGAGATTGAGCTTGGGACCCAAGCCGATGTTCATGCTGTGAATCGATTCCACGGCAGTAATGAACTTCTCGCGAGTCAGGTCTTTTCCAGCGCGCTTTAGGCCCTCGACCATCACCATGGCATCGACAAAACCCTCAAAGCTGACGAAGCTCGCTGGGGTTGCAGGGTAGTACTTCTGAAGGTATTTGCGATAGAGTGCGACGGTCGGATAGTCCGTGCGGTCATAAGGCGGAATGACCTGCGTGATGATGGTGCCCTCCGCATCCGGCCCTGCTTCCTTAATGAACTCCTCGGTGCCTACGAAGGACACGGTCAGAAACTGGGGACGCCAGCCTTCGGCGTGTGCTTTCTTCACGATCTCAGCTACCGGCGCGTAGGGGGCAACCACGACGACCGCTTGGGGATGGACGGCCATCACCTGCCGGAGTCCATCCGCCACATCGAGTGTGTTGCGCGGGAAAGTGCCCAGGCCGGTGGGAGTGGCGTTGTGTTTTTCGAGCGCGAGTTTCACGCCCTCCAGGACGGTTTTTCCAAAAGCGTCGTCCTGATAGATCACCCCGATCTTGTGGATGTTGGCTTCCCAGAGCCGGTCGACTTGCTCCCGCGCCTCGTCGTAATACGAGGCTCGTACGTTGAAGATAAAGTGTTTCGTGGGTTCGTAGAGCATCTGGGCGCCGGTGAACAGGCCGAGCAGAGGGATCTTTTCCTCCTGGGCCATGGGCACATAAACCTTGGCCGTCGGGGTACCGACAAAGAAGCCGAGGGCGAACACGCCTTCTTTGGTCATCCGCTTGAAGCAAGCGGGAGCCTTGTCCGGATCGTAGCCGTCGTCGAAGGCGAGTAACTGAATCTTGCGGCCAAAGACACCGCCTTCATCGTTGATGGCATGGAGATACGCACTCGCTCCCAAAACCGTTTGATTGCCGAGCACCCGCGCCGGCCCGTCGAGTGGAGAGCATGAACCAATCAGGATGCTGGTGTTGGTGACTCCGGGCGTTTGGGCAGAAGCGGCCATTGCCAGGACTGCGAAGGCAAGGGCAAAAAAAGTCGTCCGTCGCAGGCCGGTTGCCCGCGACCACTTCCCAAGCGAACTCATAGCCGAGAACTCCCTCTAGCAAGTTTCCCCCGCACTGGGTACTTGATGAGGTCCAACACTTCAGTTGTGCGTGAGATGTTGCCGCCATTGTGCCATGAGACCGGAGGATGCGGAGCAAACGATAGTAACGGCGGTTATCGGCGTCGCCGCGCGGGTGGAGGGGATACGCGAGCTTTGGCCTTCGGTTCGAAGGCCGCGCCGCTGAAGCACCAGTAGCCAGCCAGAGCGCCTCCAGCGAACACCGACCACAAAACCGTGTTTCCCCAGGAGGCGTATTGTTCCAGGCCCAGGCCGTTCCCATCCCAGAAGGTAAGCGGCCAAACCACAATAACGAACGCGCCCGCGACCACCAGTACGGCCAATATCCCTATGCCCAAAGCAAGCGCACCCGCCGACAGGCTCTCGAACAACAACATGCTCCAGTGCTGATCGCTGGAGTTGCGCCGAGTTTGGACTCTGGTCCGTTGAACGAGCGGGGACATGATCCTCCTGAGCAGACTGGTTCCGCGACCGGGCGCGGATTGGCAGCTTCCAGATTAGATACAGTTCGCGATGCACTCCAAGTTACGAAGGAGAATGTCTGGATTTGCGCTTCCGCAGGATTACCCCCGTAACTTTCGAGCCGGTACCACGCGCTCTACCATGGCGCAGATCGCCAATTTTGAGGGGGATTGGACGAGATGGGCGAACGTGTCACTCCGCGAGGGCGCGACGATCTGGTGCGCGCGCGGCGTTTGAAAGACGCTCTCAAGAGCGGGACTCCGCCCACTCTGATTCCGCCATCCTCTGGAGCCGGTGTCGGCGGCACATGTTCGCCGAACTCTTGTCCGTTACCGGAGGCCACCGGAACGCCTGGCGCTGAGTTCAAAATCGAGAATGCATATTCGGAATATCTGGAACAAATCTTTCAGGCATCGCCCGATGGCCTGACAATCGCGGACCTAAGTCAGCGAGTTCTCTTCGCCAACGATACCTTTGCACGCATGTTTGGCTACGAGAGGAAGGAGATCGTTGGCCAGTCACTGGAGCATCTGGTCGTCCCGGAAGACCGGATGGCGGAGTCACGGTGGGTGAGTGAATCGCTGGAACGTGGCGAAAGCATCACGCTCGAAACCCGCCGCAAACGGAGAGACGGCAGCCTCCTGGATGTGTCGGTTACTTGTACACCGCTGCGGCAAGAGGGGAAGATCAGCGGGTTCTACGCTGGGTACCACGACATTTCGGATCGCAAGCGCGTGGAGGCCCTGAGTTCTGCGTTGTATCGCGTGGCGGAGAAGAGCAGCAGCGTCAACGATCTGCAGCAGTTCTTCACTGCGGTCCATGCGATTGTCGACGAACTGATGTATGCGCGGAATTTCTACGTCGCGCTGTATGACCCGGCGACTGAACTCTTGACCTTTCCGTATTTTGTGGATGAGTACGACGCCGCTCCTTCTCCAAAAAAGATGGGCCGGGGTCTCACCGAATACATCCTGCGCAGCGGAGAAGCTTTACTGGCGACGCCCGAGGTTCTGCAGGCGATGGAAGATCGAGGAGACGTAGCGCGCAGTGGGTCGAGGTCGCTGGATTGGATGGGAGTACCGCTGAAGGTTGGCGAGCACAGCTTCGGCGCACTGGTGGTGCAAACCTACTCGCAGAACATCCGCTATGGGCCGAGAGATAAGGAGATTCTGACCTTTGTTGCCCGCCAGCTGGCCAGCGCTGTCGAAATCAAGCGCAACGAGCAGGCCTTGCGACGTTCCGAGGCTCGCTACCGTTCTCTGGTGCAAAGCTCAGTGTACGGGATCTACCGCTCGAGTGTGGACGGCCGATTCCTGGACGTGAACCCCGCCCTCATTACGATGCTGGGCTACAAGTCTGCCGAGGAGGTGTTGCTGCTCGATCCCGAAAAGGATGTTTTCGAACGTCCCGAAGAGCAGGCGCGGCTGAACGATGAATTCCGCCGCACCGGCTTACTCGATGGAATTGAAGTCCGGTGGAAGCGCAAGGACGGCCGCGCGATCACGGTGCGCATCAGCGGACGAGCGGTGAGCAGCGCCGATGAACCGGCGGACGTGCTGGAAGCCATCGCCGAAGACGTGACTGAACGAAGAGTGCTGGAAGACCAGTTCCGCCAGGCGCAAAAAATGGAGGCGGTGGGCCGGCTCGCCGGCGGCGTGGCGCACGACTTCAACAACCTGCTGATGGTGATCAGCGGATACACAGAAGTGATCCTGTCCAAGCTGGAACCCGATCATCCGTTGCACGAAAAAGGCCGCGCCATTCAACAGGCTGCGGACCGGGCCACCACGCTGACCCGGCAATTGCTCGCGTTCAGTCGCAAGCAACTGCTCGAATTGAAGGTGGTCGACGTGAATGCGATCGTAGAAGACATGGAACGCTTGCTCGGTCCCCTGATGGGAGAAACCGTGGAATTTGCCACCCAACTGGATCCCGACGCGGGCCACACTCGCGCCGACGCGGGCCAACTGGAGCAGGTGCTGATGAACCTGGTCGTCAATGCCAAGGACGCCATGCCTGACGGAGGACGACTGCTGATTCGAACACAGAATGTATCGGTGGATGACAGTCATCACGGCGCTCCCATGTTCATCCGTCCGGGCCAGTACGTCATGCTTTCCGTCAGCGATTCTGGAACCGGCATGGACAAGGAGACGCAGTCGCGTATTTTTGAGCCGTTCTTTACCACGAAGGAAAAGGGGAAGGGAACCGGGCTGGGCCTTTCAACCGTTTATGGCATCGTGAAGCAGAGCGGCGGTTATGTGATGGTCCAGAGCGAACTGGGAAACGGGGCAACGTTCAATATCTACTGGCCCCGAGTGGAAGGCGCCACCGATCAGCATGCCGCACCTTTGCCGCGTACCGCGGAGGGCGGCTCCGAGACTGTCCTGCTCGTTGAGGACGAAGATTCCGTGCGGCAATTGGTGCGCGATACCCTGGTCGCGAAAGGATATCGAGTCGTCGAAGCGGACAACGGAGAAGCGGGTCTGGCGGCCGCCTTAAGCCACAAGGGAAGGATTGATCTCATCATCAGTGATGTCGTCATGCCCGGCATGGGCGGGCGCGAACTCGTCCACAAGCTGGCCGCGACTCGTCCAGACACGAAAGTCCTCTATCTTTCCGGCTACACCGAGGACGCCATCCTCTCCGAAGGTTCCATTGAATCCGGCACCGCTTTCCTGCAGAAGCCGTTTACCCTCCAGAATCTTTCCCGCAAAGTCAGGGAAGTGCTGGCCTAGACTTATCCAGCTTCGAGCTCCTATCGAAGTCCATGAACGTCGATTTGCAACTTTTTCTGCCGGAGTGCGTCCGATCTGATGGATGATAGTGGGGTGGCAATCCGCACGGCTCGGATGCGCGTACAGTAAAAGAACAGGTGGGGTTCTCCATGCTGATTAAGAAGGAAGTAGATATTCGCTCGTCAGAGATCACTCCGAAGAGCCTCTATTTGAACCGCAGGAAATTTCTGGCGGACACGGCGATGGTTGGGGCCGCGGCGGCGACGGGATTGGGATTGAAGAGCCTGGTCAGCCCATCGACGGTAGCCTTTGCCGGCAACAAGATTGACGGCATCAAGAAGAGCTCATTCAGCACCACGGAAAGTGTCACTCCCTACAAAGACGTCACGCACTACAACAACTATTACGAGTTCTCGACGGAGAAGGACGAGCCCGCCGAACTGGCGAAGAACTTCCGCACGCGTCCCTGGAAGGTGAAGATCGAGGGCCTGGT
>JBBIOA010000009.1:0-172925 GCA_037443605.1 Terriglobales bacterium
GCACAAGTGTTTAAACCGGGACACTTCGTCAATTTCGAAAAATCCGCCGCTAACCCGCCAGATCTTCAGTACTTACGTCGTCGGCCAGGAAGGCGAACGCCGCCTGCGGCACCGGGTTCTGCCACACCGGCGCGAACGAGTGCCGATGCAGTGGCGTAGGGCCATACGCGCGGAGCGCGGCCAGATGCTTCGGAGTGCTGTATCCCTTATGCGACGCGAGCCCATAGGCAGGAAACACTGCGTCCCACGCGCACATCATGCGATCGCGTTCTACTTTGGCAAGGATTGACGCGGCAGCGATCGACGCGGAGAGCGCGTCGCCATGAATGATGGCCTCTTGCGGCATGTCGCAATCGAGCTTCATGGCATCGATCAGCAGATGGTCTGCGGCGGGTGCGAGCTGCAGCACGGCGTCGCGCATGGCCACACGCGACGCCTGATAGATGTTGATCTGATCAATGCGAGCCGCGTCCAGCGCCGCAATCGCCCACGCGATGGCGTGCTCGCGAATGCGCACGGCAAGCACCTCGCGGCGCTCTGGCTCAAGGAGCTTGGAGTCGCGCAACCCGCGCAGCCGATACGTAGGATCAAGAATCACAGCCGCGGCCACGACAGGCCCGAACAGCGATCCGCGGCCGACTTCGTCGACGCCGGCGACAAGGCGCGCGCCCGCTTGCCAGGCGCGCTTCTCGTAGCGCAGCGTGCAACGCAGTGTCTTCAGCAGGCGCAGCTTCGCCGCAGACGCAGACAGCTTGCGCTCAGGCGCAGCGGTCGACCTGGTTGCCGATGGCAAGGCACCATCATCGTTGACGATGCAAAATCCTGCAAGGCCTCCACCCTGGTAATGACAGGCAAGTAACCACGTTCGGGTTACGCGGGTACATTGCCCAGGCGTACATGTACTGGTAACGTGAGGTTCACAGACAGACACTGCGGTGCACGATGGTCCGAAAGGGTACACGCGTGGGGAGCAACAACAAGAAATCAGAGAGCGGATTGTTGACGGGAAAAATGGTGCACCTGGCGCTGCCGGTACGCTGGAGCCTGGTGGCGGAACAGGGCCGCGGGCCAGTGGAGATGGCGTGCACGTATGACATTCATCCGCAGGGGGCGCGGCTGTTGAGCGCGCGCGGCGTGAGCGTAGGCGACCTGGTGATGGTGGAGCGCGGGCGCAACAAGGCTGTCTGCCGCGTGGTGTGGGCCGCCGAGGCGGACACGGCTCTGCAGGGGCAATTTACGGTGCAGTGCGTGGAAGGCAGGACGCCTTGGGATGACGAACTGCGCCAACTGGAAGAGCAATACCAGCCGGTGATTCTGGATGGACTCCAGCGCAGCAAGTGGGGACGCGCGCCGGTGCGCAGGGACGGGAACCGGCGTCGCCGTCCGCGGTTCTATGTGGAAGGGCAAGCGCAGGTCACGGACGGCAACCAGCGGGTTGAGGGCGAAGTGCAACAGATCTCTGAGTACGGCGCGCGCATTGTGTCGCCTGAGCCGCTGCAGCCAGGGAGAGATTTCCGGCTGATGCTGGATATGTTCGAGGTGCGCGTGGCGGTGAAGGCGCGAGTCAAATACCTGATCGAGAACCTGGGGATGGGAGTGGAGTTTCAGGAGATCCGGCGCGGAGACCGGCCTTTGCTTAGCTATGTGCTAAGCCGGGTGAGAAGCAAGCGGGTTGAGGAGTTCGCTCAAGTGGAAGTAGTGGACGCACCCTTGGCTGCAGCGACCATATAGCTCTAAGTCAATTGAAATGTGATCGGCGAGCTGAGGGAGAAAAACGGTTTGTGCGCCCAGCCGACACGCCTCGTGAGGCTAAAGCCGACAATTGAAAGTAGCTCGGGTATCGCAGTCTGAAGCGATGCTTGAAGCCTCAGTCGTCCCTCCGGGACGAGGTGAGGTTCCCGCTTTCCCCGGCGCTAAAAGCGCCGGGCTATTGTCGGACGCCCCTCCGGGGCTGATTGATCTATTGGTTTGTTCCATCCGCTCACGACAGAACCGGTTTTCCCGCGCGCACTGAGGCGCTGCGCCGCCCAAGATCACGGGTAAACCGAGCCATCCAGCAGCTGGTTATTTTAAGCAGCTCGCTACGGCTCGGAGGATCTCTGCGGGTTCGGGGCGGTCGGTGTAGTCTCCGTTGGCGGAGGCGAAGCGGACGATGCCTTCGCGATCGATCACGAAGGTCGCGGGGATGGGCAGCTCCCAGCTGTCGTCGCCGTTGGTGAAGGGCAAGTTGACGAAGGCACGGCGATAGACAGCCTCCTGCGCGGGCGGCACGCGATACGCCAGGCCAAACTGACGCGCGACCTGGTTCCCCGCATCCGAGAGCAATGGAAAACGCAGCTTGTGCTGATCGCGCATGAAGTACGTCTGTTTGACGGTTTGCGGGGAGAGGGCGGCGAGGGTTGCGCCAGCGTTTTCGATGAGGGGCAGGATGAGGTTCATGGCTTCCATTTGACCGACGCAGAAGGGGCACCAGCGGCCGCGAATGAAGCAGAGAACGAGTGGGCCTTTTGCGAGCAAGTCAGAGGAGCGGACGAGTTTGGCGTCGTGATCGGAGAGTTCGAAGCGCGGGGCTTGAGCGCCGACGGAAAGGATGTGTTGGGCAAGTTGTTTTTCTTTTAGCGCGGAGATGGCCTGAGCGTGAACAGCCTGGGTTTCTGCGGGAACGTATTTCGCGATGAGATCCTTGCGCTCGGCGTAGATTTCGCGCAGGGAGCGGAAGTCGAGGGATGGGTGCGATTCTTCGAGGGAGCGCCACTTCATGGAGCGATTAGTGTAACCGGTTGCTGGGGCGGCGGGGGAAGTCAAAGCCGGTCATCACAGTGGGCACAGTTTGGCTAGAGACTCCGGCTTAGCGCTGGCGATGGGGCCAGGAAAAGTTCTGAGTGTCGGTCTCGCGCAGGGCTTTCGATTCGCGCGCGTCCAATTCGGCCTGGCGATGCTGGGTTGCCTCCGCGGGATCGGTGCCTGGCTTGAGATCGGTTTTGTCGATCAAGTAGCGCCAGCCTTCGTGGCGATCGGAGGACTCCTGGGAATCCTCAAACTTCTTCAATTCCAATTCGGCACGCTGCTTGCCCCCAATGACAGCAACGACGCCAGCAGAGCGATAGGTGCGGACGTTATAGCGAATGATGGCGTAGGAAGCGTTGAGTTCTTCGCGTGTCAAAGAGAATCCATAAGCAGTTTAACATTGACCGACCGCTTGCCGGAAAGGCGTGCCCGGCGTTTTATTGACCTTTGCATAATACAGTGACGTAGCACGTCTGCCTGGCGATCATAGCGAAGGCTTTGCGTCCTTCGGGGTCAAAGGCTTCTAACCGCGAAGATCGCAAAGAAAAGCCTCAAAGAAAAGCCGCAAAGGTCGCGAAGAGATCGGCTCCTCCAAATTCCTTCGTTTGCAATCGAATCGTCATTCTATTCTGCATTGCTCAATATGAAGATGTAACGCAAGCTCCCGAGTCCTTCAGCGGTTCGATCGCGCGAATGGGATGGTCCGCAAGCGCGGTGCAAAAGGAAAAGAGGCGATCTCTTCGCGATCTCGCCTCTTCACAAGTGGTTCGGCGGTCTAGAGCGCCTGAACGTTTTCCGCTTGCCAGCCTTTTGGCCCCTTGGTGACATCGAATTGGACGGTCTGGCCTTCCTGCAGGCTCTTGAAGCCTCCCGCCTGGATAGCGGAGAAATGCACGAAAACGTCTTCGCCATTCTGACGGCTAATGAAACCGTAGCCCTTGGCGTCGTTAAACCACTTTACTGTTCCTTGTTCTGCCATGTGTTTGTACTCTTGTTCCTTTGTGAAAGTTACGCTGGAGGGATTCGGACGAATTGTGCAGGTTACTGGCTGTTGAGGCGAGAACTGCTCAAGACCGAGTCGGTCTAACGCACAAGATGAGAGTACGCGAAGTGGGTGGAATTGGCAAACGGATTCGTGCGGTACGGGTTTTCTCGGTCGGGAATCCCCGATTTATAAGGCAGAAACCCGGGCAGCAAGATACAATTAAGAATACTTGACCCCGAAGATACGCCAGAGAGCATCCGCGCCTTCGCGATTGAGAGATCGAGAGGCTTGACTTTGGCGAGGCGATTCCTGTTCGGCCACTTCCATTGCGGCTCCGGATGCTGCGACCGCATGGCCACGCTGGTCCTTTTCGCGGGTTCCCCGATCATTCTTCGGAAATCCCTGAGCAAATCCGCAGTGGCAGTCATCGCGCAGAAACAGCCAGCCCAGTCCAGTGCCGTATAGCTGGAAGAAACGCGGGAGCGCAAATATGTCAGCATCGAATGGCGACAAATCGAGGTTCCATCGCAAGCGCAAGGAGAGGATCGCCCGGCGGAAACGAAATCGGGAACTGCGGAACCCGGCAGCAGGGAAAGCGAACGAAGTGGAGTCCCCGGCCAAGATCAAGGCAGTATCGGTATGAGCACCCCACTGGTGGCAGCACAGCTCTCCGGGGCGATACCCGAGGAATTGAAGAAGAAGCGAGTCTTGCTGGTGGACGGATCCCAGGCGAAGCGCGATTTGCGGACCGAGGTGCTGCGCAAGCGTGGGATGTATGTGGATAGTGCGGCCGACATTGCAGAGGCTCGGTCGTGGTGGCGACCAGCGCTGTACGACCTGGTGTTGATCAACGTGGAAAAGGGAAGCGGCCATCGGGACAAGTTCTGCGACGACATTCGAGGAGCGAAGCCACCGCAGCGGCTGGCTTTTCTGGTCGGGCAACCGGAATACCTGGCGGATTTGCCGAGCGCGGATCAGGAGTTGCTGATGGTGGAAGAGGAAGATGAAGAGCCGGGCGACGGCAGTGTGAAGGCAGCGGTGGCGGCCGAGGGGAGAGACGCGATGCAACGCTGGGGCATTCTGGAAGCTTCGAAGCGAATCTCGGCGGTGCGATCAGCGTCGGTCGCCCGTACCCAAGCGATGCGGGCCGTGCCGGCGCCGCCCCGGGATTCGGAAGGACGTCCAGCGAAACGATCCGCAGCCGCGACCAGCCTAGACGATTTACTGAGAGAGGAATTGCGATGAAGAACCTGTACGTTGGGAATTTGCCCCACAGCACGACCGAAGCCGAGCTGCGCAACCTGTTCGAAGCGCACGGCGCGGTGGAAAAGATCACACTGGTGACCGACCGGGATACGGGACGGTCGCGTGGGTTTGGGTTTGTGGAAATGACGAATGCCAGTGAAGCCGACAAGGCGATTGCGGCGCTTAACGGAACGGAGCTGGGTGGACGTCCGTTAACGATCAACGAGGCCAAGCCGAAGACCGACCGTCCGCGCGGGGGCGGTGGCGGGGGTGGGGGACGCCGTTTTGGCGGCGGTGGAGGCGGAGGTGGGCGCGACGACTATCGTGGCCATCCGCGGCAGCCACGAGAGCCGCGCTGGTAATATTTTGTAAGGGAGAAAATACGCCGAGGCTGCGAATGCCTGCCGGCGACGAACAAGAGAAGCCAAGGGGGTAGGTATGCCAAGAGGGCGATCCACATTCACCAAACGTCAGAAGGAACAGACGCGGCAGCAGAGGCAGCGGGACAAGGCAGAGCGCCGGGAGCAACGAAAACAGGAGAAGCCCGCGGAGGGCAGCGTGGATGAGATGGCCGAGTTGCGCGAACATGCCGCCGCACAGGCGGCGCTGTTCAATCTGGGAGCGGAGGATGCGGATACGGTCGAGCAGTCCGGCTCCGACCACCGGGAGTAAGGCGTGTTAGCAGGTCTGCCGGGCGAACTCGATTGAGTCTATCGAGCGCCGGCTACGAGAGATCCGTATTGCGGTTATTTCTTCTTTTGGAGGATCAAGGTGGCAGAAATTCGATTACAAGAGGGCGAATCCCTGGAGAATGCCCTCCGTCGGTTCAAGCGTAAGGTGCAGTCGGAAGACATCATCAAAGAAGTGAAACGGCACTCGTACTACCTGAAGCCGGGGGAGAAGCGGCGAGTGAAATCGGCCCTGGCGAGGAAGCGAGCGCGGAAAAAGAACCGGAAAGAAGGTTCATTTTCGACGGACGCCCGGCGGGAAAAGTGATTCGGTGAGTTCGCAAGGTGGCCGGGGCTGAAGCCCCGGCCAGGATTTTTTGGGATCGTAGCGGGCCGCGCTTTCGCCCGGGAGTCGACCTCAGCGGCTAAAGCCGACATTGAAAATTGGCCAGTCAACGCAGCGCTGAAGCGCTGCGCCACCCAAACGCAAAGCCCAAACGCCGTACCGCCCACGCGCAAAGCCGCCCAAGCGCAAGGCCGGGTTTCGGCGGTCTTTTAGACAAATACCTCGCCGGGCAAAGCGGTCAGAGTGCGCGAGGCGAGGGTGTTTTGACTCGCGCGCCGCGGCGCATCGGCGGTTGCCGTCCCGGCCTGCAGACGCTCAATTTTCAATTTGAGAGTGCGTTCGATCTGGCGCAGTTCCAGCACCTCGGCACCGGCGGCGAGGGTGGAGGCGCGTCCCTGGAGTCCAGCCCGGCCGGTGCGGCCGACCCGGTGGATAAAGTCTTCCGCGAT
The DNA here is from genome assembly GCA_037443605.1 of Terriglobales bacterium. Classification (GTDB taxonomy): domain Bacteria; phylum Acidobacteriota; class Terriglobia; order Terriglobales; family Acidobacteriaceae; genus Sulfotelmatobacter. The sequence continues at coordinate 6,481 of JBBIOA010000009.1, forward strand.
TTTGGGCACATCGTAATTAATGACGTGGGCCACGTCATCCACGTGCAGGCCGCGTGAGGCGACATCGGTTGCCACCAGCACGCGAAAACGGCCTTCCTGAAAGCCACTGAGAGCTCCGTTGCGCTGCGACTGGGAGCGGCCGCCGTGGATCATGGCGGCGGCAAAACCGTCGCGGACCAGCTCCTTGGCCAGCCGTTCGGCGCCACGCTTGGTGCGGGTGAAGATCAGGGTCTGCCCCGTTTCCGCGTAGAGCAGTTGGCGGAGAGTGTCGAGCTTTTCTCCCGGACGTACTTCGTAGGCCTTGAGTTCGACGCTCTCGGCGGGCTTGAGCACCGAGCCCAGGGCGACGCGAACCGGATCGTCCATGTACTCATCGACGAGGCCGGCGACCGATTGCTCCATGGTGGCGGAGAAACACAGGGTCTGGCGCTGCTGTGGCAGGGCCGACAGAATCCGGCGGATGGCGGGAAGGAATCCCATGTCGAGCATGCGATCGGCTTCGTCGAGCACCAGCATCTTGACCTGACGCAGGTCGGCGAACCTGCGGGTCATGAGGTCCTGCAAGCGTCCGGGCGTGGCGATGACGAGTTCCGAGCCAGCCCGGAGACCCTGGATTTGCGCCTTCTCGGAAACACCGCCGATGACGAGTGCGGCTCTCGGCATGGTCTTGGTGCGCAGTTGCTCATACTGCTCGTGAACCTGCATGGCGAGTTCCCGCGTAGGCAGCAGCACGAGGGCGGCGGTATGCCCGGAGGACTGGCGGGTCAGGAGTTCCACGAGGGGAATGAGAAATGCCAACGTCTTGCCGGTGCCCGTCTGGGCGGTGCCGATGACGTCGCGGCCTTCGAGAGCCGGGGGAATGGCGCGTTCTTGAATGGGTGTGAGGTTGATGAATTGAGCTGCCGCGAGCTTCTTCTGCAAAACGGAAGAAAGGGGCAGTTCTGAAAATGTGGTCATTCGGATTTGGATCTTTCTGGAGCGGAGGCTTCGTCACGGGCGGTATCCCGCACACATGGAGAGCTGGTGCCGCTCACATCTTTATTTCTCTTGGATTTAACGCAAATAAACGGCGGGCAGGAAAGGCGGAGATGAAGCTGGTCTAAGACAGTGACCACCGCGTGACGAGCAAACCGTGGAACAAGCGTTAGATGGATTATAGCAGAACGGGGTGCGGGATTTACGGATTTCTCATTGGGGGGCTCATTGGGGGTAGGGTTTGCCACAAAAGATTGAACCGAAAGGCCTGTGGCGCCGATTAGATAACGAGCAGGTCTCCGCATCTAGCGCCATCCTGGAGGGAGAGAGCACACCTGTGTCTGCCACGGTCGTGGTGTCATGCGATGAGGTCAAGGATCAAAGGTTGGCTCGGGAGGGGCGATCGATCGGGCGGCACGGTCGCGTCCAGGCGTGACTCCGGCGGTGGCGGCGAACGGGGTGGTGCGGAGCGCAAAGCGGCCGGTTGCGAACGTCGACCTGGGCGGAAGGCGCTGGCGCTGGCTCGCGGGTTGTTCGTCGCGCTTTTTCTGGCCGCATTCCTGATTCTGGATGGATCCTCCACCGCTTCTCAACATTGGGTCGGCGCGCCACCCTGGTATTTGCCGGTAGGGCTGAGCCTGGCGGTGTTGCTGTGCGCCGGTTGGTGGGCAGTGCCGCTGGTCTTCATCTGCAGCGTCATTGCGGCGAGTGTGAACTATCATCGCGAGCTTTCTTCGTGGTGCGGCCTGCCGGGAGCGATCGGAATCTATTCGGGATACGTGGTGAGCGCGCAGGTCCTGAGGCGCTGGTGGCGCGCCGATCTGAATCGGGGGACCCTTCCAGACATTGGGAGATACATGGTTGCATCGCTGGGGGGATGCCTGGTGAGCACGGCTGCCGGGGTGTTGAGTTTGCTTGGCGACGGGAAGATCGGACGATCCGAGATTGTCAGGACCGCGGCAGACTGGTGGACCAGCGACTTGCTGGCGATTGTGGCGTTCGCGCCGTTTCTGGTGATCTTCGTGGCTCCGGTGGTGCGCACCTGGTTAACCCAAGGCAGGATCGAGTACCCGTTGTTCCTGTGCTGGAAAAGCGTTCCTGCAGTCCGGATTTTCGAATCTGCCGCGCAGCTGGGATTGGTGGCGCTGTTGATCTGGTTTGTTTTTGGATATACGCGCGCCACTTCCTATCAGCCGCTCTACTTGCTGTTCATCCCGGTGATCTGGGTGGCAGTGCGCAAGGGGCTGCCGGGAGCGGTTCTAACAACATTCACCATTGGGGTGGGAATGACCATCGCGGCCTGGATTACGCAGGCGCCGCAGGGCTCGTTGCCCAGACTGCAGTTGGCGACGTTGGTGCTGGGAATGACGGGGCTGTGCCTGGGGGCGGTGGTGACCGAGCGGAATCGCGGCTATCAAGCCATGCGGGAGTCGGAGAGCCGGTATCGGCATTTGTTTGAATGCAATCTGGCAGGCGTGTTTCGGGCGACGGCTTGCGGGCGCATCGTGGAGTGCAATCCGGCGGCTGCGCAACTTTTCGGCTATCCGTCTCCAAGCGACCTGGCGGGGATTCCGGTCACGGACCTTTACTACAGCGGGGACCAAGGGGAGTTGTTCCTGGCAAAGATGAAGTCGGAGAAACGTGTCACCAACCATGAGGTGAGATTTCGCCGTAAGGATGGTGATCCGGTCTGGGCGATGTTGAACGTAAATCTGGTTGAAGGCGAGGATGGTTCGGGCGCGATGCTGGAGGGAACGCTGGTGGACATCAGCAAGCGCAAGCGGGCGGAAGAGCGAGTGGAATCGCTGGCCTACTACGATTCGCTGACCTCGCTGCCCAACCGCACCCTGCTGCGCGATCGACTCACGCAGGCACTGGCGGGGGCGGCGCGCCGCAATCGTAAGGTGGGGCTTTTGTTCGTCGATCTTGACGGATTTAAGACCATCAACGATTCGCTGGGGCATTCCACCGGGGACCTGCTGCTGCAGGAGGTGGCGGGCCGCCTCAAAGGATGCCTGCGAGAGCAGGATACGGTGGCTCGGCTGGGAGGCGACGAATTTCTGATCGTCCTGACCGACGTCAGAGACATTCCCGACGTGTCGATTGCAACCGAGCGGTTCATGGACGCGATGACGGAGAAGTTTGTGCTGCAGGGACATGCGCTGGCGATTGGGTGCAGCATCGGCATCAGCCTGTTCCCGGATCACGGCCAGGATGCCGAGACACTGATCAAACATGCCGATTCCGCGATGTACGGGGCCAAGGACAATGGACGCAACAACTACATGTTCTTCACCCCCGACATGAACAAGCAGGTGCTGGAACGGCTGACACTGGAGAATGCGTTGCGGTCGGCACTGCCCAACGGAGAGCTGTTTCTGGTTTATCAACCGCAAATGGAAATGGCGACCGGGCGGATCCTTGGATTGGAAGCGCTGTTGCGGTGGAAGAGTCCCGATCTGGGCCTGGTGCCGCCAGACCGGTTTATCCGAATTGCCGAGATTAGCGGGTTGATTCTGCCGATCGGAGAGTGGGTGCTGAAGACCGCATGCTGGCAGGCGAAGCAATGGCATGACGAGTGGTCCGCGGCAATTCCGATGGCCGTGAATGTGTCGGCGGTGCAGTTCCGGCACGAGAGTTTTTGTGAGCGCGTGAAGACGGTCCTGACGGAGACGGGCCTTCGGCCGGAGCACCTTGAACTGGAACTGACCGAGAGTTTCCTGCTGGCCAATGCGGATCAGACGCTGTCAGTTCTGCAGCGACTGAAGAGCATGGGAGTCGGCCTGGCGATTGATGATTTTGGCACAGGGTACTCGAGCCTCAGTTATCTGCGGCGCTTTCCAGTGAGCAAACTCAAGATTGATCGTTCGTTCATCCGAGACCTGGGCGTGAACGCGGGGGATGCCGCCATTGCATCGGCAATCATTGGCATGGCGAAAAGCCTGGGCCTGAAAGTGATTGCAGAAGGAGTTGAGAACGAAGATCAGATGTCGTTCTTACGAGCGCGCAATTGCGATGGAATTCAGGGTTACTATTTCAGCCGGCCGGTGAGTGCCGAGGAAGTGGTTAGAAGATTTGCTCCGAGGCTGGCGCGAGAAGCGGCGAATAGTGGGTGAGAGTGGGGAACTGGGGAGAAATCGAAATGCGGAGGGCCTTTGAGGGCGATTGATCTTGCAAAGTACCGCGCAAGCTCAATCCTGGCTCGGGATGACAGGAGTTCAAGTTCAGGGCTTTGAGGCTTGCGCGGTGAGTTCTTCGAGCAGACTGGTGTTCTGTTCGAGCGCGCGCTGCAGGATTTTTGCCTGTTGATTGGCGGTGGGCCAATCTTGTTTTTCGACGGCCTCGGTCAGGCCGGGGAGTTCGAGGTGGGCGTAGGTGTAGCGGGCGCCGTAGAGGATGTGCTTGAACCAGGGGCGCCCGGGGATGCCGTCAGGGTTGAGCCAGTTGCGTTCGAGTTGCATCATGCCGTGATTGAGGGTCTCGGCGATGGCTGGGTCGAGTTTGCCTTCGGAGAGTCTGGGGGCGAGGGAGGCGGTGAGTTTGTTGCCAGCGGTTTCGAAGTTGTCGATGGCATCGCGAACGGGCTTCAGGTCCAGAGCAGGCTGTCGAGCTTCGCTCGACTGGACAGCCGAGGGCGGCTGTCCCCACATGTTTTTCTCGTTCGCTTTCGTCAGTTCATTTACGAACTGGCGTATGTTCTGGGCGTAGGTGGCGAAGTCGAAGGGCAGGAGATCCGCGTTCGCCAGGCGGAGTGCAGTGACGCCCCAGAGCTGGCTCATCAGCGTGTGGTATTTGTAGCCGGGATCGCCGAAGTGGTTCATCCAATAAAAATCATCGTAGGCGGAGTGGTAGACGCCGTAGTCGCCTTCGAATCCGAGGCCGAGAACAGGGACGCCGATGAAGTTGAGGAAGACGGTGTGGTCGCTGCCGCTGCCGATGCGGGTGTCGGCGAGTGACGAGTTGGCGGCGCCGGAGTTGAACGGACCGGAGGAGTTGTTTTCTTTCCGGCGGCGCTCGGAGGTGGCTTTCCAGGCGTCGTAGAGAGTTTTTCCCGAGGGATCGTTGAGGCTGCGGGTGGTTTCTTCGAGCATGGGAGCGAGAGAGGCGACGGCTTGTCCGGTGAAGTCGGGGCCGCTGGTGGCTTCATCGACGTTGATGTAGGCGACAGCCTTGGAGCGGAGGTCGTTGGCGAATTGCTCTCCCCATTCAGTCGAGCCGGTGAGGCCGACTTCTTCGCCGTCCCAACTGCAGACGATGATGGTGCGGCGCGGGCGGAGGCCTTGCTTTTTGAGTTCGCCGAGGGCGCGGGTCATTTCCATCATGGAGGCGGTGCCGCTGGAGGGATCGACGCCGCCGAAAACCCAGGCGTCGCGGTGATTGCCTAAAACTACCCATTCATCCGGCAGGTCGGACCCGCGAATTCTTCCTTCGACGACATAGTAAGGTTGGAGGCCATTGTCCATCTTGATCTTGAGATGGACTCTTTCTTTGCCGTCGCCGAGATGGTAGGGGAATCCGAGAGCACCTTGCCAGGAGTCGGGAGCGACGGGGCCGTCGAGATTTTTAAGGAGCGGCTTGGCGTCGTGCCAGGAGAGCGGGAGCGCCATGATTTTCGGAGCGGACACTGCGTCTTCAATCGGAATGCGCTTTGCTCCGGGAACTGAAGCCCAACCGGGCGTTTGCGGATCGCCAGGGACCATGAAGTCGTAGGTGATCGCGCCGCGCTGGATGTGATATTCGGGGCCCCAGGGGCCGTCGGGATCGACTTTGCCTTTGGTGAAGCCGTCTTCCTGCGGGTCGCTGTAGACGAGCATGGCGGCTGCGCCTTCGCGCTGGGCAGTGAGGGCTTTGAATCCGCGATACGAATAAGGATTGGAGTAGCGGACGAGAACGATCTTGCCTTTGACGGTGACGCCGTTCTTGCGGAGGAGGTCGTAGTCTTCCGGATTGCCGCTGTGCGCGTAGACGACAGGGGCGGTTACTTCTCCGGAGATGGACATGCCGAGCCAGGCGCCGGAGATGGCGGGATTTTTGCTGTCGTCGTCGCCGCGGAGGGGAGCTTCTTTGAGCAGAGCTTTGTAGGTGGCCGGGGCGATCATTTCGAGTTCGGCACTCTTCGGGTTCGTGCCGTAGACGTCATATCGGCGGATGACGACGTCTTCGAGACCTTGCTTGATCCATTCGTCGCGAATGTATTCGGCGAGTTCGTTGTTGCGCTTGGAACCGGCGGTGTGTGGCTCCTGGGTGAAGATGCGGTGCTGGCGGCGCTCTTCGGCGGGGGTGGGGATGGATTTGAATTTGGTTTCGACTTCGGTTTGGTGAGCGGCGGACTTTGGAGCGAAGCCGAGGATTTGGGCTTGGGCGGGGAGGAGCAGGCTGGCGATTGCTACGGCGCGCGTGAGATTCATGTGCGTGGGAGATTGTAGCGCAGAGAAAACCGCTCACCACAGGGGGCACGGAGGAGCACAGAGGTACCGCTGATGGCGAGGAGGTTACGCAGAAAATGCAGAGGTCCTTCGGCCCGCAGAGAGCGCGGGCCTCAGGATGACAGGACGTTTTGAATCACACACTTGTTACTTGGCTTTCAGGATTTCGGTGAGCAGGTCTGGTTTGGAGTCGTCGCGGACCAGGTGCGGGTATTTCTCGCCGCCGTGGTAGTCGAGTTTGTAGGTTTTGTAGTAGTCGTCGTTTTCTACCAGAAGGTCGATGGGCGTGTTGCCGGTCTTCGCGGACTTGATGGCGTCACGGAGTATCTCGGGAGAAAACTTGCGGCCGTTGACGGCGATGACTTTCATGCCGGGGCCGATGCCGGCCTTGGCGGCGAGATCGCCTTCGATGGTGTCGTTGATGCCGCCATCGTCGCGAAGAGAGAGACCGAGTGCGAAAGCGGCGGGGACGATGTGGAATGCGCCGGCCTGGGTGCTTAGCATTTCGGAAGGATTCTCGTCGTAGACGAGCTTCCAGCCGCTGCCTTCGATGCCGCCGAGCGGCGCACCGGGACCGTGATTGGTGAGGCGCTCGTTCCAGAATCCGCGCCAGTCGTAAGGGACGACCTGGTTGAGGGCGTTCACGACGTCGTCGAAGGTGTAGGTCTTGACCATGGGCGCGGAGCTGGGCGCGCCGTGAAAGAGATGGCAGAAGTCGTCAATGGACTTTGCGCCTTTGGACTGCTGGCGGATGAGGACGTCGACCCAGAGCCAGTTGAGGGTGTCTTCGTCGTAAAAATCAGTGCCGCGGCGCCAGGAGCCCCAGGCTCCGGCAGAAAAATAAAGCTGCGGGGCGGCGTCGGCGGTGTCCTGCAAGTTGCGCCACTGGCGGCCGGGGAGATGGTCGAGGGCGGAGGCGGTGAGGGCGAGATCGTCGCGATTCTGGTCGTTGCTGAGCAGGCCGCTGCGGGCGGTCAGTACGAAGCCAAGATAGTTGGTGAGGCCTTCGTAGACCCAGAGCAGATCGTCCTGCATGGGCTGCTGGTAGTCGGGAGTGGCGAGATCGGCGGGGCGGCGGAACTTTCCGTTCCACGAATGAACGTATTCGTGCGGCAGCAGGCTGGCGGAAAGCTTGCGCGAACCTTCGTCGACCAGAGCGCGTTCGTCGACGCGGCTGTCATCGGATTCGTGATGCTCGAGGCCGAAATGCGCGACGTGATCGCTGAGCGTGTAGAGGAAGTGATAGTCGCGATAATGGTGCGCGCCGAAAAGTTTCTGCGCCTGATCGACCAGACTCTTGTAGTGGTCCCAGACTTCCTGCGGGGCGTCGAGGGCGGCAGCGCTGTCGGAGGCGATGTCCATTTCGGTAACGGGATCGCTGGCGAGAGGAACGACTTTGAGGAATTCACCGGTGATGACGGGCGAATCGACCAATGTAGTTAAAGAGACGGTGGAGAAGTGAATTTCGTTGCCGCTCTGGCTGGTGATGGGAAGCGGCGTGCCGAACTTCCATCCAGCGGGAAGTTTGAGGCTGGCGGTGAAGTCGATGTCGTCGGACTTCCAGCCTTTGGGATAGAGCAGAACCTGGTTCCAACTGATGACGGCGAGCTTGTCGGTGGCAGACGAACCGGCGGAGAAGCCGCCTTCGAAAGTGGCGGGCGAGAGGAAGTCGAGTTCAGCCTGGACTTGCGATTCTCCGGCGGGGACTTCGACGTGGAGGGTGAATCCGTCGAGCAGATCGCGGCGCCACTTCAGCGTCTTGCCGCCGGCGGAAAATTTCAATCCGGCGAGATCGGTGACGGGGCCATCGGGGGCGTGTTCACCGGGAATCCATTTGGGGTAGTAGAGCGTGAGGTCGCCGGGAGTTGCGGGGATGGCCAATGTGGCGTGGAAGATTTTGCGGGGAGCGCCGGTGGCGTCGACGGAGATGGTGACGTTGGGGGGCGTGGCGGCTGAGCTAGCGATGGAAATCGAGATGACGCAGATTGCTCCCCAGAGTTTGGCAAGGTTCATTTTCCCGAGGCTCCCATGGATGGTGATCGACCGAACTGCGGATGAAGACGGAATTACGAATATAGCAGGTTCAGCGAAGCAGAATTCCGCCGCGGCGAGTCAGGCAAGATATAACTCGACGCGATCGGTGGTCCAGGTCGCGATGCCGCTGCCGAAGAAGTCCTGGTCCTCGGTCCAGATGGGGAGATTGAGCAAAAGGGCGACCGCGACGACAGGCCAGTCATCGGGATCGCGGAGGTCGATGCGACTGCGGGCGGCGGGTTCGTGGTCGTTGTAGAGATTGTGATCGACCTGTTCAACTAATGCGCCAAGTTGCTTTAACACCGCAAGGCCGAGTTCGGGATCGAGTGCGCGATGTTTCGAGATGTTCGCAGCATACTTTTCGGCGTCGCGTAAGCAGCTGTCGGGAGCATAGAAGCGGACACTCTCTTCGTATTTCATGATGATGTTTCGTACGCGCTTTCCAAGGGCTGCCCGAATGAGAATGTTCGCGTCCAGCACGATACCCTTTGCCGCGCTCATTTGCGTCCAGACCGTCGCCAGCGCTTGAAGTCTTCTACTAGTTCGTCTTCCGTAACCCCAGCTCTTACCATTGCCTGTTCCAGTTTGGCAGCGGCTTCTTCCAGCGCCGCTTTTTCGGCGTCGGTGCGCTTGCGGCGGGCGGGGATGAAATAGCCCACGGTATCGCCGTGGCGGGTGATGGCGACCGTCTCGTTGGTCTCGAGGAGATAGGTGGCGAGTTTTTCGCGGAACTCGCGGATGCCGACTTTCAGCGTGCCCATGGGAATTTCCTTTGTGTACCGTTGTGTACACATTTTACCCTGACCGGTGTGATTTCCGCAAGGGGCTCGCTGCTATGATTCCAGCGAATGTCGCGGCGCGGGAAGTTCATCACGTTCGAAGGGCTCGACGGGACGGGCAAGAGCACGCAGATGCGGAGGCTGGCGGCGGTGCTGCGCGCCAGCGGACACAAGGTGGTGGAGACGCGGGAGCCGGGCGGGACGCCGACGGCGGAGAAGATCCGGAAGATTCTGCTGGATTCTGGAACGTCGGGGCTGGCGCCGCTGGCGGAGATGGCGTTGATGTTTGCGTCGCGGGCGCAGCATATTGCGGAGGTCATCGAGCCGGGGCTGGTGGCGGGCGCGATTGTGTTGTGCGACCGGTTTACGGATTCGACCGAGGCGTATCAAGGTAGCGGACGCAAGTTGGGGAGCGAGGCGGTGCTGGAGTTGCATCGGCTGCTGTGCGGGGATTTGCAGCCGGATTTGACCATCCTGATGGATTCGGATGCGAAGGCCAGCGTGAGCCGGGCGCGCCGGCGGAACAAGCGCAAGGCGAAGAGCGCGGGACGAAGCCATGATGAGAACCGGTTTGAGCAGGAGAAGGGCGCGTTCTTCGGGCGCGTGCGTGATGGGTATATGACGATCGCCAAGCGCGAGCCGCGCGTGGTGCTGGTGGATGCGCGCGGGACGCCGGAGCAGACGCACGGGAAAATTGTGGAAGCGGTGCGAAAGAAGTTGAAGGTTTAGACAGTCATCACCACAGGGACACAGAGGGGCACAGAGGAGGACAACCGCGAGCGTTCTCCGTGACTCGGTGTCTCGGTGGTGGATTCGGTCCTTAAGACTTATGTCTTTTTCTGATTTTCATGGGAATTCGGAGGTCGTCCATCGCTTGCGCGAGATGATGGCGCGCGGGCATTTTCCGCATGCGGTGGTGCTGGCCGGCGGGCGCGGGGCGGGGAAGTATACGCTGGCGCTGATGCTGGCGCGGACGCTGAATTGTCTGACGCCGACGACGACCGGCGGGTTGCCGGATTTTTGCGGGACGTGTGCAAACTGCATGCGCATCGCGGAGTCCGCCGATCTGGACGCGCGGTTCGCCGAGGCGGTTGAGGCGCGGGAAAATTTGCGCGAGACCGACAAGAAAGAAACACGAATTCTCGTGCAGACGCATCCGGATGTGCTGGTAGTGCCGCCCGATCCGCCGCAGATGATGATCAAGGTGGACCAGGTGCGGCGGGTGATTGAGACGATCTATTACCGGCCAGCGGAGGGCAAGGAAAAGGTTTACATCTTCACCGATTCGGCGTTCATGAAGGAGGCGGCGAATTCGCTACTGAAGGTGCTTGAGGAGCCTCCGGAGTTCGCGACGATTTTTCTGCTCACGGACAATCCGGGGGAGCTGTTGCCGACGATTCGCTCGCGTTCGATGGTGTTTACGCTGGGGGCGCTGACGGCGGAGGAGATTGAGCGCGATCTGGCGGAAAAACGTCCGGAGTGGAAACCGGCGCAGCGGGCGCTGGTGGCGAGGCTTTCGGAAGGCGCGGTGGGGCGGGCGCGGGGGTTCGATCTGGCCGGATATATCGTGGCGCGCGATCATGCGCTGGCGATTTTAGGGTCGGCGCTGCGCGGGGGCGAGCACAGCGAGATGTTCAAGATTACGGAGTCGTACCGTCCCGGGGCGGAGGGGCGGGAGAAGATCGAGCAACTGATTCACACGTTGTATTCGCTGCTGCGGGATCTGATGTTTGTGGAGTGCGGTGCCACGGAACTGGTGCGGAACACCGACATTGGCGCCGACTTGAAGCGGCTGGCGGAGTCGGCGGATTTCGACTGGATCGTGGCGGCGTCAGACCGGCTGGCCGAGGTGGAGCGGGGGATGCGGAGGAATTTGCTGCGGTCGTTGTCGCTGGATGCGTTTGCGTCGGCGTTGGAGCGGTAGGAAATTTCGAGCATCAAGAGTACGCAATGCCCACCCTATCGCGCAGAGAACGCGCGATCAGGGTGGGGCAACCCGGACGTTCCACCGTCGGAGGGAAATCCTCACTAAAGCCTGGGTGGAAGCCCGCTAGCTTAGCGAGTTGTGTCATCCACCGCTTCTGAATTTCGCGACGATCGCGGTGATGTCGTCGTGCTGTTCCTGGGGGCTGAAGCAGCGAACGCCGTCTACGATGGCAGCCAGCAGATCTGGGCACGGCAAGTCCCGATGTTGCCGCAGGGATGCGATCAGGCTATGCTCGCCAAATTCTTCTCCCCGCTCGTTCACGGCTTCGGTGATCCCGTCGGTATAGAAGGCAAGCACGTCGCCGGGAGAAAGTTCATGCTCCCCCATGTGGCAATCCCAATCGAGGAAGAGTCCCAGGAGCGTGCTGGTGGACTCAAGGCGCTGCACGCTGTCATCGCTTCTCAGCAAAATGCCGGACAAATGTCCGCAGTTCGCGTAGCGCAGGCGGCGGGTCGCGTCGTTGTACTCGGCAAACAAAAGCGATGCATAAGCACTCTCACCGGTGTTGTCATAGAAGAGCCGATTCACGGATCGGAGCAGTGCCTGCGGTTGATCGATGGCCAACGCCGACTGGCTGCGCAGGCTGGCCTGGAGATTGGCCATCAGCAGGGCGGCGGCGATTCCCTTGCCGGAAACGTCGCCGATAATCAGCCCTAGCCGCTGCGGCCCGAGATTCAGGAAGTCGAAATAGTCGCCTCCCACTTGCCGCGCCTGCAGGCACATCCCGGCGTATTCCAGAGTCTTCAACTCCGGTTGAATCTGCGGGAATAACCGGGCCTGCACTTGCCGGGCGATCTCGAGTTCCTGGGCGGCACGGCGTTCGGCTTCGAGTTTCTCGGCATGCTCTTGCCGGCGAGACTCCAGACTGCGCTGCACTTCGTCGAAGCCTTCGAGGCCGAATGCGTTCCCGTCCGGATCCTCGAAGCGGGCATAGGTGCCGCCCCACCCCGGCGTCTCCGGCGCAGAGACGAAATGAACCCCGCGTTCGCTCCATTCTTTGTAAATGGCCTGGACATCTTCGGTCATAAAAAGGACCCAGCGGTAGCCACCAATCAGTTTGTACTCCGGTGCGTCGGGCTTTGGCGCAACCAGGGCAAGATTCGCGCTACCGTCGGGAGGCGCCACTTCGATCCAGCCTTCGCCCGTGGGAAGCGTTCGTTCGGTGAGGAGTTCGAAGCCCAACTGGTCGACGTAGAAGCGCTTGCTCACTTCCAGATCGCGGACGAAGACAACGATATCCTGAATGCTCAGGTAGGGTTCCTCCCGTCCCGCGCGAAGCACGGTCCGGTTCGCCCACGAAAGGAAGGGATCGCTGGCCATCGGCGAGATTATAAGAGCAGCGGCGTCGAAGGAGGGAATCGCTGATTCGTGGCTTGAAAAAGCATTGCGATTCGTGACAAGATTTCACGCCGCCCTCCTTTGGGGAACTTTGCCTTAACAAACGCCGTAGAAAGATTTCGGGGACGTATGAGTGCGCAAATTCTTGCTCGTCGCCTGGCCTTCGGGCTGGCGGCTCTTTTGATCAACTTCAACGCCGCAGGCGCCCAGCAGGCTAACGAAGACCGGCCAGTTGTCGTCCAACCGGGAGCACCGGGGAAGCCGACGAAGACGCTGCCGGCGTCGACCAAGGCTGTGCTGCCGCCAACTTCCGCCAAAGATGTGGAGTTCATGCAGGGCATGATCATGCATCATGCGCAGGCGGTGGAGATGACGGCGCTGATCCCGACGCATTCGGAGAACAAAGATCTGCAGGCGCTGGGAGCGCGCATCAGCCATTCGCAGGCGGACGAAATCCGGTTCATGAAGCGGTGGCTGGTGGCGCGAGGACAGTCGACTGAGATGCCTGGCATGAAAATGTCGGATATGCCGGGGATGGATATGTCTCACGGCATGCTGATGCCCGGGATGCTGACGGCGGAGCAGATGGATGCGCTGCGCAAGGCGAAGGGCGCGGCGTTCGATCATTTATTTCTGGTGGGGATGATTCAGCATCACGGCGGAGCGCTGACGATGGTGAAGGATTTGTTCGACACGGCGGGGTCGGGGCAGGACGCGGAGTTGTTCGACTTTACGACCGACGTGGTTAGCGGGCAGCGGGCCGAGATTCGCATCATGCAGGGGATGCTGGATAAGGAACATTAGACGTCTCAGGGCTGTCCGGCCCTCGGGATGGGGGAAAGAAAGTCACCCCAGCGGCTAAAGCCGGATTTGGTGCGGGCCGAGGTATCGCAGCGCTGAAAGCGCTGCGCCACCCAAAGGTCGTTCCACCGAAAGGCTGCGTAGGGAACGCTGCGCTTAGGCAAGAGCTGCGCCCGGCAAAGGCTGTGCCAGTGAAAGGCCGCGCCTGGCAAGGGTTGCGCTCGACGGGTTACGGCGCGTGAAGGTTGAGTCCGAGCGCCGAGACCTTGCCTCTGAGGTCAAAGGGATTTTGAAAGTTTACAAGGAGAAACGATGAAGCGAGTTTCCAGTTTTGCATGGTGGAGCATGGGGGCAGTACTGGCATTGGGATTGGGAGTGAGCCGGATGCAGGGGCAGGATGCGAAGCCGGCGGGGGACGGCGCCGCGCAGGGCGAAGCGAAGAAGCCCGCAGATAAGCAGGCGGAAGATCAGAACCCGTTTGCGCCATCTCCGGCGCCGCCGCTGCCGGCGGGAATGACGGGATCGGATGTGAACGATCCACGCTACAAGCTGACGCCCGGACTGTATGACGCGGGCGAAGCGGTGTCGGGCATGAAGCATCTGCAACTGGTGAAGAAGGGCGGTGCGTTTGATCTGGGGTCGAATGACGCCGACGATCCGAAGGTGACGAAGACGCTGGGTCAACTCGGCCTGCCTGCGGAGGCGGCGTCGAAGATGCCGAAGCCGTTCAAGCTGGTCATCGCGCAACTGGCGTTCGCCAATTCCGATCTTGCGTTCCAGGGAAATCACCTGTTCCAGGGGAACTTCTATGGCGTGAATATCTTCGACATTTCGAATCCGGGGGACACGAAGCTGCTGACGTCGATGATCTGTCCGGGCGGGCAGGGCGACGTGTCGGTATACAAGAACCTGATGTTCATGTCGGTGGAAATGCCGAATGGACGCATCGATTGCGGAGCGGACGGGTTCCCCACGGCTCCGCCAGCCGAAGAGAAGAAGGACGAGAAGAAAGATCAGGCGGCCGACCAGGGCAAGGATGCCAAGGAAGGCGACAAACCGAAGCAGGAAGAGCGCCGGGAGCGTTTGCCGGCGCCGCAGAAGGACCGTTTCCGCGGCGTGCGCATCTTCGATATTTCGGATATCAAGAATCCGAAGCAGGTGGCGGCGGTGCAGACTTGCCGCGGATCGCACACCCACACGCTGGTGGTCGATCCCAAGGACAAGGACAACGTCTATATCTACGTTTCGGGCACGTCGTTTGTGCGGCAGTCTGAGGAACTCGCGGGATGCTCGGGGGAAGCTCCGGACAAGGATCCGAATACGTCGCTTTTCCGGATTGATGTGATCAAGGTTCCGGTGGCGTCGCCGCAGGACGCGAAGGTTGTATCGAATCCGCGGGTGTTCATGAATGCGCAGACGGGCGCGCTGAATGGCCTGAGCAGTGGCGGTTCGCACGGTGCGAAGGGTCCGGAAAAGCCGGCCGACAGCGACCAGTGCCACGACATTACTGTTTACTCGGCGATCGGACTGGCGGCGGGGGCATGCTCGGGGAACGGAATCCTGCTGGACATCAAGGACCCGGTGAATCCGAAGCGGCTGGATGCGGTGAACGACACCAACTATTCGTACTGGCATTCGGCTTCTTTTTCCAATGATGGGAGCAAGGTGGTGTTCACCGACGAGTGGGGCGGCGGACTGGGGGCGCGATGCCGTCCGAACGATCCGAACAAGTGGGGCGCGGACGCGATCTTCAAGCAGAAAGACGGCAAGCTGACGTTCGCCAACTACTACAAGATGCCGGCGGCGCAGACGGATTCGGAAAACTGCGTGGCGCACAACGGATCGCTGGTTCCGGTGCCGGGACGCGACATCGAAGTGCAGGCTTGGTATCAGGGCGGAGTTTCGGTAGTGGACTTTACCGATCCGGCGAATCCGTATGAAATTGCCTACTTCGACCGTGGGCCAATCGATGCGAAAACGCTGGTGCTGGGCGGCGACTGGTCGGCGTACTGGTACAACGGATACATCTACGGCTCGGAAATTGCGCGCGGGCTGGATGTGTTCGAGCTGACTCCGACGAAATTCCTGACGCAGAACGAAATCGACGCGGCGAAGGCGGTGCAGGTGGCCGAGTTGAACGTGCAGAACCAGCAGAAGCTCGAATGGCCGGCGAACTTCGTGGTGGCGAAGGCCTATGTGGATCAACTGGCCCGGTCGCAGGCTCTGTCGGCGGGACACATTTCGAAGCTGCAGGGCGCGATTAAGGCTGCGGAATCCTCCCATGGCAACAAGGGCAAGGTGGCGAAGCTGAAGGGACTGGCGCCGTCACTGGAAAAGGATGCGGCTTCGGCCAAGAGTCCGGCGGATGCGGCGCGGATGAATGCGCTGGCCGACGTGTTGAAGAAGATCGCCTAGAAGCAAGAATGCCCCGCTCAAGCCAAAGAACGGCTTGAATGGGGCACCCCGTGATCAGTTTAGGCAGCGGCGGATTCTTGGGAATCCGCCGCTTCCTTCTTGTGGCGGCAGCACAGACTGCGGAGCTTCGCTCCGCCTGACAGCCGATGGCGGCTGTCGCTACATTCGACGAGGGCGGCTATCGCCACAGGTAACCGGGCGCGAAGGTTACTTTCAGCGAGGCGGCGAGGAGTCTCAGGCGCATCTAATCTCTATATTTTTCAGCGACTTGTCCAAAATTACTCCGTTGGTTCTACTCCCTTCTGGGAGATTGCCCGACCCCATGGCCCGCCCTATAATTGACCTACTCTGGTAGAACGATTCTCCGTCAGGTTCCGGGTAGAACGAGGGGCGGGTAACGTTTGTCTCAGTTGTCTGGGCGACGTTGCCGGCGGTCCCCGAGCGAAAGTTCGGTGAAAGGGTAAAACACCCGGATATGCGAAAGCGCCTGCAACTCGCATTGATGCTGACGGCCACGACGGCAATCGCGACCTCCCAATTTTTGAGTCCGGTGCACGCACGCGCGGAAGACGGCGGCGGGGCGATCACCTCGACCGACGAGCACGGCCGCAAGGTGTACATCAACGATGATGCTCCGGCGCACGCGCGGCCGGTGCAGACGGCGCAGCCCCGGCGCTCGACGCTGGTGTATTGGAGCAGCAAGGAAAATCGTTGGAAGCCGGTGCCGGGGGCGAACACGGCCGCGATGAAGGCGGCGCGCTCGGCGGCGGATGAAGTCAGCCAATACGTGCATGATTCCAAGCAGTCGGCGAATGCGCGGATCATGGCGGCGAATTCGCGGTCGCACGTGGCGTCGCAGGGCGAGATCGATTCGGCGATTGCGATGGCGGCGGCGCGGCACAACGTGGATCCGAACCTGGTGCGCGCGGTAGTGAAGGTGGAGTCAAACTTCAATTCCAATGCGGTGTCGAGCAAGGGCGCGATGGGGCTGATGCAGTTGATGCCGGCCACGGCGCGGACGCTGAAAGTGAAGAATCCGTTCGATCCCGAGCAGAACGTGGATGCGGGCGTGCGGCATTTGAAGTCGCTGCTGGAAAGCTACAACGGCGACGTGAAACTGACCCTGGCGGCGTATAACGCCGGACAGGGAGCGGTGGCGCGCAGTTCGGGGATTCCGCACTTTGCCGAGACGCAGGCGTATGTGCGGCGGATTACGAACCTGTATTACGGCGGATTCGATCTGGCGCCGAGCGGGGCATCGCACGATCCGGTGCGGGTACAGCGGGATGCGCGCGGCGTGCTGTATATCAGCAATACGGATTAGTCCCGAGTCGTGAGTCCTGAGTCGCGAGGGCAGCAACGCAGAGGGAGTTTGAGGCATCTGTTTTAGAAGTGGGTTTAAGGTAAGCGGCACAGGTTCCCACTTCTCGCAAAAACGGCGAGAAGTGGGGCATCCCAGGTGGATTTAGATCGGTAGCTTTTCCCAGGTACCACGAGCAGTCCAACATTCAACCGGCAGACTTTCACAAGTCTAACCAGACAGTAAACGGGCCGACGAATTGAAAATGACATCCAGACAGCGCGGAGGGCGCTGGGGAGCGTGGCTGCTGTTGGGCGCGCTATCCCTGATGCCGGCCTATGCCCGCACGCGTCACACCGACGCCTGGGCACGCGACCGCTTTGCTACCGCCGAGCGGATGCGGGAAGCGCTGAACGGGCGTCCTGAGGCGGACCGCACACGGCGCGACTATCAGCGGGTCATCAATGCTTATCGCAACGTTTATTTTGGCGCGCCAACTTCCAGCAAGGCCGATCCCAGCGTGGTGGCGGTCGCCGAGACGCTGGTGGAGATGGGACGGCGATTCGACGACGACAAAATCCTGAACGAAGCGATTGCGCAGTATAAGTTTCTGCGCAAGGAGTATCCGGGCAGCAAGTATCGCTGCGATGCGCTGTTCACGATCGGAGAGATTTATAAGGATGACCTGAACGATCTGGAGCAGGCGCGGGCGACGTTCCAGGAGTTCCTGCATCGCTATCCGCATAACCGGCTGGTGGACGACGCGCAGCAGGCACTAACCGATTTGGACCGGGAGGCGGCGGATCAGAAAAAAGAGGCGGACAAAGCCGCAAGCGCAGCGGCTGCGCAGAGTGCGTCTACAGGGGCGGCCCAGAAGAAGCAGGGTGCAGAGAAGAAGGCGACGAAGGATTCTGCGACCAAGGATGCGGATGCCAACGCGGACAACGCAGCCGAAGATTCCAGCGACCATCGCTCGGGACATTTGCCTCGCGTGACGGGAATCCGGCACTGGTCGACGCCGGACTACACGCGGGTGGCAATTGACGTGGAGAGCGACGTCAAGTTCGGGTCGCAGCGGATCGCCAACCCGGACCGGATCTTTTTCGACCTGCGCGATACCAAGCTGGCCTCGACGCTGGTGGGCAAGAGTTTCGACGTGGATGACGGCTTTTTGAAGAAGATTCGGGTGGCGCAATTTCAGCCTGGACGCACGCGGGTGGTGCTGGAAGTCGACAATCTTTCCGACTACAACGCGTTTCTGCTGCCGAATCCGTACCGGCTGATTATCGACATTCACGGGAAGGATTCGAAGAGCGCCCACGCGAAGTTGACGAAGGAGCAGGCGGCAGCGCTGGCCGATGCGGAGGCGCCTCCGGTGGTGGACGCGAAGCCAGATGCGCCGAAATCCGAATTGAAGGCGGACACGAAAGCGCTCGCCGGTAAGCCTGTCAGCAAGAAGGAACAGATTCACGACACGCCTGCCGCCGGGGACAAGGGTAAGGTCGCGGACGCCGACGGCGGGAGCGGGGTTGCGGCGAGCACGAAGACGGATGAAGGGCCCGATTCCTCGAAGATCACGAAAGTAGATGTGAAGACGCCGACGGGAACCATCAAGAAAGTCATTGTGCTACCCGACGATGATGTTCCTGCGAAGAAGGTGGCGGCGAGCAAACGGGGGCATGGGGCTTCGGAGACGGCGGATGCAGGGAAGGATAAGCCGCCAGTCCAGACTGCGAGCAAAGACGCGCCGAGCAAGGATAAAGACGTCACGCCCGACTCCGACTTGACGGTGGAGGCGAAGGCGGACGGAGACGACAGCAGCGAGAATTCCGGCCATGGAAAATCGGGTGCGCGTCTTGCCAGCCGAAAGACTGGCGATATCGAGGTTCACGAGGCAAAGCCGACGGCGCGCGGAGACCGGTCGCTGATTCGGGCGCTGGGGCTGAAGATTGGGAAGATCGTCATTGATCCGGGGCACGGCGGGCACGATACGGGAACGATCGGGCCGAACGGACTGGAAGAAAAAGACCTGGTGCTGGAAGTAGGGCGGAGGCTGGGCAAGCTGCTTGAATCGCGGCTGGGCGCAGAAGTCGTCTATACGCGCAAGGACGACACCTTCATTCCTCTCGAGACGCGGACAGCGATTGCGAACCAGCAGCGTGCCGATCTGTTTATTTCGATTCATGCGAATTCGAGCCACGATCCGGGAGCGCGCGGGGTAGAGACCTATTACCTGAATTTCACTTCGTCGCCGGAAGCGCTGGAAGTGGCGGCCCGCGAAAATGCGGTGTCGGAGAAATCGATCTACGAACTGCAGGACCTGGTGAAGAAGATCGCGCTGAAAGAGAAGATTGAGGAATCGCGGGAGTTTGCCGGGGACGTGCAGGAATCGCTGCACAGCGGGCTGGCGGCGAAGAGTCCAGGGATTCGCAATCGCGGGGTGAAGAAGGCGCCGTTCATTGTGCTGATCGGGGCGAACATGCCGTCGATTCTGGCCGAGATTTCGTTCGTGTCGAATCCGGGCGATGAGCACCGGCTGGAGACCAGCGACTATCGCCAGCGTATTGCGGAGTCGCTGTATCGGGGGATCGCGAAATATGTAAACGGGCTAAGCGGGGTGAAGGTGGCGAGCAAGATGGAGAAGGGCGGCGTGGGGCGGTAAGATGCCGAGAGCGCCAAGATCCTCCAAAGAAAACCACCGAGAAGCGTCGCGACCTAGGTCCATCCTCCATGCCGTCCACTCTGCAGTGACTCTCGTCGCTTCCGGATAGCCTCTCGATCCGCCTGCCAGAACCTAATCCTCTCGAGTAAAGTCCCCTACTCCCTCACTGCAGGCGCGTTGTTGCGCAGTTGCCCACGTCGGAACTTGCCGAATGAACTTCCATCAGGCAAGCTCAAAGGAGCGACTTGTGGGTGTGTGAAGGCGATGCCAGCCATCGAAGGAGTTTCCGTACACAATCCGATCGCAGTTCGCACGGGTGCGGCTGCCGGCCTGCGCTGGTACTTCCGCTTTTTCTTTCTTTCCGGATTCTGCAGCATTCTCTATGAACTGATCTGGCTGCGGCTCGCGATGGCGCAGTTTGGCGTGACCACGGCGATGGTGTCGATCGTGCTGTCCAGTTTTATGGCCGGGCTGGGGATTGGTTCGTGGGCGGCGGGGCACTCCGTGCGGAAGTATGCGGAGCGGATTCAGTTTCCTCCGCTGCGGCTCTATGCCCTTACCGAGATTCTGATCGGATGTTCGGCTGTCGTCGTGCCGCTTGAGTTGAGGGCAGGGCGGTGGGTTCTGGAGCATGTAGGCAGCAGTTTGTCCTTGTCGTCTGGCGGCTACTACGTGGCGGCTGGACTATGGGTCGCGCTGACGCTGGTCCCCTGGTGCGCGTGCATGGGCGCAACGATTCCGCTGGCGATGTTTGCCATCCGGCGTAGCAGAGCCTGGGCTTCGCCGGGGCAGGCGTCATCCCGTCAGTCGTTTAGCTTTCTTTATCTTGCGAATGTTATGGGGGCACTTGCCGGGACCGTCATTCCACTTGTGCTGATTGAGCTTTGGGGATTCAACCGGACACTGCAAACGGGAATGGTGATCAATATCGCCATCTGCCTGGGCGCGTTCTGGTTGGCCAAGCGGGAGGAGGACGGTGCGGCGCCAGGCTCTGAGGAGGCAGCCGGAGCCGTCGCTCCGTCGCTTTCGCTGCGCGAAATGTTGGGCAGCGGGACGCTGTGGCTGCTGTTCGCGACCGGGCTGACCAGCATGGGGATGGAAGTGGTGTGGACGCGGCTGTTTACGGTGTATGTGAAGACGCTGGTCTACTCCTTCGCGCTGATTCTCGGGGTGTATCTGGCGGCGACGTTTGCGGGATCAATGCTGTATCGCTGGTCGCTGCGCGGCTCGCGGGAGCGCGGCAATGGGCGGTTGATCTGGCTGATGGTGTGGCTGGCGTCGCTGATCCCGCTGCTGACGGCAGATTTAC
Source organism: Terriglobales bacterium (assembly GCA_037443605.1). Lineage (GTDB taxonomy): Bacteria > Acidobacteriota > Terriglobia > Terriglobales > Acidobacteriaceae > Sulfotelmatobacter. Next base: position 27,507 of record JBBIOA010000009.1, read on the forward strand.
GGTCAGGAATACACGCGTCCTGGCGTGTGCCTTACGGCATCGCTCTGTTTAGCGCGCTGCTTGGATTTCTGACTCCGAAGCTGGTGGATCGCTTTTCTGAGGGCGATCCGAAGCGGGCGGGCGTTGGCTACGCGGTGAATGTTGCCGGCTGTATTCTGGGGCCGCTCGTCGCAGGGTTCGGGTTGCTGCCGTATCTGGACGAACGCTACGCGCTGGTGGTTCTGGCGCTGCCTTGGCTGGTGGTGGGAGTGGCTCAGGTTTTTTCGCCGCCTGCGGGTAAGCGATTTGCTGCCGTGCCTTCGATCGCGGCGCTGGCGATTCTGGCGACTTCGATGGGCCTGGTTTTCCTGACGCAGAGTTATGTGCAGCGGTTCCCTGGTGCGCAGGTGCGACGCGACAGCACGGCCACGGTCATCGCGACCGGGCAGGGAATGGACAAGCGGTTGCTGGTGAACGGCATCGGCATGACGGCGCTGACGCCGATCACGAAGATCATGGCGTCGATGCCGCTGGCTTTTCTGGATCATGCTCCGCAGAAGGCGCTGGTGATCTGCTTTGGCATGGGCACGACGCACCGCTCGATCCTGAACTGGGGGATTGATTCGACGGCCGTGGATCTGGTGCCGAGCGTGCCCGCGATGTTCTCCTACTATCACGCCGACGCGCCCCGATTACTGGCCTCGCCGCACTCCCACCTGGTGATCGATGATGGCCGCCGATTCCTGGAGAGGACAAGCGAACAATACGACTTGATTGTGATTGATCCGCCGCCACCGATTGCGGCGGCGGGGTCGAGCCTGTTGTACTCGCGGGAGTTCTATGCGGCGGCGAAGAAGAGGCTGCGGCCCGACGGGATTCTGGCGCAGTGGTATCCGGGGGGAGATGCGGCGACGACCTCGGCGATCACCCGCGCCCTGGCTGAATCGTTTCCGAATGTGCGTGCGTTCCGGTCGCTGGAGGGGTGGGGAGTCCACTACTTTGCGAGCCGGCGTCCGATTCCGGAGCGGTCGGCGGCGGAACTTGCGTCGCGTCTGCCGCCGAATGCGGCAGCGGACCTGGTGGAGTGGGGGCCTTATGCGACGGCCGAGCAGGAGTTTGCCGCAGTGCTGAAGAACGAGGTTCCACTCGATTCGCTGATGGGGCTCGATCCCAGTGCGCCCGCGCTACAGGATGACCGGCCGGTGAACGAATACAGGATGCTGCGGCATTCCAGGTTCTGGAAACATCCGCCGTCGAGCTAAACGTGAAAGGCCCCATTTCCCGCGCCGTAAAGCACGCGAGAAAATGGGGCCCCGATATCGAGACGTCCTACTGGAGCGAGCTGCCGACCTGCGAAAAGATGCTGCTTGAGTTGGAGCCGATGAGGCGCACGGTTCCGACCACGATCACAAGGATGACGGCGAGCATGACGGAATATTCGGCGATATCCTGGCCCTCTTCATCGGACCAGAGCCGGCCCCACGAAAAACAACTAGTCTGATTACGTTTCTTCATAAAAGCTATCTCCATTTCGTACCGCGGCCCGTCGAGCTGCCGAGGTTTACAACGCACCCGATACCTGAGGAAGCGGCGGTTGCGCGATCGGCTGATCCGGGGAAGTGGTGATGCCCCACGCGTCACGCTCCTGCGCCAGCGCCTGCAGTCCAACTTGAAATTCGGACGTGCCTTTCATCTTCTTTGTCCAGACCACGCGATACTGCAAACGGTGCGTGCGGAAGAAGAGGGTAATTTCGTCCGTCACATTCAATTCGCGGCGCACCGACCCGAGACGGACTCCGGTGGCGGTTACGTCCAGGGTGTGGACCAGTTCGTCGAACGTCTTGCCGGAACTGTCCTTGCCCCGGAGGCGCACGGGAAGGACTGCCTTGGTCCGATTTCCGCGGCGCTGGGTTGTGACACTGCTTGCTGCCATCGCTGTCATGACACAACCAGTGTGCCGCAGTTTAGGGGAAGTGGGAATGGCTCCGATGTGCGGGGTGGCGCGCCCAAAGGTAATCACCCGCAAAGATTAGGGGAATCAGGGAGTTGCGGGGCTTCGGAAACTTTTCGAGGGCCTGTGTGGTCTAATGGATTTCAGAGGTGCCACCAGGATTTCTCCATGAAGATGCCGCGTTTTTATCGGATTGTTGCCTGTTTGTTGGGTGTTTTCTGGACGGTGACGTTGCTGGCGGCAGACTCGCCACCCGGCTCAGGCTCGGCACCGGTGCGTGCGATTCTACCGGAGGCGTTCGGCGGTTGGCAGATGCAGGGTAAAGCACAGACCAGCACCGATCCTTCCGCGGCAGACCCGAGCAACGCCGCGATTCTGAAGGAATATCGGTTCACGGATCTGGCGCAGGCTACTTACACGAGCGTGGACGGGCGCACGCTGAAGATTCGGGCGGCGCGCTTCGCGGATGCGTCAGGCGCGTTCGGTGCGTACACGTTCTATCTGCAGCCGGAGATGGCGAAAGAGCAGATCGACGATCAGGGAGCATCACTGAAAGCCGGCGAGGGTCAGCGCGTGCTTTTCTATCGGGGGCACGTGCTGGTGGACGCCGTGTTCAGCCGGGAATCGGTGATGTCGGTGGCGCAGTTACGCGAACTGGCGGGGATGTTGCCGCGGCCGACTGGCAGCAACGGGAATTTGCCCGGGTTCATCGAGTTCATGCCGCGGCGCGGATATGTGGCCAACACGCAGAAATACGTGATGGGCCCGGCCGGGCTGGCCGCACTGGCGCCGCCGGTATCGGCGGAGACGGTGGATTTTGGCGCGAGTTCCGAAGTGTCGGTGGGCCGCTACAACCTGGCGAGCGGCGACGCGACGCTGATGCTGATTTCCTATCCCACACCGCAGTTGGCCGCCGATCATCTGCGACGCCTGGATCCCGAGCATCAACCTCCAGCGGGCACGAAGGGAGTTTCCACGATCGGCAGTGTGGGATCGATTCTCTACAAGCGCACGGGGCCACTTCTGGCCATCGCCAGCGGTCCGGCCTCGGAGAGCGACATGAAATCGCTGCTCGGACTGGTGAACTATGAAGCGAGTGTCACCTGGAACGAGAACACGTACTTCGACAAGAACAACAACATCGGAGTGCTGATCGTGAACGTGCTGCTGCTGTGTGCGATTCTGGGCGCGATGGCGATTGTGGCGGGAGTTGCGTTCGGCGGATTCCGCATTCTGATGAAGCGCTGGTTTCCAGACAGAGTTTTTGATCGTCCCGAGCAGATCGAATTCATCTCGCTGCATCTGGCCGAGGCGACGTCGGAGGACAGTCCTCAAACGGGAACCGAGGGGCCGAAAAAGCCTACCTAAAGGGCTCCTAACCCCCTTAGAAATAGCACCTTAGGGAGTGCATATGGGGGATTTGTCTCAAAATGATGCACTCAGGTTCATGTGTTGACGGAATTTGTAAGTTATTGAAAATAAAGACATTTATTTCCTAAAAATCGCTTGACACCCCCGTTTTTTGGCTCATAAGATTTCTCCAGAAAGTTTTGACGGAATCCAAACAGCTCCGTTGGAACTATTCTCCCTTGAAGAAGAGGCCGCCCAGTTGCCGGGTGGCCTCTTCGTTTTTGGAAGATCCTGCGATTTGCCGGTTGCTTCGTGGAGTGCTTTGCGCAAATGGATGGGATGCGTCAAGAAATTGGGATGGCCTTCAGAGTGTCTTCAGGTAGTGCGGCTTAGGATCGTTCGAGGAGGCAATCCAATGAAATCGGTTTCACTCATGATCGCGATCGCCAGTCTGTGTATTTCCGCGCTGGCGCAAGAATCCGAAAAAAAGATTCAGCGTGCCGACTTGCCGGCGGCAGTAGAAAAGGCGGTTAGCGAACAAAGCAAAGGAGCGAAGATCAAAGGGTTCTCCGAGGAGAAGGACAACGGGAAGACGTACTACGAAGCCGAAATGATGGTGGATGGTCACAGCAAGGACGTGCTGATGGACGCGACCGGCACCGTGGTGGAAGTAGAGGAGCAAGTGGCGATGGAGTCGCTGCCGGTGACGGTTCGCGGCGGGTTGCAGGCGAAGGCGGGGAGCGGAAAGATCGGGAAGGTGGAATCGCTCACCAAGAAAGGGAAACTCGTGGCCTACGAGGCCGCGATTGTGACCAGCGGAAAGAGATCGGAGATTCAGGTTGGGCCGGACGGCAAACCCTTGGATCACGAAGAGTGACCTGCAGGAATGATCCGCAAACCCGCTGGCGCGTGGTATTCTCAAAGATGGCGGCCTGCACTTCGTCCTGAGTTGCAGGCCGCGGCTCAACCACAGGATCGCAGAAGTGATGCGAACTCCCGTCGCGCCTGAGCCGACGTAGCTCAGTTGGTAGAGCAGCCGATTCGTAATCGGCAGGTCACCAGTTCAAGTCTGGTCGTCGGCTCCATTCCTTCCCGTGTTGCATTTCTCATCTGTGGAAAGCCAGCGCCTACATGTATGTCTGTGGTACGGGCGCTTCCGATACGACGCCATTCATTCGCTCGATCGGGTTTGAAGCTGCATGGCCCGATATGGACAGCTCTTCGGTGTCCGCTTCGTTCGCGCTCGGCTCAGTTTCTGGAATTCCATGCACTCCTTTGAGCGCAGTGTATAACCCCAATCTCAACCTGGGGAACAACAATGGCGATCACAACCTATTGGTCGCGGGATTGATGAGCAGCACGTACGGCGATATTGAAACCATCGACATAAGCCCGCCTGGCGGAGCGGCGGGGATCATTCCTCTCAACACAGTGGCCTACAAAGGTGGCACGAGCTGGGTGAATTGGGATACCGTCAGCGGCGTGCAGGCGTCGAGCCTGTACTTCGCTACCTTGCAGCCCAACAGTTCGTGCGGCGGACACTATTGCGCGGTGAAGCTTACGCAGGAGGGATTGCAATGAGCCGGACTCTGTGAGGGCTGAAAACGAGGCCTCGACAGGGTGGTCTCCGCCGTGGCAAGCGCTCATTACCGGCCGGTGAATGGTGTCGTGAGACAGGCTGTAAGTGCTGGATATGTCAGGGGCTTAGCTTTGTTCCACCTTGGTGCCGGCTATAGCACGTCGGGGCCATTCACGATTTTGGGGACGCGGCGTAGTGTTGTTCTTGAGCAGCACTTGGGGGAGGGCTGATCAACAGACGCTCCAAGACTCAAACTGAGTCTGGGGCGTTTTGTTTTGCGCGTAAAATTCTGTTCCTACTGCCCGGAGACCTTAAGAAGGAGTCGAGTTTCGCTCGACTGGACAGCCGAGGGCGCCTGTCCCCACATGGGCCCGACTGCCCCTACACTACGGCCCGCCTATCTTCAATCGTTTCAATAGTGATAAATTTGTGGGCGCTTGTTCGCAGCATATCTTATCGGTTGAACGGTTCAGGGGATTCCTTCCATGCCCATCGAAATTGCCCGCCGCCAGTTTCTTGCCGGAATGGCAGCCATGACCATGGCCGAAGCGGCCTCCGGGTTCATGCGCGAATCCAATTCGCCGTTTCGCGTGGCGGTGATCAATGACGAGATATCGCAGGACTTTGGCCACGTGTGCGAAGTGGCATCCCAGGAATTCGGCTTGGGGTGGATCGAATTGCGCGGCATGTGGAATAAGAACATCGTCAATCTTGATGAGAAAGAAGTCGCCGAGGCGCGGCGCATTCTGGACAAGTACGCCCTGAGAGTCACCGACATCGCCAGCCCGCTGTTTAAGGTGGATTGGCCGGGAGCGCCCAAATCGAAATTCAGTGAAGCGAAAGCCTTCGGCGCGGCTTTCGACTGGAAGCAGCAGGAGGAAGTGCTGGAACGAGCCATCGCCATGGCCGAGGCCTTTGGGACAGATCGCGTGCGCTGTTTCGATTTCTGGCGACTGGACGATCAAGCGCCATATCGCGCCGCCATGAACGACAAGCTACGCGAGGCTGCTGCCACGGCGGAAAAGAACAAGATCGTTCTCGTGCTGGAAAATGAAATGGCGTGCAACACGGCGACGGGAGCTGAGGCGGCGAAGGTGTTGAGCGCGGTGCAGTCGCCGTCACTCATGCTGAACTGGGATCCCGGGAACGCCGCGGCGGCCGGAGAAGTCGCGTATCCCGACGGCTACAAACTGCTGCCGAAAACACGTATTGGGCACTGTCATTGCAAAGACGTCGTCAAGATGGGACACACTGACTGGGCACCGATGGGCGGAGGCGCCATCGACTGGCTGGGACAGTTCAAGGCACTTAAGGCGGATGGCTTCCGTCTGGCGGTGAGTCTGGAAACGCATTGGGGCGGGGGCGGCACGCCGGAGGAATCTTCGCGCCAAAGTTGGGCGGGGATGAAGAAGCTTCTGCAACAGGCCGGAGCGATGTAGATGCGGGCCCAGCACGAAGGATGAGGAGGAGTGATGACCGATCAGACGCGACGCACTTTCTTGAAACAGGCCGCCATGGGCGCGGCCGTGCTGGCTTATCCCTGGGCCCGGGTGCTGGGCGCAAATGACCGTATCCGCGTCGGCATGATCGGCGTGGGCGATCGCGGCAGCGACCTGCTGGCGCAGGTACGCGCGGTGCAGGGCGTGGAAGTGGTGGCCATGGCCGATGTTTACAGCCGGCGTCGCGATGAGGTGAAGAGCAAGGTGCCGGGAGTGCAGACGTTCGACGATCACCGTCGGCTACTCGATATGAAAGACGTCGATGGCGTCATCGTGGCCAGCCCGCTGCATTGCCATACGCGACATTTCCTGGACACGCTGGCGGCGGGGAAGGATTTGTACTCCGAAAAGACGATGACCTGGTCGATTCCGGAGGCGGATAAGTGCCTGGCCGCAGCGAAAGCGTCGAACCGCGTAGTGCAGATTGGATTGCAGCATCAGAGTTCGGGGGCGCAGACGGACGCGCGGCAGTGGATCAAAGACGGCTGGGTGGGCAAGGTCACTCATGTCGAGTCCTGGATGAGCCGCAACACGCCACACGGCAAAGGGCAGTGGGTGCGCCCGGTGCCTTCGGACTGCACGGCGCAGAACGTAAACTGGGGCGCGTTTCTGAATGGACGTCCCGACCGTCCCTTTGACGGATACAAGCTCATCAACTGGCGGTTGTTCTGGGAGTTTGCCGGCGGAAATTGTGCGGAAAACATGGTGCACCAGATTGCCTGGATCATGGGTGCGCTCGATCTGCCTCTGCCGACGGCAGTGTATTGTTCTGGAGGCGTATTTTCGGAGAAGGACGGACGCGAAGTTCCCGACACAATTGCGGCGACATTCGATTTCCCAGGGATGGTCGTGACCTGGCAATCGACGTTCAGCAATCGACACTACGAACTCGGCGACCGCATTCTGGGCAGCGACGGGACGCTGGAGCATCATTTCGAAGAGCCGCTGCAGTACTGGCCCGAGAAGACCAATCGGCCGAGCGGGGCCGAGAAGAAAGGCACGGGCGCGAATCAGGATCACATGGCGAACTGGATCGATTGCATCCGCAGCCGCAAGGAGCCGAACGCACCGGCAGAGATGGGCTACCGCTCGGCCATTGCGGTGCACATGGCCAACCTGTCTTACAAGAACAAGAAGCGCCTGACGCTCGAAGAAGCGAAGGCGATCGTTCCTGAATTCTAAAAGAGGGCCAGTTCCGAGAAAGAGAATCCGAAAATTCATGATTGGTGCGGTCGATATCGGCGGTACGAAGATCGCCGTCGGCATCGTCGATGACGGCGGGAAGGTTCTGTCGCGCGCGCAAGTGCCAACTGATCCCGAGCAGTATGGGAGCGGTATCGAGAGCATCGCGCGCATGCTGCGCGACGCGGCGCGAACGACCGGCGTGGAAATCACCGGGATCGGGATCGGGTCAACCGGACCGGTCGATCCGATGCGAGGGGAATTCGGGGACGTCGACTTTCTTCCCGGATGGCGCGGGAAGAGTCCGGTGAGCGATCTCGCGACAATCTTTGATGTGCGCGTCGCGCTGGAAAACGACGGGGACGCTGCGGCGCTGGCGGAAGCCGGATGGGGCGCGGGACGGAACCGGTCGCGGCTGATTTACGTGACCGTGGGCACCGGCATTGGCGGCGGGATCGTCCTGGATGGAAAACTGTATCGCGGCGTTGACGGCGCGCACCCGGAAGTCGGGCATCACGTAGTCGATCCCCAAGGGCCCGAGTGCTCCTGCGGATTTCGCGGCTGTTGGGAATCGCTGGCAGCGGGCCCAGCCATGGCGGCGTGGTTTGAAACGCATGCTCCGGCAGACCATCCGCTGCGGCAGGGAATCACCGCCAAGCGAATCTGCGAACTCGCGCAGCAGGGCCATGAAGTGGCGCGGCAAGCGGTGGAGCACGAGGCGCTTTACCTGGGTCTCGGGCTCGCCAATCTAATCAATCTCTTCACTCCGGATGCGATCGTGCTGAGCGGTAGCGTGATGAAGAGCGCATCTTTGTTTATGGACCGAATACGCGCAGTGATTCAGCGCGGATGCCGGTTTGTGCCTGCCGAGAAGACACAGCTCACGCTGGCCTCGCTTGGCGACGACACGAACCTGATCGGCGCGGCGCGGGTGTGGCACTACCGTTTCGGGCAGAAATAGCGGTTCAAGCCTTCTGCGTGGGCCTGCCAAACAGGACTGCGCCAAACCAGAGCGCGAATACCGAATCGGCGATGCACAGAATGATCACTTCCGCCGGCTTCACCGCAGCGCGGGTGATCCACTTCCAACCAGCCAAGGCTGCGACCGCAAAGTGCAGGAAGTTTCCCATGGCCACCGGGCGCGCGTAAATGCCGCCGATCATGATGGCGCGCGCCATCCAGTTCAGAATCGCGAAGCCCAGGTACAGCGCACCTCCAGCTTGCACCAGCAGGACCGCGGGTCCAGCGGGTGTCGCGTTAAAGTGGCGCAGCGTTTCCTGCGGCATGAATGAAATCAGCAGGCCGAGACCGCCCAGAAATACGGCGCTCAGACTCATGAGAATCCTGGTGTGCACGTTCACCCCACAAAGAACAAGTTTCGAGCCACGTTATCAAGTTCGAGCTCCAACTTCCAGTTCTTGGACCGATCTGGTACTGTTTTCAGTTCCACGAATGCGGTCTGTGATGAAAATCACAGAAGTCGCCGCGAAGTCGTGAAACATTTGCGTTCACCGGACACGCTTATCGCGTCCGGCAGAATCGCAACGGAAAGGACGAGAGCCGCGTGATCGTCGGAGTTCCGAAAGAAAGCTATCCCGGGGAACGGCGAGTGGCCCTGGTTCCCGTGGTCATTCCGAGCCTTACCAAGGCGGGGTTGGAAGTGGTGGTGGAGTCCGGCGCGGGAGTGCAGGCCGGCTATCCGGATGCCGCCTACGCCGACAAAGGCGCAAAGGTGCTTCCCGACCGCGCGTCGGTGTTCGGCACAGCGGACATTATCCTGCAGGTGCTCTGCTACGGATCGAACGACGTTACGGGCCAGGCCGATGTGCCGTTGCTGCGCCGTGGGCAGGCCGTGATCGGGTTTCTACGGCCGCTGGGCTCGCTGGAATCGCTCCAGCAGCTTGCGCAAGCCGGGGTGACAGCGTGCTCGGTGGAGTTCATGCCGCGCACCACGCGGGCGCAGAGCATGGATGCGCTGTCTTCGATGGCCACGTGCTGCGGCTACAAGGCAGTGCTGCTGGCGGCTGAGACGTCCCCGCGCATTTTCCCGATGATGACTACCGCCGCCGGAACCATTACTCCGGCGCGTGTGTTTGTGATTGGCGCGGGAGTGGCCGGCTTGCAGGCGATTTCCACGGCGCGCCGGTTGGGAGCGGTCGCCTCAGCTTACGATATGCGTCCAGCGGCAAAAGAACAGGTGCAGAGTCTCGGTGGACGATTCGTCGAGTTGCCGCTCGAGGCCAAGGATGCTCAGGATGCGCGCGGCTATGGCACGGCGCAGGATGAAACTTTCTACGCCCGGCAACGCGAGTTGCTGACCAAAGTCGTCGGGGAGAGCGACGTTGTCATCAGCGCCGCCGTCATTCCCGGAAAGAAATCGCCGGTTCTGATTACTGCGGACATGGTGAAGGGCATGGCGCCGGGATCGGTAATCGTCGATCTGGCGGCGGAACGAGGGGGGAACTGCGAACTCACCCGCACCGGCCAGACTGTGGTGGAACATGGCGTGACCCTGATCGGGGCCATCAATCTGGCCAGCAGCGTGCCGTACCACGCCAGCCAGATGTACTCCCGCAACCTGGCGAATTATCTGCTCTACATGGTGAAAGACGGCAAGTTGCAACAGAACATGCAGGACGAAATCATCCGCGAGACCACGATCACGAGCGGTGGAGAGATTGTGAACGCGCGGGTGCGGGAGTTTTTCAAACTGCCGGCGCTGGCGCCGGCGGGGAAGTAGTCCGAGTTTGCGGAACACTGAGAACTGGGGTTACCCATGCATTCCAATCTGATCGACGCGCTGTTCGTATTCATGCTGGCGGCTTTCATCGGATTTGAAGTAATCCGCCACGTCTCGCCATTACTGCACACGCCGCTGATGTCGCTGACGAACGCCTTGGATGCGATTGCCGTGGTGGGCGCAATCGTGCTGGTGGGCGAGAAGAAGAGCACGTTCGCGACCGTGCTGGGCGTGATCGCCATCGTGGCCGCAACCAGTAACGTGGTCGGCGGATTCTTTATCACCGACCGCATGTTGAAGATGTTCAAGACCAGCCGTCCTAATAAATAGGTCCGGGCGCAATCATGAACGAGTTCGTAACGCAATACGCCATCGAAATCATTTATCTCGTCGCCAGCGCGCTGTTCATTCTCTCGCTGAAGTGGATGAGTTCTCCCGCCAGCGCGCGCCACGGAATTCTTGCCGGCGAAATCGGCATGGTGCTGGCCATTGCCGGCACGCTGCTGCACCGCGGCATCGTCGATTGGACGTGGATTGTGATTGCGCTGGTGCTGGGAAGTGGCATTGGCATTCCGCTGGGCATGGTACAGATGACAGCCGTCCCGCAACGAACCGCGCTCAGCCACGCCTTCGGCGCGTTGTGCGTGACGCTGGTCGGCACGGCGGAGTTCTATCTGGGAACGCAGACTGCTTCGAAGTTTGGTATGTCGGTACTGTCGATGGAGGTGATCCTTGGCGGCCTCACGTTTACTGGTAGTTTGATTGCCGCCGGGAAATTGCAGGAGGTTCTGCCGCAGCGGCCGATTACGTACAAGGGCCAGAATGTCGTCAATCTGCTTTTACTGGCGGTGGCGATCGGACTCGCCGTCTACCTTGTGATTCATCCGGAAGCGAAGCATATCTTTCCGGTCATCGTGGGGATTGCGCTGCTGTTTGGCGTGTTTTTGGTGATCCCGATCGGCGGCGCGGATATGCCGACGGTCATCTCCCTGCTGAACTCGTACGCCGGACTCTCCGCTGCAGCCATGGGCTTCGTGCTGCAGAATAAGCTGCTGATCATTGCCGGCGCGCTCGATGGATCGTCAGGACTCATCCTTTCGGTGATCATGTGCAAGGCGATGAACCGCTCGTTCACCAACGTGCTGTTCGGCGCCTTCGGACAGGTGCAGGCTTCCGCGGCCGGCGGTCAGGAAGCGAAACCAGTGCGGAGCGCCACGCCGGAAGAGGCCGCCGCGATTTTGTCGGCCGCGAACAAAGTCGTCATCGTGCCCGGCTATGGCATGGCCGTGGCGCAGGCGCAGCACAAAGTGCGCGAACTATATGACGCGCTGACGAAGAAGGGGGTCGAAGTCCGGTTTGCGATTCATCCAGTCGCCGGACGCATGCCGGGCCACATGAACGTGCTGCTGGCCGAGGCCGACATTCCTTATGACCGGCTGATCGAAATGGACGACATCAACGGCGATTTTCCGCAGACCGACGTTGCGCTGGTGATCGGCGCCAACGACGTGACGAATCCCGCGGCGCGCACCGATCAATCAAGCCCAATCTTCGGCATGCCGATCCTCGATGTGGACAAGGCGCACACCGTGATGGTGATCAAGCGCAGCATGAACCCGGGCTTTGCCGGCATCGATAATCCGCTCTACTACCTCGACAACAACCTGATGCTGTTCGGCGACGCCAAGCAATTCGTGGGCAGCATTGTGCGTGAGTTGGGCGGAGGGCACTAGCATCTTCCCCATGATCTACTTGAACGGGCGAGTCCGTTTACCCATCTACTGAAACGTTTTAATATGACAGTGCAATACAGCTCGATATCGAGGCGAACCAATGCGCAGTGTTAGGTTGGCGACTCTGTTCTTGATTCTTGCCGGGGTTGCATTTTCGCAATCCCAACCAGAACTGAACCTCATGCCCATGCCCGCCAGCGTGCAGCAGGGCACGGGGCAGCTGCCGATTACGCGGGATTTTTCCGTCTCCGTCACCGGGTTTCGCGACGCCGCGCTCGACCGTGAAGTGCAGAGGTTTCAGACCCTGCTCTCGCGGCAGACAGGAATTCCGTTCCTGCCGAAACCCGGTGCAGCGCCGGCCTTGACGATTCACGCGGATCGCGGGCGCGAGGCGGTGCAGAAACTCGGAGAGGATGAGTCGTACGAGTTGGACGTGACCAGTTCCGGCGCGAAGCTGAATGCTCCGACTACACTCGGGGCGATCCGCGGGCTGCAGACGTTTTTGCAATTGGTCGAGATCACTGCGAAAGGATTCGCCGCGCCCGCCGTCACCATCAAAGATCAGCCGCGTTTTCCGTGGCGCGGGACGATGATCGATGTGAGCCGCCACTTCATCCCGCTCGACGTTCTGAAGCGCAACCTCGACGGTATGGCGGCGGTGAAGATGAATGTGCTGCATTGGCATCTTTCCGACGACCAGGGATTCCGCGCGGAGAGCAAGGTGTTTCCCAAACTGACGGGAATGGGCTCTTATGGGATGTACTACACGCAAGACGAGATTCGCGACCTGATCGCGTATGCGCATGATCGCGGCATTCGGGTGCTGCCGGAGTTCGACATCCCCGGCCACAGCCGGTCGTGGGTCATCGGATATCCCGAACTAGCGAGCGGCCCCGGTCCATTCACGCTGGAAGACGGCGACCCGATTCTCGATCCCACGCGCGAGTCCACGTACAAGTTCCTTGAAAAATTCCTGGCGGAAATGGCCAAGTTGTTTCCCGATGCTTACTTTCACATCGGTGGAGATGAGGTCGACGGCAAGCAGTGGGACGCGAATCCGCAGATCAAGTCCTTCATGCAGGCGCACGGCATGAAGAAGAATGACGACCTGCAAGCCTACTTCAACCAGCGCCTGCAGAAGATTCTTGCCAAGAATCACAAGATCATGGTGGGCTGGGACGAGATCTTGCATCCGGACCTGCCGAAGACCATTGTGGTGCACTCGTGGCGTGGGCAGAAGTCGTTGGCGGAGGCCGCCAAACAAGGCTACAGCGGCCTGCTTTCGTCTGGCTACTATCTCGACCTGATGTGGCCCGCGGCGCGGCATTACGCGGTCGATCCCATGACGAACGAAACGGCGAGCCTCAGCGCGGAGGAGAAGACGCACATTCTTGGGGGCGAGTCGTGCCAGTGGGCGGAGTGGGTGACGCCGGAGAATATCGACTCGCACATCTGGCCGCGCAATGCGGTCGTAGCCGAGCGTTTGTGGTCTGCGCAGAGCGTGACCGATCCGGCGTCGATGTATACGCGGATGAATGCCGTGAGCCTCGACCTGGAGTGGCTTGGGCTGGCGCATCGCTCGGCGCGCATGCACATGTTGCATCGCATGGCGGGAGATCAAGACATCACCGCACTGCGAGTGCTGGCCGATGTGGTCGAACCTGTGAAGGATTACAACCGCTGGGATGACAACAAAGGGCCGATTGACTTTCATGCCCCGCTCACGCGCATGATCGATGCGGTCTATCCGGAGAGCGAGGTGGCGCGGCAGTTCAGCAATCTGGTGCAGGCGTTCGCCCAGAGTGGGTACAAGGATCAGGCTCTGGGATCGCAGATCCGGTCATGGCTTACGCTATGGAGCGGCAACGACGCGAAACTGCATTCGCTGCTGCAGCAGTCCGCTCTACTGCAGGAGGATGTTGCAATCTCGCAGAGCCTGTCGGCCGTGGGAAGCGCCGGACTGCAAGCGCTCGACTATCTCGACAAAGGGCAGGTTGCGCCGGATTCGTGGAAGACGCAGGCCCTGGCGCTTACGGCCCAGGCCAAGGCACGCAGCGCAGACTTGTTGCTGATGGTAGCGGCTCCGATCGATCAACTGGTGCAGGCGAGCGCGGGAACGGCGAAGTAGCCAGCGCAGGCGACGCTGGCGGAGCTAGGTCTCGCTTCACGCAATTGGAAACTACCCTCACTCGGTGCCTTTCCTTCTGACTCAACACGTGTGTCCTTCCTCTCATGGGGGACATTTTCCCGTTGCCGTTGGGGGGGACAGAATTATGGAGCCAAAACAGGCGGCGAGGCGTCTCTTGCCCTCGATTCCACCACGGGACTAAGATTCAAGGTCGCCTTCTGCCTCAGGCCGCGGAAAATTCTGCAACGCAGACGGTCGCAACTGAATCAAAAGTCATAACTTAAGTTCTGAATGACGTCGAAAACGCGTTGGCCGCGTGGTTGGGTTTCAGGCGGACGCTCCCTCAAGTGAAAGATGCGGTGCCCATTGAAGGTCTTCGAGAGATTCCTACTGTGTTTTGCACTCTTATTGCTCGCTAGTGCCGTCGCTTTCTGCCAGGCCTCGAGACCATCCGTTTCTCTGCCCGGAAGTCAGAGTCCATTTCTGGGCAGCGATCCGGAAGGCAAGCCGGTTGCGGACGTTCTGCAGATCGATTTCAAGGACGCCATCGACCGCGGTCTGCGCAACAACCTCGGCTTGCTGCTGGCCGGCGATCAGTCGGAAGCGGCCCGGGGCGAGCGCTGGAAGGAATTGGCCAGCCTGCTGCCCAACATCAACGGGCGCATCCAGGAGAACGTCCAGGATTTGAGCCTGGCCGCACTCGGCTTCAACAAACTCTTTCCACTGCTCAATCCGGCAGGGTCGAGCACGACCCATCTGCCGCGGGCTACTCCCGCCTTCAATTACTTCGACGCCCGTGCGTCGCTCGCGCAGTCGCTCTTCAACTTGCATGACCTTGAGCGCACACGGTCTGCCATCGAGAGCCTGAAAGCCGCGCAACTGAACTATAAGGACGCGCGGGAACTGGTTGTGCTGTCGGTCGGGAATTCCTATCTGCAGGCGATTGCCGGTGCGGCCCGGGTGGAGACCGCCGAGGCGCAAGTAAAAAACGCGCAAGCGCTCTTCGACAAAGCCGCCGACCAGCAGAAAGCCGGGCTCGCGCCTGCCATCGACACCTTGCGCGCGCAAGTGGAATTGCAGTCGCGCCGGCAGCAGTTGATTGCCGCGCGCAATGACCTGGCCAAACTGCAACTGAGAGTGGCCCGGGTCATCGGACTGCCGCTCGGACAGCAGTTCGTTTTGACCGAAAAGGCGCCGTATCAGGCTTTAACGCCCTTGCCGCTGGAGACCTATCTGCAGCACGCGTACGCCTCGCGCTCCGACTATCAGGCGGCGGAAGGGCAGGTTCGCGCGGCGGAACTTGGCCGCAAGGCGGCGGCCGCGGGTCGTTATCCTTCCCTCGATGTGAGCGCCAATCTCGGCGACATCGGCGTGACCCCTTCCCAGTCCAACGGAACCTGGCAGGTCAACGGCGGGATCAACATTCCGATCTTCGCTGGCAATCGCGTCCATGCCGACATCCTTACCGCCGACGCACAATTGAAACAGGCGCGGTCTCGTCTCGGAGATCTGCGGGGCACGATCGATTACCAGGTGCGCAGCGCGGTGCTCGATCTGAATGCCGCCGCGGAACAAGTGGACGTCGCGCGCAGTTCTGTCGATCTGGCCGAACAGGCTCTGGCGCAGTCCCAGGATCGCTTCAGCGCGGGCGTGGCCGACAATCTTGAAGTGGTGCAAGCGCAGGAAGCTTTGGCCGCCGCCCACGAAAGCTACATTCAGAGTCTCTACGCGCATAATCTGGCGAAGGTCGAGCTGGCTTATTCCATTGGGGACGCGGAAGACGGCGTCAAACGATATTTGAAAGGCAATCAATAACGTATGGCACAACCTGCCCCAGTCTCATCGGTCGAAACCGGTAGCCCGGAGACCGTTTCCAAGCCCTTGCCGTCTACCGAAAAAGACTTTCTCACTCGCCCGTCGCGCGCGCAGAGTTCCGGATTCCGCATCGGCCTCGGCGTCGTGATCGTAATCCTGCTGGTCGCCGGATTCTTCGTCTACCGTTACATCTCGAGCTACGAGTCCACCGACGACGCCCAAGTCGACGGCCACGTAAATTCCGTCAGTGCCCGCGTTTCCGGGCACGTCGTTAAGCTGAACGTGGAAGACAACCAGTACGTTCAGGCTGGGACGGTGCTGGTGGAAATTGACCCTGCCGATTATCAGGTTGCCTATCAGCGCGCCAAGGCGGACTTCGCGGATGCACAGGCTGCCGCTCTTGCCGCGGGTGTGACCGTTCCCATCACCAGCGTCAACACGACCAGCCAGCTGGCCGCGACCGAAGCGGACGTAGACAGCGCGCGCGCCGGAATTCAGGTGGCCAAGCAGCAGTCCGAAGCGGCCAAGGCGCAACTGCAGGAAGCCGAAGCCAATAATGTCAAAGCGCAGAACGATCTCGTTCGCTACAAACAGTTAGTCGACAAGCAGGAAATCTCTCAGCAGCTGTACGATCAGGCCGTCGCCGCTTCGAAAGCCAGTGCCGCGGCGGTGGAAGCCGCGCGCGCCAGTGCCGACGCCGCCCAGCAGCAGGTCACGCAAGCGCAGGGGAGGCTGATTCAGGCCGAAGCCAACCACAGTTCCGCCACGACCGCTCCCAAGCAAGTGGCAGTTACCAAAGCGCGCGCCGATGCGGCTCTGGCACAGGCTCAGCGGAAGAAAGCCGATCTCGACCAGGCCGAACTCAACCTGAACTACACCAAGGTGATCGCCCCGGTCAGCGGCATCGTCAGCAACCGCACCGTCGAAGTCGGGCAGAACGTCGCCCCCGGCCAGGAACTGATGAAGGTCATCAATCTCGATGACGTCTGGGTCACGGCCAACTTCAAGGAGACCCAACTCCGCGAAATGAAGGTCGGCCAGAAGGCGGACATCGACGTCGATGCCAACGGCCGCACGTATCACGGCAAGGTCGACAGCATTGCCGGCGCCAGTGGCGCGCGTTTCAGCCTGCTGCCACCCGAAAACGCTACCGGAAACTACGTGAAAGTGGTGCAACGCATTCCCGTCAAGATCGTTTTCGATGCCGGCTCCAATAACGATCACCAGTTGCGTCCTGGAATGTCGGTGACGCCGAAGGTCTGGATTCGTCCATGAGTGCGGCCACGGCAACTTTGGACCAGGCCGACGTCTGGCGACCGGCGGTCAATCCCTGGATCATCGCGCTGGCGGTCACGCTCGCCACGTTCATGGAAGTGCTCGACACCTCCATCGCCAACGTCGCGCTGCCGCACATCGCCGGCAGTTTGTCGGCCGGTCAGGATGAAAGCACCTGGGTGCTCACCTCCTATCTGGTCTCCAACGCCATCGTGCTGCCGCTCAGCGGCTGGCTCTCGTCCATTGTCGGTCGCAAGAACTTCTACATGGGTTGCGTGGTGCTGTTCACCGTGAGTTCGTTCATGTGCGGACTCGCTCCCAACCTGGCCACGCTGATCATTTTCCGGATTCTGCAAGGCGCGGGCGGCGGAGGCTTACAGCCCAGCGAGCAGGCCATTCTAGCCGACACGTTTCCTCCCGCCAAGCGCGGCATGGCTTTCGCCGTTTATGGCATGGCCGTGGTCACCGCGCCGGCCATCGGTCCGACGCTCGGCGGCTGGATCACCGACAACTTCAGTTGGCGCTGGATTTTCTTCATCAACATCCCGGTCGGCATTCTGTCGATCCTCCTCACCTCCCGGCTCATCCAGGACCCGCCTTACTTCAAGCGCCGCAAACTGGCTGAAACCAGCATTGATTACGTCGGCCTTGGTTTTGTCGCGCTCGGTCTCGGTGCCTTGCAGATTGTGCTCGACAAAGGCCAGCGCGAAGACTGGTTCGAATCGAACTTCATCGTGATCCTGTCGGTGATCGCTGCGGCCTCCTTGCTGTTTGTCGTCGTCTGGGAATGGCGGCACAAAGATCCGATCATCGACCTGCACCTGTTCCGCGACCGCACGTTCGGCGTGTCCAACCTGCTGATGTTCATGCTCGGCTTCGCCCTGCTCGGCAGCACGCTGCTGCTTCCACTGTTTTCCCAGACTCTGCTCGGCTACACCGCGCAGCAGGCCGGGCTGGCGCTGATGCCGGGCGGCTTCATGATTATTTTGCTTCTGCCGCTCGTCGGATTCCTGCTCTCCCGCTACACGCCGCGCTGGCTGCTGCTGTTCGGGCTAAGCATGCTGTCGTTCTCGCTGTTCCATATGACGCGGTTCGATCTGGACATCGACTTCAAAACCGTCGCCTTGGCGCGCGTGATTCAGGCCGCTGGTATGGCGTTTCTCTTTGTTCCCATCAACACAGCTGCCTACGCGTTTCTGCCCCGCGATAAGAACAACGCCGCTTCCGGCCTGATGAACCTTGCCCGCAACATTGGCGGAAGCGTCGGCATCTCGGTCGTGACCACCATGCTCGACCGGCGATCGCAGGTGCACTTGACGAATCTGTCGGGAAACCTGAGTCCGACGAATCCGGCACTACAGTCAACGATTCGCGGTGCGGCCGGAGCGATGCAGGCCCATGGGGCGAGTTCGGTGGATGCCACCCGTCAGGCCTACGCTCTGATTCAAGGCGTAGTGACCCGCCAGGCCGTCATGCTGTCCTATGAAGATTGCTTCTACTTCCTCGGCTGGGCCATCCTATTGATGGTGCCCATGGTGTTGCTGATCAAGAAGACCAAACCCGGCGGAGGAATGGCGGTACACTAAAGGGCGTCTGGGGTTACCTAGAAGCTAGAAGCCAGGAGCTAGAAGCCGCTTTTCCATGTTCCGCATCATCACCATCGAACGCGAATACGGTGTCGGGGGCGGCCCCATCGCCGCCCAACTCGCCAGCCATCTCGGTTGGAAGCTCTGGGATCATCTCATCACTGAGGAGATCGCCCGTATCGCCAAGGTCGATCCCGCGGCTGTCATGCGCTGCGATGAGCGCATGGATAGCCGCTTGCACCGCTTCGCCCGGGCCTTCTGGCGAGGCAGCTACGAGCGTGGCTCGGCGGTCGTCAATCAGGTTTTCGACACCGACCGCATGATGGCCATGATGGAAGAAATCATGCACCGCATCGGCAAGGAAGGGAACGCCGTGGTCGTCGGCCGGGGCGCGCCGTATTTTCTGCGTGAAAACCCCGACGCCTTCCACGTATTTCTGTATGCCCCGCGTGCCGAGAAAATGCGCCGCGCCCTGGCCGATGGCGTTCCTGAAGAAGAAGCCGAGGAGCTCGTCGAATCCGTGGATCGCGAGCGCACCGCCTACATCAAGCACTATTTCAACGCCGACTGGCCCACCCGCTCCCTTTACCACGCTATGCTGAACACCGCCGTCGGAAACGAAGCTGTCATCCAGACCATCCTCAACACCATGCAGTTAGTCTCCGGCCAGCCTAAGGCCACCGACTACACCCCCCAGCTAGCGCCTGTAATCAAGATCTAGGAGAAGCGCGTCGCTTTACTCCGGCAGGGTCTGGGAGAGCACGCGCACGACGTTCTCCCACATGACCAGCCCGATATCGCGCTCAGACACGCCGTCTATCCTGAGCGCGTCCGCAATCAATGGGACCCCGGTCACATCGACGAAGATCTGATTTCAGCCTCTTGCTGGAGTCGGCCTCCCCATTTGCTTCGGCGCCGGACAGCAATTCTCCACGCACACATCCACCCGCGGCCCCAACGTCCCCAGCGCCCGCCGTTCTGCCCCGGGACTCGTGCGCTCCAGAATCAGCTCCCGAATCATCGCCACGAACTTGGGATGCACCCCCACCGTCTTCGCGCGCGCCATCGACAGTCCCAACGAATCGCACAGTTGCCGCGCTTCGGTGTCCAGGTCATACAGCACTTCCATGTGATCGGAGATGAAACTGACCGGCGCAACCACCACGGCACTCGCCTGATTCCGTTCCTTCACCGCGCGCAGGTGCTCAAGAATATCCGGCTCGAGCCACGGCTGCGTGGGAGGCCCGCTCCGGCTCTGATACACCAGCACGTCATTGGTGATCCCCATCCGCGCCGATACCAGCTTCCGCACTTCCTCCAACTGGCTCACGTAGTCGCACGAGCTCGCCATCGAGATGGGAACGCTGTGCGCCACGTAAACAATCTGAATATTGTCGCGCGCGCTTGCCGGCAGCTCGCTCACCGCCGCGCGCATGCGGTCTTCCGTCGCGTCGATGAATCCCGGATGATTGAAAAACTGCCGGATCTTGTCGATCTCCGGCGCTCCCGCCCCAACCGCAGCTTGCGCCCGGGCGATGTCCTGCCGGTACTGCCTGCATCCCGAGTAGGAACTGTACGCCGAAGTCACGAACGCCAGCGCCCGGCGGATGCCATCTTCTTTCATACGCTGCAGCGTGTCCGCCAGCATGGGATGCCAGTTGCGATTGCCCCAATACACGGGCAGATTCGGCCCGTACTGCGCCAGTTCGCCTTCGATCGCCGCGATCAATTCGCGCGTCTGCTGATTGATGGGGCTCTTCCCGTCAAAGTGGTAGTAGTGCTCGGCGACTTCCAGCATCCGCTCGCGCGGCACATTCCGCCCGCGCAGCACGTTTTCGAGGAAGGGAATGACGTCGTCGTGAGACTCCGGACCGCCGAAGGAAACAACCAGAATTGCGTCGTAGTTCATGAGGAACGGATGAGAACGAGGGATTGATTCGCAAACGCAGGTCAAATGGTGCGCCCGGAGAGATTCGAACTCCCGACCTGTTGCTCCGGAGGCAACCGCTCTATCCAGCTGAGCTACGGGCGCAAACCGTATGTTCAGTGTACACGGGCAGGTGAAACCGCATCAATCGCGCTCAAGCGATCTCCCGCGCGATCAAAGCCATCAACCAACCACGCATCACGGACGACTGATTCCTACCAGCGATCCCGCCGCCCGCCGCCCCCGCCGCCGCGGCCGCCACGGTCTCCCCCGCGATCGCGCCCGCCCCCGCCGCCTCCGCCACCCGGGCGGTCGCTCTTGGGACGCGCTTCATTCACGTTGATGGTCCGGCCTCCCAGCTGCGAGCCATTCAGCCCGGCAATCGCTTTCTCTCCGTCTTCGTTGCTCGTCATCTCGACGAAGCCAAAGCCTCGTGAGCGCCCAGTGTCGCGATCGGTCATGATCGACACCCGATCCACCTGACCGTAGGTTTCGAAAATCTGCCGCAACTCGTCTTCTGTGGTACTGAAACTGAGATTCCCCACAAAAATATTCTTCACGTGTCTGCCTCTGCATTGCGCTGTCAAAGTGCGAGCTCAGTTCGGCGAACTTTGGCAGGTCGGCGGACCGTTCCTGAAAGCGAAACCGGAGCTGGCGAACAGGTCAATTGCGGGGGAAGTATAGCAGGTCTTGGTCAAAACCCTGTCAAGAGCAGGGACGCGTCCGCATTCCAGAACAGACACCCGCCACTCGGGCCTAGCACTCATCCACCTTCCAGTACCCTTCGCCGTGAAAGCCCATCTGCAACAGCCGGTTCTTCGGATCATGACGCTTGCCGCATCCCGGACACACCATGTACCGGCTCCACGCCGTGCCCTTGCGGTCATAATTCTCCGCCACCGCGAACGTAGTCCCGCAACTGCACGGAATCAGAAACATCCGGAGTGTAGGTTGAGTTTTGGAGGAAGACTTTTCGCCGGGTGCCCCACTTCCCGCGTTCTTTCCGGGAAGTGGGGATTTTGTCGGGCGTCTCGATGAACTCGGCTTCACGACTCTTCGACCGTGGCTAACTGATGTTTCTTCCGCCGGTTGGCCTGCAGAATCTTCTTCCGCAGCCGCAGCGATTTCGGCGTCACTTCCACGTACTCGTCATCGGCGATGAACTCGATGGCCTGTTCCAGATTTAGCGGCTTGAACGGCACCAGCCTGATCGCCTCATCGGCCGTAGACGATCGCATGTTCGTCAACTTCTTCTCGCGTACGGCGTTCACATCGAGATCGTTGTCCTTGGCGTTTTCGCCGACGATCATGCCTTCATAAAGGTCGACGCCTGGCCCGACGAACAATTCGCCGCGCTCCTGTAACCCCCACAATGCATAGGCCGTCGTAACCCCGGCACGATCCGCGATCAGCGCACCCGTCAGCCGATGCGGAATGTCCCCTTGCCACTCGGTGTAGCCGTCAAACAGCGCGTTCATCACGATGGTGCCGCGCGTATCAGTGAGCAACTGGCTGCGCAGCCCGATGAGCCCGCGGCTGGGCACCCGGAACTCAATGCGCACGCGCCCATAGCCGTGGTTGTGCATGTTGGTGACTTCGCCTTTGCGCGAGCCCAGCTGCTCCATCACCACGCCGACGAATTCCTCCGGCACATCGATCGTCAGATGCTCGACCGGTTCCATCAGCTTGCCATCGATTCGCTTGGTCACGATCTCCGGCTTGCCGACCATCAGCTCGTAGCCTTCTCGCCGCATCATCTCGATCAAAATCGAAAGCTGCAGTTCGCCGCGGCCCAGCACTTTGAACGAGTCGGTCGTGTCGGTTTCTTGCACGCGCAGCGAAACGTTGGTGAGCAGTTCTTTCTCCAGCCGCTCGCGCAGATTCCGCGAAGTAACGTACTGTCCGTCTTTTCCCGCGAAGGGCGACGTGTTCACCGTGAACAGCATGGCAATTGTCGGCTCGTCGATTGCGATCGGCGGCAGCGGCGCCGGATTCTCGACCTCCGTGATCGTCTCGCCAATGGTGATGCCTTCCACGCCCGCGACGGCAACGATGTCGCCCAGTTCGGTCTCGGTGATATCAGTCCGCTTCAGTCCGGAGAAAGAAAACAGCTTGGTGATCTTCGTCTTGTGCAGCGAGCCGTCGAGCTTTGCGATCGCCACGTCTTCGCCGGTGAACATCTTACCGTTGAATACGCGCGCAATCGCCAGCCGCCCCAGATAGTCGCTGTAGTCCAGATTCGCCACCAGAATCTGCAGCGGCCCGCTCGGATCGCCCTTGGGCGCGGGAGTCGTTTTCAGGATCGCATCAAACAGCGGTCTCAGGTCCTCGCCGCCTCCCTTGATGTCGGTCGAAGCCGTTCCGATCTTCGCGTTGGTGTAGAGCACCGGAAAATCCAGCTGATCTTCTTTCGCGTCCAGATCGATAAACAGGTCGTAAATCTCGTTCAGCACTTCCTGCGGACGCGCGTCCGCGCGGTCAATCTTATTGATCACGACAATCGGCGGCAGCTTGGCGTCCAGCGCCTTGCCCAGCACGTAGCGGGTCTGGGGCAGCGGGCCTTCGCTGGCATCCACCAGCAGCATCACCCCGTCCACCATCTTCAGCGCGCGTTCGACCTCGCCGCCAAAGTCGCTGTGGCCGGGCGTGTCGACGATGTTGATCTTCACGTCATGATAGAAAATCGCGGTATTCTTGGCCAGAATCGTGATGCCGCGCTCGCGCTCCAGTTCGTTCGAATCCATCACACGCTCCACGTGATGTTCATTGGAGCGAAACGTCCCGCTCTGGTTGAGCATGGCGTCGACCAGCGTGGTCTTGCCGTGGTCCACGTGCGCGATGATGGCGATATTGCGAATATTGGAACTCAAAAGGAATCCTTCCTGATTTTGTGGGTACTACCACTTTACTATGCGCGGTACGATGCGGGGATTGAAATCGTCAGTCGAAAACGCCCGCCACCCTGCACCATCCGCCCCGTCTTCGCTACAATCGAAGGCCGGACAAAAGGAAGCAATCATGATGACTGTTCAGAAGGGAATTACATTTCTCTTGAAAACCGGAATTCTCCTCGCCGCCGCCTTGCCCCAAGTGCCATCGAATGCTGTCGCCCAATCTCACAGCTTCGGCCCAAATAATCCCTTCTACGCCGCCAGCACGCTGCCCCTTCAGGCGCCGCCCTTCGATAAGATCAATGACACCGATTACCAGCCCGCGATCGAGGCGGGCATGGCGCAGCAGCGCGAGGAAGTCCGCGCCATCGCGGAGAATCCCGATCCGCCTACCTTCGAGAACACCCTCGTCGCTCTCGAAAAGTCAGGACAGCTCTTCTACCGCGTGAGCTTCGTCTTCGGCGGCGTGATCGGAGCGAATCAGAGTCCAGAATTGCAGAAGGTGCAGGAAATCGAAGCTCCCAAACTGGCCGCTCACCGCGACGCTATTTTCCTGGATGCAAAGCTTTTTCATCGCGTCGAAGTCATCTATGGGCAGCGTGAGTCGTTGCATCTCGACCCCGAATCTCTGCGCCTGGTCGAGTACTACTATCAACAGTTTGTGCAGGCGGGCGCGAATCTCTCCGAAGCTGATAAGGCCCAGCTAAAGAAGCTGAACGAAGAGGAGTCTTCGCTTTCCGCTGAATTCACCCGGAAGCTGGTCGCTGCCACAAAAGCCGCAGCCTACACGACCAAGGACAAGTCCGCCCTCGCCGGACTCAGCGACGCTCGACTGCAAGGCGCGGCCCAGGCCGCCAAGGACCGCAAGGTCGAGGGCTACGTCCTCCCGCTGCAAAACACCACGCAGCAGCCTGATCTCGCCTCGCTGACGCAGCGCGCCACGCGCCAGACGATTTTCCAGAACTCCTGGACTCGCGCCGAACACGGCGACGCCAACGATACTCGCGACACCATCGCCCGTATGGCCCAAATTCGCGCGCACAAAGCCAAGCTGCTCGGCTTCCCCAACTTCGGCGCCTGGAAGCTGCAAGACCAGATGGCAAAAACTCCAGAAGCCGCCCTCAAGTTCATGGACGGCATGGTCCCCGGCTCCACTGCCAAAGCTGCAGCCGAAGCTAAGGACATTCAAGCACTGATTGACACGCAGAAAGGCGGCTTCACCCTGCAGCCGTGGGATTGGGATTTCTACGCCCAGCAGGTGCGCAAGGCGAAGTACGATCTTGACGAAGATCAGATCAAGCCCTACTTCGAACTCAACAACGTGCTGCAGAACGGCGTGTTCTACGCCGCGACCCAGCTTTATGGGATCACTTTCAAAGAGCGGCACGACATTCCCGTCTACCATCCCGATGTCCGCGTCTTCGATGTGTTCGACGCCGACGGCGAACAACTCGCCCTCTGGTACTGCGACTACTTCAAGCGTGACAACAAGAACGGCGGCGCCTGGATGGACGTTCTGGTCGGCCAGTCGAAGCTGCTGGGGACGTTGCCCGTCGTCTTCAACGTGGCCAACTTCTCCAAGCCGGCTCCGGGTCAGCCGGCTCTGCTGAGTTTCCGCGACGTCACTACGATGTTCCACGAGTTCGGACACGCGTTGCACGGCATGTTCGCCAACACCATGTATCCGAGTCTTTCCGGCGCCCAGGTGGCGCGCGATTTCGTGGAGTTTCCATCGCAGTTCAACGAGAACTGGGCCAGCTATCCGAGCGTGTTCGCGCACTACGCCAAGCACTACCAGACCGGCGAACCCATGCCCGCCGATCTGCTCGCGAAAGTGAAGAAGGCTTCGAAGTTTAATGGGGGCTATGCGTTCACCGAAGTGCTGGCTGCGGCCGAACTCGATATGCAATGGCACACGCTGCCCGCCGACGCTCCGCTTGAGAAGGCCGACGAGTTCGAAGTGCAGGCGCTGAAGGCGAAGAATCTATACCTGAGCACCGTGCCCACGCGTTATCGCTCCAGCTATTTCGCGCACATCTGGCAAGACGACTACGCCGCCGGCTACTACGCGTATCTGTGGAGCGAGATGCTCGATCACGCCGCCTACCAGTGGTTCGAGGCGCATGGCGGCCTGACGCGAGCCAACGGCGACCGTTTCCGCCAGATGATCCTCTCACGGGGCAATACCGCAGAGCTCGGCAAGATGTACTCCACGTGGATGGGCGGCGAGCCCACGATTGAACCCATGCTGAAGTTCCGCGGCTTGATTCCTGAAGAAAATAAGGAATAGTCAAAACTGAAGGGGATGCCCCACGTCTCGCCGTTGTTGCGAGACGTGGGAGCCGTGACCTACTGCGCTACCGTCGCCGGTTCTAAACTCACCTTCGCATCGCCCACATGCGCTCGCAGAATGTTCAGCATCCGCCGCAACGGCTCGGCGGCGCCCCACAATAGCTGATCGCCCACGGTAAACGCGCCCAGATATTCCGGGCCCATGGCCAGCTTGTGCAACCGGCCAATGGCGACATTCAACGTTCCCGAGACCTTGGTCGGCGTCAGATCGCGGATCGTCGATGCCTTGTCATTCGGCACCACGCGCACCCAGGGATTCGTATTGGCAAGGATCGATTCGATCTCCGCCATCGGCACGTCGCGCTTCATCTTGATGCACAATCCCTGGCTGTGGCAGCGCATGCTGCCCACGCGCACGCAGATGCCGTCGATCGGCACCGGCGGATTCAGCCCAAGAATCTTGTTTGCCTCGGCCATCGCTTTCCATTCTTCTTTCGTCTGGCCGCCGGGCATTTCCTTATCGATCCATGCCAGCAGGCTGCCCGCGAGCGGTGCGCCAAATTCAGCGGTCGGCAGAGACGATGATCTTTGTGCCGCCACCACCATCCGGTCTACTTCCAGCGCGTTGTCGGAAGGATTCTTCCGTACTGGATCAACCAGCCGATCCATCTGCTGGACGAGTTCGAGCATCTTCGCCGCGCCCGCGCCCGACGCCGCCTGATACGTCATGCTCGTCACCCACTCGACCAGCCCCGCTTTGAACAGTCCCGCCGCCGCCATCAGCATCAGGCTGACCGTGCAGTTTCCGCCAACGTAGGTGCGCAGGCCGCTGCTCAACCCGCGCCGAATCACGTCGTCATTCACCGGATCGAGAATAATGACTGAGTCTTTTTCCATGCGCAGCGTGGAAGCCGCGTCAATCCAATATCCCTGCCAGCCGCTCTTGCGCAGCGGCCCATACACTTCGGTCGTATACTCGCCGCCCTGGCAACTGATGAGCACCTGGCAGCGCGCGAGTTCCTTCAGGCCTTTCGCATCTTTCAGCGTAGCCGCGGGACCCCCTTCGGCAGGCGCGGATCCGCCTACATTCGATGTCGAGAAAAACACCGCTTCGACGCCCTCGAAATCGTTCTCCTCGCGCATGCGCTGCATGAGCACGCTGCCCACCATCCCTCGCCACCCGATCAGACCAACTCGAATCACTGTGATTCTCCTTGAATCTCAATTTTAGCAGGTGGATTCAAGCCTCCCGAAGACTTAAGTGTGCTTGGATGCCCCATGTCTCGCCGGTTTTGCGAGACATGGGATCCCATTCCGTCGAGTTTGTCGGGGATAGGCGCGGCTTCAGCCCATGGCGTATCGGCCGCAATGGTGCGCTTTAGGCTCTGAGGTTCATTCCGATTCGTGTGATGCGCCAGACTTTCTACGCTGCTTCGGAACCTGTTGTCTCCACCAATTCCGCCCCCACTTCCACTGAGCCTTCGGCACGCACACGCAGCCGGTACCAGAACACAATCGTCACCAGCGAGAACAGAAAGATGATGGTCGAAACGGCATTGATCTCCGGCGTGATCCCCCGCCGCAGACGTCCCCAGATTTCCAGGGGCAGCGTATTGTCGCGTCCGATCAGCAAGAAGCTGACGGCGATCTCATCCATTGAGAGCGTGAAGATCAGCAGAGCAGCGCCAATGATCGGCAGCTTCAGGTTCGGCACGGTTACACGCCAGAATGTCTGCCAGTAGTTCGCTCCCAGATCGAGCGAGGCTTCTTCCTGCGCTCGGTCGAGTTTCTGCAAGCCAGCAAAGACTTCCGTTGTGGCTACAGAAATCAACGCCGTGCCGTGCCCGAGCATGATGGTCAGCAGATCCAGATGCTTGCCCACCAGATTGAACAGCATCAGCAAAGACAGGCCCGTAATGATCCCGGGCAAAATCAGCGGCAGCAGTACCAGTCGGCGAAAGAACGCCTTGCCGGGGAACTGCGCGCGATCCAGCGCCAGCGCCGCAGGAATTCCAAACGCCAGCGCGATCGCCATTGCGGCCACCGCCACTTTTAAACTATTGAATACCGAATCCCAGATCGGCCCATCGCCAAACAGGGTGCGGTACCAATCCAGCGTCAGTTCGCGCGGCGGAAATCCGCCCACTCCCTGCGCATTGAACGAATAAACAATGAGCACCGCTATCGGGAGATACAAGAACGCAAACACCGCCACCGCGTGAGCCAGCAGCCAGCGAGAGCGCGGAAGATTGGTCGACCCGCTCACGAGAAACTCCACTTCTTCTCGAGTTTCTCGGAGAAGAACAACAGACTCACCACCAACACCAGCATCCCCAGCGAAATCGCCGCGCCAAGCGGCCAGTTGTACGCCGCGCCGAACAGGCTCACCACAATGTTCGAAATCATGATGCCGCTCGGCCCGCCCAACAACAGCGGTGCCAGGAAATCTCCCAGGCTCAACACGAACGCAAACGTGGCTCCAGCCAGCACGCCGGGAATCGACAATGGAAAGATCACCTTCCAGAATGTCTGCAACGGCGTCGCCCCCAGATCATGCGAAGCCTCCACTAGGTTCCGCGGGATATGTTCCAGCGCTGCGTAAATCGGCAGGAACGTAAACGGCGTATAGATGTGCGTCAAGGTCAGCACCACCGCAAACGGGCTATACAAAAGGAAGTCGAGCGGGCCCTTCGTCACGTGCGCATATTGCAGCAACGTGTTCAAGACGCCGTCCGAGCCCAGAATCGTCTTCCAGGCATACGCTCGCACCAGGTAGCTGACCCACAGAGGAATAATGACCATTTGATACAGCAGATCTTTGCGTGCACCCGCGTAGAACGAGAGGAAATACGCCAGCGGATATCCCAGCAGCAGCGAAAACAGCATTACCCGCGCTGCAATCCACATCGACCGCAGCAGGGTCTGCCAGTACACGGGCTTCTCGATCAACTCCCTGTAATTGTCGGAATTCCACGAGTGCACGATCGTCTGCGCCGGCGACAGGGACCAGAAGCTGTAGCAGAACATCAGCAGATAAGGCACCAGCAGGAATATCCCTACCCACACCAGCGGCGGCGCCGTCACTACGAATCTGTAAGCGCGGGAAAACATCAGCTTCTCTCCAGCGATTCCTGCACCGCAATTGCATCGGCCGCCGAAAACTCCAGTTCAACTTCGTCGCGCAGTTCGTTTCCGCTTGCCGTTCGCACCGTGAGCACCAGTCCCTCGCCGCACTGCACGCGGATCAATTCCGTGGCTCCATGAAACGCCTGCTGCAACACGCGGCCGCGCACTCGCACCCCAGCGTTCCCCGCTCCCGCCAGCCGGATGTTCTCCGGACGCAACGAGAACAGCGCCGGCCCATCCGGCCGGGAAGCCGTCCACGACAGCGCTCCACAAGTCGCGACTCCCGCCTGCACCTCGCCCCTCAGCAAATTCGTATGCCCGATGAACTGAGCCACGTAAGCCGTCTCTGGCCGCTGATAGATCTCGCGCGGTGTCGCCACCTGCTCCAGTTCTCCCGACCGCAGCAGCGCAATCCGGTCGGACATGACCATCGCCTCTTCCTGATCATGTGTCACGAAAACGAACGCGATCCCCACTTCCCGCTGCAGTGATTTCAGCTCCACCTGCATCTGCCGCCGCAGATTGGCGTCGAGCGCGGAGAGCGGTTCGTCGAGCAACAGCAGTTGTGGCCGGTTCACCAGCGCCCTTGCCAAAGCCACACGCTGTGCCTGCCCGCCGCTGATCTTCGACGGCTTCTTCCCCGCGTGCGCCGTCATCTTTACCATGTCGAGCGCTTCCGCCACCCGCTGGCGAATCTCCGCCGGCGGACGCTTCGCCACGCGCAACCCGTATCCCACATTCTCCTCGACCGTCAGATGTGGAAACAGCGCATAGTGCTGAAACACCGTATTCACGCGCCGGCGATACGGTGGTTGCTGGTCAAGTCGCTCACTCTTCATCCATACTTCGCCGGAAGTCGCGGTTTCAAACCCCGCGATGATCCGCAATAGAGTTGTTTTCCCCGAGCCACTCTCACCGAGAATGGTCAGAAACTCCCCTTCCGCAACTTCCAGCGATATGTTTCGCAGGACGGCGTTTCGCCCAAACGATTTCGCCACATTGCGAATGCCGAGAAGTGTCGCTCTCGCAGAAGATTCGGAAGCGGTCGCGCGTGAAATCGAAGTAGTAGAGGAAGCCATAGTGATGTTCAGAGACCGGGGTGCCCCATTTCTGCCGCGCCTTTTGCGGCAGAAGTGGGGATTTTGACTACTGCTCCGCCTTCACTTCATTCCACACTTCGTTGTACTTCGCCCGCCGCGGCACATTCTGCCAGAAGTAGATCTTCTTCTGATACCTGTCCACATCATCCAGATGCAGCGCCTTGGCCTCCTCCGCCGTCATCAGCTTTCCGGCCTGAGGATTGGCCGGAACATAGTGCGTCACATCGGTCACCAGTTTCTGCGTCTTGGCTTGAATCATGTACTCCAGAAACTTATATGCCAGGTCCTTATTCTCGCTGCCCGCCGTGATCATCAGGTGATCGATCCAGCCCGTCGTATTCTCTTTTGGAATCGTCTCGCCCACCGGAAAGTTCACCTTCCTCAGTTCTGCGGTGTTCAGCGGCCATCCCATCGCCAGCACGATTTCGTGATTCTGGAACAGATTCGTCAACTCCCCGCCCGTGGCCCACAGCTTGCGCACGTTCGGTTTCAGTTCCAGCAATTTCTTCTTCACTGCCTCTAGCTGTTCATCACTCAGGTTGTAGAGTTGCGAGGGCTCCGGCTTGTCGTATCCCAGAACCTGCGCAGCCATGTAGACGGTCGACAAGTCGTCCCACACGGAAATCTTGCCCCTATATTTCGGATCCCAAAACAGATTCCACGAATCCGGCGGCTGCGGAAAAGCCGTTGTGTCGTAAATGATCGGATCGGGCCCCCACATGAACGGCACGCCATACACCTCTCCGTTCGCGTGCACCAGCGGCAGGGAAGTGAGCGCCGGAGAAAGCTGGCCGTAGCTGGGAACTTTCGTCAGATCGAGCGGCGCCGCCAACCCAGCCGTCGCAATCGAAGTCGCTACGTCGCTCGACGGCGAAATCACGTCGTAGTTCCCCGCGCTGCCGCCGCGCAGCTTGGCCATCAGTTCGTCGCTCGATCCCATGTACGACGCCGAAACCTTGCAGTGATACTGCTCCTCGAATGCCGCCACAAACGACGGGTCCGCGTAGCCTTCCCACACCAGCAGATTCAGCGTCGGCGTCTTTTTCGAGCACGAACCAATCAACAAGAGTGCCGCGACCAATGGAGCCATCCGCGCGATTCGCTGCCAGTTCATGCTTCCTCCTCGCCGCTCCCAGTTCTCTCAGAACGTCGGCGGCGTGTTTACCCACAACAGCCAGGCTTCCTTCCGCCCCCGATTTCTCCAGTGATGCGGTGTCGCACTCTCAAAATAGAAACTGTCCCCAGCCTTCAGCCGGTATTCTTGCGCGCCGAGACTGATCTCTAACTCACCCCGCAAAAGGTAGATGAATTCCTCGCCGTCGTGCGCGTACGAATCGCCGCTACCTGCCCCCGGAGCCACACGAAACAGGTGCGGTTCCATCACCGTATTGCCCCAGGCCAGCAACTCCATGCGCACGCCTTCGCCCGCCTCCAGGACCTTTCGTTCTGCCGGACGCACCTGCCGGCTGCTCGCTCCGGACGCGTCGAAAAAGTCGAGAATGTTGGCCTTGTAGAATCGCGCCAGCTTACGCAGTGTCCCCACCGATCCGCTCATCTGCGATCGCTCCAGCGCGCTTAGGAATCCCACCGAGACGCCCACCGCCTTGGCCACCTGCGCCAGCGAAAGCTTTCGCCGCGCCCGTAACTGCCGCAGGTGGGCTCCAATCGCTCCCGCGCCGCCGTTCGCCGAGGGCCCGACTTTACCTTCGCGCCGCAGCATCTGCACAATCGCCGCCGCGTTCATGCCCCGAACTTTGCGCAGAAACCGAGCCCGCGTCAGCAGTTTCACATCTTCCGGGCTGTACAGCCGGTACTTGCTCTCGGTGCGCCGCGGACGTGTCAGGCCCAGGCTCTCCCACGAGCGGATCACCGACGGTGAAACGCCGACCTTCTTCGCCACATCCCCAATTTTCAAGTAAGCGTCTGTTGTCGAGTTCATGCAGGGTGAACCGCGCTTATAGGAAATTTCTATGGGAGAGACCCTTTTTTTCTCCTTGACAGTGCCCCAGCGGGTTCTCTAACCTTGCGGGATTATAGCAAGGTTGTGGCAGGAAACAAGACGTCGCATCACCGAAAAAACAAATCCTCTTCGCGATCCCGAATGAAGATGTCTGGAGGTTCCATGCTGCTCAAGCGAGCCCGCTTGTCGATGTTGTGCCTCTCCCGGACGTACCTGATATTGGTTTGCCTGATTGCCGGTCTCTTGCTCCCCGGCCTGCTCGCCGCGCAAGGCACCGGAGGCCGCATCCTGGGCCGCGTCGCCGACCCTACCGGCGCAGTCCTGGCCAACACCAAGGTCACAGCGACCAACGATGCCACCGGCGTTTCCCACGACACCGCCAGCAATGACAGCGGCGACTACGTATTCCCCGACCTTCCCGTCGGCACCTACTCGCTGACCTTCGATCTCACCGGATTCAAGAAGTCCGTTCGCCACGCCATCGCACTGGACGTGAATCAGGTCATCACGCTTAACATGACTTTGCAGCTCGGCCAGACGCAGGAAATCGTCGACGTCACATCCGAAGCGCCTCTGGTGGAAACCAGTAGCACGCAGCTCGGCGCCGTCGTCAACAACCGCTCCGTCAATGAGCTTCCGCTCAACGCCCGCGACACATATCAGTTCCTCCAGTTGCAGCCAGGAGTGCAATCGCAGTTGGGGTCGAGCGGTGGGACTTTCTACGGAAGTGGGGACGCCGGGGCGGTCTCAGTGAATGGAGGTCGTGGGCGCTCGAATAACTTCAGCGTCAACGGAGGAGACGCCAACGACGCCTTTGTCAATCTTCCTACCGTTCAACCTACGCCCGACGCCATCGAAGAGTTCCGCGTCATCTCCAACACCTTCGACGCCGAATACGGACGCAACTCCGGCGCCGTCGTCAACGTCGTCACCAAGTCCGGCACCAACCAGTGGCACGGAGACGTCTACGAATACTTCCGAAATACAGTGCTGAACGCACAAGGTTTCTTCAACACTGTGAAGCCGCAAGAGAACCAGAACCAGTTCGGCGGTACGTTCGGGGGGCCTTTGCGCAAGGACCGAACCTTCTTCTTCACCAGCTACGAAGGTCGTCGCGTGCGTCAGGGAATTCCCGGCCAATTCTTTCCAGTTCCGACAACATCTATGAGAGGTGGGGATTTCTCGTCCGAGGGTGGCTTTAGCGGAGGCATAGACGCCAGCACAAATCCGACCCCATTTCTCGCTCAAGCGCTGGATGGTCGCCCCGGCTGTGATGCCGCCCTGAACCAACAGTTCGGAGTAGTGACCCCGATCGTCGGGCTCCAACAGCAGACCAACCCATCCACTGGCGCTCCCTACATTCCGTGGTCCGAAGTTTTCCCGACCGGCGTGATCCCATCCGCTTGCCAGGACCCCGTCGCAGCGGACTTGGTACGCTTTATTCCCGCGTCCAATCGGGCGAATAGCTATTATCAGGCGGTTCCGGCCAGTGCCGACACGCAGGATCAGTTCACCTTCCGCATCGATCACCACATCAACGACCATCAGAGTTTCAGCTTCTACTACTACTACACCGACGATAAGAACTTTCAGCCCTTCTATGACTTTCAGGCTTCCGGCGCCAATGTTCCTGGCTTTGGCGTCAACGTCGGCTCGCGCTATCAGCAGTTCAACCCCAGCCACACCTGGACCATCAACAACTCGTTGGTCAACGAAGCGCGTTTCACCTACATGCGCGAAGGCCAGTTGACCTTCCAGCATCCTCAGGCCACCGGCTCCATTCAGTCTTCTTGTACGTCTGCCGTGGCTCAGGGCGTGTGTTTTGGCGGCACCTCCGACTCCTCCTTCCTCGTGAATCAGTACGGAACCAACCCGAAATTTGGCATCACCAACGGGCTCCCCGCCGCTCATTCCGGGCTGCCGTTCGTCAGCATCGCCGGCGGCTTTGCCATCGGCAACGGCTGGGAGGGCGAACTGCCCCAGGTGGGAAATTCCTTCATGTGGGCCGATAACCTCACTTGGGTCAAGAGAAATCACACGGTAAAGTTCGGTGTCGACGTCCGCCGCGATCGTTTCGACCAGACCCTCTACTACAATGTCAACGGCGAATTCACCTTCAACGGCTCCACCGCCAACGCCATTTCCGACAACTTTGCCGGTTACCTGCTTGGAATTCCCGACAACTACGTGCAGGGTTCGGCGCAGAGAGAGAACGTCCGCACCACTGGGCTCTATTTGTTCGCGCAGGACAGCTGGAAAATCAATCCGTCGCTTACTCTGAACTACGGTATCCGCTGGGAACTGAATACTCCCCTGACCGATGTGCTCCGCCATGTTCAGACGTTCCGGCCCGGGCAGAACTCGACGGTCTATCCCTGTCAGCTCAGCCAGACCAGCATCGACAACTTCACCAACAACTACGGAGTCACCAATCCTGATTGCAACAACACCGGCACACAACCGACCGGCCTGGTGGTTCCCGGCGATCCTGGTGTTCCGGCTGGGATGACCCAGACCTACCACAAGGCCTTCGCGCCCCGGATTGGAATCGCGTATTCTCCAAGTTTCACCAGTGGTGCGTTGGGCAAGCTGTTCGGCGCCAATGGCAAAACCAGCATCCGCGCCGGTTGGGGCATGTTCTACAACCCCATGGAGCAACTCGTGCTCGAGCAATTCGGCGCCGAACCGCCCTTTGGCGGCAGCACGCTGCTGCAACAGACTTTTTTCAACACTCCATTCCTCAGCCAGAATGGCGGCAGCCCCACCCCCAATCCGTTTTCCGGCATCCTCAGCCCTAAGCCGGGCTCGCCGCAGGATTGGTCGACGTTCCGTCCCATGCTGCTCTACGGAGATTTCCAGCCGAAGATGCGCACGCAGTACACGGCTCAGTACAACTTCACCATCCAGCGCCAACTCGCTCAGGACGTGGTCTTGCAAGTCAGCTACGTTGGCTCGCAAGGGCATCGCCTGCTGGCCTCTCACGACATCAACGCCGCAAATCCTCAAACCTGTCTGGACATCAACACGTATGCTGGCGCGGGTACTTGTGGTCCGTTTCTCGAAGACGGAGTGTTCGATCTGACTGTCCCCAGCGGGCAGGCGTTCCATCTCCCGAACGGCAGTACGATCACAGGTGCGGCAGGCGGAACTCCGGTCCACTTGGTCGGCCTGCGCCCCTATTCTTCGCCGAATTGTGTGACCAACGGCACCAATATCGGAACCGGTTGTCCGGTGGATGGAGTCCCGGTTTTCACGAACATCTTTGCCGAGGACACGATCGCCGCCTCCGCCTACAACTCAGCCCAGGCTAGTCTGGAGAAGCGCTTTACCCATGGCGTCCAGTTGCAGGCGGCTTACACTTTCTCCAAGTCGCTCGACTGGGCTTCCAGCTTTGAGGAGACAGTCAATCCTTTCAACTACAAAGCCAGCCGCGCGCTATCTCTATTCAATTCCGCCCAGCGCTTCGTCATCAACTACGTCTGGGATTTGCCGGTCCGCAAGTACAGCGGTTTTGCCGGCAAAGCCCTGAATGACTGGCAACTGTCCGGCATCATTCAGTTCCAGAGCGGTTTCCCCATCCGCATACAAACTCAGAACGACGCGGAGTTGATCAGCAGCCTGTTCTTCCTTGGTGCTGGAGCTCCACAGATGACCGGCACGACTCCGCAGATCCTGAACGCGAAACACCTCAGCCATGCCGACGGAACCGTTTGCACCGGCACCCCGACACAGGACTGCGCACACCGTTACCTCAACTTGTCGCAATTCTCGGATCCCACCCAAGGAACTTTTTCGACAACGCCGCGCTCCATCTGCTGTGGCCCCGGAGAGAATCAATGGGACATCACCATGTCGAAGAAGATCGCAATCGACGAGGCCCGCTACTTCCAGTTCCGCGCCGACGTCTTCAACCTGTTTAACAAAACGCAGTTCGTCAACCCGGACGGCAATTTCAGCGACACAACCTTCGGTCAGATCAACCTTCCGGCTCGCGATCCCCGTCTGGTGCAGTTTGCCCTGAAGTTCTACTTCTAGCTTCCTCGGCGGCACGCCCCCGCGTGCCGCCGGAAGCGTTACACTAGGAACGCCCTTCCGGCGCTCCATTCAAGCTCGACCCGGGCGGCCCGATCCGCCCGGCAATCTAATGGCCCGCAAAACAGCCGGCCTGAGTCACCTCGGAGAACCCGATGTACCCCGAACTGCAGAAGGAACTTTCCACCTTCGAGCGGCGGACGCCTAAGTCCGCCGAAGCCCACAAGAAAAACCTCAAACGCATTCCTCTCGGCGTGGCCAGCAACTACCGCGCTTACGATCCTTGGCCCATCTTCGTGAAGGAAGCCAGCGGCAGCAAGTTCCGCGATCTCGACGGCTACGAATATATCGACCACAACCTGACCTTCGGCGCGCTCATGGCCGGACACTGCCATCCCGACGTCATGAAGGCCGTGGAGAAGCGTCTTTCCACCGGCACCATGTTTGGCATGCCGCACGACATGGAATGGGAACTGGCCGAAGAAGTCTGCAATCGCTTCCCGGTCGAGATGTGCCGCTTCGGCAACTCCGGCACGGAAGCCACCATGCACGCCATCCGCCTGGCCCGCGCCGCCACCGGACGCGACAAGATCGTCAAGTTCGAAGGTGCCTACCACGGCCTGCACGACAGCGCTCTGGTCAGCGTGAAGCCGCACGCGCCCGAATTCGGCGACATCGACAATCCCACCGCCGTTCCGGGCGGCCTCGGCGTGCCGAAGTCCGCCGTCGACAACGTGAAGATCGCCACCTTCAACCGTCTCGACACCGTCGAGCGCCGCTTCAAGGAAAATCCCGGCCAGATCGCTGCGATCATCCTCGAACCCATCCTGATGAACGTCGGCCTCTGCATGCCGCAACCCGGCTTCCTCAAAGGCCTGCGTGAAATCTGCGACAAGAACGGCGCGCTGCTGATCTTCGACGAAGTGAAGACCGGCGCGAAGCTTTGCTGGGGCGGCGCCAGTGAATACTTCGGCGTTCAACCCGACATGGTTTGCATTGCCAAATCGATCGGCGGCGGATTGCCGCTGGCCGCTTTCGGGACCCACAAGTCTGTCATGGACCTGATCAGCCAGCACAAGGTTTTCCACGGCGGCACCTACAACACCAATCCGGTCTCGATGGCCGCGGGTCTTGCGACCTTCCGCCATGTGCTGACTCGCGAGAACTATGCGCACGTCGACAAGCTCAGCAAGAAGCTGGTCGAAGGCTATCGCCGGATCATCGCGAAAGTTGGCTTGCAGGCCTACATTGCACAGGCCGGTGCCAACGGTGCGCTCATGTTCTATCCCAAGGAAATCGTCACCTACCGCGACTGGACCACCGTCGACGTCGACTTGTGGCGTCACTACTGGTTCGGCATGGTCAACCGCGGCGTCATGCCTCAGCCCTACTGGTGGGATGAACAGTGGACGATTTCGGTACAGCACACCGAGGCCGATATCGACAAACACATCGCAGCTTTCGACGACATTGCAGCAAGCTTGGCGAAAGCGCAGCAGGAACGCGGCGCCGCCGAGCCGGCCGAAGTCGCGCACTAGGCTCGTGTAGGGGCGGACGCACTCGTCCGCCCCTCATCCAGCAACCATGTAGGGACAGCCGCCTCGGCTGTCCGCCAAAGCTGAAGCGAGGCGCTCACGAAGGAACTTGTCTGATACCCCACAATCCGCCGCCCAGCCGCACCTGATCCGCGCCCTCGGACGCCGCGATCTCGTGCTGCTTTTTGTCGTCGCCGTTTTCAATCTCAACGTGGTTCCCTCCATCGCGGCCAACGGCGGCGTGACTGTCTGGCTCTGGGTCATCTCTCTCCTTCTGTTTTTCTGGCCGCAGGGCATCGCCGTCATCGAGCTCGCCCACCGCTATCCGGGCGAAGGCGGCGTCTATCTCTGGGCCAAAGAAGTCTTCGGCGACTTCCACGGATTCCTCTCCGGTTGGTGCTACTGGACCAACAACATGCTCTACGTGCCGACGGTCATGCTCTATTTCGTCGGCGTGTCCGTGTTTGCGTTGGGCTCTGGGCACGCTGGCTTGGCCGACAACAAGAATTTCGCGATGGCCGCCTCTCTGTTGCTGCTTGCGGTCCTGACGATCTTCAATATCGTGGGCTTGGGAGTCGGCAAGTGGCTCAATAATCTCGGGGCAATTGGGACATTCATCGCCGCGGCTGTCCTCATCGGATTGGGGGTTACCGTGTGGTCGCGCTTTGGGACCACAGTTACAGCCGCAGATTTCCGAATCCCGGCGGACCCGCGATTCGTCCTCAATTCGTTCGGAGTGATCTGCTTTGGGCTTGTCGGCCTGGAACTTGCGTCCGTGATGGGCGATGAGATCAAAGACCCCCAGAAAACGCTGCCCGGTGCTGTGGCCTGGGGTGGTGTGGTGTCCGGTGCGCTCTACATCGGCGCAACTCTAACCCTGCTCGTCGCCGTGGGCAAGAACGATATCAGTGTGCTGCAGGGAATCGTGCAGGCCGTCAGCCATATGGCCGCCAAGGTCGGCGTGGCATGGATCATTACGCCGTTTGCGGTCATGCTGAGTCTGTCGATCGCGGGCATTGGTTCGGCATGGATGGGCGGGTCGGCGCGTATTCCGTTCGTCGCCGGCCTAGATTCCTATATGCCCTCGTGGCTGGGGAAAGTGCATCCGAAGTATGCAACTCCTTACGCGGCCCTGATCGTGCAAGCGATAGTTTCTCTGGTTTTGATCGTCATCAATTTTTACGCTTCCGGAGGCGTGCAGGAGGCGTTCCAGACGATGCTCTCGCTCGCGGTTGTCTTGCAGTTGGTGCCGTTCCTGTACGTGTTTGCGGCGCTCCTCAAATTTGCAGTTAGGTCCAATCTGAGAGACGGACGCTATAGCCGCGTCACCTTGGCGTTCGCCGGAGCGAGCGGGTTCTTGACCACGCTCTTGGGAATCGCGTTGGCATTTTTCCCTGCCAAGCAGATCACTTCCGTGTGGAAATATGAAATGAAGATGTTCGGCTTCACCCTGTTTTTTCTGCTGCTGGCGGTGTTTTTCTTCTTCGTTTACGGCCGCCTGAAGGTGCCCAAAGCAGTGCCTTCCAACGTTGTTGCAGTTGATTAGGCAGTGAAGACGACGATCAAAAGTTTTGCTAGAGCCGGCATGTGGGTAGCCCAGGACGGGAATCCTGAGTAGGTGGTAAGAAGAGAACCCGAGCCCCGCAGGGGCGACAGATTGCAGCCCAGGACGTAAGTCCCGGGTTAGCGCAGGAATCGAAGCAAGTCCCGTAGGGACGACAGAAATTGGAGGCCACGATGCCAAGCGGAATTCAAGCCGACGTCAAAACCTACAAGTCCTTCATCAACGGCGAATGGGTCGCGAGCCAGTCGGGAAAGACCTTTCCCGTCTATGATCCCTCGACCGAAGAAGTCATCGCGCAGGCGCCCGACTGCAACGCCGACGATGTAAACCGCGCCGTTGCCGCTGCCAAAGCGGCATTTGAAGAGGGGCCTTGGGGTACGTCGACGGCGCAGGAGCGCGGCCGCGTGTTGTTCCGTCTCGCCGACAAGATCCGCCAGAACGCCGCCATGCTTGCCGAGATGGAAGCGCGCAACAACGGCAAGCCCATCGTCGAAGCCGAATACGATGTCGCCGACGTTGCCACCTGCTTCGAGTACTACGGTGGACTCGCCACCAAAGTCATGGGCCATGTGAATCCCGTGCCCGACAACGCCGTCAGTCTTTCGATGAAGGAACCGGTAGGCGTCGCCGGA
This sequence comes from Terriglobales bacterium, assembly GCA_037443605.1. Classification (GTDB taxonomy): domain Bacteria; phylum Acidobacteriota; class Terriglobia; order Terriglobales; family Acidobacteriaceae; genus Sulfotelmatobacter. The sequence continues at coordinate 67,383 of JBBIOA010000009.1, forward strand.
CAGATCATTCCGTGGAACTATCCGCTGGGCATGGCCGCCTGGAAGCTCGCGCCCGCCATTGCCGCCGGCTGCACCATGATCCTCAAGACCGCAGAGCAGACTCCCGTGACCATGTTCGAAGTCGCGAACTGGTTCAATGAGATCGGCCTGCCGCCGGGAGTCGTCAACATCATCACCGGATTCGGAGAAATCGCAGGCGCGCCGCTGGTGGCTCATCCGGACGTCAACAAGATCGCCTTCACCGGCAGTTCTGCCGTCGGCAAGATCATCGTCAAACAGGCTGCCGATACTCTGAAGCGCGTCACCCTCGAACTTGGCGGTAAATCGCCCAACATTTTTTTTGCCGACGCCGATTTCGAAAACGCCATCGACGGCGCGCTGTTCGGCGTCTTCATCAATCAAGGAGAAGTCTGCTCTGCCGGAAGCCGCGTGCTGGTGCAGAAGTCGATCTACAAGAAGTTCGTCGAGGCCATGACCGAGAAAGCGAAAAAGATTGTGCTCGGCGCACCGCTCGATCGCGCGACGAAAATGGGTCCGCTCATCAGCAAAGAGCAGTACGACCGCGTGCGCTCCTATCAGGAACTGGGCAAGAAGGAAGCCAAGATCTCCATCGGGGGCAACCGCCCCAAGCAGTTCGACAAGGGCTACTACGTGGAGCCAACCATCTTCTACGATGTCGACAACCGCGCCCGCATTTCACGCGAAGAGATCTTCGGCCCGGTCGCCTCGGTCATCCCGTTTGAAGATGAAAAAGACGCGATCAAGATTGCCAACGACTCGCCCTACGGATTGGCCGCGGCGGCGTGGACGCGCGACATCTTCAAAGCCTTCCGCGTGGCGAAATCCATCCGCGCCGGCGTGGTTTGGATCAACCATATGCAGCCGACCTATGTGGAAGCGCCGTGGGGCGGATTCAAGCAGTCCGGCATTGGACGTGAACTCGGCCCCTGGGGCATCGAGGAATATCTCGAGACCAAGCAGGTCTACATCAATCTGAACGAAGCCCCAATCGGCTGGTACTGAGGAACAGTTCTCAGTTCCCAGTTCTCAGTTGTCAGTAAAGGCAACGCTGGGCGATTCGGATGAGAAACTGACAGCCGAGAACCGAGAACCGAGAACCGAGAACTGAGAACCGAGAACTGAGAACCGAGAACTGACAACTGAGAACCGACGATGTCCACTATCCAACTCCGCACGCAAATTCCCGGGCCGAAGTCCAAGGCTCTCCACGAGCGCCGCGCCAAAGCCGTGCCCCGCGGCCTGTCTCACGGCACTCCCATCTACGTCGCCAAGGCCGAAGACGCCTGGCTCGAAGATGTCGACGGCAACCGCTACATCGATTTCGCCGGCGGCATTGGCTGCATCAATGTCGGCCATCGCCGCGACGAGGTTCTCGACGCCGTCAAAGGCCAGCTCGAGCAGTTCCTTCACACTTGCGTGCAGGTCACGCCCTATGAGAGCTACGTGCGTCTGGCCGAGCGCATGAATGATGTCACACCCGGCACGTTCGCGAAGAAGACCATCTTTGTGAACACCGGTGCGGAGGCCGTCGAGAACGCGGTCAAGATCGCGCGCGCCTACACCACGCGCCCTGGCATCGTCGCTTTCGAAGACGCCTTTCACGGCCGCACCATGATGGCCCTCGCCCTTACCAGCAAGACACATCCCTACAAGGCCGGATTCGCGCCCTTCCCGGGCGAGGTCTACCGCGTCCCCTACGCCTATTGCTATCGCTGCTCGTATTCAAAGACGTATCCGTCGTGCGATGTCTACTGTGCGCGTCATCTCGAAGACACATTCAAGCGCGTGGTCGCGAATGAAGAGGTCGCGGCAGTGATCGCCGAGCCGGTTCTCGGAGAAGGAGGATTCGTTGCGCCTCCGCCTGACTTCTACAAGGTTCTCGTCGAACTTTGCCACAAGTACGGCATCCTCTTTATTGCCGACGAAGTACAGTCCGGCTTCGGCCGTACCGGCAAGCTTTTTGCCAGCGAACACTATGGCATCGAGCCGGATATTCTTATCACCGCCAAATCGATCGGCGGAGGATTGCCGCTCGCCGCCGTCACTGGCCGCGCCGAAGTGATGGACGCTCCTGGTATCGGTGGCCTCGGCGGAACGTTTGCCGGCAACCCGCTTTCGTGCGCCGCAGCGCTCGCCGTGCTCGACTTGTTCGAGCGTGAAAATCTTTTGCAGCGTGCCAATGAACTTGGCGACCGCTTCCAGCGCCGCGCCCGGGAATGGCAGCGCCGCTGGCCCATCATCGGCGACGTGCGCGGCCTGGGTGGCATGCAGGCCATCGAACTGGTGCAGTCGCCGGAGACGAAAGCTCCAGCCGCTGACGAGACCAAGAAGGTCACGCAGCACTGCTACGAGCGTGGGCTAATTACGATTACCGCAGGTTCGTACGGCAACGTGATCCGCGTGCTCGTGCCACTGGTCGCCACCAATGAGCAGTTGGACGAAGGCCTCAACGTGCTCGAGTCCGCGATTGCGTCCGTCTGCGACCACCAGGGCGCTGTCGCGCAGTTAGTCTAAGAAGCTTGTCATCCTAAGCGAGGACTGCACTTCGCGCCTGAGCGCGAAGTGCAACCGCAGTCGAAGGATCTCTACCGCGAGTATCATGGATGGGATCAAAAGGGTTCTGAAATCTCGCGCTTCAGCGCACCGTAATTCTTCGCGATAGCGAAAGGCATTCCGAACATGACCACCGTAGCCGCACCTCCATCTCTGAAGCTGACCAACTTCATCAACGGCCAGTGGGCCGCCTCGCGGGCCGGCGAATACCGCGACGTAGTGAATCCCGCCACAAGTGAAGTTCTCGCGCAGGTTCCTCTTGGAGGCGCCGACGACGTGAATGCCGCCGTCGAAGCCGCTGCCGCAGCCTTTCCCGAATGGCGCCGCACTCCGCCGGAAGACCGCATCCAGCCGCTGTTCAAGTTGAAGATGCTGCTCGAAGAGCACATCGACGGCATCGCCCGCATCATCACCGTGGAAAACGGCAAGACCTTCACCGAGGCCAAAGCCGAGATGCGCCGCGCCATCGAGAATGTCGAAGTCGCCTGCGGCATCCCTATGATGATGCAGGGCTACAACCTGGAAGACGTAGCGCGCGGCATCGATGAAATGATGATCCGCCAGCCGCTCGGCGTGGTCGCCGCCATCGTGCCCTTCAATTTCCCCGGCATGATCGCCTTCTGGTACCTGCCGTATGCGATTGCCACGGGCAACACCTTCATCCTGAAGCCCAGCGAGCGCGTTCCGCTCACCATGCGTTACGTCTACGAACTGCTGGAGAAGACTGGATTGCCCAAGGGCGTAGTTGGCTTGGTGAACGGCGGCAAGCCCGCCGTCGATGCGCTGATCGATCACCCGAAAGTTCGCGCCATCAGCTTCGTTGGATCCACACCGGTCGCCCGCTACATTTATTCCCGCTCCGCGGAGCAGGGCAAACGCTGCCAGTGTCAGGGCGGGGCGAAGAACCACGTGGTCGTGCTGCCCGATGCCGACATGCCCATGGCCACGCAGATCATCTCCGACAGCGCTTTCGGATGCGCCGGTCAGCGCTGCCTCGCAGTTTCGGTCGCAGTTACGATCGGCGAGGCTCAAAAGACCTTCCGCGATTCGATTGCCGATGCCGCGTCGAAACTCAAAGTTGGCTACGGCCTCGAAGACGGCGTGCAGATGGGGCCGGTGATCACGCCGCAGAGTAAAGAGCGCGTCGAACACTTGATCGGCGTGGGGGAGAAGCAGGGCGCGAAAGTTCTGTTAGACGGCCGCAATACCAAGGTCCCGAAACACGAATCCGGAAACTTCGTGAAGCCGACCATCCTCGATGACGTGCCCGCGACCAGCGATCTGGCCGACACCGAAATCTTTGGCCCGGTGTTGAGCCTCGTTCACGCCAAAGACATGGACGAAGCCCTCGCCTTCCTCGAACGCAGCGCCTACGGCAACCAGGCGTCGCTATTCACGTCGAGTGGATCGGCCGCCCGCTGTTTCCGCTACGAAGCGCCCGCGGGCAACATCGGCATCAACATCGGAGTCGCCGCGCCCATGGCTTATTTCCCGTTCAGCGGATGGAAGAACAGCTTCTTCGGCGATCTCCACGGCCAGGGCCGCGACGCCATCGAGTTCTACACCGACAAGAAAGTTGTCGTTGAACGCTGGGCCAAAGAACACAGCCGGAAGTTCTAAAAGTTGGCGGTCGAGCCGTTCCAAGAGTCCACGACTCGACTACGAATTACAAGATAACGTGGAGGGACTTCGCCCCGTCTGTCACCGATTCAGTCGACATTCGTTGGTCGAATGTGGCCAATTCACCCTTATGCGCACGAGCGAGAGCCAGCAGATAACTGTCGGTAACGTGGCCCGCGTCGAGAAGCCGGGCGGCATTCACATACGCGCGGTCCAGCAAAGAAATATCATCCGGCCAGAAAGCATGTCCCGGAAGCCTGCGGAATGAGGACAACAACTCGGATACGGCTGCGGGCGAACCGGGAGAACTCGGATACCGGGGATTGCCCACAATCCGGATCACTCCGTTCTCGGTCAGGGGACAAGTCGCCCATGCCTTGCGGCCCTTTGCCGCGAACCAGGCATGCGCTCGATCGTGTTGCACGTGCGTGGGATCGATCAGAGCAATCAGAACGTTTACATCCAGAAGAAACCGGCTCAATGCAGTTCCTCGCGCAGCCGCTGCACCAATTCCGAGGTCACGCGGGGTGCGCCCTTGCGCACCTTCAGCAGCGGCACGCCATTTCGTGTCTTCGTCACGCTCTCCGAGGGGGCAAGCGCCCGCCGGGCAAGCGAAGAAATCACTTCGCCCACCGACTTGTTTTCGCTCGACGCCAGTTCTTTCGCGGCGCTGAGCACGTCGTCATCGATCACCAGGGTCGTGCGCATATCGTCATCAAGCATCATACATCAGATGCGCCACGCCCCACAACCTTCGCCAGTTCGCGTGGACTTACCTCCCTACGCGGACTACGTTGTGATTCCGCTCGCCGCGGCGCTGTGATGAAATAAATACCGAAAACTAAGGAACAACTTCATGACTACTACCGTTGCCACTCCGACCATGTCCGGCCAGGAAATCGTCGATCTCACCAAAAAGCACACCCTCTACGAGTGGTCGGCCCAATCCAAAGTCGATCCCATTCCCGTCGCGAAAGCCAAGGGCATATACTTTTGGACGCCGGAAGGGAAGCGCTTCATCGACTTCAACAGCCAGTTGATGTCGGTCAACATCGGCCACGGCGATGAGCGCGTGATCCAGGCCATCCACGAGCAGGCGCAGACACTCGCCTATGCCAATCCGTTCATGGCGACCGAACCGCGCGCACGCCTGGGTGCCAAGCTGGCCGAAATCACGCCCGGCGACATCGACACCTTCTTCTTCACCAACGGCGGCGCTGAAGCCAACGAAAACGCCATCAAACTGGCACGCTTCTTCACCGGCCGCCACAAGATCATGGCGCGTTACCGCTCTTACCATGGGGCGACTGCGGGGGCGATCTCGCTGACCGGAGATCCCCGCCGTTGGGCCGCCGAACCCGGCATTCCCGGCGTGGTGCGCGTACTCGATCCCTATCACGGCATCGAGCGCGGCTGGGAGTCCGCCGAATCGTCGCTCGCTCTGATCGAAGAGACCATGCAACTCGAAGGTCCCCAGACGATCGCCGCCTTCATTCTCGAGACCGTCGTCGGCACCAATGGCATTCTCATTCCGCCCGATGGTTATATGCAGGGAGTGCGAAAACTGTGCGACAAGTATGGCATCCTCATGATCGCCGACGAAGTCATGGCCGGCTTCGGCCGCACCGGCGAGTGGTTCGCCATCGATCACTGGAAAGTAGTTCCCGATCTCATCTGTATGGCCAAGGGACTCACGTCCAGTTACATCCCGCTCGGAGCAGTGGGCATGCGCCACCACATCGCGCAACACTTCCAGGACAAGGTCTTCTATGGCGGCCTGACGTATAACTCGCATCCCATGGGATGTGCCGCCGCGCTGGCAACGATTCGCGTCTATGAGGAAGACCACCTCATCGAAAACACCCGCAAGATGGGCGCGCTGATGAAGCAACTTCACCAGGAAATGCAGGCCAAGCATCCCTCGGTGGGAGAGGTTCGTTCCATCGGCCTGTTCGGCATCTTCGAACTCGTTCGCAGCCGCAAGACGAAACAGCCCATGGCACCGTTCAACGGCACATCCCCGGAAATGGCAGCGCTCGGCAAGTTCTTCCGCGAGCAGGGGCTTTACACCATCGTCCGCTGGAACGCGTTCTACACCAATCCTCCGCTGTGCATCAACGAGGCGCAACTTCGCGAAGCTTTCGCCATCATCGACAAGGGTCTGGAGATCACCGACCAAGCGGTAAGAGACTGAGGTGGAAGGCGAATCGAATCGTTCCCATTTTGGGAATCGGAGGCGGCCCAGCGTTGTATGCGCTGGGCCTTCCTTTGCAGCAAATGCTTGACGGTCGCTGGAAGCCGGACGTAGACTGTGCCCGCTGTTGGCTTCCGCCGTGCACTTCCCCTCTTGACGGCAGCCAACGGCAGTCCGAACGCGTGCATCCACATCCGATTCGCGCGTGCCGGAGTGGTGCGCTGATCGAGTCGTGCGTTGGTCCCGACTTAAGCAAACTGACATTGGCCAGGCATTGCGGGACTTGAAGAGGTTGGCTATGAGTGTTGCCGATCAAAGAGTTCTTTTCGCTGCCAGATTCTACAGCGGTAAATGCAGAGCGGAATATAGCGGTAGTGTCCAGCCCCCTTCTCCCAGTAGCTCAGCTTCCATTCTTTTCTTCTCTGCATCCGGGACACGGGTGGAGCGAGGTCTGCCATGACTAGCTTGCAGACCGTGGTCTCGGGTCCAGGCCGGTGGGGCCGGAATCTTTTTCTCCTCGGTGGTTTCGCCATACTCGTCGACATTGTGCGATGGCCGGTCCTTTCCCCCGGCGCACAGGCAGCGTTCACTGACATCTTTGAGACCATCGTCGTTGTATTCGGGGCCGTTGCCTGTGGATGGGCCGCGAAACGCTCATCCACGCTGGTGCGCGCCTTGTGGGCGATGACCGGACTCTATCTGGCGCTGACCGCTGCCGGCGACTTCCACGATTACCTGGTCGACCTGCGCGTCGCCAACGCCGTGGTGCTATCTCCGCTGGAACTTCTTGGCTGGTGTACGTACCTGCCCCTGGCGCTGATGATCTTCCTCCCAGCTTTGGACGATCGCTGGCTGCGGTGGCGGTGGCTGCCAGCGATCGACTTTACGCAAGTCGCAATTGTCGTTGGCCTCGCGTACGTTCGATTCATCTACCTCCACCATGTCGACCTCGGGGAGGGCTGGACGCACTTCGGGAGGGTCGAAGAGGTGCGCAATATCTTGATCTGCTCCGGCTTGCTCCTCCGTGCCGTAGTCGAGCCGTCCAAGAGCGCCCGGTCCGTATACAAAATTGTGGGCGGAGCGTTTGCGGCGCTCACGGTGATGAAGAACATCTTCCCCGGAGGGGACCAGGCGATTTCCGCCATTGGCCGGCCGGCATCGCTTTTGACGATCGGCATTTTGGCGGCCTGCTGGAACGCCCGCCCGGAACAACAGGTCGCAACAAAGCCCGAGCCGATCAAGCTCCGCTTGGCTTTGAGCATCTTTGCGGCCGGCACGATGATTACGGCCCTGATGCTCGCCTACGGTGCGCCCGAGCGCTATCGCTGGCCCACGCGGATCGTGGTGGTCGTTACTGTACTGCTCTTCCTGCTGCGCAATTCTCTGGCCGACCTCACGCGCTTCACCGCTGAAGCCGACTTGCGTAAGAGCGAGGCCGACCTCACGCGCGCCCAAGCCGTCGGCCGCATCGGCAGTTGGCGCTTCGATCTTCGAAACAACACCCTGGCCTTCTCAGACGAGGCCTATCACATCCTCGGCATGTCGAAGGGTGCCTCGATTTCTCCCCAGCAGGCGACGGATTCCATTTACCCGGGGGACCGCGAAGGGGTGCTGCGCGCCTGGCAATCCGCCCTCCGCGAAGGAACCTACAACTGCGAATTCCGGCTCCTCCTGCACGGCGAGATTCGCTGGGTTCACATCCTGGCAGAAATCGAATTCGACTTGGAAGGCCGTCCCCTCGCCGCCGTCGGCACCGTGCAGGACACCAGTGAACGGCGGAATTCCGAGGCGGCACTGTGTGCAAGCGAAGACCGCTACCGCGATCTGGTCGATCACAGCGAAGACCTGGTCTGTACGCACGATCTGCAAGGCAACCTGCTTTCGGTGAATCCCGCGCCGGCGCGGCTTCTCGGGTACACGGTTGAAGAACTCCTGAAGATTCCGATGCGGGACCTGATTGTGCCCGCAGGGCGGACGCAGTTCGAACAATATCTGCACAGGCTGACAGCCTCCGGCCAGCCGGAGCATGGCCTGCTCTGCGTAATCACGCGCACAGGCGAAATCAGAACCTGGGAATACCGCAACACTCTCCGTACCGATGGCGTGTCGGAACCGATTGTTCGGGGCATGGCGCGGGACATTACCGAACAACGGGTGGCAGAACTGGCCTTGGGCAATTCCGAGCAGCGCTACCGGCTCCTGTTTGAAAAGAACATTGCCGGGGTTGCCATCTCCAGCATCGACGGCGCGGTATTGGATTGCAATGACGCGTGGGCCCGGATTCTTGGGTATGACTCGGCGCGGGAAATCCGAGGCCGTTCGACCAAGGAGTTCTACTTCGAGCCCCTGGACCGCGAACCCCTGCTGGAGGAGATGCAGCGGACCGGCGCGTGCCTGAGCCAGGAGATTCGCTTACGGCGCAAGGACGGATCGGCTGCCTGGGTGCTGTTCGACAGCGCGCTGCTGCTCGACCGCTCGGGCACGCCCTTCATGCAGGCGACCGCCATCGACATCAGTGAGCGGAAGCGGGCGGAAGATCAGATGCGCAGTTCAGAGCAGCGCTATCGGACTTTATTTGAGAAGACGGTGGCGGGCGTAGCCATCGTCACCATGGACGGCCGAATCGTCGATTGCAACGACGCCTGGGCGAGGATGTTTGGCCACCAGGGAGCCAGGGACTGTCACGGCCTGAATGTAGTCGGATGCTTCGCGAATCCCGCAGATCGGGCTCCACTGCTGGAGAAGTTGACGCGGGACGGAGCGTACTTTAACCAGGAATTGGAGATGAAGCGCGTCGACGGTTCGCGCCTCTGCCTTTTGGTCAACGGCACCCTGCTGCCGGCCGAGGATGGCGAGCCTCTAATCCAAACCACGGTGATGGACATCACCGCGCGCAAGCAGGCCGAAGAAGCGCTCAGCGCCAGCGAGCGCCGGCTGCGCCTCGCCCAGGAGGTCGCGCGCATTGGCACCTTCGACCGGAATCTCCGTACCGGAGAGAATCGCTGGACGCCGGAGATGGAACTGATCTACGGCCTGCCCGCTGGAACCTATCCCCAGAACTTCGAGAAGTTCATCGAACTGGTTCATCCCGAGGATCGACAGAGAGTTTCAGACCTGATCGGCGCGTCCCTGGAAACTGGCAAAGCCGAGGGCGAATGGCGAGTACCCTGGCCCGACGGCACCGTGCACTGGATCGCCGGCCGCTGGCAGATTCTGAAGGACAAGCAGGGCGCGCCGGAGCGCGCCATCGGCATGGACTACGACATTACGGCGCGCAAACAAGCCGAGGAACTCCTGGCGGCCCAGAAGGAAACCCTGGAGTTGGTCGCGCGCGGGGTTCCGCTCGACCAGACGCTCACCAAACTCGTCTGCGGGATCGAGACTCAGCTTCCCGGGCTACTCGCTTCCGTCGTGCTCCTTGAGGATGACGGAGTGCACGTGCGTCATGGATCTGGCCCAAGCCTTCCGCCGGCACTCGCGCAGGGTATCGATGGGATGGTCATCGGTCCGGTCGCCGGTTCGTGCGGTACCGCCATGTACCGGAAGGAAACGGTGATTGTTCACGATGTCGCGGAGGATCCGCTGTGGGAGAACTTCCGCGAACTGGCGATTTGCAATGGAATTCGTTCCTGCTGGTCGACTCCCATTTTTTCTTCCGAGGGCAAGGTCCTGGGATCGTTCGCCATCTACTATCGCGAACCGCGGTCTCCCGGTGAAGCGGAGATGCGCCTGATCCACGTGGCCACCAACCTCGCCAGTATCGCGATCGAACGTGAGACTGCCGAGGAAGCCCTGCGGCAGAGCGCGGCCGAGCTGCAACAGGCGCAGGCTGTCGCCCAGATGGGCAGTTGGCGGTATGACCTCCAAAAGAACACAGTAACCTTGTCCGACGAGTTGTACCGGATCATTGGATTGCCGGTGGGCACGCCGGTCGGACCCGAGCGAACGATGGAGATTTTGCACCCGGACGACGATGCTCGGATTCGTAACGAGTGGACCGCAGCCGAGCAGAGCGGTCACTACGATCAGCAGTGCCGGATCGTAGTGGGGGGGGACGTACGCTGGCTGCACATTCAGGCACGCATCGAACGCGACCACGACGGCAATCCCGCCGCGGCTGTCGGCACCGCCCAGGATGTTACCGAGCGCCGCGAAGCCGGGGAAGCGCTGCGGCAGAGCGGGGAGCGCTTCCGCGTAGCCCTGAAGGACTCGCCCATCACAGTCTTCAGTCAGGACCGCGATCGCCGTTACACCTGGGTCTACAACACCGCATTCCATTCCTCCGAGACATTCCTGGGAAAGACCACCGAAGAGGTCATTGGCGAGGATTCCGCCGCGTCCTTACGCAAGGCCGAAGAACGCGTGTTGGCTACGGGAGTCGGGGAGCGGACCGACGTGTGGTTCATGCACGAAGGCAAGAAACGCCATTTCGAGGTTACGCTCGAGCCCTTGCGCGATGCCTCCGGTGAGATCGTCGGGCTCACCGGCGCCTCGATGAATGTCGCGCGGCTCCGGGAACTGGCCGACAGCCTGCGTGACGCAACCGAAAAACTGGCCCGCGAACGCTTGTACCTGGAACACGAAATTCAGACTGAGCTGGGCTTCGAGGAAGTGGTTGGGCAGAGTCCGAATCTGAAGGAAGTGTTGAAGAAGACGCGGCTGGTCGCTCCCACCGATTCCACTGTGCTGCTGCTGGGCGAAACCGGCACCGGCAAGGAGTTGGTGGCGCGCTCGGTGCATACGCTCAGCAGCCGCCGCGAGCAAAACTTCATCAAGCTCAACTGCGCCGCCGTCCCCTCCGGACTGCTGGAAAGCGAACTGTTCGGACACGAAAAAGGCGCCTTCACTGGCGCTGTTAGCCAGAAGGTCGGGCGTATCGAACTGGCTGACAAGGGCACGCTGTTTCTCGACGAAGTCGGAGAGATGCCGCTCGAACTTCAGCCCAAGCTGCTGCGCGTGCTGCAGGATCGCGAGTTCGAACGCCTTGGAGGGGTGCACACCTTGCGCGTCGACGTGCGCATTATCGCGGCCACCAACCGCGAACTGCAGCTAGACGTCGAAGAAAAGAGATTCCGCCAGGATTTGTACTACCGGCTCAATGTTTTTCCGATTGAACTGCCGCCACTGCGCGAGCGGCGCAGCGACATCCCCATGCTGGTGGAGCACTTCGTGCAGAAGCACTGCAAACGCATGCGCAAGAAGATTGGCGAGATTCCCGGCGAGACGATGGAGATTCTGCAAAAATGGAACTGGCCGGGCAACATTCGCGAATTGGAGAACATGATCGAACGCATGGTCATCCTAAGCAAGGACGGAGTTCTGGCGCTGCCGCCTACCGAACTGCTGGGACCCCAGGAAGTGGACGACGACAGTCTGCACGGCATTGAACGAGAACACATCGTTCGCGTGCTGCGCGAGACCTATGGAGTGCTTTCCGGCCCGGATGGCGCAGCCAGCCGCTTGGGCACGAAGCGCACTACGCTGCAGTCCATGCTCAAGCGCTTCGGGATCGACCCGCAGCAATTCCGCCGCGGCACGGGAACGTTCGGGGCGTGACCTCGATTCACCATGGAGACACGAAATCACAGGGAAGGCGTAACCTTGCGAATTGTCGCCGTATCCAAGTCTTGGGATTACGTCTCCTCCAACCAGAAGCTTGGAGAACAAGTTTCAAGGTTTTCTCTGTGTCTCTGTGCCTCTGTGGTGAAAAGGCGCTACTTCGTCAGCCGGTTGTATTTCTTCAGCACTTCGCGCAGGCGGTCGTGAGGCAACCCAACCACGGTGTGGCCGTTGATACCGGTCATGGTGTCGGCGGCGACCATCGCGTTGATCACAGCCTCCTCGGTGGCTTGGACGGTAGCGAGAAAGATTGGATCGAGGGAATCGTTGGGCAGCATGGTCAACTGATGTAAGCCCGTCGTGCCCGCGGCCCCGCGGTTGGCGGTGGAGAAGGCAACGAAGATGTCTCCCGAACCGTCACCGGAGTAGCTGCCATCGCGGCCCAGCCCGAGCGAAACTTTCTTGGCAATGCGCTTCAACTGCGTGGGAATCAGCGGCGCATCGGTCGCGACCACCACGATGATCGATCCGACATCCTTCTGCCAGACCGTGTGCTCGGGAATCTCCCGCCCCACGTTGATCCCGGCAATGCGCAACTGCTCGCGTGAGCCGTAGTTACACTGCACCAGCACGCCCACGGTATAGCCTCCGGCCTTGGCATCGAGTACCCGGGAACTGGTGCCGATGCCGCCTTTGAACTCGTTGCAGATCATCCCCGTACCGCCGCCCACGCTGCCTTCCTCGACGGGCCCCGAGCGCGCCGCATCGAGGGCGTGCCAGGCGTCTTCCGGCTTCACGTGAAACCCGTTGATGTCATTCAGATAACCGTCCCACGTCTCGGCGACCACGGGCAGCGACCACCAGTAGCCTTCCATGTCGGGCGAGCCATGGTTCACCTTCCAGGCGATGACGGCGTCGCGCACCACGCCTACGCTGTGCGTGTTGGTGATCATGATGGGGCCGTCGAGGAATCCGGAATCTTCCACCCATGTGGTCCCGGTCATTTCACCGTTGCCGTTGAGCGTGAACCAGGCGGCAAACACGGCGTCGTTGCCCTGCTTGCCGCGCGGATGAATGGCGGTCACCCCGGTGCGTACCGGGCCCTTGCCGACTTCGAGTTTGCCGTCGCCGGAGATCAGCGTGGTGTGGCCGACCTCCACGCCCTTCACGTCGGTGATGGCGTTGTTTGCGCCGGGTGTGCCGTCGAATGGCACGCGAAGATCGCGGGCGCGCGGCCCGGTCTGCGCGAAAAGGGAAAGGGAGATCAGCATCCCGGAAATCAGCGTGCGAGCAGAAAACCTGCCGACAGCAGTCATGGGCCCCTCCAGTAAACGAGGCAGTATACAGGGAAGTCGGACCTGTCCACATGGGGCAGCCGGTCATGGCGCGGGGAGGGTACAATCACAGTAATTCGTTGTTTCGAGGAGAGTATGCAGAGCTGGAAGAAAGCGGTGGTGCTGGGTTCGATTGGAGCAGGGGCCCTGCTGTTCATGAAGAAGAAATATCCGGCGGGGGTGCTGGCGACAGGCGTGGGCCTGGCCGTGGTGGCGTCGGCATATCCGGAGAAGTTTGAGCGCGTGCGGCGGGCGCTCCCCGGCTACTTCGAGCGCGGCATGCAAGTCATGGAAATGGCCAGCCGCGCGGGCAAGCGCATCACCGATGCCGCCGGGCAGAGCGCGGTGGAAGCCTGGGATGAGATCGGCGGGTGAAGGGTTCGCGAGGACGACCTGCTAGTCAATGCCGAGCTGTTTGCGGGCGTCGGGGCTGAGGCGCTCCGGAGTCCAGGCTGGCGTCCACACCACGTTGACGGCGGCGTTGCGAATGCCCGGCAACTGCTCCAGTCGTGATTTCACCTGCATGCTGATGTTGACGTGCTCCGGGCAGCCTTGGGAGGTCAGGGTCATGTCGACCGAGACGTCTTGCTTGTCGCCCTCGGTGGCCGCCAGATTTACCTTATAAATCAAGCCTAGATCCACAATGTTGACGGGAATCTCCGGGTCATAGCAGCTCCTCAGCGCGCTAAGCACATCCTGTTCGGTGACCGGCATCGCAATCCTCTCCAACCAAGTGTACATGCTCTGGATCGGATCGCGAGCCATCGGCGAGGCTCCGCGGCTGTAGCCTGCGGAAGCCGCAGCGGACTTCTGCTACATTCATTCATCATGAATGCGGAAGCCAAACAGTGGATCCAATTCGCGCTGATCGTGGCCCTGGTGGTGGCGGGGGCGCGTGCCACGTACATTCTGTATGAACGGCACGAGGATCGGCTGGCGGCGGAGAAGAAAGCCGCCGCAGTCGGGTATTCCAATCCTGACTATTACGTGAATCCCAAAAAGCTTTATCCCTACGATCTGAAGAGCGCCAGGCAGCTGGAACTGCAGCCGGTGTGGGTGAAAGAAGGATATCGGTATACCTATTATCACTACAATGCTGCTGGCAAGAAGGTAGATTTCGGCCACGACGCTGGATTGCTGCTGCCGATCGAGAAGCTGCAGGTCAAGGACGTGGTCATGGCGACTCCGCCGGGCGCTGGAGTGCGTCCGCAGGTGATGGCGGTGTTCGACGAGGAAGGGAAGAGCTGCGCGGTGCCGATCGGATACGAGCAGGACGGCTCGTATCAGATTTATTCGGATGAAATGTTTTTTGTGGAGGATCCGCACCAGCTCTACAAGCATTGGCCCACGGACGTGTGGCAGGCGGTGGACAAGCACGAAATGAAGCCGGGGATGAACGAGTTGCAGGCCGATTTCGCAATTGGCATGGGTGTGCCCGACGCCGGAGACACAACGTATGAAAAGACGGTGCGGTATCCGAATGGCGGGAAGCCGATGGTGATTGTGTATCACGACGGCAAGGCGGCGCAGATCACGCCGGGAACGTAGTTCTTTCTCACCACGGAGACACAAAGACACGGAGGCGAAGAAAGGATTCGCCAATTGGTCCGTCGTCGTGGATGTTGGGCAGGCGATTTGGCTGACCGAGTCTTCTTTCGCCGCTGCGCGGCTGGACAGCCGAGGGCGGCTGTCCCTCCATATTTTGTTCTCTCTCTAACTCCTTGGTGTTCTGCGGTTTCGCTCATCGCTCACCGCTCATTGCTCACTGCTCGTAGCTTGCTTCAGCCGTTTACAACGTTAGGAGTGATCACTCCCATCAGCGGGTGCCAGATCCCGACGTATTCGGGTTACGTGTCTGCCGCACCCTGGCTTTCGGATGGCCCAGCCTGTCCCTCGATCACATGGTGAGGTTGCGGGGGTCGCGAGTTTCCTAGGACTTGCGCGTCGTCCCACCCGAGCTCTACGTTGCCAGATTACGAAGAATGAAAAACTCAGTCACGGTCACATGTCACAATCGCAAAATAATTCTGTGGAAAACTTCTGAGCTGTGAGCCATGAGCGTTGACGCACGAACATCCGGGGTGGCGCCGGCAAGAGAGGTTGCTCGCAACGTCTCCTGGGATGCACTTTACTCGTGTCTTAGCGCTTCGATCGGGTCCAGGCGCGAAGCGCGGAATGCGGGAATCATTCCGCTGATCAGGCCGACTGCGCCCAGAATCAAGGTCGATGCGATCAGTGTACCGGGCGCGATAATCAGGCGAATGTCGCCAGCCTCGCCGTTTTTGGCGAAGGCGCTGTACAACGTCAGGCGTCCCACGGAGAGCGAGACGGTGTAGGCCAGGATCACTCCCAGCACGCCGCCGATCGCGGTAATGGTGAGGGCCTCAGCCAGGAACTGCATCAAAATGTAGCGGCGGCGCGCGCCCAGCGCCTTCTGCACGCCGATCTCGCGCGTGCGCTGCGTCACCGACACCAGCATGATGTTCATCAGTCCCACGCCGCCAATGCCCAGCGTGAGCGTGCCGATGAAGCCCATCAGAATCTTCAGCCCCATGGTAATGATTTCGAACTGGTGCAACTGATTCATCAGGTTGAAGACGCGCACCGCTTCGCGATCGGCTTCGTTGAACTTGTGCTGCCCGGCCAGGAGTGACCGCACCGCCGGCTCGATCTTCTGGTACTCGGGAGTCTGGAAGTTGAACCAGATGGTGTCGAGGTAGTGCGTACTCTTCAGATCGCCCATGGTGGTGAAGGGAACGTAGACGACGCGGTTGATATCGTCATTACCCTCCTGCATCTTGGCGGTCAGCACACCGACCACTTCGAAACTCAGGCCATCGAGCCGGATGTGCTCGCCCAGCGCGTTGCGTCCAGAGAAGAGTTTTTCTTTGGCCTCCGAACCAATCACCGCGACGCGCCCGCGCTGTACCTGATCTTCCATGTTGTAGAAGCGTCCCTGGTCCATCTTGAGCGAGCGGATATCGTAGACATTGGGATCATTGCCGGTCACCGTAAAGGTAAAGTCACGGTTGTCGTACTGCACGCTGGCCTGCTTGTCGACGCTGGGAGTGATATGCGTGATCTGTGGAAGATTGGTGGCCAGAGTGTCGACATCTTCCTGGGTAAGGCGGACCGCGACGCCCGATTTCTGGCCGCCCGCCTGCATCGAAGTCTGTCCCGGCACCACGATGACGAGCCTGGTCCCGAAGTTGGCAAAGATGTTGGCGCAGGCCTGACCAAAGCCGTCGCCATAGGCCAGCAGCATCACCACTGTGGCAATGCCCCACGCCATGCCGAGCATGGTGAGGGCGGTGCGGCGACGGTTGTGGCGCATCGCCCCATAAGCTTCCTGGATCAGGTCACGAAACATTCATAGCTCCTGCCGCAGCGCTTCCACCGGCTGCAGCATGGCCGCTTTGCGCGCCGGATACAGGCCTGCAATCACACCGGCCAGAGTCAGGCTGCAGATCGCCAGCATGGCCGACATCGGGACCAGTTTAGGCGGATCAAATCCCTGCGGTCCCTCGATTCCGCCCATCAATCCCATCAGCCCGCCCGCGAATGCCATGCCGAGAATGCCGCTTCCCAGGGTGAGCAGCAATCCTTCCAGAAAGAAGTGCAGCAGGATGCTGCGGTTGGTCGCGCCCAAAGCCTTGCGCAGGCCAATCTCGCGGGTGCGTTCGCTCACCGCAACCAGCATGATGTTGATGACTCCAATCGCTCCCAAGGCCAGGGTGACGAATCCCACCGCGCCCAGAAACATGTTCATGACGTCGAAAATGGTGCCCACCATCTTCGATTCCTGAATGGAATCCCACTCGTCGAAGGCGTTGGGGTCGCTGGAATCGAATTCGTGATTGCGGCCGACAATCTTGTGAACCTCATTTCGCGCCAGCACGTGCGCCGCGGTGACGCGCGGCTGGTATTCGACGAACGAAATCGAGTTCTGATGGTTCTCGCCCTTGATGGGGAAGTTCGCCGCCATCACCTCAAACGGAATGTAGGCGCGGTTGTTGAGCCACATGTTGTCGCCGCGGCCCAGGTGCGGCATGCTGCCCACCACTTCAAACCGCAAGCCGTTAATCAGGACGAACGCGCCCAGCGCCGGACGACCGGGGAACAGGACTTTGGTCAGCTGATTGCCCAACACGACGACGTTGCGGCGTTGCGCGCCGTCCATCGAATTGAGCCAGCGTCCTTCTTGCAGGGGCAGATAACTGATCTCGTTGAGTTGCGGCTCGGTGCCCAGTACTTCGCCGCTGCTATTGGAGAATTCGCTGACCTCGTGCAGGTCGCCGCGCGAAATGACGGGGCAGGCATTGCGCACGTCCGGAGCCTGCCGGATGTCGGTGTAGTCCTGGTAGGTAAGCAGGTAGGACCGGGCAGAGCTCATGTTGCCGCTCACGGCCGGCGCACGCCCGGGGAAGAGAAACATGATGTCTTTGCCGAACTCCGCCAATTCGCGCTTGTTGCCAGAGCGGAAACCCTCGCCCACTCCGACCAGCAGGAGCAACGATCCGACGCCCCAGGCGATGCCGAACATGGTGAGAAACGAGCGCAACTTGTGCGCCCACAGATTGCGGAAGATCTGGCCAAAGATGTCGGTTACCGTCCGCATTGGCTAAAGACTCCTGTTCCGTCCGGCGGGCACGTCCCCTAAAGACGCCATACCTGAGACGGTGAAAGCCGTTGAATTATTACAGGCGGAGAACAAATTAAGCCCGTTTTCCAGTCTGATGCAGGAATTCCGTGCCAATCCGTCCCATTTTTCGGAAATTGTTCGGCAGACCAGCCTCCGTCCCCGTCCCTTGATAGTTTGACGGCGCTCCCAATCAAAGGTACGGCCCCAACGGGCATAAAGTTCCCTAAAACCGCAGACTTAGGGACCAGATGCCAGGGGATAGGGAGAAGCGTGGGTGGCAGAGATCTAGCTTGCAACGAGGGTGACCTTCGTCACCAACTGGAGGAGTTAAGAGCTGTTCGCCACCGGGCAAGAGACCTTGCCAGCAACGTCTCTACGACGGCTCGGAGATCCAGCGGGAAATGGCGGTCACCAGCTTGCGCGGGGCGAAGCGGGTCGATTGCGCGACCAGCCAGTTGTGTGCGCCGCTGATGGCGAGGGTGCGCCCTTCCATCACGGCGCGGTACCCGTCGAGCGCGACCTGGTCGACTTTCATTCCGCCGAGTTGCTTGAACAGGCGCGTCTTGTCGTTGCCGGCGCGGCTGGCGAAGCCGGTTTCGGTGGCTCCCGGGCAGAAGCAGGTGACGGTCACGCCGGAGCTGCGCAGTTCGTTGGCGATGGCCTCGGAAAACGAGAGCACGTAGGCCTTGGTCGCGTAGTAGACGGCCATGTGCGGGCCCGGCTGAAAGGCGGCGGTGGAGGCGACGTTCATGATGCGTCCGCTGCGGCGGAAGACCATGGGAGGAAGAAAGAGGCGCGTGAGTTGGGTGAGCGCGGTGATATTGAGCTGAATCTGGCCGAGGATTTCGGATTCGGGCATCTGGGCGAGGTCGCCATAGGCCCCGAAGCCCGCGTTGTTGATGAGGATGTCGATCGGGAGACTCTCCCGCTGCAATTGATCGAAAAGGAATTTCGGCGCGGGCGGCTGAGCCAGGTCGAGCGCGATGGTTCGAACCGTGACGCCGAGGGGCTCGAGTTCTTTGGCGACTTGCGCGAGTTTGTCGGCGCTGCGGGCGACGAGCACGAGATTGTGACGGTCGCGCGCGAAGAGTTTGGCGAGTTCGTATCCGATGCCGCCGGAGGCGCCGGTGATGAGTGCGGTAGGCATGCGGATATTCTAGCCGCGAAGCGCAATGGCGGGGGCCGGGAGCACGTTGAGAGCTTTCGAGATTCGAGACGATCAGCAGGATCACGCTGCGGACACTCGTCGGCGTGCTCCTCGGGGCGGAGGAATGCCTCCGCCCCCACAGGACTTCGTTCTAGTTCGGATCGGCCTCACGATTGAGCATTCCGGGGTGGGATTCGGGCGTGAATTGCCGGTAGTCCGCCGGGATTTCGAATAGCGAGGGGTCGAGCGGGTCGGCGGAAACCTGCACCCATTCTGTCTTGAGCACCATTTCATTGCCACCGGACACCGCCTTGGCGATTTCCTCCATGACCATGCCATGCGGTTGCGCGCCGGTCACGTTGATCTCGACGTGGTCGCGATGATCCGACATGGGACGCGCCAGTAGCTGCGTATACAGATGCCCCGCCCACGCAGCCGGCCGCGTGTCTTCCGCGCGGCAATTCAGGCCGGGAATGTCCAAATACCAGGTGTCGGCTTCAACCTTGCCGGGCTTGGTTGCGGCGCCTTTGCTGGGCTCGATCTGAACGGTGGTTTTGAAACGGTGGGCCTGGTAGCCGCCGACCTGGCGAGTTTCGCCGGTATCGTCCGAATGAATGGTGACGGTGACTAACGGTCCATCGGACGAGCGCACCGGCCAGGGGTGTCCCTTGCGCTGGTTCTCGGGAGGCTCCACCGAAGTTCGGTAGGTCTTGTTCACGGGGCGGAGGAAGACCGTGGTCCGTGCGTCGCACTGCAAGATCATGGCGAAAAGCGGCCCGAATCCGGGCCTTGCCAGTGGCGCCCCTTGCTCGATGCGCTCGCGCGTTCCTTTGAGGTATAGCGTTTCAGCGCGCGGGCTCATGAGGCCGCGGATTTGCCGGATCTTGAGGGTGAGGTCGGTGAAACTGGGGACCGTCCACTTCGGGGCTTCTGGGGGAGCTTCCTGAGCAGCAGCGATGGAAGTCAGCAGAACCAGCACGCAGGCATAGCGCATGGCATCTCCTTGTACCAGAAACGCGGACGAACTTGCAGTGCTAACTGGAACGAGGCCAAACGGGTGCCTTGCAGAAAAAGGCGCGGGCAAGGGAGCCCGCGCCACAGTTGCGTATTCACCGCTTACGCGTGGACCATCTCCACGCCGTAAATGGAGTGCCAGCTGGTTGCGGCTTTCAGCTTGTCGTTGACGTTGTGGATGTTCTTCACGCCCTCGTTCTCCAGCCACTTGCGGAAAGCGTCGGCGCCCTGTTTGGCGTAGACCGCGATACCGTCTTTCCAGGTGGCGCGTCCGCAGAGCACGCCGTTGAACTTCACGCCGGACTCACCGGCGAGTTCGAGCGTCTCGGAAAACTCCGCATTGCTGACGCCCGCCGAAAGATAAATGAACGGCTTGGTCGCGGCGGCCGCGGCCTTGTGGAACAGGTCGATGGCTTCCTTCTTCGTGTAGGCCTTGGTGCCGCCGAAGCACTTCACGCCTTCCACGAACTTCATGTTGACGGGCACTTCGACCTTCAACACGTCGACGCCGTAGCGGTCTTTCGAAAATTCGCGCATGCTTTCGGTGACGATGTGTGGCTTCTTCTTGGCGTATTCCACGCCCTTTTCGTCTGCGCCCTCTTCGTAGCCGACGAATTCAAGGAAATAGGGGATGTCGTTGGCGCGGCACTCGTCGCCGATGCGCTCGACCCAGGCATGCTTGGTTTCGTTGACGTGCTTGGGATCGTAAGGCGAGTAGTAGAGAAGAATCTTCACGCAATCTGCGCCGGCTTCTTTCAGGCGGCGTGCGGACCAGTGGTCGAGCAAGTCCGGCAGGCGGCCGGGACCGGTCTTGTCGTATCCCGTCTTTTCGTAGGCGAGCAGCAGGCCGGCATTCTTGGCGCGGCGCTTGGAGGCGGGCAGTCCCCACTCGGGATCGAGCAGGATGGCCGTGGCGTGCGGGGTGAGGACTTCGGTGACCAGCGACTTGAACTCTTCCATCTGGGCGTCGGTGACTTCGCCGCCGCCTTTTTCCTTGGAAAGAGACTTCTGCAGAGAGCCGCGCTGATCCATGGCGGCAGCGGCGATGATGCCGCGTTCGTTGGACACTTTCTTGAGGCCGGCTAGTTTCCCGGGGGTGAGCTTCATAGATCCTCCCAATCCTGGTGGTGTTTTAAGAGCGAAAGACCGTTTTGAAACCAGAAAAGCTGACTGTGATTTGAGTCACAAGAGATGCATCCGTAGCAGTTTACACTGAAATGGAAACCATCTACTGCATCCTGAGGAGAACTTATTTATGCCACTAGTGTCAATGCGTCAGCTTCTCGACGAGGCGGCCAAGGGCGGGTACGGCGTCGGGGCATTCAACGTCAATAACATGGAGCAAATCCAGGCGATCATGGAGGCGGCCAAGGAGACGAACTCGCCGGTGATTATTCAGGCCAGCCGCGGCGCGCGTTCGTATTCGCAGGATAAATTCCTCTATCACCTGATGCTGGCGGCGGCGGAACTGTATCCGGAGATTCCGTTGGTCATGCATCTGGATCACGGCAACAGCTTCGAGACCTGCAAGTCGGCCATCGACCTGGGATTTACCAGCGTCATGATGGATGGTTCGCTGATGCCCGACGGGAAAACTCCTTCGAGCTTCGACTATAACGTCAGCGAGACACGGAAAGTGGTGGACTACGCGCATCCGAAGGGCGTGACGGTGGAAGGCGAGATTGGCGTGCTGGGCGGAATTGAAGACGGACACGGCGCGGGCGGCAGCGGCCTGGAACATGTCACCGATCCGGACCAGGCGGTGGAGTTTGTTGAGAAGACCGGTCTGGACGCGTTGGCGATTGCCATCGGCACCAGCCACGGCGCCTACAAGTTCAGCAAGAAGCCGGACGGCTCGGTGCTGAAGATGGATGTGCTGATCAAGATCCACAAGCGCCTGCCGACAACGCACCTGGTGATGCACGGCTCATCGAGCGTGCCCAAAGATCTGCAGGACATTATCAACCAGTACGGTGGCAAGCTGAAGCCGACGTGGGGCGTGCCGGTGGAAGAGATTCAGCTCGGAATCCGCAACGGCGTGCGCAAGGTCAACGTCGATACCGACAATCGCCTGGCGATCACGGGCGCGATCCGCAAGGTGTTTGCCGAGGCGCCGGAGAAATTCGATCCGCGCGACTATCTGAAACCCGCGCGTGAAGCGATGAAGAAAGTTGTCGCGCAGCGGATGAAGGAATTCGGACAGGCGGGACACGCTGGCGACTACAAGCCGAAGTCGCTTGCGCAGATGGCGGAGCTGTATAAAGATCTCGTCCACGCTTAGGCCAGTAGTGAAAATCACTCACCCCACTCTTCGAAGATGCGGAGGGTGGGGTTCTCTTTTGCGTGGAATCTGGAAGACGGCCCAGAATTGCGGCTCGTTACTTGTTTGCCTCGATGATGTGAATCGTCACCGGATCGGACGAAACTGTTTGACTGGCAGGCGCCGTGCACCCGAGCGAATCAACGATTTCGCGTTCTCGCGCCGTGAGAGACGGCGGATTGTAGGTCGCTCAAATCGACCAAGTGCCTACCGACAAACCCAAATCTTTCAGTTCCTGTTGCTGATATGGTTCGGCCATTCCCAACTTGATCCAGTGCTCACTGACGTCATTGCGAAGCTCTTCCTCGCTGGGACGACGTGGCCAGACGTCACTCAGAAAATAATCCTGCTCGCCAGTGCCACTAGTAGGACGTGCATCGATCGATAGGTAGCCGGCACCAGTACCGGTCTGTTCGAAGACAGGTCGCGGAAAGCAGGTCGTTCCATCGGCGAGGCTGGTCAGACGGAAGCCTAATTTCGCTCTTTCGCCTTGCCGAAATGTGGACCTCGCTAGAGCCATCTCAAGTTTCAGTTGAGGTGGAGTGACTTCTTTGGGCCGTACTCGCTGGGCACAGACCGGTGAGCACAAGAGCATCGGTATCAGAAATGCGGAACGCA
The DNA here is from genome assembly GCA_037443605.1 of Terriglobales bacterium. GTDB lineage: Bacteria > Acidobacteriota > Terriglobia > Terriglobales > Acidobacteriaceae > Sulfotelmatobacter. The sequence continues at coordinate 90,405 of JBBIOA010000009.1, forward strand.
TCGTCAAACCGCCTCGAACAGTACGATGCTCGAAAGGATACTCAAAGGTGTCCGGCGTGGCAGATTCCACAACGAGAACTGACTCGCTAGTAAGTGCGAAAGGTGGAGAGAATCCGGCGCTCCAGCCGTTTGATGGCCGCCGAGGGCGTATTCCCCTTCTCATAGCCGCCGTCGAAATCGATGGAGAGGGTCTGGCCGTGCAGCTGGTAGAAGAATTGATCTGCGTAAGAGACACCGCCTCCGCCAGGGCCGTAGTAGTAGAACTTGTTCGAACCCGCGACGTAAGGCTCGGGAGGGAACTCCACGCCTGTCGGAGCCCGGCGGACAAGCGCTTGCAGGTCGAAGTCTCGTTCGCAGCATCCGATCAGGATATCGACGTCGGGGCTGTGGAGGGTTTCCGTTTCCCGCACGCCTTTCCCGTCGTCGGTGGGCACGTATTCTTTGGGGTAGAGAAAGCAGAAGTGGTGGCGAGCATCGACATAGACGCGCCAATCAGCCTCGTCGCCGCTGGGAAGGCATGGCGGCTTGCCCAGCGCGTGGGCCTGGGAAAGGCCGAGGCAGGCGGCAAAGACAAACCCGGCAAAGAATCTGGATGGAAAACGCATCAGGGTTGAGGGTAGCACTTTGGAATCGGTCGCGGCTACAGGTTCCGCCTCTTTGCCCCTGTGATTGGCATTCCGGCCGGCAACTGTTTACCATGACACGCGATGGCTCGTGAAACCCTGATCGACTCCCGGCAGGAAATTCTGCGCACCGCTGCCCGCCTGTTCCAGCAGCGCGGCTATGACGCGACGTCGATGAACGACGTTGCCGCCGCACTCAAGCTGAGCAAGGGCGGGCTTTATCACCACTTCCAGAGCAAGGACGAGATTCTCTTCGAGATCATGAACCATGCCATGGAGATCACAGAGGAGCGGGTGCTCGGGCCGGTGCGTGCCATCGCCGATCCGCAGGAACGGCTCCGTTCGCTGATTCGCAGGCACGTCGAAATTGTGCTCAGTCCGCGCGACCGCGAGATCACCGTGATGTTGCACGAGAACCATCCGCTGCCGCCGGCCCTGCGCAAGCGCATCAACCAGCGCAAGAAGGAATACGTGCATTTTGTGGAGAACCTGATTGCGGAAGTGCAGAGGGGCGGACAGAAAGACGGTGTGGCCACGGGAGTTTCGCGGGGCGCCGTCAGCCCGCGGGCCGCGGCTTTCGCGCTGCTGGGCATGATCAACTGGATTTATCAGTGGTACAAGCCTGAGGGCGAACTGCAAGCGCACAATTTGATTCCGCAATTCACCGAGCTGGTGTTCGGAGGAATCCTGGCGTGAAGGCGTGGTTTGGCGACATCTCTGCGATTGACCAGCAGCGGTCTGAAAGTAGCAAGCAGTATCGCGAATTTCTGCGGGTTCCGGCAATGAGCGCGGGACTCTACGTGCTGGCGGCGGGGGCTGTCGATCCCCAGCGGCCACACCATGAAGACGAGCTGTACTCCGTGGTTCGCGGGCGCGCGAAATTCGTGGCGGGCGGCGAGCACCGCGACGTTTCTGCCGGCGGGGTGATCTTCGTGGCCGCCGCAGTCGAACACCGCTACTACGACATTAGCGAAGAACTTGCGGCGCTGGTTTTCTTCGCGCCCGCCGAGAGCTAGTCTCCCGCCGGACTCAGTGTGCCTTCGGCGGGATCCAGTAAACTTCTTCCTTGATCGCGCCCTTGTCGGTAAAGCCGCGCCGTTTCAGGATGGACTTGCTGTGTTCGATCATCTCCGGATGCCCACACAGATAGGCGACGGTGTTGCTCGGATCCAGTTCCCAGTGGTCGGCATATTTGCGCAGAATGTCATCCGCGCGCCCGATTTCTCCCGCCCAGTCGGAGTGATCCCAGGGGCGGCTCACGGTTGGAACGTACTTGAACCAGGGCAACTCCTTGTCGAACTCCGCCAGTTCTTCGCGATATCCGAATTCCCACGGACGGCTGGCTCCGTTCAGCAGGAAGAGTTTGTGCGCGCCGTCGAAGCGCCCTTCCTTCCATTCGCGCGATAACGTGCGCACATAACTGACAAACGGGGCCACGCCGGTGACGGTTGAGATCAGCAAGTGATTGGTCTTGCCATTGGAGGTATCGAGAGAGAATTTCCCCTTCGGAGCTTTGCGCATCAACAGCGGATCGCCCGGCTGCAACTTGTGGAGCAGGGGAGTGAGCGCACCTTCGGGAACCAGTTCGAAAAAGAACTCAACCTCGTCTTCCGCCGGAGCGGAGGCGATCGAATAGGGGCGCTCCACGCGCTTCCCCTCGTGCTCCACCCCCAGGGTGGCGTACTGTCCGGGGACAAAATTGAACTCGCCCCCGCTGCGGATGCGGAACATCCACAGGTCGGGACCAAAATCGACGCGCTGGATGACCTGTGCGCGGTAGAACTTCTCGTCAGGGATCGTCATCGGCGGTTTTTCCTCGTCACTCGTTTGATTCTCTGAAGTGGCTGCAGGCTCCATACAGATGCACTCGGAGGGCCACGTACTCACGCGGTGCTTTTAGGCACTCCGGTGCTCAAAACCGGGTCCCAAAGGTACAGGGTGTGGGTCCGGAAGTTTCGACCGACCGGTCGTTCGGTCGGTTCGGCGTTGCGTTATCCTAGCGGGAATCGGCGTTCTTGCAAAGTTCTTTTCAGAGAATCATTCACCCGGCTTTTGCGCGGACTCGAAGGCCTTCAACTGCTGCAACTCTCCCAGCAGCCGGTTCCAGTCCTTGCGGCGGTGTTTCGTGGCCAGCGGGAGGTTGAGGTTTGAGTAGTATTCCAGGACATTCTGCCGCAGCTCCGGCGAGGCAGTTTTGAAATCCATGCGGGCCATGTCGTACAGCAAATGGGCGTAGGTCTGGTCGGCGAGCACGTATTCGCCGGGGCCGGTTTCCTTGCCCGTGTCGCAGTCTTTGTTGATCAGGTGAAGCTTTCCGTGGGCGGCTTCATCGAGAAGCCGGCCATAGCTTTCCACGGTAGCGTCAACGCTGCGGAAGAACAAATCCTCGGCTTGCTGGGGCGGAACCTTGAAGTTGAGAGCGTTGAAAGGTCCTTTCTTTGGAAACAGTTTGAGCAGGATGGCGAGCAGCTTTGTCCCGAATCCCGGCTTGCGGTAGGCGGTGCCCCATTCGCGTTCGTAGTCGGTGCGCGAAAGGTAATACAGATATCTCTTTTCTGCCGCGTCTGGCCGATCGGCAACGATCTCCTTCCGCCGCGCCATCAGCGCGACCCGCGTCATCTCCGGAACGATCTTGCTGACGGAGTGCCGGAACGTTCCGATCGCCAGATCCTCATCGACCATGATTTCGTCGAACTTGATGCCGTAGACCTTGGGGAACACGCGCTCCAGCAGACTCTGGGAAATCTCGAATCCGATGAAGTCGTGGTAGCGGTCGGAGCTGTAGCGGTTCTTCGCCACTTGCGTCATGTCGAAGCCGAACTCGGCGCGGATGTGAGCTTTGGGCGAGTCCGCGTAAGTGACCACGTCGCCGTACTTGCGCTGCAGTTCGGGAAACTCCATGGCGACCACGTGATTTACCGTGGGGTGACCGTCGTTGTCGGAGGCATAGTGCGCCAGCGCGCCCAGGGCGAACGCATATTCGTTGGGATTCTGCGCCTCTTCGAGCAGAGTGGTGACGAAGTCTCCCGTCCGCACATAGTGCGTCAGATCGCTGAAGTAGCGGCTGCCGAACGGGTAGTAGCCCATGTCCTGTACCAGCGACCCGCCATAGGCGTAGGCGTGGGCTTCTTTCAGTTGCTTGCCGGTGATCTCGGGGAACCGCTGTTTGAGGAGCGATTGAATGCGGACTTCCCAGAGCAAATCAATGACCTGTTCGTGGGTCAGCACGGAGTAAGCCCTGCCGAGTGGGACGACCGCGCAGATCATCCCCAGACAGAGCAGGGCTTTCCGAGACAGAGTGAAGAATTCGCGCCCCATCATCCCCCAAGTGTCATTTTGCCAGGACCAGCACAACGAAGCTGTCGGGAACGATGGACGGCCATGGGTGCGGGTTCTGCGGTGTCGGGGCCGGGCGCGGGCCGAACTTTGCGGTCACCACAAACACGTTATGGGTTTTCGTGTCGAGCGACATGGTGCGCGCGCCCTGCTGCGTGGGAACGCTCCCGGCGACGCTGAACGTGGTGGGAGATTCTTCCTTCACCACGGTCAGGACGCCTTCGCCGCAGGAGGCGAAGGCCAGGCCTGTCTCCGGATCGAAAGCGGTCGCGTCGACGCCTTCGCCGATCGCGGGCGTGGCCAGGACCTTGCCGCTGTCGGCGTCCACCACCGCCATCATCTTGTTGTCGCAGCCGGCGAAAAGGCGGCGATTCTTGCGATCAATGGCCAGTCCGCTCGGCTCCTGGCAGGGCGCGAGCGGCCATGAAGTTTTCACTGCCAGTTTGTTGGCGTCGATCACCGTCAGTTCGCTCTTGTCTTCAATGTTGACGAACACCATGCCCGTGCCGTCGCTGGCCGCGAATTCTGGTTTTCCGTCCAACTTGATTGTCGCCAGCACTTTGCCGGTGGCGCCATCGACCGCCGTCGAATCGTGACTGCGCCCGTTGAAAGTGAACACTCGCTTGGTCGCCGGATCGTAGAGAATCGCGTCCGGATTGTCGCCGACTTTCACCTTGGTGATCGGGGCCAGGGTCTTGATGTCGAAAATCGTAACTGTCCCTTCGCGGCCATTGCTGGTGAAGCCGCGTCCCAACTCGGGCGCCAGAGCGATTCCGTGCACTCCGGGAGTGTCGGGAATGTCGCCGGCGCTCTTGCCCGTATCGGCATCGAGCACCATCACATGAGTGCCGCGAGAAATGTAGAGACGGCGGGCATCCGGGTCGGTGGTCAGGTAATCCCAGCCGCCCTCGCCGCCGGCTTTATAGGTTGTGGCCACGTGATATCCGGGCCCAGCGGCCCAGGCCATCGTAGTGAGAAAGAGTCCGAGCACAACGACCAGACATTTCGCTTGCGAACGCATAAACCCCTCCTTGGGGAATTCGTGGATGTTGCCCCTGCTCAGCCCCTTAGCGGGAACAGACCGCGTAAATTGCGCAAACTCAGGGGCTTGGACCCGAAGTAACTTTACCCCATTTCCGGCCACAACCTAGACTTTCCTTATATGTCAGGTTTTTCTACGTCTTTATATTCGCATGAGGCCGGAGAGGTTGGGGTGGTGGACGCCGCAGTAAATGCCCCAACCGGCACGGGAAGTCGCTCGCAGGCGGGGCCAGTTTCTACCGATTCGGAATATGGGGGCAGTCAGGGAAGTACGGTGCCACCGGCCGGAGTCCGCCGCGTCAGGTCGCAGTTCGCGCCTTTCTTTGCAGTTGCTGTTGGATTTGCGCTGGCGCTTCTGGCGGTCAGCATCGGCAAGGCGCATGGGCGCTGGTCGGGTTTGACCACGGTTCTCGAGCCGCTCAATGCCGCGTCTTCGGCGCGGGTGCATAACGCTTCAGACGCGCGCCAGATCGATCGCCTGGTGCCGCAGAATCAGGCTGAGACCCTTCTGGAAATGGCTGTCAGCCGTAACGACGGCGCGGTCGAGCAGATTTCTTCGCGAGTCGACCGCTGGCAAGGCAAGTTGAAATGGAGTCCGCAGATCGCGACCCTGAGCACCGCGGCGCTGAACTCGAACGATATGCGAGTCCGGCAATCCGGGATCGAAGTGGAACTCGCAGCGTACGGACTGGCCAAGAATCCGAACAGCCTGAACTATCTTTTGCAATCCGCCGAATCCCACGACCACGCCAAGAAGGCGTGGGCACTGTGGGCGCTGGGGCTGATCGGCAATCGAGGCGTCGAAACCAACCGCGTGGTCCAGGTTCTCACCGATCACACCAATGATTCGGACGCGGACTCGCGGCACTGGGCGGTGGAAGGACTCGCGCTGGTCGGCGGCAATCTGGCGGTCGCTCCGCTGCTGCGCTCCTTGCACGACGACCCGTCGCCCATGGTGCGTGAGAGCGCTGCCTGCGGTCTGGCGGAGTCAGGAATGTTCACGCATGCGCAAAGACTCAGCGCGGTGCCGATCCTGCTGAATTACACGGATGATCCCGCGCTCGATTTCCAGACCCATGCGTGGGCCTTCAAGGCACTGAACGACATCACCGAGCAGCATCTGCCGAACGATTCCGCAGTGTGGCGCAGCTGGTACGAAAATCAGGGGTCGGGGATCGGGGACTAGGGGCCAGTTGTCGCCGCTGTTCTTCCAGCCCTTGACCGACCCCTAGCCCCTCGCCTTCACTCCGCCATCTTGGCCACGTGCACGTCGAAACCTGTCTTCGGTAATAGCGAGGTCAACGAGAAGGCCCGGAAACCGTCGCCATTCACTTCGGTGTGGCGATATACACCCGGTTCGCTTTCGATGGTTTCCCGGCGTCCTTCCATGTTCTCGAGGAAGGCCTGGGCGCGGGTCGTGGTGACGTCCAGATCCTTCGCGCGGGTTACCACGGCTTCCGATGCATACGAGCGCACCAGCTTCGGCCAGTATTTCTGCAGCAGGTCCGTGCTGGCGAAAATGTCGGCCCAGATGATGCGCCCGTTCACCGCGACTACCACTCCGACCGCGTTGCGATCCCGCAGCTGGCGGATCAGGCTCTGATAGCTCTGTTCGATCGGCTTGGCGACCGAATCGACACGTTTCTTGACCTCGGCGTTTTCATTGACCTTTGCGTAGGAAGTGGTGTTGGAAAGCTCGACCGCAACGGTCGGTGCAGCGCCCGCCACTTCAACCGTCTCGGCGGAGGCTGAGTTCTGCTTCCTGACTTCTTCCCAGACCTTGTTCTGATCCTTGTCGCCCATCGCCTTTGCACGCACAGAAGGCTGCGCCATGATGGTGGAGGGCGGGGGCGGCGGCGGCGGGGATGCCCTGCCATTGACGGAGTAGGAGGATGCGCTGGAGCCATAAACCGCTCCCGACGCGCCAAAATGCTCGCTGGACGCGACCCATCGCCCCGGCTCCACGCAGAAGACGTTCAGGTCGACCGGATCGCTTTCCGGCGGCACGATGCGATCTTTGCCGATCACGCGATCCTGCTTGCCTCCAGTTACGATCTCTCCTGCCAGCAACAGGAGCGGACGCCTGGAGTTGTTCACCAGCACCAACCGGTTCACCTGCGCGCCATCATGCGGCTGGTAGGGAACGGAGTGCCGGCGAATCAGCCCTTGCACTTCGCCGGCCTCGGTCACAATGACTTCTCCCGACCGCAGTCCCTCATCCAATGTCAGGAATTCCGTGGTCGGATAACTCTTAAGCGCCACCACGGGAAACACGGTCAAATTGCTATGCCGGATGGGTTCGAGAACCTTGTATCCGGAAGCCGGAGTCACCTCGCCCGCCTTCGCCTCGCGCTGATCGACGACGACCAGTCCGGCCGTGATCGCCAGCAACAACGCACCCAGAAAAATTTTCGGATTCATCGCTGCCCCCTGTTGATGGGCTTTCACATCGTTCAGACACCGGCAACCGGGCGCGCGGTTCCCCGCATCCCTTGTCCAGGAGGAGCCTGCGGGGAAGGGCGCATATTGCCCATCTCGCCTCGTGGAAAGAACGAACGTCGCGTTTCTTCTTGCGTCCTAAATTCACACTCCACGCCTTCGGGGAAAGTTGGTAGCATCAAGGTAGCCGGGACCGTGACGCGAATCACGGTGTCTTTAGCAGAGGGAATTAAGTTCTTTGCGCGAGTCCCGGCGAGCCGTTCCGGGTTTCTAATTCCGATCCATACGCGCGTTTGCGCATGAGTTCGACCAAGCCCATCTCCGCGGTGCAGTCGGTTGTCGATGAGTTGCTGGCGGAGCTTCACGCGCGCGCCGGTTGTGAAAAGATTGGCATCACCCGGGAAGCGTTTGCGGCGATTTTGTGTGAAGTCGGCACCAAGCACACTGCCGGTTCCGAAGCCGAAATCCGTACCTTCTTCTTAGCTCTTCGGGTCGATGAGTTGGCTCTCGCCCGTGCCTGCGCCGCAGGCCATAATTCCGCCTGGGAAGTGTTTCTGACGCGCTATCGCGAGAAGCTTTATCTGTCGGCGCTGCGCATCGCCCGTGAAGATTCCGCCGCACGCGAATTGGCCGACACGCTGTACGCCGATCTCTATGGCACGTCCACGCGCGACGGACAGCGCGTGTCGAAGCTCTCGTCTTATACCGGACGAGGATCGCTGGAAGGCTGGCTGCGCACGGTGCTGGCGCAGGAGTATGTGAACCGCTACCGGCGAACCAAGCGCCTGGTCAGCCTGGATGAAGAATCCGAAGAAGGCGTGCAGTTCCAAGCGCCGGAGCCGGAACCCGTCCCGCCGGCCGATCGCCGTCTGGCCGATGCGACCGACGCCGCCCTGGCCGAACTTTCCGCGGAAGACCGCACCGTGTTGAGCGCGTATTATTTGGATGGACGTACCCTTGCCGAGATTGCCCGCATGCTGGGAGTCCACGAATCCACCATCAGCCGCAAGCTCGACAAACTGGCTAAGTCGCTGCGGAAACAGATTCTTACAGGATTGACGAAAGGCGGCATGTCGCGCCGCCAGGCCGAAGAGGCGCTGGAGGTCGATGTGCGCGACCTGCAGGTGAATCTTCGCCAAACCTTGGCGCAAGATTCTTCACTTCCCGCGTTCTCAGAAAAGAGGACCCTGGAAGCCCGAGCCCGGGACGGACCGGGGTGAGGTTTGAGGTGTTTCCGTACGTTCTTGAATAGCTAGAAGCTAGCAGCTAGAAGCTAGAAGCTTTATGTCAACTGTCCCCAAGATCGTGATCGAGCGCCTGAAGGCGGCGGAGTCCGTCGGGAACCATCCTGACGCGAATCTGCTGACTGCTTTTGCGGAGCATGCGCTGGGGAAGCCTGAGCGTGAAGTCGTGCTCGCACATCTGGCGAAGTGCGGGGATTGCCGAGATATCGTGGCCCTGGCGCTGCCCGCTGCCGACGTGGTTACTCCGGTCATCGTTCCTGCCCGGCACGGTTGGCTGACTTGGCCTGCTCTGCGGTGGGGACTGGTCGCTGCCGGAATCGTGGTGGTCGCGTCTTTCGGGGTCGTTCAATACCAGCGTCTCGAACGCCGGGAATCGATGTCGGCGAGGCTCATGGTTCCGCAAAAGGATGTGGAGTCTCGTTCTGAGGCTCCTTCGTTGGCAGCGCCAGCCCCCTTGTCCGCATCCGCCGAGGAGTCAGAGCGAACGGATGGCTTGGCCGCGACGAAGAAGGAAGTGAAGTCCAGGTCCGCCAAACCGTTGCAGGACAGCGCAACGTTGAATGGGTTTGTAGCCGCAGCCCCAGGTGCGCTGGCCTCCTCGGGTGCTGCGGTACGAGGTCCGCTGCATAAGCAGTATCCGGGTGGTCCGAAGTTGCCGGCGCAGTGGCAGCAGAACATGCAGAACAACGTGCAAAACGTAGCCGTGCCTCCGCCTCCGGCAGTGCCCAAGCAGCAAGCTTTGGATTTGAAAGGAGACAAGGCGAGCCAGCCGGCTTCTCCCCAGTTTGACGCCTACGCGAACAACGCGCCCCAGGCTACGCCTACGCCCGCGCGCTCGGCTCCGAGCGTCGACAAGGCTAAGCCTCCCGTGACGGTGGAGGCGACCAGCGAGGCCTCCGCGGTCGTCGCGGCAGACAGCGCCAAGCCGCAAGAACTGCCGAAGCAATCGGGGTACATGGCGGTGAATGGGCGCAACTTAGCCCAGTTGGTCACGCTGTCCCCAGCGTCGGGCCCGCGCTGGACGATTGGTTCTACGGGTGCCCTTCAGCGTTCGCTCGATCAGGGCAACACGTGGCAAGACGTCGACGTGACTGCCGCCCTGGCCTCCGCGGCCGCAGGCTCGATTGCTACTGTCAGCGGCGGTACCCTCGCGAAAGAGGCAACACGCGAACGGGATTTCTCCCGCAAGGCCGCAAAGCGGCAGGCCGCAAATCCGACCTTCCGAACGGTAACCGCATTCGGCACGGATGTTTGGGCAGGCGGTGTGGGGGGCGCGCTCTACCATTCGCAAGATGCCGGGCTGCACTGGGCCCGGGTTACCCCCTCGGCGGATGGGAATTCGCTGACCGGCGACGTGTTGACCCTGGATTTTTCCGACGCCCAGCACGGCAAGGTCACCACCTCCTCACCGGAAGTCTGGATCACAGCAGACGGCGGCCAAACCTGGCAGAGGCAGTAGTTCCAAGGCGGGGCCGATTGTCTGGACAGATTTCCAGGCTCTAATTCCTAAGCACGGACTCTAGCCCTTCAACCCGCGTTACCAAAGTGACGTTTACACAAGTTACGCGCGAATCTACTATCCACTCGTGGTTTGGCAGTTCTGGGGGAGGGCTGCCGAGGCGTCCTAGACCGAAAGGTCAAGGACGCTTTTCCTTTTCGGGGCGATTTCCTGGATGAAGCCGCAGGATCATGTAGTCCTCGTCGATCCAGCAGTTTCCGATCTTTAACGCGCGCGGTTCGCGCCCGAACGGCTCAAATCCAAGCGCTTGGTAGAGCTTAACGGCTGCCGTCTGAGTTGTCGTCACGGAAAGCAGCACCTGCTCCAATCCGGCGATCTTCGCGGCGCGCGCAAGGATCGTCTCCATCAGGCGACGCCCTACTCGCTGCCCCCGCGCATCCGGCGCGACATACACTCCCCACACGTGTGCTTTGTGCCGGCGCTTCAATCCTTTTTCACGATAGAAGCCGGCCATGCCGACCATGCGGCCGCTTTCGAACGCGCCCGCCACGAATGCGTCACCCTCCAGCCCGAGGCGCCGGCGAACTTCGTCCAGATCGAGAAACTCGTATTCTTCCGTTGAGGCGCTGAAGGCTTCCGGATCGCCGCGCAGGGCCTGCACACGCAAACGCAGCCACTCGGCTGCGTCGTCTCTGGTCAAGAATCGGACTTCCATTCGATCGACTCCTCTACTTTGATCCCCGGCAACTCGCGCAATATCCGCCGATCTCCAGCCGCGATACGAGCACACGGAAGCGGCAGTCACGTTCCACCTGCTGCTTCAGTTGCTCGAATCCGTCGCTGACGAACTCGGCGATTTTGCCGCAGCGCAGGCAGGCCATGTGGATGTGATCGCGCTCCAGCCTGCGTTCGTAGTAATGGCCTTCGCCATTGATGTGCATCAGGTCGAGTTCGTCGATCAAACCGTGGCGCTTCAGCAATTGCAGGGTGCGGTAGACGGTGCTGCGATCAACGCTGGCATCGAGACGCTGCGCGTGGCGCAGAATCTGGCTGGCGTCGAGATGTTTCTTGGCGGTCTCGATGACGCGCAGAATGGCGCGGCGCTGCTCGGTCATGCGGATGCCGCGCTCGGCGAAGTGGGCCTGCAGCCGTCCGGGGACCTCGGTCTGTGGAAGTGGCATAGCCTGCGAGTTCTCGTGGTCGCAACTGGTCGCAATCGCAGTGCGACGAAATCTTCGGCCGGAACTGGACAGGAAACTGCCCGTCCCGGCATGATGAAAGAGTAACGCTAGATGCGACTGAGTTGCAACTAGAAAATCATTTCATTCGGAGAAGCAATCCTTGAGGTTTTTCGCCGTCTTGCTGGGTCTTGCGCTATTTGCGGGGCCCGTCCACGCGCAGGAGAACGCTTACATCGTCACTTACGACCACTACCTCGAAGAGCCCGGCAGCCTTGAAGTCGAGTACTTCTCCACCTTCGGCACGCAGCGTGCCGGCAACGATTTCCACTCTTTCTGGGTCGAGTTCGAATACGGTGCCACGGCCTGGTGGACCTCGGAGGTCTATCTCGATGGTCAAACCACCTTCGGCGACAGCACCGTGTTCACCGGATTCCGCCTGGAGAATCGCTTCCGGTTGCTGCAACGCGAGCACGTCGTCAATCCCGTGCTGTACGTGGAATACGAACAGATCAGCGGCGCGGACAAGATTCTGAAAGAAGTGGAAGGCCACGACGTTGAATCCGACTACGCTACGCCCAACGCCGAGGCACGGCGCGAGCATAACCACGAGATCGAGACCAAGCTGCTGCTTTCATCGAGTTTCAAAGGCTGGAATATCGCCGAGAACTTTATCGCGACGAAGAACGTAACCGGCGGAAATCCGTGGGAGTTCGGATACGCCATCGGCGCCAGCCATCCTTTGGCTATGAAGGCTCGGCCGCAGCGCTGCAGCTTTTGCCCTGAGAACTTCGTGGCGGGGTTCGAAATGTACGGCAGCTTGGGCGACCGCTATCACTTCGGATTGCCCGAAACCTCGCACTACCTTGCTCCCGTGGCTGCCTGGAATTTGCCATCCGACTGGACTTTGCGCGTGTCGGCTGGATTCGGACTGAACGACAACAGCCATCGCCTCCTGCTGCGCTGGGGAGTTTCGCGGGAATTCTCCGGCTTTGGCCCCGCCATCAGCCGCTTGTTTGGAGGACGTTGATGATCACGATGATTCCATGTAGGGACAGCCGCCCTCGGCTGTCCAGAGGAGCGAAGCTCCGCAGTGCCGAAGTTGCCCTCGTCTGCCTGATTCTCGCGATACTTGGCGCAGCGCAAGCTCAATCGGCGAGTTCGGCGCGGGCAAAGAGAGATGTCTATGCCGAACTGGCGAAGGTTCCTGCGAAAGCCGCCGCGCGCTCGAACCCGCTAGCCGCCGACCCCCAAGCTGTCGCTGCCGGCGCGAAACTCTTCAATCTCCACTGCCCCGAGTGCCACGGTGAATCCGCCAACGGCACTCGCCGCGCGCCCAGCCTGCGCGCGACTCAGGTTCAGCGGGCCGCGCCCGGCACGCTCTTCTGGGTTCTGACCAACGGCGTGGTGCGTCACGGTATGCCGGTCTGGTCGAAGCTCCCAGAACCTCAACGCTGGCAACTGGTTAGCTACATCCAGTCGCTTGTGCCAGCGTCGCCATCAGAATCGTCCGATTCCAAATCGGTACGTCCCTGACCCGGCGACCTTCTGCGACTTTCCGGCTTGCCCCGGCATCGAATAGCAGTGTTACGATAATGAGTTGGCTCCCCATTCGGGGACGTACTCATACCGATCGCAAGCCCGGCAACGCCGCTCGATGGAACGTTGACCGAAAGCGCGACGTTACAACGAGGAGAAACAAATGGCAGGCAATGGAATTGTCGAAGTCACCGATGCGAACTTCGACCAGGATGTACTGAAATCGGATCAGCCCGTTCTGGTGGACTTCTGGGCGACTTGGTGCGGTCCGTGCCGCGCGATTGCGCCCATCGTCGAAGAACTGGCCAAGGACTTTCAGGGCAAGGTGAAGATCGGCAAGATGGACGTCGACTCGAACACGTCGACGCCCATGCGCTACAAAGTGACCGGCATCCCGACGCTGTTGGTCTTCAAAGGCGGACAGGTCGTCGAACAACTCGTCGGCTACAAGCCCAAGGAAGCCATCGCGCAGGCGCTGGCCAAGCACGTTGGGTGAGGTCTGTCAGCTTTCAGAATGAAGACGCTCGGGAAGAACATTCCCGGGCGTTTTTGCTGTCTGCTTGGGTACGAATCAAAGGCAAGGCCCTTTGCCACCAAAGATCGCGCGGACAACGATCTGGCTCGCGAGACGGAATCGCAGGAGATACTATCCCGGCCCGAAGTTTAACTCTGAGTTTAGTGGCAATGCTGACGGCGGTTCATGCACTTTCTCAAGTAGTTGGCTGCGCCGTCGCCGACGGCGCTGCATGTGGTGCCAAACGAAAGCTTCACGGCTTCAGGGGCTCGCCTTCGCCAAACTGCCATCCTTGATACGCCGATCACTATTCCCGCGCATCGGCGTAACGGCAATCAGTTTCTCAATGAGATCTGTGAACAAATCACGCAGCAAACGGGATATAGGGTCGACATCGGGCCAGGTGATCCGGGTTTGTCGGACTATTACACGACAGCCAGCGTAGAAAATGAGACCGCCCGAGCCGCCATCGAAAGACTCTGGGATGCCGCGTCAAGTCCCGGTGCCTTCGTGTGGGATTTATACTACGACCCCGCAGATGGCGGCTACGGGCTTAGTTTTACATACGTGAAGCCGCCCACGGAAAAATCTCGAAAGAAGCCCAATTAATCGGTCAAAGATCGTCGTCAGTACTTCCTTAATACCCCAATCACCCGCCCCTGCACATCCACAGACGATGCTGGCACAATGATCGGCTTCATGTTCACATTCGACGGCTGCAGGCGGATGTTGTCTCCTTCCCGATAAAACCGTTTCAGCGTCGCGTCATTCTGATCGACCAGCGCGACCACAATGTCGCCGTTGTGCGCCGTCTTCACCCGCTCGACCAGCACATAATCGCCATTGAGAATGGCTTCATCCTGCATCGAATCTCCGCGCACTTCGAGCACAAACACTTCTTTCGAGCGTACGAAATCGGCGAGGGAAATCGTTTCCGGATTCTGGATCGCCTGAATGGGCTGACCGGCGGCAATCGTACCCATGAGCGGCAGCACCACGCCGGTGTTCACGCTCATCGACTGCTTCAGCTTGCCCTTGGGCGGCAGCAGATCAATGGAGCGGCTGCGATTGTAGTCGCGCGTCAGCAGTCCCTTCTTCTCCAGATTCGAGATGTGCTTGTGCACGGTGGCAAGGGAGTTCAGCTTCATCCCTTGTCCGATTTCCTCAAATGACGGGGAATAACCGTGTTCGGTGACGAACCGCGAGATGAAGTCGTACACTTCGCGCTGCCTGCGTGTGATAGCCATAACGCCATTGTAGGCGAATATAAAGCGAAGTCAAGTCGCCATGTAGGAACAGCCGCCCTCGGCTGTCCGGCGGCCCGGATTTTCGGGCCGCGGTTCCGTATCCGAACCTGAAAGCTGATGAAACTTTTCCCGCCCGCGAGACTCCAATCTGCCAGACCAGGGGAATCCGTACTCAAGAAGAGGACCTAGCATGCAGCAACCAATTCGCGCCGCTCTGATGTCGCTCGTCACATTCGCCACCATTGCCTGCAGTGCCAAAGCAAGTCCAGCCACGCCCGTGCCCGCTCCGGTCGTTGACGCTGCCCGCTCTTCCGCTCCCGGCAAGCAAACGGCGGTGATCGCCGGCGGATGCTTCTGGGGGATTCAGGCGGTCTTCCAGCATGTGAAGGGTGTCATCAGCGCGACCTCAGGTTACGCAGGCGGATCGGCGAAGACTGCCGAGTACGAAGTCGTCAGCACGGGCGAAACCGGCCACGCCGAGTCGGTGCAGATCGTCTACGATCCTTCGCAGATTACCTACGGCGAACTGCTGCGTGTCTTTTTCTCCGTGGCGCACGACCCCACGCAGCTCAATCGACAGGGACCGGACGAAGGCACGCAATATCGCTCGTCGATTTTCTACGCCAGCGCGGAACAGAAGCACATCGCGGAGGCTTACATCGCTCAACTCGACCAGGCGAAAGTGTTCCCGCGCTCGATCGTCACCAAGGTCGTCGCGCTGGACAAGTTCTATCCTGCTGAGGCTTATCACCAGAACTATGCCGCGCTGCATCCGAATCAGCCTTATATCGTCTACAACGATGCACCCAAAGTCGAGCACCTGAAGCAGGAGTTCCCCGAAATCTACATCGCGAAGTAGGAGTTAGCATGCTCAAGGATGACCACAACGAACCTGTAGGGACAGCCGCCCCCGGCTGTCCGGACGAGCGAAGCTCGTCGGATGTGCCGCCGAACATGCAACGCCGCGCATTCCTCGCAACCACCGTTGCAACACTCGCCGGCCTAGCGTTCTGGCAAGGGCGCAAGCCCGCGTTGACCCACGCTGCAGCAGCAATCTCCCCTCCCGGAGAAGTCACAGTCGTTTTGTTCTCCGACTCCGGCGAGCGTCTCAAACAAGCTCGGATCGCAAAGGTCATCAAGTCGGAAGCAGAATGGCGCCAGCAACTTTCCGCAAATGCTTTCGACATCACGCGCCACGCCGACACCGAAATCGCTTTCACCGGCCAGTACTGGAACCTGCACGAAAAGGGAATCTACCGCTGCATCTGCTGCGACAACGCGCTCTTCGATTCGTCCACCAAATTTGATTCCGGTACAGGATGGCCCAGCTTTTGGCAGCCGATCGCAAAAGAGAACGTCACCGAAACGCGCGATACCACCTTCGGCATGGTCCGCACCGCTGTTTCTTGCACCGAATGCGACGCGCATCTCGGCCATGTCTTTGATGACGGACCGGATCCCACTGGCCTGCGGTACTGCATGAACTCGGCTTCGCTGCGCTTCGTGAAGAAGTCTTGAATCATTCGGAGAGATGTAGCGTCGTTACGTCTCTCTCGTAGAGACAAACCTCCTACTCGTTCCCTCGCTTGACCGATTCTGTAACTTCCACCAGCGTTTCTTCGCGGAGTCTTCACTTTTCTCTTGCACTAAGCTCAAAGTTATGGCATCTTCAGAGATCCCCACAGGAAAGGACGCCTAAATTTGTCAGGAAAACATGACAATTCGCCATGCGGGCTGAAACGGCTCTACACAAGCCGAGTCAGTTTTAGGGCGTCGTCCGATTGCGTCAGTTAATCTTCGACGCTCCTTAACGCAAAGCTAACAAAACAGAAGAACGCTGGGTGGCGAAGACTGCGGTTCCTTCGACTGTGACTCGACACGCCCGTGGTCGTTCATTCCCCCAGCACAAACAACATCCCGCGTCGGGGTGGATGCCGCTCCGCGATCGAGTGAAGACTCGGATATCACGGACTATGAGTTCGGCCAGTGGTGAAAGGCTACGGATACTTCTTCTGGTAGAAACAGCTTCGGAAGCGAAGCCGGGAGGTTCGAATCCTCAGGGGCGCAAGCCCGCTCCGTCGCCGACCGTTCCCTGGCCTTTTGACTTCGCAATCGATCTGCGCGGAAATGTTCCGCGCGAACCAAGATTCAGTCAGTGGTGAAGCTCACGGTAACTTCGTGGCGTGCCTGTAACCAGGCCGGGGTTCGAGCCCTCAACCGTGATCAAAGTTCCCTGGCTGCGACGAAGCTGCAGCGCGGGCCCAGCGGCTGCTGAGGGCGCCCGCGCTGCACGTCCCGGGCAAGCGCCCGTTAAGAACAGTTCGGCCGGTGGTGAAGACCAGGGTTACTTCACTTGACACGCGGGCTTCGCAGGTTCGAATCCTGCCATGGATCTAGTTCTATGTGGCTGAGTGACGAGGTACGGGATCCTGCCGGAGCTTCGGCTTCGTCGTCTAGCCAGGACGTCCGTTCTGTGCCGTGTCGACTGGTTCCCCGGCGACTGGTTCCCCGGCGAGTCGAAATTCGCCAGGAAGGTGCCTTACGCCTTCTTCGCCTTCAGCAGTTTGCTTCGCGTCTTGTTGGAGTCTTGAGGGACCTCGAATCCGATGCGCCGTGCGTTGGCCGGTAACGGCGCGAGAAGTTCCTGGATGGCTTCGACCAGATCGCGAATCTCGTCATCATGGCTGTCGAGACGGGCTTCGAGTTCGGCGAGTTTCGAAACGATGTGCTGATTCACCGCAATCGCCTGACGCATCTGCACGAACGCTCGAACGACAAACAGGCTCATTTCGATCGCCCGCTTTGAGTTGAGAACTGTCGCGGCCATGATCGCGCCGTGTTCGGTGAAAGCATTTGGCAGATAGCGGCGACCGCCATGAGCAGAACTTGAGGTTGCATTTTGCAACCTCAAGTTTGTGTACTCCTCGCGCGTCAGGGTGAAAAGAAAGTCTGGCGGGAAACGATTTTTGTTGCGGTTCGTTTGCTGATTGAGACGTTTGACCGGAACGTCATAGAGCTCAGCCAGATCGGCGTCGAGAATGACTTTTTGATTACGCAGAACAACGATTTTCGAACCGACTCTCTTGGCAAGAACAAGCGTAGTTTTATTCACGACAGTCACCAGACTTGAGATCACAATTTGTGATCTCAAGATGTAAGAAACGAACACCGCATCATAGCAGCCTTAAACCAAGCTGCAGCCGAAGAACGATAGGTTTTAGCACCGCTGTGCCAAAACAGGAAACGAAAGGAGGCCACCCATGGCTCGACTCAATCTACTGAACCTCAACTTTGGACTGCGCACGCATGAAGGTGCTCCAGCGCGCAGCATCTCCGCGGAGCTTCAACTCCGGCGTTCGGTGCTGGCCTGTCTGCTCTGGGAGAGCCAGTTCTACGAGGACGGAGTCGAGATCGCCGGCCGCATCGCCGAACTCGTCCCCAAAGTTGCGGCCGAGAACGTCGCTGCACTCGCCATCGAGGCTCGCACGAAGATGAAGCTGCGTCACGCGCCGCTTCTGCTCGTGCGCGAGATGGCGCGTCACGCAACGCATCGCAAGCTGGTGGCGGACACGCTCGCCACCGTCATCCAGCGTGCCGACGAACTCGCCGAGTTCGTTGCCATCTACTGGAAGGATGGCCGTGTGCCTCTCTCCGCGCAGGTGAAGAAGGGGCTGGCTGCGGCGTTCCCCAAGTTTGATGAGTACGCGCTCGCGAAGTACGATCGCGGCGGACCCATCAAGCTGCGGGACGTTCTGTTTCTGGCGCATGCCAAGCCGCGTGACGAGGAACAGGCCGAAGTGTGGAAGCGCCTCATCGCCGGAGGGCTCACGACTCCCGATACCTGGGAAGTCGCTCTGAGCTCTGGCGCTGACAAGCGCGAGGCCTGGGAGCGTCTGCTCCGCGAGGAGAAACTCGGAGCGCTCGCTCTGCTCCGTAACCTGCGTAACATGCGCGACGCCGGTGTGAACGAGGACCTGGTTCTCGCCGCGCTCGGATCGATGAGCACCGCGCGCGTCCTGCCGTTCCGTTTTCTGGCAGCCGCGCGGTATGCTCCGCAGTGGGAAGAGGCGCTCGAGCAGGCCATGCTCAAGTGCGTTGCGAACGCTGAGAAGTTCAAGGGGAAGACGATCGTGCTGGTCGACGTGTCCGGCTCGATGACCGCTCCGCTTTCGCAGCGTTCGGAGATGCAGCGTACTGACGCGGCTTACGGCCTCGCAGTCTTGCTGCGCGAGATCGGCGAGAAGGTCTCGGTGTTCAGCTTCTCCGACTCCCTGGTCCAGATCGCTCCGCGCCGCGGATTCGCGCTACGCGACGCCATCGACGCTTCGCAGCGTCACAACAGCACTCAGCTCGGAAGCGCAGTCACCGAGCTGAATCAGAAGCACGGCTACGACCGCCTGATCGTCATCACCGACGAGCAGGCCCACGATCGCGTTCCCGCGCCCGATGGCACAGGTGGAAACATGTGGGGACAGCCGCCTCGGCTGTCCCCCGAAGCCGAAGGCGAGGGAGCAGGTAAGGCCGCTCGCCGAGCTCGTGGTTACGTGATCAACGTAGCCAGCTACAAGAACGGAGTCGGCTACGGCAAGTGGACGCACATCGACGGCTGGAGTGAGTCGGTCGTCGAGTACATCCGCGAACTGGAGCGGGCGTCGCAAACGGTCGACTAGAAAAAAGATCCCCACCCTGTCCGGTATGCGAGAAGGGTGGGGCTCCGTTTCGTCATCTGAGAGGGTTACTTGCTGTCGCCGTCATGATCGACGTCGCCAGTACTCTTCAGAGTGACGGTGTCCTGCGGAAGGGAGGTACTTTGCTGAGGTTGAAGTTTCGGTAAAGCCGGTTGGATGGTTGTAGCGGCGTGGTTGGCGTAGCTGCTGGAAACTGGATTAATCATATGTGAAGAGTATGATCGGCGGCTCCGAAGGGAGACTTGAGGTGCTCCGCGGTTTCTTTCGTAATCATCAGTAACGTGTCGGGTGGCGATCCGCGGCAAGGGCGCGCGTGCTCCGCCGCCCGCAACAAAGCTGCCGTCAGACTGGCCGCTACCGTCGGTCCGTGTCGGGTTGGCCGGCGCTTTTGAGGGTGACCTGATCGTCGGAAACCTGACCGCTTTTGGGGACGGGCGGAGTAGCGGCGTGGGGATCGGGCCTGGGCTCGTTGGATGCGGAGACGACCGGATGTACGTCGGCGGGATGGATGCCGTTTACCGGAGAAATCATAAAATCCTCCTAGTCAGGCCATCGGCTCGGGAACGGAAAACGTTAGGACGTACCGGGAACGCCGGTAAGACTTACCCTTCTTAGTTTTCGCTCACCCAAAGGACGCGGAAGCGCCGCTGTGGGCAGCGACATGCGAACCGGTGGCGTTGGGGAATCGACGGCCCCACCTTGCGGTAGGGGGCATTTCGTCCCACGTCTCGCAACCGCGGCGACACTTGGGGCATCGCATTTCGCTTTTTTCTCTATCCTGTGACGTTCCCAAGAATTCAGGTTCAGCTTCCGGCGCTCTTTTCGAAGTAGCTTTCGTCGGGCTTGGTGTCGACCTGGGCGGGCGAGATGTCGGCGGTGACGTCCTGGACGAAATCGCGGCGGCGCTCGGGCTGGCCCTTGCGCTCGACCTGGCGGACGCGGCGGGTCGGCATGTTGCTGGGTTCGAGAGTGAGGATGCGGCCGTCGCGAACGACCATCTTGGAGCGGAACCAGTCGGTGCGATACATGCGTCCGGCGGCGTAGAAGGTCATGGCGACGGCGATGGGCCCCTCGAAATCATGGCCGGTGCAGGCGAGAATACGGCGGCCCATCTCTTGCGTCCACGTGGTGCCGCCGACCAGAGGATCGTTCAGGCGGCAGCGCTCGAAGGGCATGGCGTGCGAGAGCTTGCGGAGTTGGAGGAGCTGGAGCAGCACCGAAGTCTTGGCGAGATTGGTGACGATGATCCGCGCTTCGGAGGAGGAGACGCGCTCCATCTTGATGTGAAGGTCGGGGGACCATTCGCGCTCGAATTCTTCGCGGGCAAGTTCCAGGCTCCGGTCGGTGGCTTCCACATAGCGCAGGGTGGCGCGGGCCAGGATGATGCTGAAGAAAGTCGTGACGATGGTGGCGATAATGGGGATATAGCTGACGAGGGTAGCGAAGGGAATACGAATCGATTCGATCCACGACGTGTGCATAGACGAAGGTGGCTCCAGCGGACGCGGGTCGGACGAAATGGAGTGTAGCGGGAGATGAGTGCGGGAAATAGATGCGGGTCGGGAGTGAACGGACACGCGATATGGGAGTGAACTTTCGTAATGGCGAAAGGATCTCTCACCACAGGGGACACAGAGGATCACAGGGAAGGCCGAGCTATTCCAGCACGCTGTCGTCGAGCTTCTTTTTTCCCCAGTCGGCAGCGGCCTGGACGAAGGCTAGCACTACAGGATGCGGCTTCTTCTCCGTGGACGACAGTTGCGGCTGGAAAAGCGTCGCCAGGTAGAAGCGGTGCGTCGGCGATTCGATCGCGCGGATCTCTCCCTGGGGGCCGCGGGCGACCACGGGGAATCCGGCTTCCATGGTGGTCCACTCGAAGTCGGGATTGACTTCGAAATTGCAGAAGAATTCTTCGGTCACGATTTCGGCATCCTTGCCGTAGAACGACTGCAGGTAAGAGCCGGGGCGGAGGCGGATTTCAGGAACGGCGCCGGAGAGTTTCGGAGCGTTGCCTTTGCGGTCGGGGACGGCGCAGGCGACGGGATAGATGATGATGTTCTTCGATCCGGAATTGTTCTCGGCGCTGTCGGCGTCTTTGAGGTTGAGGACGTTCCGAGCAAATTCGATGAAAGCGTACTGGAATCCGCCGCAGGTGCCGAGAAACGGCCAATCGCGGCGGCGAGCAAACTCGATTCCCTTGAGCATGCCGTCGAAACTCTTGTAGGGACTGCCGGGCGAAGCCCAGAAGCCGTCGAAAGATTCCAGTGTCTTCTCAGCGTCGGGCGCGGTCAGCGAGGGCGTGGGAATCCACTCGGATTCCACCTTCATTTCCAGTTTGCGGGCGGCATGCTGGAGCGCGTCGTTGGTGGCGTGGTGCGAGCGGAATTCGGGGTTGAAATCGCCGAGAATGCCGATGCGGACCGCGTCGCTCACGGGACGATTGTACTAGAGGGGATGGCGAGGTCTTGTCAGCCGCAGGGTTAGATGCGTGATGCCTTTCGACCAGCGTCCAGCGTCGCCTCCAACGCGTCGGCAGGGGACGTAGACGTAGTACTTCGGTTTCTGCAATGCGGACGCCGAGCCACGGGACCCCTGGGTTCGGTTATCGGCGAAGAATGGTGAGGCACAAGATCAGGCAGCAGCCGTTGACTGGCAAAAGGTTCCGGCTCATCGCCCCAAAATAGCCGCGCCTATCTTGCATGCAAACCTATTGGGCCGGATTTTGGCTTCCTGCCAGCCCACTCACGTGTTGTTGCAGAAACTGGCGAATGGCTATCCAGGCTTTCTGATTCTGCTCGAAGGTGAATCCGCCGTGATTTGCGCCCGGGATGGTCACGAGCTGGTTGGGAACTTTCGCGGCGTCGAGCGCCTTATGCAGGCGCACCGACTGCTCATAGGGGACGAGTTCGTCCTTGTCGCCGTGAATCGTGATGATCGGCGGCGTGGTGCTGGTCACGTAATTGACGGGAGATACTTGCTTCGCGAGTTCATCGGCGTTCGGCTGATTTCCAAACCATACGACGGCGTATCCCTTGGCGTTGGGGCCATGAAGTTCGTCGAGAACGTCGGCAATGCCGAACCAGTTGACGATGGCCGCGACTCTAGGGTCCTTGGTGGTACCTGGGCTGGCGCGCCAGTAATCCTCCGAGGGGCGGCACTCGCGATCGAATCCTGCTGCCGGCGTGAGCATGCCAGTGGTCAGCGCGAGATGGCCTCCCGCCGATCCTCCCTGGAGCACGACGCGGGTGGGGTCGAAATGGTATTTCTCGGCGTTGCCGAATACCCAGTGCAGCGCGCATCGGCAGTCTTCGACTGCGGCGGGCGCGAGGGAAACGCGGCCGAGCCGATATTCGACGTTGACCGCCGCGAAGCCCATCTGCAGATACGGCATCATCTCCAGTACGCGCTCTTCTTTCGTGCCCTCGATCCAGCCTCCGCCGTGGATCACGACGACAACGGGGACCGGATGCGAGACATTCGCCGGAACATACACGTCAAGCTTGTTCTCGTAGTTGCTGGCGGTGTGGTAGACGATGTTGGGATGAACTTCGTAGCGGAAAAGTTCGGCGGCAAAGGTGGCGGCGTCGGTTTGCGCCAGACAGAGCGACGCTGAAAGCCAAAGCAAGAGTGGCGGCAGGATTTTTCGCATGAGTTCCTCGGATGCGCTCCAGGCCGGGCGGAATCGGCTCGAAGGCAAAGAGGAGAGTACAGCGAACCGGAGGTTGCGGTCAAAACTCCCGGGGACTCAGGCCCTCCCGGCAAACTCGCGGTTCTCCGTGGACACTTTCACCTTTTCCCCCTCTTTAATGAAGAGGGGAACGCGGATTTCCAGGCCCGTCTCAAGCCGGGCTGTCTTAGTTCCGCCGCCCGACGCGTCGCCGCGAACCGCAGGTTCGGTCTGGGAAACGCTCAGCTCAACGAATATGGGCAGATCTAAACCGATCGGATTGCCGTTGAACTTGCGCAGCTCAATCAGTGCGCCCTCGATCAGGAAGTCCAATGCATCCCCGACCATCTGATCGTCCAGAGTGACGGTCTCGTAGCTTTGCTGGTCCAGAAAATGAGAACCGTCTCCGTCGCTATACAGGTAGGAAGCCTGTACCGACTCGAGATCCGGCTCTTTGAATTTGTCGCTGGCCTTGAATGTCTTCTCAAAGACCGCGTTCGTAAGGAGGTTGCGCATCTTCAGGCGCACCAGGGTCTGGCCACCGCGAGCGGTAGGCGTGTTCACTTCCGCTTCGAGGCAGCAGAAAGGAGTCTGTTCATGCTCAAAGTACGTCTTGCGTTTGACATTCAGAGCATCAATGAGCGCGGCCATGCAGGTCCCCTGAAGGCCGGAGCATCAAGCGAATACCGACCCGATCTCAATCTTTCGAGTATAGGGGAAAGTGCTGCTCGGAGGAAAAAGGCTTTGGCGGGTAGACTCAGACCCATCCGAGTCAACGACGTGATTGTCTAACGCGGTGCGCCGAGTCCGGTTTTCACCTTACAACTAGCCGCCGGCTTTCAGTTCCTGCAGCACTTGCTTCGCGATTTCCTTGAGAGTCTCAAAGACGCCGACGCCCTGAAATGCGACGGCTTCGACGACAGGCTCATTCTTACGGCGCAGTTCGGTGGTGAGCAAGTCAATGGGCAAAACGTTGGGCAGATCGCGCTTGTTGAGCTGCAGCACGTAGGGAATCTTATTGAAGTCGTAGCCGTGTTCCTTCAGGTTCGACATCAGGTTGTCGAGGGCTTCGACGTTGGCGTCCTGGCGCTGCTCCTGCGAGTCGGCGACGAAGACGATGCCATCGACGCCGCGCAGAATCAGTTTGCGGCTGGCGTCGTAAAAGACCTGTCCGGGGACGGTGTAGAGGTGGATGCGGGTCTTAAAGCCGCGCACCGAGCCGAGGTCGAGCGGCAGGAAGTCGAAGAACAGCGTACGTTCGGTCTCGGTGGCCAGAGAGATCATCTTGCCCTTCTGCTGGTCCGCGGTCTTCTGGTAAATCACCTGCAAATTCGTGGTTTTGCCGCCAAGTCCGGCGCCATAGTACACGATTTTGCAATTGATCTCGCGGGCTGCGAAGTTGATGAAACTCAAAGGCTTTCCTCACGTGCGAGCGGACCGGGGGGTACCGACGCGCACAAAAATCCTTATTAGGGGCTCGCGGATTTTATATCACACGCGGGACACCCGCCGCAGGTTACTCAGGTGACCCCGGTTGGCTGAACGGTGCCGGACCGCCCTCTAAGCTATTGATGCTGCTGGGCCGGAGGATTGGTTGAGTTGCTGGCAGGCGCGTCCGGGGCGGAGACCGGCGGCGCCCCGGCAGCCGTCCCGCTGGTCTGGTTGGGCAGCGGATAGTAGCCGTCTTTGGCGTAAACCTTCAGGCCCTTGCGGTCGACCGTGACCACCAAATCGCGATACGCAGAGGCGCTGACCACAGCCTGCGCGTTGTAGCCCAGCGTGTACTGGTTGCGGGCTTCGGACATGACATCGGCGTAGGCGGCCTCGATGGAATTGCGGCTCAGTTCGGTGAGCGGCTGCCCCCCGCCGGTGGCCGAAGTGTACTTGGGCAGAATGTCGGCGTAGCCCTGGAAAGGGATGTGGTGGATTTTTTCGACCTGATGGAAGACCGGCAAGGCGCTGCTGTCGACCACGATGGCCCGTACCTGGATGTTGCGGCTTTGCAGCACGCGGAGCACGTCGCGATAGCTGGCACGGCTGCCGCGCTCGCGCCCGTCGCTGACGATGAAGATGACCTTGCGGCGCGATTTGTCGCGCTTGCCCAGATCAATGGCGGCGCGCAGGATGGCGTCGTTCAAGACGTGATATTCCTTCGGAGGATTTCCGATCGAGGGAATCGGAGCTCCGCCCACGGGCATGCCGTTTACCGTGGGACCGGCGGCGAGCGGTCCGCCCATGACCGGCGGGCCGGCTTCGTTGCCATGAACCAGCTTGATCTGGTTCAGCACCGCAGTAAGCCGTTCCTGGCGGGCGGTAAAATCGCTGACCTGGCTGACGGTGCTGCTGTAGGTGTAAAGCGAGACTTCGTCGTAGGGGCTGAAAGCGCCGACCAGCGCCGAGTACGTCTTATTCATGTCCTGCACGGCAATGTCGGGCATGCCGGTGTCGAGCAGGATGGCGACCGACAGCGGGAAAGGATCGCTGGTGAAGAACTTCAACGCCTGCTTCTTGCCATTCTCGTAAACCGAGAAATCTTTGGGCTCCAGGCCATCGACGGGGCGGCCGTCGGAATCTTTCACCGTGACCGGGACCAGGACGAAGTTCACGACAGACCGGTAGGTGTAGAGCCCTTCCGCCGGATTGACCTGGTTGCGCGGCGGCTTGCCGGGCGAGCCGGATTCAGTCGGCGGCAGGTGGCGCTGCGCAGGTTCCTGCGCAGTTTGCTGATCCGATGGCTGCTGAATCGGAGCTTTGGGGGCGTCGGCAAAAGGATTCAGGTTCGGCTGTTTCTTGGTCTCTTTCCGTTCTTCTGCCGGGGGAGGAACTTCCGGCGAGTCGGCCTTGGGCTGCGGGGGCTGCACGGCGGACGGCGCGTCGGGGATATCCTGCTGGCTGTTCGACGGTTGCGACTGGCTGGATTGCGCCCTGAGAGTTGGGAAAGGAAGCAATACCGCAGCCAGCAAAAGAATAAAGACGTGACTCCGCTCGGTAGCTGCTGGTCTCATGGCTGTCCTCGTCGGCCCGGTGGTAGCATCCATCGATCTAAAAAAAATGTTCAGCTCCCCAGCCCTTGGGATGCAAAAGCTGGCGAATGGGTGCATCTAAGGTACAAGATAAGGGTAGCAAAGAATCGCGAGAGAATCCTGCATGATGAAATTTCTTGTTGTCCGCCGAGTTCTGCCGATCCTGGCCATTGGCCTGATGTGGGTCCTGCCCACCCTGAGTTCCGCCCAGCAGCCGGCTGCTTCCCAGCAACCTGCCTCCGGAGATCAGAAGCCGGACGAGTCGCAGCAGCCGACAGAGACCTTAAAAGTAAACGTCAACGTGGTGCAGCTGTTCTTCAATGTGAAGGACAAGCACGGCGCGCTGATTCCGCATTTGACCAAAGAGCAGTTTGACATCTTTGAAGACGGCAAGCCGCAGACCATCAAGTACTTCAACGCGGAATCGAACCTGCCGCTTACGCTGGGGATTTTGATCGACTCTTCCGGCAGCCAGGCCAACGTGCTCGACATGGAAAAGGAAGTCGGCGGAGCCTTCCTGAAACAGATCCTGACGGAGAAGGACCTGGCTTTTGTCATCGATTTCAACGTCGACACCAGCTTGATGCAGGACTACACGCGCGATGTTCGCCGGCTGCAAGCGGCCCTGAACAAGGTCAAGATCAACAGCGGGTACACAACCGGTCCACTGCCGGGGGCCGGTGGCGGCCCCGTGCCGACGGCGCCCGGATCGCAGCGCGGCACCGTGCTGTACGACGCGGTGTACCTGTCGTCGCACGACATGCTGGCCAAGGAAGTCGGGCGGAAGGCGATGATCCTGCTGACCGACGGCCAGGATGAAGGCAGCCGCTTGAAGATTCAGGACGCCATTGAAGCCGCCCAGAAGGCAGATACGATTGTGTACGTGCTGTTGTGCGCTGACCGTGGATCGTATTTCTCGGCCGGGCTCTTCTACAACGGAGAAGGCGACATGCGCAAGCTGACGGAGGCGACGGGCGGGCGCGTGATCAACGTGGGCAACAAGTTCGACAAGTTGCGCGAAGCCTTCGACCAGATCGCACAGGAATTGCGCAGCCAGTACAACATCGGATACACGCCCACCAATGCCAATCGGGATGGCTCGTACCGCAAGCTGGAAATCAAGTGCAAGGAGCAAGGCACCAAGATCCAGTCGCGGGCTGGGTACTACGCAGGGCGGGGAGCAGACTAGGGCAGCGTCACCGCGAATAAACAGCGAAGCACCCAGACTTTCATTTCCGAAGGCGAGGCCCGTAAGACTCGTTTCGGCCGGAACACTTGTCTGTCCTCGCATCCCCTGTTGGGTTGTGCGCAGTTTCGCCGATGCAAGGTCTTGCATCTTGACAGCGAAATCAAAGCAGAGGACACTCGAACTGTTGATCTGACTCTCCCCTCCCTCCCCTTTTTTCTGTACCTTTGGCCTTTCCTGGGGCTCCCTGAGTTTTCTGACTGCTTCTCCGGAGGTTCTTTCGTGGCGAAATTCCTGCGCCGATGCCTGCCCGTGTTGACTCTCATTGCCTTGACCGCGCTCGCGAACGCCGCGGGGCCGCATCGGGTTCCGAGGAATACCGTCGGCAAGACGGGCAGTGGAATCTTTCGCGGAAAGCGCGTGAGTTACGTGATGGTGAACGGCCGGATGATGTTCGACGGAGACATCGTTCTCGATCACGTGCAACCGATGGTTTTCGGAGGGGCGAATGCAGGAGGGACGATCGACTACCTCCAATACCGCTGGCCGCTCGCCGGCAATGTCTATCAGATTCCCTACATGCTTGACGCGGCGTCGGGTGACGTGGCCAACATCAACGCCGCCATCAGCACCTACAACTCGCTGCTGGCGGGTGTGGTGCAGTGGGTGCCATACACCAACCAGGCAGACTATGTGGATTTCGATCTGACGGACACGAGCGGGAGCGGGGAAGGATTTTCGTCGATCGGGCGCGCGGGAGGAAAGCAGATTATCGGCGGAGCGGCCAACTGTACCGTGGCGACGCTGTTGCATGAGATGGGGCACGCCACCGGAATGTGGCATGAACAGGCGCGGCCGGATCGCGACAGCTACGTGACCATCAACATCCACAACATGGTCACGACGGCCTACTCGAACTCGGAGATCCAGTTCGACGATATGCAGTTGATGGGGCTTTACGACTGGAGTTCCCTCATGGAGTATTTCCCGGCCAATTTCTCGAAGGACGGGAGCACGGTCATCGAAACGATTCCGGCCGGGATGCCCCTGTCGAACTACGTGGGCTATTCGGCAGGCGACGTCGATGCAATCAAGCGGTTGTACGGCGCGGCTCCGGCGGCGGTGACGATTGCCACCAATCCGGCGGGCTTGCAGGTTGTGGTCGACGGCGTCACGGTGACGACGCCACAAACTTACAATTGGCCGCTGTTTTCCACGCACACGCTGAGTGTTGCCGCGACGGTGCAGACCCAGGCGGGCACGATTGCAGGTTCTTCGACTCCGACCACGTTCTACTACGACTTTGGCCGATGGAACGACAGCGGCGCAGAAACCCACACCATCACCGTGCTGCCCGGAATTGGAACGCTCGCTTCGCCAGCGACGACTCCGGCGGCGACGGTATACGAGGCGAGCTTCGTTCAACTGGTGCCGTACACCAACGCCGTCTATCCGGCGAATGCGGGCACGGTGACCCCGAATCCCGCACCGCAGCCGTATTCCGGCGTGGGCGGCGTCTATTACGCTGCGCGCCAGCCGATCACGCTGACGACATCCCCGAACTCGGGCTGGAACTTCTATCAATACATCGATTCGCCGTATTGGGTGGAAGGCGGGTTGAGCGCGAATCCGAAGAGCTTCCTGGTGCCGGATACCGGCAATCCACTGAACTTCACCACGTATTTCGTGCCGACAACGTCGCCGATCTTCACGTTCGACAGCAATCCCGATGGCTCGCAGTTCTACGTCATTCTCGACCTCGGGTACTGGCCCGCGCCAGTGAGTTTCAGTCCTTATTACGACTCCTCGTGGAACGTGGGAACCAGCCACACCATGGCGGTGCCGAATCCGGAGTACCCGTGGACGCTCAACACGCGCTATGCGTTCCAGAGCTGGAGCGATAGCGGCGCGCTGAGCCACAGCATCACGATGCCTTCGAGCAGCACGGCCTACACAGCAACTTTGCAGCCCCAGTTCTATCTGAGCGAGTACGCGAACGAAGGCTGCGCCGGGACGGTGAGCGTGAGTCCGCCCTCGCCCACCGGGGATAGCTACTATCCGACGGGGACAGGCCTGACGTTTGCAGCCGCGGCGAACACGGGATGGACGTTCACCCAGTGGGAGCAGAACCTGAGCGGGACGACGAATCCGCTGAGCGTGACCATGAACGACGAGATCACGGGCATCGCGGATTTCAACACGATCGTGACGCCGCTGGCGGTAACCAGCCTGAGTCCCGCGGCTGCGGTGGCGGGAAGCAGTCCGTTCACGATGACAATCAACGGGACCGGCTTTACGCCCGGGCCGAACGGGACAGTCGTGTTCGTGAACAACACATTTGTGGCGAATACTTTTGTTAGCGCGAACAAGATCACCGTGCCGATCACGGCCGCGAATCTGGCGACTGCAGGCGGCGAGCAGGTATTTGCAGAGAATTTTCCGAGTGGGGCGTCGTGCGCGGCCTATCAGGCTCTGCCGTTCAACGTAGCGCACGCTCCGCTGGTTACGCCCACGCCACAGACACTCGCGTTTGGGGCGGTGCCGGTGGGATCAGGCAGCGCTGCGAAGGTCGTGACCTTCAAGAATTCGAGCACGTCCACGGTGAACATCGATTCGTTGACGGCATCCGGGAATTACTATCTGACGAGTACAACCTGCGGCGCGACGCTGAAAGCGGGCGCTTCGTGCACGGCGCATGTGTATCTGAACCCGTCGAACACTGGTTCGTTGTCGGGGTCTCTGGCGATGACCGACAGCGCGCCGGATTCTCCGCAGATCGTGACCTTGAGCGGTACAGGGACTCTTCCGTTGACGCTCGCTCCGGCCACGCTCGCGTTTGGCAGTGAAGCCGTCGGCACGACGTCGGCCGCGAAGATGGCAACGGTCACGAACAATCAGGCGTCGACCCTGAACTTTACCTTTGCAGCCAGCGGAGATTACGCGGTCAGCGCGACAGGCACAACATGCACGGGATCGCTGGCAGCGGCGGCAAAATGCAACATCGCGGTGACGTTTACACCGACGGAGGCGGGGACCGTCAACGGATCGCTCGCCATCACCGATACAACAGTCATCCGTCCGCAGATCGTGCAACTCTCGGGAACGGGCACCGGCGGCGCGACTCCGCCACTCACGTTCACTCCCGCGACCGAGACATTCGCAGTGCAGGCGGTAGGCACGACCAGCCCGGCAAAAACCGTGACCTTAAAAAACACGAGCGCGAATACGATCGCGATCAGCTCGATTGCAGGGAGCGGGGACTTCGTCGTCGCGGGCAGCGGCACGCGGCCCTGCGGAGCGGGCCTGAAGCTGGCGGCGAATGCGGCCTGCACCCTAACCGTAGCGTTCGCTCCTGCGCTGGGGACGAACGGAGTGATCAACGGCGCGGTCATCGTGACTGACGATGCTTCGGCTGGGCAGCAGGTGCTCGATGCGAAGGGCACGGCCGCGCAGCCGGTCTCGTTCTCACCGGCCACGCTGACGTTTGCGCCGCAGAGCGTGGCCACGGCGGCCGCTGCCCAAACGGTGACGCTCACCAACAATCTGTCCACCACGCTCACTCTGACGATTACCGGCAACGGCGACTACGCCGCCGCTGCGGGCGGCGCGAATCCCTGCTCGGGAGCGCTGGCGGCGCACACGAAGTGCACGTTCAACGTGACGTTTACGCCGTCGGCGATCGGGCTGCGTCCGAGCGCGATCACGGTGACGGACTCCGGCAATCCGAACGTTCAGACAATGAACGTAACCGGCACGGGCCAATAGCGAATACAAATATTTCTGCTGCGCATAGCAACTGGTACACTGCCGGGAACTGGGGGACACAACACATGCCTCACTTTTCCCGGCGGTCCTTTCTGCACTTTTCGGCGGCTGCATCGGCCGCGGCTACTTTCCGGATTCTGAGTGAACCGATGCTGGCGGCGGCGCAGCGACATCGTCCGCATCCCACCGGCGCGGTTGTCATCGACTCCAACGAAAATCCGCTGGGCCCGTGCCCGGCCGCGCGCGAGGCGGCTGCGGCCCTGCTTCCCATCGGAGGGCGGTACTCCGACAATCTCACCGATGAGTTGGTCAATACCTTTGCCGCCAGCGAAGGCCTGAATCCGGAATGGGTGAGGGCCACAGCGGGATCGACTCCGCCCTTGAGCTTGAGCGTGCTGGCCTTCACTTCGCCGCAGAAGAGTTACGTGACCGCCGATCCGGGATTTGAGACCGGGATGAATGCCGCTTCGGTGGCGGGCGCGCGCGTGGTGAAAGTTCCGCTGACGAAAACCTATGCGCATGACGTGCGGGCCATGCTGGCGGCTGCGCCCGACGCGGGTGTGTTCTACATCTGCAATCCGAATAATCCGACCGGCACTCTGACGCTTCACGCGGACATCGAGTATCTGGTAGCAAACAAGCCAAAGGACGCGATGGTGCTGGTGGATGAAGCGTATCTCCACTTCAGCGAGGCGCCGTCGGTGCTCGATCTGGTGAAAGCAGGCAAGGATGTGATTGTGTTGCGGACCTTCTCCAAGGTTTATGGGATGGCGGGCCTGCGGTGCGGGTTGGTCATCGGGCGTCCGGAACTGGTGGATAAGGTGCTGGAACGGGGTGGATGGAACTTTATGCCGGTGACGGCGGTGGCCGCAGCGACGGCCAGCCTGAAGGATGCACAGCTGGTTCAGGAGCGGCGAAAGATCAACGCAACGATTCGGCAGCAGACATTCGAGTGGCTCAGCCGGAACGGGTATTCGTTTATTCCGTCGGAAGCGAATTGCTTCCTGCTCGACGCCAGGCGGCCCGGCAAAGACGTGCGGGACGCGATAGCCAAAGAGAATGTGATGATTGGGCGGACTTGGCCGGTGATGCCAAACTGGGTGCGGGTCACCGTGGGGACGCAGGACGAGATGGAGAAGTTCCAGGCCGCATGGATGAAGGTGATGAAGGGATAGGCGGCGTATGGGCGAGGCCTCGGCCAGCCCGTACTTGGAAAGAATGCAACCGTCGCGGGCGGGAGTGCCCGCTCCACACTTAATCGACGGGTTCGGACCAGCGGACGGTGCGCTGTTCGCGGCTGCTCTTGTGCGCGAGTAACAGAGCGCGCTGCGTGCGGAGGAATTGCTCGGGAGGCACCGCCAGCGGGGCCCCGTTGGCGATGGCATCGCGCATGTTGACGTAGAACCCGCGATAGTCGCCGCGTTCGGTCTCGACTTTACGCGGCGATCCGCCGGCCGGGGATAGAGTTCCCCACTTTTCTTCCGCTTCGAGTCCCCAGTTTGCGCCCCAATCCAAGCCATCCGGATAGTGATCGCTGCGCAGGATTTCTTCCTGCGGATCCATGGCGAACTTGATGAAGGATCCTTTGCTTCCGTGCAGGAGCAGATGATGGCACGGAGCGTAGGCGAGGATGCGCGCGCGAAGGGTGGCGCGCGTGTGCGAGTACTGGAAGATGACGTCGAAGGCGTCGTCCACTTTCGAATCGGAGCGCTGCAGAAGGGTTTGTGCGTAGATGGTTTCAGGCTCGCCAAAGAGGACGAGAGCGCCGTCGAGAAGGTGCGGGCCAAGATCCCACAGGACGCCGGCAGCAGGGAAGTCGGCGACTTCGCGCCATGCGCCAGGCTTGGCGTCCAACCGGAAGCGATCGAAGCGCGCTTCGTATTCGGCAATCTTGCCCAGCGTTCCGGCTTCGACGAGTTTCTTCACGGTGAGGTATGCGCCGTCCCAGCGGCGGTCCTGATAGACGCTGAGCAGGCGGCCATGATCGGCGGCGAGGCGGACCAGTTGCGTCGCCTCCGACATGGTGGGCGTCATGGGTTTGTCGATGACGACGTGGCGGCCGGCTTCGAGGCAAAGTTTTGTGTAGGAAAAATGCGAGTCGTTGGGCGTGGCGACGACGCAAAGGTCGATCGACTTGTCCGCAAGTAGTTCGTCGAGTGTGCGGGCGATGCGCACGTTGGGATAGCGCTTCTTTGCGTTGTCGGTGTGACGCTCGAGAACGCAGGCAAGTTCCATGCCCTCGACGCCGCGAATCATGGGCGCGTGGAACGCCTGCCCGGCAAGACCGAATCCGATGAGTCCGACTCGAACCATAGTGGAAGAAGATTAAACCACAGAGGGCACACAGGACCACCGTCTTGTATGCCGGGTGCCGGCACGCCGGCACCATGAAAAATCATGGCTACCTCAGCGCCGCCGCCCGATACTTCCGGGCCGCCGGACAGCCGAGGGCGGCTGTCCCCACATAGGCCACTCTTTTCAGGGAGAGGAAAAGTCACCACATGGGGCACAGAGGAACACTGGGGAAATCGCCTTCGCTCCCGGATGCTAGCGAACTGCCGCGCCGGAATCTGGATGCGGGGCCGATGATGTCGGAGTCACCGTCGTGATTGATGGCGCGTAATATCCGCGGCGGGCGCGCACGTGGAAATTCTTGCGGTCGTTGGCCACGATTTCGATGGTGCGATAGTGGCCGTCGGCCTTGAAGTCAGCGGGCTTGTAGGAAACGGCGTACTGGGTGCGGAGCTCGTCCTGAATCTCGGAAAAGGCGTTGACCACGTCGCGAATCTGGAAGGGGAAGAAGGCGCGCCCGCCGGTGGCATCGGCGATGCGCTCGAGAACCTTGTCGCCGGGGCCCTTGGTACCGCTCACGTTGGTGCTGATGGTGTAGATGATGGCTTCGGCGCGCTGCGCCATTTCGATGGCTTCCTCGCGGCTGACGTGGCTGAGGTTGTCCTCGCCGTCACTGAGCAGAATGATGGCGCGGCGGACAGTGGTGTTTTTGGGAGCCTTCAGCAGTTTGTCGCGGCAAGCGTAATAGAGAGCGTCATACAACGCCGTGCCGCCGCCGGGACGAAGCTCGTGCACGCCGTGGGCAAGGGCTTCGGTATTGTCGGTGAAGTCCTGCGTGACCTCAGGGGTGGCGTCGAAGCCGATGACAAACGCCCGGTCCTTACCGAATTTCACGGTCTGGTTCAGAAACTCGATGGCGGATTCCTGCTCGAACTTGAAACGGTCCCGAACCGAATTGCTGGCGTCGATGAGCAGGCCGACTTGCAGCGGAAGATTCGCCTCGGCGCTGAAGCTGCGGATTTCCGCCGGCGGCTTGTTGTCATCGACGAAGTGAAAGTCGTTCTGCTTGAGGTCCGTGATGCGCTTCCCGTGCTTGTCGGTGACGACGAAGACAACGTTGACCTCGTTCGTCGGGATTCGGATGGTGGTAAGGGGGCCTTCGTCGGTTTGAGCGCCTTGGCCGGTAGCCGGCGGCTGCGTCGGGGCTGCCGGTTGCTGCTGTGCGGGTGTGGCGGCCGACTGAGCCAGTGCCGCGGTCGCGATCAGCGCAAGAAACGCGAGTTGGACAAATGAGCGCACGGTGTTTGTCCCCAAGGTCGACATCGTGAGGGTATTATATCCGGCCTTCCGCGCCTTGGGCTCAGGGGTGAGGCGCGGAGGTAACGTCCGCCTGGAGTTTCGAAAGAAAGGCTTGAAGTTCCGGCGGAAGTGGACTCCGGAAAGAGAGCGCCGCTCGAGTGCTGGGATGGATGAGGCTGAGTTCAGCGGCGTGGAGGAAGTTGCGCGCCAGGGAAATGGCTGCCGGAGTGCCGTCGCGCTGGGCCTTGGTCAGGAAGTGCTTGCGCGGGATTTCGCGGGGAGCGGCGTAGAGCGCATCGCCGACGATGGGGTGACCCAGCGAAGACATGTGCACGCGAATCTGATGGGTACGGCCAGTGTCGATTTTGACTTCGATCAGTGCGAACTTGCCGAAGGGGCTGTCGATGCGGCGCAGGACGTTGTAGTGCGAGACTGCCTCCCGGCCGCCAGGGTTGCGGGTGGTCATGCGGATGCGGCGGACGCTGTCGCGGCTGATGGCGGCGGAGATGGTGCCGGAATCCTTTTTCGGCCAGCCGTGGACCAGGGCGAGGTAAGTCTTCTTCACCTCGCGCTGCGCGAATTGGGCGGCAAGCTGGCGGTGGGCCTCGTCGTTTTTGGCGACCACGATCAGGCCGCTGGTTTCCTTGTCGAGACGATGGACAATGCCGGGTCGGATCTCGCCGCCGACAGCGGAGAGCGTCGCGAAGTGATGCAGCAAGGCGTTGACCAGCGTGCCGAGATTGCGAGCATCGTCGGTGGCCCCGGCGCCGGCGTGGACCATCATGCCGGCGGGTTTGTTGATGATGGCGAGATCGTCGTCTTCGTAGACGACGTCGAGCGGAATTTCTTCGGCGATAGCGCGGAGAGGTGGACGGGCCGACGGACCGAGCACGGAGATACGCTCGTCGCCCCGGAGCTTGAGCGAAGCTTTCGCGGGAGCGTCATTGACCAGGATTTTTTCCGCCGCGATCAGTTCCTGGACGCGGGCGCGGGAAACGTTCAGATGGCTGGCGAGGAATTGGTCGAGGCGAAGGCCCGCGGCGTCTGGCGAAAGCGTGATGGGAGCTTGTTCGTCCACCGGTGACAGGATAAATGAGATCGAAGTGCGCGGTGCCGATTGCGGGCCGTCGCTAGATTCGCGGCCGAGTTGCACAGGTCCTTCGGCGCAAAGAACGCGCCTCAGGACCACAGTGCTCGCTTCGGCTATTTTGCCGGGCTGACGGTTTGTGCGGGGACCTGCTTCGATCCGGGGCGCAGCCACCAGATGATGCTGCCGGCGAGGACGAGGCCGATGGCAATCAGTTGGGTGCCGCTCATGGCGCCGCCAAAGACCGACCCGCGGCCGGGGTCGTCGCGCAAGTATTCGAGGAAGAAGCGGGCCACCCCGTAGATGAACAGGAATGCGCCCATAATCTGGCCATCGAATTTGCGGCGGCGCAGCAGCCACATCAGCAAAAAGAAATTCGCCAACTCCACGGCGAATTCAAAAAGCTGCGTCGGTTCGAGCGGAATATTCAGCGGAGTGCCCGTGATCTGGTTGGCGATGGGATTGGTAAACGTCACGCCCCACCAGTGATGTGTAGGCTTGCCGTAGCAGCATCCGGCGGCAAAGCATCCGAGGCGTCCGATGGCATGTCCCAGCGCCAGGCCCGGGGCAAAAGCGTCGCACGTGCCCAGCGGCGGCATGTGGTTCTTCCATACGTACCAGGCGGCGGCGGCGAAGGCGGCGAGCAGGCCTCCGGAGAACACTCCGCCGGCTTGCAGCGTTTCTACGCTGAAGATTTCCCGCGTGTGAGCGGAGTAGTACGACCACTCGTTCACGATGTAGAGAATCTTGGCGCCAACGATCCCGCAGAGCACGACCAGGATGCCCAGATTCCACGACTTCTCGCCGTCGTAGCCGAGACGCTCGGAGTTGCGGACGCTGATCCAGAGGCCGATCAGGACGCCCATGGAGACGAGGAATCCGTAGGTGGGAAGAAAGAACTTACCGAGATGAAGGAGTTGGGGGAACACGTTTGAATTAGATGCGCAACGATGTCGATTGGCTACTCGATCAGTCTAGCAGAGGGCGGATGGCGGACTGTGAAGTCGGTCATCATGGCTTTTGTTTACGGCAAATAATCAAGCCGACCCGCTGTGCCGTGTGGTGGGCCGAGAATGAACCCGTCGGTAGACGTTGGGAACCCGCCGAGACCCTTTAGGCATCTCCGCATGGCGGAGCGTTGCTCACCGGATCTTAGTTCGAGTCAGGCCCCCGTTCATTCAGTGTTGGTTCAAAAATCGGTTACCACCATCACCAACCTGGCAGGTCGGCTTTCAATTCGGATGCTAGGGCAACAGCGCACGGGTTGGCAAGTGGGAGCATGTAAATAGTTGGCAGGAAGTTTGCAACCAAAGTAATGCTGCGTTCACACCAAGGTATCGCCGGGTTGGAGGTGCGCGAGGCGACGCGGAAGAAGGTGAGCCCGCCGCGGGAGGGCCTGCGGAAGTACTTGATTCTGCTGAGTGAGTGTGAGGATATATTCAGGGAGCAAATAGCTCAGGGGGCACAAGGCTCGGCGATCGAAAGGCGAGTCCCGTGGAGAAATCGAAACGAGATGTCTAAGTATCGCGGCCCCGCGCTGGCAGCGGCGTCCATCCTACTAATCTTTCATGGGGCCCTGCTCGCGCTCTGGTACGGCCAGGACACGGCCTCAGTCATTGGCGACTGGATCGACACGATCGCGCCGATCGTGGGGGCGGTCGTGTGCTGGGCGGTGGCGCGCCAGGCCGGCCCGTTTGGGCGGCGAGTCTGGAGGCTGGTTGGCTTCTCGAGTTTGCTGACGGCCATCGGCGAGGGCTTCTACACCTACTACTACGACTACCTGCACGCAAAACTGGGGACCATCTGGCCGAGCGATGTGCTGGTGTTCTTCTGGGTAGTGCCGGCCGTGATGACATTGTTTTTGAGTCCGCGCGACAAGAACAGCGGATTCCGCTGGCTTCGGGTGTGCGATTTCGTGCAGGTAAGCACGCTGGTGCTGGCGGTCGAGTTGTCGCTGATTTATGTTCCGTCGCGCTGGCAGGCGGCTGGGCAGGCGATGGAAGGACGCGCGCTGCGTGCTGGCATTTTCTTCTTTGGCGCAGTTGCCCTCAGTTTTGTGATTCGCGGTCTCCTGAGCCAGAATCGCACGGCTCATCGATTCTTCCTCCGGATGGGAGCGTTCCTCACCGTCCACGGAATCGTGCTGAATGCCACGCTCGCCTACCAGGCTTCGGGACACTACCAACAGGGCACGTGGCTCGACCTCGTTTGGACGTTCACCTACTGCTTGTTGATCGTGATTGCGGGTACGTGGCGGGACGAGGAGTCGGCTAAGGAGCCAGAGTCGCGATCGCAGGGTTTGCAGCTGTTGGCGCAGTTCTCACCGCTCCTGATTCCGGCGATTGTGTTTCCCTTGGTGCTGCTGATCTCACAGGAGCAATTTGTCTGGTCCGTGGTTCTGGTGACGGCTTCATTTGCGGCCGCGAGCGGGCGGCTCTTCGTGGCGCAGAACCAGTTGCTGGTGAATTCTCGCGAGCTGGAGAAGAATCTCGCACTGCTGCAGGGAATCACCGAGGGCACGACTGATGCCGTGTTCGTCAAAGATCTAGGCGGCCGGTATTTGATGATTAATTCAGCCGGAGCGCGGACGTTCGAGCGCAAGGTTGAGGATGTCCTTGGAAAGACAGATGAGGAACTGTTTCTGCCAGAGGTAGGCCAAACCATTATGGAGCGTGATCGCGTGGTGGTGGCCTCCGGGGAGACGCAAACCTACGAGGAATTTGGTACGGCCGCCGGCGTGACGCGATTGTACCTGGCGACCAAAGGACCGTTTCGCGATGCGAGCGGGAAGGTCGTCGGGCTGCTGGGAATATGCCGGGACATCACCGACCGGAAAAGGGCGGAGGAGGAGATCCAGCAGTCGCAGCAGAGACTGCGGATTCACGTGGAGCATACGCCGCTGGCGGTGATTGAGTGGGATATGGAGTTCAGGGTGGTGGAGTGGAACCCAGCCGCCGAGCGAATCTTTGGCTACAGCCGTCGCGAGGCGATCGGGCAGCCCAACACTTTCATCGTGCCGGCGAAGCACCGTCCCTTCGTGGACGCAATGTCACGGCAGCTTCTGCAAGGAACAGGTGGCGAGCGCAGCACCAACGAGAACCTTACCCGCGACGGCAAGACGATTCTGTGCGAGTGGTACAACACTCCGTTGGTGGACGATTCGGGCAGGGTGCTGGGCGTAGCATCGCTGGCCCAGGACGTGACGGAACGGATGCGTGCCGACGCCAAGTTCCGCGGGCTGCTTGAGTCGGCTCCCGATGCGATGGTGGTGGTGGATGCCGCGGGCAAGATCGTGCTGGTGAACGCCCAGACCGAAAAACTCTTTGGGTACGACCGCCAGGAGTTGTTGAATCAGAACGTCGAGATGCTGCTGCCGGAGCGATTTCGGGAACGGCATGCGCTCCGTCGCATGGACTTTTCGGCCAAGCGGCGCGAGCAGGAAACCGGCCCGAACCTGGAGTTGTATGGCCTGCGCAAAGATGGAAGCGAATTTCCGATCGAGGAGAGTCTGAGTCCTCTGGAAACCGGGGAAGGGACACTGATCTCGAGTGGCATTCGCGACCTCACGGAGCGTGTGGCCCTGGAAGAGCAACTCCGGCAATCGCAGAAGATGGAGGCGATCGGGCGGCTGGCTGGCGGAGTCGCACATGACTTCAACAACCTGCTCACGGTGATTCTGGGCTACACCCAGATCCTGGCGGACGGATTGCCAGCGGGGAGTCGCCTGGCCGACAGCACGGCGCAGATCAAGTCGGCGGCGGAGCGAGCGGCCGGAATTACAAGGCAGTTGCTGGCGTTCAGCCGCAAGCAGGTGCTCTCGCCGCGCATCATCAATCTCAACGACACGGTCATGAATCTGGATTCGCTGCTCCGCCGCCTGATTGGGGAAGACATCGAGGTCATCACCGCACCGGCGGGCGATCTTGGGTCGGTGCGCGCGGATCCGGGCCAGATCGAGCAAGTGATCATGAATCTGGCGTTGAACGCGCGAGACGCGATGCCACAGGGCGGAAAGCTGACGTTAGAAACAGCGAACGCGGAGTTGGATGACACTTACGCCCACAATCACCGGCCCATCGGGGCTGGACGCTATGTGCTGCTGGCGGTCAGCGACACCGGGGTGGGCATGACGCCGGAAGTGCAGGAACGGATTTTTGAGCCTTTCTTTACCACCAAGGAAGTTGGCAAGGGAACGGGGCTGGGGCTTTCGACGGTGTACGGCATCGTGAAGCAGAGCGGGGGATACATCTGGGTGTACAGCGAGCCGGGCCGGGGAACCACCTTCAAGATTTACTTTCCGCGGGTGGATGAGGCCGCGGATCCGTTGGGCTCCGAGCGCCGCCCGAGAGCCGCGTTACAGGGATCGGAGACGATCTTGCTCGTGGAAGATGATGCGCAGCTACGCCAACTCAGTTCATCCGTTCTGTCGCACTGTGGATACAAAGTATTGGTGGCAGACGGGCCGGAGCAAGGGTTGGCGATTGCAAAGGCGAATTCCCAGGGTTTGCGGCTGCTGATCACCGACGTGGTGATGCCAGGAATGAATGGGCGGCAGCTGGCCGAGCAGATCGCGAAGATTTCGCCGAGTACCCGGGTGCTTTACATGTCCGGCTATACCAACAACGCCATTGTGCACTACGGCGTGCTGGATGAAGGATTGTGGTTCCTGCCCAAGCCGTTCACCCTCGCGGCGCTCGTCAGCAAGGTTCGTGAAGTGCTGGACACAAACCCAGACGGACCCCAGGGGGAGCGGGCGGTCGTCCGGCACTAGTGGGGCTGCTGAAGAACTCGGCCTTGCGCTTGATTTTGGGTGGCGCGGCGCTTCAGCGCTGCGATAAGCGGCCCATTTTCAATGTCGCCTTTCGCCGCTGAGGGCGGCGTCCCATCTCATTCATCACGAACGTAGAGGGCTCAACGCTTGGCTGACGTGCACGGGTCAGGCATAGTGAAGGCATGATCCTTGAAAGTCCAGTGTTGCAAGGAACGAGCATTCGTCTGGAACCCCTGGAGCGTCGGCATGTGGAGGGTCTGGCTGCCGCAGCCGGTTCCGATCCTGGTCTATATCGGTGGAGCCCCGTGCCGCAGACTCGGCAAGAGGCGGAACCCTACGTAGAGACGGCGCTGGCCTGGCGCGATGCCGGGACGGCGGTACCGTTTGCGACCGTGCGCGTCGCTGATGACACGGTGATTGGATCCACGCGGCTCTGGAACCTTGAGCGGTGGGCCTGGCCGCAGGGGCATCCGATGCGCGCGCGTGGAGTTCCGGATGCGTGTGAAATCGGTTATTCCTGGCTGACGGCCTCGGCGATTCGGACCGCCGCGAACACCGAGGCCAAGCTCCTGTTGCTGCGCTACGCCTTCGAAGGCTGGCAGGTGTTGCGCGTATGTTTTCACACCGACCTGCGCAACACCACGTCCCAGGCGGCGTTGGAACGCATTGGTGGCAAAAAGGAGGGAGTGCTGCGGGCGCACCGTATGGCAGCCGGCTACATTCCGCGCGACTCAGTGCGCTATTCGATCCTGGCGGCTGAGTGGCCGGAAGTAAAGCAGCGGCTCTTGTCTCGACTTGAGCGGGGTTGAACCACATGACGATCGACGAAATTCGAAAGTACTGCCTCGCCTTTCCGGAGGCGACAGAGAATCTGCAGTGGGTGGACGATCTCTGCTTCAAGGTGCGGGGAAAGATTTTCGCGATCGTCACGCTCACCGGGGTTCCGAGGAAGACTTGCTTCAAATGTACGCCCGATACGTTTGCTGAACTGATTGAGCGGGAAGGGATCGGACCGGCGCCTTACGTCGGCCGCTATAAGTGGGTGTTGGTTGAGGGGCCGGCCGTCCTGCGCGACCAAGAGCTCAAAGATCTAATCCGGCAGTCGTATGAAATGGTTGTGGCGAAAGCGCCGAAGGCACGAAAGCGCATCCCGAAACCACAGAAGCCCGCAGGTGCTAAACGGTCGCGGAAAAAACGGCCGCAATAAGGGCGCGTTTTCCCAATGCCTGCAGGAACATGCGATGACACGACACCCTGAGCTTTGGATTTGACTCTGCTCTGCGTGCTCGGCTAGCCTCAAG
Source organism: Terriglobales bacterium (assembly GCA_037443605.1). Taxonomy (GTDB): domain Bacteria; phylum Acidobacteriota; class Terriglobia; order Terriglobales; family Acidobacteriaceae; genus Sulfotelmatobacter. Next base: position 132,104 of record JBBIOA010000009.1, read on the forward strand.
AGTCTGCCGCTTGCCGAGAACAATCTCTAATCGCATGCGTTCCCCGCGTAAAGCATTCCTATGGCTGCTGATGGCAGCGCTGGCCGCCTCGTTGGTGGCTCCGGCGGCCGGTTCCAAGCGCCCCGTGCGTGCGCAGCATGGCATGGTGGTGACCGTGCATCGGTTGGCCTCGCAAGTGGGTGTGGAAACCTTGCAGGCAGGCGGGAACGCGATCGATGCGGCGGTGGCCACCGGTTTTGCGCTGGCGGTGGTGCATCCGGCGGCTGGGAATATCGGCGGCGGCGGGTTCATGTTGATTCGCATGGCCAACGGCACGACGCACTTTCTGGACTACCGCGAGAAGGCTCCGGCGGCGGCGACGCGCGACATGTATCTCGACTCCCAGGGGAACGTGATCGAGGGCGCGAGCGAGATTGGATACAAGTCGATCGGAGTCCCAGGATCGGTGGCGGGGCTGGTTTACGCCGAGCAGAAATACGGGAAGCTGACGCTGAAGCAGGCGATGGCGCCCGCCATCAAGCTGGCGCGAGCCGGCTATGCGCTGACCTGGGAAGAGGCTGGCGATCTGCACGATGAGTATCTGGCGAAGTTTCCCGAGTCGCGGCGGGTGTTTCAGCGGAATGGGAATTACTACAAAGCAGGAGAGATATTTCGCCAACCCGCGTTGGCACGAACGCTGGAAAGGATCAGCGAGAAGCCCGATGATTTTTACCACGGAGCGTTGGCTCGGGAATTAGCGGCGGCCTTGCAGAAAGGCGGCGGGCTGATTACGGCTGACGATCTGGCACACTACGAAGTGAAGGAACGGGAACCGGTGCGGGGCACGTACCGGGGATACGAGGTGATCAGCGCCCCGCCGCCGTCTTCGGGCGGAACCGTGTTGATCGAGTCTCTGAATATTCTCGAAGGCTACGATCTGGCAAAAATGGGCGACCGCTCGGCGCAGGCGATTCACTACACGGTCGAGGCCTTCCGCCGGGCGTTCTTTGATCGGGCTGAGTTTCTGGGGGATCCTGATTTTTCGAAGATTCCCGTCGCGCAGTTGATCGACAAGAAGTACGGAGCGGCGTGGCGAGAAAGCATTGCGCCGAATCATGCGAGCACGAGCGGAGATTTGACGCGGCCTGCGGTGTTTGCCGCGTTGGAGCAGTATGCCGCGGCGCATCGACCGGTGACGGAGCCGAAAGAGGGGAATCACACGACGCACTATTCGGTCGTGGACGCCGAAGGGAATGCAGTGTCGGTGACGACCACCATCAACGACTGGTTTGGATCGCGCGTGACCGCCGATGGCCTGGGATTTCTGCTGAATGATGAGATGGACGATTTCTCCGCCAAGCCGGGCGTGCCGAATGCCGACGGCCTGTTGCAAGGGGCGGCGAATGCGATCGGGCCTGGAAAGCGGCCGCTCTCGTCAATGACCCCGACGATTGTGGCGCGTGACGGAAAAGCATTTCTGGTGCTGGGCTCGCCGGGAAGTTCAAAGATCATCACGACCGTGGCCAACGTCCTGATGGGTGTGGTGGACTACGGCATGAATTTGCAGGAGGCGGTGAATGCGCCCCGGTTTCATCACCAGTGGATGCCGGATGTCGTCAACGTGGAGAAATGGTTTTCGCCCGATACCGTGAATCTGTTGCGGAAAATGGGTTACAACATGGAAACCGGTCTGCAGGGAGACGGCGGTTACGGCTACTGGAGCGACGCGGAGTGCATCGCGATTGATGCCAAGACCGGGGACCGGCTGGGCGCGACGGACGGCAGAAACAGTAACGGCCAGGCATTAGGATATTAGCTCGGAGATTACAGGCTTCAGGACTTGAAGGGCGCGCATGCTGAAGGCGGTTTCGACCTATCTGTTCGTGAAGGAGCGGCTGCATCCGGGAATTCTGGATGGGCTGGCTCGGAGCGGTGTGCAGGCGATCGAGATTTTTGCGGCGCGTCAGCACCTGGATTATGCCAACCGCAAGCAGCATGTGAAGGAGATCGCCGACTGGTTCCGCGGCAACGGAGTGCCGCTGCACTCGGTGCATTCGCCGCTTTACGCCGATTACGAATGGGGACGTGCGGGTGCGCCGCCGGTGAACGTGGCGTCGGAGGACCGGGCGGCGCGGGTCGAGGCCATGGACGAGATCAAGCGGGCGCTGGAGATCGCGGAGCAGATCCCATTCCGCTTTCTGGTGCAGCACCTGGGCACGCCGAACGAGAGTTTCAGCGAGAAGAAATTCGAAGCCGCGATGACCTCAATCGAACATCTGCGCGCTTTTGCCAAGCCCCTGGGCGTGAGGCTGCTGCTGGAAAATATTCCGAACGAGCTTTCGATGCCAGACAAACTGGTGGAGATGATCCACGGCGCGCATTTCGACGATGTGGGCGTATGCTTCGATTTCGGACATGCGCACATGATGGGTTCAGTGCGCGAGGGATTTGAGATTCTGCGGAATCACATCTGCTCGACGCACGTGCATGACAACGACAAGCTGAAGGATTCGCACCTGTGGCCGGGGCAGGGAACCATTGACTGGAAGGAAGCGGTTGAGTTGCTGCGCTCGGCGCCGAAGACGCCTCCCCTGCTGCTGGAACTGGGCGAAGATGAGAAGGTGAATCCGCTGGAGAAGTTACCGGAAACGTTCGAAAAGCTGGAGGGGATTGGGTAATTGGGGAATTTTGTAATTTGGTAATCTAAAACCGCGTGCGCGGCCAAGAATGGTTTTCAATTGCACAATTGCAAAATTACCCAATTACAAATCATTTTATGTCTTCTATCGTCACGACCATCGCTGAAATCGGGAAGCACGAAGGCCAGACCGTCATGGTCCGCGGATGGCTCTACAATCTGCGCGAGAGCGGGAAGTTGCTGTTTCCGCAATTTCGCGATGGGTCGGGGATCATCCAGGGCGTTGTGCCCAAGAACGCAGTCCCGCCGGAAGTGTTCGAGGCGGTGAAGACACTCACGCAGGAGTCGAGCGTGATTGTCGAAGGAAAAGTGCGCGCGGACAAGCGCGCGCCCAGCGGCTACGAACTCGACGTGGTGAGCGTGCAGGTGGTGCAGCGCGTGCCCGAGTCGGATCCCTATCCGATAACGCCGAAAGAGCACGGCACCGACTTCCTGATGGAGCACCGGCACCTGTGGGTGCGATCGCAGCGGCAGGCGGCGATTCTGCGGGTGCGGGCCGAGATCATCAAGGCGGCGCGGGATTTCTTTGACGAGCGCGGATTCACCTTGACGGATCCGCCGATTATCACGCCGGCTGCGTGCGAGGGTACCACCACGCTGTTTCCCGTCGACTACTTCGAGGAGCAGGCATTCCTCACGCAATCCGGGCAGCTTTATGCGGAAGCCATGGCGATGGCGCTGGGAAAGGTGTATTCGTTTGGGCCGACATTCCGCGCGGAGAAGTCCAAGACGCGGCGGCACCTGACGGAATTCTGGATGGTCGAACCGGAAGTCGCTTACGCCCAACTCGACGACGTGATGGAACTGGCGGAGGGGCTCATCAGTTTCATCGTGAAGCGTTGCCTGGAGCGTCGAAGCGGGGACCTGAAAACGATCGGCCGCGATGTTTCCAAGCTCGAAAAGATCGTGCCGCCTTTCCCGCGCATCAGCTACGACGATGCGGTGAAGAATCTGCAGGAAGGGCACGCGAAAGGCGCGCTGGAGTCGAAGTTCGAGTGGGGCGGAGACCTGGGCTCGCCGGACGAGACCTATCTTTCGGCGCAATTCGACAAGCCGGTGATGGTGCATCGGTATCCGGCGAAGGTGAAGGCGTTTTACATGGAGCCCGATCCGCAGCGGCCGGAACTGGCGTTGTGCGTGGATGTGCTGGCGCCGGAGGGCTACGGGGAGATCATCGGCGGTTCGCAGCGCATGGCATCGCACGAACTATTACTGCAACGCATTCACGAGCATGGTCTGCCGGAAGAGGCGTTCAAGTGGTATCTCGACCTGCGCAAGTTCGGCAGCGTGCCGCACGGCGGGTTCGGCATGGGCATTGAGCGCGCGGTGGCCTGGATTTGCGGGCTCGAGCACGTACGCGAGACCATTCCGTTCCCGCGCATGCTGTACAGACTTTATCCGTAACGAATTGCACGATTGAGCGATTGAGTGATCGGGCGATCGAAAACATCCCCGCAATCACTCAATGACTCAATCGCAGAATCGCTCAATTCCATCATGATGACCACTGCCTCCGCTACCAACATTGTGCCGAAGAAAATTCGCGTGATCGGTGTGCCTTTGGATCTCGGGCAGTCACGTCGCGGCGTGGATATGGGGCCGTCGGCGGTGCGGGTGGCCGGCCTGGAGGCGCGGCTGGAGGCTCTGGGGCACGAGGTGGAAGATGGCGGCAACGTGGCAGTCGCCATTCCCGAGCAGAAGAAGGAAGGCGCCGCGAACGCGAAATACTTGAAGGAGATCACCGCAACCTGTACGAAGCACGCGGAGTTGGTGGTGAAGACGCTGGAGGCCGGGAAGGTGCCGCTGGCGCTGGGCGGGGACCATTCAATGGCGGCGGGCACGGTGTCGGGGGTGGCGGAATTCTACCGGCGGCAAAATCAGCGCGTGGGTCTCATCTGGATTGATGCGCACACCGATATCAATACGCCCGAGAGTTCGCCCAGCGGCAATGTTCATGGCATGCCCCTGGCCGCGATCATGGGATTGTGGCCGGGCGAATTGGCCAAGATCTACGATTTTTCGCCGAAAGTGCAGCCGGAAAACTGCGTACTGGTGGGCGTGCGCGATATTGACGCCGTCGAAAAGGAGAATGTCCGGCGGGCTGGAATCGGCGTCTTCACCATGCGCGACATCGATGAGCGCGGCATGCGCACGGTGATGGAAGAGGCGCTACGCATGGCCGGACGCGGGACGGCGGGCTATCACATATCACTCGACATGGATTGGGTCGATCCGGAAGATGCGCCGGGCGTGGGCACGCCGGTGAGGGGTGGGGCGACGTATCGCGAAGCGCACCTGGCCATGGAAATCATTGCTGACCACGGACGCATGCTGAGCTTTGAGATCGTGGAAGTGAATCCGGTGATCGACGAGCATAACCAGACGGCGGATCTGGCGGTGGAATTGGCGCTGTCGGCGTTTGGAAAGAAAATTCTGTAGGCCGCGGATCTCCACGGATTCACACGGATCAAATACAACAATCACGGACTATCCCTGCTTATCCCCCCTGATCTTCCTGGCCGTACCATTCCTGCGATTGACGCGCGCCTGCTCTGGCGTCCACACTGAAAGGTCATGAAAAAGCTTCGAGTCGGCATTTTATTTGGCGGGCGCAGCGGGGAGCATGAGGTGTCGCTCCTGTCGGCCGCGTCTGTTCTGAAAGCGATCGATCCGGAAAAATATGAGGTGGTGCCGATCGGTATCACCAAAGACGGACGGTGGTTGACGGCGGAGCACGCGGAGAATCTATTGAACGGCAAGCTGGTGCTGGAGCCACGGAATCTGCGAGCGGGCGATCCCGATACGACCGAGGCGGCGGCGGTGCTGGCGCGCGGCGAGGCCGTCGTGGTGCCGCCGGAGCCGGTGCACCGGGAGAGCGGGCTGGTGCCTTTTCAAACCGACGCAGGATTGCTGCGCCGCGCGAGCGATCGCGCCATCAATGTCGACGTGATCTTCCCCGTGCTGCATGGAACGTTCGGCGAGGACGGCACCATTCAGGGCTTGCTCGAACTGGCGGACATTCCGTACGTGGGCGCCGGCGTGCTGGGTTCGGCGGCCGGGATGGATAAAGACATCATGAAGTCGCTGTTCATCGCGGCGGGCCTGCCGATGGTGAAGCACGTCACCATCCTGCGCAGTGCGTGGGAAGGCGATGCGAAGAAGGTGCAGAAGCTGGTCGAGAGCAAGCTGACGTATCCGGTGTTTGTAAAGCCGGCGAATCTGGGATCGTCGGTGGGAATCAGCAAGGCGCACAACCGGAAAGAACTGGGTCCGGCGATTGCGGAAGCGGCGAAATTCGATCGCAAGATCGTGATCGAGCAGGGCGTCGGCGGGAAGAAGAACAAAGCTCGCGAGATTGAATGCTCGGTTTTGGGCAATGACGAGCCGGCTGCGTCGGTGCCGGGAGAGATCGTCCCGGTGAAAGAGTTCTACGACTACGGCGCGAAGTATCTGGATGAAGGCTCGGAGCTCATCATTCCGGCGAAGCTGACGAAGACGGAGACGAAGCGGGTGCAGGAGCTGGCGGTGCGGGCGTTTCAGGCGGTCGACTGCTCTGGGCTGGCGCGCATCGACTTCCTGATGGACCCGAAGACGCGGAAGATCTTCCTGAACGAGATCAACACCATGCCGGGGTTTACCGCGATCAGCATGTATCCGAAGCTGTGGGCGGCGTCGGGCCTGGCGTATGCCGATTTGATCGACCGGCTGATTCAGTTGGGGACCGAGCGGCACGAGGACAAGAAGAAGAATCAGTACAGCCGGTGATCCGGATGGTCGAGGGTTGAAAGCGCCCGGAGGCAGACGGTTCGTCGGCTGCCCGCTTATTCTGATGCCCCGGGAACATAGCTTCCCTTCCCGTACACGCACTTTTCTGGGCCCGGTGGCCTCCTGCCCCTTCCGAGACCCCGGCGGCCCGCAGGTGGCGTTCTTTGCTCTCCAGCCGGAACTACGGACAAGGGCCTATTTCCAATCGCTCAAAGCCAGCCACAGTTGTCTCAGTTCGATTCACCGGCGACGTAGATCTCAGGAATGAAATTCTGTTCGTGGATCGGCGGGCGCACGTACTTGGTCTTGTCGAGCGGCGGCAATTTCAAGCGTTCGGGCGTCAGGTCCTGATAGGGGATCATCGACAGCAGATGGCGGATGACGTTCAGGCGGGCGCACTTCTTGTTTTCCGCGTTGACCACGTACCAGGGCGCTTGCTTGATGTCGGTGATGGCGAACATTTCGTCCTTGGCTCGGGAATACTCGGCCCAGCGACGCCGGGATTCCAGGTCCATGGGGCTGAGTTTCCAACGCTTGGTGGGATCACTCATGCGCGCCTGGAAGCGGTGCTCCTGCTCTTCATCGCTGACGGAAAACCAGTACTTGATCAGGATGATCCCCGAACGTACGAGCATGCGCTCGAATTCGGGGCAGGAGTGCATGAATTCCAGGTACTCAGCTTCAGTGCAGAATCCCATCACGTGCTCGACGCCGGCACGGTTGTACCAGCTGCGGTCGAACAGGACGAGTTCGCCGGCAGCGGGCAGATGCGCGACGTAGCGCTGAAAATACCACTGCGTTTTCTCGCGTTCGGTGGGAGTGCCGAGGGCAACCACGCGGCAAATGCGCGGGTTCAGGCATTCGGTGATGCGCTTGATGGCGCCGCCTTTGCCTGCAGCGTCGCGGCCCTCGAAGAGAACCACCAGCCGCAGGCCTTTCTTCTTGATCCACTCCTGCAGCTTAACCAATTCAATATGAAGACGTTCCACTTCCTTGCCGTAGTCGCAGTCTTTTCCTAAGCGGAAGTGTTTGGAAGGTTTATTCGAGTCTGAGGAATTCTCCCCTTTTTTTGACGAGGCTTGGTTTTTGTCGGGGGTGAGATTTTGTTTCTCCATTGGTGTACCTCCTCGCAGCCACGCAAACGGAGGTTGCTGTCGATCAGCCATAAGGGTAACGCTGTTTTGCAACCGATGCAGCGAGTTTCTTGGGGCGGGCCCGCGCGCGGTGCCCGAAATGGGCCGAAGGAGGAACGGAGATGCGCTTGACAGAGGAGGCGAGGGGCGGGTAGGATTCTTTGAAAACCGACCGGTCGGTCGGTGGCACGAATCGGAACCGCTGGTCTGCTTCGCGCGCAGTACACTGGGAAGCTAACAATCCCAACAACAAGGGCCGAGTCATCCCCCTTGCAATCGAGAGGAGTACTCTGGTGGTCACCATTTTTTACGAACGCGACGCGAAACCGGAAGCATTGAAAGGCAAGACAATCGCCATCCTGGGGTACGGCAGTCAGGGACACGCGCAAGCCCAAAATCTGCGCGACAGTGGGCACAAAGTTATCGTCGGGCTGGATCCGAATCGCAAGAGCGCACAACAGGCCAAGGCCGACGGCATGGTGGTGGTCGCGCCCGATGAGGCCTGCAAGCGCGCGGACTGGATTCACGTACTGACTCCCGACGAGACCCAAGGCGAGCTCTACGAGAAGTCCATTGCGCCCTATCTGCATCCCGGCAAGGTTCTGGGCGTCTCCCACGGATTCAGCATTCACTTCAAAACGATCGTCCCGCCGAAGGATGTGGACGTGATCATGATCGCGCCCAAGAGCCCGGGACACCTGGTGCGGCGCGTGTATAGCGAAGGCCGAGGAGTTCCGGCGCTGCTGGCCATTCATCAGGACGCGAGCGGCAAGGCGCACGAACTGGGCCTGGCGTATGCGGATGGCATTGGGTCGACGCGAGCCGGCGTTCTGCAGACGACGTTCAAGGAAGAAACCGAGAGCGACCTGTTCGGCGAGCAGGCGGTGCTTTGCGGCGGTTTGACATCGCTGATCAAGAAGGGGTTCGAAACGCTGGTGGAGGCAGGATACGCGCCGGAGATTGCCTATTTCGAGTGCCTGCACGAAGTGAAGCTGATTGTGGACCTGATTTACGAAGGTGGTCTGGCCCGGATGCGTTACTCGATTTCAAATACCGCGGAATACGGCGACCTGACCCGCGGAGAGCGCGTGGTCGGCGATGAGACGCGGGCGACCATGAAGAAGATTCTGGCGGAAATCCAGAGCGGCGAGTTCGCCAAGGAGTGGATCGCCGAGAACAAGGCGGGCTGCCCGAACTTTAACAAAATGCGCGAGCGGGAGAAGCAGCATCCGATCGAGATTGTCGGAGCGCAACTGCGCGGCATGATGAGCTGGCTACAGAAAGACACGAAGAAGCCAGCCGAGGCGCCGAAGCAGGTGGTCAACGCTTAGCTGGCGGCCCGGCGTCTCGCAAAGCGGGCGAGAGGTGGGGAATCCCAAGGTGTGGGGCGCTTTTGAGGGTCTTAAGAATTGATTTTTGGGCAAGCATGACGGCTCCTGGGCAGCGTCATGCAACTTGGGGAACCTGCGGATGCGGGTTCCCCGTTTTTGTGGAAGGGCAGGTTTCAAAGTTTCAAGGTTTCAAAGTGATTCAGTACAAGAGCGAGCGCCTTCGCAACCTTGAAACTTTGAAACCTGGCACTTTCGTCCTGTAATCTTAATCCGGTCTTCAACTAACTATGGATCTCAAACATATCAGTCGAGCAATTACGGAAGGGCGCGATCGGGCGGGTGCGCGCTCCATGTTCAAGGCGGTGGGATACACGGACGCGGACCTGAGCCGTCCACTGATCGGCGTGGCCAATACGTGGATCGAAACCATGCCGTGCAACTTTCATTTGCGCCGCCTGTCGGCGAAGGTGAAGGAAGGGATTCGCGCCGCCGGGGGCACTCCGATGGAGTTCAATACCATCGCGATTTCCGACGGGGAGACGATGGGCACCGAGGGTATGCGGGCCTCGCTGGTGAGCCGAGAACTCATCGCCGACTCGATCGAACTGGTGTGCCGTGGGCAGATGTTCGACGCCGTAGTGTGCGTGGTGGGCTGCGACAAGACGATTCCAGCGGCGGCGATGGCGCTGGCGCGCATGAATCTGCCCGGGGTAGTGCTGTACGGGGGAACGATCGCGCCTGGAAGTTATCGCGGTAAGGACGTGACGATTCAGGATGTGTATGAGGCAGTTGGGGCGCACGCTGCGGGAAAGATGAGCGATACAGAACTGAAGGAACTGGAAGATGTGGCGTGTCCGGCGGCGGGAGCGTGCGGCGGGCAGTACACGGCGAACACCATGTCGACGGTGATGGAGATGATCGGATTGTCGCCGATGGGGTTCAACAGCGTGCCGGCGATGGACACGGAGAAGGATCAGATTTCGATCGAGTGCGGCAAGATCGTGATGGAAGTGCTGAAGAGCGGTCTGCGTCCGCGGGACATTCTGACGCGCGAAGCCTTCGAGAACGCGATTGCGTCGGTGGCGGCGACGGGGGGATCGACGAACGCGGTGCTGCATCTTTTGGCGATTGCGCGCGAGGCCGGCGTCAAACTCGACATCGAAGATTTTCAGACGGTCAGTGAACGCACCCCGATTTTCGCGGACCTGAAGCCTTCGGGCAGATTCGTCGCGGCGGACATGCACCGGGCGGGAGGAATTCGCCTGCTGGCGAAGCGGCTGCTGGACGGGAAGTACGTGCATCCGGCGGCGAAGACGGTAACGGGACGGACGATTGGCGCGGAAGGGGAGCAGGCGAAGGAGACGGCCGGGCAGGAAGTGATCGCGCCTCTCGACAAGCCGAAAAAGGCGACCGGCGGGCTGGTGATTCTCAAAGGCAATCTGGCGCCGGAAGGATGCGTGGCGAAGATCAGCGGACACGAGCGGCTGGAGCATCGTGGACCGGCCCGGGTATTTGAGTCGGAAGAAGATGCAATGGCGGCCGTGACCGCGAAAAAGATCAAGGCCGGCGACGTGGTGGTGATTCGCAACGAGGGGCCGAAAGGTGGTCCTGGCATGCGTGAAATGCTCGGCGTAACGGCGGCGATCATTGGCGAAGGGTTGGGAGAATCCGTGGCGCTGCTTACGGATGGACGGTTCAGCGGCGCGACGCGCGGATTGATGGCAGGCCATGTGTCGCCAGAAGCCGCGCGGGGCGGGCCGATTGCCGCAGTGCGCGATGGCGACATGATTCACTTCGATGTGAAGAAGGCGCTGCTGGAAGTGGAGATCACCGATGCGGTCTTGCGCGAGCGCATGGCTGGATGGAAGGCGCCGCAACCAAGATATCCGACAGGAGTGTTTGCGAAGTACGCGGCGCTGGTGGCTTCGGCGTCGCAGGGAGCGGTGACGAAGCCGCAATAGCTTGGTTCCCACGTCTCGCAAAATCCGCGAGACGTGGGGCATCCCAAGTCGGTTGACTTTCATTCGTGGGGATTACGACGCGTGGTGAAGAAAACACTATTCGAGAAAATCTGGGAGCGGCATGTGGTGGCGCAGCCGGCCGGGCGGTCGCCGATTTTATACATCGATCTGCACCTGGTACACGAGGTGACTTCTCCGCAGGCGTTTGACGGGCTGCGTGCGGCGGGACGAAAGGTGCGGCAGACTTCGCGCACCGTGGCGACGGTCGATCACAACATTCCGACCGAACCGCGCGGGACGCCGATTACAGACCTCATCGCGGCCACGCAAATCTCCGCGCTGCAGAAGAACTGCAGGGAGTTCGGCGTCCGGCTGTTCGATATGGATTCGGTGGAGCAGGGCATTGTGCACGTCATCGGACCCGAGTTGGGATTCACGCAGCCAGGGATGACGATTGTGTGCGGCGACAGCCACACCAGTACGCATGGGGCGTTTGGGGCTCTGGCGTTCGGCATTGGCACGTCGGAAGTGGAGCATGTGCTGGCCACGCAGTGCCTGCCGCAGAAGAAGCCGAAGACGATGAAGATCGATGTTCGTGGCCGGCTGTCGGATGGCGTGAGCGCGAAAGATTTGGCGCTGGGGATCATCGGGCAGATCGGTACGGATGGTGCGACCGGATACGTCATCGAATATGCGGGTTCGGCGGTGCGGGCTCTCTCGATAGAAGGCCGCATGACGTTGTGCAACATGAGCATTGAAGCCGGAGCCCGCGCCGGCATGGTCGCGCCAGATGAGAAGACCATCGCTTACGTGAAGGGCAAGCGCTTCGCGCCGCGGGATGCGGATTGGGAGAAGGCGGTCGCGCATTGGCGGAGTCTGCCGACGGACGACGGCGCCGCGTTCGACAAGGTCATCGAGATGGATGCGTCGCAGCTTTGTCCGTTTGTGACCTGGGGGACGAATCCGGGAATGGTGGCTCCGGTGACCGGACGCGTGCCAGAGACGAAAGGGCTGGAAGAGACCGATCGCCGCGCCGCAGAACTGGCGCTGCAGTATATGGGGCTCGAGTCCGGGCGACGGATTGAAGAGATTGCGATCGACCGCGTGTTTATAGGGTCGTGCACGAACTCGCGGATCGAGGATTTACGCTCGGCGGCGCGGGTGGCGAAGGGACATCGCGTGAGCTCGAAAGTGCGCGCCATGGTAGTGCCGGGATCGCAGGCGGTGAAGCGCGCAGCGGAGCAGGAAGGCTTGCATCGGATTTTCCTCGATGCCGGGTTTGAGTGGCGCGAGTCGGGCTGTTCGATGTGCCTGGGAATGAATCCGGATATTTTGCAGCCGGGCGAGCGGTGCGCTTCGACGTCGAATCGCAACTTTGAAGGGCGGCAAGGGCGCGGAGGGCGTACGCACCTGGTGAGCCCGATGATGGCGGCGGCAGCCGCGATTGCGGGGCATTTCACCGATATCCGGAAGTGGGAGTTTCAGTAAGTTTGCTCTCCTGCGTCCGGCGGAATCCGAGTTCCCTCGGCTCGCTGGCGAAAGCGCGGGCCTTCGGGATGACGCCGCGCCCTGATGGCGACAATTTGAGGATTAAAAGATGAAACCATTTACCGTGCATCGCGGGCGCGTGGCACCACTGGATCGAGTCAACGTCGACACCGATCAGATCATTCCCAAGCAGTTTCTGAAGCGCATTGAGAAGACCGGCTTCGGGAAGTTTCTGTTTTACGACTGGCGGTTTGGTGCGGATGGCGAGAAAACCGGCGGCTTCGTACTCGACGAGCCACGATACGAAGGCGCAACCATTCTGGTGGCGGGAAAGAATTTCGGCTGCGGATCCTCGCGTGAGCACGCGGTGTGGGCGCTGGCGGATTTTGGTTTGCGGGCGGTGATTTCTTCGTCGTTCGCCGACATTTTTGCGAACAACAGCACCAAGAACGGATTTCTCACGGTCCGTCTGACGGAGGACGAAGTCGCGCTGCTGATGAAGCGCCCGGCCGAGATCGACGAATACCAGCTAACCATCGATCTGGAAAAGTGCGAAGTACGGGACGATCAGGGATTCGCAGCGAAATTCCCGATGGATGAATTTGTGCGCCACTGCTTGCTGAATGGGTTGGATGACATCGGCCTCACGCTGCAGCACGAGGCCGATATTTTTGCGTACGAAGCGAAGCATCCAGCGCCAAAGGCGTTTCAGACGGCGTGAGCGTCAATGCTCCGTCAAAGCGGGTAAAGATTTGTAAAACCCTCCGCCCCGGTATTGACCTTATGCGGGGACACAGTTGATGCTGGATTTGCACGGTTGTCTTTGCCGTGCGACTTCTTTCGCATTCTCACATCACTCGCGGGCCAGTAACATAGATTGATCCCGCGCCCCGGAGTGAAAATTGTAGTAACCGAGCGAACATGCCAACGTCCAATATTCTGGAAGGAAGGACTGACGCGAGAGTGTCCAATCGTCAGTCGCGTACTCATTTTGTGGAATTTGCCAATTCTGCTGCTTCGGAGCCATTCACGATCCCGTCGTTCCATCATGAGCAACGCTTCCCGCGTAGATCCGGCCGTCGACTGGCCGAACTGGTCTCTCTGTGCCTGTTGTGCTGGATTTCTGTTGCATGCAGCGGCGCCGCGGACTCGAAGCAACAGAAAGCGCAAGCGGCTGCACCGCGTGCTGTGTCGGTGGCGGTGGCGCAAGTGCAACGGCAGGACGTGCCGGTTTATCTATCCGGACTTGGCGCGGTGACGGCCTTCAACACGGCAAACATCAAGAGCCGCGTCGACGGGCAGATCATGAAGGTGAATGTGCAGGAAGGACAGTCGGTCCGGGAAGGGGATCTGCTCATCGAGATTGATGCTCGCCCGTTCCAGGTGCAACTGGAGCAGATGCAGGCCCAGCTCTTTCGGGATCAGGCGCAATTGCGCGATGCCAAGTTGAACCTGGATCGCTACACGGCGCTGATTCCTTCGGGCAGCATTGCGCAGCAACAGGTGGATACGCAGAGGGCGCTGGCCGATCAACTGGATGGGACCGTGCGAACGGACCAGGCGCAAATCGACAACGCGAAACTGCAGATCGTCTATTGCCATATCACGGCGCCGTTCAGCGGGCGGGTGGGGTTGCGGCAGGTGGACCAGGGCAACATCGTGCACGCGAGCGATACCACACCGATGCTGATCCTTACTCAATTGCAGCCGATTGCGGTGATTTTCACCCTGCCGGAGGATTTGCTTCCGAGCGTCGCGCAGCACATGAGGCAGGGGGAACTTGAGGTCGACGCGTTCAGCCGCGACGATCAGACCAAGATCGCGAGCGGCAAGTTGCTCACCATCGATAACCAGATCGATCCCACCACGGGCACCGCGAAGCTGAAAGCTGTGTTCGATAACAAAGACAACCGGCTGTGGCCAAACCAGTTCGTCAATGCAGATTTGCTGCTGGAAACCCGAAGGAACAGCACCGTCGTGCCGACCGCGTCGATTCAGCGCGGGCCGCAGGGGACATTTGTGTACACGGTGAATTCGGACAAGACGGTACTGGATAAGCCGGTGACGGTCTCGCTGACGCAGGGCAACACAACAGTCGTAACGAGCGGGGTGGATGCCGGCGACGTGGTGGTGACCGATGGCCAAGACAAGCTGCAGAGAGGAACCCGCATTGATCCGCGCAACAGCGCGCCGAGCGCCGGGCAGAAAGCTCCTGCGAGCGGCACTCCGATTTCAGCGATCTCAGGTTCATGAGCCCCTCACGGTTATTCATCCTGCGACCGGTCGCGACCACGCTGCTGATGTTCGGCGTGCTGCTGGTGGGCTGGGTTGCATTCAGGCAGCTGCCAGTTTCGGCGCTGCCCGAAGTCGACTATCCCACGATCCAGGTGGTGACGTTTTATCCGGGCGCCGATCCGGAAGTGATGGCTTCGTCGGTAACGTCGCCGCTGGAGCGTCAGTTCGGACAAGTACCGGGCCTGAGCCAGATGACTTCGACGAGTTCCTCTGGCAGTTCGGTGATCACGCTGCAGTTTGGACTCGATCAGAACATCGACGTGGAAGAACAGCAGGTGCAAGCGGCCATCAACTCCGCGCAGACCTACCTACCGACCGACCTGCCAAATCCTCCCATCTACAACAAGGTGAACCCGGCGGATGCGCCGATTCTGACGCTGGCATTGACTTCGGATTCGCTGGCGCTTTCGAAAGTCGAGGACGTGGCCGATACGTCTCTGGCGCAGAAGATTTCGCAGTTGCCGGGAGTGGGTCTGGTGTCGATCAGCGGCGGGCAGAAGCCGGCGGTGCGGATTCAGGCGAATCCGACGGCCTTGGCGTCCTACGGGCTGAGCCTGGAAGATCTGCGGGCGTCTTTGATTCAGGCCAACGTAGATCAAGCCAAGGGCGTGATCGACGGCACGCGGCAGTCGTACACGATTGGCGCGAACGACCAGCTTTTTTCAAGTGAGCAATATAAGCCGATTGTGATCGCGTATCACAATGGCGCGCCGGTAAGGCTCAGCGACGTCGCGAATGTCGCCGACGGGACGGAGAACGACCTCTTGGCCGCGTGGATGAATTCAACTCCCGCGGTCATCGTAAACATTCAGCGGCAGCCGGGCGCCAACATCATCAGCGTCGTGGACCGCATCAAAAAACTGCTGCCGCAGCTGCAAGCGTCGCTGCCGAGCGCGGTCAAAGTGCAGATTCTGACCGACCGCACCAACACAATCCGTGCTTCGGTGAATGATGTCCTCTTCGAGTTGATCTTGGCCATCGCATTGGTCGTGCTGGTGGTCTTCCTGTTCCTGCGGAGTCTGAGGGCGACGGTGATTCCCAGCATGGCTGTGCCGCTGTCGATCATCGGCACCTTCGGTGTGATGTACCTGCTCGGGTACAGCCTGAACAACCTCACATTGATGGCGCTGACGATCTCCACCGGTTTCGTAGTCGACGATGCGATCGTCATGATCGAGAACATCGACCGCTTCCTCGAAGAGGGGGATTCGCCGCTGGAAGCGGCGTTGAAGGGATCGGGGCAGATCGGATTCACGATCGTATCGCTGACGGTCTCGCTGATTGCGGTGTTGATTCCGCTGCTCTTCATGGGCGACATCGTGGGGCGCCTGTTCCGCGAGTTTGCGGTGACGCTGGCCGTGACGATTCTGGTTTCGGCGGGAGTGTCGCTATCGCTGACACCGATGATGTGCGCGAAGCTGCTGAAAAGCCACAGAGATGGCGGAGAGAGCCGCTTCTACCGGATTACGGAGGACTACTACAACCGGATCATCGCCTTCTACGGGCGCACCGTGAAGTGGGTGTTGAAACATCAGACGGCGACCCTGATGGTGACGGCTGCGACGCTAATCCTGACGCTGGCCCTTTACGTAATCGTACCGAAGGGCTTCTTCCCGGTGCAGGATACCGGAGTGATCCTGGGCGTTTCGGAAGCACCAGATTCAGTTTCGTTCGAAGCCATGGGGCAAAGGCAGCAGGCGCTGGCGAAAGTTATCCTGCAGGATAAGGATGTTGAGAGTCTGTCGTCGTTTATCGGGGTGGATGGCACGAATACTACGCCGAACGCGGGGCGAATTCAGATCACGTTGAAGCCGCGCGATGAACGCAGCGATGACGCGTCGGCGATCATCCGGCGGTTGCAGCCGGAACTGGCGAAGGTCGAGGGGATCACGCTCTACATGCAGCCGGTGCAGGATCTCACCGTGGAAGATCGCGTGAGCCGCACGCAGTTCCAGTACTCCATCGAGGATGCCGATGCGCAGGAACTGGCGCAATGGACGCCGAAGCTGGTGGCCAAACTGCAGACCTTGCCTGCGCTTCGCGATGTGGCGACAGACCAGCTCAACAATGGGTTGAAGACCAATGTGACCATCGATCGGGACACCGCGTCCCGACTGGGAATCTTTCCGCAGGCCATCGATAACACGCTCTACGACGCGTTCGGGCAGCGGCAGGTTTCGACGATGTTCACGCAGCAGAATCAGTATCACGTGATTCTGGAGGTGCTGCCGAGTTTTGCGACGACACCGGATTCGTTGCGGGATATTTATATCCGGCCGAGCAGCGTGCTGGCGAACTCGGGGGCGCCCACGGCGAACGGAGCGAGCGTGACCACCAGCGGAGCGCCGGTGCCGATCTCCGCTTTCACGCGGATTGAGTCGACGAACACATCCCTGGCAGTGAACCATCAAGGCCAGTTTCCGGTGGTGACGTTGTCGTTCAACCTGGCTCCCGGGGCTTCGTTGGGTGACGCCACGCAAGCGATTCAGCAGGCGGAGAGAGAGATCCAGCTCCCAGCCAGCATTCACGCGTCTTTCCAGGGGACGGCGGCCGCTTTTCAGAACTCGCTGGCATCGGAGCCATACCTGATTCTGGCCGCCATCATTACCGTTTACATCGTGCTGGGCGTTCTGTACGAGAGCTATATCCATCCCATCACTATTCTTTCGACGCTTCCCTCCGCGGGCGTGGGGGCGATTCTGGCGCTGATGCTGACGAAGAACGACCTGACCGTGGTGGCCCTGATTGGCATCATTCTGCTGATCGGCATTGTGAAGAAGAACGCCATTATGATGATCGACTTCGCGCTCGAAGCCGAGCGCGAGCAGCACAAGCCACCGGAGGAAGCGATCTACCAGGCGTGCCTGCTGCGCTTCCGGCCGATCATGATGACCACGATGGCGGCCCTGCTCGGGGGATTGCCACTGGCGCTGGGAAGCGGGACGGGCGCGGAGTTGCGGCGGCCGCTGGGCATTACGATTGTGGGCGGATTGCTGCTCAGCCAGTTGCTGACGTTGTATACGACGCCGGTGGTGTATCTGTGGTTTGACCGGTTGGCCCACCGGTTCTCGAAATATCGCATCGGCAATGACATTTCGCGCGAAGCCGCGGCGACGGACTAGACGATGAGTATCTCGGCCCCATTCATTCGCCGCCCGATTGGAACGTCGCTGCTGGCGGCGGCGCTGCTGCTCTCGGGGATACTCGCCTTCAATTTTCTACCGGTATCTTCGCTGCCGACGGTGGACTTTCCAGTCATCAGCGTGGGCGGCGGCTTGCCGGGAGCGGATCCGCAGACCATGGCTTCGGCGGTGGCGACGCCTCTGGAACGGCAGTTTGGGCGCATTGCGGCAGTGAACCAGATGACGTCGTCGAGCCAACTCGGTTCGACGGGCATCACCATGCAGTTTGACCTGAATCGCAATATTGACGCGGCGGCGCGCGACACGCAGGCAGCCATCAATGCGGCTCGCAGCCAGCTTCCCGCCAATCTGCCGGGCAATCCGACTTATCGCAAAGTGAATCCGGCCGATTCGCCGATCCTCATTTTGTCGCTCTCATCGAACGTCATCCCCGTACCGCAGATGTACGACGTGGCCGACTCGATCCTTTCCCAGAAACTGGCGCAGGTGCAGGGAGTCGGGCAAGTGTTCGTGTGGGGTTCGTCGAGCCCGGCGGTGCGGGTGGAAGTGAATCCGACGCTGCTGAACAAGCTGGGCCTCGGCCTGGATACGGTGCGCAATGCGCTGAACGCGGTGAATGCGAACCGGCCGAAGGGAGAACTGCACGACAGCACGCAACGATACACGATCTCGGATAACGACCAGCTGTTCAAGGCTGACCAGTACAGGAACCTGATCGTCGCCTACAGCAATGGCGGCGCGGTGCGGATCTCCGACATCGGCGAAGTGTCCGACGGAGTTGCCGATGTTCGGAACCTTGGCCTGGCCAACGGGCAGCCGGGTATTCTGATCCCGATTTTCCGGCAGCCGGGCGCGAACATCATCGAGACGGTCGATCGAGTTCGGGCCATCATGCCGTACCTGCAGTCTTCGATTCCACCTTCGATCAAACTGTCGGTAGCGATGGACCGGACGGTCACCGTGCGCGCCTCGGTCAAAGACATTGAAACGACCCTGCTGATCTCGATCTTCCTGGTGATCATGGTCGTGTTTGTGTTCTTGCGCACTGTGCGGGCGACCATCATTCCCAGCGTGGCCGTGCCGATGTCCTTGATTGGGACGTTCGGCGGGATGTATCTGCTGGGCTATAGCCTCGACAACCTCTCACTGATGGCACTGGCGATTTCCACGGGGTTTGTCGTGGACGACGCCATTGTCGTGCTGGAAAATATCACACGCTATGTCGAGCACGGGATGGATGCGGTAAAGGCGGCGTTCAAAGGAGCGGCCGAAATTGGGTTCACCGTCGTATCCATGAGCACGTCGCTGGTAGCTGTGTTTATTCCGTTGCTGCTCATGGGTGGGATCGTAGGGCGCCTGTTCCGCGAGTTTGCAGTGACGCTGAGTATCGCGATTGGAGTGTCGCTGCTGGTTTCGCTTACCGTCACGCCGACGATGGCGGCGAAGTTCCTGCGGACCGGTACGAGCACGAAGCACAACTTTTTTTACCGCGCGAGCGAGTGGTTTTTCGACCGGCTCCTGGGGACCTATAACCACGGACTGAAGTGGGTGCTGCGGCATCAGGCATTCACGTTCGCGGTGACGATTCTTATCGCAGCGCTGAGCGTTTTTCTCTATATCAAAGTGCCAAAGGGATTCTTTCCGCAGCAGGATACGGGCCGGATCATGGGCGCGGTGATGGCGGCGCAAGACACGTCGTTTCAATCGATGAGCGAAAAGATGCGGCAGTACGTTGGCATCGTGATGAAGGATCCGGCGGTGGATACGGTGGTGGGGTTTGCCGGTGGCGGGTCTCCGCTGAATCAGGGCCGGTTCTTCATGATGCTGAAGCCGCTGGAGCAGCGCGGTTCCTGTGCGAAGCAGCATTTCTGGGAGAGTTGCAAGCACGTCTCCGCGGACGACGTAATCAACCGGCTGCGCGGGAAACTGGCGGTGGTGCCGGGGGCGACGCTGATTTTGCAGTCAGTACAGGACCTAACCATCGGCGGAAGGTTTGGCAATGCGCAGTATCAGTACACGCTGCAAAGCGCGAACCTGGAAGACCTGAATTACTGGGCGCCTCGAGTGCTACAGAAGCTCCGCGCCTTGCCGGAACTGCGCGACCAGAATTCCGATCAGCAGGATAAGGGTTTGCAGGCGAGACTGGTGGTGGATCGTGATACCGCGAGCCGGCTGGGAATCTCGGCGGCTACTCTCGATAATGCGCTCTACGACGCGTTTGGGCAGCGGCAGGTTTCGAACATGTACCGGCCGCTGAATCAGTATCACGTGGTGATGGAAGTCGCGAAGCAGTACCAGCAGACGCCCGAGGCGCTGCAAAACATTTATTTGCGGTCGACGGCAGGTACGCCCGTTCCACTGGCGGCGTTTACCCATTATGAGTCTTCGAATACGCCGCTGGCAGTGAATCACCAGGGGCAAGTGCCTTCGGTGACGATCTCGTTCAATCTCGCGCCTGGAGTTTCGCTCGGCCAAGCGACGCAGGCGATTGAAGCGGCGCAACGAAACATCGGCCTCCCGGCGACCATTCAGGCCAGCTTTCAGGGGACAGCCGCGGCGTTTCAGGATTCGCTTTCGAGTCAGAAGATCCTGATTCTGACCGCTCTGCTTGCGGTGTACATCGTGCTCGGCATGCTTTATGAGAGCTACATCCATCCCATTACGATTCTTTCAACGTTGCCGTCGGCGGGAGTGGGCGCGCTGCTGGCGTTACTGTTGACGCACAATGAGCTGAACGTGATTGGGATGATCGGCATCATCTTGCTGATTGGGCTGGTGAAGAAAAATGCGATCATGATGATCGATGTGGCGCTCGAAGTGGAGCGGAAGCAGGGAAAGAAGCCGGTAGAGGCAATCTACGACGCGTGTATTCTGCGGTTCCGGCCGATTATGATGACCACGATGGCGGCGCTGCTGGGCGGACTTCCGCTCGCCATTGGAACCGGAACCGGATCCGAACTGCACCGGCCGCTGGGCATCACCATTGTAGGTGGGCTCATCGTCAGCCAGATGCTGACGCTGTTCACGACTCCGGTGGTTTACGTGTATCTGGACCGTTTGCGGCTGGCATTGAAGGGTGGCGCTGACAAGGCCTTGCCAGAAACCGGTTCTCCCAGTCCGAGTCCCGCCCATTGAGGCGCCCCATGCGTTTCTGCCAAGCGCCGGTGATGTATCATTTTGGATTCAAACTGATACATCACCCAACAGCCGCGGCGCTTTCTTCTTGGGGCGCGTCTCGACTACACTAGATAACTTGTGCAACCTGACCGGAGAGATCCTGCATCGCAGGGCTAAGGCGGTTGCCGGCGCTGCGGACGGCACGGTCGCTGACCCGCGGGCGACGTTTGTGCCGTGATGAAATGCAGGCAATCTGCTCGAGAGGCTGAGTATCCGCGCTTCATCGGGCAGGCCATCGATTTCTATTTCATGAAATTTCTTGAGGAGTTACGGATGCTAAAGAGAGCAGCGGCTCTGTTCGTGGTGGGAGCGAGCCTGGCGATGTGGGTGGGTTGCAACACGACCTCGAGGGGGGGGCGCTTCGTGTACGCGGCGATTCCCGCCTCGAGCCAAATCAACGCCTATCAGGAAGACCCGGGATCAGGATTCCTGACGCCGTTGAGCGGAAGCCCGATCACGGCAGGGACAAGCGTGCAATCGCTGGCCGTCCATCCTTCCGGCAAATTTGTGTACGCCGCCAATGGAGGCACCAACGACATTTCCCTGTACACGATCCAAAGCGGTGGCCTGTTGAACGCCGTTACCCCGAACACCCCGACCGGCGGGGCCGTACCGTCAATCCTGGCGATTGACTCCGCGGGAGCGTTCTTGTACGTGACTAATGTGGCCTCGCAGACGATCGCCTCATTTTCGATTGATGCAAGCAGCGGGGCGCTGGCTCTCGTCAGTTCGACCTCGATTGGTTTCTCGCCGCTGAACATGGCGATAGCTCCCAACGGGAATTTCCTGTACGTGACCGGTTCGGAAGGTGGAGGGATTCCCGGGTTGGTTGAGGGCTTCAGCGCGAGCAGCGGGTTTCTGACGTTTGTGCCGGGCGCTCTGTCTGCCGTGGGCCAGACGCCGGAGGGGCTGGCGATCACCCCAAATGGCAACAATCTTTACGTGGCGAATTCCGCCCCGAACAACTCGATCTCTGAGTTCACGATCAATGCCAGTGGATCGTTGACGCCACTTGCGTCTTCGCCGGTGGGCGAATCGTATGCCAGTCCAATTTCGGTCCTGGTGGATCCTTCCGGAAAGTATCTCTATGTGGCGAACGAAGGCTCCAGCAATCTTGCCGGATTCGCCATTGCCTCCGACGGCGGGTTGTCGCTGCTGTCGAGTTCGCCTTTTGTCACCGCCACACAACCAAATTCTCTCGCCGTGGATCCTAATGGGAACTATCTGTTCGTAGGCAACCAATCGAGCCCGACGATTCAGTCGTTCAATCTTGCGACCGGTAGCGGCGCCTTGACTTCGGTGCAGAAATCCGGGGTTGCGGGGACGCCGAGTTCGATCGTGGTGACGCCAAAGTAACAGGACACCAACCCAATGAGTCTTGCGGTACCGATCGACCAGACTGCGCTCGCCGGATCGCAGCGTTATGCAGAACGGGTGAACCCGGAATGGGTGCGGTTGCTCGATCTGCTGCAAATGAACGTCCGCTATGAGCGGTGCGTCGGGGCGGAGATGTTCACGGCCGATGGACGCCGCATTCTGGACTTCCTTTCCGGCTATTGCGTTCACAACGTAGGCCACAATCATCCGCGGGTGGTGGCGGCGGTGCAAGCGGAACTGGAGCGAAGTGGCCCGGCGATGGTCCAGACCCATGTCGCCGACCTTGCCGGCGAACTGGCGGACGAGCTGTGCGAGCGAGCAGGAGGAAGGCTCCGCCGTGTTTTCTTTTGTTCTTCGGGGAGCGAGGGCGTGGAGGCCGCGATCAAGTTCTCCCGCGCGCACACGCGCCGCGACGGCATTCTCTGCGCAGAACACGCATTTCACGGCCTGACCTGCGGTGCTTTGTCGTTGATGAGCGATGCATTCTGGCGGGAGGGTTTCGGTCCGCTCCTGTCCGATACCAAGGCGATTCCATTTGGAGATCTCCAGGCGCTCGAACGCGAACTCAAGACGAAGCGCCATGCCGCGTTCATTGTCGAGCCCGTGCAGTCGGAGGCAGGGGTGCGCCTGCCTTCAGCGGACTACTTGACCAAGGCGGAAGGTCTTTGCCGCCGCTACGGGACTCTGTTCGTGCTGGATGAGGTGCAGACTGGAATGTACCGCACGGGGCAATTCCTGGCGGCCCATCATTATGGCGTGGAGCCGGACATGGTAATCCTGGCGAAAGCCATGAGCGGCGGGCTGATACCATGCGGGGCGGTTCTGATGTCGCGCGAGATCTGTGATTCGGTCTACTCTTCGCTGCCTCGAGCCTTCGTGCATACCTCCACGTTCAGCGAGAACAGTCTGGCGATGCGCGCGGCGCTGGCGACGCTGGAAGTATTGGAGAGTGAGGAACTCGGACGGCGGTCGATTGAGGCGGGAGAATACCTGGCCAGCAAGCTCCGCGAAGCGATCGGCGGATTCGAGATGGTGAAGGAAGTACGCGGGCTGGGGTTGCTGATGGGCATCGAATTTCAGGCGCCGCGCCAGTTGCGCTTGAGAATTCCTTACCAAGCGTTTGCGGCAGTTCATGCAGGCATGTTCGGACAGATTCTGGTGATGCGGATGTTCCGCGATATGGGCTTCCTGACGCAGGTATGCGGAAATAACTTTATGGTCCTGAAAGTCGCGCCGCCACTGGTCGCGACCGGTGCGCAGTTCGATGCCTTCGTAGACGCGATTCGGAGGATTGTGCAGCTGGCGGATTCGCCGGGCGCTTTTTGGTCTGAGGCGCTCGGGCTGGCGAGGCGAGCCGTCCGAATCTGAGAGAGTGGGTCTTTCTTACTCATCTTTTCTTGAGCGCCTCTTTTTTACACACGGTTGACAATTCCAGGCGTTTGGATTGGGATGATTCGCTAATGGTCTGACCGTACAACCGCCCGAGTCACGCGGTCATCTAAGGGAAGAAATCCGGAACGCCGCGCTTGGGCCGAGTTTAGACCGGGAAAAGTCTCCAAACCAAATGAAAATTGCCAGCGCCGCGAGCGCCTTCCCCAAACACTACTATCCGCAGAAATTCTTGCTGCAACAGTTGCAGCGGTACTGGGGCGACCAGCTCCGAAATCCGCTGATGCTGGAGCGGTTACACCGTAACGTGAGCGTCGAAGGAAGGCACCTGGCACTGCCTACCGAGAAGTATTACGAGATTGAAACCTGGGGGCAGGCCAACGATGCGTGGATCCAGGTGGCGCAGGAACTGGGCGAGCAGGCGCTGTGCCGTGCGCTGCATCACGCCGGGCTGGACGCAAGCGAACTGGGCGCGCTGATCTTTACCTCGGTCACTGGTATTTCGAGTCCGTCGATTGACGCGTTGCTGATCAACCGCATGGGGCTACCGCAGAATATCCGGCGGGTGCCGATTTTTGGACTGGGCTGCGTGGCGGGCGCAGCTGGAATTGCGCGGGCTGCGGACTATGTGCGCGCGTATCCGTCGCAGGCGGCGGCACTGGTTTCCGTGGAGCTGTGCTCGCTCACAATCCAAAAGGAAGATTTGTCGGTGGCCAATCTTATTTCCTCCGGACTCTTCGCGGACGGTTCGGCTGCCGTCGTGGTGACCGGCGACGAGGTCAACGCGACCGGGCCAACGATCCTGGCGACGAAGTCGATTTTCTATCCGAAAACCGAAGAGATGATGGGCTGGAGGATTACGGAAAAAGGATTTCGCATCACACTTTCGCCGGAAGTGCCGGTACTGATCCGTGAACATCTGGGGAAGGATGTCGATGATTTTCTGGCGGAGCAGGGGCATCGGCGGAGCGACATCGGGAGTTGGGTGCTGCACACCGGCGGCCCGAAGGTGTTGGAGGCATGCGCCGATGCGCTGGAGTTGAAGAATGGAGAGCTCGACGCATCGTGGGCGTGCCTGAAGAAGGTGGGGAATCTGTCGTCGGCGTCGGTGCTGGTAGTGTTGGAGGACGTGATGCGCAACCGGCGGCCGGAGCCGGGCACGCTGGGTGTGTTGGCGGCGATGGGACCAGGATTCTGTTCGGAGTTACTCCTGCTCGAGTGGTGAGGATGGCGAGTTGCTGAATTCGGCCGACGTTTTCGTGATTGGTGGCGGGCCCGCGGGATTGGCGGCGGCGATAGCCTTGCGGCAGAGTGGATTCTCCGTGATCGTTGCCGATGGCGCGCGTCCACCGATCGACAAAGCATGTGGCGAAGGCTTGATGCCGGATGGACTGGCGGCGCTGGAGCGGCTTGGGATTCAGTTGCCCGTGGCAGAGGTTTATCCGTTTTGCGGCATTCGGTTCCTGAGCGGCGAGTTGTCCTCGGCTGCGTTGTTTTCCGGTGGTGCAGTCGGTTTGGCCGCGCGCAGGCTTGTCCTGCATCGGGTGATGATGGAGCGGGCAGCGCAGTTGGGCGCAGACCTACTGTGGGGCACGCCAGTGACGGGTATTTCGTCCGAAGGAGTGTTTGTCGGCAAAGAGTTCGTTCGAGCGCGCTGGATTGTCGGCGCAGACGGATCCAAGTCGCGCGTTCGGCGGTGGGCCGGGCTGGATGCGGGGCCGCGCCCTCGGTTGCGATATGCCTTCCGGCAGCATTTTCGCGTAGCGCCCTGGACCGACCACATGGAGGTTTACTGGGGCGATGACTGCCAGGGTTATGCGACGGCGGTGAACCGCGAGCAAGTGTGCGTGGCGCTGGCGTCGCATCGTCCGGGAATGCGGCTGGAGGATGGTTTGCGCGTTCTGCCTGCGCTGAGCGAGCGCTTGCGCGGGGCGGAGACGGTGTCCAGAGAACGCGGAGCAGTAACGGGGAATCATCAACTGCGTCGCGTGTGTCGAGGCAACGTCGCCCTGATCGGCGACGCATCGGGAACGGTCGATGCGATCACCGGGGAAGGACTGGGACTGGCGTTCAGTCAGGCGGTGGCGCTGGCCGAGAGTCTGCAGGCCGAGGATCTGGCACGCTACCAGGCGGTGCATCGGAAGCTGGCTTTGCGTCCGCTGTGGATGGCTCGCCTGATGCTGACCCTTGATCGACGCCCTTGGCTGCAGCGGCGTACACTACAGGTCTTTCGCGGAAGGCCACACGTATTCGAAAGCCTGCTGGCGGTGCATGTGGGAGCGCGATCACCATTGGACGTTGCCCTGGACGGGCTGAGTCTTGGGTGGGGACTGCTAACCGCGTGATCGACAGGCACGCCTTGCCGCTTAATCAATCATGAACAAGCACCTGATTCGCGGGATTTGCTTCAGCGCACTCTGCTGGTTGTTCCTTTTTCTGCGCGTAGCCGAAGCTCAGCAGGAGACTCTTCAACTCGATCCTACGCATACAACCGTGAAATGGACGCTAGGCGACGTTTTGCACACGGTGCGTGGAACGTTTCAGTTCAAGCAGGGGTCTTTGGATCTCGAGCCTGCTAGCGGGAAGATCTCCGGGGAAATTGTGGTCGATGCCAAAAGCGGCGAGAGCGGCAGCGGGATGCGCGACCGCAAGATGCACAAAGAAGTGCTGGAGAGCGAAAAGTACCCGGAAATCTCATTCCGCCCCGATCGGGTGGAGGGAACGGTCGCGCATGAGGGAAAGTCCTCGGTGAAGGTCCACGGAATGTTTCGCATTCATGGAGTCGACCGGGAGATTACGGTTCCCGCCGAGGTCGAGATGGCGGCAGACCACTGGAGCGCGACGGTGCACTTTACGGTGCCTTATGCGAAGTGGGGAATGAAGAATCCCAGTACGTTATTTCTGCGGGTCGACGACTCGGTGCAGATTGACCTCTCGGCGGCGGGCAGCCTGCAGATACACGCTGCCACCGCTCAGAACGCCCGTCAATAGCCGTTCTTCGGCGCGATGCCTTTGCCTTCCGTACACTCGTAGCTGCGTCCAGCAGCGAGATTCTTGTATTCCTCGGTGCGGCCGCTCGGCCACTCGATCACCACCCGTTCGATCCGATCTCGCTTCTCCATGCCGAACGTAAGCGCAAGCTCCGACTGGGAGAGATAACTCGATCCCCCCTTCACGACGCGCAATTGCGTGACGCCGCCGGCGGTGACATGGACCGTTGCTCCGATGGCGTCGCGATTGGACTTGGTTCCGAGCAATTGAAAGCGAATGCTCCGGTTTCCGGACGACTGGTCGTTGCGGTAGAGATAAGCCGGGCCGTTGTTGGTGGTGAGCAGCAGATCAAGGTCGCCGTCGCGGTCAAAATCAGCATAGGCGAGACCGCGGCCCACTTTAGGAGCATCGAATCCGCCGCCAACCTCCGCAGCGACGTCGCGGAAGCTTCCTTTTTCATTGTTCAGAAACAGTTGCGGCGGCTGCGCATAGCCGACATTGCCCCGGATGTTGCGAACGGTTTCGTCGATATGACCGTTGGCAACGGCGAAGTCGAGCCAGCCATCGAGATTCACATCAAAGAAGATGCACCCGAACCCGAGGCTGTTGCGCGATGCCATGCCCACGCCCGATTGCGGCGCAATATCTTCAAAGGTTTTGCCGTTGGCGCGGTAGAGGCCGATCATTTCGTTGTCGAAGTTGGTGATGGCCACGCCCGGAGACCCTGAGTTCTGAAAGTCGGCGACGTCGACGCCCATGCCGGCTCGCGCCTTGCCTTCGCTGCTGAAGGCCAGTCCCGCCTCGATGGCGACGTCACGGAAGGTGCCGTTGCGCTGGTTGCGATAGAGTTTGTTCGGCTGAGTGTCGTTGGCGACGAGTAGATCGGGCCAGCCGTCGTGGTCGTCATCGATCAAGGCCACGCCCAGGGATTTAGAACCGCTGTCGAAAATACCGCTGGCGGCGGTCACGTCTTCGAATGTGCCATCGCCGCGATTGCGAAAGAGCCAGCAGGTCGCGCCGTGATAGGCCTCGGGTGTGCAATAGGACTTGTGTTTGCCGTCGAGGCTGCAGAACACATCGTGATCCGGCGACCATTTCACATAGTTGCAGACGAAAAGGTCGAGCAGGCCGTCGCGATCGTAGTCGAACCACAGAGCGGAGGTGCTGAAGCCTTCGCGCTTGCCGAGACCGCTGGGCACGGTGACATCCACGAAAGTGCCTTTCCCGGTGTTGCGAAACAGATGGCTCTGGCCCACGCAGGTGACGTAGATGTCAGGGAAGCCGTCGTTGTTGTAGTCGCCCACCGCGACGCCCATGCCGTAGAGTTCGACATCGAGACCGGCGCGAGAGGTGACGTCGGTAAACGTGCCATTGCCGTTGTTGTGGTAAAGCCGGAGCGTGGTGCGCTTCGACTTGTGTCCGGGCCAGTCGGCGCCGTTGATCAGCAGAATGTCCTGCCAGCCGTCGCGATCGTAGTCGAGAAAGGCGCAGCCCGAGCCAAGGGTCTCCGGCAGGAACTTGCCTCCGAAGGCTCCTCCGTTGTGCTGGAACTGGAGGCCTGCCTGGGTGGTTACGTCCGTGAAGCGGAAGCCCGGTGATGCGAGAGCAGACTGGGGCGCGAGGGCGTGGAGGCGCGTGAATTGTGAACACGACGCCAGGCCTGCCATCCCCCATAGGAACGAACGACGGTTCACGGAACGTTCACCAGCCCGGCGCGGATGGCATAGACGACCAACTCGGCGGTCTTGTGGATTCCGAGTGTATTCATGATGTTGGCGCGGTGAACGGCAACGGTGTTGGCGCTGAGGTCAAGAGCGGTGGCGATTTCCTTGTTGGATTTTCCGTCAACGATCAGCTGCAAGACTTCGAGTTCGCGCTGCGTGAGCCCGGTGCTCCGCTCGCCTTTGAGCGCGGTTCGCTGCTCAACCGAAGGATCAAACACCGTTTCTCCGTCGGCAACCTTGCGGATGGCCGAGCTGAGTTCCAGATCCAAAGCGTTTTTCAGCACATAGCCTTTGGCGCCGGCTTCAATCGCTTGCCGGACCCACGTACTCTCCGAGTGCATGCTGAGCATCAGGACGGAGGCCTTCGGCAAACTCTCAAGAATCTCGCGCGTGGCCTGCAGACCATTCATGCCGGGCAGAGCGCAGTCCATGACGACGACCTGCGGCCGCAGCTCTTTGGCAAGCCGGATGGCGTCTTCGCCGTTACCGGCCTCGCCTACGACTTCCATGTCCGATTCGTCTTCCAGCATGCGGCGAAAACCGCGCCGCACCAGGCTGTGATCATCCACCAGCAAGACTGTGATCTTCTTTTCCATAAGACTCCGCTTTCTCCCTAGGCACTGCGAGATGCACCAGCGTTCCACCCTCCGGCGGACGGGAGAAAAGAATGCGCCCGCCCATCAGTTCGGAGCGCTCGCGCATCGCTACCATTCCAATTCCGTGCCGGTTAGGACGCTCGGTGATGCCAGTCCCGTGATCTTCAATCTCTAACTCGAGCGAATCCTTCAAAAAACTCAGGCGAACCCAAGCCTGCTTCGCGCCAGAATGACGGGCGACGTTATTGAGCGCTTCCTGCACGACGCGGTAAATATGAACGCCCGCGCCGCCGTCCACGGGAAACGGCGATCCCTTCTTCTCATAGGATATGGCAATTCCGGTTTGCCTTTCCACGGTCGGGACGTACCAATCGAGCGTGCTTTCGAGGCCAGCTTCGTCGAGCATCACAGGATGCAGGGCCTGGGAAAGGCTGCGGACGCTTTCCAGAGTCGCCTGCACGGTTTCGAGAACTTCCTGCAAGTCGGCGCGCAAGGTCGAGCCCGGGGGCGCATGCGTTCCTGCGCGGCGCAGCATGGAGCCGACAGCGGTCAGGATTTGGCCAAACTCGTCGTGCAGTTCGCGCGAGATATAGCGCAAGGTCGATTCCTGGGTGGCGATGAGCTTCTGGGCGAGTTCGCTGCGACGCTCGGAAATCTCCGCGAGACGAGCGAAAAGTCGCCGATTCCACCGAATGAACGAAAGACTGCTGAGCAGAATAGCGAGGAGGGTGGCTCCCAGGAAAACGTAAACCTGGCGCTGCACGCGATCGTAAATCTGGACGATGCGCTGCAGGGCCTGTTCCTCATTCTCGCTGTTCTGTACCAGCAGACGCGCCACAGCCGTGCTCAGCGCGGCCTGGCGTTCTTGCAGGGACAGCTGGATCTGTTCCCTCGCTTCTTTGTCTTTGCCCGCCTGCGCGAGTGAGAAGATGCGATCGGAGGCGTCCCAGAACTGATTGAAGGAACCGGTGAGGAATGCACTTTGCTCGGGAGTGCGGCTGGCCGCGGCGAATCCCGCTTCGAGGCGCATGGCGTCGTCGAGATCGCCATGGATGCGCTGGAACTGCGCGGACCAGGCGGTGAGCGGGTATGGTTCCTCTTTGCTCACCATGTCGCGCATGGCCACCGCCAGCAGGTTCAGGTCGTTCTGAATGCGCAGCAGTTGCAGGGAGTCCTTGCGGTTGCGGTCGACGAGATCGGTTTGCAGTTTGCGCAGTCCGGCGATTTGCCAGGTGATATAGGCGGAATAAGCCAACACGGCCGAAAGCGTGATCAGCAGGCCCAGCAAAAGGCCCAGGGTTGGATTACGCTCCGGCCGATGGTCCGAAGAAGACGGGCGAGGCACGCCCCGAGCATACAACGGCGAGGACAGGAATGTCACAGTACGCGCGGCGGCTTGGGCGCCGGGGTGTGTGACAATAAGATGAACCCAATCGGGCAGCAGAGGAGTCCAATTAGCGATTGAGCAGCCCAGCGAAAGAAGCCGCGAAGCCCCCCAAAATCCAGCGCTTGAAGGCTGTTTTGCCGGAAGTCTGGATGTTGATGCAGCCGCGCCGCGGATTGCTGGCGGCGGGCTTTGTTCTGATGGTCATCAACAAGTTTGCTGGGTTCGTCCTGCCGTACTCTTCGAAATTCCTGATCGATAACGTCGTCGGCAAGGGCCAGATCTCGATGTTGCGTCCTCTGGTACTCGCGGTACTGACGGCGACCGTAGTGCAGGGCGTTACTTCGTTTTCCCTGACGCAATTGCTCTCCAAGGCGGCGCAACGCCTGATCGCCGAGCTTCGCGAACAAGTGCAGAAGCACATATCGCGGCTGCCGGTCGCATATTACGACGCGAACAAGACCGGCGCCCTGGTGTCGCGGATCATGAGTGACGTGGAGGGCGTCCGCAACCTGCTGGGAACGGGACTGGTGGACTTCAGCGGGGGACTGGTGGCAGCGGGGATTTCGCTGGTTCTATTGCTCCGCACGAGCGTCCCTCTCACTCTGATCGCAGTCGGAACCTTTAGTTGCTTTGCCTTTGTGCTGAACCGGGCGTTCGCGACCATTCGCCCAATTTTCCGGGAGCGGGGCAAGATCAATGCCGAGGTGACTGGGCGCCTGACGGAGTCTCTGGGCGGCGTCCGAGTCGTGAAGGGGTATCACGCAGAAGAGCGGGAGGAGCGGATTTTCGCTGGAGGGGTGCGAAAGCTCCTGGACAACGTGATGCGGACCCTTACGGCGACCTCGCTGATGAGTTTGTCGGCCAGTGTGCTGCTGGGAGTGGTTGGCGCGGCCACCATGTATGTTGGCGGGCGCCAGATGGTGTCTCACACCCTCACTCCCGGCGGGTACATTTCGTATAACTTGTACCTTGTCTTCCTGGTGGCGCCGATTCTGCAGATTGTCCAGATCGGCACGCAGCTTACCGAAGCGCTGGCCGGGTTGGAGCGCACGCAGGAAATCATGCGGGAGCGGCCGGAGGATCAGGATCCCCGGCGATCGGTCTCGCTGCCGGACATCGTTGGCACCGTTGAGTTCGACGATGTGAACTTCAGCTACGACGGCGCACACGAGGTTCTGCATGACATCTCCTTCCGTTCAGAACCGGGGACAGTGACGGCCCTGGTAGGATCGTCGGGATCGGGGAAATCCACGACGATAGGCTTGATTTCCGCGTTCTATGTGCCGACGAAAGGTATGGTCCGCGTGGACGGAGTTGATTTAAGCACGGTGCGACTTAACTCATTCCGGACCCGGCTTGGGGTGGTGCTGCAAGAGTCGTTTCTGTTCGACGGGACGATTCGGGAGAACGTGGCCTTCTCGCGGCCGGGCGCGACCGAAGAAGAAATCATGCGGGCTTGCCGGATTGCCCGCGTCGATGAGTTTGCGGAAGCGTTCACCGAGAAATATGACACCGTCGTCGGTGAGCGCGGGGTGAAACTCTCGGGCGGGCAGCGGCAGCGGATTTCGATTGCGCGCGCGATCCTGGCGGAGCCGCGGATCTTGATTCTGGACGAGGCGACTTCAAGTTTGGACTCCGAATCGGAGCAGATGATCCAGGAAGGACTGTCCTATCTGATGCAGGGGCGGACGACTTTCGTGATCGCGCACCGGCTCTCGACCATCCGCCGGGCCGATCAAATCATGGTGATGGAGCAGGGAAGGATTGTGGAACGGGGCACGCACGCCGAACTCTACGCCGCGCGCGGCCGCTATTACGATCTGTACACGCGGCAGCATGGGGTGGAGAACAATCTGTTCCTTGCGCCCGGGGAAGGTGATGTGGTGACTGTAAATGGCGGGGAACGCGACACCAAGAGCGGCAATGGCGGAACCGGCGATGCGTTACGAGTGCTGCGCGGGGAGATGCGCTGATGCCGGCGATTTCTGGAATTGAAACCACCGCAGGTACCATCGCCATCCGCAGTGAGAATGTGTGCCGTCACTATCACATGGGCGGGACCGTTATTCGCGCAGTGGATGGAGTTTCTCTGGAAATACGAAGCGGCGAGTTTGTGGCGCTGCTGGGCAGTTCGGGGTCAGGCAAGTCCTCGATGCTGAACTTGATCGCGGGACTGGATCGCCCGACCTCGGGCAGCGTAGTCGTACAGGACCGCGACCTGGCCCGGCTTTCGCGCGAGGAACTGGCTAAATACAGGCTGCATGTGGTGGGCATGGTTTTTCAGTCGTTCAACCTGATTGCGAGCATGACGCTCCTTGAAAACGTGGAACTGCCTTTGCGGTTTGCGGAAGTGGATCGCGCCCAGCGGCAAAAACTCGCTGGCGAAGCTCTAAATCGCGTTGGCTTACGAGCGCGGCAAGATCATCGTCCAAGCGAGTTGTCAGGCGGAGAGCAGCAACGAGCGGCGCTGGCACGAGCGCTGATCAATCGCCCGAAGCTTTTGCTGGCGGACGAGCCGACAGGAAATCTCGACAGCCGTACGGGCACAGAGATCATGGAGATGGTGCGCGAGTTCAACCAGCAGTTGGGGATGACGGTGGTCATGGTGACGCATGAGCGCGCGCTCGCCGAACGCTATGCACAGCGGATGATCTTCCTGGCGGATGGAAAGCTGATCGACGATCGTCCGAATGTGCCGGCTCATGGAGGGACCGCGTGAAGCTCCCTGATCTTACAGAACTGGCGCTGCGCAATCTGCGCGAATCGCTGCTGCGGAATTCGCTGACGACGGTCGGAATCTCGGTGGGAGTGGCGTCACTGGTGGCAATGCTCTCTCTGGGGATTGGCTTGCAGCAGATGGCTTCGCGCCGGCTGATGAAGTCGGGCTTGTTCGATACCGTGATGGTGACGTCCCGGCGCGAGATGCGAGGCATGGGGAGGGAAGAAGAACGCAATGGCCCGGCGCCGGGCGAAAGCCGGATTCTCGATGAAGCGGCACGGCAGGAAATCGAGAAGCTGCCGAATGTGAGCGAGGCATATCCCGACATCCGCTTCCGAGGCGACTTGATGTTTGAAGACAAGCCGCATCTGACGGTGATTTCGGCGATGCCCCAATCCGCGAAATCAAACGACGCGTTTGAAGGCATGCAAGGTCATTTTTTCTCGTCCGATGCGGCGTCTGAGGCGGTTCTGCAGAAATCGTTCGCTGAAGAGTTGCTGGGCAAGACTCCGAAGCTGGGTGCTCCTGAGCCGAGTGTGGCGGAATTGGCGGCGCCGCTGCTTGGGAAGCAGTTGACCTTGCACTATGCGCAGCGAGTGGCGGGCCCGGTTCAGCCTGCGCCGGCCAATCCTGCTGACGCGCTGGCGGGCGCAGCTTATTCCGTGGTTTCTCGAGAACAGGCCTTAACGATTGTGGGCATATCGGATCTTGATCCGGAAAGCATGCGCGGACCGATGCGCGCCAAGGTGTTTCTGCCATTGAAACTGGCGGAAGGGTTGCACGTGATGCAGCCAGCCGACCTGCAGGAGACGTCGCGTAGTAGTGATCAGCCGGTGTATTCCTCGATCAGCGTGCGAGTGAAGAATCCGGCGCAGATCCAGATCGTCGAAGACGCGATCAAGAAGATGGGATTCACGACGTTCTCGATTCTCGATGCGAGCCGGGGGCTGCGGCAGTTCTTTGCCGTGCTTTATGCATTTCTGGGAATTTTCGGTAGCCTCGCGCTGATGGTCGCCTCAATCGGAATCGTCAACACCTTGGTCATGGCGATTCTGGAGCGGCGGCGCGAGATCGGGATCATGAAGGCCATCGGCGCGAGCGACGGCGACGTGCAGAGCCTCTTCTTTGCAGAGGCCGGGGCTATGGGGATTCTCGGCGGCGTCGTCGGTGTGGCTCTGGGCTGGGCCATCGGGCAGGTGATCAACCTGGGAACCAACATTTACCTCAAGCGCCAGTCCCTACCGCCAGAGCATTTTTGGGCGGTGCCGTGGTGGCTGGTCGCGCTGGCGATTGTATTTTCTGCCTTGGTGAGTCTGATTTCTGGTCTTTATCCAGCTGGCCGGGCGGCGAAACTGGATCCTGTACAAGCTTTGCGCTACGAGTAAGTGACTGCATGCGTCTGCGACTCCGGCTTGTCTCTTTCCTGCCGCTTCTCGTTCTCCCGGCGGTGCTCGCGTCGGCGCAGAGCCGCATCGATTGCAGCGCCTTCAATAGCCGAATCCTGAATCGCGTTGAGCGGTATTGCGTCTACCTGCCCGCGGGATACGACGAGGGTGCGAAACAGCGTCCGCCGCGGCAATATCCGGTCCTATATTTCCTGCATGGCCTCGGAGATAACGAACAGACGCTGTTCAACGGCGGAGGCTGGACTTTGCTGGACGATCTGCGGCGGCAGCAGAAGATTGGCGACTTTCTAATTGTTGCGCCCGACGGACGCCGGAGTTTCTACGTCAATTCCTTCGACGGGACGGTGCGCTTCTCCGATTTCTTTTTGCAGGAATTCATGCCCCGCATCGAACATGCATACAGCATTCGTCCCGGACGCTTGGGTCGGGCGATCAGCGGCATCTCGATGGGAGGCTACGGGGCGCTGCGATTTGCGTTTGCCCGTCCGGACTTGTTCTCGGCTGTAAGCGCACAGAGCGCGGCGTTGATTGTGGAGTCTCCGCAGCAGTTGAATGGTGCGTCGAAAGTGGGACTGTCCTTGACGGAGGTCCTCGATCCCGTATTTGGCAAGCCCATCAACGTCGCGCACTGGAATGCCAACAGCGTCTTCCTGCTGGCGCAGAAGAATGCCGTGAGCCTGAAGGGCCTTTCTACCTATTTCAATTGCGGACAGGACGACAACTATGGATTCGAGAAAGGTGCCGCGAACCTGCACGACGAGTTACAAAAGGCTGTCGTAAAACATGAGTATCATTCTTATCCCGGTGACCACAGTTTGAGTTACTTCCTGTCGCACTTTGCCGAGGTGATGGAGTTCCACTCGCGAGCATTCGCCTTGACTGCACAAGCAGGCGATCCAGCGAAATCCACTCACAAGTAACAGGCCATTGCAATGCGCGATATCACACCGGATGCGGCGGTGTTTTCGGCCAACTCTCGCGTTAACGTTGTGCTACCATGCCGGGCTAAGTTGTTCAGGGTCTTCCGGAGGAGTTCATGACCGTAGCGCTCAGGCCCCTGAGTACCGGCGAATTGCTGGACCGGACATTTTCGTTGTATCGCAGCCAGTTTTGGCTGTTCGTAGGTATCTTTGCGCTGCCGCACTTGGTTGTACTCGGAGTTCAACTGCTCCAGCTTTCGAGCGAACGGTCGTACGCGCGGGTCCCCCATGTTCTGTCGACCTTGCTTTGGTTTGTCGGCGTATCGTTCGTTGGCCTGGTCATGGCCTCTGCGTCCCAGGCAGCGACCGTGGTTGCGGTGTCCGAAATTCACTTGAACCGTCCGGCGACGATCACCGATTCTTTTGGAAGAGTGAAAGGTCACCTGCTTGGCGTGATCGGCATCTCGGTCCTGGTGGGATTGGCTGTGGGAGTGGGTGCCGTTGCCTTCCTCGTCCCCGGAGTTTTGCTGGCGATCATGTGGTGCCTCGCTATCCCAGCGAAGGTCCTGGAGAACAAAGGTGCACTGGCGGCAATGTCGAGGAGCGTGGACCTGACGAAGGGTGACTGGGGCCGCATCTTTATCGTTGGCTTACTGGTTGTGGTTTTATCCTTCGGGGTGAGAATGCTTTTCCAGGCGCCGATTCTTGTCGCAATTTATATGAGCGCCAGAGCGGGCATGAGGAACGCCGTGCTGGCATGGCAAATCGGATTACTGGTTGCGGCCTTTATCGCTCAGTCCCTTGTAGGAGCTGTCGGCACGATTGCCTTCTCGCTGGTCTATTACGACGAGCGGGTGCGCAAAGAAGCCTTTGACATTCAACTGATGATGGCCACTCTGGATGCGGGAGCGGCGCCCGCTTCCGCGCAAGCGGGCGCATGAGAGAGTGGCGCGTTTGCATGCTGGTTGGCGTGGTCCTGGCGTCGGTCTTTTGCTGGGCGGATGCCGGTGCCGGGGCGAGCATCCCTGCAGATTACCGGGCCCGATTGGATCAGTTCGCTTCTGCCGCCCGTCAGCTTGACAGCTCGGGAAAACCTACCCCAGAAGTGCTCCAGAAGTTGCGCCAGGACTGGCAAGTACACACCGATCAGGGCGATTTCAACATATCGTCGGAAGGCCTGCAGCGCGACATCCGGCGCTACGAGAAGGAAAAGAGCGCCGACCATGCGGCGGCGATCCTGAATCGAATCGAGAGCCTGCGGAGGGAATTGGACGGGTTCGAGAAGCCTCCCGTCGATGTGTCGTCCAGCCGTGCTGACCTGGACGCAATTCTGGCGCGGTCTGAGTTCAGCGATGTGCATGGGCCAACCTGGTGGGATCAGCTCCGGCAACGCATCCTCCGATTCATTTTCCATATTCTTGGGCGGGTCATTCGTGCAACGGCAATTCCTGTGCTGAGTAAGTACTTCGTTTATGCACTGGTGGCGCTGGCGGTGCTGGCATTGGCATATTTTGCCTACCGGAGCATTTGGGCGAGGGATCGTTTCGAACAGGTGGTGCCCGCCGATCTGCCGGTATCAGCGAAGGAATGGGCACTCTGGCTGCGAGAGGCGCGAGAAGCCGCCTCCAGGAACGCGTGGCGGGACGCGATTCATCTGGCCTACTGGGCCGGAATCTCCTTTCTGGAGAGCCGCGGCGCATGGAAACCGGATCGCGCCCGCACGCCGCGCGAATACCTGAGGCTGCTGTCCAGCCTGAGCGAACATCGTGACACGCTTACGGCCCTGACGCGAACATTCGAGCTCACGTGGTACGCCAAGCGCGATGCCAATGAGGCGACTTTCTCGCAGACCCTGGCAGACTTGGAGAAGCTCGGATGCCGCTGAAGATGGATCAGAAGGATCGGCGCTTGATGCTCGGGGGCGGCGTCTTGTTCGTGGCGTTGATTGTGGCGGCGGCGTTCTTCAGCGGCAACGGAACGAAGGAAGAGATTCCCAGCACGTATTCGACGGCGTCGGGCGGCGCCAAAGCGGCATACATGCTGCTGGCGGATGCGGGATTCCAAGTGGCGCGGTGGGAAAAACCGCTGAAGGAGCTTCCTCACGGTACGGGCGATACGCTGATTCTGGCCAACCCTGCTCAGGCTCCCACTCGCGAGGATAAAGACCGCCTGAAGAAGTTTGTGTCCGCGGGCGGACGCGTGATCGCGACCGGCAATTTCGCTGGTACCTATCTTCCAGAGAGCAACTCGCTGCCGATTGCGCTGGGGGGAGTCACGCGAGCGAAAGCGGTTTCACCGTCGCAGATTACCCGAGCGGCTCCAGAAATCACCATCGCGCCCGACGCACGCTGGGAGTCCCTAACCCCCGCGTATCCGCTTTACGCGGACGGCGATCAAACTCTAGTCGTGAAGTATCCTTACGGGCGAGGGGAAGTTCTCTGGTGGGCCTCGGCCATGCCTCTGACGAACTCAGGATTGAAAGAGCCGGGGAATATGGAGTTCCTGCTGGCGTGTGCGCGAGAGACAAAGGGGCGGATTCTGTGGGATGAGTACATTCATGGATATCGGGAGACGCTGGGGTCCGCGATGGGAAATTCGCCGGTGAAGTGGCTGGCGCTGCAGTTGGCGTTGCTCGCTCTTGCGGTGCTGGCGACGTTCTCGCGGCGCAGCGGGCCGATCAGCGCGCCCGCAGCGGTGGTTCGCCTGTCACCGCTCGAGTTTGTGGAGACGCTTGGCGGACTCTACGAGCATGCAGACACGGCTTCGGTTGCGGTGGATATCTGCTATCAACGATTTCGCTATTGGCTGACCAAGCGGTTGGGGCTGGCAAGCAACACGCCGCTCGAGGAGTTGCGGAGGGCGGTTGAGGATCGGTTCGCACTGCGCGACGAACGCTTTTCCGCCGTGATGCGGCGCTGCGAATCGGCCAAGAATGATCCATATCTGCAGGGGCCGGAAGCGCTGCATCTGGTGCAGGAGTTGGATGAGTTTGCGGCTCGCATGCGGCTATTCACCGGCCGGAAGGAGAAAGTTGGATGAGCGCTGTGCAGGATTTGGTGCAACATGTTCGCGACGAGATGAGCAAGGTCGTGGTGGGGCAGACTGAGTTGCAGAACCAATGCCTGATCGCGCTGCTCTGTCGGGGCCACGTACTGATCGAGGGCGTGCCGGGGATTGCGAAGACGCTGACGGTGAAGGCACTCTCCCGGCTACTGAGCCTTGGATTTCAACGTGTGCAGTGTACGTCGGACCTGATGCCGGCCGACATCGTGGGCACCAACATTCTGAACATGGCGACCAGCCAGTTTCAGCTGCATCCTGGTCCCGTGTTCACGGATCTGCTGCTGGTGGATGAAGTGAACCGCATGCCTCCGCGGACACAGGCAGCGCTGCTGGAGTGCATGGAAGAGCATCAGGTAACGATCGATGGCAAGGGCTATCCGCTGTCGCAATACTTCACCGTTTTTGCGACGCAGAATCCCATCGAGTTTGAGGGAACGTATCCGCTGCCGGAAGCGCAACTGGACCGCTTCCTGCTGAAACTGCGGGTGACGTATCCGGCGGCGAAGGACGAAGTGCAGTTGCTGGTGAACGTGCAGAACGGATTTGAGTCGCGGGATCTGGAGCGCATGAGCCTTCGCCCGATCAGCCAGGAAGTCCTGGAGCAGGCACAACACCAGGTCCGGGCGCTCACGGTGCAGGAAGCTCTGTTCGGCTACATCGTGCAGATCGTCCGGCGGACGCGCGACTGGCCGTCTCTCTCGCTGGGCGCGAGTCCAAGGGCGGCGGTCAGCCTGATGGCGGCTTCGAAAGCATATGCGGCGATGGATGGCCGCGATTACGTGATCCCGGACGACGTGAAGGCGGCGGTGCATCCGGTGCTGCGGCACCGCATCATGCTGCGTCCGGAAGCGGATCTGGAAGGCATTACGCCGGATCAGATTCTGGACGAAGTGCTGCGTGCGGTAGAAGTTCCCAAGTAGCAACCGCGTAGAGATCGCGCCGGATAATCGCTTTGAACGATCCAACCAAACTCGTCCCTACGACCATGGAAGCTCGGGCGCAATCGCACAAGCGCTTTGCCGTGGCGTTTGGGGACCGCTTCTTCATGCTTCTATTTGTCGGTCTCGGCTGGCTGGCGCCGGCGTTTTTCGATCTGCGGTTCGTCTACGGCATGCTGGCCTGGGACTTGCTGGTTCTGTTGGCATGGCTGATCGACCTTGCGCAACTGCCGCGACCCGAGCAACTGCTGATCACGCGATCATGGCGTTCCGCGGCAGCTCTGTCAGTTGCTTCGAACGTGGGCCTGACGTTGTTGAACGGCTCGGGCCGGAGCATTTACGCGACGGTTACGGATACGATTCCCCTTCAGCTTGCAGAAGAGCCGCCAACGCGAGAGTTGCAGGCGCGAGCGCGAAGCGTTGGATCGGGTGCCTATCAGATTCGTCCCGCGCAGCGCGGTGACGCCAGTCTAGGGGATTGCTATGTCCGCTACCAGAGCGTGCTGCGGATTGCAGAGAGGTGGGCGCGGGCACCGCTGGCGCAGACGATTCGTATCTACCCGAACCTGGAAGAAGCGAAGCATCATTCCATTTACCTGCTGCGTAGCCGCCAGATCGCGATGGAGAAGCGGCATGCGCGGGTTCGCGGCATCGGACGGGAATTCGAGAGTTTGCGGGAATATCAGGACGGCGACGAATACCGCGACATCTGCTGGACCGCGGCGGCGCGGCGGGGCAAGTTGGTAACTCGCATTTACCAGATCGAGCGCAGCCAGACGGTGTGGATCGTAATCGATTCTGGGCGGTTGATGAGGGCGCGGGTCGGCAACTTCAGCAAATTGGACTACGCAATAAATGCGGCCCTTAGTCTGACGCAGGTCGCGTTGTATTCCGGAGATCGGGTCGGCGTGATCGCCTACGGACGCAACCTCCGGCACCAGTTGCCCGCGGCGAAGGGCAGCGCTCACTTGCGGCAGATCATCGAACATCTGGCGATCGTGCGCGAGGAGACTTCAGAGGCCGATCACCTTGGCATGGCAGGACGGCTCCTGACCGATCAGAAACGGCGCAGCCTGATTGTGTGGCTGACCGATCTCGCGGAAACTGCCATGACGCCCGAAGTGATCGATGCGGCTTCGATGATGATGCCCCGGCACCTGGTTTTGTTCGTGGTGATCGGGCAGCCCGATCTTGGGCAACTGGCCGGGAAGACTCCTCAAAGCGAATCCGAGATGTACAAGGTGGCGGCTGCGCAGGAGATGGTGCACCGCCGGGAGCTACTATTGGCGCGGCTGCGGGAACGAGGCGCACTGGCGATGGAGGTCAGCTCGGGTGCGGTATC
>JBBIOA010000010.1:0-155391 GCA_037443605.1 Terriglobales bacterium
GATCGTCCCGACGTTGCAGTGCGGCTTTGTCCGATCAAATTTTTCCTTCGCCATACTAGCTCTTAGCTCCTAGCTCTTAGCTTCTAGCTCAAAACCCAATCTTCTTCGCCGCCATCGGACTTCTCGTAATACGCACCGAGGAACTGCTCTTTCTCTACTAGCCTCTCGGAGCGAAGCCACTCTTTAAACTGCTCGAACTCCGCATGAAACCGAGCCCGAAAGATTTCAAAGTTCCGATGCCAACTCCAAAAATCTTTGACCCGGTACTGCAATGCTTCGGGAGACTCGCACCATACTTCGCTTACGACGTAACCGTCAGCCTGACGCAACAGCCTTACCCAGGGCCCATCCGCCGCAAACGCCGCTTCAACTTCAGCCCGCCGGCCATCCGCAATCCAAAATCTTCGATCAATCACGAACCGCGGGGAGTCTAGTCACTTCGTCGTCCCCTGCACCTTGGCGATGATTTCCTCCGCGACGGAACGCGGAGCCTCCTCATAGCGCGCAAAGTGCATCGAGTATTCCGCGCGGCCCTGGGTGGACGAACGCATGTGCGTCGCGTAGCCAAACATTTCCGCCAGCGGAACGATTGCCTTGATCACCTGCGATCCCGCGCGATGCTCCATGCCTTCGATGCGTCCGCGGCGCGAACTCAGGTCGCCCATAATGGTTCCGGCGTAATCTTCCGGAGTCACAACTTCGACGGCCATCACCGGTTCGAGAAGAACTGGGGAGGCCCTGCGGGCCGCCTCTTTGAACGCCATCGATCCGGCAATCTTGAAGGCCATTTCATTCGAATCGACGTCGTGATAGCTACCGTCGAACAGCGTCGCTTTCACATCGACCATCGGATAACCAGCCAGCACGCCACCTTCGAGTGCTTCCTGAATGCCCTGGTCGATCGGCTTGATGAATTCCTTGGGGACCGAGCCGCCCACGATGTCGTTGACGAACTCGTATCCCGTCCCCGGCGGTTGAGGATCGAGATAAATCTTGGCGTGACCGTACTGGCCGCGGCCGCCGGTCTGCCGGATGTACTTGCCTTCCGCTTCGGCGTGCTTGCGGATGGTCTCGCGATAGGCCACCTGCGGCTTGCCGACATTGGCTTCGACTTTGTACTCGCGCATCATGCGGTCGACGATGATTTCCAGATGCAACTCGCCCATGCCACTGATGATGGTCTGCCCACTGTCGGGATCGGTATGAACCTTGAAGGTAGGATCTTCCTGGGCCAGGCGTCCGAGCGCCATGCCCATCTTTTCCTGATCGGCCTTGGTCTTGGGTTCGACCGCGACCGAAATGACCGGAGCGGCAAACACAATCGATTCCAATGCGATCGGGTGATCCTCATTGCAGATCGTGTCCCCGGTACCGATATTTTTCAGGCCGACGGCGGCGCAGATGTCGCCCGCCAGAATCTCGGTAATTTCCTCGCGCTTATTGGCGTGCATTTTCAGCAAACGCCCAATACGCTCGGTTTTTCCGCTGCGCACATTCAGCACGGAATCGCCCGTCTTGAGCTGCCCGGAGTAGACACGGATGAACGTCAGCTGCCCGACGAACGGGTCGGCCATGATCTTGAACGCCAGCGCCGAGAACGGCTCTTTGTCGTCTGCCTTGCGAGTGACTTCCTCGCCGTTATCCGGATTCTTCCCGTGCGTCTCGCCCACATCCAGCGGCGAAGGCAGGTAATCCACGACGGCATCGAGCAGGGGCTGGACGCCTTTATTTTTGAAGGACGTTCCAACGACTACCGGGAACAGCTTGAGGGCGATCGTGGATTTCCGCAGCGACGCACGCAGCTCGTCGGCGCTGATCTCTTCGCCCTCCAGGAACTTGTGCAGCATGTCGTCGTCATTTTCGGCGACGGTTTCCACCAGCTGCGCATGGAAGGCTTCCGCTTTCTTCTTCAGTTCGGCAGGAATTTCTTCCGTCACGTACTCCGCACCCATGGTCTCGTCTTTCCAGATGATTGCCTTCATGGCGATCAGATCGACGACGCCGACAAACTTCGCTTCCTGTCCGATGGGAATCTGAATGGCGACGGGCTTGGCACTGAGGCGCTTGCGGATGGTATCGACGGCGTGCTCGAAATCAGCACCCATCTTGTCAATCTTGTTGATGAAACAAATTCTAGGCACGCCGTACTTATCGGCCTGGCGCCAGACCTTTTCCGACTGCGGCTGCACGCCGTGAACGGCGTCAAATACCGCGACTGCGCCGTCAAGCACGCGCAGCGAACGCTCGACTTCGGCGGTGAAGTCGACGTGGCCGGGAGTATCGATAATGTTGATGCGAATGTCGCGCCAGGTGCAGGTGGTCGCGGCGGACGTAATGGTGATGCCGCGCTCCTGCTCCTGCTCCATCCAGTCCATGGTGGCCGTGCCTTCGTGCACCTCTCCGATGCGGTGCGTGCGGCCCGTATAAAACAGGATGCGCTCCGTCGTAGTGGTCTTACCAGCATCGATGTGGGCCATGATGCCGATGTTTCTGCAACGCTCTAATGGGACTGTTCTAGGCACGACTGTTATCTACTCTTTCTGGGGCTCTAACTTCCGTTCTAATTCAGCGATTGGGCGATTTCTGATTTGGCGATTGAAAGTCAAAACCGATTCATCTTCTCAATCACCCAATGACCCGATCACGCAATCACTCAATTCCCTTACCACCGATAATGCGCGAAGGCCTTGTTGGCTTCGGCCATACGGTGCACGTCTTCTTTCTTCTTGATGGCGGCGCCTTTTCCACTGGCGGCGTCCAGCAACTCGTTGGACAATTTGTCGATCATGCCCTTTTCGCCGCGGCCGCGGGCATAGCTGATGATCCAGCGAATGGCCAGCGAGGTACGGCGATCGGCATTGACTTCCACCGGGACCTGATAGTTCGCGCCACCGACGCGGCGGGTCTTGACTTCGAGCAGAGGCTTGGCGTTCTCGACGGCCTTCTTGAACAACTTGATACCTTCGTCGCCGCCCTTTTCCTGCACCTTCGTCAGGGCCGAATAAAAAATGCCTTCGGCGGTGGAGCGCTTGCCCTGCCACATCATGGAATTAATAAACTTCGTCACCAGGTCCGAGCCATACACGGCATCGGCCGGGACGGTCCGCTTGGCGATATGTCCTTTGCGAGGCATCGATTAGTCCTCAGCCCTTCTTGGCGCGCTTGGCGCCGTACTTGGAGCGGCCCTGCTGGCGGCCGGCAACGCCGACGGCATCCAGGGTTCCGCGAATCACGTGATAACGCACACCCGGCAAATCCTTCACGCGGCCGCCGCGAATCAGCACAATCGAGTGCTCCTGCAGGTTGTGGCCGACGCCAGGGATGTAGGTGGTCACTTCAATGCCATTGGTCAGACGGACGCGCGCCACTTTGCGCAGAGCCGAGTTGGGCTTCTTGGGCGTCTGGGTATAGACACGGGTGCAAACACCGCGCTTTTGCGGACATCCCTGCAACGCCGGACTGGCTGTCTTGTAACGGGGCCGCTTCCGTCCATCGCGCACTAACTGATTAAAAGTAGGCACTTGTCTCGCCGCTCCTGAACCTGAAAACTGCTTGGAGCACAGCCCCAACCGCATTCGAAAGCCGGGCCGGCTCAATCTTGTTCCAGAAGGCGCTGATTTTCGCGCATCCGTGGGCATGGTCAGCCGAAAAGGCCAGCCATTATTTCTCGCCGCGCAGGCACATAACAGCCTGCTCCCGAGAGATTCTGGATTCCCAGTCAGAACTATCGCTGCCGACGGTGGCGCCCGGCCAATTTTCCGGGGGCACTCCGTATCGTCAGCCTTGCCCTGCATGTCCTTACCGCATCGGGCGGAAGGCGCCGCAGGCACGTTTCAGCGAGGAAAGTTTCCGGAACTCAAATTTCACCCGGAAACGAAATTCAACAGCTCCGCCGCAGGTCTCAACGCACAAAACCGCAAAACCCAGGGCGCACAGCAAGCTTGGATGAACTCGCGGAACCTTACGAATATAACAAGCACAAGCAGGATCGTCAACCCATGTTTTCGGA
Organism: Terriglobales bacterium; assembly: GCA_037443605.1. Taxonomy (GTDB): domain Bacteria; phylum Acidobacteriota; class Terriglobia; order Terriglobales; family Acidobacteriaceae; genus Sulfotelmatobacter. The sequence goes on from JBBIOA010000010.1 coordinate 4,010, forward strand.
ATTATGCCTTTGACAAACCCACGGCAATTTCTCATACTGAGATGCCGTGACAGGGCTAGTACTTTTTGGCAGTTGACAAATGGCGAACCTGCATGCGAATCTAACGATCGTGGACCTTGTGTATCGGGGACACGTATAGTTGGCAACACACAAACAAGAGTTTTCCTAGGGACAGTTTTTTTCTTGCGTCGATGAAGGCTGTTTTGCATCCTACATGGTGAAGAGCTGTAAGACACACAGATAGGGCCGTGACTTTCTGGCCTTGCAAGAAAAACACAAAGACGCTTTTTAGCCCTCTGGGCACACAGATAGATGTAGACGAAGAGCCTCCGAATCAAATCGGGGGCTTTTCCCTTTAATGGAGAATGCAAACTTGAAAGCATACGAGAGTCTTTTCCGGCAATATGGAGCGCAGAAACTGCAAACCATTTTCGCGCACTTCTATCCCATGCGTAATACTCCTACTGATCCGAAGGATTATGACGAGCCATTCAAGGAGATCGCGAGAAAATCGATGGATGGCTACGATTCTTGGACGTTTCAGCAGCCTAAGTTTCGCGCGAAGCATCCCGATTCAGCAGTGCCAAAACTAAAGAACTACCTGAATTACACGTTCATTAGACTTGTAACTCTGGAACAGGAACAGCCAGGGGAACATTTCTTTTTGAATGCAGATCAATCATGGACCTGCTTCAATACCGGACTGCAAAATGCCTATGGGGCAGACTTATTAGCAATTTTCCAAAAATATCAACCAAGGCCGGGTTCGCCGGTCCCATCCACTGCGCGTCCGGACTGGGTTTACAAGGGTTGTCATGCGTCCAATGATCGTCAATATCGGTTCATCTTTGGAACACGCACACCCAAGATCGCATGGTACTCCAAGGACAGCAAAGATTTTGTTTTCGACGCTTCATATGAACTCGATAAGGACGCATTCGATCATCTGTTTGAACGAGCCAAGGGCAGGGCTGGATTACCGAGCCAATCAGACGAAGTGATCAGGAACTACTTGCGTGGGGCTATTGAAAACCTTGTTCCGAAAATCCTGCGGAATTATAAGTGGGCGATTCCGGTCTATTATGTCGAAGAAAAACGGATGCAACTATTGCTACCATTTTATTCGGCAACTGCCGGCGAGATCTCCGCGTTCCTCGTGGAGAGGGAAGACGCACATCGTCGATACAGGATCAAGACAATCTTCGATTTGGATCAGGCGTACTTTTCGGCACGGCTAATCACCCGCCCCGATAAAGATTGGCTGAATCCATAGCCGATTTCTAGTCGTTATGTTTCTTTTGGTTGTTCTTCGGCGGTTTCACCTTGAGTACGTCCGCTATCACTTCCTTGAACGGAAGCGGAATGTGCGGGATCGGCTTAGAGTTCGTTATTTTCTTCTCGCTCATCGAATAGCCCCCGGTCGGGTTCTGGCGCTGTAACTTCCGCTTGAGCCGGAATCTCCGCAGGAACAGCAACATTCACGATGACGTTTTCCTGCGCTGCTTCGCGTGGTACTGGAAATCGTGCATTGGTGACGTGAGAGTCCGATCTCTTTGAGATGGTAGCAAAGAATGGTCCCTCGTTCTTCCGAATAATACTACTCATCTTCTCGCGTCCGAGAATCACTGCGGATGCCCACTCCTCGGGCCGACTATTCGTATCCGTGAGAAGAAACAGTTTGCACTTCGCGTCAATTACCGCTTGCTTGTTCTCGACGTTCTTCTCAATGCGCTTGTCCCCGCTTATGGCGACCCAGCCTTTCTCTCCACACTTCGCAATCCATTGCGGGTCTTTGATCCTCTCATGCTTCTTCTTCGGATAGACCTGATAGATGGTTTTCACATCTAAGCCGACGCGCCGCAAAATAGTGGCCATCGACTTCCCGTGCGTTCTATCCAGAAAGATCGTGCAATCGAGTTTAGGCTGCTCGTTTTTCAACGTAGTTAATCGCTCGCTGGACTTTGTCCACGGTAATACCAAAATCTCTAGCGATAGATACCTTTCTCTCGCCGGAGGAGTGTCGCCCATGTATTACCCACACGGGCACTCTACTTTCAGTGAGAACTGGTTGACCGGACGCAACCCCGTGGATGATGCCAATGGCTTTATCGTGTGGTAGGCCCTTTATGATCGGGAACACACTATCTACAATCTTCTTCTTGTCCCGTCCAATGTGGGCAAGGAACTTGTCCATGATCTTCTTCAGGTTTAGTTGACCAGGGCGAGACAGATTCTCGTTCTCATCGACGGTCTTAATGAAAAGATCCTCGCCGTTTGTGAAGAAGTCGCGGGATATGAGTGGGTGCTCAGAGGGATACTTTTCCTGTAGCGTTTCAATCGCCCGTCTAACTGCCTTTATGCTCACTTCATGCTCGTAGCGTGTCGCTGCGAGTACATGCGCTTCTGCCAGATTGAAGAAGGAGAGCAATCTGTTTCCTGCGTCGGCGGGACTAATGAGGGGAGCAAAACGCCCTTGACTACCATCGGCCTTTGGGTAGGTACGCCCATAAATCCACGTCTTGAGAGTGGATTCCTTGATTCCCAAAAAACGGGCAGCATCGGCTGGCGTGTAGATCGCAAGCTCGCGTGGGTCGATGTCCGCGACATACCGTGCTCTCTCTAGCCGATGCATAGTAGGTTCATCTTGTTCGTAGAGGATTTGTGCGAACATAGCCCCGCCTTCCGTGCTAAGATCAGACACGGTGAGGCCGGAGTAGCCCACAAAATTCTAGTTTCAACGCAAGGCCCGCTGGCAGGCGGGCCGTAACGTTTTGGGGGAAGGGGCCCTTACTTCTTCTCTCCTAGTTTGGCAACTTTGAGTCCCGCAGCATCAACCGCTTTCCGCCAGTCGCCTTGATCGCTTGCAACGTGCGCTCACCATCGTTCACCTTCCGAGCGTTGTATCTGAAATCAAACTCGCTCAGGTAGCGGTGAAGATGCTGCTTCCCAACATGATGATAGACGCCGTTTATACCACGCTTGAGGATGGAAAAGTAGCCCTCAATAGAGTTCGTCGTGATGCAAACACCATCCTCGTACCGCACGTACTCTTTCACGTTGTGGTTCACCTGATCGTGCTTACGCTTGCCCAGCAGTGCGCCAGCAAGGACCGTGGAACTGTCTGTCATGATGTGGGCGTCCTCTGCGGTCATCTGGTCAACGATGGGCCGTAGGTTCTCAGCCGTCACGCGCTGGACGTGCATAGACTGTACACGCCCACCACGCTGCAAAACGGAAACAACCGCTTGCTTACCAGCGAACGGGGAAATCCGGTCATTGCTTCGCTGTCCCGGCTTGACTTGCGTGGACTGTGGCAGGCGGCGCTTTCCGCCAACATAGGTTTCATCAATTTCAATCGTGCCCGTGAGCTTCGATGACAACGGTTCCTGACTCATTGCGTAGCGAATCCGATGAGCCATGAACCATGCACTCCGATAGGTAACCTTCAGCATCCGGTGAAGCTGGTGGGCACTCATGCCCTTCTTGGAAGAGCAGAGCAGGTGAAACGCCAGCAACCACTTGCTTAGGGGAATATGGGAATCAGCAAAGATCGTGCCCACGGTGACCGTGAACTGCTCGCGGCATCCGGCACACTTCCAGACACCCTTGCGGACATGGGTATTCTTGGTGGAAGGCTTCGGCTGTAGCCGATAGGCGTTATTCAGTTCGCCGCAATGCGGGCAGATCGGTCCATCGGGCCAGCGTTGCGCCTCTAGGAACTCCCGCGCCTTATCTTCATCGCTGAAGTGTGCGGCTAACTCGAATAGATTCAGGTCTTTGCTGTCCATGCCCATGATAATAAGGGCAAAATAGTGGGTTTGTCAAGTGCATAATTGCGCATGTTTTGGCGGCGGCCGGATTGCATGCTTTGGGAGGGCACCATACAAACTGGGGAGGCTGATTTCGCATCCCATGGACGGTAAGCGGGTCTTTAAAGGGAGGGGTGGGAGTGAGCTGCGCTTGCTGATTCTGCGTCCAGCCTCTACACTACAGGTTTTCCAGTTCAATCAAGGCTCGGCCTGCGCCAGCGAAGGCGCGGGGCCGGCGCAAGGACAATAGACATAGCATGCGTAGGTGGCGTTTTATCGGTCTGCTCCTCCTGGCAGGACTACTCCTTTTATGGGCCACGAGTTGTGGCGGACACAGACCGGCCGGGCCTTCTCCGTTTGTCGCCAGGGTCAATCTGAGCCCGTCGGGGGCATCATCGCTGCAACTCGGCAACACGCTTTCGCTCACGGCAAGCGCGCAGAATGCGGCCGGAAATAGTATCGGCGGGACGTTCACGTTTGCCTCCAGCGACACTTCCATTGTGAACGTCGCCCCGAATGGTGTGGTCTGCGCCGGAGTCTGGAGTACGAACTACACGGTGTGCAATCCTGGGGCCTCGGGAGCAGTTACGGTAACGGCGACCAATCAAGGAGTCACCAGCGCGCCGACTTGGATTTTCGTTCACCCGGTGATCGATGAAGTTGATGTTTCCGGCATCCTGCTCGACGGTCAGAACATTCAGGAACCGTGCCTGCCGCAGGGCCAGACCATGAGCTTGCAGGCCCGGGCGTTCAGCCATGGAGTCGAGATTACGCAATCGGTGGGGCCGTTCACGTGGTCGGCAAACAATCCAACCGTGGTCGGGTTCTCGCCCATCAACAACATCTTCTACAACTTTCCCACGAATCAGGCGACCGCCAAGGCTAACAATCCGGGGATCACACAGATTTTCGCGACGGCCAGCGGCGTGACCAGCACGACATTCCAGCAGCCGAACGAAGTGCCCGTGGTTTTTGATTTCTTCGAGACGTGCCCGATCGAGAACATCACGCTGGAGATTGGTCATGCAGGGTCCGGGCAGACGACGTTTGCGGCGGCGAAGGGCACGAGCCAGACCGTGATCGCTACGGTCACCGACGTTCTGGGCAACAGTTCCCTGCCGAATCCTGGCAACGCGGTGGTTTTGAGCAGGATTCCGTTGACTTGGACCGCAACGCAACCAGGATCCGTTTCGGCAGGCAGCGGCTGCACGCAGTCGTGCGCGTTGTCGACGCCATCCGTCGGAGCGGGAGCAGTAACCGCGTCCTGCACGCCTCCAACCTGCAACGTGGAGTATCCGCTGGTTCCCAAAGCTTTCGCCACTCCGGCGGCATTGCAGGCGTGCCAGCAGGCATTGAGTTCGATATTTCCGCAGATCACGAGTTGCCAGCCATTTATTCCGAAGCCGGTCTACGCGACGACCGCGATTTCTGGGATAGTCACGGGAAGCGGCACCGGTAGTGCGGGTTCCTTTGGCATACTGGCGACCAGCCTGGAGTGCGCGCTCAATCCGCCGGATACCTGCGGCACTGGCATCTACAGTTTCAGTTCCGCCCGGGCGGTGGTAGGAAACGCGAACCTGACTCCGAACGCACCCAATTCCATCCTATTCGATCTGGCGGGCGACCGGGCCTACATGGGGAGCAACTTTGGTGCGCAGTTGGTGAACCCTAATAATTTCGGTAGTTCGACCAATCCGTTCACCGCGCTAGGGACGGTGACCGGGCGGATTCTTGCGATCTCCGCCAACGGCACCTCGGCGATCTTCACGGATACGGTACATGAGCCGAACCAGGTGTATGTGGTGAACACGGCGAACGCATTGACCCCTGCGATCACTCCGCTGAATATCTCCGGCGCTGGAGCGGCGGCGTTCTCGCCGGATGGACTCAAGGCCTTCATCTTCGGCTTTGACGCCAATGGCTATCCGAATCTGTACATTTATTCCACGCTGCAGGCTTTGCAGACGATTCCGTTGGCGGTGGGGACGTCGGTAAACGCGATTACCTTCTCGACGAATGGCGCATTCGCATACGTGGTGTCGCCCTCGATTGCGGGCGGAGGACCGGCGTTCACGGTGTACAACACGTGCGATAACCAGGTATCCACGACTCCTCCTCCAGTGAACCCGCAACAGATTGCGCTCGCGGCAGCTCCGGTCGCGTTTCGCGCCCTGCCGGACGGGATTCACTTCATCGCGCTGGAGAGCGATGGAGGCCTCGAGGTGTTTACCGCGCAGATCACGGGAATTGCCGCAGCCACTCCGACGAACTATGCGTCCGCGATTTGCCCGATGCACGTGAGTCACCCGGCATCATTGGCGCGCACGATCAATCTGGGCGTCGGCACGCTGCAACCGTTGAATTTTTTTGTTTCACCCGACGGCACGCTGCTGTACATCGTGGCCACCAACAACAGCGACATTTTGGTCTACAACTTCTATACTGGCGCAGTGAATGGGATCCCGTTGAAGGGCCCGAACAATCCAACTCCGCTGACCGCGGATATGAGTGTCGACGGCACCACGATCCTAGTGGCGGCCACGGACGGGATGTTGCACGAGGTCAGCACCGCGTTCGGCGGCACCGACAGCTTCCAAATCGCCTTCCCGAATCTGCCGAACTATTCGAATCCCTTCTGTACGATTACGCTTGGTCCGGGGCCGTGCGTCCTGAACTTTATCGCTGCCCGCCCGTAGGAGAAGTAGGCCACATTCGCGGCACGAGGAATTTTGTGCCGGGCTGTCTAGACGCTGGAAACGCTCGACTGGCCGCTGGAGAGTTGCTTGCCCACGCTGTCGAGCACTCCATTTACAAAGTGCACGGACTCAGGAGTGGAGAACTTGCGGGCAATCTCGAGGGCCTCATTGATGACCACGGCCTTCGGAGTGTCGGGATAGGCCAGTAACTCCGCGACCGCACAGCGCAGGAGATTGCGGTCGACGGCGGCCATGCGGTCCATGCGCCAGTGCTCGGCGTGCTGCTCGATCAACGGATCAATCTCGGCAGCGCGTTCCACGGCCACGCGAAATAAATCATTGGCGAATCCGCGGACTTCGGCGCTGGCCGCGCCATGCTCGGCCCAAAAAGTGCGCCGGACATGGTCAGCGTCCTGCTTTCCCATGTCGAGTTGGAAAAGCATCTGCAAAACGAGTTCGCGGGATTTGCGGCGGGTTCCCAAAGTCTGCTGTCAGCTTTCAGCCGTCAGCTTTCAGTAAAAGCGGGACGGCGGTTGAGATCAGTTTACAGGAAAGAAACGGGATCAGGGGTGCGCGCGGAACTCGGTGACCAGGGAGACGATTAGCGCTGCTTTCTGCGCGAACGAGACTTTCCTCTTTCTTCCTGGCGGGCGCGGGTTCGGCTGACGGCCGACAGCTGACGGCGGATCGCTGGCTTCAGCGACGCCATCTCGACCGCCGCCAGAGCGGCCTCGAAGCCTTTGTTCCCCATCTTCAATCCAGCGCGATCGATGGCCTGCTCGAGCGTGTCGCAGGTGAGCACGCCAAAAGCATGCGGGACAGCGGTCTCCTGGGCTGACTGTCCGATGCCACGGGTAACTTCGTTGACGATCACGTCGTAGTGCGCGGTGTCGCCACGCAGCAGGCATCCGATGCAGAGGATCGCGTGGTATTTGCCGGTGAGGGCAAGAGTGCGCGCGGCGACAGGAATTTCAAACGCGCCCGGCACGCGGACGACGGCGATATCTTGCTTGCGGGCGCCGGTGCGGAGCAAGGCGTCGCAAGCGCTCAGCAAAAGCCGCTCGGTAATGAACGCGTTGAAGCGCGCGACGACGATGGCGAAGCGTTTGCCGGTGGCGTCGAGTTTGCCCTCCAGAGCCGCCATCGCGGGCTCGGGCGGAGATTCGATCTTCAGTTTGATCTTCTTCGTAACCCGTGTCTCCCTGTTGAATTCTCTCATCTTGGCCATTTTGTCATGCCGGGCGAACGAAGGACTCATGCACTTTCGCCGACCCGGCAGACTGCATAGTTCCTTCGGCGCAAAGAACGCGCCTCAGGATGACAAAGCTACCAGCCTCACTTGCCTTGGAACTGGGCCGCCCGCTTTTCCAGGAAGGCCTTCGTGCCTTCGGTCTTGTCTTCGGTCGCGCAACAGACGGCGAAGAGCGTGGCTTCGAGATACAGGCCTTCGGCAAGGGTCATCTCCATGCCTTTGTTGACGGCTTCCATGGCGTACTGCACGGCCAGCGGAGCGTTGGCGATAATTTTTGCCGCAATCGCTTCCGCGCGGGGGATCAGGTCGGCGGGCGCTGTGACTTCGTTCACCAACCCGATGCGGTGCGCTTCCTGGGCCGAGATTGGCTCGCCGGCGAGCACCAGTTGCATGGCAAGGCCCTTGCCGACGAGGCGCGGGAGACGCTGCGATCCGCCGTAGCCCGGGATAATGCCGAGCTTCACTTCTGGCTGGCCTAGCCTTGCGTTTTCGCTGGCCAGACGCATCGTGCAGGCCATGGCGATCTCGCATCCGCCGCCGAGGGCATACCCGTTGATGCAGGCGATGACGGGCTTGCCGAGGTTCTCGATCAGATTGAGGACCGACTGCCCGCGATGCGTGTACTCTTTGCCGCTGACGGCGTCGTGCTTGGAGAGTTCGCCGATATCGGCGCCGGCGATGAAGGCCTTCTCCCCCGAGCCGGTGAAGATGACGACGCGGATGGCCGCATCGTTATTCGCATCGGTGAAGGCGGCGCGCAGTTCCTCCATCGTGGCCATGTTCAGCGCGTTGAGCACCTTGGGCCGGTTGACCGTGATATAGGCGATTGCGTTTTTCTTTTCGAGAAGGATGTTTTCGAAGTTCATAAATTTGTTCAGGCAATCACTTGCGATTTCAGGTTCTCAGGGTGAAGTGGGTCAGTCCCGTTTCCGATTAGCCTATATAGAGCTTTCGGGAGAAGATGGCTCCGCTGTAGCTCTCTTTGTTCCAAGCACAAGCGACATTTTCCATCCATCACAGTCCTCGTATGCTATCCAAGTTCAACGGACATACAATGCTATAATTGTATAGCAGGAGCCAATCCATGCTCGCTATTCGTCTTCCTGAAAAGATCGAGAAACGGCTCGACCGCCTTGCCAAGCGCACCGGCCGCACCAAGACTTACTATGCACGCGAGGCCATCCTTCAACACTTGGAGGATTTGGAAGACATCTACTATGCCGAAAAAGCGCTGGCGGAGATTCGCTCCGGCCGCAGCAAGCCCATTCCGCTGGAGAAGGTAATGCGGCGTTATGGCCTGGAAGGTTGAGATCTCGCGGCTTGCCCAGAAGCAACTCGATGATCTGGACATAGCCGTCTCCCGCCGAATCGTAAAATTCCTTCGCGAACGAATCGAAAAGCTCGACGATCCCCGCCAGATCGGTGAGGCGCTCAAAGGTCCGCTAGGGGAATACTGGCGATACCGTGTTGGCGACTACCGCCTGGTTTGCTTACTGGAACATGGTCGCTTCGTCGTACTCGTCCTTCGCGTGGGACATCGCAGCGAAATCTACAAACGCTAAACTCTGCTCATCCTTGAATCTGCGTTCATCCGCGTGAATCCGTGGCAAAGAAGTTACAATTTTTGCGCCTTCGGTTTCTCTGGGTCGGAGTAATCATAGAACCCTTTGCCTGATTTGCGCCCGTACCATCCTGCCATCACAAGTCGCTTCAGCAGCGGAGGGGAGGCGAAGCGGCGCTCCTTGAATTCGTCGTACATGACGTGCGTGATGTAGTAGGTGGTATCGAGGCCGACGAAATCGAGCAGGGTGAAGGGACCCATGGGATAGCCGCAGCCCAGTTTCATGGCGTTGTCGATATCCTCGATCGAACCGACACCTTCCTCGTAGGCGCGGATGGCATCGAGCAGATACGGCACCAGCAGCCGGTTTACGATGAATCCGGTCTTGTCCGTTGTTCGGACCGGAACCTTGCCCAGCTTTTTGGCGAAGGCGTAGGCGGATTCGTACACGTCGTCGGCGGTGGCGATGGTGCGGACGACTTCGACTAGTTTCATCAGGGGCACGGGATTGAAGAAGTGCAGGCCGATGAAGCGCTCGGGGCGCTTCACGGCGGTCAGCAGTTCGGTCACGGAAATGGACGATGTGTTGGTGGCGAAGATTGCGTCTTTCTTCACGATGCTGTCGAGCGACGCGTACATCTTCTTTTTTTCTTCGACATTTTCGATGATGGCTTCGATGATGATGTCGCAATCGGCGAGGTCGGGCTTGTTGGTTGTGCCTTTCAGATGCGCGCGGGCGGCGTCTTTCTGGCCGGCAGTGATGCCGCCTTTTTCCACCGGCCGCTCGGCGAATTTTGCCAGAGACTTTTCGATCCCGGCAAAACCCTTGTCGAGAAACATCTGCTCGACTTCCAGCACGGTAACGTCGAATCCGGCCATCGCCGCGACTTGCGCGATGCCGGAACCCATCAGGCCACAACCGAGTACGCCAACTTTTTGAATCGACATTTGAAAATTCCTTCGCGCGGATCTTTGCGGATCACAATCAACTTCAGCACAGAAGCACAGAGACACAGAGACACGGCTCTTAACTGCTTTTGACTTGTGGTGAATCTACCAACTCAGTTCCACCAGCGAAACGCTCTCGCCCGGCAGCGCAAAATCCAGACGCACAAGTCCGTCTTTGCTCTCCACCCAGCGCGGCGAATCCAGCATTTGCAACTGCCCTGCCGCCTTCAGCACCGCGTACTGTTCGGGGCTGGGCGATTGCGGAGAGCCCATCGCCTTCCACACTGTATAGGAATTGCTATGGTTCTGGTCAATGCGGTAGTGCCGGACCAGAATTTTGTTCGCAGTCGCCGGCAATCCCATCACGTTCAACTGAACTGGCATTTCGGCCGCGGATGCTTCGTCATCCTGATAATTCCACACCAGCACCGTGACGGCGTGATCTCCGCGAGCGGCGAGCCCATCCACATTCGCATTCCCTAGCAGGCCGCTCTTCAATATTTCATCCAAGCTCACGGCCGCGGAACTTTTCATGTCAACCCGCTGGCCGGTCATCAATCCCAGCATGCGAAACAGATTCAGGACAGGCTTGTCGATTCCATTCGTCGCCAGCGTTCGATATCCGAGGAAGTAGGGCTGGTCTTCAAACTCGAAGGCCCAGGTGAGAATTCCCGCCAGATTCGTCTTCGAGCGTTCGTTCAGGTCAAGCATTTCTCGAATCGCAACCGCTGTGTACGTGGGGTACAGAGTGCCGTTGCGATAGGCGTTCTGCGGATGATCTTTGGCCGAACAGGCTGCACAGCCTTCAGGATCCGCTTCGGTCAGAATCACGGGCAAGTGCGCGAACTGCGGAAACGAGGAAATGATCTTCAACCCTTCATCCACATCGCGCAACTCGTGGGCGAGTCCCATTCGCACAAACCTATCGTTGACCTCGGGAGCGCCTTTGGCGTGGAAGCTGATGAAGTCGAGCGGGGAACCGGGTTTCCCGGTCGCAAAGTTGGTGCCGGTGGCACAGTGCCGCAAGAACTGCCGCAGAAATTCCGCTGCCTTGGGGGTGCCGGGCCCGGTGGTCGCCGGCCCTCCGACTTTGGCCTGCGGCAACGCGCGCCGCACGCCATCGACTGCATAGTCGTAGAGCTTGTCATATTCGTCCGCAGTGCCGCGCCAGTAAGGAATGTCGGGCTCGTTCCACACTTCCCAATTCCAGCTTTCGACGGTGCCCTTGCCATAACGAGCAATGCAGTGCATGACCCACTGGTAGACGAGTTCGCGCCACTTGTCGTAGTCCTTGGGCGGATAAGTCCATCCGGTGAAAATGTCGCCGTTGGGAAAGTGATGGCGGTAGGGCCGCGGGCGGGCCGAGAGCGCCTCAGGCATGAAGCCGATTTCGACCAGCGGCTTGGTCCCGGACTTCAGATCGGTATCGAGGATGCGGTCGACGATCGTCCAATCGTAGACCGGGTGCCCTGCCGCATCTTCCGTGTAGGCGTTGGTCGATCCCCACTTCAGGGCGGCCACCCCGTCTCCGGTGGTGAGCAGGTTATGGGTACGAATCTGCACGGTGGCGGCATTGCTCGCCGCGAGGTCGGCGATGAGTTCCTGCCCGTGCGGGGCGTAGGTATAGTTCGGCTCGTCATAGCCAAAGTAGTTCCAGATGGGATCCAGCCGACCCAGACTGCGGCCGGTATCCACCTGAATGACGACGGGAGACTGCGCGTACAGAAATTGGCTGAGGGCAAAACAGAGGCACGCGAATAAGGGCAGTCGCAAGAATGGTGGGCAATTCATGGTTACGATCTACGCGAAGCCACTGGTCTCTGGGTTGGCGCTGTCGATCCGCATTGCGGCGGCGTGCGTGGTCGAGAAGAGCTTAATTCATGCTCTCGACGACCATGGCGATGCCCTGGCCGCCGCCAATGCACGCTGAGGCCAGGCCGTACTTCTTCTTTCGCCGATGGAGTTCGTGCAGCAGCGTGATCACCAGCCGGGTTCCGGTCGCGCCGAGCGGATGCCCCAGAGCGATGGCACCGCCGTTTACGTTTGTCTTCTCGCGATCGAGAGCCAACTCTTTCTCTACGGCGAGGTACTGCGCGGCGAAGGCTTCGTTCACTTCGATCAAATCGATGTAGTCGAGCGAAAGGCCAGCCTTTTGCAACGCCAGCTTCGACGCCGGCACCGGACCGCGCCCCATGACTTTTGGATCGACTCCGGCAATTCCCCAGCCAACGATGCGGCCGAGCGGCTTCAAGCCGCGCTTCGCTGCGTTCTCCAGCGACATGACAACGACGGCGGCGGCGCCGTCGACAATGCCGCTGGCGTTGCCGGCCGTTACAGTGCCGTTCTTACCAAAGGCAGGCTTCAACTTGGCCAAGCCTTCCAGCGTGGTTTGCGGACGGCGATGGTCATCCTCGGTGAACATCTCGCCGGTTGGCTCGCCTTTCGAATTTCGCAGGGGAACGGGAACGAGTTCTTCCTGAATGCGACCGGACTTGTACGCGTCCTCGGCGCGCTGCTGCGAGCGCAAGGCAAATTCATCCTGCATTTCGCGGGTGATTCCCTGCTGCGATCCGTAGAGTTCGGCGGTGTTCGCCATGTGCGAACCGCAGTAGGTGTCAAACAGGGTCGCCATCAGCGAATCTTCCAGCTTGCCGCCGGGAGCCAAAGTGAAACCGTCGCGGCCGCGGATGACGAAGGGGGCCTGGGACATGGCCTCCATGCCTCCGGCGAGAACGATCTTGGCTTCGTCGGTCTGGATCATCTGCGCCGCCGATACGATTGCCTGCATGCCCGAACCACACAACCGATTCACCGTGAGCGCCGGAGTCTCAATGGGAAGTCCAGCACGCAGGCCGACATGGCGAGCGCCGTAGAGCGCGTCGTTGGAAGTCTGCTGGGCGTTGCCGAAAACGACGTGGTCGAACTCCTTGGGATCGATTCCAGCGCGTTCGATCGCAGCCTTGCCTGCGATGGCGCCCAATTCCTGCGCGGTGTAGTCCTTCAGCTTGCCGCAGTAGCGGCCGAAGGGCGTGCGCACGCCGCTGACGATGGCGATGTCCCCAGGTTTCAGCATATGGATAAAAGAAACGGGCGGCCGAGCGCAGCGGATCCGGCCCGCGAACTGGCTAGTGTAACATTCGGGCGGTTAGGGACTTTGGTGAGTGTCCACTAAATCGGGCTTGCCCTAGAATGGCACACTCGCGGTATCAGCAAGGCGTTAAAGAAAGGGTTGTGAATGTTGAAGAAGGCATTTCTCACATGCAGTTTGCTGCTGGCACTGGCCGGCGGCCTTGCGAGCCAAACGATCAAATCTTTGGCTCACCAACCGCCCGATGGAGCGGGCATTGCATTCTTGCTGACCGACGGGACGGTCCTGGCACAGGGCGGATTGGGCTCGGACTGGTGGAAGCTCACGCCCGACATCAATGGGAGTTATGTGAATGGCACCTGGAACCAGATGGCCAGTCTGCCGACCGGGTATGCGCCGGATGCATTCGCATCGGCGGTCCTGGCCGATGGGCGGCTGGTAATCACCGGCGGGGAATACAACAACGGGAACTTTCTATTGACCAACCTGGGGGCCATTTACGATCCGGTCGCGGACAGGTGGACGCCGCTTCCGCCACCGCCGGGTTGGGCGACCATTGGGGATTCGCCGTCGTCGGTTTTGCCAAACGGAAAATTCCTGGTTGGGCAGAAACTGACCGAGGCGGTAGCAGAACTCGATCCCGTAACGCTGACCTGGACGGTTCTGGGCAGCACCGGCAAGGCGGCATTCAACTCCGAGGATGGCTGGACGCTGCTGCCGGGCGGGAGAATCCTGACGGCGGATGTGAAACTTGCGCCGCAGTCGTATTACTACAATCCGACGACGCAAAAATTTTCCTCCGCGGGTAGCACGATTGTGGATCTGCATTCTCCCACGACGGTGGTCGGATGTATTTCCTATCCGGGGGGCTGCTACTATCCGCCGGGAGAAATCGGGCCGCAGATCCTGCGTCCGGACGGGACCGTGTTTGTCGCCGGAGATATTCCGCGGGGAGGTACAACGGGGCACACCGCAATTTGGCATCCAGCGACGAAGACCACGGCGGCGCACTGGACGCAGGGACCGGATTTTCCGAGTGGGGATGGTGCGGGCGACCAAAGCGCGGTGCTGTTGCCCAACGGGAATGTCCTGGTCTCGAGCGATCTGGGTTCTCTCTATGAATTCGATGGAGCGAAGCTAATTCCGACGTTGAGCGGCTGGCAGCCAATTCTGATGCTGCCGACCGGCCAGGGCCTGATGGAAGGCGCCGGAGTAGGAGTTTACAACCCAACCGGAGTCTATCAGTCAAAGTGGATGCCGATTATCACGAGCGTCCCTGCGACCGTAACCCACGGGCAGACATACACGGTGTCGGGAAAGCAGTTCAATGGGCTGTCGCAGGCAGCGGCGTTTGGCGATGAATTTGAGACGGCGACCAATTATCCTCTGGTACGGATCGTCAATACTTCATCGAAGCACGTCTTCTATGCGCGCACGCATGGGCACAGCTCGATGGGAGTGGCAACGGGTGCGACGATTGTTTCGACGAACTTCGACGTTCCGGAGAACATCGAGACGGGAGCCTGCACGTTGCAGGTCGTGGCGAACGGCATCCCGTCCAAGCCGGTGTCGATTCTCGTGAATTGAGAACCGCGCGGTTTCCCTGCCCGGGCACAGCCCCGGCTTTTTTTATCAAGTCCTTCATGCTCTTTGGCAATTGTCAGGGTGCAGGCGGAGAGAATGAAGATCCGAAACCGGTGGGACTAGGCGACCGCGCCAGCTGCGAGGGCGGCCGGGCCGAGAGCAACAACCTTGCCCGGTCCCTGCGCAATCGACTGTGCGAGAGCGTGTTCGGCGCGGTTAATCACTTCGGTGACCACGTCGACCGGATCGTATTCCGTTCGAATCACAGCTTCGGCCAGGCCAGCGGAGAACTGGGCGGGTTGCCCTGGCGCTGCTCCATCTTTGGCCGGGAAATGCACATCGGAGATCGTTTTGCGGAGTTTTTCGATGGCGAGCATGCCTTCTTTTTCCGCCGTCTCGCCCAGCAGGATGGCGATGGTGGTGGTGTCGTAGCGGAAGGCCAGGTCATTGGAACGGATGTTCGCGGCAAAGATCTGACCCACGCGCTCCATTACCGACTGCACTTCGGCTTCGCCGAATTCCTTCATCAGAGCACTGCTCTTGCCAAACTGCATAAGCAAAACAGAAATCGCAGAGGCGTTTTGCACCGCGCGCTTGCTTTCCGCCATCAGCAGATCGAGGTAGGATGCGCGCTTCAGAAGCCCGGATTTTTCGTCGGTCACCGAAAGATTCTTGACCAGGCGGCGGAGGCCCGCGTTATTCAACGCGATCACCATCTGCTCAGTCAGCGTCTTGAGGACGACCAAGTCTGACTGTTGCCAGGCGCGAGGGCGGCTGTGGATGAGGACGAGAATGCCGACGATCTCTTCCCCTTCGCATAGGGGAACGGCAAGAATCGAGGAAGCGCCAAGTTCCGCCACCGACTTCCTGGCGGCCTGCAGGGCAACTGTTTTGGGCGCGTCCTGGAAGGTCACCGGTTCGTGGCCGTCGATGGCTTGATGCAGGCAGGTAACGAGTTCGGAAATCGCAGCGGAACTCGCCTTCTTCAATCCTTCCACGCAGAATTCATCGACCGCGGTTGCCGACTGACCGGGCTTGCCCATGGCGGCGATACAGCGGCTGGTTTCCCAGTGTGCGCCGATTTCTTTGACGGCGGTGTTCAGAACCGCAGGCGCCGTGCTCTGGTGGTAGAGCTTGCGGGTAATTTCGGCGACGCGAGTAAAAGTGCGGACGTCGGCGGCGGGATCAGGCGCGGGCGCGGCAGGTGCCGCAACCGGTGCGGCGGGCGCCGATGCGGCTGTCGGCGGCAACGGCGCAGATCCGGCATATCGCGGCGTAACTCCAGCGGAAAGGTACAGGCGCTGCAGGTCCTCGTTGCGTTCTTCCTCCCGGGGGAAGAGTTCCTGAATTCTTTGCAGGCGCTCGACGGCCTTGCTGCGCATGCCGTACTGCACCAGGATTTCGGCCTGCAGCATCAGGTCCTGCAGGGTGGAAGCGCCGAGGGTCGGGCTCTCCACATGCACGGGCTCTTCGGGCGTCTTGCTGACGGAGTTAAAGCGCGAAGAGATGCCCTTGAAACGGCCGTCGTCCACCTTGCCCTTGAGCATGTCCAGGCGCTTGAGGTGACCGGGCTCGTAGGGATCGACTTCGGCGGCGCGATCAAGACATTCGGCAGCCTTGGCGAAATTCCCCTGGCTGCAGTACAGATCGAACAGTTTCAGCAGAGTCTGGCAGTAGTCGTTCTCGCGATTGGCGGCGTTATAAAGCTCGCTGAGAAACTCGAGCATTTGCGCCGCTGGCCGATGCGAGCCGACGATGTCTTCCATGATGGCGATAAACTGCCGGCGTTCTCCCCGGCGGCGCTGGAACTGTTCCAGCTTGCGGGCGAGGGCAACGGATTCATCGTCCTGTTCGGTATCGAGGAAGTTGCCGATCAGCCCGATCACTTGTTGCACGCGGGTCGGATTGGCTTCAAACAACTGCCAGATGAGAGGTTCGGCTTCCGAGTAGCGACCGGCGGCAACCAGAGCGGCGGCGTAGGTCTCGCGCAATTCGGGAGTCACGCGGTCGGAGTTCAACTGCGGCTCGAGGATGAAAATCGCGGCTCCGACCTGTCCCTGGGTCAGGAGAGACTTGCCGTAAGCCAGGGCGATGGACAGGTCCGAAGAGTCTTCCTGGTAGGCACGCTCGTACCACTGGGCGGGATCTCCGCCTTCGGACACGACGAGTTGGGCGACGCGCTGGAAGGCGGCGGCTGCGACTTGATGGTTTCCCTGCTCGGAGGCCAGCTCGGCCACGCGCAGGAAATTGGCTTGCGTCGGTTCGAGCGCCACGATGCGCCCCAGAATCTCCGCGACTTCCTGCTTCTTGCCGAGCTTTACGAGATCGCCGAGCGCCGCTTCGTACGTACCGACGGCCAGTTTCTTGTTGGAGCCTTCGAGCAACTGACCGAAGCGGAACTTCTGCTGCCACGATGGACTGCCGTGCCGCGCGAGCTTCTTGTAGGTGATGCTGGCACGAGTTGCGTCACCGGCAACGACTTGCCGCTCGAACAACTCACCGAGCAGCCGGACTGCATCGGCGTTGCGGCTGAGCGACAGGCACAAGTCCGCGGCTAACTGGCGGACGACATCGTTTTCCTGATCGTCTCTGAGAACTTGCAGGTATTCTTCGAGGGCTTCGGCCGTCTTGCCCTTTTGCAGGAGTTTCTCCGCACGCTCCACGCGCTTGGCCATCTCGGCCCGGTCCAGTCGTTTTGTGATCTCAGGCATCGGCGAAGGGGAAAGCGGAGTATCCCTGCTCCCGATTCTAGGAGGGCCCCCGGCCTCGGGCAACGCGGTAACGGCAGGCTGAGATTACGAAGGTCATCACCTTTTTGTTATTGTGCAGCAATGACTTCCAAGGCTCCGAGCAGGGCCGGCGAAAGCCAAGAAGAGGGACTGCGCAAGCAGTTGACTGCCGGGCAGATGGCCATGGTCGCCGTGGGTGGATCGATCGGCACGGGCCTGCTGCTGGGGTCGGGCGCGGCCATGGAGATCGCCGGACCGGCGGCCATCTTGAGCTTTCTGGCCGCCGCCTTCATCAACTGGACGGTAACCATGGCTCTTGGAGAACTCTCCAGCGCCCATCCGGCGGCGGGGTCGTTCGGCGTCTATGGCGAGCTGTACCTGAACGACTTCGCCGGGTTCATTGCGCGCGCCGGATATTGGCTGGGGATTTCGCTCAACATCGGCGCGGAGATGGTGGCTGTGGCGACGTACATGGCGTACTGGTTTCCGGGAGTGCAGGCGTTCGTTTGGATTGTGATCTTCTCGTCCGTTCTGCTTTTCATCAATCTCCGCAGTGTCGGTTCCTATGGACGGGCCGAGTTCTGGCTTTCCATGATCAAGCTGGGAACCATCCTTGTGTTCATTGTGATTGGAGCCTCGCTGCTGTTAACGGGCCGCGCCACGCCGCAATACTCGACTCATGGCGGGTTCTTTCCCAAGGGATTGCTGGCGCCGCTGATTGCGATGACCTATGCCATCTATAGCTTCGGAGGCGTGGAGATGGTGGCGGTCACTACCGGCGAGTCGCGTTCGTCCAAAGACACGGCGCGCGCGGTTTGGTTGACCTTCGTGACGTTAACGTTGGTGTATCTGGGTGCGATTGCCGTGCTGCTCGGCCTGATGCCCTGGAATCATGCTGGAGTCACTGAAAGCCCGTTCGTCACGACGTTCCGGACCATGCATATTCCGCACGCATCGGGAATCATGAATTTCGTCGTACTCACGGCCGCTTTGTCCGGGGCCAACGCGGCGCTTTATGTCGGCTCGCGCATGATTTTCTCGCTGGCGCGAACGGGATGGGCGCCCGAATCATTGGGCCGCCTCAACGCGGAAGGCTCGCCGCGTAACGCAGTTCTGCACTCTTCGTTTGGAATCTTCTTTGCTCTCGCGCTGGTTTTGTGGGTGCCGCAGAACGCGTTCCGCTACCTGCTGGGCGCGGCATTTACGAGCATGATTATGTCGTGGCTGGTTTCGCTGCTGGCGCATATCCGGTTTCGGTCCACGCGCTCGGCGCACGAATTGGCCGCACTTCCGCTGCGCTCGCCACTCGGCAAGTGGGGGTCGGTGCTGGGCTTTGTTCTAGTCACGATTGCGCTGGTACAGACGTGGCTCTCTCCGATCGTGAACCTCTGGAGCGGACTGGGATGTCTGGCGGCGCTGTCCGTGGCCTATGCAGCCATCAAGCAATACCGAAGGAAGCCTGCGTTTTGAGAACTCACTTCAACTGCAGCGTCCGCAACATGGCTTCGAATGCTGGACGCAAGCGGCCAAACTCCTTGTCCGGAGAAACGAAAACGAAGTAGAGCACGGTTCCGTCTTTTCGTCCGACGGTGACGGCCCAGTCGCGCTCGGCAAGCGGTTTGCCTTGCGCGTCTTTGATGGGAGAGGTTCCGATCAGATCCTCAGACCGCCCTGCTATTCCATTCACGCGAATGCCTTCGTCGTGACCGATCTCTTTCAAATCCGGATTCGACTGGCGCAACGAGGCCAGCAGTTCGTGGGTCGCCTTATCCAGGCTCTCGCCGGATTCTTCGGGCTGATAGTTCGCGATGATGGCTCCGTAGGCTACTGCGTTCTGCGACACACCGCTTTTTGGCGCGATGGTGACGCTGGAACTCGCATCACCGAAGACCTGCCAGTTCTCGGGATACGAAATTTGATATTCGTTGTGGCTGAACACCTTCATGTTGGCGCTTGGGCTGATGTCGGATCCTTCCGTCACGCTTCCGGCGGCGCCTGCTTGCTTCTGCATGGCCGCCACCTGCTCCATGGTCATGGGCTTCATGCCGGAAACGCGTGTCTTTACGTTGCGAAAATCCGGGCTGTCGGGAAGATAGGTTCGCGCCATCAGGGTCTGAACTTCGTGATTGACGGCTTCGGCGCGGTTGCCGGGATTGGGATGATCGCTCATGAACTGATTGATCATGGAATTTGCGCTGGCGCCCATTTGCTTTTCGAGTTTTTCGAAGAAGACGGCCATCTGCTTGGGCTCGTATCCGGTGTCATACATAACGTCGGTGCCGAGCAGGTCGGCCTCCGACTCCGACTGCCGCGAGTTCTTCAGAAAGAATGAGCCGACGCCGAACGAGATGCCCATCTCCGTGGCTTTCGCCAGGGTGCTGTTCCCCAGCAGGCTGCCCAGAATTCCGAGCGGGAGCTGCGCCGCCATCTGCTTGGAGGCGGCTCGCGTGCCGTGGCGCTGGACGACGTGCGAGATTTCGTGCGCCATCACGCCAGCGAGTTGCGCTTCGTTATCGGCAGCTTGAATGGTGCCCAGGTTCACGAAGATTGGGCCTCCGGGCAGGGCGAAGGCGTTGATCTCCTTCACATTCACTACGTGGAAGTTGTAGGGCCACTGATATCCGGGGGCATGTTGGGTGAGGCGACCACCGAGCCGCTGGACATATTGCACGACGGGATCGGAATCCGGCAGCACGGGCATTTGCTGCATGACCTGAGCGGCATTCTGCTTGCCCAGCTGGATTTCTTCGTCCTGGGAGAACATGTCAAACCCGTGGGTGGGCTCGACCCGCGCCTGGAGGCTCGGCGTGACGAGACACAAAGCAAGGGTCATGGCGACGATGCGCAGATAGGGTGAGTGGGTGTTCATGGAGGCAATGATAAATCCGGTTGGAAGGGTTGTGGAGCCGGCTTCAGCAAAACGACCGGCCTGTTCATCGCAGGCCGGTCGCTGAAGCTTCTGAAATTGGTCGGCTATTTGGCCGGCGTCAAAGAAGCCTGCACCGCCTGGACCGGCAACTCGTCTCCGCGGAAGAAGCGGGGATTGTCTTTCTGCCGATCCTTGAAGTTTGCCTGTTTCATCTCCGGCATAGCTTCGTAGGGCTTGGAGTAGTCGTTGGCCGCGTTCCAGAACAAGAATCCGACGCCGCCTTTTTCGCGAGCGGTCTCGACCTGAATCTTGATGTATTCCGGGGAGTAGGTCTTGGTGCGCCAGTGGAAGGCCTGCAGCCACGGCCGGATCACCACGCCCGAATCTTTGGTGATGAGTTCGAAACGGTCCATAGACGAGCCGATGAAGTGAGCGGGCTCATCGCCCGGGTGCTCGTAGCCGTCCATGCCGAAGAAGTGCGAGGGGTAGATCATCGGGCTGAGAACGTCGCAGTAATGCGCCATCTGCACGATGTCCTGGCCGGTGTGTGAGAGGTCGACCTGCCTCTGCCACGCCATCACGCCGAAAACGTCAAGTGAGAGCAGGACGCCGGTCGGATGCAACTCGGCATAGGCCTTCTTCAGGAAGCCGGCGATAACATCGGAGCGCTGCGGGCCCTTGGGCTTGGCTTCGTCCTGACGCGCAGCCTTGGCTTTCGTGGCGGGCTTCTTTTTGGATGCGACGGGCTGCTTCTCGGCTGCGGGTTCGACGACCCGTTGTTCTTCCAGTTCCGCTTTCGGAGCTTCGACGGCCGGTGCGGTCTCCTGCGGCTGGTTCTTCTGGAACTCGAACAGGGCGTCCTGCTGGTCGCCTTCGGCCGGGAAGCGCACATAGTCGAATTGAACTTCATCCACGCCAAGGCCGGCTACGTACTTGGCCAGCGCGATGTCGTAGTCCTGCACTTTCGGATTCGAGGGATCGGTCCAGACCAGCTTGCCGTTCTCGCGCCAGGCGGTGTGATTCTTGCGCGATTGCACCGCCAGTTCCGGATGGTTCACCACCAGCCGCTCGTCGCGGAAGATGGCGATGCGGGCGATGGCGTGCATGTTCTGCTGGTGCAGGAAGTGCACGAACTTCGGCACGTCGTGAAGATAGACGTTGTGCTGGCCGAGCAGCGGGTGCTCGAAGGGAATGGTGACGCTACCGTCGGAATCTTTGATATCGAACACGACGGCATTGCCGCCCACTTCCCGCCAGTGCTTGATGACGCGAATGCCGTGGTCGCTGCCCGCCATGAACCCGGTCAGGTAGATGGCGCGCACTTCAAAATCCTTGGGCACGGGAACGGTGTGCTCGACGATCGGAGCCGACAGGATGCCAGGAATGATGACCTGCTCGTTGGCCTTCAAGATATTGGCATTCTCGCCCTTGTGATTCGCCGCGCGAATGGCTTCGGAGAGCTCAGAGTACGTCAGGTACGAGGTGCGGCTCAGGTAGCGGTGCGCGATGGTCGGAATCGCTTCGCCGCGCTTGGCCGTATAGATTTCGGTGCCGGGAGCGGCCACCAGCTTCGGCTCGGCGGGCGCGGTCTTCAGGCTTGTCTTGCTCGCGCTGTCTCCGCGCGTCACGATGGCGGCGACTGGCTGCAAATGGCCCTGAGCTGAGGAGGAGGAGACTGACTGCAAAGTCTGCGCTTGAACGGCGAAATCGGACTTGGTGTGGGGGCCCAGCCGCCAGGCGGCGGCTCCAAACAGGAGACAGGAAACTCCGGTGATGATGCGAACGGACGAAATGCGCAAGTGAATCCTCCCCTAAACTAGCTGATTTCGATACTAGCTAGCGGGTTGTCCGGTGCCTAGTTACGGGTGGAGTACGACCGATGTTGCGAGCTATCTTCGGCCCCTCTTGCGCCGCACGGATCATAATCTTTGGAAACTTCGGCGACGGGCCCTGTCATTCCGCGATACCACTTTTCCTTCCTCCCATGGTGCAAAGGTTTTCTCTCATCCTCCGCCGGGTCGGTCCAAGGATTGGCCCGATCGCGCGCAAAACGCCACTAACCCTAGCCGGATGTGTAGTTTCGGAAGGCTCTTGAAGTCTGGTTCTTCGTGGCCAGAGGTTTGCTTATTCTCATCGGTAGAAAAGGCGCACCAAGTTTTTGGGGAAGGTGATAGATTGGAGCGCCTCCAGGACGTGGGGGTAAGACAGGAAGAGAACCCCACGAAGATCGGGAATCCACGGAAAAGAGCCGGACAAAAGGCCAAGAGAAAGGGACAAATCCCGGGAGGCCGGGCCAAAGAGCTTATGAGAACGAATCTCGCAACCGTACTCGATCCGAACCGTCGCAGCAATGACGCTGGAGAATTCGAAGTGGCCCTGCGCCGCCGCATCGTTGGCCAGGACCAGGCGATCGAAAAGGTCGTCGAAATCTATCAGATGTTCCTGGCCGGCCTGAATGCGCCGGGGCGTCCGGTGGGAAACCTGCTTTTTCTCGGGCCGACGGGTTCCGGCAAGACGCGAGTGGTCGAGGCGATGGCCGAGGCCCTGTTTGGCGACTCGCGGGCCTGCATCAAGATCGACTGCGCTGAGTTCCAGCACTCCCATGAAATCGCCAAGCTGATCGGGTCGCCTCCGGGATATTTAGGACATCGCGAGACGCATCCGCTGCTCACGCAGGAAGCGCTGAACCAGTGGTTCACGGAGAAGCTGAAGCTCTCGATCCTGCTGTTCGACGAAATCGAGAAGGCGTCTGACTCGCTGTGGCAGTTGCTGCTCGGAATTCTGGATAAGGCGACGTTGACGCTGGGCGACAACCGCCGCGTCGATCTGTCGCAGTGCATCATCATCATGACCTCGAACCTGGGTGCGTCTGAAATGACGGACCTGGTGGATGGCGGATTGGGCTTCGCGCCGAAGGTGGTTGAAGTCGATCAGTCGTTCGACGACAAGATTTCCCGGACCGCGGTGGAAGCCGCACGCCGCAAGTTCACGCCGGAGTTCATGAACCGCATCGACAAGACGGTCGTGTTCAAGACCCTGCGGGACGAAAACCTGAAGCAGATTCTGGACATCGAACTGGGCATGGTTCAGCAGCGCGTTCTGATGGCTGCAGGCACGAACCAGTTCGTGTTCAACTGCACCGGAGCGGTGAAGGAATATCTGCTGAAGGAAGGCACCGACCCGCGCTACGGGGCGCGCCACCTGAAGCGGGCGATTGAGCGCAACCTTGTATTCCCGCTGGCGAATCTGGTCGCGACTGGACAGGTGAAGCTGGGAGACTTTGTCCGCATCGACATGGCCTCGGAGAATCAGATGATTTTCGTGAAGGAAGCCGAGAATGCCATGGCTCCGATGCTGCTGGAGCGCTACGGGGCGGCGGCCGTGAATCAGCCGTCGACGCGGGCGGCCCGCACGGCGGTAAACAATCGCCGCGACTTTGGAGCGCCGTCACCAGGGGTGGCGGAGAGCAAGTAGCTTAAGCCCGATTTCGGATTTTCAAAAGTTCACCCTTCTCGCCAGAACGCATCTCGCGAGTCGTGTCTCATCGGCGCCGGAAATTCTCCCGGCGCCTTTTTTCTTTGAGCGACGGTCTATCCGCGGGCTTTACCCGCCGGCAGTGCCTTGGGGCGCTTTCTTTCGCTCGGGTCGAAAGGCAGGATTTCGGCCTGCAGGACCGGCCGCTGCACTGCGGATGGCAGATGGTGCGGGTCCAACCTGCGCGGCCGCTCGGTTCGTTCTCGGGAAACCGGCGGGGCCTCGAATGGAACGTGACGAAGTGGATCTTTCCCTGCGGCATTGAGCAGCAGCGTTCCGGGCGAATCGTCTTTTGTGGCCCACTTATCGTGACGCCTGAAAGCGCCTTTTCCCGGAAACCCTCGAAGTTGCTTGATGCGCGCCACGGCGCGGGCGACAACTCGGGCGAGCGCGGCTCCTTCTTCCCGGCCGCGATCCTCGCGCAGCCGCTCGCGGGCTTCTTTCTGAGAAAACCAGGTTCGGTTGCGATTGGCTTCCTGGGGCGCACAGAGCCGGGTCACTTCGCACAGGTGCACGTTGATCCGGCGCGACTGCAAGGACCGCGCGAACGAGTCATCGTCGGCGGAGCGGCGGCTTACATAGTCTGTGAATGCAGCTTCTTCCATGCGTCCATGCACACCCGCTTCTTCGAAGGCTTCCAGCGCAGCGGCCTGAGCATGGGTCAAACCGGGCTCAGCATTTCCCTTGGGAAAGATCCAGCGGCGGCTGCGGCGCGTCTGGACCAGCAGGAACTCGAGTTGTTCCTTGCGGATGCGATAGCAGACGGCGGCGACTTGTTCGCAGTCGCAAAGGCGGCGCAGGTGCGATAGGCGCACATGATTGGCGGCTCGCGAATGCGCGGATCTGCGGGCGGACTTCGGCCGGGCCATCGGGGCAACGCTTGCGGCAGAACTCATCGCCTCAGAGTGCAGGATTTGTTCGGCCTCTGCCTAGAGCACATCTTGATTCTGGTTGATTGGTGTTGATTCTCAGCCCGCCTCGCCCAGGAATCTGCTTACTCACTTGCCCTTGGCACGGGGGACCCGCCAGTATCGTGGGCGGGAGCGACCTTTGGAAACCGTACATTGTCTGCGTTGTAACCGGGAACTGGGGCCGGGGCATAAGTCGGTGGCGCTCTATATGTTTGCGCAGACCGTAGGCATCAAGCCGCGCATGAAGTCGCAGGCACACCGAATCTCATTTTGCCCACAATGCTCGGTTTCGCTCGCCATGGGACCACCACCCGAAGGTGCGCTCAACGTAGCTGCGTGGGATATGATCCGCGACCTGGTGGGATCCGATCCCGCGTTAAATCAGGCTGCATGGGAAAGCCTGAACGGCGTCCTGGGTTTGCTGCCTGCGACGGGAACCGACGGGCCGCACCGGACCGATCGGAACTCGGGATATTTCGAGTTCTAGCCTTATTCACTGATTCGCAGAATAGAAAAGCCGCCCCGATCGCGGGCGGCTTTCAGTGTCAGAAGAAGTAACCCTATGC
The DNA here is from genome assembly GCA_037443605.1 of Terriglobales bacterium. Taxonomy (GTDB): domain Bacteria; phylum Acidobacteriota; class Terriglobia; order Terriglobales; family Acidobacteriaceae; genus Sulfotelmatobacter. Next base: position 29,557 of record JBBIOA010000010.1, read on the forward strand.
AGCACTCTCTGCAGGCGGCACGAACGGCTCATCGTAGCTGCCACCGTAGATCGAGGGCACCTTCGATCCCATGGGGCGCAAATAGGTCGTCAGTTCGCCGCGATGGTGAATGCTGTGGTTGTTCAGGAATCCCAGATAGAACGCCGCGGGAAGATTGAAGACACCGTAGAAGTTGACCGGCGTGACCAATTGTTCCGGAGTCATGGCCGACACCAGAGCCAGTCCGCGCTTCATATTCTCGTCGTACCAGGCAACAATTTCGGCGATCGTCTGCGGTTTGTGCTCAGGGGCTTCCATGTTGAACTTGAGATCGGCGATTCCGTCGCGGAACTGGATATCGGAATTGGCGATGTGCCACGCCAGTTCCTTGGCGCTGCGGGCGTGCTGGTCCGGCTTATAGCTGGAGGCGGCCTCGGGAATGGCGGCAATGACTTTTTTGGTGGTCTCTGCTTCGCGGGCGATGCCGTCCAGCATCATGGTGCGGTAGCCGAGAATGAAATCCGGAGTCAAGCCTTGGGACATAGTTCTCTCCTTTAACAGACTGTTATGTTTTTCGGCCGAAACGGTCAGAAGGGGCGCAGACCGCGCCCCTTCGCATAGATGGTCCTGCCGGCAGAACCGTTGCAAATTATACGCCGACCGGCTGTTTGGCGCGCACCGGAACCGGCGTCAGCCAGCGGTAACGATCCGCCTTCTCCCCGTGCACGATGGCGTAGAACTCCTTCTGCAAGGCGCGGGTTACCGGTCCGATTTCGCCGTTTCCGACCTTGATCTTGTCGACCGAGCGGATGGGAGAAACCTCGGCAGCCGTGCCGGTAAAGAAGGCCTCATCGGCAAGGTACAGCATTTCCCGGGGAATCATCTGCTCGACGATCGGGATGTTCAGGTCGCGGGCAATCTGCAAAACCGAATCGCGGGTTATACCGGGAAGCACCGAGTTGCCAAGCGGCGCAGTGATCAGGCGTCCGCGATGCACCAGGAACACGTTCTCACCAGACCCTTCGCTCACGAAGCCACTCACATCGAGCGCGATGCCTTCCACGTAGCCGTTGGCCAGCGCTTCCATCTTGATGAGCTGGGAGTTCATATAGTTCGCGCCCGCCTTGGCCATCGTGGGCAGCGTGTTAGGCGCAAGGCGCGTCCACGAGGACACGCACACATCGCAGGCCTCCTGCGCCAGATACTTTCCCCACGGGTAGTTGACGATGTAGGTCTCAACCGGATTGCTCAGCGGGTTGACACCGGCATCGCCGTATCCACGAAACACGACCGGACGCACGTAGCAGGGCCATGCGCCATTGTGGCCAACGGTTTCGAGCATGCCCTTGACGAGTTCGTCGCGGGTGAAGGGGATGTCCATGCGGTAAACCTTCGCCGAATCAATCAGGCGCTGAATATGTTCTTCTGCACGAAAAATAGCCGGGCCGCTGGGCAGTTCGTAGCAGCGAATCCCTTCAAACACGGAGGACCCGTAGTGCACCACGTGAGACATGACGTGGATATTGGCATCCTCCCATTTGATGAGTTTGCCGTTGTGCCAGATTTTTTCGGTCTTTTGAATGGGCATGCGCGCTCCTTCTACGGCATCTGAGCCGAGCGAGTTTTGGGCAACGAGGCGGTCTTAACTTGCAGCCGTCGGCCCCGGGCAGAGGACGGAGGCACGAACCCCACCAGCGTTACAGGCCATTATAGCTGAGGCACAAAGACTGAACCGGCAGCTTCGGCGACTCGTGAAGCGGAGTCAGCGTCACGAAGGAAACAGAACGTGCCGCTGTTGTTGCGTCAGAGATGGGCGCATTCCTTCCGGCGCGCGTCCAGACTCCAGGGCCCGGCGCCGAATTGCGAAATCAGCAGCGCGCCGCCCAGCATGCTCAGATTCTTCATGAAGTGAATCATCTGCATCTGGCGCGCCATGGGGTCGGAGATGCCCCAGAATTTATGTAAAGGCGTCACTCCGACCAGAAAGAGGACGATGAGCCAGCCGCCAAGCCGGGCTCGATAACCAAGAAGAATCGAAAGTCCTCCGGCAATCGCGATCACGCCCGAAACCGGCACGAGAATCGAAGCGAACGGGATGCCTTGCGATGCGGCGAAAGCGATGGTCTGGCTGGAGAAATGGTTGAAACCCGCCATCACAAAAATCAGCACGAACAGGATGCGTCCGAGCAGAACGACGGGCGCGATGGCAGTTTGCGGCGGGGTTGCGGTGGTCATGAAGATGGCTCCTTGGATGTGTGCTGATGGATGTGTTGCTTGCCATATGGATGGCGCGCTCCTGAGATTGGTTACATTAAAGAACTACAAATGCTTTACAAAGCAGTGACTATAGAGTAACTTAGTATCCATACACTCCCATGAGACGCGCCGTGCAATCCCGAAAACCGTCGCCCTGCGCGATCGGAGGGCTGCTGGAACTGCTGACTCGCCCGTGGACGATGCACATTCTCTGGTCGCTCAGCAGCAACGGTCCCCTGCGGTTTGGGGTATTGAAAAAGAATGTAGACGGAATTTCCTCCCGGGTGCTGACGGAACGGTTGCGCACGCTGGAGGAAAATGGATTCGTATTCCGGCACTATGAGACGACCATCCCGCCGCGCGTCACCTACGGCATCACCGAGCGCATGAAAGACATTGAGAAGGTGCTGGCGCAGATCGAAGGCCTCGCACGCAAGTGGCAAGCCGGAGGCACCGCCGCACAGACTGTTACCTAGGTCATCTTGGGGAAGGTGACGATTCGGGCGATCATGAGGGATAGAACCTGAACGCGGAGCCTCGGTTGAAGAGGCGCCCAGGGGAAACTCCCGCATGAATATTGATGACCTGCTTCGGATCGCGACGGAACGGCGAGCCAGCGACTTGCATTTGAAGGTGGGCAACTATCCGCACCTGCGGATCGACGGCGAATTGGTCCCCCTGACCGACCAGCCGCGCATCAGCGCCGAAGATATGCTGAACATGGCGTTCAGCATGATGTCGGCGCGCCAGAAGCAGAAGTTCAAAGAGACCACGGAAATCGACATGGCGTACGGCGTGGCCGGCCTGGGACGCTTCCGTGTGAACATCTTTCAGCAACGCGGTAACGTCGGGCTGGTGCTCCGCGTTATTCCCACAAAGATCCGCGCGCTGGACGAACTGTTTCTGCCGAAGGTGGTGGAACAGATCTGCGACATGCCCCGCGGCCTGGTGCTGGTGACGGGTGTCACCGGTTCCGGTAAGTCGACGACGCTCGCGGCGATGGTGGATCGCGTCAACGCCTCGCGCGCCGAGCACATCATTACGATTGAGGACCCGATCGAATTCCTGCACCGCGACAAGAAGGGGTACGTCAATCAACGCGAGATCGGAGTAGATACTCCTTCGTTCGGTGCGGCGCTACGCGCTTCTCTTCGTCAGGATCCGGACGTGATCCTGGTGGGCGAAATGCGCGACCTGGAAACGATCCAGACGGCGCTGCATGCCGCCGAAACGGGCCACATGGTGTTCTCCACGCTGCACACGCTGGACGCGGTGGAAACCATCAACCGTGTGATTTCAATTTTCCCGCCGCCGGAGCAAAAGCAGATTCGCATGCAGTTGGCAGCTGTGCTGCGCGCGATCGTCAGCCAGCGACTGGTTCGTCGCTGCGATGCCGAAGGCCGTGTGCCCGCGGTGGAAGTAATGATCAATACCGCGTTCATCCGCGAGTGCGTGCTGGTGCCGGAGAAGACGCGCTCGATCCGCGACGCCATTGCGGCCGGCACCTCGCAATACGGCATGCAGACGTTCGACCAGTCGCTGTGGGATCTGTTCCAGGCGGGACTGGTGAACTACGAAACCGCTCTCGAGAACGCTTCGAACGCCGACGACTTCAAGCTGCGTATGCAGGGTATCGCGTCGACCTCGGATATCTCGCGGCAATCGATGCAGTCCGCCGGGTTCGGGGGAAGGTAGAGAGAAGAGGTTTCAAGGTTTCAAAGTGGCAAGGTTGCAAAGCTAGAGGGCGCGAGTGATCGCGCCCTTTCTTTATTTTCCAACCCAAATATTCGAGGACGAAAGCTCAGGACTCGCAACTCGGGGCCCGGTGCGCTATCGTTAGCGCATGGCGTTTTCCCGTCCCAAGCGAAGGCAGTATTCCGAGAGCGAACTCTACGAATACGCCGTGGGAGCGCTGGCGCGGCGCATGCGCACCGTGGCGGAACTGAAGCGGCTGATGCGCGCGCGAGTTGAAGAACCCGAATCGGAGTACGGGAAGACGCTCATCGAATTGGTGATCCGACGGCTGAAAGATCAGGGATATCTGAACGATTCGCAGTTTGCCGCGTCGTATTCTTCGCTGCGCCGCGACAATCAGAAACTCGGGCGGATGCGGATCATCACGGAACTGAAGGCGCGAGGCGTCCATGGCGATGTGATCGAGAAGGCGGTCGATGTTGCGTTTGAAGGCGTGAGAGAGGAGAAACAGGCTCGCGATTTTCTGCGCAGGAAACGCCTTGAGAAACCGAAGGATCAAAAGGACGCGGCTCGCATTTTTCGCCAACTGGCGCGCGCTGGATTCGGGACAAAGACGATTTTCATTATTCTCAAGAAGTGGGATGTGGACGACGAAACGCTCACCGCGCTGGAGAGCGAGACCGCATAGGGTTCTCGACCCGGACATCCATCCAGCCGGCACCATCGTCTAATTCATCATCGTTGCGGGATCACTGCGACCCTTGGTGGCGATCCAGCAATTTGATCGAATCGAGGGCCATGAGGCATACTCCGGAACACAGCGGATGCAAAATCGAGGAGGATTTATGAATCGCAAACTCGCGGTAATTTTGGCGGCATTGATGACAACCGGCGCGGCTTATGCTCAGGACTCAAGCAGCGCGGACAAATCCGGCGGCGCCGGCAACGCGATGAAGGACGCGGCCAAGACCACGGAAAAAGACACGAAACTCGCGGCCAAGAAGACTGGCCACGCCACCAAGGTCGCAGCCAAGGACACGGAAAAGGGAGCGAAAGTGGCAGCTTCCGACACGGAGAAGGGTGCCAAGGTCGCCACGAAAGATACTGAGAAGGGCGCAAAGGTGGCGGCGAAAGACACAGAAAAAGGGACGAAGGTCGCGGCCAAGGACACCGAGAAAGCAGCCGAGAAGACTGGCGGCGCGATGAAGAAGGGCGCGAGCAAAATGGGTCACATGATGAAGAAGAGTGACAAGCCGGCAGATGCGAAGCCGAGTGCCACATCGAGCGATACGAAACCGCAACCATAACGCCCGCGTACGTTGGCCGCGGTAGTTTTTACGAGGATCTGGCACGTTTTACATAGCGTGTTGGGTCCTCGTTTCTGTTTCCGGCACGCAACTTGTCGCTCGCGAGGGTGTTTGTTCTTGAGGAACTTTTTCCACGGAAAGGACAGACACCATGACTCCCCTGAGAAAGATTCTGTTTCTCGTACTGGCGCTGATGTCGTTGTCCGCGGCATCGCTTGGCCAGATTGCGATTTCGGTACGCATTGCGCCGCCTGCACTGCCCGTGTATGTCCAGCCGGTGTGCCCGGGCGACGGCTACATCTGGACGCCGGGTTACTGGGCGTGGGACGACGATGACGCTGATTACTACTGGGTCCCCGGTACCTGGGTATTGGCGCCGGAAACCGCGTTCCTGTGGACTCCGCCATGGTGGGGCTGGGAGCGTGGAGTGTGGTTATTTCACGCCGGTTGGTGGGGACCGCGCGTCGGATTCTACGGCGGCATTAACTATGGGTTTGGATATTTCGGCAATGGATTCGTCGGCGGGCGTTGGGATCATGATCACTTCTTCTACAACCGTTCCGTGACGAACATCAACGTCGTCAACATTCACAACGTGTACAACGAGACCATCAACCGAACCGTTGTGGAGAACCACGTCAGCTTTAATGGCGGGCCAGGTGGCATTAACGCACGAGCAACCGCAGAAGAGGAACGCGCAGGGAATGAACGCCACATGGCGCCGGTTGCAGAGCAGGAACGCCACATCCAGGAAGCACGCGGCAATCGCGAGCTGCGAGCCAGTGTGAACCAGGGCAAGCCGTCGATCGCGGCCACCGGTCGCGCGGGCGAATTCGGTCACGACGCAGTAGCCGCGCGTGAGGCTGGCGGAGAGTATCACGGCAAGGACGGCGCGGGGACCGCGAACTACGGCCACGCCAAGGAACTGCCGCCGATAGAACATCCGACTGCACCCAACAGCGGCAACGCGCGGGACGATCGGAGACTCCAGAAGCAACAGGACAAACTCTTCGGGCAGCAACAGAAGGAACGGCAAAAGCTGGAGCAGCAGCAGGAGAAGGAACACCAGCAAATGCAGAAGCACAATGCCAGCGAAGACCGAAAGCAACAGATGGAGCAACGCCACCAGCAGCAGACGCAACAGATGCAGGAACGTCATTCGAACCAGATGCGCGACCTGCAGTCTCGGCAGCCGGGACGACCGCACTAGTTGCAGCGTTTCGGCTGGTTCGTGTTCACGACAAAGAGCCGCGCTTCTTCCTTCGGGAGGGAGCGCGGTATTCCTTTGTATAGAAGGCGGTTGCCAGTCCAGCGAGCAATCGAAAACAGCTTTCATTTAGAATGAGACTTCATCAATATTCATGCTGTTTATCGGGTGCTCACCGAAATCATGACTGGATCTGAAATCCGCAGAAAATTCCTGGACTTCTTTGTGCAGAAGGGGCACAAAGAGGTGCATTCGTCGTCGCTGGTGCCGGCGAATGACCCCACGCTGCTGTTCACCAACGCCGGAATGAATCAGTTCAAGGACGTCTTCCTTGGGCTGGAGAAGCGCGACTACTCGCGCGCTACGACTTCACAGAAATGCGTGCGCGCCGGCGGCAAGCACAACGATCTGGAGAACGTTGGCTTCACCAACCGCCATCACACGTTCTTCGAGATGCTGGGGAATTTTTCGTTCGGCGACTATTTCAAGAAAGATGCCGTCGCCTATGCATGGGAGCTGATCACTTCGCCAGCGTGGTATGGGATTCCCAAAGAGAAGTTGTACGTCACGATCTTCAAAGGGGAAAACGGCGTGGATCGCGACGCCGAGGCCTACGACCTGTGGGCAGCGCAAGGAGTACCTAAAGATCGCATATACGAAATGGGGATGAAGGACAACTTTTGGCAGATGGGCGACACCGGCCCCTGCGGCCCCTGCAGCGAGATTCACTACGACATGGGCTTGGCCGCTTCAGACCAGGGGCATACGGATTGCGCCTTCGGATGCGACTGCGGGCGGTATGTGGAGATTTGGAACCTGGTGTTCATGCAGTTTGACCGCGACCCGTCGGGCAAACTGACGCCGCTGCCGAAACCTTCGATCGATACCGGAATGGGGCTGGAGCGGGTGACGTCGGTGTTGCAAGGGGTGATTTCGAACTATGAGACGGATTTGTTTACGCCGCTGATCAAGCGCGCGGCGGAGCTGACCGGCACGTCCTTGAAAAAGGAACTGGATAAAGAGTCACACACGAAATCGGCGGCGTCGCTGCGCGTGATCGCAGATCACTCCCGAGCGGCGACGTTTTTAATTTCGGATGGTGTGCTGCCTTCGAACGAAGGACGCGGGTATGTGCTGCGGAAAATCATCCGGCGAGCCATCACTCATGGACGGTTACTGGGACAGACGAAGCCTTTCTTGCACCAGATGGTTTTTGCGGTGCGGGATTTGATGATCGATGCTTACCCGGAATTGCGTGAGGGTGCAGAGCGAGTAGCGAAAGCTGTGCGAGCGGAAGAAGATCGATTCGCGCACACCATGGACCTGGTGCTCACCCGCTTGGAGCAAGACTTAACGTTAATCGAGAAAGATGCAGGAATGCGGAAGGCCAAAGAGGATGTGGAACACGGTCGTCGGCCGGATCCTTTGACCTTGACTAGAGAACAACGGAGGGAAGCGACACAGGATGCCATTCGCCAAGACTTGTCGATCTCCCCGGACGAGCGCAACCGGTCAGCGAAAGCATCCTATCCCGGCGAAATGGCCTTCAGGTTGTATGACACTTTTGGAGCACCCCTTGATTTCATCGAAGATACTTGTCGCGATCGGGGCATCGACTTCGATCGAGTGGGCTTCGACAAGGCAATGGAAGAGCAGAAGGCTCGCGCTCGCGCATCATGGAAGGGCGCCGCGAAGCAGACTGCCAACCCTGCGTACCAGCAACTCCCGAAATCTGAGTTTGAAGGCTATCGCCAGACGCGGTCGGAGAACTGCGAGGTGCTGGCCGTCATTCACAACGGCCAGGGCGTGAAGCAGCTCGAAGCTGGATATGAAGGCGAGATCATTCTTGATCACACTCCTTTTTATGCCGAATCCGGCGGACAGGTCGGCGATCGCGGATCGCTTTACTCCGGCGATCACAACACGGTTGTTGCCGAGGTCAAAGGCTGCTACTACCCGATTCAGGGTGTGCGTGCGCATCAGGTATTTGCCAAGCAAGCGATCCGCGCCGGCGATAAAGTCGATGCCGTCGTGAATACCAACACGCGCGAAGCCACCATGCGCAATCACACGGCCACGCATCTTCTGCATGCTGGACTGCGCGAGGTGCTGGGCAAGCATGTGAAGCAGGCGGGATCGCTCGTCTCACCGGGCCATCTGCGTTTCGATTTCTCGCACTTCACTGCGGTCGAAGATGAAGAGTTGCAGGATATCGAGGACATCATCAACAAAGAAGTCCTGCGCAACCGCAAGGTCGAGACCATCGCCGACGTGCCGATCGACGTCGCGGTCAACGAATATCACGCAATGGCGCTGTTCGGTGAAAAGTATGGCGACAAAGTGCGCGTGATCAAGATCGGAGATTTCTCGACCGAACTCTGCGGCGGAACTCATACGGCGCAGACCGGCGAAATCGGGCTCATCAAGATCCTGAAGGAAGGCAGCGTTTCATCCGGCGTAAGGCGCGTGGAGGCGATTACAGGCGAGGGATCGTTGCGGCATTTCCGCAGGGATCATCGGCTCGAAAATGTAGTGTCGGCGTTCGTCTCTCCCACCCTTTCGCAAAAAGCGCGAAAGGATGGGGCACCCGCGTCGGACGTCGATCAATCTGAAAGCGAGTGGACTCCTGCTGACGCTCTGAAAGCCGAACTCGAGAAAAAAGACGCGGAGATCAAGCGGCTGACGCGCGAGCTCGACCAGGCGCGAATGAAGTCGGCGTCGTCTTCCACGGCCAACATCGGCGACAAGATCAAGGAAGTGAAAGGCGTGAAAGTGCTGGCGCATCGCGTGGACAATCTGGAACGCGGGCAGATGCGCACGCTGGTCGATCAACTGCGCGACAAGATCGGCTCGGGCGTGGTGGTGCTAGGTTCGGCGACCGATGGCAACGTGGCTTTGATTGTCGGCGTAACCAAAGATCTGACATCTCGCGTGCAGGCGGGAAAAGTGGTTGGCGCGGTTGCTCAGAAAGTTGGCGGCAAGGGCGGCGGGCGTCCGGACCTCGCCGAAGCCGGCGGCAAAGATGCATCGGCTCTGGATGCGGCGCTGGATGGAACTTATAAGGTAGTGGAGGGGCTGCTGGGATGACTTCGGACGATGTGCTTTCAGAGAGCACGGTCGACGACCGGCTGCGTTTTATTCACTACAAGGGGCAAGTCATCTTCTCGATTGACTTCAGCCACTGCGCCGCGAAGAAGATTTTGCTCCTGCTCGAACAGGTGCGATTTATCGTGTCGCGGCACGCGCCGGGGTCGATGCTGACGCTCGGCGATTTCACAGGTGCGGAGATCGATCGGCAGGTCGTGACGAAAATGAAGGAAGTGCTGGTGCGCGATCGTCCGTTTGTGAAGAAGTCGGCGTGGGTGGGAGCAGAGAGCGTACCGCACGTGTTCCAGGAGAATATCAAAAGCTTTTCGCAGCGGGAGTTCCCGGTGTTCAAGACGCGGGAAGAGGCGATGGACTGGCTGGTGAATGACTAGCCGTCAGTCGATCGTCGTTGGCAAAGGTCGGGCGTTAACTCCTCCATTTCAACGTAACCCGGCCACTCATCGGGTGCTTCATTTCCACGCCCGTGCGTTTTGATTCCAAGTGCGCCGCTTTCAACTGGAAATACCACTTGGCCGGCTTGTCTGCGTCATCGATGAGCATCAGATGCGGATTATGCTTCAGGCCTTCTGCCTGAAGTTCCATGGTGCGGCGATCCTGCTCCACGAATTTTCCGAATACGAATTTCAGCACGTTGGGCACAAACGGGATCCAGCGGAAGAGATTCCACGCAGCGACTACGTCAATGCGGCACTGGTTGCGCGAAATGGGGGTAACGGTTGTAAGACTCGAAAACCAGTATTTACCTGCGCGGATCGTCTCCGTGCGGATATTGGGCAGAGCAAAGTCGATCGTGGTGTTGATGGAATCGGCATCGGCGTAGAGCCGCAGCAGTTTGTACGGTGCCGAGTTGGAACTGGGCGTGTGCGCGCTCATGCGGAAGCCGCCGGGGATGGGCTCGAAATTCTTTTTCTTCTCGTGGATACTTTTCTGCGTACGCCACCACCACGCCTGGTGAACAAAGGGTCCGTGCGCCGGGTCCATCAGGCCGATGATTCCGTGATCAATGCTCACCGGCATTTCCGCCTGCAGGTAAGCAACCTTGTATTTCTCGCTAAACGTCGGAATCTGCGGCGCGTCATCCGGCGCCTCGGCGGGTTTGGTAACACCAGCGCCCGGCGGCGGCGGATCGGGGATGTACACCCAGATGAAGTGATCCTGCTCCTCGCAGGGAAAGCTGCCGGCGTAGATGCGATCCACCTTCAAGGATTGATCGGAGGTCAGCGACGGGATCGATTGGCATTGGCCGTTGTGCACATCGAATTGCCAGCCGTGATAGGGACACTCCAGGTTCTCGCCATCGAACTTTCCGCAGTTGAGGGGCATGCCGCGATGCGGGCAGGCGTCGCGCAAGGCGAACGGGCGTCCAGCGCGATCGCGGCCAATGACCAGCGGCGTCTCCAGCAACATACCTTTGTACAACTGATGGCGATGGACGCGATCGGCCGGCAACGCTCGATACCAGAAACCGGTGAGCATCAGCGTGTCCGTGGCCTGGCGCTGGGGAAGGTCGAGTTCCGGCATAGACATTGCGTAGACCATCAGGCATGAATCCAGGAATCGGACTGCCCAATGGAAAGCTTATGCTAGCATCCGCAGGGTAGTCGCGCAGAGTCGCCAGGGACCGACCGCATGGAATTCATTGGGCACCTTCGAAGGCTGACGCCAGTTCAGCGGAATACGTTCATCGCGTGTTTTCTCGGCTGGTCGCTGGATGCATTCGATTTTTTCATTCTTATTTTCTGTGTGAGTGCATTGGCGACCCAGTTTCAAACCAAGGTTTCGGCGATTACCGAGGCGATTTTCCTTACGCTTGCCATGCGTCCGCTGGGCGCGTTCCTGTTCGGGATCATGGCGGATCGCTTCGGCCGCCGGCCGACGCTCATGGTCGACATTATCGCCTACTCAGTGTTTGAGCTGGCGTCCGCCTTTGCGCCTTCGTTGAAGGTTTTTCTCATCACACGCGCGTTGTTTGGGATTGCCATGGGCGGGGAATGGGGCGTGGGCGCGGCGCTGACCTTTGAAACGCTGCCTGCCGAGGGCCGAGGATTTTTTTCCGGATTGCTGCAAGAGGGCTATGTGGTGGGTTATCTGATCGCAGCGTTGGCCTACCGCACGGTGTTTCCCCTCGTCGGATGGCGAGGCATGTTCGTAGTGGGGGCGCTGCCCGCCTTCCTGGTCATCTACATCCGGACGAAAGTCGACGAATCGCCCGCATGGCTGCAGGGGAAAGTCGAACGAAAAGAAAGCCGGCTGGGCCGCGACATCGTCTCGCATGCGGGAATTTTTTTGTTCCTGGTCGTGTTGATGTTTGCCTTCAATTCCTTCAGTCACGGGACACAGGATTTGTATCCCACCTTTCTGGAGAAGAACTTGCACCTTCGGCCGCAGACCACCAGCGACATTGCCATGGTTTACAGCCTCGGCGCGCTGCTTGGCGGCATTCTGTTTGGAGCGTTTTCGGAGAGGATCGGCCGGAGGAGAGCGATCGTAATCGCAGCCCTGTTGGCAATTCCGGTGATTCCGCTATGGGCGTATTCCCGCTCGCTGCCGATGCTGATGGTGGGCGGGTTCCTGATGCAGTTCATGGTGCAGGGCGCCTGGGGCGTGATTCCCGCACATCTGAACGAACTTTCGCCAGCCTCGGTTCGGGGGACACTTCCCGGATTCGCCTATCAACTTGGCAATCTGCTGTCTTCCCGAAATTCAGTGATTCAGGCAAAGTTGGCGGAAGGGCGTTATGGCGGGAGTTACGCGCCGGTTTTCGCATGGACGGTGATCCTTGTGGCCAGCCTGGTGGCGATTGTGACCCTGAGCGGAAAAGAACGGCGAGGTGCGGATCTGTCGAATACCGGATGATGACGATCCATCATTCGCTATAGATGCAAGATTTGGCGCAAGGCCCTTCGCGATGTGTGACGAGAGTTGTTGTCATGGGAGGATTCCTGTGGTACGTTAGGTAAAATTTCACGCCTTCGTTGATCTTGAACTCCTGAGGTAATCTCCGCGTGTGATCGGTGCGAACGCGTGTATACGAGGTAAGCGCCACGATGAGAGAGATTATGGATTCCGTAGGGGCGAGCGAATCCGCCGAGAAAGAGAACTTCGCCAACCGTAAGCTGATCCGCCCAACCCTGCCGCGGGCGGAGAATCACGGCAATCATGCACCTGCAGCGGCGCCGATTCAGGAGCGTCGTGACCGGCACGAGCGTAACGACCGGACCGATCGAAACGATCGCGCCAATCACGGGGATCGTCCGATTACCGGTGGCGGCGGTGGCGGGCGCAAGCCAGCTCCCCCGGAACAGACGAACGCCGAGAATTTCTACTATCAGAAGCAGATGCAGTCGCACACTCCGATGGTCATCGTGCTGCGCGACGGCGAAGAAATCCACGGCGTCATCGAGTGGTACGACAAGACCTGCATCAAGGTCCTCCGGAGCAACGGCGATCCCAACTTGATGATCTACAAGCCGGCCATCAAGTACATGTACAAAGAGGGCGAAGGCCAGCACTAGGCTCGCCGACGCTCTGCTCCTCCGGTCCGCATTTCGCCGGTGCAGGGGGCGTAGACTATTCTCCGTCGTCGGCGCATTGACCGAAAGGCGGTGAGGTATGTCTTCTCGTCGTGTCATCTCACGCAGAACATTCTTGCAGTCTGCCACCGTGGTTTCGGCGGCGAGCACCCTCCCTGCCCTTGGCTTCGCGCGAGGCCTGTGGGACGGACCGCCCTCGGAATCCAGATTCCTGTCGGAGTTTGGCTACGGCGACGTCACGCTGGATAGCCCGATACACGAAGAGCAATTGCGGCAGACCCACACTGTGCTGATGGGAATCGACGACGACGCCCTGCTGAAGCCATTCCGCGTCATGGTGGGACAGCCCGCGCCGGGCCCGGACTTGGGCGGCTGGTATTGCTACGATCCCAACAGCAAGAACATCTTCACGAGTGGATTTGCTCCCGGTCACACGTTTGGGCAATGGATTTCCGCTCTGTCCCGTCACTACGCGATTCACGGGTCGCGGGAAACAAGGGACAAGATTCTGCGGCTGAATCGGCTGTATGCCAACACGATTGCCGGGGACTTCTACGAAAACACCCGGTTCCCAGCGTATACCTACGACAAGCTGGTTTGCGGGTTGATTGATGCGCACCAGCATGCGAACGATCCGGATGCCCTCGCGATCCTGGGGCAGACCACCAAGACCGCGATGCCGCATTTGCCCGGCAAAGCGACCGAGCACGGCCAGAACTGGCGTCCCGGGCGCGAAAAAGATGAGACGTACCATTGGGATGAGTCGTACACGCTCCCGGAAAATCTTCTTCTGGCGTACCATCGCGGCGCGGGCGAGAGGTATCGGACGCTCGGCGTGCAATACCTGAACGAACCGTTTTACGACCGGCTGGCTCGTGGGGAAAACGATCTGAAGGGTCGCCACGCCTACAGCCACGTCAATTGCCTGTGCTCGGCGATGCAGACATATCTGACGGTTGGAGACGAGAAGTATTTGCGAGCCGCCAAGAACGGATTCGACATCGTGCAGGCACAGAGTTTCGCCACAGGTGGCTGGGGGCCGGATGAGCAGATGCGCGCCACCGGCAGCAGCGATGTGTACGACAGCCTGAGCAAGACCCATAGCAGTTTCGAGACTCCGTGCGGTTCGTACGCCCACTTTAAGCTGACGCGCTATCTGATGCGGGTGACGCGCGATCCGCGGTACGGCGACAGCCTGGAGCGGGTGATGTACAACACGGTGCTGGGTGCCTTGCCGCTGCAGCCGGATGGCCGCAACTTCTACTATTCGGACTACAACTTCAAGGCGCGGAAGGGTTACCACGACGGAAACTGGGCCTGTTGTTCGGGCACGCTGCCGCAGGTCGTGGCCGATTACCGCCTAAACTGCTACTTCCGTGAGGAACGGGGCGTTTACGTGAACCTGTATGTCCCCTCGACGTTGAAGTGGACACAAGGGATCACCCAGATTCAGCTAACGCAGCGGAGCGAATATCCTTACAAGCCGGAAGTCGAGTTCGAGGTGACAACTTCGAAGCCGCTGGAGTTTTCGATTCATCTGCGGATTCCTGCCTGGGCAGAGGGAGCGTCGGTGGCGGTAAATGGGAAGCGAGAAACGGCGGTCGCAGGAACGTTCGCCCGCTTGCAGCGAGAGTGGAAGTCAGGGGATCGGATCGAGCTGGTACTTCCGATGAAACCCCGGTTGGAGGCCATTGATCCGCAGCACGCAGATACAGTGGCTTTGCTGAACGGCCCGCTGGTGCTGTTCGCGGTCGGCGAAACGCAACCAACTGTGACACGAGAGCAGTTGTTAGCGGCGAAGAAGGCCAGCGCACAGAGTTGGCAGGTGGATACGCAAGGCGGAGCGATGAAGTTGCTTCCCTGGACGGCCATCGACGACCAACCGTATTCGACTTACCTGCGGGTGAGCTAAAACCGCTTCGAAGAAAAGCCGGACAGCCGCCGCCCGGCCATACATCCAAGGCGCCGATTGCGTCGTGGAAGTTCCCATGTCTCGCATATGCGGCGAGACATGGGGCATCCCATTTTTACTGGATTCCCCGCTCAGCCCTCTCGGCTGCTGCCCGGACGAGGGCCTCTGGGGCTCCACGATCAAACTACAGTTTCGGCAGCACGATTCCCTTCTGCGCCTGGTACTTGCCCTTGCGGTCGGCGTAACTGGTTTCGCAGATCTCATCCGACTCGAAGAACAGGATCTGGCAAAGGCCTTCGTTCGCGTAGATACGCGCCGGCAGCGGCGTGGTGTTTGAGATTTCCAGCGTGACAAAACCCTCCCACTCGGGCTCGAACGGCGTCACGTTCACGATGATGCCACAACGGGCGTAGGTGCTTTTGCCGACACAGATCGTGAGGATGCTGCGGGGAATCTTGAAGTACTCGACCGAACGCGCCAGGGCGAACGAGTTGGGTGGGACGAGGCAAATATCGGTTTGCACGGTGACGAAGGACTTCTCGTCAAAATGCTTGGGGTCAACGATGGTGGAGTTGACGTTGGTGAAAATCTTGAACTCGTCGGCCACGCGCAGGTCGTAGCCATAGGACGACAGGCCGTAGGAAATCACGCCCTCGCGTACTTGCTTCTCGGAGAACGGGTTAATCATGTCGTGCTCGAGGGCCATCTTGCGGATCCAGCGGTCGCTCTTCAGCATGGAACTCCTGGGAATTGAGTCATTGAGTGATTTCGTAATTGAGTGATTTGAGAGCCATCCGAGAGAATCGCCCGATCGCCCGATCATTCAATCGTCATTCGGCTGGGTGCTTGCCAGTTTACGGGAATGATGCTCCCGTTGACAATCGCACTTATCTTCCATAGCATCAATAACTTGTAGAACAAATTTGACGCTGGAACCGGGAGCCGCGTGTGATTAAGCTCGATATTATCAACGAAGTCGTCGCCAAGACTGGCATCACCAAGACCAAAGCTGAGCTGGCCGTTGAAACGGTGTTTGAAAGCATGAAGAAAGCGCTGGCCGGCGGCAACCGCATCGAGCTGCGGGGATTTGGGGTGTTCAACGTGCGTCCGCGGAAGACCGGAATCGGCCGCAATCCTCGCACGGGCGCCGAAGTATCGATTCCGCCCGGACGGGCCGTTCGCTTCAAGCCGGGGAAAGAATTGCAGTCGATCGACTAAACGCCCGGCACCCTTTCATACAATCGCAGTCCTACCGCTTCAAGTGCGAAACAATCTTGCGCAGCGTTGGCCGTAGGGTCTTCGCTACCGGGAAAATCGTCTTCCGCCAAATCTTAAACAGAGGCTCATTCAGCACTACCGTCATAGCAGCCGGGTAGGAAACCGGCTGTTCGCAGAACTGCTGCTTGAACTGCGCCAGCGTTCCCGGACCCGGTCCCATATTGTAGAAGCGCGTGCCGCGCCGGTACATATCACGCATCGCGTGCCAGTGGAGCAAGACCGCAGCATGGCGATGCTCCGGATCAAAGGCTGCGATGTGGGAATGGGCCGCGGTGGCGTCGCGAAACACCAGATTGCTTCCCACCAGTTTGCCATTCAGATACGCGGAATAGACGCCGACACAGCCATGCGGACGAGCCTGGCGGATTGTCTCCATGTAGACCGAGAGCGGCCGCTCGATGCGGAACTGCTTGCGCCGCGCACAATCCAGATACAAATGCCAGGCGGCGGCCAGAGCGTCCGCTGAGTCGTCGGTTCGGATTTCATATCCCATTTCGCTGGCGCGACGGAGCTTGCGGCGCACTTCGCGGTCAAAACCGGCTAGCGTCTGTTCTTCATCTTCGTGCTGCGCCACGACGTAGTCTGGCGACAGCACCGGATAGTCCAGGAAGTACGGGAATGCGTCGAAGTCCTCCGCGTGTCCAGAGACGGCGAGCTGCCGGAGCACCTGCGAATCAGAATGCGTGAAACGGATGAACATGTATCCGTGCTCGCGCGCCCATTCCACCAGCTCGGTCGTTGCCAACCGGCAGCGTGCGCAACTGGAGTGAATGCAGATCGGACCCCGGAACACCAGGCCTACCTTGAATGGCCCGAACCCGACGGTCAGCACGCTGACAAACGCAAGAGGCCGAGCCTGATTGCCCCAAACCAAGTAGCGAGGAAAGAGGAGAAGCGGTCGATGCGGTTCGTTCCAGAAGGGATATTGATAAAGCGAAGTATCGGTCGTGAGCAGGATCTCATTCCACGCGGAGAGGTTCTGCCGCGGAATTTCCGACCACATGATCGGGGCCTCCGGACTGGTCCGCGGTAAATGGTCCTTGCACAACTCAACGTCGGGAATCGAACGCGCCAGGGTCATGACGGAAACGGTAATCGAGGGGGAAGAATGCTCGGTGAAGACTCGATGCTCTGGGCTCAGTCCAAAACCAAACCCTCGGCGGAGCAGGACTAAGGCATCGCCTGCGTATCCGCTCTATTCTAAATTCCGGGGTGCCTTATCGGAATACCCCTTTGGTAATAGCGCGAAAGTGCCATTGCCAAGCGGCCTTGGCGGTCGCCCTGCGATTCCACTGATCGTAGTAGCATCAGAGGACGGTCCCGGCAGTGTCAGACAGAGGGCCCGAAGAATCTCAGGTATGTCGGAACCGACCTTCCCGATTGCTGATTCCACGCTCCCTTGCCCACCGCGGCAATTTCTGCCGGAGCCGGAGGGGCCGCCGCCGAGGAAACGATACTGGCTTCACGCGCTGCTGCTGGTCGCCACCTGCTTCACCACGCTGATCATGGGGGCGCGCATGCAGTACAACTTCGCGCACGGTCAGCCCGCCCTTAGCTTTGCCGATGAGAGCGTGGACTATTTCCCCTGGCAGTGGATGCGAACGAATCCCGAGCGGATCTGGGACGGCGTGCCCTTCTCGTTTACGGTGATGTTGTTCTTTCTGGCTCACGAACTCGGCCACTACCTGACCTGCCGTTACTACCGAGTCCATGCGACGCTGCCGTTCTTCATCCCCATGCCGACGCCCATCGGCACGATGGGGGCGGTGATCCTGATTCGATCGCCGATCCGGTCGCGCAAACAGTTGTTTGACATCGCGATCGCCGGGCCGATTGCCGGATTTGTGATCGCATTCACCGCGCTTATGATTTCGCTGCCCCTCAGCAAACCGCTGCCGCTCGGGGTTGCGGCGGACTCCGAACTGTCGTTTCCGCTGATCTTCGAGTGGACCCATCGACTGCTGGCGTGGGGCGGCGTACTCCGCGGAGGAGCGGCGCTGCCGCTTGACCGGATGCTGCTGCATCCCATCGCGATTGCGGCCTGGGTCGGTATGTTTGCGACCGCTCTGAACCTGCTGCCGGGCGGGCAACTGGACGGCGGCCATATTGTGTTTGCAGTCTCAGCACGCGCGCACCGGGTCATCTCCTGGCTGACCATTCTGATTCTGCTGCCACTCGCCTACTACAAATGGGTGGGATGGTGGCTGTGGGCGCTGCTGCTGCAGTTGAGCAGCTTGCGGCATCCCCAGGTGGAGGACCGTCCACGGATGAGTCGCGGAAGATTTTGGCTGACTTTACTTGCCGTGGCGATGTTGGCACTGACCCTGACGACAGCGCCGTTCCGGAATACATCGACTCCCGATGCAATTCGTACTTGGCGCGCACGATAGACACGAACTGCGCTCGAGCATCTCGTTTTCAGGTTATTTTCACCATCTTTTAATCTTGGCTCAACTTTCGACCTGACCTCTCGGCTTACACTCAGCCTCCAGGCCCCACACGTAGTTCCAGGAGGACAATTGATGCAGGCAAATCTCAAAATGCGTTTGACCGTACTCTGCGTGTTCCTGCTAGCTTCACTGCTCGCGTTCGGGCAGGCCACCGCATCTACCCCGTACACAGTTTCAGTGTTCGCAACTGGCGTTGCGGGATCGTATACAAAACCCGACTCGATCGCCGTTCTCGGCAATCGCGTTTTCATCGGCTATGGAAATGGCGTATCCACGACCGGCTCGGACGGCAAGAGCAGCACCATCGTGGAATACGCAATGAATGGAGACATCGTCAACGTGTTCTCCGTGGTCGGGCACAACGACGGACTGCGCATCCATCCAAAGACCGGGCAGCTCTGGGCCATGCAGAATGAGGATGCCAATCCGAACTTGGTGATCATCGATCCGCCGAGCGGAACCCAGACGGTTTACACGTTCGGGCCAACCCCGCACGGTGGAGGCTATGACGACATTGCGTTTCGCGGCGACGACGTATTTTTTAGCGCTTCGAATCCTGCCAACAACCCCAACCTCGCCGCAGCAGTGGTCAAGGCTAGTTTCAGTGCAAGCACAATCAGTGTGACCGAGGCGCTGAATGCCGACGCGACTGCTACAGACATTCCGACCAACACGCCAGGGGGGCTCAATCTCCAGGACCCGGATTCGATGATCTTCAATGCGTTCGGTGATTTAGTGCTCGACAGCCAGGCCGACGGAGAACTCATCATCGTGCACCACCTGGGATCTGCGGACCAAAGCGTTTACCATCTCGCGCTCACGGTTGGCGGAGCCAGCACGCAGATTGACGACACGGTATTCGCTACTTCCTCTCACGGAGTGATCCTGGTCTCGGATCGCGATGCCGGTGCGGACGGTTCAGGAATCGTGTATGCGATCTCGAGGAACCTCTTCGCTCCCGGAGCCGCTTACTCGGCAACTCCCAATTCGGTTGGCGCTCTTGATCTCGACACAGGCGTGATTACGCCCGTTGTGACCGGAATGAGCAGCCCGCACGGAATGGCGTTTGTTCGTCGCTAACGACAAGGTGGGCGGCGGCATTCGCCGCCCCTTTACATCAACCAGAGTGCGTCGACGTCCACAATGATTTGCGTTCGGAGAATCTTCTGCTGCGTGGCGTAGGCCAGCATCGCGGCGAGTGTTTTGTTGAGTTTCTCGCGGCTGGGGGACTTGAGCACGAAGTGATAACGATAATCTCGCTTCAGGCGCATGATCGGCGCGGCCGCCGGTCCAAGGACGCGCACTCCCTCATGGCGCGTGGAGTCGAACCACTTCCCGATCGTTCCCGACCAGCGAAGCGCCTCGTCCAGTTGATCGCTGCGCACGAGAACGTTCGCCAAGGAGGAGTACGGCGGATAGTGCATCCAAGTGCGAAACTGCAACTCCTTCTCGTAGAAACCAATAAAATCGTGGCGAGTGGCATACTGCACCGCGTAGTGATCCTGAAAAAAGGTTTGCAGAATCACTTTCCCCGTGACCTGGCCTCGTCCGGCACGTCCAGCGACCTGGGTTAGCAGTTGGAACGTGCGCTCGGCGGCACGGAAGTCAGGCAAGCCGAGAGCCACGTCGGCACCGACAACGCCGACCAGAGTAACGCCGTGGATGTCATGGCCCTTCGCGATCATCTGCGTGCCGACGAGCAAGTCGAGTTCGCCCTCATTCAAGGCGTTGAGTGTGCGCTCAAAGTCCTGATGTCCGCGAACCGTGTCGCGATCCAGACGTGCAATCCGCGCCTGGGGGAACATGCCGTGCAGAAGCTCTTCCAGTTTTTCGGACCCAGTGCCCAGGAAGTAAATATATTCGCTGCCGCAGTGCACGCACACCTTGGGGACCGGCGCCATGAACCCGCAGTAGTGGCAGACCATTTTGTGCTCGCGCTTGTGGTGCGTGAGCGCGATGGCACAGTTCTGGCATTCCAGCTTTTTACCGCAGGCCCGGCAGAGCACGACCGGGGAATATCCGCGGCGGTTAAGCAACACCATGACCTGCTCTCTGCGCTCGAGCCGGTCTTGAATCTCGCGGGCGAGTTTACGAGAAATGACTTGCTCGCGACCGGTCTCCTGGAATTCGAGGCGCATATCGACCAGTTCGACCTCGGGCAACGGGCGCTGCTCGACACGGTCGGGCAATTCGATGAGGGCGTATTTGTTCTTCTTGGCGTTGAAATAGGACTCCAGCGAAGGAGTAGCCGAGCCCAACGCGACCACCGCATTCGCCATCTTCGCGCGCATGACCGCAACATCGCGGGCATGGTAGCGCGGAGTCTCCTCCTGTTTGTAAGAAGAATCGTGCTCTTCGTCGACGATGAGGAGGGCAAGATCGGAGACTGGAGCGAAAACCGCAGAGCGTGTCCCGACGACCATGCGGGCCTCGCCGCGCTTGATGCGATGCCACTGCTCGGCGCGCTCGCGGTTGGACAGAGCCGAATGCAGGATCGCGACTTCGTCACCGAAGATCTGATGCAGATCGGCGGCGACGGCGGGAGTCAGGCCAATCTCGGGGACCAACAGAATCGCTGAGCGCCCTGCATTCAGCACATGACGCATGGCGGAGAGATAGACCGCCGTTTTCCCTGAACCGGTGACTCCGTGCAGCAGCATGCCGGAGAATCTGCGCGCTTCAATGTTCTCGCGAAGCCGGCCGAGAGCCGCCCGCTGCGCTCCATTCAACTCAAAGTCGAATGGCGAAGAGCGCGGCTTGCTGCGAGACACGGTAAAGTCAGCTGGCTCTTCGCTGATCTCCACCAAGCCTCGCTTGACCAGCGTAGCCAGGGTGCTTCGTGGCACTCCGAGATCACGCAGAGAGTCGGCAGCAACTCTGCCCCCGGCGGCTGCGAGTGTATCGAGAATCGTCCGCTGGTTTTCGTTCAATTTGCCGTCGGCAGACTTTAGCAGGGCAAACTTGACCGTTCGCGCGGCGCTCTGCGGAGCCGAGAGATCCTCGCGCACTGCCCACTTCTTTCGGACCATGCCATCAAGAATCGCGCGAGAAATGCGTACCGCAGAGCGGAGCGTCTCTTCCCGAACCAGAGCCGTTGTCTCCAGCGTTGAAGGTGTATCTTCGCCTCCTCCCGTTGCGGCAAGCTGCTCGGCCTGGGCCGCAAGATAGTCGAGCGCTCGAAACTCCGCGGCCTGATCTTCCGGAGCCCGTCGCGACCGGGCGGAGGAACCCGACATACCGGCCAGGTGCAGCGCCATCTGTCCCTGCTCGGTAATCCGATATCCAACCCACCGTTTGAACTCGGCACTCAGAGGCAACATGGTGCGGAAGACCTCTCCGATTGGCGCCAGATAATAGTCGGCGATCCAGCGACCGAGACGGAGGAGTTGATCATCGAGGACGGGTATCGTGTCGAGGACGGCGAGAACGTTCTTTGTCGCCACCGAGGGTTTGCGATCGTGGAGCTCGACCACAATGCCCGTCGTCCGCTTCTGCCGGAAGGGCACGAGGACACGCCCTCCCACCACGGGCGTGGCGTCAGCGGGAATGCGGTACGTGAAAGGCATCGCCAGCGGCACAGGCACGGCGACGTCACAGAATTCGGGCATTGAGTAGAGGATAAACTACGTCCGGAAGCCGACCTTGCCGGTCAATCGCTCTTCGGCGGAATCTTCCATCCGAGGCACTTCATCACCATCTGCAGATCCTTCCAGGCCTCGCCCTTCTGCCGCGGATCGCGAAGCAGGAACGCCGGGTGATACGTCACCGCAAGCTTCGCGCTCTGCCAAGACGGATCGTTGCTGCGCGCTCCAACCGGGGTGAAATCGTAGAAGCGGCCGCGCAGTTCGCTCATGGGCGCGTTGATGGCCAGCAAATTTTTGGCAGCGACCGCGCCCAGTGCCACGACTACCTTGGGCTTGATGACGGCAATCTGCCGCATCAAAAACGGAGAGCAGGTCTCGCACTCGTCGCGCTCGGGCGTGCGATTCCCCGGCGGGCGGCACTTCACGACGTTGGCGATATAGACGTCCTCGCGCCGGATGCCCATGGCTTTGATCATGTTATTGAGCAACTGCCCGGCTCGCCCGACAAACGGTTCGCCCTGGGTATCTTCATCGGCGCCCGGGCCTTCGCCCACGAACATCAGCTCCGCGCGAGGATTGCCCACGCCGAAGACAATCTGTTTGCGCCCCTGCTGATGCAGCTTGCAGCGGGTGCAGTCGCCAAGGTCTTCACGAATCAACTTAAGAGCGGCCACCGGATCGGCGGCCGACTGTTCCGGCTTCGGAGTGAGTACCTCGAAAATATTCGAGTCGGCGACTGCAGCAACCACAGCGACTTTTCTTGCAGGCATTTCCTCTCGCGTTTCTGGCTGGGTCGAATCGGTTTCAGCAATGGCCTGATCGGAAGCGTCTGCCGCCGAGCGTGGCGATCCCCTCCGATAAAAATCGTAGATACCCAGGTCGTGATAGTAGCGAACGCGGTCGGCTAAAGCCCGCCGCACCTGGGGATCGAGACTCGAAGGCATGAGTAGCGGAATTATATCGCGGAGCGGAGCACAATCCGCGGCAGGATGCGCTGAGGAAAACTACCTACGATTGGACCGCGGACTTCCGCCGCAGGCGGATGCGCACCGCCTGCGCGAGCACGCGTTGGGCAACTTCCAGCTTCGTGGTCTCGGGAACCTCGACAACTTCGTCGGAGCTGATGATGGTTACGGCGTTGCGATCGGAGTCAAAGCCGATGCCCTCCTGGGAAACATCGTTGACCACAATCGCGTCCAGACTCTTGGAAACCAGCTTCTGGCGAGCGTTTTCGAGGACGTTCTCGGTCTCAGCGGCGAAGCCGATGACAATCTGCGATGTCTTGTGAAGGGCAACCTCCTTGAGGATGTCTGGAGTCGCTTCCAGTTGGAGGGTCATCGGACCTTTGTGCTTGATCTTCTGAGCCGCGGCAACCTTGGCGCGATAGTCTGCTACGGCAGCGGCTTTGATGACCACGCTCGCTTCGGGCAAGAGCCGGAGCACAGCGTTGCGCATCTCCTCCGTCGATTCCACGCGAGTCACTTCGGCCGCACCTGGGGGCGTGAGCGAGGTAGGACCGGTCACCAGCAGTACCCGCGCGCCGCGACGCAGCGCAGCCTCGGCAAGTACGTATCCCATGCGGCCGCTGGAACGGTTGGTAAGGTAGCGGACCGGGTCGATCTTCTCGCGTGTCGGACCGGCGGTGATCAGCACCGTTTCACCCGATAGATCCTGAGAGGCTCCGAGAGCCTCAAGCAATGCAGCAACAATGGTCTCGTTTTCCGCCAGACGGCCGGCGCCGGTCATTCCGCAAGCCAGGTAACCCGAACCGGGCTCCACGACTTTGACGCCGCGCCGCCGCAGGGTCTCGAGATTAGCCTGGGTTGCCGCGTGATTCCACATTTTCACATTCATCGCCGGAGCGATGACCACGGGAGCGGTTGTAGCGAGGTACAGAGTGGTCAGAAAATCGCGGGCTATTCCCTGCGCGAATTGAGCGATCACGTCGGCAGTGGCCGGGGCAACCAGCAGGGCATTGATCGACTGGGCGATGGCGATGTGCTCGATCGCAGAATCGATGTTGGGTTGCTGTTCTTCTCCGGGAGCGAACATGCTGGTAATGACTTTTTCACCGGAGAGCGCCGCGAACGTGAGAGGACGAACAAATTCCTGAGCGGCGCGCGTCATGACGACCTGAACGCGAATACCGCGATCCTGCAGGAGGCGAACGATCTCCGCGGCTTTATAGGCTGCAATGCCGCCGGTCACACCGAGGGCAATCTTCATATCGTTAGCGATTGCGTCAACCGGAAACTCAGCCATCAAGAACCAACAATGGCTCTTAGTCCTGGCCCAACGCCTTGTCGAGGACTTCCCCGGCCTGCTCGGCGGCGGGGCGGTTATCGGGAATCTCCCATTTCACCTTGCCGGCGCGAATTTCGTCCTGTGCGATGCGGCACGGTTTGCGCGAATTCGTATCGACCACAGGCGGTGCACCGGACTGTAACTGGCGAGCGCGACGCGCCGCCACGAGGATGTACCGATAGTTGCTATCAAAGCCGTCGATCAACTTCATGGGGACTCTCCGTGAAACCTGATTTAGAGATCATCAGTACCGAGCGTGGCGCATGCTTCGTTTGAATATCGGTCCCGCAGAACATCAACCAGCTTGCAGGTTGTCCCGCTGATGGGCCGTCTCTTCCGGCCTCCGCCACGCATTCCGGCGGCTGAAGAAATGATACCGCGAAACCTACGATCCTGCCGACGGCGGAAGGTTACGGAAGGAATCGAGGATCGGCCGCAGCCGCTTGCCGACGCGGGTGAGGCGGCACTGGTCCGCTAGATCCACGATCCTCTGGTCTTCAGGCGACAAGCCGCGCCGCAGCCGCGCGAACTTTACGATCGCCGTCAGGGACTCAATGGAGTCCTTGAGATCGTCATTGATCAGAATGTAGTTGTACTTGTCGTAGTTTTCGATCTCGCGGCTGGCGGTGCCGAGCCGGCGTTGAATCGTGGACTCGTCGTCTTCGCTGCGATGGCGCAGGCGCCACTCCAGAGTCCGGCGGTCGGGAGGCAAAACGAAAATACTGACCGCGTCGGGGCATTTCTGCTTGATCTGCGCGGCACCCTGCACATCGATGTCGAGCAGCAGATCGTTACCTCTTTGCCCCGCTTCGCGCAGGAAGCGTCGCGCCGTGCCGTAATAATGCTTACCGAAAACGGTCGCATGTTCGAGGAACTCGTCGGCCTCGATCATCCGCTCGAATTCCTCGCGGGAGATGAAGTAATACTCTTTCCCATTCTGCTCGCTGCCGCGCGGCTCCCGCGTCGTATAGGAGATCGAAAAATCGAGATTGGGCACCAGTTTGAGCATTTCATTGACCAGTGTCGATTTACCGGATCCCGAGGGAGCGGAAATGATGTAGACGATGGGCGTGTGCTCGGTCATTCCAGGTTCTGTACCTGTTCGCGAGATTTCTCGATTTCGGCTTTCATGGCCAGGCCAGCCTCGGTAATTCTGAGCGCTTCGCCGGCCAGGCCCGATGTTTTCGACAGAAGCGTGTTGGCCTCACGATTCATTTCCTGCAAGAGAAAGTCGAGTTTCTTGCCGATCTCGCCGCCTTCATCCAGCAACCCGAGAAAATGCTTCACATGCGTCTCGAGCCGGACAATCTCTTCCTGGATATCGCTGCGGTCCACCAGGAGAGCTGCCTCCTGCAGGATGCGCTCTTTGTCGGCCACCCCCCCCATCAATTCCTGAAGGCGCGACTGCAGTCGCTCGCTGTAGCTTTGCAGCACGGCACGGCGATGCTGCTGCACGCTGTGACCGGCCTCAAGGAGGTGGTGCATGCGTTCGCGCAATTCACGGACGATGCCGCGGCCTTCCTCTTCGCGCATCTGATTCAGCCGTTCCAGCGCATCGCCGACTCTCGCCAGCACCGCAGTCTCGATCTCTCCATCGGCAGCGGCCCCGGAGGAATCCAGGGCGCCGGGCATTCGCAAAATCGCATTCAGATCGGGCTCGGCCGCCAGTCCAAATTCCGCGGCGGCGGCCCGAAATCCCGCGATGTACCCGCCCACCAGCTCTCGGTTCAGCGCAAACACGTCGCTGGAGCCCCGATCGAGACTCAACGTGACTTCGACGTGGCCCCGCGACATCTTCTCTTTGAGCAAGCGGCGCAGTTGCATCTCGAGCGAGTCGGTGCCGGATGGCAAACGAAAATGCAGATCGAGGAAACGGTGATTGACGGACTTGAGGGACAAGGCAAACGCGAGTCGCCCGGACTTGGCGGGCTGTGCGCCTTCCGGAAGGACTTCGCCCCTTACCTGGGAAAAACCGGTCATCGAGCGTATGGGCATAGTGTTATTCGGGCAACGTAGGGCCCCTGATCTTTGATCTACGACGATTCAGCAACTGCCTTTGGCATTTCCTTCACCACGTCGGCATCGGCAAACTGCAATTCGTACAGCCGCCGGTAGGTGCCGAAACGGTTCATAAGTTCTTCATGCGTCCCGACCTCGGCGACAGCGCCATTTTCGATCACGACGATCCGGTCAGCCCGGCGCACGGTCGACAGCCGGTGCGCGATGACGAACACCGTCCGCCCCGTCATCAGGTTGTGCAGCGCAGACTGCACCAGAGATTCCGACTCGCTGTCGAGTGCGGAGGTGGCCTCGTCGAGAATCAGGATGGGGGCATTCTTCAGCAGAGCGCGGGCAATCGCAAGTCGCTGACGCTCGCCGCCGGATAGCCGAACGCCACGCTCCCCGATCACTGTATCGTAGCCAGACGGAAGTGCGGTAATGAAGTCATGCGAGAGCGCTGCTCGAGCGGCAGCTTCCACATCCTTCTGTGGGACATGCGGCTGGCCGTAGGCAATGTTGTTGCGTACTGTGTCGTTAAAGAGAACCGTCTCCTGGGTGACAATCCCGATCTGCGAACGCAAGGACGCGAGTGTGACATCGCGAACATCGTTGCCATCGATCAACAGTCGACCTTGGCTCACATCGAAAAACCTGGGGATCAGGTGAACCAGCGTGCTCTTCCCGGAGCCGCTCGACCCGACAATCGCCAGGACTTCTCCCCTGCGCACTTCCAGATCAACGTGGCGCAGAACCTCGGGCATCGCCTCGTCGCTTTCCCCGCGATACGCAAAGCTGACGTCCTCAACGCGCACGCTCGAAGAGAACTTCGGCAGTACCTTGGCACCCGCTTTCTCCTGAACGTCGTCTTCGAGATCCATAAAACGAAAGATCTCTGAGGATGCTCCGATCGCCTGCTGAAAATTGTTGTAGAAGAGCGCGAACTTCCGCACCGGGTTGTACAGGCTGAAGACTGCGGTGATAAACGCTACGAACACACCTGGAGTCATCTGGCCGTGCGCGATTCGTTCCCTCCCCAGCAGAAGAAGCAGCGTGATGCCGATAACTCCGAAAATATCCATCAACGGTGAACTGATGGCGGCTGCCGCTACCGATCGAAGATTGGCGCGGAAAAGGCGTCCGGCGGCCTTGCGAAAACGGGAAATCTCCCAGTTCTCGGTGTTGAAGGCCTTCACGATGCGATTGCCGGTAATCGTCTCGTGCAGAATGTTCTGGATTTCCGCCAGCTTGTCCTGCCCTTGGCGCGTCGTGTGCCGGACCCGGGAACCGATTTTTCGGGACGAATAAACGATGAGGGGAACAAACAGAAGCAGCACCCACGCGAGATTCCCGCCCAGGATCACGACCACCATGGCAACCGAGATGAAGGTAAAGAACTGCTGCAGCAGTTCAGAAAGTACGGTCGACATTGCATACTGCACACGCTCAATGTCGTTGACGATGGTCGAGAGCAACGTGCCCGTGGTATGCCGTGAAAAGAAAGCAGCCGAGCGTCGCAGAAGCGCCGTATAAAGATCGTCCCGCAGGTCGGTGATCATGCCGAAACCTGCGTGGTTCACCAGATACGTGCCGGAATAATCGCAGATTCCTTTCAAAATGGTCGAAGCCACCAGGGCAAACGCAACGATCGTCCACGCGTTGGTGAAGTGCGACGGGACAAGCTGCTGCAAATACACCGCGTGTTCGGTACCAGGAATCTTGAACAGCTGAATGTCATTGGATCCGGTCGCCGGATTGAGCACACGATCAAACACCGGCCGAACCAGAAGATATTTGAAAGCGTCCAGCGAACCGACTGCGGCCATGAGCAGAACTGAAGACAGAATCTGCCACCAGTACGGGAGCGCGTACCGGATGAGCCGCGTCACTTGGCGCATGAAGCTCCTGTGCGGACCGAGCCGCGTTCGGATGCTACGAATCGGATCAGTATGGGCTGCAAGCGCCTATTTTACTTGAGGTCCCGGCTGAGAGCGATGCGGTTTCCCGCGGCTTGACCTTGCGATACCCGGTTCCGGTGACTAGAAGTCCTGCTCTGGCGGTGCCTGCCCAGACAGCAAATCAATGGCTCCGCTGTGTCCTCGAACAGACACTTGTAATTCACTGAATCGCCAAACACCTGCGTCTTTGGTGGCAACGGCGTGAATTGCGCCCTTGCCTCGAGGACCGGAGATGGGAATGGAGAGATTGGCTTTGCCAGTGCTCTCGCTTACTTCCAGTTGGCCCGTGATAAAGCCGTTCTGCCGTAGAGGCTCGCCAATTTCCGCGCGCACTTGCGAATCGGCAGATGCCCGGCTCATTGCCTCCTTGAAGACCTCGCTATTGTGGAACGAGTAAGCGATTATCCCCATCAAACCACCAACAAATGCGGCAAGCAGGAGCAACAGCGTCAGGCAACCGAGCGGAATCTTCCAGCGTGCATTCCGTTCGAGCCAGCTTCGCTGCATCGGCTCAGGAACCAGCGGGTAAGTGAGATTATTCATGACACCATTTCACTTCGGGCTATCGCGGTGCACAACCTTCACCCGGTATCCGCCACGGCGCAGTTGTTTGCCGACATCCTCCGCGATCATCACCGATCGGTGCTGGCCCCCCGTGCATCCGAACGCGATCGTCAGATAACTCTTGCCTTCGTGAATGTAGTGCGGCAACAGGTAAACCAGCAGGTCGGAAATGCGCGAGATAAACTCCTGCGTCTGCGGGAAGGAGCGAATGTATTTGGCCACCCGGGGATCGCGTCCGGTCAACGGGCGGAACTCGGGAACGAAGTGGGGGTTCGGCAGGAAGCGAACGTCAAATACAAGGTCGGCGTCTTCCGGCACTCCCTGGCGGAAGCCGAAGCTGACGCAGGAAACCAGAATGCTCTTTTCCTTCGATTGCTGCTGGAATCCTTCCGTAATGTGGGCGCGGAGTTCATGAACATTGAACTTCGAAGTATCGATGACGAAGTCCGCCACCCGGCGAATCGGGCCGAGGTGCTTGCGCTCCTCCTTGAGCGCAGTCGTGACCGGGGAGTCGTTGCCGAGCGGATGCGGACGCCGGGTCTCGCTGAATCTCCGCAGCAAAACCGTGTCGGAGGCCTCCAGAAAGACAACCTTGGTCGGAATCATCCGCCGGACGGATTTTAGAATGGCGGGGAGTTTCTCAAGCTTCGATCCCTCGCGCACGTCCACCACCAGCGCCGTCCGGCGAATCTCGCTGGACTGTACGGCCAGTTCGGCGAACTGCGGGATCAGTTCCACCGGAAGATTGTCGACGCAGTAGTAGCCAAGATCTTCAAAGGACTTCAGTACCGATGCCTTCCCGGACCCGCTCATCCCTGTAATGATGACCAGTTCGGGCGGCTGCTGCGTCTTCCCCGAGCGCTGCTTTTGCTGCCTGCTCCCCGATTTCCGTGCCATGCTTTGGATAGTAGCATCGACCCTGCGGATTTGCTCCCAACCGCGTCCAAAGGTAATCTATGGCTCCATGAAGAAGTTCGAAGAGCTCACCGAACGCGAAGTGCTGGCGCTAGCCATCGCGCTGGAAGAGGAAGACGAACGCGTGTATGCCGACTTTGCCGAGGGACTCCGGCAGGACTATCCGGCGACGGCGTCGATGTTTGAGGGAATGCGCGAAGAAGAATCGGGTCACCGGCGGCGCCTCCTCGAGCTTTACCAGAGAAAATTCGGCGAGCACATTCCGCTCATCCGCCGGCAGGATGTGCGCGGCTTTGTCGAGCGGCCGGCGCTGTGGCTGGTGCGTCCGCTCAGAATTGACGCGGTGCGGAAAGAAGCGTCAACCATGGAGGTAGAGACCCGTCGCTTTTACGAGAAGGCTGCGGCACGAACACAAGATGCGAGCATCCGGCAATTGCTCGACGATCTGGCGAGAGAGGAACGCGAGCACGAAGAGCGGGCGCAGGAACTCGACAAGCAGAAGCTGCCGGACAATGTAAAAGCCGATGAAGAGGCGGCGCAGCGCCGTCTGTTTGTCCTGCAAATTGTTCAGCCCGGTCTGGCCGGATTGATGGACGGCTCGGTGTCGACGCTGGCACCGGTCTTCGCTGCCGCGCTGGCCACACACGACAGCTGGAAGACGTTTCTGGTGGGGCTCGCTGCCTCCGTGGGTGCGGGCATCAGCATGGGATTCGCCGAGGCGCTCTCCGATGACGGCAGCCTAACTGGCCGCGGACATCCCTGGATTCGAGGCGTCATCTGCGGCGCCATGACCGCGGTTGGAGGCGTGGGCCACACTCTGCCGTTTCTTCTGCACGACTTCCGTATGGCGTTCTGGGCGGCGGGCGCCGTGGTGATCGCCGAGTTGGCGGCGATCACATGGATTCGCAAACGCTATATGGATACGCCATGGTTCTCGGCCGCCGTACAGGTTGGAGTGGGCGGCGCGCTGGTCTTCGCCACCGGGGTCTTGATCGGAAGCTCGTAGATTTTCGTTACGGCTGCGTGTCCAGCGGGTGGGCACTCTTCTCATAAAATTCATTTTGCAACTTCAGGCTGACGTCATCGGCTTTCACGGCCCGGATCACTTTGGTCAACGAGTCCACCCACCAGTCCATCTGGAATTTTCCCAACTCCTGCGTCGCTACCGAACCATCGCCCGAGTAATGCGATGGAAAGCGCGCATACCACCAGATTCCTGTATAGACGCCTTCCGGAAGCGTCTGGCGATGCTGATCGGCACCCGACTCGTTCTTTGCCCGGTCGAGATGAACCAGCTCGGGATGCGAGATCAGCACGTTGGAGGTCTCGCTTTCTCCAGCATGCCAATCGACCCCGGAACTTTTCTTTCCCGGACCCCCGGAGGGAGGAGTGCGCTCGTCGGAGATGTAGACCACGTAATCGCGCGGCTTGTCGAGTTGCGTCTGCGCGAAGTAGGGGAGAAGACTCTCGTTGCCACCGTGGCCGTTGACGATCAGGACTTTCTTGCAGCCGTTGCGCGCCATCTCGTCGGTGGTTTCCTGTAGCAACGCCAGTTGCAGACTGCGGCTGTAGGACATAGTGCCGGGTTCGTGCCGGGCTTCGGCAATCTGGCCGAAATAGTATTCGGGAAACACGACCGCATATTCTTGTTCCGCCGCATGCAGAGCGGCATAACGGACGTCGAGCAGGTCCGTACCAATCGGCAAATGGGGGCCATGCTTTTCCAAAATCCCGAACGGGAGCAGGCACGTTCCCTGCGATCGCCGAATGCCTTCACGGAAATCGGATGCAGTCAGCTCTTCCCAGTGCACCGAGAGTTTCGGGGTTTGTGTGAAACCGAGCGTGCCGGTCAACAGGAGAATCAGGCAGAAACTGCGGGTTACGATGGTCATGGGAACGTCTCCGGCGCGAATTTTAGCACGCAAATGCCTCTATTCAACCGTATCAATAGCTTGCCGGGACGGCGCCTGCGCAACTTCACGGGCCGGTCCGTGTTCTACTCTTGAGACCGAGGAGGCACCCTTGAGAGCGCGCACCTTCGTCCTCACTTTCGCATGGCTGGCCGCTTTTCTGCAGATCGGACTCGGGCAGGAACTGGTGAAGGCGTCGCGACAGGACGGCGCGGAAACACCGCTTCGGGTTTATTCACCTTCATCGCCCGGTTGTGCTCCGCTCGCATTGATTTCTCCCGGAGCGGGTGGCAGTGAGAACGGATACAGATATCTCGCCGAGGGCATGCGCGATGATGGCTGGCGCGCCATCGTGATGGGCCATCAGGAGAGCGGAATGGCTGCTCTGCGCTCCGATATGCGCGACTCTCACGGCCTTCGCAAGGGCCTGCGCGAGCTGGTGAATGATCCCAAAGCCTACGATGCGCGGTTGATGGACATTGCCGCTGCTCTCAAGTGGGCGAACGGTTCGTGCAAGGCGCCGTTTGTGGCTCTGCTTGGGCACTCGATGGGAGCGCGCACTGTGGAAGTAGAAGCGGGCACCAGGAACAATTTCAATGTGAAGGGACTCGATCGCTTCGATGCCTACGTCGCGCTCTCGCCCGACGGACCCGGCGACATGTTTCCGGAAAATGCATGGAGCGGTATTCGCAAACCCATGTTGCTGCTGACCGGCACCCGCGATGGCTCGCTCGACGGCGACTGGCACACGCGCACCATCCCCTACGATTCTCTGCCTGCCGGATGCAAGTGGCTCGGCGTGATTGACGGCGCCACCCACATGAATTTCGCCGGCGGCGGCATGGCGTTAAAGACCGAAAAGCTCACTTTGCTGGAGTCGAAAGCGTTCCTGGACAGTCTCCGCGGTGGAAAATGCGCGACTCCCATTCAGGCGGACGGAATTACGCTGAAGAGCAAATAAAGCGTTGGCGCCTTGCGAATCGGGTTCTCTCTCCGAGACGAAAATCCCCACTTCTCGCGCACAGAACGCGCGAGAAATGGGGCACCCGGCGAATCCTCAAACCTGCACTCGCTGAGAGCTGATGGCCGACAGCTGACGCCATCCTACGGCACTTCAATCAACTCCATCTTGTCGTCGCGGCGGCGACGGTGCAGCACCATCAGCTTTCCCTTCGGATCGCGGAATACGAACACGTCGCGGTCCTTGAAATGCGTTTCTTTGATTGCCTCTTCCAAGGTCATGGGCCGCATCGCCACGGCATCCTCGGGGCGAATCAGATGCACTTCCGTGGTTTTCGCCACCGCCGGATACCTGTGGACCATCACCGGCACCGCCGTCTTCTCGGTAAGGCCGACGGCCGTCTGCACGTCTTCCTGGGTAGGCTCCACATGCCCACCGTTCCACTTCTTGACTTCTTCGCTCTTGCGCGCAGAACGCTTCTTGGACTGCCAGCGGGTCTTGTACTTCACCGCCTGCTTTTCCAGATGATCAAGCGCTTCGCTGACGGCGATCGCCATGTCCTTGGCTTGCGCCAGGCCGACCAGCGGTCCGTTGCGCGGACTGATCGTGATTTCTGCCTTATGACGATGTTTCTCGACGGCGAGAATGACCTTGGTTTCGAACTTGTCGCCCAGGATTTTACGGATCTTAGTGAGGCCGGCTTCCACATCCTTGCGAATGGCGGGAGTGACGGTGTATTGCCTTCCAGTGAATTCCACGTTCATGAGCGCCCCTCCTAGAGATACTTGCTGATGAGTTAAAAACGGGCACTGCATTGGAACTTAATTTTGTGATTGAGTGATTTCGCGACTGGGCGATTGTAAAGTCGCATCAATCGGCGTCTCAATCGCTCCATGGCCTGATCGCCCAATCTCCAACTATTTCTTTACCCGTCTCTGGTGTGTGCTCGGGATGCGCATGTCTTCGCGGTACTTGGCGACAGTGCGGCGGGTCACCTGGATGCCCTGCGATTGCAGAATCCGGGTGATCTGTTCGTCGGTCAGCGGACGACTCGCGTCTTCTTCCTCGATGAGCTTTTTCACGCGGCGCTTGAGGATGAGCAGCGATGTTCCGCCACCCTCCGGCCCCTGCACGCTCTCGCTGAAGAAGTAGCGCAGCTCGAATACGCCCTGCGGTGTATGGGCATACTTGCTGGCCACGGCACGGCTTACCGTCGAAGGATGCACGCCGATTTCTTCGGCCACCTCCTTGATCATCATCGGTTTCAGGAAGTCGATTCCGCGTTCCAGGAACTCCTGCTGCCGGGCAACGATGCAATAGCAGACTTTCGTGATGGTCTGCCTGCGTTGCTCGATGTTCTTGATGAGCTGAATGGCGCTCTTGTAGCGCTCTTTGACGTAGTCGCGCGTGTTCTTGTCGTTGCTGCCGTCGCGCGTGACCAGCTTCTTGTAGGCAGGATTCAGGCGAAGCTGCGGCATATCTTCGTCGTTCATGACGACCAGCCATTCGTCGCCGTGCTTCACAAACGCGACGTCTGGCTCGATCAGCCGCGCCTGAGTCTTGTTGTAGCGCAGGCCAGGCCGGGGATCGAGCGTCCGGATGTAATCCAGCGCCTGCTGCACTGCTTCGATCGGACGGCCGATCGCTTTGGCAATTTCCTTGTACTGCTTGTTCTGCAGCCCGCGCAGGTGATCGACCACCGCGATTGCATCCTGTAGCACCTGCGCTGTGCCATTGCCATTTTTGTGGAGCGCGAGTTGCGCTTGATGGTAGCGCAGCTGGTAGAGCAGGCAGTCGCGCAGGTCGCGGCAAGCGACTCCCGGCGGATCCAAAGTGCGGACGACTTCAAGAGCCGACTGTAGGTCCGCTGCCGAAAAATTGGGCTTATACGTGGGGGCAGGGGTCGAGGGCGGTTCCGGTGCGCTCGTAGCATGCCCTTCTGGCTCACGGGAACATGGTTCTTTTGAACGATCGTCCCCTGGGCTGTCCTCCAGCCCATCCGTTTCGGGAAAAAACGTTTCTGCTGAGTCTGTGGCAGATTGCGCCGGCACGCTGGCGTCGTTTTCTTCTTCCGACAGTCCCAGAGCCTGGGCCTCAATCACAATATTCTTGGCGGTGGCTGCATCTTGTTCGGGCGACGCCGGAGGAGCCACGCCGAGCAACTCCTCATCGCTCGCGATCAGGTACCCATCTTCGTTCAGATTGCCGATGATCAGATCGGCGGCCTCGCGCACTTCCTTACTCAGGCTGAGAGCGCCAAGTTGCCAGGCAAGATGGTCGGTAAGATTCGACGGCTTCGACAGGAAGTTCTCGAACGACGGCCGCTCGATGTCTTCCATCTCACCGTGGGTTCGGTATCCAGGATCGAGATAGTCCTGAAAGAACGAACCGAAGTCGATTTCTTCGAAGGGATCTTTCTTTTCGGCGGCCTGCGTCGGAGTTTCTTCGGTGGTCGCGGCAGAAGCGCGCTCGCGGTCCTCTTCTTTCTTTCCGACTTCGTCGAGCAGCGGAACGGAGTCTTCCAGTTCCTCAAGGACCGGGTTCTCCACCATCTCAGTGTTGATCATGTCCTTGAGCTCAAGTTTGTTGAGCGCAAGGACCGAGACCATCTGGACAAGCCCCGGCGTCAAGATTTGACGCTGCGAGAGCTTGACGCTGAGTTTGTGTTGAAGCAAAACCATAGTTTCAAGTTTCACGTTTCAAGTTTCGAGCGATCGCGAGTCCGTGAAACTCGAAACCCGAAACTGGAAACTGCATTCCTACACCAGCGAGAAACTCTCGCCCAAATACACTCTTCTGACTTCCGGATCGCCGGCCAACTGCTCCGGCGGGCCGTGCCGGAAAATTCGCCCGTCGTCGATGATGTACGCCCGATCGGTAACCGACAGCGTCTCCCGCACGTTGTGATCGGTAATCAGCACGCCGATCCCGCTCGCGCGCAGGGCGCTGATGATCTTTTGCAGGTCGAGTACGGCAATCGGATCGATTCCTGAGAACGGCTCGTCCAGCAGAATGAAAGTAGGGTTGATGCACAAGCAGCGGGCGATCTCCACCCGTCGCCGTTCGCCGCCCGAAAGCGCATACCCGCGGTTCTGGCGGATGTGCTCCAGCCCCAGCTCGTCGATGAACTTCTCCATCTTCTCCCGGCGTTCGTGCCAGGAAAGCGGCTGGGCTTCCAAAACCGCGAGGATGTTCTCCTCGACCGTCAACTTGCGAAAGACCGAAGCTTCTTGCGGGAGATAACTGATGCCATACTGGCGGGCCCGGAGGTACATGGGAACGTCAGTGATGTCCTGGCCATCGAACAGCACGCGACCAGTGTCAGGGGGGATCAGGCCAACAATAGCGTAAAACGTCGTGGTCTTTCCTGCGCCATTAGGGCCTAATAATCCAACAACTTCGCCCTGCTCTACCCGCAGGCTGACGCCATTGACCACGCGCCGGCCCCGATACGACTTTCCAATCTCTTCGGTGGCCAGAGTACGCATTTATCGTGCCACTCGCGTCGTCGTTACCACAGGAGCTTTTGCTTCGCCTTCTACGAGCACCCTATCATCGCGTCTAAAGAAAGTCAACGAAACCCCGGTAATCTTGCCCTGTTCGGCATCAAAAATGCTAGGCGGACCGCCGCTCAGCACAAATTTGTCTTCGGCGGCGGTGTAGACCAGTTTGTCGCCCTCTGCCCGCCGCTTTGGCTGTTGAATCTTCACGTTGCCCTGCGCCACGATGCGGTCGAGTTGGCCAGGAGTTTCCCGAGATTGCGGGCCGGACGTCTGACTGCGCGGCAGCAGATAGGCGTCGAGTGTATTGGCCGATGCGGTGAAACCGGATCCCTTGGCGACCACTCCTCCCTCGTAATGTGCCTTACGGTCGGAGTCGGAGTAGGTGAATCGAGCGGCCGTGATTGATACCGGACTGGTGGAGGCTCCGGTCTTGCCGGCGCCATCGGACGCTTTTGCTCCCGGCTGTTCCTTTTGAACCAGAACCGTCTGCACCGGCTGGGTTGCGGTGCCCTCTGCGCCTACGAATCTCTTGTCGCGGTCGAAGCGCATCGAGGGCGCCTGAATGACGTTCCCATCCTGCCAAAGGCGGACATTGCCCGTATAGAGCGCCACGCCGGTGTTGTTCGCCGTCATGCTGCGCGCGCTCACGTGGATCGGAGAAGCCGAAGCCAGTAAAGCTCCATCCGGCTGCTCTTTCATTTCGTTGTACGTGGTTTTCACGTCGTCTTCCGCCACGGCCTCTCCGGTGGCACGGTTGATGCGCACGATGTGGCATGTCGTCACCATCGACCCGACCGAGACGCGCACCGGCCCCGACAGATTCTTGCCCCGGAGAATCAGCCTCTGGTCGGAGGGCGTGTAGGTGGCCAGGTCCGCCCAGGCTTGCACTCGCTTCTCGGGGGATTGGTTGTCGGTATAAGCCACGTTTCCGCCCTGATTCACAACATCGACTCCGCCTTGCGGCTGCAGGATCACGCCCACGTTGTCACTGGTACTCACCCGGTCGGGTATACCCGCGTTGGAGTTCACCACGCGCGAGTTGCCCGTGCCATAAACGGCGGACAGGCGATTCTTTCTACCCGAGGCATTGAACTTGCCTTCGAAGGAGTTTGCGGTCACCACAGTGCGCTGACCGGTGCCGGGAGAGGCTGACCCTTCCTCCGGCAAGGAAGTAATCGCGATTTGCGCCGCGCCCTGGGTGAACGCTCGCTGCACAGAGTTCCCCGGCCCCACGGCGAAGTCGATTTCGGGCGAGGTGAGCTCGAATCGCTGTGGCTCAGACCCGGCAGGTGCTTTCTTGGCGCCGACTCCGGTTTGAACCAGGCGCACGCCATCAAGAGCGCGCACCTTCTCCAATTGGCTGCGACCGCCAAAGTCCAGAACGACGCGTCCGGCGCTTCCCTGGATGGGCGCTGGTCCGTCTTGATCGAGACGCACGTTGCCGGTCAGCACTGCATTTCGCAGCAGATTCCTTTTTTCGCTGAATGTAAACTCGGCTCGCTCGGCGTTAACCCGGGATTCGGCTGCGTCTGCCGATTTTCCGTTTTCAACCGGCCGCGTTTCGGCGGCGACATTGCCCCACGCGACAATTCTTTCAACCTGATTGTCCAAGCCGAGATGAAACTCCGCCCAATTGGCCCTGAAGGTGTCGTTCTCTCGCTCCAGACGGACGTTTTCCAAAGAGATCAAGCGTGGCTCGTTCGTAACCGTCCCACGCTCGGCATCGATGGCGGCGGCATTCTCACCGGTCAGTTCGAGATGAATCTTTGAATCGAGAGTGAGCACATTACTCGCGCCGGTGTATTTCACGCCTAACGCTGATCCGGACGCCTGTGGCGTTTGAAACTCCACCTGCGCGCCGGTGAATGCGTTCCCGGTCTCGCGATTGAAAACCAGGTCGCGCGTCTTCAGGTGAATCGGGTTCTTCAGCTCCTTTGGCGTCGACTGATCGGGACTGGTCAGGCCCGTCGGATTGGCGACAAGATCAATCTGCACGTCGCCTTTGGCGACTACGTTTCCGGTCTTGGGGTCGTAGGAGAAATCGTCGCCGTAAATTCGGTCGTAGCGCGAGGAGTCGCGTCCATACAGCACGATGCTGACGTTGTGCAGCTCCGCGCGGCCA
The DNA here is from genome assembly GCA_037443605.1 of Terriglobales bacterium. GTDB lineage: Bacteria > Acidobacteriota > Terriglobia > Terriglobales > Acidobacteriaceae > Sulfotelmatobacter. Next base: position 68,101 of record JBBIOA010000010.1, read on the forward strand.
TTCAGTTTGAACTCCTTGACCTCGCTGGCCTGAATGGTGAAGAGAGTACGCTTGCCGTCCGACTTGGAGATCTGAAAGCCGTTGGCTGTCTGCTTGATATCGATCCCGATCTTGCCCGGGATGGTGCTCAGGACATCCTTGGTCCGCCAGCGCGCGTAGATGTACATGCTGGCCACGACCATCACGATGACCGCGGCGGTTGCTGCCAAAATCCGCCTTAAACGATAGACCGGAAGCGCCATCTGGGTTCAGTGTAATGCAAACGACAGAAGGGCAGCGCCGGGACATGCGGCGCGATTCGCGACCCCGCCTCGTCTACACTTGGATGCATACTTGAATGACGATGACTACCCGAACGCCTCTGCTCGACTTTCAGAACATTCAGGTGATGCGCGGGCAGAAAGTTGCTCTCCAAGACTTCACTCTTCGCATCGACGCCGACGAACACGTTGCCATTCTCGGCCCCAACGGATGCGGAAAGTCCACGCTGATCAAGACCATCACTCGCGAGTGTTATCCCGTGGTCCGCCCTGAATCTTCGCTTTCAATTCTTGGCAAAGACTCGTGGAACGTGTTTGACCTGCGCTCGCAGCTAGGCATTGTCTCCAACGACTTGATGCTTTCCTGCACGGGTGACGCCTGCGGGCGGGATGTGGTTCTATCCGGCTTCTTTAGCAGCACCGCGATCTGGCCCAATCATGATGTGACGCCCCAACAGCACCGGGCGGCCGAAACCGCCTTGGCGCAGTTGAAGATCGAGTATCTTGCCGATCGCCCAGTCTGCGAAATGTCATCGGGCGAAGCGAGGCGCGTGCTGATTGCCCGCGCCCTGGTCCACCGGCCGCTGGCCCTGCTTTTCGATGAACCCTGCAATTCGCTGGATCTCGCCGCCCAGCAGAGTGTTCGCCACACCATGAGTGCACTCGCGAACTCCGGAACTGCCGTCATTCTGGTGACGCACGAGCTTGCCGACATCGTTCCTGAAATCCAGCGCGTCGTTCTCATGAACCGCGGTCGCGTGGTCGCCGATGGGCCGAAAGAAGATATCCTGAATGTCGGCCATCTGGGTGATTTGTTTGGAGTCAAAGTCGAGATGGCACGCCGCGACGGCCACTATCACCTGTGGTAGAGCGAAGGGCATTACCGGTCTGGAACTTTGAAATCGCGCAGCGAAAGCTCAAGGCCGCCGTACTCCGGATGATCGTTGTGCCCGATGGTATAAGCGATCTCGAGCTGATCGCCCGACAGCAACGGCGTTTGCTGTAACCGCTCCGCCATGCGCCAGCCCAGTGCATCGAACGTGACTCGGAGCCTCGGTTGCCGATGTCCCTCGGGCAGTGCATCGTAGCCTGGCGCGCTTGCGACAACTTTTTCGCTCCGGCGGATTGCAGATCCATCCGGGTGGCAGCGGGGCGTAGCCAGCACTGCGGCGGCAGAGAGCCCGCCGCGGTCATCCGCGTCCGATGCCTGCTGGACGAGGCTTCGTGACGCCCTGAGCTTCAGCTTGATGTGCTTCTCTTTGAGAATGCGCGGGGGCGCTGCCAGATCGACGCCTCGGGCGGAAAATACCGGTTCCGGATTTCCCACGCCGTACGGTTCAAGCAGTCGGAGTGACTGAAAAACCTCCGGAGTTACCTGGTCGAGGGGCAGTTCGGCATCGACATCCAGAGTCGGTTCAAAATCGGCCGGCTTCAGCCGCTCGCGGGCAATGGCATCCAGTCGCATCCGCAGTTCCGCGACGTTCGCCGCGGGCATGGCGAATCCGCAGGCATGAGCGTGGCCGCCATAACGCGAGAACAGGCTGCCGCACGATTCGATGGCCTCTAGCAGGTGGAAGGCGCGGATGGAACGCCCGGATCCGAAGGCTTCCTCTCCCTCGCGCGAGATCACGACCGTGGGCCGGTTGTAGCGTTCGACGATGCGGGTCGCCGTAATGCCAATTACGCCGCGGTGCCAGCCATCGCCATCGATCACGATGCAATAAGCCTGACTCAGAGCCGGATCACCGGTGAAGCGCTCCTCGGTGGCGCGCAGGATTCGACGTTCTTCTTCTTGCCGGTCGGCGTTGAGTTGGTCGAGCTTAGCCGCCAATTCCCGGGCACGATCCACATCCTTCACACTGAACAACTCGATGACATCGCGTGCGACATCCATGCGCCCGGCCGCATTGATGCGCGGCGCAATGCGGAACCCGACTTCCCCGGACGTAGGCGAACGCTTCGGCGAGATCTGCGCCACCTCCAGCAATGCCCTCAACCCGGGATTCACCGCCCGCCGCAACGCATCCAGCCCCAGCGCGGCGAAAACGCGATTCTCTCCGGTCAATGGCACGGCGTCTGCCACGGTCGCAATCGCCACCACCTTCATGAACGACAACAGCAGCTTGTTCTGATCCTTGGCGTCCAATCGCCGCTGCATCAAGCCTTGCGCGATCTTGAACGCCACCCCTGCGCCGCACAGCAGCTTGCAGGGATACTCGCAGCCGGCCTGGTTCGGATTCACCACCGCGGCTGCTTTCGGCACACCATTCGACCCCGGAAGATGATGGTCCGTGACGATGAGATCGACACCTAATCGCGCAGCCGTTTCGGCCGGCGCAAATGCCCGAATCCCCATGTCGACGCTCACGATCAGCCGAATCCCGGAAGCCGCGGCGCGCTCGATGACATCGTCGCGCATGTCATAGCCTTCGCGGATGCGATGGGGAACGTGAAAATCCGTGGTGCCGCCGCAGAGTTCGATGGCCGTCTTCAGAATAATGACGGCCATCGTCCCGTCAACGTCGTAGTCGCCGTAAATCAGGATCGTCTCTTTGCGCTCGATGGCCGCCTCGATCCGATCCACCGCGGTACGCAGGCCAGTCATGGTTTCGGGCGAATGAAGGTGATCCAGCGAGGGCGACAGAAATCGCAGAGCGGGTTCAGGCGCGGTGATCCCGCGGTTCGCCAGCAACGGCGCAAGTATCTGGGCCTGCCCTCGCACCCTGGTTTCGGCTTGCAAGGACGAAACCAACAATTCGATCATATCCGGAGCCGCAATCTTGGGGATCCACCGCATGACAGGAATGAGTCAGTGTACTCCAGTGGAGACTGGAGAATGTCCTGCGTCTATGTTGGTGAGGCGAGGCTAGGTCTCTTCGTCCTGGTCTGGTTCGTCCAGCGTAAGGCCGCCGAACTCATCGGACACATCCAGCAGGCGCTGGAATTTTTCGTACCACTCGGTGCTGATCTCGCACAGGAACATCGAACCTTGGTAAGCCCAGCCAAGTTGCAGGAAGCCCACGCGCCCGACGTGGGTACGAAGCCACCGCGCATCTTCTACGTCGTCGTTGTCGCTGAATTCAGAATTGCTCAGCCGCTCGACCATTTCATCCAGTTCGGTCCGTTCCAGCACCCACGAGTGCATGGTCAGAAAGGGGGCGCTCGCCGCCTTGGCCAGTTCAACGAAATCCTTCCACGAATCCGGGTTGTCGCCCAGTTCCCACATGACGCACTGCACTTCCTCATAATCGACGTAGCCATGGAATCGGCGCATGCCATGCCCTTCGATGAAGGCGATCATGTCGTCTTTTACGGTGGTTAGATCTTCGGGGATCGGGGACATATTTGAGCGGCGCCTAGTTCGTTCATTGTATGCTGTTTGTCTGCTCCGGGCCACTTTCTCGCTTTAGTGCGCCGGGGCCGCGCTCATCAGACTCACGAACATGCGATAGAACCTGTCGGTATCCAGATTGAACTGGACTTCGACAGCTCGGACGCCGGAGGGAGGCGTATCCTTCAGGCTCCAAGTCAACGTATTCCCATAGCTCGCTCCCCGATCGAGGTCCACCGTCATATAGCGCGTCTCGGCCTGAGTAATGAGTGTCGGATCAAGCCACGCCGCCGCGGCAATCTCATCCCACATAATGTCCGCGCCCGGCGACAACATGACAAATTTGCCGATGTAACGGGACAGCGGCGTTCCGGCACTCTCGATCTGCTTGGCCATGGCTGCCGTCATATGCGTCTTCACCGAAATGTCGGTCGGAGTGCACACGATCTTCTTCCACGGCGCGCGCAGCACGATGGCTGCCGCTTCGGGATCGAACCAGAAATTGAATTCGTGGCGAGGATTATTCAGAAACTCGGGATTGTCCGATTGCGGGCTCAGGCTCCCGCCCATGAAGACCAAACCCTGTGCCAGTTCCGCGAATTGTGGGTCGATCGAGACCGCCAGCGCGAGGTTCGTCATGGGCCCGCCCTCGTAAATGGTCACTTCGTGCGGATACTTGCGCACCGTCCGAATCAGAAAGTGGGCGGCATCTTCATCCGATGGCTTCGTGCTGGGCTGCCCCTCCGGCAAGGGCGGGACAACGCTTGCCTCATGGAACCAGCGATCGTCCCATGCGCCGGCGTAAGCGACCTTGCCATAACGCTGCTGCCATAGTTGCGCATCGGCACGAGTGTGGACGAGTGGAAACTCGGCGCCAGGAACCACTGGAATGTCCGTGCGCCCCATGATTTCGAGCAAACGAAGTGCGTGGGAAGTCTCTTCGTCGCGCCACTGATCGCCGCTGACGATCGTGACGCCGAGCACTTCGACTTGCGGCGACTGAATCAGCATGGCCAGCGTTTGCATATTGCTTCCGCCCGGCCCGGATGCATCTTCGTTGATGATGATTCTGCGACGCTGCTGCGCAACTCCCGTCGCCAGAATTGCCAGAAACACGGTCGCCCGCAGAAGACCTCGCCCCAAGACTCGCAACCTGATTCCTCCCGACACCTGATTTTCCGCCAAAAGCGAAGGGCAGACCAACCGGTCTGCCCTTACACCATCGATTACCCGCCTTTTCAGAACTTTAGCTTCAGCGCAAACTGCACCAAACGCGGGTTGTTCACTGTGTTGTTGACGATGCCAAAGGTAGCAGTCGACGCTATGTCCTGCTCGCCGCTGCCCGCAACTCCGCCCAGATACAACTGCGGATGATTGAACACGTTGAAGAATTCGGCGCGGAATTGCAGATTCATCCCTTCGCGGAATGACAGCGGGAAGTCCTTGATCACCGACAGATCCGCATTGACAAATCGAGGGCCATAGATCGGAGCGCGCGGCGCCGTGCCGAGGCCGCCGACCGTCCCGCTGTTGGTCGTGAACGTGGCCGAAGCGAAGGCGCAAGGGTTGATCCAATGATCGAGCGTGTGAACTGCCGCCGGACAATCGGTCCGTCCGCCCTCGGGGCCGCCTTTGTTAGGATCGCCCACCAGATTCGGCCGGTCGAAGGCGTTGCCGTTGTAAGAGAATAAGACACCCGAGGGATTGCTGCTGTCGACCACGAACAACGGGAACCCCGAGGTCGCCCGAGCAATCAAGTCCAGTTGCCAATTTCCAAGCATTGCATTGGTCACGCCGCTCCAGTTGCTCCCGTAATGCTTTCCTTTCCCAAAGGGTAAGTCGTACAGCACGCTGGCGGTAAAGCTGTCATTGAGATTCAACTGGGAGAGCCCCCAGTCCAGCTTCGCGGTACCGGGCAACGGATAGTAAATCGCTCCCGGATTGGTGCCGAGTCCGTCGGGCATCCCAGAATCGAAGGTTCTTGACCAGGTATAGCCCAACAGAGCATAAATCCCGTGACGTGCGCTCTTCGTCTCTGCCTTTACTTGGAGCGAGTCGTACCGGGCCGCTCCCACGCTATTGTTCGCGGCAACGATCTGGAATGGGTTCGACGGGATGATCTGCTGAGCTCCGCAGCCCAGGGTATAGCCAGCGACGTTCCCGCATGCGCTGGGTGCTCCCAGATTCTCATTCGACTGGCTCACAAGAACGTGGTGCGTACGAGAGCCGGCGTACCCGATCGTCAGAACGACTTGTCCTGGAAGCTGGTCCTCAACGTTCAGGTTGAATTGCTGAACCACTCCCTGCTTGAAGTTCCGGTTCATCGACTGAATGGTTCCGGAGTACGTCGATGGGTCGACCAGTGATGTGTAAACCGCACCGGCCCCGCCATCGACATTCGTGGCGGAAGGAGTATTCGGCGCTAACAGGAAGCCCCCGCCGAGTGCGCCCAGCGAGCTGCCGTAGGAAAACAGGAATGTCGGCGGGTCAACCTCGGCATAATAAGGCGGATTCTGCCACAGACCCTGGCCGCCCTGGTTCCAAGCCGAATCGTGGAAGATGCCATAGCCCGCGCGAACTGCGACCTTATTGCTACCCATCGGTTTCCACGCCAACCCGATTCGTGGCTCAATCGCACTCTTGTCCAACTGGATGCCCACACGGCCATCGCTGGCGACGCAGACGGTGCAAGTGCTCAAAACAGGACTCCCCTTCGGGACGTACCATTTGAGGGTCGCAACGTCGAAGTTCGCCTGCCGGTTGAATATCTCCGTCTGCGGAGTAGCCAGCGCCCAGCCTACTCCAAGGGTCGCGGTGAGATTCGGAGTAACCCGCCACGTATCCTCGACGAAAGGACGGAAGAGCTTCCAACGCCTGCCAACCGTGCCGCCAAGAAACGTTTGATCGTGAGCAGCGAAAACACCCAAGCTGCCAATGAGCAAGTCGCCGATGTTGTCACCAGTCTCAGATCCGATATTGACTGCGTAGCCATCCTGGAACGCGTTGTTCCGGATGTTCATTTCGTTCGCGCGGTACACGGCTCCGAATCGGATTTCGTGTTTGCCTCGGATCAGGTCGAGCGTATCGGAAATGGAATAGACGTTCGTTCCGCCCTGATAAGGCGCATATCCGCGGTCGCCCACCGAGAAGTAGGTCGACATCTGGAACGAGGTCATGCCGCAGCTGATGCAATCTTTTTTAGATTGGTTCAGACCGGCCGGATACCCAGTGATGCTGTCGCAGGCAGAACCCAGGTCCGCTCCCAGAATGCCCAGCTTGGCCGCTTCGCAGCTGCCAGTTCCGTATGAAAGAATGTGATTGAATATCCGGTTGAATCCCGCCGTAACCTGATTAATCGTGTTGGGCGAAAAGATATGCGTTTCCGTGATAACCGCGTTCCGGCCGTGATTATCGATGTACTGATTGCTGCCGAACGCGTTCTGCTCGGACCACGTCGGCGATCCTCCAGGAATGAAGTTCGTGGCTTGGTCGTAGCTGAACCGGCCGAACACTTGATCCTTGCTTGAGAAATTGTGATCGACGCGGATATCCCCCGTTCCCTCATTCACCTTGCGTACGGGCTGATTGACATAGTTGAATCCAGCGCCGGAGAGATTCGGGGTCGGGCCGGGATACAGCCTAGCCACCTGAGCGCCGATCGAGTTGATCATGGCCGCAGGCAACACATTGCAAGAACTGCCTCCTGATTGTTGACCGTTTCCGTTGGGTACAATCCCTTTACCGGCGTTGTCGCACTGAAACGGAGCACCCCCTGCGAATGGGTTTCTAATGTTGCCGAAACCGTCGCTGTTGAGTGCGGGCGCATTGGGGAGGAACCCGGGGCGCGCAACTCCCGACGGATCGGAGCTGAAGTCGTAGTCTCCATTGGCGGTCGGAGTAATCATTGCAGCGCTAGGCACAAACCCGGTGAACACAACTCCCGACCGTTGCATCTTCGCCTGCCAGTCCACGAAGAAGAACGTCTTATCCTTCTTCACCGGCCCGCCGAGCGAAAACCCGAACTGGTTGAGATTGAATTTCTGCGGCGTACCCGCAAACTTCGGAGCCGCATCCAGCTTGGTATTGCGGAAGAATTCGAACAGCGAACCGTGGAATTGGTTCGAACCAGATTTGGTTGTCACCAGGACCGTTGGACCCGCCCGCTCACCATATTCGGCTGAGTAGTTGTAGGTGAGAACCTTGAATTCCTGAATGTCATCGATCGACGAGAAGATTGCGATTCCGCCTTCGTCCAGTTGGTTGTTGTCGTTGCCATCGAGCAGCCAATCGGTCTCCTGTTCTCGTGAGCCACCGACAGACAGAGAGAACGATCCGCGCGTCGCGGCCTCGCTGCTGGCTGCATTCGTAAAGAAGCTGTTCGGATTCGTCGACTGCGTGGTGCCTGGCGTCAGCGTCGCCAACTGCACGAAATTCCGTCCGTTCAGGGGCAACTCGGAAACCTGCTCTGAGGTGATCACCTGCCCGAGGCTCGGCGTCGTCGTTTCCACTGCAACTTCGGTCGCATTCACTTCGACGCTGGTACTGACCGTGGCGGGGATCATCTTGAAGTCGAGTTCGCGCTGCTCGTCGACCTGCAGGCGCACGTCTTTGGCTTCCGAACGCTTAAAGCCCGCGGCATCAACGCGAATCGTATAGACGGACGCCCCCAGCAGAGGAATCAGGTAATGTCCCGTGCTGTCGGTATTTGCCTCGCGTGTGGCGTTGGTAGCCTGCAAGACCACGGTTACTTTCGCTCCGGCCACTACTGCGCCCGAGTTGTCGGACACCGTGCCCGAGAAGCTGCCGGTCGCCTGGCCGTACATCAGCGAGGTGCACACGCACAGCAACGAACCTACACTCAACGCGAAAAGTGCCTTCTTCAACATTCGCCTGCCCCTTTCGGCGGTCTCCGCCCCAAAAAGAAAAAGACCCTCCCAGCCCTCTGCTGGGAGGTTCCCACCGCAACTTGCGCTTATAAATCGCCGCTGAGCGCATAGTCAAGGAGATTTGCTGTGCAAAACCAGCCGGTTACGAGCGCGCAGCCCATTCTGAATCAAACCGCTCGCGAGAATAGAATGACTTCTGCGTGCCGATCCCAGCAGTCGACAGCCCGGCGTACAGATTCGCTCTGCGCACGGCCTCTTTCTCGGGCACGCCTTCTCCCAGAAACACCGCGAAACTGCCTATAAACGCGTCCCCAGCTCCAGTGCTATCCACACTTTTCACGGGAAACGGTGCAACATGCTCACTTGCTTCGCGAGTTGCCAGCAGCGATCCGTTCGCCCCCAGCGTAATGATCACGCGGCGTACGCCCCCGTTCAGAAACTTCTCCGCGCATTGCTTGGCGTCTTCGACATTCCTCACGGGAGAACCGGAAATCGTCTCGGACTCAGTTTCATTGGGAACGAAGTAGTCGAGATCCTTCAACGCCGTCAGATCAACCGGTTGCGCTGGCGCCGGATTCACAATGCAGCGTACCCCATGCTTTCGCGCGAACGCGACCGTGTAATAGACGGTCTCCAGCGGAACCTCGAACTGCAGGACGATGCAGTCAACCGACTTCAACATCTCGGCGGCGTCATCCACATCCACCGGCTTGAGCGCGTCGTTGGCTCCCTTGATCACGAGAATCCGATTCTGGCCGTTCGGCTCCACAAAAATCGGCGCCACGCCGCTCGACAATCCTTCCACCTGTTTCACATACGTCGGGTCGATGCCCTGCTTGCGAAAATTCTCGATGGTCGCGGGACCGAACAGATCGCTGCCCACCCGCGCCACCATGAACACTTCCGCCCCACAGAGTCGCGCGGCCACGGCCTGATTCGCGCCCTTGCCGCCGAAGCCAAGATCGAAGCGCTGCCCGAAAATGGTTTCCCCCGGCTTCGGGAAGTGATCTGCAAATGTTGTGAGGTCGATATTCGCGCTGCCGACCACTGCAATTCGAGGACGTTTCGCCATAGATGGAAGACTCCGAATCTCGAAGAACGCTGAGTCTAGTAAGCGCGGCGCAGTTGTGTCAACGCCAGCCCGCAACGTTCGGCGCCGCCGGCGAGTTGCCCACTTTCTGCTATATTGTCCTACCTTACCGCAGGGAGGGATTCATGCCTCGAAATGTCCGCTGTGCCCTCATTCAGGCCCGCAACGAACTGAGCACCGACAAGCCGCTTGAGCAGATTCGGAAAGCGATGATCGACAAGCACCTGAAGCTCATCGAACAAGCGGCGAAAAAAAAGACGCAGATCCTCTGCCTGCAGGAACTCTTCTACGGACCTTATTTTTGCGCGGAGCAGAATGCCCGCTGGTACGAACTTACAGAGCGTGTCCCCGACGGGCCAACCACCGAACTCATGCAGAAGATTGCCCGCAAACATCGCATGGTGATCGTTGTGCCCGTGTACGAAGAGCATATGCCCGGAGTGTATTTCAACACCGCCGCCGTCATCGATGCCGACGGCAGCTATCTGGGTAAGTATCGCAAGCACCACATTCCGCACTGCCACCCAGGATTCTGGGAGAAGTTCTACTTCACGCCGGGCGACCTTGGATATCCCGTTTTCCAAACGAAATATGCGAGAGTCGGCGTCTACATCTGCTACGACCGCCACTTTCCAGAAGGCGCGCGCATTCTGGGTTTGAACGGCGCCGAGATTGTTTTCAACCCATCCGCCACGGTGGCAGGTCTGTCCGAGTATCTCTGGGAACTCGAGCAACCGGCACACGCCGTCGCCAACGGATATTTTGTGGGCGCCATCAATCGAGTCGGCGTCGAAAAGCCCTGGAGCATCGGCGAATTCTATGGCAAGAGCTACTTCTGCAATCCGCGGGGCAAGATCATCGCGCAAGCCAGTCGCGACAAGGACGAGGTCGTGGTCGCCGATCTTGATCTGGAGATGATTGCCGAAGTTCGCAAGGTCTGGCAGTTCTACCGCGACCGCAGGCCCGATTCCTACGGAGCCCTCACGGCGCAGAGTGTATCCTCAGTCGCCGCGGATTAGCTTCTTCATGAATACAAACCACCCGCGAACTGCAATCGAATCCAGTCCCCTTTACAACCAGGATCTCGCGCCCGCGAGTCCGGAGAAAAGGCACTGGGGCACCTACAACTTTGCCGCGCTCTGGATATCGATGTCCGTCAATATCCTGACCTACATGCTGGCCGCCAGCCTGATCGAGGGAGGCATGAGCTGGCGGCAGGCCGTGCTCACAATTTTTGTCGGTAACGTGATTGTCCTCGCGCCGATGCTGTTGAATTCCCACCCCGGCGCCAAGTATGGAATCCCCTTCCCGGTTCTGGCTCGGGCGTCCTTTGGCGTGCTCGGCGCCAATGTGGCCGCAGTTCTGCGGGCGCTTGTCGCTTGCGGATGGTTCGGCATCCAAGCCTGGATCGGCGGCGAGGCCATCAGCACTCTCCTGGGAACTCTGGCACCAGGCTGGAAGAATTTTGCTTATGGCCCTGCTGTCTGTTTCTTCCTTTTCTGGTTGATCAACCTTGTCGTAGTTCTGAAGGGAATCGAATACATCCGGATGCTTCAGGGCATCAGCGCGCCTATATTACTGGGCGTCGGCTTGCTCCTCCTCGGTTGGGCATACAAGACGGCCGGAGGATTCGGCCCGATGTTCTCCGTCCCGTCGCGTTTCGCGACCTTTCCGGATTTTCTGAAGTTCTTGATTCCCGCTCTGAACGGTACGGTCGGCTTCTGGGCAACGGTGTCGCTGAACATTCCCGACTTCACACGCTTCGCCCGCGATCAGCGCGAACAGATGATCGGTCAGGCGCTGGCCCTTCCGACAACAATGACGCTCTACGCGTTCGTCGGAATCGTTGTGACCTCTGCCACTGTGATCATCTACGGCACAGCGATCTGGGATCCTGTGCAGCTTCTCAGTCGTTTCCATTCGCCAGTTGCGGTTGTGATTTCACTGGTAGCGATTCTGCTGGCCACCCTGAACGTCAACATCGGAGCGAACGTCGTCTCGCCCGCGAATGATTTCTCAAACCTGTGGCCGAAGAAGATCAGCTTCCGCACCGGCGGCGTCATTACCTGCTTCATGGGCGTCGCCATGATGCCATGGAAGTTGCTCTCCAGTTACAGCACGTTCATCATGGGATGGCTCGGGGGGTACGCCGCGTTCCTCGGCCCGGTCGCGGGTATTATGATTTGCGATTATTTCGTGATTCGCCGGCGCGTGCTGCTGGTGGACGATCTCTATCTTCGCCGCGGCGCCTATGAGTATTCCGCCGGATTCAACTGGAGCGCGCTCATTGCCCTAACGCTCGGAGCAGGAACCGCGTTGACAGGACTCGTGGCTCGATCCCTTCATGGTCTCTACGACTATTCCTGGTTCGTTGGGTTTGCGGTCTCCTTCGTCGCCTACTATCTCTTGATGAAATTCGGCGGCCACTCGAATACGCAAACCACCTGAGCTGGGCTTTCTATTTGAGAAATCCAGGCAGCACCTCGCGATGGAAGCTCTCCAGACTCTGCTCCTCATCTCCGCACATCAGGTAGATGTTGAACTGCGTCACGCCGACCGACGCCAGTTCCTGCAGTTTTTTCCTGTGAGCCTCGGCATTTCCCAAGAGGCAGAAGCGGTCAATCACTTCGTCGGAAACGAAATCCGCGTTATCGCTGCCCACCACGCAATGATGCTGGTAGTCGTAGTGCCCTCGGTCCTGCACGTACGAGGTCAGTGCGGGCGGCAGATCTTCCGGCTTGTACTGACGAATCAGATCCATCACGTGGTTCGACACCAGAGCGGGAAACCAGCGCACTCGATCGCGGGCAATTGTCAGATCGTCTGAAACCCAGACAGGTGCAGCGGCCATCACTTCAATCGTCCGGAAGTCACGTCCCGCCGCCTTCGCGCCTTCCCTCGCGAAACTCAGGCACCAGTCAATCAATGCCGGATCGGCGAACTGCAGAATGATTCCATCCGCCACCCGCCCCGCCATGTGCAGAACTTTCGGCCCGTATCCGGCTACCCAGACTCGCGGGGGCTCAATCGCCCACGTCAGCCGCGTCGGCTGTCCGTCGTGGATCACTTCCTTGCCGGAAGTGAGATCGCGAAACTCGACCACGGCTGCTTCCAATTGTGACCAGCTCACTGGCTTCTTCCCCATGACGCGCCGCGAACTGTCGCCCCGACCTAAACCAAGTTCCATGCGTCCGCCAGAAATCAAGTTCAAGGTTGCAAACAGGCTGGCGGTTACGGTGAGATCGCGCGTGGCTGGGTTCGTAACACACGTGCCGATCCGCATGTCTTTCGTGTTCGTCGCCATCAGCGTCATCAGCGGATAGCACTCTTTCCACAGCACGTGCGAATCGAAAATCCATCCATACTGAAATCCGGCGGCCTCGGCTTGCCGGGTCAGGCCCACAATGCGGTCAATCGAAATATCGGGCTTCAACGTGATTCCAAATTGCATGGCGGTCCCCTGCAGTTAGCTGGTGCGGCCTGAGTTGAACTCGTGAGGTGAAGAACTAAAGGGCGGCAGTGTAGCATAGACTGCCTTCTTAATCTCAGCCTACGGAGGTTTCCTCGATGGGCTTCGATCTGATCATCCGAAACGGTACGGTGGTCACTGCGAGCGATAGCTACAATGCAGACGTTGCGGTTCAGGACGGAAAAATTGTTGCGATCGGCGCGGGCCTGCCCGCTGAGAATGCGACGACCCTTCTGGATGCCTCCGGCAAGTTGGTCCTCCCCGGCGGCATCGACGTACACACTCATCTCGACATGCCATTCGGCGGCACGATGAGCGCTGATGATTTCGAAACCGGCACCCGCGCCGCCGCTTTTGGCGGCACGACAACCCTCATCGACTTCGCGATCCAATACAAAGGCCAGCAGCTGCGTCAGGCCTTCGACGCCTGGATGAGCAAGGCTGCGAGCAAAGCGGTCTGCGACTACGCATTTCACTGCATCGTCACCGACATCTCCGGTGGACAGCTCGGCGAGATGAACGATCTGGTTCACGAAGGCGTCACCAGCTTCAAACTCTTCATGGCTTATCCCGGCGTGTTCATGCTCGATGATGCCAGCATTTTCAGAGCGCTCCAGACCACGTCGAAAAATGGCGCGATGATCTGCATGCATGCGGAAAACGGCAGCGCTATCGATGTCATCGTGCAGCAGGCCCTCGCGGAGGGAAAGAAGGCGCCCAAGTATCATGCGCTCACTCGCCCGACCACGGCAGAAGCAGAGGCGACGTCAAGAGCGATTGCACTTGCGGAAATGGCGGGAGCCCCGATCTACATCGTGCACTTGAGCTGCAACGACGCTCTCGAAAAGGTTCGCGAGGCCCGCGATCGTGGCCTGCCGGTCTACGCCGAGACCTGCCCTCAGTATCTTTATTTGTCGATCGACAATTTCGACGCTCCCGGTTTTGAAGGCGCCAAATACGTATTCACTCCTCCCTTGCGCGAGAAGTGGCATCAGGAAAGGCTCTGGAACGGATTGAAGTGCGACCATCTCCAGGTCGTCTCCACCGACCACTGCCCGTTCTGCTTCAAGGAGCAAAAAGAACTCGGTCGCGACGACTTCACCAAGATTCCCAACGGCGGTCCCGGCGTTGAGCATCGCATGAGCCTGATTTACTCAGGCGGCGTCGCCAGCGGGCGATTCAGTGTGAATCGCTTCGTCGAACTCGTTTCCACAACGCCGGCGAAGTTGTTCGGCTTGTATCCGCGCAAGGGGACAATCGCTGTTGGTAGCGATGCCGATCTCGTCATCTTCGATCCCGCACGCAAGCACACCATCAGTGCCGCGACTCATCACATGCGCGTCGACTATTCGATGTTTGAGGGCATTCAGGTCACGGGGATGGCTGACGTCGTACTGTCGCGCGGCAAAGTTGTTGTCGAGCGCGACCAGTTCCTCGGGCGCGCCGGACGGGGAGAGTTCTTGCGTCGCGCCAGCTATGCGCAAGTAAACGGATGATTCTGCACTCGCTTGTCGCCTGCGGGAAACAGGAGTAGAGTTACCACTTTTCGGGGAGGATCAATGTTCACGCCGCAAAGTCTGACGATCGCGCTGTTGATGATGATCACCAGCGCCGTCTGCTGGGGAAGCTGGGCCAATACTTACAAGGGCGTCAAGAATTACCGTTTCGAGCTTTTCTACTGGGACTATGCTATCGGCATTTTTCTGATCTCGCTGATCCTCGCATTGACAATGGGCAGCACGGGCCATGACGCCTCGAGTTTTCTGAATAATGTGCAATCGGCCGACCGGTCGAACATTGTGTGGACGATGGTGGGCGGCGCCGTCTTTAATTTGGCAAACCTTTTGTTGGTAGCTGCAATTGACATGGCTGGACTTGCCGTCGCGCTCCCCGTTTCGATCGGCATCGCGCTTGTCGTGGGCGTCGTGCTGAACTACATTCATCAGCCTAAAGGTGATCTGAAATTCCTGGCAGGCGGCGTCGCGTGTGCCGTGTTAGCAGTGATCTTCGACGGAAAAGCTTTTGGCACTCTACCTGGTGGGCGCACCGCAACCCGCAGGAGCATCGTGATCTGCATTGTGTCAGGATTGCTGATGGGGTTGTGGAGCCCGATATCTGCCCTCGGCGCTACCGGCGGACATGCTCTGACGCCCTACAGCTCTGTAGTATTCCTCACGTTGGGCGCTTTGCTGTCGTGTTTGATTTGGAATATTTATTTCATGAAAAAGCCGCTGATCGGTGAGCCAGTCGGCTTCAGCGGATTTTTCAGCGCGGCGCCGTCAGGACATCTGCTTGGACTGCTCGGCGGCCTCGTGTGGGGCACCGGTACTGTGTTCTATGCAGTTGCCGGAAATGCGACATCTTATGCGATCGCCTACGCGATTGGCCAATCTGCGCCTATGGTGGCCGCACTGTGGGGCGTTTTTGTTTGGAAGGAATTTGCTGGCGCGGGAGCTCGTGGCAAGGCCTTTCTGTCGCTTATGTTCGTTTTCTACGCGTTAGCGATTTTCCTGGTCGCACGCGCGAACGGATAGCTCGTCGTTGTGGGCAATCGAGTAGCGAGGTTTCTTACCTCCCCTTAATGCGGTTGATGAATAGCTGCACAAAGCGATCGGCGTCTGACGCAAGTGCGACGCGTGCGTTCGGTTTGAGTTCAATGACACCTTCGATCTCATAGTGATCGCCGTGCAGCACGTTGTTCTCGTTGGAACCCATGCGGTTGGCAACAGTTTCCCCGCGCGTAAACTCACCTTTGATTTCCACGTCGACATGCATGTCCTTGAGCGTGACAAGAGTCGGATCAATCGCGGTCCCCACGGCCAACGGATCGTACATCGCCGCACCGGAGTAACCGCTCTTCTCGGACCGCGTGATGTAGAAATCGGCCAGCTTCGCGACAAACTCGCTCTCCGGCCCATGCGACGACTGCAACTCCGTCAACTGCTTGCGGGTGATCAGCGTGCGCTCGCCCACATCCGATCCGATCATGGTGACCATCCACCCGGCGTTAAACACGATGGCCGCTGCTTCAGGATCGTTGTAAATATTCGCTTCTGCCGCGCCATTTACGTTGCCGCCCGTAATCGATCCACCCATGATCACGACATTTTTCACCAGCGGCACGATGGAAGGATCCTTGGAAACGGCGAGCGCGATGTTGGTGAGCGGTCCCACCGGAATCAGCGTGATCTCGTTCGGATATTTGTGCACCAGTTCGATGATGAGATCGGGGCCAAATCGCGGATCGGCTTTGCACCTCGGCGCGGGCAGTTCCACTCCCGCCAGCCCGTTCTTTCCGTGCCAGTACTGCGCCGTGATGAGCTTCTGGGCCAGCGGATGCTGTGCTCCGCCCGCCACCAGCACATCGCAGCGTCCCGCGAGCGACACGATCTTCAGGGCATTCTCAAGTCCCTGGGCCACCTCCACGTTGCCCGGAACAACCGTAAGCGCTTCGACTTTTAGCTCCGGCGAGTTCAGGGCAAGCAAAATTGCAAATGCATCGTCCACGCCGGGATCGGTATCGATGATGGCGCGGTTCGGTGTCTGGGCAAGTGCAAACGCCAACAGGCAAGGTGCAACGATCACACAAATCGCAAAGAATCGTTTCACAGGTTCCCTCAATCTGTAGAAGTGAGTGCATCCGTTCGGGTTTCGCCCCAGTCCTAGAGCAGCATCCCCGCAATGGAGGCCGACATCAGGTTCGCCATGGTTCCCGCGAGCATGGCTCGAATTCCAAGACGCGCCAGATCTCCGCGCCGGTTCGGAGCGAGCGCACCGATTCCCCCGATCTGAATCCCAACCGAACTAAGGTTGGCGAACCCGCACAAGGCAAACGTGGCAATGGTGAACGAACGCGGTTCGAGCGCCGCCTTCTGCGGCCCAAGCATGGAGAATGCAACCAATTCGTTGAGGACCATGCGTGTCCCCAGCAGATTGCCAATCGCCAGACAATCGTGCCGCTGAATTCCGATGACCCATGCGATCGGCGCAAAAACGTAGCCCAGCACGGTTTCCATGCTTTCCGGAAACCACGCGAGCCAGTGATGAATACCGCCCATGAGGCCGTCCACCAGGTGAACCAGAGCAATGAAGGCAATCAGCATGCCGCCGATATTCAATGCCATGTGCAAGCCATCGCTCGTGCCGCGAGAGATCGCGCCCAGCAGATTCTCGTTCTTCTCGGCATTCTCTTCGGCCGCGCTCATCACAACCTTTCCCGCGGTCTTTGGTTGCTCGGTTTCCGGAACAAGCATCTTCGAAATCAGAATCGTTCCGGGAGCGGTCATGATGACCGCGCTAAGTACGTGACGCGGTTCAGCACCGAACGCAAAATACGCCGCCATGATCGAACCGGAAACGTGCGCCATGCCGCTGGTCATCACCGTCATCAGTTCGGAACGCGTGAGGTCGGGCAGAAACGGACGGATGGTCACCGGTGCTTCCGTTTGTCCCATGAAAATGCTGGCCGCCACGTTCAGCGACTCGGCTCCGCTCGCGCCCATCACCCGCGTCATCACCCACGCCGCGATTCGGATGATGACCTGCATAACGCCGAAGTGGTACAGAATCGCAAAGAAGGCGCAGATGAAGATGACGACCGGAAGTACCTGAAACGCGAAAACGAAGCCGATATTCGAGGACTGCTTGCCCAGAGGGCCGAAAACGAACTCGGAGCCGAAGAACGAGTAGCTGAGCACCTTGTTCGCACCGTCGCCGATCTTCTGGAACATTTCGCGCCCGAACGTGCTGCGCAGCACAAACACGGCGAAGGCGATCTGCAGTCCCAGGCCCCAGGCGACCGTCTTCACCCGAATGGCGCGGCGGTTCGTGGAAAATGCGAAGGCCAACGCAAGCATCGTCAGCAGGCCCAGGATTCCGGTATATCGTCCCATGTCAGCTTTTCTCTCCCGAGTGCCCAATCACTCGATGAACTAAAGGCCGCGCTTGTGGCCGGGTTGCGCCGACTCTGTAACTGGCAGCGATGAGTTGGCGCGCACGCTCCCCTCGTCCTTCATCGTTGAAGTGAACTGTGGCCAGGAGCTCGCCCGCGGTAGCCGGATCTCCAACTTTCTTGTGAAGCACAATCCCCACGGCGGGATCCACGGAATCTTCCTTGCGCTCGCGCCCGCCGCCAAGAATCACGCACGCGGTCCCGATCTGCTCGCAATGCATCGATTCAACGAATCCGCTGCCTGCACTCAACACCTGTAAGCTCTGTCGCGCTCGTGGCAACTTGGTGGGATCATCGATGGTCCTCACATCGCCGCCGTGCAATTCGACCATTTTGCGGAATTTCGCCAGCGCCGCGCCGGATGCAATGATCTCGGCGCTTTTCTCTTTCCCTTGTGCGACTGTCTTTGATGCGCCGCCCAAATACAGCATCCATCCAGCGAGTTCAAGGCACAGTTCGCGAAGATCCCTCGGGCCCTTGCCTTGCATAATTTCGATGCACTCCACCACTTCCAGCGAGTTGCCGATCATGTTGCCCAACGGCTCATCCATGTCGGTGATCAAAGCCACCACCTGTTTCCCCATGCGCTCGCCGGTCTCGACCATCAACTCGGCCAGGAACGCCGCATCCTGCTCGCTCTTCATGAAGGCGCCGGACCCGGTCTTTACGTCGAGCACGAGCCCGTCGATTCCCTCTGCCAGTTTCTTGCTCATGATCGAGGCGCAGATCAGATATGGACTTTCGACCGTCCCTGTCACATCCCGCAAGGCGTAGAGCTTGCGGTCTGCGGGAGCGATTTCCGCAGTCTGCCCGATCATCGCGCATCCGCAGACTTCCAGCACCCGCCGAAACTCGGCGACCGGCAGGTTTACATTGAAACCGGGAATCGCCTCGAGTTTGTCGAGCGTGCCGCCGGTATGCCCCAGGCCGCGGCCGCTGATCATCGGCACGGTTACTCCGGCGGCCGCCACCAACGGCGCGAGCACCAGCGATGTCTTGTCACCGACCCCGCCGGTCGAATGCTTGTCCACCTTTCTCGCCGGCAACCCGGAAAGATCGAGCACATCCCCCGAGCGCAGCATGGCGTCGGTCAGCGCGGCCGTTTCAGGCCTCGTCATCCCGCGCAGCACCACGGCCATCAGCCACGCCGACACCTGATAATCCGGGATGTCCCCCGCCGTATACGCCGAAATCAGAGCTTCGATTTCACCGCGCGATAGTTCATGCCCATCGCGCTTCTTGCGAATCACGTCGATCGCGCGAAATGTTGACGCAGAGTTTGCCTGGGTCACTGGAGCCGGAATCCTTCCGGAAGTAATTCTGTGATGTGCGCCTGTTTGGGCCCGGCCGCACCTTGAAAAAAGACCATCGCATTGGGCCCGAACTCGTAGATCACCTGCCGGCACGCGCCGCATGGCGAACAAGCAACGCCATGGTCGTTGGTGACCGCGACTGCACGAATTTCAATCTTCGGCCCCAATGCCGCAACCGCCGAGAATATCGCCGTTCTCTCGGCACAGTTCGTCATTCCGTAGGACGCATTCTCCACGTTGCAACCGGAAAAAATTTTCCCGCTGGCCAGCAGAATCGCTGCACCCACATGAAAATTGGAGTAGGGAGCGTGGGCGTTGTTCATGGCTTTCGCCGCCACGCGCTCCAATTTCTTCCGCATTGCCTCCGAAATATTCGGCTTGCTCATATCAGACAGTGCGTCGCAAGCGCATTCGAGAATGCTTGCTCAGCAGTTCGCCATTGTAAACCTGAACGGCGGAATCATGCCGATCTCTTCGATCACGCAGTCTGTGCTGATTCCATTCGACATCGCGAATCGGTAATCTGCGGGACGATTCGCGCTGGCGTAATCGCCTGCCGTACAATGACACATCCAATGTCGGTCGAGCATGAAAAACCAGGGGCAAGAATGGAGGATCGGCGACACGCCGGTGAACTTGCCACGCTCGGAGGACGCCCGCTTCTACCCAACCAAGGCATCCCACTCGATCTGAACTGGATTCAGGAAGTCCGCGTCAACACCAGCGCTGTCGAACGCCGCGCGCAGTCCCAGGTTGCACGGCGCACGGTGAAGAAGGAATGGCAAGCGGCGTGGCTGCTGCGCGCCATCACTTGCATGGACCTGACCACGCTTTCCGGCGACGACACTCACGAACGCGTCCGGCGTCTTTGCGCGAAAGCTCGCCGGCCGATCCAGCCGGAACTCGCTCACCAGCTCGGCATCGAGGAACTGAAGATTACCGTGGGCGCGGTGTGCGTGTATCACACATTCGTCGAGACCGCACGGCACGCGCTGGAAGGCAGCGGGATTCCCGTCGCCGCCGTTTCTACCGGATTCCCCGCCGGCCTGTCGCCGCTCGCCGAGCGTATCGCCGAAGTGCGGCGATCCGTCGACGCGGGCGCGCAGGAAATCGACGTGGTGATCACTCGCGCGCATGTTTTTGGCGCGCGCTGGCAGGCCCTCTACGATGAGATCGCGGCCTTCAAGCTGGCCTGTGGCACTTCTCATATGAAAGTGATTCTCGGCACCGGCGATCTGATGACGTTGCGCAACGTGGCTCGCGCCAGCTTCGTCGCCATGATGGCTGGGGCTGATTTCATCAAGACCTCGACGGGCAAAGAAGCCGTCAACGCCACGCTGCCGATCAGTCTGGTGATGGTCCGCGCCATTCGCGAATATGCCCAGCAAACCGGGATGGCGGTGGGCTTCAAGCCGGCGGGTGGAATTCGCACGGCGAAACAATCGCTCGACTGGCTATCCATGATGAAGGACGAACTTGGATTGTCGTGGATGCGCGCGGACTTGTTCCGCTTCGGCGCCAGCGGATTGCTGGCGGATATTGAGCGGCAATTGGAGCATTACGCGACCGGCCGCTATTCGGCCGAGTATCGCCACCCGATGGCATAGCGGGCGTTGCATCTCGACCAAGAAACGAGACGAATCGATGAGCATCGCGGAAAAATTCGTCACCATGGAATATGGTCCGGCACCGGAGGACTCGAAGGAGGCCAGCACTTGGCTGGATCGCCACGGTCGCCGGTTTGCGCACTGCATCGGCGGTTCTTGGCAGCAACCTGCAACCGGAGAATACTTCGACACATCGGATCCCTCGAGCGGCGACAGACTCGCCTCGGTCGCGCAAGGTAGCACTCAAGACGTTGACGCCGCAGTCCGTGCCGCGCGCGGCGCTTCACCCAAATGGCGCGCGCTCACTCCGCACACCCGTGCCCGTTATCTCTACGCCCTTGCTCGTCTCGTACAAAAACATTCGCGACTCCTCGCGGTCCTCGAAACGATGGACAACGGTAAGCCGATCCGCGAAAGCCGCGACATCGATATTCCCCTGGTCGCGCGGCACTTCTACTATCACGCCGGCTGGGCGCAACTGCTCGAACAGGAATTTCCTGAGCACGAGCCATGCGGCGTTGTCGGCCAAATCATCCCGTGGAATTTTCCCTTGCTCATGCTGGCGTGGAAAATCGCCCCCGCGCTGGCGACCGGCAACACGGTGGTTCTCAAGCCTGCCGAATTCACTCCACTGACCGCGCTGGCATTCGCCGAACTCTGCCAGGAAGCGGGCTTGCCCGCCGGCGTGGTCAACATCGTCACCGGAGACGGGAGCACCGGCGAGGCACTCGTGAAGCATCCGGACGTCGACAAGATCGCGTTTACCGGTTCGACTGAAGTCGGACGTGCCATTCGCAGCGCCACCGCAGGCACGCACAAGCGCCTTTCCCTCGAACTAGGCGGCAAGTCTCCGTTCATTATTTTCGAGGATGCCGATCTCGACAGCGCCGTCGAAGGCCTCGTCGATGGGATCTGGTTCAATCAGGGCCAAGTGTGCTGCGCGGGTTCGCGCCTGCTCGTGCAGGAAAGCGTCACCGAGGTCCTGCTGTCCAAGATTCGCGATCGCATGAGCACGCTGCGAATCGGATCTCCGCTCGACAAGGCGATCGACATCGGCGCCATCGTGGCGCGCGTTCAGTTGGATCGGATCCAGCGCATGGTCGCGCAAGGCGTGGCCGACGGCGCAACCTGCTGGCAGCCGCAGGTCTCGCTGCCCTCCCGCGGCTTCTACTATCCGCCTACCCTGCTCAGCAACGTTCACCCAACCTCGATCGTGGCGCAGCAGGAGATCTTTGGCCCGGTGCTGGCCACAATGACATTCCGCACGCCAAAGGAAGCCGTCGAACTGGCCAACAACACCGTCTACGGCCTCGCCTCGTGTGTATGGAGCGAAAATATTAACGTCGCGCTCCATATCGCCGCACAGATCAAAGCCGGTGTCGTCTGGGTGAATTGCACGAATCTCTTCGATGCGGCTTGCGGATTCGGCGGCTACCGTGAGAGTGGCTACGGACGCGAAGGTGGGCGCGAAGGCCTGCTCGAATACATGGAGCCGTCCTGGTTCAAGAATGCGGCGAAGCTGCCGGCTGCTCCTGTAGCGAAAGAACATGCGATTGAAGGCGAGCCTGCAACTGGCGCCCCCGCTATCGATCGCACCGTAAAACTCTACATCGGCGGCAAGCAAGCACGCCCGGATTCCGGCTATAGCATGCAAGTCCGCTCGCCCGAGGGCAAGCTTCTCGGCGAAGCTCCGCTCGGCAACCGTAAAGACATCCGCAATGCAGTCGAGGCCGCCGGCAAGTCGACCTGGCCGAAGGCCACGGCGCACACTCGTGCGCAAGTTCTGTACTACCTGGCCGAAAACCTTTGTCAGCGTCGCGATGAAATCGTCCGCCGGCTGTCCGTCGTCTCCGGCAACCTCGCGGAAGCGGAGGTCAATCTCAGCGTGGAGCGCATCTTCGCTTACGCCGCCTGGGCGGACAAGTTCGACGGCGCGGTGCACAATCCGCCATTCCGCAACATCGCCATTGCGATGAACGAACCCATCGGCACCGTCGGAGTAATTTGTCCCGCAGAGACTCCGCTGCTCGGGTTCCTGTCTCTGGTATTGCCCTTGCTCGCTGTCGGCAACTCCGTCGTGGCCGTGCCCTCGGAGCAGTATCCCTTAATTGCAGGCGATCTCTACCAACTTTTCGACACCAGCGATGTCCCGGCAGGAGCGGTCAATCTCGTGACCGGCTCCTCTGCCCAATTGCTGAAGACGCTCGCCGAGCACGATGACGTCGACGCCCTCTGGTGCTATGGCGACGATTCGCTTGTCGCTTCTGCCAAGCAAATGTCCACTGGAAACCTGAAGCAAGTCTGGACGAACGAAGGCCGCGCGATTGACTGGTTCAATCCCAAGATTGCCGAAGGCCGCTGGTTCCTTGAGCACGCGACCCAGGTCAAGAACATCTGGGTACCGTACGGCGAATGAGCCGTTTCCGAAAAACTGTCTCCCGCTCGACACCTTGAAAACCGCATTGCATTTCCGGCTGGGCAGCGCTAGCATACCCCGGTCTTTTTCCTTTCGCCCGGCATCATTCTCTCGACCGTCCAAGTTGACCAAGGAGGAAGTATGGGCATTGCAGTCTCGCCGCAGATTCATCCGCGCGTCGCGGAGTTCATCGACAAGCCGCGCCAAATGCTGATTAACGGCCGGTGGCAGAACGCCGCGTCCGGCAAAACATTTGCTACCTACGATCCGGCCACCGGCGAAGTCCTCGCGCAGGTTGCCGAAGGCGACCGCGAAGACATCGCTCAGGCTGTACGCGCGGCCCGCAACGCCTTTGACAACGGCCCCTGGCGGCGCATGACCGCTTCCGAGCGCGGCCGCCTCGTCTGGAAGCTTGCCGACCTTCTCGAGCAGCATACCGAGGAGTTCGGCTACATCGAGAGTCTCGATAACGGCAAGCCCCTCGCCGTCGCCAAAGCCGCCGATGTTCCGCTCGCCGTGGACTTGTTCCGCTATATGGCAGGATGGGCGACCAAGATCGAAGGCAACACCATTCCGCTCTCAGTCCCCTACACTCCGGGTGCAAAGTATCTCGCCTACACGCTGCGCGAGCCGGTCGGGGTGGTCGGTCAGATTATCCCGTGGAATTTCCCGCTGCTCATGGCCGCCTGGAAACTGGGACCCGCTCTGGCGACGGGTTGCACCGTGGTCTTGAAGCCTGCCGAGCAAACGCCGCTCTCCGCACTGCGTTTGGGCGAACTGATTCAGGAAGCCGGCTTTCCTGATGGTGTGGTCAACATTGTTCCGGGATACGGCGAGACGGCAGGTGCGGCGCTGGCCGCGCATCCCGACGTCGACAAGGTCGCCTTCACCGGCTCGACCGAAGTCGGCAAACTCATCGTGCACGCGGCCGCCGGAAACCTCAAGAAAGTCTCGCTTGAGCTCGGCGGCAAGTCGCCAAACGTCGTGTTCAAGGACGCCGATCTCGACACCGCTATCCCCGGAGCCGCGAGCGCCATTTTCTTCAACCACGGCCAGTGTTGCTGTGCCGGCTCGCGCTTGTACGTGGAGAAATCCATTTACGACCAGGTCGTCGAAGGAGTCGCCGAACACGCAAGAAAGATTCGCGTCGGTTCGGGTCTGGACCCGGAGACCCAGATGGGGCCTCTCGTCTCCGAAGAACAGCTTCAACGCGTATGCCGATATCTCGAGTCCGGCGTCTCCGAGGGCGCTACGGCGCTGGCTGGTGGGCACCAGGCCGGGGATCGCGGATACTTCGTCGAACCGACTGTGTTGGTCAACACGCGGGAGAACATGAAAGTCGTGCAGGAAGAAATCTTTGGTCCGGTGGTGGCAGCCATGCCGTTCACCGATCCCGAGGAAATCGTTCCGCGCGCCAACGACAGCGCGTACGGCCTCGCCGCCGCCGTGTGGACGCGCGACATCGGCAAAGCCCACCAGATGGCGGAGCATCTCCGCGCCGGCACGGTCTGGATCAACTGCTACAACATCTTCGACGCGGCTCTGCCGTTCGGTGGCTACAAGCAGTCCGGCTGGGGCCGCGAGATGGGGCACGATGTGCTCAATCTCTACACCCAAACCAAGGCAGTGTGCGCTCGCGTTGCCTGAATCGTCGCAAACAGCCAAGGACGGTGGGTTCGCCACCGTCCTTTTTTTTCACACCTGGAGTTGAAGCTACTTTTCCATCAGCAGGACTTTTTCGGCTTCATCGATCTCCTGCAGTTTCACTTCGATGACTTCGGTCGCTGTGGTTTGCACGTTTCGTCCCACGAACGTCGCTTCCACCGGAATCTCTCGATGCCCGCGGTCAATGAGCACGCACAATTGCACCCGCCGCGGACGTCCATGCTCAAACAACGCATCGAGCGCCGCTCGGGTCGTTCGGCCCGTGTAGAGAACGTCGTCGACCAGCACAATATTCTTGTCCCCGATTTCAAACCCGATTTCTTTCTGCTGCACCACCGGCTTGGGCCCCAGCGTCGAGAGATCGTCGCGATAGAACGTAATGTCCAGCGTTCCGACGGGCACCTTCGCGTTTTCAATGCGAGTGATAATCTTGCCCAGCCGCTCCGCGATCGGCACTCCGCGGCGCTTGATGCCCACCAGCCCTAATCCATCAACTCCGCCGTTCTTCTCCACGATTTCGTACGCCAGACGCACCAGGGTGCGTTCAATTTCCGATGCCGACATCAGTTGCGCCTTTTGACGAAGGCCCGTCTTCTTCGAAGTGTTCTTTATGCTCATGAGTAGGATTTGCCTCAAAAGTTGGAAGCTGTTTCACTGTAGTCAACGCGTTCGAACAGGTCAAGCCGCGCCCGCGGCTTCGGCTTGAAAGTGGAATGCTGTCTATTCGCTGGAAGGATGAAGAGTCTTGGCGGTTTCGTTTTCAGCTTCCCGGCTCTCAGCAACGGGGCAAGTGGTTCGTATCGTGCGGCACAGAGGCGATTTGCCCTCGCGCAGACGGCTCACATCGAGACCGCCAGATTGCTGCGCGGCCGCATCGGTCGAGACAATTCCGACCCCTTGATTCCGCCCCAGCGCTTTGGCTTGATAGAGCGCTGCATCCGCCAGCGCAATGACTTCCTCGGCACACAAGGCCTCGTATGCCGGACGGCTCCAGGGATACGCCGCCCATCCGACCGAGCAAGTCTTCCGGGCGGTAATCCCGTGCCCTAAATCAAATGGCTCCGCTGACATCACCTCCAGCACGCGGCTGCAAAATGCGGGCGTGCCCGACGGATCGGTGGAGCGGCTCATAATCAGGAATTCCTCCCCGCCCCATCGCACCAGCACGTCCGACTTGCGCACCACCGTCGTCAAGCGCTGCGCCACCAACTGCAGCAAGCGGTCCCCGGCTGGGTGCCCGTGTTCATCGTTCACCTGCTTGAAGAAATCTACGTCCACCATGATGAACACCAGGTCGCGATGGTCCATCTTCCGGATGTCGGCCCCGCGCGAGCGCTGATAGTTTCTCAACACCTGCTGCGCTTCGGCCGAGAGAATTTCCTCCAGATACCGCCGGTTCCAGATTCCCGTCAGCACGTCGGTGAAGGAAATCTCCTGCAGTTCCAGATTCTTGCGCTGCAATTCCAGGCTATGCCAGCGCAGCGATTGTTCCTTATTCTCCAGTTCGTCCTTCAGCCGGCACATCTCTTCCAGATTGTGCCGCGAAAGCCGCAGCAAACTCAGCAATTCCTGATCGAGCCAATGCTGTTTGAGAAACACCAGCACACCCATCACCAGCATGACCGCTACCGTGAGCAGTACGCGGTACCTCCGCACGGCCTGGGGCGCGTTCCCGCCAAACTCGGCCCACGCCAGCATGAGTGGAGTTATAAATACCGCTACCATGGCTAAACGGGCTTTCCAGATTCCGTAACCGTGCGTCGGCGCAGCGTTGGCCGAGGTTGTGTCGCAGTTCTCCCGCGCCAGGAATCCGAAGCGCACGAACCATAGCATCGATGCCACCAGAGGCACGTCGAAAAGACTTCCCGTGTAGTAGAGGTGGAGATCGATCGCTTCGCTAGCCACCAGCGAGGCCACGCAGTACAGCAGCGTCGCTCCGAACAGATGGAAATAGATCCGCCGCCACACCCCTTGGCTTCTCCTCCACACCAGCATCAGGCCGCCTGCCAGGACCAATTCCTCGCTCACATAGAGCAGATCGAAGCTGCGGCCATACGTTGCTTCGGACAAGTGGACGTACTGCCAGGGAATCACCACGAACAGATACAGAAACAGCCACCAGGTCAGCAGCAGCGCAAAGTCGAGCGTTCCGACACGAATCGCACGATCCTCCTGGCGCACATGCGCCTGGAGGGCGACCGCCGCCATCATGGGTACGATATGCAGGAAGAGAACGACGTCGCCGACAAACGGGTTGGGAGCCTCGTGTCGCAGGTAGACCTCGATGTAGGTCCACATCACCTGCGAAATCAGCCACATGGCCAGCCCAAGACCGGTCAGAGCCCAAAATAATCGCGCCTTCGCCGTAGTTCCCCGAATGTTGAGAAACACCACCACCGTGGCGCATAACAAAACAATGTTCTGGAGGACATCTCCGATCGCCGTCAGCGTGAAACCGCGCGGAACGGCCACAGACAACACGACGGGCACCACAACCATCGCGCACACGATGGCCGTCCACCTCCGGGCGTACTGGAGTGGAGAGTCTCCCACGTTGTCGATTGTAAGGTTGAGGCTGCCAGACTCCCGGTTACTGAGGTAACCAAGCCTGGCCATGCAAGGTGGGACCCCTACCCGAAAGTAGGGCGTGGGTGTTGCGGACCTGCCACGAACTTAGGCGCTCGTTCCCCGTTCCGCGAGGTATCGCTGCAAGGCGTCCTGCCAGGTCGGCATGGAGATTTCCCAGCGGTGCAGACTCTGGGGAGACAGGACGGAATAGGCCGGACGCGGCGCAGGACGGGCCATCTGCAGGCTGCTGATGGGACGGACCTCGGTGGTTCGTCCGGCGCGCTTAACAATTTCCTGGGCAAACTCAAACCACGAGCAGTTCCCTGCATTATTCGTGTGCACGATCCCGGTCGCGCCCTTGCGGCAGAGCGACACCATGGCCCGCGCCAAGTCCACAGAATACGTCGGACAGCCACGCTGGTCGTCGACTACATCCAGAGCCGGGCGGCTCGCCGCCAGCTTCAGAATCGTATCCGGAAAGCACTTCCCGCCCGTGCCGAACAACCACGACGTTCGCGCGATGCAGCACTGCGGCATGATCTCCAACAGGCGAACCTCCGCCTCGGCCTTCGAGCGCCCGTACACGCTCTGTGGATTCCGCGGATCGTCCGTTTCATAGGGAACTTTGCTCTTGCCGTCGAAAACGTAGTCTGTGCTCACGAACAGCAGCTTTGCGCCGATGCTCTTCGCCGCCTGCGCCACGTGCACCGCGCCATCGCGATTCACGGAAAAGGCCCGTTCGCGCTCATTCTCGCATCCGTCGACGTCCGTATAAGCCGCCGCCAGCACGATCCAGTCCGGACGAATGCTCTCGACCGCCGCTCGGACTTTCTCCGCGTCGCGAATGTCTACGTCCCTGGACCCAAACCCGGTGACAGCATCGACGGACCACTCTCTCATGAGCGCCTTGCCGAGCAGGCCCGTTGCCCCGATAACCATCGCCTTCATACCTTCTCGCTGCTCCTACTCAAAGGTCTCCGCTTCGGCCAAGGGCACACCGCGCTGATCTTTCGCGGAAACAATCGGCTCTCCCTCCAGTTGCCAGTCGATCTTCAGGTCGGGATCGTTCCAGAGAATCGAGCGTTCATGCTGCGGTGCATAGTAGTCCGTCGCTTTGTAAAGCACATGCGCGTTCTCCGATACCACGCGAAAACCATGCGCAAACCCTTTCGGAATCCACAGCGTGCGCTTGTTCTCCCCGGATAAAGTCACGGCCTCCCATCGCCCAAACGTCGGCGAACTGCGGCGCAGATCCACGGCCACGTCCAAAACCTCACCCTCGACCACCCGAATCAGCTTCCCCTGCGGCTGCCAAATCTGGTAATGCAGGCCGCGCAGCACATTCCTCTGGGAGAACGAGTGGTTGTCCTGAACAAAACGCTCTCGAATTCCGGCTTCCGCCATCACTTGCTCGTTGTAGCTTTCCAGAAAGAATCCGCGCGCGTCGCCGAACACACGCGGCTCCAGGATCCATACTTCGGGCAGGGATGTCTCCGTTTTCTTCATCGCTTCCATGTCGGGTGTTTCGAGAGTCAGAAGACCTTCTCACGCAGCAACTGCAGCAGGTAGGCGCCGTAGCTGTTGTTTTTCATCGACATTCCAATCTGCTCGACCTGTGCCGCCGTAATATAGCCCGACCGGTAGGCGATCTCCTCCGGGCACGCCACCATCAACCCTTGCCGCTTCTCGATCGCCTGAATGTAAAGAGACGCTTCCATCAGCGATTCGTGCGTGCCCGTGTCCAGCCACGCCATGCCGCGCCCCATTACCACCACTTCCAACTCGCCGCGCTTCAGGTAGTCCCGGTTGACGTCGGTGATTTCCAGTTCGCCGCGCGCACTCGGCTTCAGCGATTTCGCAATCTCGACCACCTTGCTGTCGTAGAAGTACAGCCCGGTCACGGCATAGCGCGATTTCGGCTGTTTCGGTTTCTCCTCAATGCTCAGCGCTCGCCCGTTGCTGTCGAACTCGACCACACCATAGCGTTCCGGATCGTGCACCGGATACGCAAATACCCTCGCTCCATGATTCTTGGCGCTCGCGTCTCGCAAGTCTTTCGCCAGATCATGTCCATAAAAAATGTTGTCGCCCAGCACCAATGCGCAGGGACTGCCCGCCAGGAAATCTTCCGCCAGCAGAAACGCCTGCGCGATTCCTTCCGGCTCGGGCTGCACCTGATACTGCAGACGGATCCCATACTGGCTGCCATCGCGCAGCAGATGCGCGAACTTCGGCACGTCCTCCGGCGTCGAGATCACCAGAATGTCCCGAATCCCCGCCAGCATCAGCGTGCTCAGCGGGTAGTACACCATCGGCTTGTTGTACACCGGCAGCAGGCTCTTCCCCATCGCCTGGGTCACCGGGTACAGTCGTGTGCCGGAACCTCCGGCCAGGATGATCCCCTTGTATCGCGTGCTCTCGTTCATGGCGTAACTGTGTGGTTCAACGATTC
This sequence comes from Terriglobales bacterium, assembly GCA_037443605.1. GTDB lineage: Bacteria > Acidobacteriota > Terriglobia > Terriglobales > Acidobacteriaceae > Sulfotelmatobacter. Next base: position 98,109 of record JBBIOA010000010.1, read on the forward strand.
ACCGAATAATGCGTCGCAATCCACTGCCGGTATGCGCCGCTGGTCACCTCGCGCACCCAGGCTTCATTCTCCAAATACCAGCGCACCGTCTTGCGGATCCCGGTCTCGAACGTCTCTTTCGGCCGCCATCCCAGTTCGCGCTCGATCTTGCGTGCGTCCATGGCGTAGCGGCGGTCATGTCCTGGACGATCTTTGACGAACGTGATCAACTCGCGCCGCGAGCCCGCGCCCCGCGGCGCCATCTCGTCGACCAGATCGCAAATCGTTTCCACAATCTCCAGGTTCACCTTCTCGTTCCATCCGCCAATGTTGTACGTCTCTCCGGGGTTCCCGCCCTTCAGAACGGTCGCAATCGCGGTGCAATGGTCTTCCACATACAGCCAGTCGCGCACATTCTTCCCGTCGCCATACACCGGCAGCGGCTTGCCATCGCGCGCGTTCAGAATCATCAGCGGAATCAGCTTCTCCGGAAACTGAAGCGGCCCATAGTTATTCGAGCAATTCGTCGTCAGCGTGGGCAGTCCATAGGTGTGATGATAAGCGCGCACCAGGTGATCCGATGCCGCCTTCGACGCGGCATACGGACTGTTCGGTGCATACGCAGTCGCCTCGTGAAACGGCGCATCCTCCGCACCCAGCGATCCGAAGACTTCGTCAGTCGATACGTGCAGAAACCGAAATCCGGCGCGCTCACTGCTACCCAAACCTTCCCAGTAGGCTCGCACTTCTTCCAGCAGCGCAAACGTTCCGTCGATATTCGTCCGAATAAACGCATCCGGCCCGCGAATCGACCGGTCGACGTGGCTTTCCGCTGCAAAATGCACAATCGCCTCAGGTTTGTGCTCCTGTAGCAACCTCCGCACCAGCAACCGATCTCCTATATCCCCGTGCACGAACTGGTACTGCGGGTGCTCGGAGGCGCTCTTCAGGTTGCCCGGATTACCCGCATAGGTGAGCAGATCCAGGTTCACCACCCCAACTTCATCCTCGCGAAGTCTCTGCAGGACGAAGTTCGACCCGATAAACCCTGCTCCCCCGGTAATCAGTATCTTGCCGTCCATGTCGATGGAAAGTGCTCGTGCCGCGAAGCGCAAAACTCCAGCTACGAGTAAACCCATCGATTGTAATAAAAAAGGACGGGTTCTCCCGTCCTTTCGCGCGAAACCTTGTGAATCGCGCCTTGACCAATCCCGACTAGGCCGAAACCGCCGCCACGATCGCCCTTTCGGCGTCGAGCCAGCCAGCCAGACCTCGACTGCAGGATGTGATGGGCAGTGGTTGCTACCCCGCTCGCCGGATTGCTCCGACACTCGCCGCCCCTACGCTCGGCTTCTTGGGCGCGCTCTTTGTGACGTCGCGACCGAGTGTAGTCAGGTACACTCTCTCGATTTCCTCGGCGATGCTCTGCCACTGATAGCGCTCTTCGATCCGCCTCCGGGCCGCCTCGCCTGCCGCCTCCCGCACCGCTGGATTCGCGATCAGAAAGCGCAGCCGTTCCGCCAGGTCGTGAGCATTCCCGCGCTCGAAAGTGAACCCCGCGCCGTCCACGACTTCACGATTTTCCGGGACATCGCTCGTCACCACACACAGCCCCGCTCCCATCGCGTCCAGCAACGCCAGCGACAGACCCTCCAGATCGGATGGCAGTACAAATAACATCGCATTCGTCAACAGCTCCTCCAGGATCTCTCCGAAAACACTGTCGAGCATCAGGATGCGGTCGCTGGCATGCTGTCGAAGTTCCTGGCTGTAATCGTCGCAATAGCTCGATGCCCCCGCCATCACCAGTTTCACGTCCGTGTTCAGCTGCTCGAAAGCCTGCACCAGGACATGACAGCCCTTCTCTGGAGAAAAGCGTCCCAGGAACAAAACGTATTGCCCCGGCATGAGGCCCCACTCCAGAATCCTCCGCGGCGTCTTCCGTTCTCTCAGCAATCCGCCGTTTGGAACGTAAGCGGCCTCCTTCCCGTGCAGCTCGCGATAGCGTCTTTGCAGCTCTTTCGATACCACCATGGTGTGATTCGGAAGATGGACCGACGCTTTCTCTCCCCATCGCAACACCGACGACGCAATCCATCCCCACTTCCGTCTTTGCCAATCCAGTCCTTGCACTGTCACCATTGTCTTCATCCCGGCCAGACGCGGAATGAGGGAAAACAGCGCCGGGCCCAGCGCGTGATAGTGCACCACGTCGTATCCCTGGGTCATTGCATGCACGGTGCTTAAAACCGTGTGCACGACAGTCTCGAAATGCTTCGAACGGATCGTCGGCAGCCGCAGCAGGCGCATCCCTTGAGGGTCAGCCCCTGCCGGCGTGAAATAGTTCCGGCAGTACACGGTGACTTCGTGCCCCATCCCAGCCAGCCGCCGGCCTACCTCTTCGTAATAACTTTCGATCCCGCTGTACTTGGACGCCACGCCCCGGCCTCCAATGAACGCCACCCGCAACCGTGCGTTAGCCGGTTCGGGTCTTTGTTTCGATACTTTCTGAGATCGGTACGTCCAGGGGGCGGGCAAATTAGTAGGAATCAGTACCGAGAGGTTTCTCGCCCTCGGCCGCATCACCCGCTGATACAGTTCGAGCAGTCTTCCATAGTGCTCCTCGGGGGTGTGCCGCCGGCGCGCAAATTCTCTGCCATTGCGCCCCATCTTTTCCGCCAACTCAGGTCGAGACCCCAGAAACCCGATCGCTGCCGCCAGTTGATCTACGTCTCCGGTCCGATATAGCAGGCCGGTCTGCCCATCGCGGACCAGCTCACGCCTTGAGCCCAGGTCCGAAGCAATCACCGCACGCCCTTGCGCGTACGACTCCAGGATCGTTTTGCCCAGGGTCTCGTAGGCGTGCGATGGGAGCACCGTGAAATCCGACTTCGCGATCAACGCGTCCCGTTCCGCGCACCCGACCTGACCCACGCACTCGACGTTCTTCAATCCGAGTACACGGGCCAGGCCTTCCAGTTCCTCCCGCTTCGGCCCGTCCCCGGCGATCACCAGCTTCATCTCCGGAACCTTCTCCATGGCCCTTACTAGATCGTTCACTCCCTTTTCCGCCGACAGTCTCCCGAAATACAAGATCGAATGTGTTTGTGTTTCCCTTGCTGGCGCCTCATCTTCTACCGGCTGAAAGTGCGGCAGCACTTCGAACTTGCCGGCGTCCCAGCCATGTTCCACAAACTTGTCCCGCACGAACCGGCTTGGAGCCAGAAACAGGTCGACGCACTTCTGATACGTGCTTAGCCCCCGGTGAATGTACGCCTCCGCCATCAGCGTCAGGCGTTCCCCAAACCCCGGATAGCATTTCGGCTCCAACGCATGCCAGAACGCCCCTCCCTTGCAAGCTTCGCAAACTTCCCCACGTGACACCAGGTTGTAGCTCGGACAGAGCAGCTTAAAGTCGTTCAGGTGATAGATCACCGGCACTTTCTGCGCGCGAAGTTCCCACAAAATGGAAGGCGACAGATGGTGATAAATGTTCCGAACATGCGCCACATCGGGACGAAACTCCTGGATCATGGCGCGAATTCGCCGCCGAGCCTCGAGCGAGTAAATCGCATGGCCCGCGCTTCGGACCTTCCCCCACAGCCCCGCCTCCGCCTTGAAATCAATGTGGGGCACAAAGTGCCGATCGTAGGGCGTGGCCTCTCCTCGCGGATTAGTCATCGAAAAAAGAGCGACTTCGTGTCCCCGCGAGCGCATCAGCTCCATCAGTTCGAACAGGTACACTTCCGTTCCGCTGAACGGGTAGTTGTATTTGTTGCAGTACAGGATTCTCATGGGGGAATCTCGTTGTCCGCGGGGTAACCCGCTGTAAGAATTGGTCGCCGAATATTTTCAGGTTCTTGGCGCGATGGAAGCTGTGCCGGACCTGCAACCGGGCCGCATGCCGCACCCAGTCCAGGTCGCGGGCCGCCGAGAGAATATAAGGATGCAGGCGGGGCCCGTCGGCCGCCTGCATCAGGGAATAGATAAAAAGAAGGCGGTCCACAAAATCCTGCTGCGAGCCGCCTTCATACAAAAACCCGGTGCGCCCTGCGATTACCAACTCCGGGATCCCGGTGATGGCAGGCGCCAGCACGATCTTCCCTCGCGCCATCGCTTCCATTAGCACCAGCGGGATGCCTTCGCTGCGACTCGTCAGCACGACCACGTCGGCTCGATCGTAAAGCGAGCTCATCTGCTCCCGCGCCACGTGTCCCAGCAGCGTCACCCGCTCTTCGAGGCTGTGCGTCCGGATCAGCGACCTCAGCCGGCGACGCTCCGGGCCATCTCCCGCGATCAGACACTCGAACGGCACGCCGTTCTCTTCCAGTTCCGCACAAGCCCGGATCAAAAAAGCGTGATCCTTGACTTCATGCAGGCGCCCCACCGCCAGAAGCGTAAACCTGCCCCGCGGCTCGCCCTCGCCTCCAGCCCGATGCGGTGCGACTTCGTCAACCGCGACCCCAAGCCGCGACACCAGTACTTTCTCGGGGGATACGTGTGGATATCGCTCCAGGATGTATCGCCGGTTGTACTCCGACACGGTCCGGCAAAACTTGCACTGCGCCAGCTTTACGTCGAGATACGTCCCATGCAGCAGCAGGTCCGATCCGTGCAATGTCATGCTGAACTCGATGCCCAGCAGACGCGCCGCCGTCATCGCAACCCACGAACCGAAATATCCGTGCTGTACATGGATATGCTGCACATGGATGTGGTCGACCGAATGGCCACGTAGCAAAACCGCGTAGATCGCCCCCAGAAAGGTATGGAGCAGCGCCTTCAGCCGTTCGAACGGTCCCTCTGTACCTTGTACGAGTACTCGCCGCATGAGCCCGGAAATTCGGTTCCTTCTTTGCCAGAGGAGCCGCGCTGCCTGGATCGCGACTCCGGCGGTGATCGCCGGCAGCACCACGAGATCGGGAGGCTGGATCTCCCGATCGATGCGATCGCCCGGCTTGCGCACGCTCCCAGTCACAACCTGCACGCCCCGCGCGCGCAGTTCGCCAATCTCTTCCCCAACATACGGCTCAACCGCGGATGGAAACTGATTTGCCAAATACGCAACGGTCAACACGATTGCGGCGCCTCCGCTCTTCTCCGCTGCGCCGCCAGCATTCCAGCCAGCGAGAACAGCAATCCATTCACGAACTGGTAACTCATTACCACCATGGCTGCGTTCACCCAGTACACCGCCAGCAACACGGGCCACAACTGGTGGAACTCCGGATTCAGAAATCCGCGGCCCTCACCGCGCGGAATCCCTCCTCGCGCCAGCCGCCACAATTCCCACATCATCCACACGTAGAGCAGCAGCCCCGCCACTCCCTGCTCCACCAGCAACTCCAGATAGGTGTTGTGCGGATACAACTCCTTCTCCGCATATCCGGAAACATGCAACGGCAATTCCGCCGGCATCCGGTTGAATCCCCAGCCACTCAGAGGACGCTCCCGGAACATCTCCCAGCTGCCCGCGTACATTTCCTGCCGGTAGTCGACCGGCCCGCGTTCCTCCATGCGATCCACCAACGCGCAGCCCAGATCGGTCGATGTCAGGATCACGGCCAAGCCCACGCCGCTCATCAGAACCAGCCACAAGCACGCCCGCCGCAGCTTTCGGCTTTCGGAATGAAAGATGAGCCACACCACCGCCGCCGCAAACGTGATCCATACCGCGCGAGTCATCGTCGCCAGAATCGCCAGCGGCAATGACGCCAGCACCGCCACCACTTTCCATCCCCGCAGGCTCCGCCGGCGGAACGCATGCAGCACCAGCAACCCAAGCATGATCAACGACACGCCATTGGCCACCGCCTGCAGCAGCGGCCCGCGTGCCCGGTCGGCGTGGTGCCCCAGGCTCTCGTCCAAAATGAATTGTGGATAAATCAGAGACTTTGCCCCAAGCAGGAAGGCGATTGCCGTAAAGCTCAGGTAGGCGAGTACGAAGAGCGAAAATAGTTCCAGCTGCCGAAATTGCCGCTCGTCCTCGAAGATCAGCCGTGCCATGTGAAACAGCGCAAACGGCACAATGTACTTCGCCGCCAGCAGGCACCAGGTCTGGTTATCGAACGGGCGCCCCGCCACACTCGCTACCGCTAGAAGCGTCAGGCCGAACATCGGCCACGAAATACGCTCCAGCACAATCAGTCTCTGCCGCAAAATCACCGCTCGGCCAATGACCGCGAGCACCAAAACGATGAAGGCGACGCGGTCAATCTCATAGAACGAAACGTCCGGATGCCGCAGGAGCATCGCGGTCAGCGCGGCCAGGAACACGAGCCCCGGGGATGACATCATCGCCTGCAGCGGATACAGCACCGGACGCGCCCACCCTGCGGCCCAATCTGCGCCGAACGCCCCTTCCTTCGACAATGGCCACGTGGCCTGCATCAATCCCCGCTTCCCGCTGCCACCGCCAGCAGCGTCTTCCCCAGGATTCGCAGATCGCCCGTCAGGCTCCACGTCCGGATGTATTCGCGGTCCAGTTCCATGCCGTGTTCAAACGACGGATCTCGCCGCGCCATCACCTGCCACAGCCCCGTAATCCCCGGAGTCACGTCCAGACGCGCCAGGTGCTCGATCTGATAGGCCGCGAAATCATCCAGCGGATGCGGCCGCGGCCCCACCAGGCTCATTTCTCCCTTCAGCACGTTCCATAACTGCGGCAATTCGTCCAGGCTGTATCTCCGAAGGAATCGACCCACCCGCGTAATGCGCGGATCATCAGCAATCTTGAAAAACGGTCCAGACCGCTGATTGCTGCATCGAAGCTCATCTTTCAGCTTGTCCGCATCTCGCATCATGGTGCGAAACTTGAAACAACGAAACGTCCGGCCCTTTCGTCCCGCCCGGGATGCCGCATACAAAACCGGCCCCGGCGAATCCAGCCTGATCAGCCATGCGATCGCCGCCAGCAGCGGAGACAGCATTACCAGGCCGGCGCAAGAACCCGCAACATCCAACAGGCGCTTCACAATCAGCCCGGTCGCCGGCAAGCGCTCCGCGTGCAGGCACACGACATGGAAATCGCCGATCCGCTCGAACTCGCCGGCTTCTGCAGTGCACCCAAACAATTCCGGTACGGCCACTACATCCAACCGCAACCGCCGCGCCTCCTGCACGACGCGTAGTGCCGTGTCGCGCTCGATGGGACTCGACAGGATGACCTCGTCTACGAAACCGATCCGTGCCAGTCGAGCCAGGTCGCTGACTCGCCCAACCACCCGACCCTCAGCAAAGCCGCAGTCGTCCAGAAAGCCGCAAACCGTGCGGCCGATTTCCGGATGCGCGTCTATGTGAGCGGCGAGTCGCTTTCCCGCCACACTTGCGCCAACAATCAACACATTGCGCGTTTCGTCGCCCCGTAGGTTCTCGCTCCGCTGCATGCGATTCCCACGCCACCGCCACGCCCCCAGCGCCACCAGATTCATGCCACCCGCTCCACACAGGAACGCGCAGATGCTCCACGCCCTCTGCGTCGCGAACGCGACGCACAGGATCCCCGTGCCCTGGGACACAGCCTTCATCAGGATCTGTTTCTGTTGCGCCAGTTCAACTCCCGAATACAGGCCCTCCGCGAAACCCACCAGCGTGATCAGCGCCGCGTGAAGCAGCGCGAACCCAAGCAACGACGCCGGCGCACCCGCTGCGAATGCGAAGCCTCCCACCGACGGATACGCTCCGTGCAGCACCACCAGCGCCGCCCCCAGCAGCAACCAGTTCACCGCGATCAACGCATAGTCTGCCGCCACGGACCATAGCCAACACTGCGCCATCCTGCCTTGCAGCGGCCGGGGCAGCCAACGCCCAAGCCAATCCTCGGCTCGACGCGTCGCCGGTATCCCGATCTCCGCCACCTTTCCCTCTCCGGCCCGCACCGATTGCGGAGGCTTCCTTGCTCCCGCTCGCACACCCGACGCTTGCCCCGGAATCAATCGCGCCCAGTCTGTCGCCTCCGCCTTCTGCTGCCTCGGATTGAGATACTGTGACGACATCTCACACTAACTCCCATTGGTGGTCCTCGATCTCGATTGCCACCGATCGCTGAATCGCGGCCACCGAAATCACCAGCTTTCCGGGATCGCGCGGAGCCACGACGCCCTCCAGCCCCTCCAGCGATCCCGTGCGCACTCGAACCCGCTTTCCAAACGCGACGAACGGACACATTTCCAGTTGGACGTCGCGCACCAGTACCCGGCGCAGATCTTCGATCTGTTTCGCCGGAACCACCGCCATCGCACCTCCCGCGCTCGCAAAACCCAACACTCCCGGCGTCTGCAGCACCTGCACCCGCAGCACCAGGCAAGGCGCGGCCTGCACGAATGTGTTGCCGGGGAACAGCGGGATCTGCACCACCCGGCTTCGGTCGCACCAGGCTCGGTTTTCCGTCCGCAATGGCAGAAACACCTTCATCCCCTTGTCCGACAACTCCTGCGCGACCTTTTTCTCGAACCGGTACCTGGTCTGCACCGCAAGCCAGCATTCCTCTTCGGGCTCCGGATACACGACCGCGCGCATTGCACTCATGGATGCAGTCACCTCTGCTTTTCCTCGAATCCTGATCTGTGAACCCCAGTCTTTACAGCCGCCGGTAAATCCTTTCCGGAACCGGGAACTCCCGATCACACAGGACCGTCCCCAACAACCGAGCCTGCGCCGCCTTCAGCGTCTCGGCGATCTTCACCGCCGTGACTCGCCGCGACTTTTGTGCCGAAAGCACAAGCACGATTCCGTCCGCAAATTGCGCCATCGCCGTCGCTTCATCGGATTCTCCCGCCGGCGGGCCTTCCACAATCGAGTACTCAAATTCCCGCCGCAACTCCCCGAGATACGAATGCAAAGAAGCGAATGTCGCCGGATTTCTTGCCGCCCCGGGCACCAGCCACAAATTGCCGCCCACCTGCGTGGCAATCCGCCGCAGCGGTGGAATTCGCTCCGCCCTGGCTTGTTGCCCCCCGAATCGCTCCCTCCTCTCGGCTGTCTGCAGCAACCGCTGGCTTCCGCCCACCACTGCCACCGGACCCTCGGTTTCCAGCGCCAACGCCTCACCCACCTTCCGGCAGATGCGCCTCACCTCGGTCTCCGCATCCACCGCGCTGAACACCACCTGCCGCACCAGTCCTTCTCGGTCCGACAAAAACATTCGGTTCACCAGTCCCTGAATCTGCCTCCTGGCGAACTCCTCCTGGCTCCACCCGCGTCTACTTGGGAAAGTGCGGATCTCCAGCGCGGGTTCGGTCACCGGCATTTCTGCCGTATCCGTGGCCCTCTCCGTGGAAGAGAACATCCCGACCCCGAGCACCGTTTCCCTCATGCCAGCAACCTTCCTCGATGCACCCGCGGCAGCGAGGCAAGCACCGGCGCGTGCAGGTACGCCACCACCTCATCCGGATTTCGAAATGCCGGATCCATATGCTCCGCCGCGAAGGCCGCTCCCGTCCCCGCCGCGCCCGCCGCCGCCAGTCCCACCGTCAGCAGCAGCAACGTCGACCAGCGCGGCAGTGCGGGAGCCACCGGCTCTTCCGCCATTGCCACATTCACAATGCCGCGCTGGTCAAGCGCGTCGGCCATCCGCGCCTCCTCTCGCTTTTTCACGTACAGCAGATAGCTCTCCTGCGCCGCCTTCTCCGATTTCTGCAGATCTTCCTGCCGGATCGCGGCATTGCCGAGCTGCGACGCCTGCGCTCGATACACCGCTTCCTCGGCGCCCATCGCCGCCTCCCGCGCCTCCAGCGCCTTCAACCGGACGCGCGCGCTCTGCGCCTCCGACTTCGCCCACTCATAGTGCGAATTCTTGTCCGTGGTCTCATCCCGCAGGGGAGCGCCGTTTTCCGCCGCGATCGCCGCCTGCGCCTGCGCAATCTGCTCATCCACTTCCTGCACCAGCCGGTGACCCGGTTCATATTTCGTCAGCAATTGCGTGCGCTTCAACTGCAGATCCAACAGATCGCCCTTCAGCTTGCGAAACAAATCCGGATTGTCCGCGATCCGCACTTGCGTCGTCGTTCGTTCCGGTTGCGTCGCCAGCAGATCTTCCAGGTCCTTCACCTTCTGCCGGGCTTCCTCCAGGTCCACCCGCGTGAGCCGATAATCTTTATCGATCTCGCTCAACCGCACGAGTGCAAGGTCCCGCTCCTGCGCAGCCGAAACTACCCCGTGCACCGCGGAAAACTGTTCCAGGCTTCGTTCCGCTTCATCCAGCTCCTGACGCGACTGCGCCGTCAGCTCCTGAAATAAATTCGCCTCTCCTCCCGGCCGATGCACGCCCGTGTGCCTCTCCAGATACGCGTCCGCGACCGATCGCAAAATCTGCGCTGCCTTCTGCGGATCGTCCGCCGCATAGGTCACAGTGATCAGGTTGCTTTTCTTCACAGGAGCAACCGCCAGCCGTTTCGCCAGCCGCCGCGCCGCCCGTTCGATCCGCTCCTCGCGGGTCTCGCCAAACCGCAGAAAGTGCAACCAGTCGGGCCCCGCCCCATTCACCTCCACCACCTTGCGCAGAACGTCCTGGTCCTTCAGCAACTCGACTTCGGAATTCAGTTCCTCTTCGGTCATATCGATCCGCGTCGTGTCCAGAGGCGCGTTCTGTCCTGCACTCACCGGTGCATCGGCTCGCCCGCGCCGCACCATGATCTTCATTTCGCCCTGGTAGCGCGCTCCGGCAAGCCCATAGAGCAGCACGCCGACATACACCACCGCCGCCCCCCAGACGAAGGCCCGCCGCCGCCGGAACAACACCACCGCCAACTCCCGCAGACTCGGAGTTGCGCTTGGCATCCGTCGTTCGTTTGGGCCTTCGTCTGTCATCGGAGTGAGGGACAACCCTAGAAATTTGCCGGCGTCGTGTACATGCTCACCGCCGGCTTCGCCATAAAACGCGCTATCTTCGAGATCGCATTCTGAGGCACAAACACCAGATCTCCCGGACGCAGATGCAGGTCTTCCTTCAGTTGCCGGTCTTTCAACATCTTCTTGAGATTGATCAACCGCGTCTCCACCAGATCGTCATTGACTTTGCGGAATAACACGACCTGCGAGTGCTTCGCCTGCTGCGTGAATCCTCCGGCGATTTCCACCGCCTCGATCACCGTCGTATCGGTTCGCAATTCGTACCTGCCCGGACGCCCCACTTCCCCGCCCACCACGAAATAGGGCCGGGCGAAATCTTTCAGCGTCACCGCCACTTCCGGATCGTGCAAATATCCCTGGTAGGCCTTCTCCACCGCCTTCGCGAACTCCGCCAGATTCAGCCCTTCCACCTCGACCATGCCGGCATCTTTCAGCGTCACGTAGCCGTCGGGCTGCACGGTGAGCGTCTGGTTGAACTCCGGGGCGACCGTGAAACTGATCTCCATCACATCGCTGGGCCGCAGCCGGTAAAGCGGATGGCGCCCTCCGAGCAAGGAGTTTCCCTGGCCATCCGCCTTTCCGGTTGTCATCGCCACTGCGGGAGTACCTTCCGCCCCAGTCCCGGTTCGACCGGATGCGAAGGTCTTCCCATTTCCGCGCAGTTCGGTCGACTGCGCGAATGCGGCCGGGCTCTGCAGCCAGTGGAAGAGCGCTAGCGCTATGAAACCCACGACGATGAAAATGCGCTCCCGCATCTCGCTGCCAACCTCGCTTCGAGAGTCACATCCTTCGTGTGCTCTCCTGCGCAAAAATAGGATCTCCTTCACTCCACAGCAAGACATGGGAAGTAGCGTCTACAAAAGTAGGTAATGGAATCGCTGAGCCGGAGATCGACGCTTAACGCACGAAGGGTCGTTTCAATTCAGTAGCTTGTCGGATGTCGCGCGGCGCACGCGCGCACTCTTCCCGCCGCGCGCTCTGTCTACTTTGGTTCTACCTACGAAAGTAGACTTGCATGTTTGCCACATCACATGATTTGAGACGGCTCGCCGGGAATCGTTCTGCTTTGAAACTCACGCTGTGATGCCGATCACAGAATCACTCTCGCCCGGCCCGGTCTTCCACAGCTGCCTGAGAAAGCCACTCGCTCAGGCATCGGCAAGAATCCTGATTCCCAAAATGAGAACATGTCCTGATTTTTCTTAGAGTTTCCTTGTGGAAAACTGTGAGCCCTCCCTACAATCGCCTCTGAGGATCTTGGGAGTTCATCATGGGCGATCAGACTGCGGCGGCTTCGGACCTCATCCATGTCCTGGTCGCGGATTCCAATCGCATGCAGGCGCAGCTGCTCACCAGCGCCCTGCGCCGCCGCCCGGAATTCCACATCTCCACTTGCCCCATGGACACCGTTTCCATCCTGCGCACGGTTACCTCAAAGCCGCCGGAGGTGGCCCTGCTTTCCTATAGTCCTCCGGCCAGCGTCGCGGAAACGGTCATGGTGCTTCGCCAGTTCCACCTGACTCATCCCGCCACGCCGAAAGTGCTTCTCGCCGACTCCAGCGACCGCGAACTCGTCGTCAGCGCCTTCCGTTCCGGCGCCCGCGGCATCTTCACCATCACCGACTCCAATCTCCGCCTTCTTTGCAAGTGTCTGCTGCGCGTCGCCTCCGGACAAATCTGGGCCAACACCGAGCAGATGAACTTCCTGCTCGACCTTATCTCCGAAGTTCCCTCCCTTCGTGTGCTCAACGCCCGCGGAGCGCCCGTCCTTACTCCCCGTGAGGAACAGGTCGTTGCCCTCGTCGCCGAAGGCCTTGGCAACCGCGAAGTCGCCCGCGAACTCAACCTTAGCGAGCACACCGTAAAGAAATACCTGTTCCGCATCTTCGAAAAGCTGGGGATCTCCACTCGTGTCGAACTGGTTCTCTACGCTGTCAACAACGGCGACCCCCGACCCGCTGAATGGCTCGCCGGAACGAGCGATCCTCCTCCGGAAGCCTGAATTTACCCGGTGACCGCCGTATAACTCTCTCCCCCTGTGGTGAAACCCCGAGGTATGCGCCTCGCAACTTTGAAATCCTCCGCACCGCCCTGTATAACTTGGAGCAGAATCCTTGCCAGACGCTGCCTCCAACCCGTCTCCTCCGCCACGTCGTTGGACCGTCCTCGCAGCGGGGGGCCTGCTGTTCGCGCTCGCCCTCGTCGTCATCTACACCAGCCGCCGCGCCTTCTTCAGTCCTCTGGCGCTGGTCGTCGTCGCCGCCATCGGCTTAGCCGCGCTCCTCCTTCAACTCCAAATCCGCAAAGACTTCGCCGTCCCCGTGCGCGCTCCGCTTGGGTTGAACGTCGTAGGCCTCGTCTTCTCCTTCGCCGCGATCACAGCCGACTTCCTCCACCGCAGCGCGAACACCCTGCTCTTCACCGCGCTCGGCGCCGTCGCCTGTTTCGCCGTCAGCGGCACCATCGTGCTGCAGGCCCTTCGCCGCCAGCGATAATCCATTCATTCATGGAGCGATTGTCTTGCGAACGCTTGGACGCCCATGTCTGGCAAAGACGGCCAGACCCTTCGGCAGGCTCAGGGCACTAAGGAGGAATCTATCTTTTGAACTCCACCGCCACCGTCGTCTCGACCGTGGCCAGTTCGCCGTTCACCCGATACGGCTCAAACTTCCACCAGCGCAGCGCATCCATCGCCGCCCGCGCCAGCACTTCCGGACCATTCAACGCTTTCATGCTTACCACCGAACCGTCCCGCCCCACGACGATATCCAGCGCAATAATCCCCTGCACATTCTGCTGTCGCGCCTCCGCCGGATAGGTCGGCTCCACGCGATGCACCAGCAGTTTCTCCATCACCTCGGCGGGAACCTGCGCTTGCGGCCTCTCGACGGCCGCCGATTCCGCAGGCTTCAGCCCTGCCTCCAGCTCATTCCACGCCCGGTTCCATCGCCACCAGACACCGGCAGCGATGACCGCTCCAATGATCAGGAGGACAATCCACGCCGCTCGACGAGGTTTCTTCCCGGTCCCGTCCGATCCGGAGCCTCCTTGTTTCTCTGCTTTCAGGCGACCCGGATCCGCCGTGGCGCCCTTGCCCCCCGTTGCTGATTTTCCGGCGACTGGGGAAATCACTAAGCTCTCCGGTTGGACTTTTGCCGCCTTCGCCCAATCGCGAATCGCCGCTCGCTGCTCAAGGGTCAGCCCCAGAAACTCCATCCCGCAGCGCAGCCTGTCCTGATACTTCACTGTGGCCCGCGCCCGCAGCGGTTCTGTCCCGGCAGGCAGCTTCACTTCCACGCCCACCGACTCTCCGGGCATCAACTCGCCCGCCATCATCGCGGCCACGCCCCGCTCGCACAAATTCAGCGAACGTCCGGGCACCGTATCCGGCACACCCGAGCGCAACACGGTCACATCCAGCGGCGTCTGCACCGCAAACCGCGGCACCCGCCGCCGCGACGGCCCCGCCCATCCCCGAGTTTGTGCTCCCGCAGACATTCCGGACTCGATTCGAACTTAATGTGGAGACAGCCGCCCCCGGCTGTCCGCCGAGCACAGCTCGGCTGTTGTTGTACGTTGGGTGCCCCATTTCTGCCGCGCTCTTTGCGGCAGAAGTGGGGATTCTTCACGGTAGTCTGAAAGCAGAAGTCGAACTACCTCTTCCACTCCTCGATCCCGCTGCCCCGCGCAAACACCGCCACCCGGGCCATCCCCAGAAACAATCCGTGCTCTACAACGCCAGGAATCCCACTCAACTCCCGCCCCAATCCCTCGGGATCGCGAATCTCCCCAAACCGGCAATCCAGAATGTGATTATTCTCATCCGTCCGATAAGCCGTGCCGTCCGCATTCATTCGCAACTGCACGTCCGCGCCCAAAGCTCGAATCCTCTTCGCCACCACCGCCTGCGCGAACTTGATCACTTCCACTGGCAGCGGAAACTTCCCCAGGTGCGCCACCTGTTTCGACGCATCGGCTACGACGATCATCTTCTTCGTTGCCGACGCCACAATCTTTTCCCGCAGCAGCGCCCCGCCGCCTCCTTTGATCAAACGCAGCTCGTGGTCGACTTCGTCCGCGCCATCAACGGTCACATCAATCTCCTGGCAGTCATCCAGCGTCGTCAGCGGAATCCCCAGACTCTCGGCCAACTCTTTCGACCGCACCGACGTCGGAATCCCGCGCACCCGCAGCCCGCTCTTCACCCGCTCGCCCAGCAGCTTGATGAAATACGCCGCCGTCGACCCGGTCCCGAGCCCCACCACCTGCCCGTCCTCGACATAGCGCAAGCTCGCCCGCGCCGCCGCTTCTTTTTCCTGATCGTTCGCCATATCTTTATGTAGGGACAGCCGCCCTCGGCTGTCCGCCGCGCGCAGCACGGCTCTCCGCTATCCGATTGCCTTCTCCGTATAAATCAAATAACCCGCCAGCACCAAGCCAAACACCACCGTCAAAATGGTCACCAGATCCACCACAAATCCCGCCGGCTCAAACCTTCCCGACTCCAACTGCGCCCGCGTCTTCCGATACCGCAACAACCCCGCGAAGACCAGAGCCACTCCGGCCATGATCGATCCCGCACCCATCCACACCGAAAGCCCCGCCGTGCGCACCGCATGCCCGCTCAGCGCCGTCAACTGCCGCATGGCAATCGAGAATCTCCCAATCGCGAATCCGAACACCACGATCGCCGCCCCAGTCCTCACCCACGCGAGAAACGTCCGCTCATTCGCCAGATGATCCCGCGCCCGATTCGACTTGGCATTCTCCGTCACAATCGCTCCGCGCACCATGTCTAGCCGTGGTTGCCAGAAGTGGGGCTTCATTATTCCACAGCCTTGGCGACTAACGCTCCCGCCCCAGCCAGATTCTTGATCAACTCGGCCGGCACTCCATGCCTTGCGCGCAGATATTCCGGATCGTTATACGTCACGGTCACTTTCCCCGCGGCATCCTGCGCCACCAGCGCCTTCAGCGGCAAATCAATCGCCAGGCTCGGCGCCGCCACCATCAGCGGCGTGCCACCCTTGGGAC
Source organism: Terriglobales bacterium (assembly GCA_037443605.1). Lineage (GTDB taxonomy): Bacteria > Acidobacteriota > Terriglobia > Terriglobales > Acidobacteriaceae > Sulfotelmatobacter. Next base: position 113,970 of record JBBIOA010000010.1, read on the forward strand.
TGCCAAAAATGATCACCTTCGTCGGCCGCATCTTCAGCCCCACCTTCTCCGCCTCTCCGCTGTGATCGATCACCGCAAACACCTGCATCCCCTTCTCGGTGAACGCCGCCTGCAACCGTTGCACGCTTTCGTCTAACGAATGACGACTACCAACCTGAACCAGTCCGTTCCCTTGCGCCATCTCCTTCACCTCGAAATATAAGATGTCGCCCCCACCCAATTCGCTCGATTGTATGGAAAAGCCGAACGCACTCCAAGGAAACCACAACTGAAACTATCTAGTCCCCGAGGAGCGGGTGTAGACTCGCCTGCTGGCCCGATCGAACTCTTCCACACTCCCGGAGCAACTCGATGGACCCCAACATCCCTATCGGAATCATCCTTGGCTTCATTGCCTGGTTCTTGCTGCGCTACCTGGCGGGCGGCATTTACACCGTCAATCAAAACGAGCGCGCCGTGAAAACCAATTTCGGGCGTGCCGACCGCATTCCCGGAGCCACCACTCTCAACGATCCCATCTCGGCCGGGCTCGATGCCGAGGAAAAACAGCGCTACCAGTATCCCCAGGTTCGCGTCATCCCGCCCGGCGGTCCTTATTTCAAGTGGCCATGGCAGAGGATTTACAAGGTCTCTATTTCCACGCAAACCGTCAATATGGCGTTCGATCCCGACGCGCCCGGCGCCAATCAAGCCGGCACGATCGTCGAAGCGGTCACCAAGGACCAGCTCAATACCGGACTCACCGGGCAGATCCGCTATCGCATCTCCGAGCGGAATCTCTACGCCTATCTCTTCGGAGTCAAGAATCCCATCGCACATGTCATGGGATATTTCGTATCGGTATTGCGCGAGCGTATTGCCACCTTTGAAGCGCCCGTCGCTGCCGGGGCCGACCCAACCAGCAGCGGCATCTCCATCAACGATCTTCGCAAGAATCTCCGCGACCTCAATGAGCACATGGACCGCGAGTGCGGATCTTCCGAAGCCCGCTACGGCATCGTGCTTGACGCCTCGCTGATCACCGGCATCGACCCGCCGCCCGAAGTCGAGTCCGCGCTCGCCGCTATCAATACCGCGCACAACATGGTTTCCTCCGATATCAGTCTGGCCCAGGCCACCGCCGACCAGCGCATCGAGCAGTCCAAGCGCGCTGCCGAAATCGAAACCCTAAAAGCCCAGGCCGAAGTGCAGCCGCTCATTTCTCTCGCCGACCAGTTGTCCGCCTTGAAAGGCACTGGCGAAGGCGCCTTGCGCGCCTACGCCCGCAACGTCCGCCTCGGCCTTTTCGGCAGCGCCCAGCAGGTTGTTCTGGAGACAAAGCAATGAATCTGCTCATCGCGGCAGTATCGACCTTCGCAGCCTGCTTCGTCCTGGTGCCTTTCCTGTTCGGCGTGCTGCGTTTCTTCGGCTTCTACGCCATCGTCCAGGAGCGCACCTGCAACGTCTACGTCCTGTTCGGCAAAGTCGTCGCGATCATCGACGAGCCCGGCCTGCACATCCTTCTCTTTAAGTTGGGCCTGAAAGCTCCCATTGTCCGCTGGCTCGGGAAGGTCTATGTCCTCGACATGCGCATCGACCAGCAATATCTCCGGAGCCAGCCGGTGAACTCCGAAGAAGGCGCGCCCATGGGCATCGGCATCTGGTATGAGATGTTCATCAGCGATCCCGTCGCCTTCCTGTTCAAGAACGCCGACCCTCGCGGCTCGCTGGCCACCAACGTCAGCAATTCCACCGTCCGCTGCCTCAGCAACCTGAAGCTCGGCGACCTGCTGCAAAACCGTCACGCCATGAGCCAGACCGTCCGCACCGAAGTTTCGCCGCAATCCCACGAATGGGGATACAAACTCGGTTCGGTCTACATCCGCAAAGTCCATTTCCGCGACGCCCAGATGATCAAGCAGATCGAAGAGAAAGTTGTGAACCGCCTGCGCCAGGTCACTTCTTCCATCAAGCAGGACGGCGCCAACCAGGTCAGCATCATTACCAGTACCGCCGAGCGCCAGGCCGCGGTCGAATTCGCCAAAGCCGCCGCCATGCGCCCGAGGATTGTTGGCGAAGCACTCAACAAAGTCGCTGCCGACCCGGAAGTCGAAGCCGCCATGTTTGCGATTCTTGAAATTCAGAAGATCATCGACAGCAAAGCTCGCATCACGCTGATCCCCGAGAAGGGCGGCATCCTTCCCGAACTGCTGGCCTCCACGTCTCGGTCCACGGATGCACCGATGCCACCAGCGCGGGCGAAGGGTCCGGCCACGGCCTAAGCAGACGATGAATACTGATTCGGCAAACGACTGGGAGCCCTTGTCCAGGGCCCAATTCGAGGACATTTTGAACGAGGAGGTTGCCCAACTTCCTGCCGATACCCTCGCGATGTACGACACTTATGGAATCGGGATCGAGGAGCGGCCCTGTTATCGCAGTGAGCCCTATGGCGTCGAGCGTGTCTTCGTTGTGGCGCGTGCCGGAGAGCAGCTGCTTCTGCTTGATGACGTTGAAGATGAGTTCAGTATTGGCGCGCCCGACAGCGACGGCGTCCTGAGACATTGGGGGCTCTGTGGCACACTAAACACCGCCATCCGCCTCCTGCAGAGTGTTCCGAAGTAGTTAGGATGCTTTATTCGGAGAACGAAAATGCGAAACAGACAATCGATCACTGCAAGATATGCTCTCGTTATTGCCATAGCAGCCTGCGGTATATTCTCCGCCCACTCCGCTTCCGCTCAATCCGACTACCAGCCTTCGCCCGAAAATCTTCAGGCCCGCCGCGAATTTCAGGACATGAAGTTCGGCATGTTCATTCACTGGGGCGTCTACAGCGTTCTCGGCGACGGCGAATGGATCTTCCACAATCGCAAGATGACGCTCGACGAGTACAACCGCCTGCCCATGTTTTTCGATCCCGAAAAGTTCGACGCCCACGCCTGGGTCTCGCTCGCCAAAGCCGCGGGCATGAAGTACATCACCATCACGTCGCGCCATCACGACGGCTTCGCCATGTTCGACTCGAAAGTTTCCGACTGGAACATCGTGCAGCGGACACCTTATAAGAAAGACCCGCTGAAGATGCTCGCCGACGAAGCGCACCGCCAGGGCATCAAGCTCTTCTTCTATTATTCGCAGCTCGACTGGCACAACCCCGATTACTATCCGCGCGGCGCCACCGACTGGCCCAACGGACGCCCTGACCACGGCGACTTCAGCTCCTATCTCGACAACTACATGGACGGCCAGCTCACCGAACTGCTCACCAACTACGGCCCCATCGGCGGCATCTGGTTCGACGGCATGTGGGACAAGCCCACCGCCGACTGGCATCTCTCGAAGACCTACGCGCTGATTCATAAACTGCAGCCAGCAGCGCTCATCATCCCGAACCACCACATGAAGCCATTTCCTGGCGAAGACGTGCAGACGTTCGAGCGCGATCTTCCGGGCAGCAACACCGCCGGGTTCAACACGACCTACATCAGCACCCAACTCCCGCTCGAAAGTTGCGACACGCTCAACGACAACTGGGGATTCAGCATCAGCGACAGTAAATACAAGAGTCCCGAAGACCTCGAGCGCCGCCTGGTCCGCGCCGCCGGCAACAATGCAAACTTGCTAATGAACATTGGCCCGTACCCGAACGGCGAGATCGATCCGCAGTTTCAGTCGCGTCTGCGCGCGGTCGGTGAGTGGCTGTCAAAGTATGGCGAGTCGATCTACGGCACGCGCGGCGGCCCGGTGCCTCCGGGCGATTGGGGCGTCACCACGCAGAAGGACGACAAGATCTACGTGCACGTCCTCGACTGGGGAAGCCCGCTGCTGGCGCTTCCGCCGATCGCAGGAAAAATTACGTCAGCGCACTTGCTGGTGGATGGTTCCAGGACTGACGTGACGCAGAATGCAGATGGCGTCGTCCTAAAGCTACCCGCACCGGAGGCAGGCGAGGTGGACCGGGTGATCGCGCTGACGGTGGCGAAGTAACGCAGTGGCCCCTCATCTATTGATGGTAGATGGTCAGCGCACCAGCGCAGCTTGTGCTGCTCGTACAGCTTCCACCAGCAACGAACACTTTCCCATTCGCGACCGTCGGCACGACGAACTTCGTCGCCGGCGGTCCCGTCGTGCCGCTTGTCCAGAGCTGATTGAGCGCCGTACCCGAGGGCACCGCTGCATAAGCGGACAGAACTGCTGGGCTGCCAGTCTTGTAACCTGCTGTTTCCAGCACCCAGACGATAGCCGTACTTGTGTGCGTCCCATCCCAGGAGATTGTGGGTGTGGCTCCGGGGTAGTTGTAAGTGGTCGCTCCCGAAGGAACAGTCGTGATGGTGAAAGTTCCGGAGGACGGGCTGAACGCGTAGGCCTCCAGTGCGTCGGTGGTACCTACGGCGTATAAGTAAGCCGTTGCCCCCGCCGGAGACCAGAACGCCGGAGTCGCCCGCTCCCCGCTTTCGGCTCTGGTCGCTTGAACTGGGACACCGTAGAAACACTGAGCCAAGTTGCCTGGTGAGGGTTTCATAGCGGTTGCAACCGGCGTGCATGAATAGTCTTGCGACCGTGAGGAGATGTCCGTGTTGTAGCCGCCCTGCCCAGCCGACGCCAGACCGTCTAGTCCTCCCATGAGTTGGTTCCAGTTTGTCGTAGGGCACTGAGTACTCGATTTGCAATAGAAGGTGACGTAGAACATCCCCTCCTTGCCCGCTGCGACGAGTTCGCCATAGCTGGTTACCGAGGAGGTCGTCAGAAGCACCACCCCTCCCGAGCCCAGATCCCAATCGCCTTGAGGGAGCGCACTTATCACGCATGTATGGTCGTTGGGGTACTCGGAACAAGACACATTGCTGTTTGTCCCATTGTTCAGCACATTCCATACGTTCGGTGTGTAGTAGTCGAGCACGGAATACGTCGGGACAACTCCAAGCTTGACGATGCTCTCGCCGAAATTGAGCGTCTTTGAAGTGATACCTTCGAAATGTCCATTCCCCACGGCGAAGTAAACGTTGCCTCCGCCGTCCGCCGCCGGAGCGCCGCCGGACATCCAGATCCCCGCTGGCCCTGCCGAATTTGGGCTTGTGAGATTTGTATACGCGCCCTGGGGATAGAAAGTTTCCACTGCAGTTCCAATCGCCTTGGTGGTGGGGTTCCAGTCAAATTCCGCGATCAGGCCAAAGGAGCCGTTGGTACCTGCGTTCCCGTCGCAGAAAGTACCCCAACTTACGAAGATATTGTCGGAGGAGTCGCTATTGCGGGTTACAAGCAAACCTGAGCGCTGATTCTCGTTGATCGCATAAAAGGTCGGCGAACCTGTGATGTGGCTTGGAAGGTCAAGCGTGCTTAGTGATGCAAGTGTAGTAATGTCGAGCGCGTTCAGGCGCTGCGTGTAGACCCCGGTCGTACTCTTGTGCGCCGAAACCACGAACAACACATTGTTGCCGGGATCGATGGCCGGTGTACCCGTGATGCCCACGGTGCCATACGTACTGTTGCCCGTAATATTGTTGCAGGGAGTGGTGGTGTTCGGAGCCGGAGGAAGGTCGGGGACGGGGATTGCCGTGTCTCCGCTGTTAAGGCTCACCTGCTTGCAGATCGTATAAGTTCCGGCGTCGATCGCGTAGACGCTGTTATTTTCCGTGGCTACATACACCATGTTTCGCGCGCTGCCCCCTGTGCACGCTCCCGCATTGAATGGGACGGCTGACACATAGAGCGGCTGGGCATAGACCATCGCATCCAGCGTGACCGTCGTCGCCGAAAGGCTCGGGAAGCTCGCCGCCGACAGGGTCGTCTCCATTGAGTTGACCCCGGCTCTGGCGTTGTTGTTGTGGTAGGTCGTCAGACACGGGAGCGTGCTGCAGTTCCCCGTTGGAGAAGGGTCGGCATCCTGACCCGCTGCGTACGAAAGACAGATTATGACCAACAGGAGCAATAGCGCCGCTTTTCTCAAGGTTTGCCTCATTCTTGCCGTCGTAGTGGGAGGGAGTTATAGCATTGTTACACCAGATCGGCAAGCCCAACTTATCCTCAGGAGAAGAACCCCGGCTCAAGCGGCTAGTTCTTGACCGGGGCACACTTTTGGGGTAAGGTGCTGGAATCGCGAGGAATGTCGGCTAACGGCACAATCGCAAAGCCCCGCCGTCCCCCTAGGAAGGTCCTTATGCCGCGGAAGTTCACCGTTTCCCCTGTGGTTACGTGTCTGGTTTTAGCGTCCCTCATTCGCATTGCCTCGGCACAAACGTTGACCCCTCTTTTCTCTTTTAACTCCAAGGATGGATCGCTCCCCTCAGGCGGTGTAATTCGCGGTGCCGACGGAAACTTCTACGGCACTGCCGGGGAAGGGGGCTTCATTGGCGGGAAGTACGGCCATGGAGTGATTTTCAAGCTGACTCCGAGCGGAAAAGAGACAATTCTTTATACGTTCACTGGGAAGAGCGACGGAGCTTGGCCGAAATCGGGCCTGATCCAGGACAAAGACGGAAATTTATTTGGAACGGCGTCATTCGGTGGCGATTTTGGCTGCAGCCCGACGGGGCTAGGCTGCGGTGTCATATTTAAGTTCAATGTGACGACCGGCAAGCTCACCGTGCTGTACCACTTTGGTAAGCTGCCCGATGCTCAAAATCCTTCGCCAATGATCCTCGCTCGCGATGAGCAGGGCAATTTCTACGGCGCGACGGATTATGGCGGCTCTGCGAACTCCGGAGCAATTTTCAAGCTCGAACCGAGCGGGAAAGAGACCGTCCTCTACAGCTTCCTGGGAGGAAGCGGCGTGCCAGACGGATCGGGGCCAAACGGCGTGATCCTAGACAGCGCCGGCAACTTGTATGGGACTACGCAAAACGGGGCGCCTGGGAACTACGGTTTCGGTACCGTATTCAAGGTCGATTCCAGCGGCAAAGAGACGATTCTCCATGTCTTCGCAGGAGAGCCCGACGGCGTTAATCCGATGGCTGGCCTCGTGCGCGACAGCTCCGGGAATCTCTACGGCACCACTTTAATCGGTGGCACCTACGGTTCGGGAACTGTTTTCAAAGTCGATCCCAACGGCAACGAAACCGTGCTGTGGAGCTTCTCCCGGCCAAATGGTGGCTACAGTCAGGCTCCACTGATTCTAGACGCCGCTGGAAATCTGTACGGCACATGCGGCCTCGGTGGCGCATATTCTAGCGGAGATGTGTTCAAACTCGACCCCAGCGGCAATCTCACCGTATTGTCGAGCTTCAACGGAACCGATGGCTATGGTCCACTCGGGAAGCTGTTGCTCTACAAGGGCAGCTTCTACGGCGTCACTCAGAAAGGCGGCGCGCACGACTGGGGCGCCGTGTTCAAACTTACCCCCTAGCAAAGGCCTTTGCCCCGAGTGCCCCAAACTGAAATTCCGGGTAAAACCGGAAACAGACGAGATGTTCCCGTGGGGCAAACATTTCATACACATCTGCATTTCGTAGATTTGAGTTGCAAAATTTACTTGCGACTTTTGGCATTATTTTCTTAGACTTAAGCGTCATCACAATAACGTATAGACCATTCTGTCATAACGATATGTTTCGGCCGAAACACTTCACCGGTTTGTGCGGTACAGGCATACGTCAAAATCCCGTGACTTCCTTGCGCCAGCTCAGTTCGTGATACCTTGTCTCCCGCTGGTTTTCGCTTCGCCGGAGGAAACATGCAACGACGCACCTTCATGAACATGGCTGCCGGTTTTACCGCCGCGCTTGCCGCCGAACCGCTCAGCTTTGGATTGCCGCAGGATCGAAAGAATCCCGTGCCTTATCCTGATCCCGCCGTGGAAGTGGTCGATCCGCGTTTCACGAAATACCGGGTAGTCAGCGCGGCGGTGGAGCGCCTATACACCGGCGCACGCTGGGCGGAAGGCCCGGTATGGTTTGGCGACGGACGCTATCTGCTGTTCAGCGATATCCCGAATAACCGCATGCTGCGCTGGCAGGAAGATACCGGAGAAGTCAGCGTGTTCCGCAGTCCGTCGAATTACAGCAACGGCAACACCCGCGACCGCCAGGGACGATTGATCACGTGCGAGCACGACTCGCGCCGCGTCACCCGCACGGAGTACGACGGATCCATCACGGTGCTGACGGATCATTATCAGGGCAAGCCGCTGAATGCGCCGAACGACCTGGCCGTGCATTCGGACGGCGCGATCTGGTTCACCGATCCTGGCTACGGCATTATGTCGAACTACGAAGGCCACAAGGCTGCCTTTGAATTGCCCGCCAATGTGTATCGTCTCGATCCGAAGGCGGGGCAGGCTACGGTGGTGGTGAGTGATGTTGAAAAGCCCAATGGCATCTGCTTTTCGCCCGACGAGAAGAGGCTCTACCTTGTGGATACGCGAACCCCAAAACAAGCCAGCGATCCGTGCCCGATCTATGTCTACGACGTTGTCGATGGCGTGAAGCTGGCCAACCGTCGCATGTTTGTGAATATGTCGCCGGGATTATCGGACGGCATTCGTTGCGACGTCGACGGCAATGTGTGGTCCGCCGCCGGCTGGGGCGGGGCGGAGTACAACGGTGTTCACGTATTCGCGCCAGACGGTACGCTGATCGGCAAAATCCACCTGCCTGAAACCTGCGCCAACCTTTGTTTCGGAGGCGCGAAGAAGAATCGATTGTTTATGGCTGCAAGCCAGTCGCTGTACGCCGTGTACGTGGGGACAGAAGGGGCGCTGACGCCGTAAGAAAGCTCGCCCACTCCAATCAGGCGAGACTGCTGAGTGGGGTAAGGAGAAGAAGTATTACTACACATGCAAGGCCCCAGGCTCATGAATTCGCCGATCAAGTGCGCGGGGCCCCCGCACGAACGGGGTAAAACTTCATTTGCCCATCACCTTTCTTAGCAAGGCGCCCAAGATCGTCGTCGGATGTGTCAGGAAAGTTGTGAGCTGTCCTAACAGAGTCTGCGGCTCGTGGAACACGCCTAGCTGCCGCAGCACAGTGGCGCGGTCGTAGTAGATTCGTTCTCCCGCCAGCCGGTTGGCTTCGTCAAACGTATACACGCCACAGAGGGGAATCTCGACGTGCCGTCCGGTTGCCGGAAGCCCGCGCCAGGCCCCGAGATGCGTGCCGCGAATGACGACTTCCACCAGAATCGCATCTTCTGCGATGTGGCGCCGAACTACGTCGATCTGCAAGTCCGGCAGCGCGGCCATGAGCTGCCGGTAAAACGACCGCACGCCGCTTGCGCCTTCGTGATGCTCACCCCAGGCTTCGTCGTCGTAGCGGGCGCCGGCGCCAAACGTACCGATCACCCCTTCCAGATCGTGCGCGTTTTCCAGTTGAATGTGCCGCTCCACCAGTTCGACACGCGCGGACCTTAAGTCGTGCGGTAACGGTACACTCGCCATCATTCACCTCACCACGGAACACTGCCAGCGGGAGTCAGCTAAGCCTTCGCAGGCCAGGCCGTCTGCCCGCCGTGCTGATAAGCCCAGTTCCCGATATGACCCGCACGGGCCGCCGCCACGCCCGTCTCCACCGGCGCATTCGGCTCTTTACGCGATTTCACGCAATCGAAGAAGTTCTCCATGTGAGAGATGGTGCCATCAAGTACGCTGCGCGCCGTCGTCGCCGGATTTTTCTCTTCCTCCACGCGCTCGCGATGCACCCAGAATCCGCTGCGATTGATCTTCAGGGTCGCATCGGTCCCGCGAAACTCGATGCCGCCGTCGTCAATCGAGGAATTCATCATGCCTTCATACACCACATCGAATCCTTGATTATTAGGCCCAGGATAACGAAACGCCGCCTGAATCGTGTCCGGACAATCCCACTGATCGAAAATGTATTTGTCGGCCAGCATCTGCGCGTGCTTGGGTTGATCGGATTTCATGGCCCAATGCACCACATCGATCCAATGCGTGAATAAATCGGTCATGGCACCGCCGCCAAAATTCCAGAACCAGCGCCAGTGATAGAACTTCTCCTCGTCAAACGCCTGATCCGGCGCGCCTCCGAGCCATGCTTTCCAATCGAGCGCGGTCGTGTCGATCGGCTTCGGGGGCTTGCGGCTGCGATGATAGTTCTGCCACCAGTAGGTTCGCACCTGTACCACGCGGCCGAGGCCGCCTCCCTGAATGATGTCGACCGCGTCGCGGAAGTGCGCCCAACTGCGCTGCTGCATGCCGCACTGCAGAATCTGTTTGCCCGAACGTACCGCCTTGGTGAGTGTCGCGCCTTCTTCCAGCGTGTGAGTGACGGGCTTTTCGAGATACACGTCTTTGCCCGCCGCCAGCGCGTCGACCGCCATGCGCACGTGCCAGTGATCGGGCGAAGCAATGATCACCGCGTCGACGTCTTTGTCGAGCACCTCGCGATAATCCGCGTGGATGGTCGCCCGGCCGTTGGAGCGTTCCTTGATGGCATCGCAGTGCGGCCCGTAGACGTCGCTGACCGCGACGATCTCATAAAAGCTGGCTTGGTCGGCGGCATCGAGCAGGCCCTTCATGCGCGAACCAGCGCCGATGACTCCGACGCGGATCTTGTCGTTCGCTCCAAACGCTCGAGTCGAGGCCAGCGCGGTCATTCCGGTGGCAATGATGAAGTTACGGCGCGTGAGCATGGCAGAACACCTCCGTTTGTCGCGGATGATCCTATCAAGTTTCCCTCCGTCTGCAAGCCCCACGCCCGCCGGTGGAAGATTTCCTGAAGACTTCGCTAACCTCCCGCCTCCTCCCCAGTCCAACGAAGAGCGTTCCCCTTGCACTCAAAGGGGAGCACCCGCATCTTTCCTTGCAACCACAGGGAAGCCCATGACCATCGATCGCACGAAGCTCGAATTCTTCCGCGGCACTCTGGATGTCCTCATCCTCAAGGCGCTGGTTTGGGGACCGCTGCACGGCTACGCCATCACCGGCCTCATCCGCCGCCAGAGCGACGACGCCTTGCTGCTCGAAGAAGGCACGCTCTATCCCGCGCTTTGGCGGCTTGAGAGCAAAGGCCTGCTCGAATCCGAATGGGGACTTTCGGAGAACAATCGCCGCGCCAAGTTTTACCGCCTGACCGCCGAGGGCCGCCATCAGTTGCGTCAGGACACAAAAACCTGGCAGGCCTACGCCGAAGCGGTGGCCAAGATCCTGAGCGCGACCCAGCCCCCGCTGCCCGAGGAAGCCGCATGAATCGCGAATCCGAGACTCGCGAACCCATCATTCGTGAACCCGCCATTCGCGAACCAATGTGGCGACGCTACGCCCGCTTTTTCGGCGCCGATCCGGTAGCGGATGTGAACGACGAACTGCGCTTTCATCTCGAGACCAAGACCGACGACCTAATCAAACAAGGGCTGAGCCCGGCTGCGGCCCGCCGCGAAGCGGAACGCCAGTTCGGCGATCTGCGCACCGTGCAACATGCCGGCACAAAAATTGGAGAACGAATGGAATCCCGCAAACGGCTGCAGGAACACTGGAACGATTCGGTTCGAGACCTGCTCTATACCTTCCGCAAGCTTCGCCGCGATCCTGGATTCGCCGTCATCTCCATCGTGATCCTTGCGCTCGCCATTGGCGCCAACGTGGTCGTGTTCAGCGTGGTCAACACGCTCCTGCTGCGCCCGCTACCATTCCCCAACTCCCAGGAGCTTACGTGGATATCTCCGCCTTCCAACGACTGCGGTTTTTCGTGCTCGACCTATTCCGCGGATGCTTTCGAGGAATTCCGCGAGCGCAACCGCACCTTTCAGGACCTGACTGGATACTTTGCCTTTAGCACGCCCGACAATGTTCGACTCACCGGGCGGGGCGAACCCCAGCCCGCCACCGGCATTGAGGTGATCGGGAATTTCTTTCAGGTACTGGGAGTCCGTCCCGCGCTGGGCCGACTACCCACTCTGGACGAGTCGCATGGTGCGCACCCGGTCGTCATCCTGGCCAACGCTTACTGGCGGCGCCAGTTTCAGGCGGACCCGGAGATCGTCGGGAAAGCCATCGAGTTGAACGGAACACCTGTGACAGCGATCGGTGTCCTGCCCGCCGACTTCGATTTCGGCGCGGTGTTCTCCCCCGGCGCAAAGGTGGACATGTTCGCCCCATTCGATCTTGTGCAGTCGCATGATTGGGGCAACACGCTCACGTTCATTGGACGCATGAAGCCCGGAGTCACGGTGGCGCAGGCTCTCGACGACGCCAACCGCGTTGCCCCCGGGATGTACTTCAACATCAAATACCCCGATACCCTGGGAAGATACAAAGGCAGCCTGATTCCAACTCCGCTGAAGGATTACGTCACCGGAAAGTTGCGCCGCTCACTCATCGTGTTGTGGGCCGCCGTGGGCATGATCCTGCTCATCGCTTGTGTGAACCTGTCGAATCTTCTGCTGGCGCGTGCGGTGGCGCGAGGAAAAGAATTTGCCGTACGGGGCGCCCTGGGTGCCAGCCGCGCCCGCATCGTCCGGCAGTTGCTGATTGAAAGCCTCGTTCTCTCCGGCGCAGGAGCGTCCCTCGGCCTCGCCCTGGCTGTGCTGATGATCTCCTGGCTTTCGCATCAGGGATCGGTGGCTCTGCCGCTGTTGAGCACTCTCCATCTCGACGGGCAGGCGGTTGCCTGGACTGTCTTTGTCGCGGTTCTTGCGGCCGCGCTCTTCGGTCTCGCCCCGGGATTCCGCATGGCGTTGGTCAATCTCCAGGAAGCGCTCAAAGACTCCGGTCCGGGCGCGGGTCTGGGCCGCAACAACGATCGCATCCGCTCGGTCCTCGTCGTTTCCGAGGTCGCTCTTGCCTGCATGCTGCTGATCGGGGCCGGCCTTCTGTTGCGCAGCTTCGTCAAAGTGCTCGACGTAGACCTTGGCTTCCAGCCGGAGCATGCCGCCTCCATCAAGATCGACTATGACGATAGCGCTTCAAGTACCGGGGCCAGCCGGGAAAAGCGGGGAGTGATCTTCCAACAGATCATCGCGCGTGTGAGTGCGCTTCCGGGTGTGCAATCGGCGGGCATCGCGGACTACCTTCCGCTCGGCCCCAATCGCGAATGGGATTCTCCGGTCCCGCAAGGCAAGGTCTTCGCAGCGGGCGAACTTCCGAATCCTCTCGTGTACATCGTTACTCCGGGTTTCGTACACGCGATGGGCATAAGGTTGCGTGGCCGGGACTTCACCTGGTCGGATGGTCCGCTGAGCCAGAGGGTGGTGATGATCAACGAGTCGGCGGCACGCACGTACTGGCCCGGGGAAGATGGGGTCGGCAAGATTCTCATGCGTGGCGAGGAAGCCGACGTCGTGGTTGGCATCCTCGAGGACATCCACGAAGAAACCGTGGAGGCGGGAACGGGAGGTGAGATTTACTACCCGGCGATGCAGCAAGAACCGGCCGGTGCGCAGCTCGTAGTTCGCACCAGCTTGCCCCCGGCGCAACTCGGCAGCGGCATCCTGCACGTGTTACGCGAATTGAATCCGAATCAGACGTCGGCGGAGTTCCGCCCGCTGGGCACGCTGGTGGACCGCGCCGTCTCGCCGCGCCGCTTCTTCATGCTACTGGTGGCATCGTTCGCTGGACTCGGCCTATTGTTAGCTTCGTTGGGAATCTACGGGGTGATTTCTTACTCAGTCACGCGCAAGACTCAGGAGATCGGCGTTCGCATGGCTCTTGGCGCCAGCGCCGGCCGCGTACAGCGGAGTGTGCTTGTGGATACGGTCCGACTCGCGCTCGTCGGCATGGCGCTGGGAACCATCGCCTCGATGGCCTCCACCCGCCTGATGGCCTCGCTCCTGTTCGCCACCTCGCCCTGGGATGCCGCCACCTACGTCGCCATGGCGTTCGCACTCATATCCGTCTCGCTAGTCTCTGGATATTTGCCGGCCCGTCGAGCCTCGCGAACCAATCCCATGGCGGCTCTGCGCGGCGACTAATGGAAGACTTAGGACTGCACGATCTTTTCCAGCGCCACCCGGCTGCGGATCACCAGCGTGGCGCCCTTGAGCTGCATCAGTTGCTTGCGCTTGAAATCGGAGAACAGGCGGCTCACCGTCTCGCGCGTGGTTCCGATAATTTCCGCGATCTCCTCGTGCGTGAGCGTGAGTTTCACCTGCGCCGATCCATCGGCCTGCGAATCCTTGGTCGACCACGAGAGCAGCAGCTTGGCGAACTTCTCCGACGGCGACACCGTCAGCCCCAAGGTCCGAATCTCTTCATACGCGGTGTAGTAGTTTCTGCTCAACTGCTGGGCCACCTTCATCGCGACTTCCGGAAACTCCCGCAGGAAATGCATGAGTGAGTCGCGGGGAATGAAGTTCGCCTGTCCGGGCTCCATCATCTCGGCGGTCACTTCATACGGGCGGGTCGAAATCACCGCGTTCAGCCCCAGCACGTCTCCCGGTTCCGAGATCTTGGTGATGATGGTCTTGCCGTCGCGCGACGAGGTCGAAAGCTTCACTTTCCCGGTGCACAGCACAAACACTCCGCGCGCTTGCTGCCCTTCGATGAACAGCATCGCCCCTTTCGGATACACCGCCGTCGACTTGATCTCGTTCAGCCGTTGCGCGGCGGGAATCGACAGGTTGCAGATCAGGTTTTCGGTCCTCTGCGGGCAGGTTACGCAATTGTCGAGGATGTTCAAGCCATAAGGAGTACGCATCATATAAGTGCCTCCGGGTAGCGGCCCAACCTTCCATTTCACTACCCAGTGATCACCATGGCACTTGACCCGCCAATCCCCAGGCAAGTCTGGCTACATCGATAAATGCGCCTAAGCGCAAGATAATAATGCTCTTATCGTGATATTTCCCGGATGCTCGAATCCCTCAGAAAGCCGGGTCACTCGGTCTTTTTGGGTTATTTCCCGCACACCGCTGCGTGATCTGGATCACATCAGTTTGTGATCGACCTCCCCGATTTGCCCCCACCGGTAAGCCTCCTTTGCCACCATGATAGAAATAAAGATAAGGCAAGATCGTCAACCAAAGCCGTTCTCGAAACATCCAAAGCGAAAAGCCCAAAACGGCCGGTTTCGCAATCGCAAGAATGGGGCTCACGCATGCGACTGAGCACAAATCGGTCCCCTCGCAGATCCCTCATCGTTCTCTTCGGGCTGGCGGCCCTTTGTGCAACGTTGCTGACTGCACAGGACCCCGCGTCGCCGATTGCGAACCACGACCTTCAGATCCTGACCAATGCCGACCTGCCCGATTCCCATCCCGGCCAGCCCTACCTGGAACACCTGGTCGCCCAAGGGGGAGTCTCCCATCTGGTCTGGCGGGTGCAGAAAGGGTCGCTTCCACCCGGAATTCATCTCACCGAACAGGGAGCCCTCACCGGCGCCGCCGAGCGCAGCGGCGAGTTCCAGTTCACCGTGTCGGTCACCGACAGCAGCAGTCCCCATCAGGCCGTGGAAAAAGTGTTCGTGATTCGCGTCCGTTCTGCCCTGACCCTCGACTGGAAGTCTCCCGCGCACGTCAATGGGAACCGCATCGAGGGGAGTGTCCTGGTCTCCAACGATACTGGCGACGACCTGGACCTTACCTTTGTCGTTGAAGCCGTGGCCCAGAACGGCCGCGGCACCGCCATCGGCTACCAGCACTTCCTTCTGAAAAAGAAGACCTTCGACAAGGAACTCCCCTTCGGCGAGACCCTTCCCCACGGCGGCTACGTGGTCCATGTGGATGCCGTAGGAGAAGTCCCACCCAGAAACCTGATCTACCACGAGCGCATGCAAACCCCAGCCTCGCTGCAGGTCATGGTCGGCCCATAGTCTGCCCTGCGTCCTCTGTGGCCTCGCCGTGGCGAACGCATTCCAGTCGTGCACCCGGCGCCGCTTGACCATGGTCACGTTGACTTGCATCCAAGGGTTCTGAAAGACTTATGTTCTGTTGATGGAACTGCTCCTGAATCTCGCGTGGCTCTTGCTCGCGGTCCCCGCCTACTACGTGTGGCGCGGGCGCGGCGGCGCGCGCCGGAGCACTTCCCTGCAATGCCTGCTGGCACTGGGATGCGTGCTCGTCGTCCTGTTCCCGGTCATTTCAGCGACCGACGACCTGCTGGTCATGCGCAACGAGATCGAAGAATCTCCCGCCAGCAAGCGCAGCGCTCGCCAAAGTTCCGGCGAAAGATCCGGTCCGGTAAACCCGAGCCTGCACGCACCCGCGGCACTCGTGTCACCGCCAATGTCCATCCAGCTGGAAGCCGGCCTTTTGCCTGCGGCTCGCCGGCCTGTCGTTCTACCCATCGCTGCGCCGGTCGAAACCTCTGATCGGGCGCCCCCCACCTCGCCGGTCTAGCCTTTCAACCCTTATCTAACGACTCTGCGGG
Source organism: Terriglobales bacterium (assembly GCA_037443605.1). Classification (GTDB taxonomy): domain Bacteria; phylum Acidobacteriota; class Terriglobia; order Terriglobales; family Acidobacteriaceae; genus Sulfotelmatobacter. Next base: position 130,207 of record JBBIOA010000010.1, read on the forward strand.
AATCCTGAGACTTTTCCGGGACGTCATCTCAGGCCCCATCAGACGGAGAAACGGAGTCACGCTCCTCCGCGCAAATACGAGCGGACGATTCCTGAGATGGTTTGAATCTGAATGCTACGGATGACTCAAACATTCTGGCGGCTGTTCTGGATTCTTTTGGCCCTGGCCTCCGCCATGATCGCCGCCGCCCAGTCGCCTGCTCCGCCGCCAGCGCCGACCCAGCCGCTTACCGTCTGGAATTGGGAAGCGGTAAAGACCAACTTCGAGATCGCCAACCCTGCGCTGCTCGCCGGCAAGCTGAACATCGATGAACTCAAGGCGGAAGAAATCACCGCTTTCCTGCGCCCCAATCCGCAGTTCAACTTCTCGGTCGACGGCACTCAGATCGCGCCCAGCCACGGCCACTGGCAGCCGTTCGCCGGAACCTTCGAATCTCCAGGCATCAGCCAACTGTTCGAGCGCCGCAACAAGCGCCACCTGCGCCTGGAGGTGGCGAAAGAAGGCACTTCCATCGGCGTCGCCCAGCAGGATGACCTCGAACGCACCCTGATCTTCAATCTGCGCAGCGCGTTCATCGGCATCCTGCAGGCAAAGGCGGTCTACAAACTCGCGCAAGACAATCTCGCGTATTACGACCACGTCCTGCAGATCAGCCGCGACCGTTTTCAGGCCGGTGATATTGCCCAGATCGATCTTGACCGCCTCGAGCTGCAGCGCGTGCAGTACGAAACCGACCTGCAGACGGCGCTGGTGAATCTGCGCACCACCAAAATCAATCTGCTCGCTTTGCTCGCCGATCGCCGGCCTGTCGACACCTTCGACGTCGATGGCCCCTTCGACTTCAGCCCCGACCTGCTCGTGCTCGACTTCTATCGCAAGGACGCGCTCGACCATCGCCCCGATCTGCGGGCCGCTCTGCTCTCGGTGAAACAGGCCGAGACCAATTACAAGCTCGCCGAAGCCAACGGTTCTACCGACCCGACCATTGGCGCCTGGTACACGCACAACGCGTCCACCAACAATCCGGAGGCGATCAACACTCTCGGCGTCAGCGTCAATATTCCGCTGCGCGTGTTCGATCGCAATCAAGGCGAAAAGCTGCGCACCAAGATCGACATGAATCGCAGCGAAAAATTGCGCCGGGGCGTGGAGACTCAGGTTTACAGCGACGTCGACACCGCCTACGCCGTTCTTTCCAGCAACCTCGAGTTGCTCAAGCCCTACAAGCGCCAATATTTGGATCAGGCCGTTCGCGTCCGCGACACCGTCTTCTTTTCCTACCAGCATGGCGGCGCCGCTCTGCTGGATTTCCTGAACGCCGAAAGCGATTACCGCATGGTGCAGTTGAACTACGTCAACCTGATCGGCAGTTACCTGACCGCGGCTGCGCAATTGAACCTGGCAGTCGGCCGCGAGGTGATCCCATGAACCTCCAGATGAAACGCGCGGCGGAGCCCCGAGCGACGCTAGGAAATTCGCACGGCTGGGGACTTCTCGCGTTACTCTGTATCGCGCTGCAGTTCGCCGGCGCGTGCAGTTCCAAGTCCGACCCGTCTGCCGAGGCTCCGCCGAAAGTCACGGTCGAACCCGATCTCGACGCCAACAACTTCAAAGTCGACCACCCCGAGCAGTTCCCTCTCATCGCGGCCGCCGAGCACAAAGCGGTTCCGGCATTGAACGTGACCGGAGTCGTGCAGCCGGATATCAACCGCACCGTCCCCGTCGTCTCCCTCGCCAGCGGACGCGTCGTGGAGATCAAGGCGCGCTTGGGAGACGAAGTCCACAAGGGCCAGCTCCTGCTCCGCGTGCAAAGCAGCGACGTTGCCGGCTCTTACCAAACATTCCTGAAAGCCCAGAACGACGAGCGCCTCGCCCGCGTGCAACTCGATCGCGCCCAGACGCTCTACGACAAAGGCGCCATCGCCAAGAGTGCTTTCGAGCAAGCCGAAACGGCGGAATCCGACGCCAAGGCCGATCTCACTGCCGCCACCGAGCAACTACACCTGCTCGGCATCGACAAGGATCATCCTTCCGGTATCGTCGACATCACTGCGCCCATCTCCGGCGTCATCACCGACCAGCAGGTCGCCAACGCCGGAGGCGTGCAGGGACTTTCTGGCCCCAACCCGTTCACCATCGCCGATCTTTCCTCGGTCTGGATTGTGTGCGACGTGTACGAGAACGACCTCGATGCCGTCCGCGTCGGCGAAACCGCCGACATTCGCCTGAACGCCCTCCCCAACAAAGTCCTGAAGGGCCGCGTCGACAACATCCTGCCGATTCTCGATCCCACCATCCGCACCGCGAAGGTTCGCCTGGAAGTGAAGAACCCGGGAGTTCTGCGCATCGGCATGTTCGCCACGGCGACCTTCTACGGCAAGCAGCCTGAGATGCATTCCTCGATTCCCGCGGGTGCGGTGTTGCATCTGCATGATCGCGAATGGGTCTACATGCCTTTGGGCAACGGACACTTCAAGCGCGTCGAAGTCGTCACTGGCAACATGCTGCCCGACAAGCAGCAGGAAATCGTCTCCGGCATCAAACCCGGCGACCAGGTCGTCACCAACGCACTGGATTTGCAGAACACGGTGGAGCAGTAGCCGTCAAAACCGCTCCAAATGCATCGCGAGAACCGAGAACTGAGAACTGATTCATGATTCGCCGCGTCGTCGATTTCGCCCTTGGCAACCGCCTGCTGGTCATCGGCTTTGCCCTGCTCCTGTTCGCCTGGGGCATCCTGTCGTTTCACAACCTTCCCATCGAAGCCTACCCGGACGTCGCCGACAACTACGTCGAAATCATCACCCAGTGGCCCGGCATCTCCGCCGAGCAGATCGAGCAGCAAGTCACCATCCCGCTGGAAACCGGCATGAACGGCATCCCCGGCGTCGTTCACTTGCGTTCCTTCTCGCTCTTCGGGCTCTCCGATCTCAAACTCATCTTCGAAGACGGCACCGACAACGCCTGGAATCGCGAGCGCGTCCTCGAGCGCCTGAATCAGGTCACGCTTCCCACCGGCGTCGTCCCCCAGATGGGCACCGACTGGAGCCCCGTCGGCCAGATCCTCTTCTTCACTCTGCACAGCGCAAATCCCCAGTACGACGCAATGGAACTCAAGTCCCTCGAAGACTGGGTCGTCGAAAAAAATCTCAAGTCCGTCCCCGACATCGTTGACGTGGCCAGCTTCGGCGGCCCCACCCGTGAGTACCAGGTTCGCCTCGATCCCGGCAAGCTCGTAGCCTACGGCTTGAGCCTCGCCCAGATCGAGCAGCAACTCATCGCCAACAATGCCAATGCCGGCGGAAGTTTCATCCAGGAAGGTTTGCAGCAAATCAACGTCCGCGAGGTCGGCCTCGTCGATCATGTCCACGACATCGAACAGACCGTCATCCTCACCAAAGGCGGCACACCCATCCGGGTCAAGGACATTGCCGCCGTTTCGCAGGGACCGAAGATCCGGCTCGGCCAGTTTGCCCACGCCATCCACCGCGAGAACGGCAAGATCATCGATAACGACGACGTGGTCTCCGGCATCGTCCTGCTGCGCAAAGGCGCCGCCGCCGATCCCGCGCTCAAAGCCCTCCATGAAAAAATCCAGGAAATGAACGATCACATCCTCCCGCCCGGAGTGAAGATCGTTCCCTTCATCGACCGCAGCGACCTGGTCCACTTCACCAGCCACACCGTGCTGCACAACCTGAGCGAAGGCATGATCCTGGTGTCGATCATCCTCTTTCTATTCCTGGGCAATGTCCGCGGCGCCATCATCGTGGCAGCCACCATCCCCTTCTCCCTCCTGTTCGCTTCCATCTGCCTCGATCTCAAGCAGGTCCCCGCCAACTTGCTCTCCCTGGGAGCGCTCGATTTCGGCATGGTTGTCGATGGCGCCGTAGTCATGATCGAGAACATCGTGCGCCACATGGCCCTGACCAACGGTACCAAGACGCCCGTCGAGAAGATCAGCGACGCCTCTCACGAGGTCCAGCGCCCCGTCTTTTATGCCATCGGCATCATCATCACCGCGTACCTGCCCATCTTCACCCTGCAGCGCGTCGAAGGCCGCCTCTTCCAGCCTATGGCCTGGACCGTCGCCTTCGCCCTGCTCGGTGCTCTCCTGTTCTCCATGCTGATCGCCCCCGTTCTCGCCAGCTACGCCTTCACCAAGGGGGCCAAGGAATGGCACAACCCGGTTCTGCATTTCGTCACCCTGCGCTATGCCCACGCCCTTCGCTGGGCGATTCGCCATCGCTACGTCACCGTGGGCGTAGCTCTGGCCCTGATCCTGATCGGAAATTTCGTCGCCTTCAGCGGCGCCGTCGGCTCGGAATTCCTCCCCCATCTCGACGAAGGCGCTCTTTGGGTCCGCGGCACTCTCGCCCCTAGCACCGGACCCGACGAAGGCATCCGCGTCGCCAATCAGGCCCGCATCGTGCTCTGCGCCTTCCCCGAAGTCCCGCAATGTACCAGCCAGGTTGGCCGCCCCGACGACGGCACCGATACCACTGGCTTCTTCAACACCGAATTCTTTGTCGACCTCAAACCCAAGGAAGAATGGCGTCCCATCTTCCACGAGAACAAAGACGAACTCATCGCCGCCATGCAGCGCGAGCTCGACAAGATTCCCGGCGTGTTCTGGGGATTCTCCCAGCCAATTGAAGACAATATGGAAGAAGCCGTCAGCGGCGTGAAAGGCGAACTCGCCACCAAGATCTACGGCGATGACCTGAAGACGCTCGAAGCCAAGGCCGACGAAATCGTCGCCGTCATGCGCCAGATTCAAGGCGTGGAAGACCTTGGCGTCTTCCGCGTTCTCGGCCAGCCCAATCTCAATATCACCGTCGAGCGCGCCGCCGCCGCCCGCTATCAGATCAATGTCGCCGACGTGCAGGATGCCGTCCAGACCGCCATCGGCGGCAACGCCGTCACCCAGGTTCTGCAAGGCGAAGCCCGTTACGATCTCGTCCTGCGCTATCTCCCGCAATTTCGCGACACCCGTGAAGCCATCCAGAACATCCGCCTGGTCTCACCCTCCGGCGAGCGGGTCTCGCTCGCCCAACTCTGCAAAATCGAAGTCGCCGATGGCGGCTCGGAGATCTACCGCGAAGGAAACCAGCGCTACATCGCCATCAAGTACAGCGTCCGCGGACGCGACCTCGGTTCCACCGTCGAAGAAGCCATCCGGAAAGTCGGCGATGGCGTCAAACTACCCACCGGTTATCACCTCAAGTGGGAAGGCGAATATGCCAGCCAGAAGCGCGCCAATGCCCGCTTGCTTATCGTCCTGCCGATCACTATCCTGATTATCTTCATCATCCTGTACACGATGTTTAAGTCGTTCAAGTGGTCCATGCTGATCATGGCCAATGTGGCCATCGCCCCGATCGGCGGCGTGCTCGCCCTGCTGCTCACCGGAACCAACTTCAGCGTCTCCTCCGGCGTTGGCTTCCTGGCCTTGTTCGGGGTCTCGGTGCAGACCGGCGTCATCATGCTGGAATACATCAACCAGCTGCGCGTTCGCCGCTACACCATTGAAGATGCCGCCGTCGAAGGCGCTGTCCTGCGCCTCCGCCCCATCATGATGACCATGCTGGTCGCCACCCTCGGACTGCTGCCCGCTGCCACGTCGCACGCCATCGGATCAGACTCGCAGCGGCCCTTCGCCATCGTGATCGTCGGCGGCCTGATGGCGGCCCTGATCATGAGCATCTTCCTGCTGCCAACTCTCTACGTATGGGTTGCCGGTGAGCGCGACGTCCTCCCCGCCGCCGAGCCTGGGTTCGCCGAAGGAGAACATATCGACTAATGCGGTGTTTCATAACGTGAAAGAAGAGTCCCAGAGGGCCTCTGAAGTGGCGTGGCGCTTCAAGTGCCGGCCGCTGCACAAATTTTTGGGCCGGTGGTGTAAGGAACACGGCGGGCGGCAACGCTCGCAGATGCAAGTTCGAGTCTTGCCTGGTCCACCAAACTTCTCAGCCTATTTCTCCATCTCTTCTTAGCGCTCTTCGCAAACCTGAGCGTTCTCCGTAGTTCAAGCTTTTCGGAGAAGATGCGGGCGCATCCCCGCGTAACTTCTTCTCCCATCCCCGCGTTATACTTTCAGAACCACGCACGCATTTTCCTCCGGGGTTTTCGTCCATGGCGGTTGGTGTTCGCACCAAAGATCTGCGTAAGGTATACAGCTCCGCGCCGCCCATGGCCGCCGGAGGCATCATCGCTCGCCCCATGGAAAAAGGTCCCAAGCAGCCCAAACCGCAGATCCAGGCTTTGGACGGCCTCTCGCTCGAAGTCCATCCCGGAGAGATTTTCGGACTCCTCGGCCCCAACGGCGCCGGGAAATCGACCACGATCGGCATCCTTACCACTCGTGTCCGAGCAACCAGCGGCCACGCCTGGATCGGAGATCACGAAGTCTGGCAGGAACAAGCCACGGTCAAGCGCTTGATCGGAGTCGTCCCCCAGCGCCCGAATCACGATTTCTCTCTCACCGCCCGCGAGATACTCGTCTTCCACGCTGCCTACTTCGGCATTCCTCCGAAAGAAGGCGGCAAGCGCGCCGACGAGCTCCTCGAGAAATTCAAGCTCACCGATCGCGCCCATCAGATGGTCCGCGGATTTTCCGGTGGCATGGCCCAGCGGCTTTCCATCGCCCGCGCCATGATGCACGATCCCCAGGTTCTGTTCCTCGACGAACCCAGCGCCGGCCTCGATCCCCAAACCCGCATCCTGCTCTGGGAACTCATTCGCGAATACAACCAGCTCGGCAAGACCGTCGTGCTCACCACCCATAACATGGAAGAAGCCGACGCCCTGTGCCAGCGCCTTGCCATTGTCGACCACGGCAAGATGATCGCCCTCGGCACCCCCACCGACCTCAAGCGATCCATCCCCGGCGGCTTTGTGCTCCGCCTCCATTTCGCCCGCCAGACGCCCGAACTCATCCAGCGTCTGCAGGCGCTCGCCGGAGTCCGTGAAGTTCGCCCGCTCGACTCCTCCGGCGCGGACGTCTACGCCGACCGCGGAGGCTCGCTCATCCCTGAAGTCGCCGCGGTAACCGTGGCCGCCGGTGCTGAACTCTCCGACGTTCACATCTCCGAGCCCAGCCTTGAAAACCTTTTCCTGCACCACACCGGAAGGAGTCTGCGCGATTGAACTGGAAAGCGTTTGGCGCCATGCTCGCCCGCGACGCCCACGTCGCGCGCCGCAACCTCATTCAGATTCTCTTCCAGACGTTCCTGCAGCCGCTGCTGTTCGTCTTCATCTTCGGCCGGGTCATGGTCGGCAGCGGATACATGCCGTTGAAATACAAGAGCCTTCTTCTCCCCGGCATCATCGCCATCAGCATGGTGTTCACCGGCATCTGGGCGGTCTGTATGCCGCTGATCGCCGAATTTCAGTGGACCCGTGAGATTGAAGACCGCTTGCTCGCTCCCATCGACATTTCCTGGATCGCCGTCGAAAAAGTCGTCGCCGGCATGATTCAGGCCGTCGTCGCGGGACTCGTCGTCATCCCCATGGCCTGGCTCGTCTTGCGCCCCGGGGTCGACATCAGCATCCACGCCCCACTCGAATTCGCCGGGGTTCTCCTGCTGGTCGCGCTGTTCTCCGCCAGCGGCGGCCTCGCCCTGGGCTGTACCATGAATCAGCAGCATGTCGGCCTGATGTTCAGCATGATTGTCACGCCGATGATCTTCTTCGGCTGCGTCTACTATCCCTGGAGCGCGCTGGAAAACTTCCCGATTTTGCAAAAGGCCGTGCTCATCAATCCGGTCGTCTACGCCAGCGAGGGCATGCGCGCCGCCCTGGTTCCCCAGTCCCCACACCTCTCGATCATCGCCATCTTTGCCGTCCTCTGCCTCGTCGACATCCTGTTGCTGATCGTCGGCCTTCGCCAATTCGAGAAAAAGGCCATCAGCTAGCAGTTGCCGCTTCCCGCGAAACCCCGCGCGAGTACTCCCGAACCTGCTTTCTAACCGTAGACTCATTCCCATTCCCGGAACAATCCACGGTTCCTTGTCCCAGTGAGTAGTTCCTCCCGCGTTGCGCAGCGCTCTGCGCACCCTATCATCGCCTTGCAGCTCTTACTTAAATTCTTACGAAACGGATGAAGCGATTCCCCCTCGCTCTTCTGGCTGTGAATCGTTTCTGGTATTGGGCCATGTGTAGATGGATTTGTGTCCTGTTAGTCTCTGTCCTTCTTGCGTTCGTCTTCCTCGTCGCCCCATCGGCCTTTGCACAAACCTGGATCAGTGCCCTCGCCGCGTCCCCAACGACGACGACCGCTACCATTACCTGGACCACCGCCGTTCCTGCGACTTCGCAGATCGCCTACGGGACGACGTCCAGCTACGGCAGCAGCAGTGCCCTGAACTCGAAGCTGGTGACCGCGCATTCCACGACCCTGACATCTCTGACCGCCGGGACCACCTACCACTATCGCGTGCTGTCGGCCGACTCTACGGGCGTGCTGGTCACCGGTTTGGACAACGGATTTACCACTCCGGCCGCGGCCATCAGTATCTCGGTCTCGCCCACTACGGCGACAGTAGCGTCAGGGGGAACCCAGCAGTTCTCGGCCCAAGTCACAAACACCAGCAACACCGCGGTTACATGGTCGGCCACGTCTGGCACCGTGAGCACCGCCGGACTGTTTACGGCCCCCACCGTGACCGCCACGAAAACTGTGACCGTAACGGCTACCAGCGTCGCCGACACTAGCAAATCCGCCAGCGCCACTGTCACCGTCAATGCCGCGTCCGGCATTCTGACGCTGAATCCTGGCAGCCTCAACTTCGGCAGCGTCACGGTCGGCCAGACCAGCCCTGTCCTGACCACCACCTTGACCAACACGGGGAACGCTCCGTTGACGATTACCAACGACTCGATTTCCGTCGGCGACTTCAATTGGGGAGGGAAGGGAACCTGTAACTACAGCACGCTGGCTCCGGGAGCAAGCTGCTTGTACAGCGCAAAGTTCTCGCCAACAGCGACCGGGACTCGAACGGGCACCATCACCATTTACTCGACGGCTTCGGATTCGACGGTGACGCTTCCGCTCGCGGGGATTGGAACAACTGCGGGCACGCTCGCCGTCAGCCCGGCCACTCTCGCTCTGGGTAGCGTGGTCGTGGGCAAGAGCGCAACCGCGTCCGGGACTCTCACCGCAGGCGGATCGAGTGTTACCGTCAGCGCCGTCAGCAGCAACAACTCCGCATTCAGTATCGGAGGACTGTCGCTGCCGATTACGATTCCAGCCGGGAACAGCGCCGCGTTTACGGTGACGTTCAGCCCGCAGACCACCGGCGCCGTAACGGCCGCGCTCACCTTCACCAGCAACGCCCAGTCCTCGACGACTGTCGAAACCCTCACCGGGACCGGTACGGCTGCACCCGTACACTCGGTCAACTTGTCGTGGAGCGCAAGCACCTCGTCGAATATCTATGGCTATAACATTTACCGCGCCGCCTACGCGAGTGCGTGCGGATCATTCTCCAGGATCAACTCATTGCTCGACACAGGCACGCTGTACACGGACTCCACCGTGGCCGACGGCGCGACCTATTGCTACGCCACAACCGCAGTCAATACCAGCAACCAGGAGAGCGGGTATTCCAACGTGGTCTCCAAGGTACAGGTGCCTGCTCCTTAGTTGCCGGAGTGCAGAGGGACTCCACCGGCGAGCACGAGAAAGTTTTGATTTGCGGTGGAAGAGCGGGATCAAGATTTCTTACCCCTCGCAACGCGACGCGAGCAGAATTGATGGTGTAACTCAGAGACGCGTGTCCCGGCAGGATTCAGCTACCGTGTGCGCCGAGTCGCGCAGGGTAAGTGATGATCGCTTCTGTCTTCTCCCGCCCCCTAAAACCAGTCACTCCTGTACGCCACCCACCATGAGGCGAACAGAATCGGAATCGTCGCGAAGAAAGCCCACCAGAGGGGAAGCAGAAAATCCGCCATCAGCCCCAGCAGCCCGAAAACCATCCAGAATATCTTTTTCTGCATTGGCACAATTCTAATGACGGTAAACTCCAGGTCCAAGGTACGTTCGTGTCATGTCCACTTGCGGACGCTCAACGCCGTCCGTGGACAGCCGGTCCTCTCCCCCGTAGTGCCAGTTCGCAGATAAATCACGCCGCATCAGCGGGATCCGAGAATGTTCGCTGTGGAGAAGGACGTGCAATCCCGAATCAGACGAGGTGTATCTTGACCATGCTCCCCGACCATCTCCGCTTCGCCGTTCGGCAGCTACTGAAAAATCCTGGATTCGCTCTCGCGGTGACTCTCACTCTGGCCTTGGGCGTCGGTGTGAACGCTGCGGTCTTTACCCTGGTCAATGGATTCCTCCTGCGCCCGCTGCCTTATCCCGAGCCGGATCGCCTGGGGGTGCTGGTGCTCCACGCCGAAGGCATCTCGGAAAAAACCGGGCAACTTATCCGAAACGACAACCCTAGCCAGGATGGCACGACTTGGGAACTGGTCCGAAACAGCGTGTCGGCTGCCCGCGTCGCCTCGTTTGGCGGTACGAGTGGCATCAACCTTCAGGCCGGCTCTGGATCAAACACCAGCATCCGCTACGTGCAAAACATGCGCGTCTCGGCCGACTACTTCAGCGTTCTTGGTGTGCAGCCCTTTCTCGGCCGCGGTTTCAGCCAGGAAGAGGACCGGCCCGGTGGCCCGAAGGCCCGAAGGCCGTCATTCTCAGCCAGGCACTCTGGCAATCGTCCTTTCACGCCGATCCGCAGGTGCTCGGTCAGCCCGCCATCATCAAAGGCGAACCTCACACAATCGTTGGAGTCTTGCGGCCCGGGACGCAAGTCACTGGGACCGCCGATCTCTGGACGCCACTTCAGCCTCATGAATCCGGAGAGTGCGGAGGAGAGAACTGTGAAATCCTTCTGCGCCTTCAGCCCGGCGCGACCTGGCAGCAGGTCTCAGCGCAGCTCGCCCACATTCGCACCCCCGTGTTCGACGAGATGAACAAAGCCCACGGAGGCGCCTGGTTTTACGTTTCTCCTCTCGACAAGAGCCCGGACAACACTGTGCGGCAACCGGTGCTCGGATTAATGTCCGCCGTGGGACTCATCCTGCTGATCGCCTGCGCTAATCTCGCCGCCCTCACTCTGGTGCGCATCATACGCCGCACGCCGGAGATCGCTACCCGGCTCGCCCTTGGCGCCAGCCGCTGGAGCATCCTTCAGCAATTCTGGTTGGAAAACCTTCTTCTCGCATTTGTAGGAGCGGCCATCGGACTCGGTATGGCGCGTCTGATTCTTTCGTCACTCCCCGAATTCCTGACTCCAGACATGCTGCCCCCCGGCGGACTCCCCATCGATTGGCGAGTTCTCGGCTTCACCTTCGGAGCGGCACTGCTCACCAGCCTGCTTTTCGGCGCTTTGCCCGCGCTGCAAACTCGTCGCGTCGATCTTCGTTCCTCCATGTCCGACGGAAGCCGTTCCGTAGCCAGCGGATCCATCCGCCTTCGCCAGCTGCTGATTGGCTCCGAAGTCGCGCTTACCGTCATTCTTGTCGCGGCCGCCGGACTCGTCATCCGCAGCCTCATCTACCTCGAAACCCTTCCCCCGGTTTCGACGCGACCAATGTGATGACTGCAACCGCTTCGTTGGACGATGCCCGGTACCACGACGCCGCTCCATTTCAAAAATTGATCGCCGAAAGTGTCGCGGCAATGCACCAGATTCCTGGAGTTGAAAGTGCAGCCGTCGGGTTGAGCGTTCCTTACCAGCGCGGACTCAATGACGGGCTAGTCGTCCTCGATGGAAAATTCACGGGAAAAGATTGGGGTTCGACCCTCACCTACATCACTCCGCAGTACTTCCAGGCATTTCGGATTCCGATTCTTTCGGGCCGCGGGATCCTCGATTCCGACTCGCCGACTTCGCAGTTTGTCGCCGTCGTGAACACGGATTTCGCTCGCGAGTTCTACGGCGAACCGAATCCTTTGGGACGCCACCTCCGCACCTCAGGCCATGTTTACACCATCGTTGGAGTGGTCGCGAACGTCGCCAAAGCGCCGGGGATGAGCGCGAGTGCACCGGTCACAACCGAACCGGTTTTCTATCTTCCAGTCACACAGACCGACCAGGGGCTCATCAACGTCGCCCACCTCTGGTTTGAACCGAGTTGGATCGTGCGCACCACTCGCCCCGTCGCAGGCCTCACTGCCGCCATGCAGCGATCGCTTGCGGATGTCGATCCGAACCTGCCCTTCTCGGGTTTCCACTCCATGGAAGACTTGCTCGCGCGCACTCTCAGCTATCAGAGGATCGAAGTCGCTCTGCTCTCTAGCTTGGGCGGGTTGGCTTTGCTGCTTTCCGCCATCGGCATCTACGGCTTGGTCTCGAACCTTGTCGTGCAGCGCACGCGCGAGATCGGAATTCGCATGGCGCTCGGTTCCTCGATCCGGCAAACCATCGTGCGCGTGGGATCGGCCGGCGTGACCGCCGCCGGTCTCGGAGTCGTCGTGGGCCTGCTTCTATCCTTCGGCGCGTTGCGTCTATTGCGCACTGAAATCTATGGCATCCGGGACTACGACCCCATCACGCTGGTCACGGTTCCAATCTTGTTGGTACTCGTAGCGGTGGGAGCGAGCTTGTTGCCCGCCTCTCGAATCACGCAGATCGATCCCGCGCGAACCCTACGCATGGAATAGCGAAACACACCAGTCACCAAGCAGATTATTGGGGAAGAAATAAAGAAGGGCTTAGCTCACGTAGCTCATAGCTAAAACAAAGAGAGTTCCGAGGTGGTGTGGGATCCATTCGTCTCGGCCAGTAGCTCGCGTATGACCCTCGCTCGACCTGCTCTCGAAGCTTCCCTTGCGGGGACCTTCGCGCGATCTTCGCTTGGGCTCCGGGCTCACCGCCAACCGGATAAATCGACCCTACGCCTCGGAACTCTATCCTGCCTTCAACATGTCTTCTCCGTTCTCCTCAACCAGCGCTTTGCTATAGACCCTTACCTGCCCTCCATCCAATCTCGCGATCAGACAGTGACTTGGCTTGAGCCCCGGACGCCGCACCAACTGGAAAAACTCAAGAAGTTGTCAAAGAACGATCCTGTTCTACTCCTTCTATTTTCCCCGTCAACGGAAAATCGAGGCTTCTAACTACTCGTGTTTTCAATCGAGTGCACGCCGTGCACAACCCAATGACCGGAAATGGTGCACTCTCCCCGTCAAATTCACTTCCATCCCCGCACCAGACGCGGCTCTTCGCGTGATTCATCGACCAAGATCGATGTCAACCATCATCCCGTCCTTTGTGACTCCTTTGTGAATATCCCGCAAAAGCCGTGCCCAGCAAGGGATTCAAAAAGTCCCGTCTTGACCCAAGTCCCGCTCCACGGCATAATTCTTGTTAGGGTTAACTTCCCGGAGCCGCTTACTTCCTCTCCCAACTCCCGGAAACACAGGGGATCATCCATCAACATGAAAGTTCTGATTGGCAGAATTCTTGTCGTGTGCCTTGCCGCTTCCGTGGCATTGTCCGCTCAAACCTTTAAGAGTCTGGTGACCTTTAATCAGACCGATGGCTCGTCTCCGTTGTACGCGCCCCCGGTACAAGGGCTCGATGGCAACCTCTACGGAACCACCGCGTACGGCGGGGTCAATAACGAGGGCGCCATCTTCAAGATCACGCCGGCCGGCAGGCTGACCACCATTTACAGTTTCTGCTCCCAAACAAACTGTGCGGACGGTTCCACTCCTTACGCCGGACTCACCCTCGGTACGAACGGGAACTTCTATGGAACCACCTCAGCCGGCGGAGCCAACGGCAACGGTGACGTCTTCGAGATCACTCCCACAGGCAAGTTGACGGTGTTGCACAGCTTCACGGGAACGGACGGCCAATATCCTCACGGCGGGTTGGTGCTGGCTACCGACAGAAACTTCTATGGCACCACCGGCTACGGGGGCACGTCCGCCACCGGCGCTGGAACGGTATTTAAAATCTCCGCTGCCGGAACCTTCACTTCGCTCTATAGCTTCACCAGCGGCGCCGACGGCGGCCAGCCCTATGGAACATTGGTGCAGGCCTCCAACGGAAATTTCTATGGAACCACTTACGGTGGCGGCGGCGCGTACGGCACGGTCTTCGAAATCACTTCCGCAGGCAAGCTGACACCGCTGCACAGTTTCAGCATTGGCGACGGAGAGTACCCCAACGCCGGCCTGGTCCAGGGCTCCAACGGAACCCTCTACGGAACCACTTCTTTCGGAGGCGCAACCACAAGCAGCATCGGAACCGTATTTCAAATCACGCAAGCTGGAAAATTCACGTCGCTCTACAGCTTTTGTGCATCCGGAGTCTGCTCCGACGGCAGCAACCCTCAGGCGGCGCTGGTTCCGGCCACCGACGGGAACCTCTACGGCCTCACATGGACCGGCGGCACCAACAATGACGGTACGGTCTTTGAGATCACTCCTGCAGGGCAGCTGACTACGCTTCACATCTTCAATTCAACGGACGGCTTGAACCCCGGTGCTTTGATGCAAGCTACGAACGGCACATTCTACGGAACCACTGCCGAAGGCGGCGGGGGCCAGGGGACCGTCTTCAGCCTTTCCACTGGCCTCGCGCCGTTCGTTCAGACCCTGCCGAACTTGGGCAAGGTCGGCGCCAGGATTTCCATCCTTGGTATGGGCCTGAGTGGAACCACCGCCGTCAGCTTCAACGGCACGCCGGCAACCTTCACCGCTTACGGTGCGAAAATCACCGCCGCGGTTCCTGCTGGGGCGACCAGCGGTCCAATCACGGTCACCACGCCAACCGGCACTCTGACAACGACAGCGGCATTCCGAGTCGCGCCGCAGCTCACCAGCTTCGCGCCGTCGAACGGACCCGTCGGCTCTCAAGTGGTCCTGACTGGTGTCAGCCTGACTCAAACTTCAAAAGTGACGTTCAACGGGAAATCGGCGACGTTCACCGTGAACTCTGATACGCAGGTCACGGCGACGGTTCCTACCGGTGCAACCACAGGCAAAATCGTGATCACGACACCCGGAGGGACGGCAACCAGCAGCACCAGCTTTACCGTGAACTAGTCCTTCGCAAAACCCCGCAAAAAAGAAGCCGCCCGTACCAGGGGCGGCTTTCTTGTTGATTCAGGTTTACCGCTTCGGCGGATACTCGGGCACCGCCGCCCCGTCAGCTCGTGGATCCGAAGCCCCGTAGTGCACGCCGGTCGCAGTGTCATCGAGCACTGCCTGCCCCCGTCCCATGGCAGTCGAATACGCATCGCGCACGTCAAGGATATGTCCCATCGCCCCCAGTTGCTGGCGAGCCTCGGCCGGAACCCGCGACTCGATCACAATGTTGCAGCCCAGCTGTTCACTCACCGTAAAACGCGCTTCCTCCAGCGCCGCCTGGATATTCATGCCATAGTCCACGACGTTCGAAACAAATTGCGCGTGCGCCAGCGGCTGATTCATTCCGCCCATAATCCCGAAGCCGATATGCTGCGTCCCGCGCTCCATGAATGCCGGGATGATGGTGTGGAACGGCCGCTTCCGTCCCGCCAGGGCATTCGGTGACTTCGCATCGAGCGAGAACAATCCACCGCGGTCCTGCAGTGCAAAGCCCGCGCCCCGCACCGTGATCCCCGAACCAAAGGCGTTGTAGTTGCTCTGAATCAGCGACAAAATATTCCCTTCGCGATCGATCACTGAAAGATAAGTCGTGTCGCTGCCCGGCAACGCCTCCGGCGCAACCGTGCAGTTCGCGCGCTTCGCGTCAATCCGCTTCGCCCGTTTCGCTGCGAACTCTTTCGAGGTCAGCTCCGCCGCCGGAATCGTGCCAAAGCGCGGATCGCCGTCATACGCCTTGATGTCCGCATACGCCAGCTTCATCGCCTCAATCCTCGTATGCAACTCGGCCGCGCTTCGCGGTCCATTCGAGGCTGGCTGCGACCGCTCCATGATGTTCAACATCTCCAGCGCCGCTATGCCGTCTCCGTTCGGCGGCAACTCGTACACCTTCCAGTCGCGATAGATAATCGACACCGGTTCGACCCACTCGGCCGCAAACTCGCTCAGATCCTCAGCCGTCATCGTCCCGCCCAGTTGCGCCGACGTCTTCAAGATCGCCTGCGCAACCGATCCCTTGTAGAACACATCCCGCCCTTGCGCCGCAATCGCCGACAGCGTGTTCGCCAGCTCTGGATTGCGAAACACCTCGCCCGTCTCCGGTTCCTTCCCGCCCGGCAGATAAACCCGCTGGCTCTCTTGATCCGCCGCCAGCCATGCCACCGACCCTTTCCAATACCCGTGAATGATCTCGGGCACGGGATATCCGTCTCGCGCATAAGCAATCGCCGGTTGAAATATCTGCGCCCAAGGCAGCTTCCCGAATCGGCCATGTAACTTCGCCCAGCCCTCGACCGCGCCCGGCACCGTCACCGAATCAATCCCGGCTTGCGGCATCGCCGTATTCCCCTTGGCCCGCAGATGCTCGATCGTCAGCCCGCGCGGCGCCCATCCACTGGCGTTCAGGCCGTAGAGCTTTCCTGTCTTGGCGTCCCAGTAAATCGCGAACAGGTCGCCCCCGATCCCGTTCATCATGGGCTCGGCCACGCCCAGCACCGCGTTGGCTGCAATCCCCGCATCGATGGCGGAGCCGCCCTGCTCCAGAATCCGTGCTCCCGCCTGCGACGCCTGCACGTAACTCGTCGCCACGATTCCATATTGCGTGATCACCATCGAGCGCCCGTACGCGCGGTCCGGATGAGCATCATCCGCGGCGCGAGCCGCGAGCAGCATCCACGGGAGCGAAAGCAGGAACGTCACGGAGAAAAGGGACTTGGGTCGGCGCTTCATCCGTGACATCTTACACCGCGCGGATGGAGCCGACTCCGGTGCGGGAAGAGGTAGAATGTCAGCCAATCATGCTGCGAAAAAACTGTATCGCATTCGCCATCGCCATCTTCTCCCTCGCCTCGCTGTGCCCTGCGCAACAAGCGACCGTCATCTCCGTCGACTCCGCTCATCCCGGAGCCGCCATCAACCCGAAAATGTTCGGCGTCTTTTTTGAAGACATCAACTTCGGCGCCGACGGCGGTCTCTACCCCGAGCTCATCAAGAATCGTTCCTTCGAATTCGATCAGCCCCTCGCCGCATGGCACGCCATGCTCAACATCACTCCGAAAGGCGATCTCGGCGCTACGAAGGGCGAACTGAGCATCCTCACCGAGAGCCCTCTCAACTCTTCCAATCCGCACTATCTCCGCATCCACGCTTACGAACCCGGCTACGGCCTCTACAACACCGGCTACCGCGGCATCGGCGTCGAAAGCGGCGCCGAGTTTCGCTTCTCAGCTTATGTGCGCACCCGAGGTCCAAAATCCATCCGCGCCACGCTCACTGATGGCAACCACGAGATCGCTACCGGCACGCTCACCGGCTTCAACGGCGAGTGGAAGAGGTACGAAACCATCCTCCGCCCCACCGCCACCACCCAGCACGCGCAGTTCAATCTTTTCCTCGATGAACTTGGCTCGGTCGACATCGACATGGTCTCGCTTTTCCCCGTCGACACCTGGAACCATCGGCCCAACGGCCTCCGCAAAGATCTCGTGCAACTCCTCGCCGATATGCATCCCGGCTTCATCCGCTTTCCCGGCGGATGCATCGTGGAAGGCCGCCGCCTCGTGAATCGTTATCAATGGAAGAACACCGTCGGCGACATCGAGAAGCGCCAGACCATCGTCAATCGCTGGAACGACGAATTCGACCATCGCCCCACGCCCGACTACTTCCAATCCTTCGGCCTCGGGTTTTACGAATACTTCCAGCTCGCCGAAGACGTTGGCGCCGTTCCGCTGCCCATCCTGAACTGCGGCATGGCCTGTCAGTTCAACTCCGGCGAACTGGCGCAAATCGATGACACCAAGGAATACATTCAGGACGCGCTCGACCTGATCGAATTCGCCAACGGCCCCACCACTGCACCGTGGGGAAAACTCCGCGCCCAGATGGGCCACCCCGCGCCCTTCAATCTCACCATGATCGGCGTCGGCAACGAGCAATGGGGCAAGCCTTACGTCGATCGCTACAAGCTTTTCTCCGCTGCGCTCAAGGAAAAACATCCTGAGATCAAACTGGTCGCTGCCGCCGGACCGTCATCTTCCGGAGATCAGTTCGAATACCTCTGGTCCAACTGGCGCGAACAGAAAGCCGACCTCGTCGACGAGCACTACTACATGGCTCCCGACTGGTTTCTCTCCAACACCGGCCGATACGATCACTACGACCGTTCCGGCCCCAAAGTCTTCGCCGGAGAATATGCCGCCCAAACTTCCGGCGTTGCTCGCCCCGACAACCGCAACAACTGGCAGGGAGCCATCGCCGAAGCCGCCTTCATGACCGGCCTCGAGCGCAACGGCGACGTCGTCCGCATGGCCTCCTACGCGCCCCTCTTCGCCCACATCGACGCCTGGCAATGGACGCCCGACCTCATCTGGTTCGACAATCTCCGCTCTTACGGCACACCGAATTACTATGTGCAAAACCTCTTCGCCAACAACACCGGCACTCGCATCGTGTCCGCCTCGCCTCAAGCCCAGGACGGCCTCTACACCGCCGCCTCGCTCGACGAGCGCTCGCATGAACTCATCGTCAAAGCCATCAATGTCTCGTCGACCGCGCGGTCTGTCGAAATCGATTTGAAGAGCGCAGCCGCGGGAACCGCGAAAGTGATTACTCTGGAGAGCGCAGACCTGAAAGCCGAGAACAGCTTCGATCAACCAAAAAACCTCGCGCCTAAGTCTTCCACAATCGATGTGAAGTCCGGCAAGATCACGACCCAACTCAATCCTTATTCCATGACGGTCTACCGCATCCCCGTTCGCTTGTCCCCATGAATCCTCCGCGTGATTGCCTGGAAGGAAAGGTCTGAAAGGAATAGTTGGGAAAAGGCAAGAAATAACGAAATGGCATGCCCCACGTCTAGCTCTGAGCCTGCCAAAGGGTCTCGCCGTCTTTGCGGGACGTGGGAAGAACAAAGGATGGCTATCAGGGTGCCCCACTTCTGCCGCGCTCTTTGCGGCAGAAGTGGGGATTTTCCTAACTCTTGGCTTTCACTCGTTTCGCAACCCGTCCGCCGACCAGGTCCGCCACGGTCGTATTCTCCAGAATCTTCGCCGCCGCGTCCCGCACCTGCAGAAATACTTCATACAGCGCCCGATGATCCGCATCCTTTGCGATCAACCCGCGCAGCTGCTCGGCATCTCCCATCGGCGCCAGTGGCCCGTCAATCAGTCGGATAATATCGCTCAGCGGAATCTCCGCCGGATCCTTCCTCAGCCGATATCCGCCGCGCGCCCCCCGAACGCTGTCCACGATCCGCGCATTCTTCATTTCCAGCAGGATCAATTCCAGGAATTTCTCCGGCAGATCGCTCTCAGCCGCAATGTCGCGGATCTTGATCGCTCCTTCATTGTGCCGGCGCGCCAGCGTCATCATCGCCTGCAGCGCGTATAGCCCTTTCTGCGAGATCTTCAATCAGCCCACCCTCCGTGCCGCCTAAGATTGTCCACCATTTTCCCCTCTTTGCCTAGAACCCAAACGGGTGCCGCCACACGCTATACTTTCCTGGTGGCGGCCCTTTCCGTGCCGCACCCGGAAGGTAGCGTGGAGTCCATCTTCCCGTCCATCATTGTTGCCCTGGTCTGGGCGGTGATCTTTGGGTTGCGCCATCTTTCCCACACGCAAGAAAACCCCAACCAGAGCCGCATCCGCCAGGCCGACGCCTATGCCGCGCAAGGTAACCTCGCCCGGGAAGAAGAAGTCGTTCGGACACTGATCGACCAGGCCGTCCGAGAACACGGCCCCAACGACATCGAAGTCGCCATCTTCCTCCGCCGCCTCGCCCGCGTCCAGGCCAACCGCGGCGACCGCAAGTCCGCTATCGAGACGCTCAAAAAGGTTCTGGCCATCCAGGAAGCCAGCCTCGGCCCCAAATCCACCGACCTGGTTCAAACCCTCGACTGGCTGGGACACCTCTCGCGCGCCCAAGGCGATCTCGACGCCGCCATCGCCTTCACCCGCCGCATCCTCGACATCTACCCCCCTGGCGATTTGCGCGCCGCTCCTTTCTGCAACTCCCTCGGCCTCATGGTTCACCAGAAAGGAGATCCCGACAATTCCATCCCATTCTTCCGCCGCGCCCTCGAACTTCGCGAAACTCGCCCCGAGAGCCCGGCCGAACTCGCCCTCGCGCTCTACAATCTCGGCAGCATCCTGGAACAGCAGAATCAACTCGATGAAGCCGAGCCGCTCCTGCGCCGCGCCCTCTCCATCCAGGAACAGCGCCTCGACCCCGCCAGCCCCGAACTCCCGATTTACCTCGCCGCTTTAGCCGACTGGCACATGAAGAAGCAGAACCTGGCTGAGGCCGAACCACTCTACCGCCGTGCCCTCGAAATTCAGGAGAAAGCCTTCGGACCCGACGACGCCCGCCTCGTCCCCACGCTGCGCCAACTTGGAAACCTGTTCACCCAGAAGCCGGACTTCCCCGCCGCCGAGTCCTCTCTTCGCCGTGCCGTCGACCTCCATGGAAAAGCCACTCCCGCCGATCCTCTCGCCCTCGCCGCCACTCTCGAACTCCTGGCCACCACGCTCCGCGCCAAAGGCGATCTCGCCGACTCCGTGCCCCTCCTGCGCCGCGTCCTCGAAATCCGCGAGCGGCAACTCCCCCAGGACGACGCGCGCATCTCCATCCCCGTCGGCGCTCTCGGCTGGACGCTCTGGCAACTGCACGAACTCCCCGAAGCGGACGCTCTGATCCGTCGCGCTCTCGCCATCGGCGAACGCGCGGGAGATCCCGCCGCCAACTTCGTCGCCGCGCAACTTCTCAATCTAGGATCCCTGCTCCGCGAAAAAGGGGATTTCGCGTCCGCCGAACCGCTCCTCTGGCGCTCCCTCGCCCTGAAAGAGAAACTCGCCGGTGCCGATCACCTCTCCTGCGCCCAGCCGCTCGAGCTCATCGCCGCTCTCCGCGTCTCGCAAAACGATCCCAAAGGCGCGGTCCCACTCCTCCGCCAGGCCCTCAGCATCAAGGAGAAGGCCTTCAAGCCCAACCACCCGCAGATCGCCGTCACCCTCGTCAATCTCGCGCTCACCCTGCCCCGCGCCGAGAGCAACGGCGACACCGAGCCTCTCCTCCGCCGGGCTGTCTGGATTTACGAATCGCAACCTTCCGAGCCGAAGCCCCTCGCATCCACGCTGCACTACCTCGCCGCCTATCTTCACAAGCGCGGACGCTTCACCGACGCCGAACCCATCTACCGCCGCGCCCTGTCCATCGCCGAAAAAGCCTGGGGCCCCGAGCATTCCGAAACCGCCGCCACCTTGGGCATGCTCGGCAAACTCCTTCACGCCACCGGCGACGTTACCGGCGCTCGCCTCATGATGACCCGCGCTTACAACATCGCCAACAAAACCCTCGGCCAAAAACACCCCACCACCCTCGACCTGAAGAACTCCCTCGCCGGCCTCATGATGAAGCAACCCTCAAACCACGTGAACTGAGTTTTGAATGGTCGGAGCGCGCT
Organism: Terriglobales bacterium; assembly: GCA_037443605.1. Taxonomy (GTDB): domain Bacteria; phylum Acidobacteriota; class Terriglobia; order Terriglobales; family Acidobacteriaceae; genus Sulfotelmatobacter. The sequence goes on from JBBIOA010000010.1 coordinate 151,771, forward strand.
CCACTGGAGTCATCCTGAGCGCAGCCCCTCTTCAGGCGGAGCGAAGAATCTCTAGCGCGCGCACACCATCGCTCGCCAATCTGCAATCTTGATTTTCTGGGAGGAAATGTCGAAGCGAAAGCGCCCGAACGGGCTACTGGCCACTGCCTACTTCTCTTGGTGCCATCGAAGGGACTCGAACCCCCACACCGTTGCCGGTACATGGACCTGAACCATGCGCGTCTGCCAATTCCGCCACGATGGCATTCGTGAACAATCAATCGGCGGCCCAGGGCCGCCGCATGAAGGAGACACATTGATTCTACATCAAAACCACGTAGGGCCGGACTCAGCCGCCTGCCCTGAGCGGAGTCGAAGGGTCTCGCCGACGCGTGGGAGCCCGTAACCTCGACGCTTCTGGTTCACGATGTCCCTGCATCCTGATCGCTCTCCTTCCGCGGTCCTGTGAAACGCCTTCCACTGCGTCCTCACTATTGATCGTTCGCAGTTCACGCGACCTTGTTGGCCGCACAGGAAGGTTTCTATGAAACACCACGACTCCGCGACTCAGGTACCGAACGAGGATTTGCAGTTCGTCCTGGACGCATTCCTCAAGGCCTATCGTCCCATCCTCGAGAAAGAACTCAAGCTCGCGTCCTCGCCCGCAGAACTGATCAACGCCGCAAACACCCCACCCACTTGCGCCGACGAAATTCACCTTGCCCGGAAATTGTTCGAGCCCTTCTTCACCAAGGACGTGGCGCTCCGCCTCCTGTCCGACCAGGGACGCGCGACTCTTGGCAACACGGACGAGTGGGCCTGGTGTTACCGTCGCCTGCTGTGCTGTCTCATCTTCGGCTGGCTGGTCTGCCGCGGCCCCCGCACCTTCCGCGGGTTCTCCTACTATCTCTATGAATATTGGCTCTGCGTGCGTCGAGCCCTCGACCAGCCCGTTTCCACGCCTCCCACCATCGAAGAGAAGCGCGACTTCAGCGCTCTGCTCAAGGTGCTCGCCTCGGCGTACCGGCCCGTCATTAACTCGGAAATCAAAGACCTGGATTATCCCATCGATATTCCCAGTGAGATCATCTCGGGTGCGATCGACTGCCACGTGGACGACAACGCGGTCAGCCCGATCTTCTCTCGTCTCTGCTCCCAGGAATCGGCCCGCGCCTTGTTTGGCGCCAAGGCCGTCGCCGGCCAGGGAGCCTTGATCCGCAACTGCTGCTGCTATTGCGTGGCCGCCCTCGAGTTCGGCTGCTGCCTGGCCGAGGCTCGCACCCTCGTCCAGGCCGTCGAGTGCCTCAAACTTTTCTTCGCCACTCTGCGCCGCTGCTTCGAGCCGCTCATCGCCGAGCTCGACACTCCGCCCGTCTGTTCCACGGTCACCGTAGTCGCGGCTTGCGGCAACCTCCCAGCCATCGAAATCACCGGGACCGCCGCCGGCGCGGCTTTCACCAGCTACACCCTCAGCTACAGTTTCGGCGGCCCCATCATCAACGACGCCGTCGTCTATCCCGACTGCACGACTCCGCCTGCCAATCCCTCGTCGAGCACGCCGGTCACCGGTGGGATTCTCGGCTATCTCAACATCGACTTGCTTCCGCCCGCTACCACCTCCGTCACGGTTTATCTCGATGTCTACGGCAGCGGCGGCTTGCATCTGCAGGTCAGCACCGTCTTCCAGTTTCAGATCAATGCCGTGCAAATCACTGCCGTGGCAACGGTCGCGGTCGGCGTCCAGCAAGATCCTTTCAACGCCAGCCCGTCGATCATCAAGCTCGTCCAAAGTGTTTCCAATCCGAGCTTCGAACAATCGGTCGGAGGCCCGATCAGCGTCACCGGCAGCGCCTACACCTTTGGCTGCGGCATGCAGATGACCGACTACCAGCTCGCGGCCTTCGGGCCCGTCTCCGGCGCGATTCCCTTGCCATCGCCCACACCGAGCCCCACCGCTCTCGGCGGCGCACCCGTCATCGCTCCGGTCGTCTATGACGGAACCACGGCCCATCCCTGGTCCTCCGGATGCGCGTTCGGTCCCCCGACGCCCAACACCATTCTCAATGGCGACCTGGTTGCCTATTGGTCTACCGAACCCTGCGTCTTACCCGTCTTTCCATTTACTCACTACACCGTTCCTCACATCAGTTCGAACGGAAAATGGAGCACCCCCGCCAGCGGCCGCTACCTTCTCTTCCTCGAGGTCGACGAAGGTCCAAGCAGTTCGCCACACACGCCGGTGGTCCCTGCCGGAGAAGATCAGGTCGCAGTCTGGATCGACAATTTCCCCACCATCGGCGCCTTGACCCAGATCGGCAGCGTCGTCGGCTGCGGCGACCTGCACCTCAGCGACTACGTCGGAACCACCGCTCCCGTGCTCGGCGTCGCCTGGGACTACCCCATCGACATCACCTCGGCCCAGCAGCTCCCCAACGACAACTTCGGAAGTTATGCCCTCAGCTACCAGAAAAATGGTGGCACCATGCAGCCGTTCCTCGCGTCCGACTACACTCCCAACGGAGTCGCCGGCCCGCCGATCGTGCGCGTGCCGAATCTCTGGCAGGCCGCCGCACCGAACCCGGCAACGCAGGCTTCCACCCTCGCTTCCTGGGACATTGTCACCGCGCTCGATGGCGGCAATCCTCCCAACCCAAATTTCCCGTGCGTGCCAACCAACCCCTGGCAACTGCCCCGCGGCTGCCGTTGCGCTTATGTAATTGAGCTTGGCGTGAGCGACACAACCTGGGTGGGCGACAGCGGAGACCATCACTCATCGGGACCGATTCTCTTCGCGCTCAACATCATCAACGACATCCCGGCGCCGCAAGTGACTTGCTCGCCGGTGACCACCGGCTCCGTCGGCGTGCCCTTCAGCAGCGTGCCTCTCGGGTCCTCGGGCGGCGTGCCCCCATACACCTTCTCGGTGACCAGCGGCTCACTTCCGCCCGGCCTCTCGCTCAACGCGTCGACCGGCGCCGTGACCGGTACTCCCACTGCTCCCGGCACTTTCACCATCACTATTACCGACGCCCACGGCGTCTCCGGCAATAGCTGCACCATCACCATTGCCTAAGGCCATGCAAACTGGCGTCTGGTTTCGTTTCGTGATTTCCGTCCTGGCCGTCTGGCGGCTGACTCACCTGTTAGCCGCCGAAGACGGCCCTTGGGACATCATCGTCTCGATTCGTCGTCGCCTCGGCAACTCGATCTGGGGCAGCCTGATGGACTGTTTCAATTGCCTCAGCCTGTGGATCGCCATCCCCTTCGCCTTCTTCGTTGTCGAGGACGGACTGTCCCGGACGATCACGTGGCTTGCAATTTCAGGATTGTCGTCGTTGGCCAACCGAATCGGCGGAGCAGAAAAGCCGCCCATTGTCTTTGAAGCGCTCGAACCTACGAAAGAGGAGAGGAGTTAACCATGGCATGCTGCGGACAACGCCGCGCGGAGGCCGTTCACCAGATCTCAGCCGAGAGTCGGCTCGCGAACGCCTCGCCAACAGCAGACCTGCGACTCACACAAGGCACGGCGGCCCTCGTGCGCGGACCTGTCACCGGCCGTCACTATCAATTTCGCGACGGAGCCTGCTCACAACCCGTCGACCCAAGAGACGCTGCAATCTTGCTCAAGAGCGGCTACTTCCA
>JBBIOA010000010.1:155491-162431 GCA_037443605.1 Terriglobales bacterium
TCGTCACCTCGACGCTTGATTTCGCCGCTCTACTCCAGCTTCGCATTCATCGTAATCTTCGCGTTCAGCACCTTCGACACCGGACAGCCCTTCTCCGCCGCCTCGGCATATTTCTGAAAAGTCGCCGCATCCGCTCCCGGCACTTTCCCGACAACCTCAATATGACTCGCCGTGATTGTCCATCCCGAATCCAGCTTCTCCATCGTCAACGTAACGTTGGTCGAGATGCTCTCCGGCGTCAGGTTCGCGGTTCCTAGCTGCGCCGACAGCGCCATCGAAAAACATCCCGCGTGCGCCGCCGCAATCAGCTCTTCCGGATTTGTCCCCGGCGCATTCTCAAACCGCGTCGAAAACGAATATTGCGTATTGTTCAGCGCTCCGCCAGGCGCCGAAAGCGATCCCTTCCCATCCTTCAACCCGCCCTTCCAAACCGCGCTCGCCTTCCGTTGCATGACATTCTCCTTATGAGTTATTCCGTTGCCAGGACTGCCCGCCATTGTAGATGCAGCAAGTCCCACGAGGGTTTTTGATTGTTTGATTTCTCTGGATTAAGGAAGGATTCCGACAGAGGGTCTTTCAATCTGAAAGCATCGATCGTCCATCAACTCGCCGGCCAGCGACGAACGACCATCGACGGTTCTAGTAAAAATCCGAGCAGCTCAAATAGAACCCGCACATCGGACACTTCATCTTGCACCGGCTCTCCCGCAACTTCGACGAGCAGTTCGGACAATATTCCCCTGGATTCGTCGCCTGCGCTCCCGCCCCATGTCCGTCGCGCTGACTCGCCGACTGCGTGTCGCCTTCTGCTTGACCCATGACCCGTGACTTTACTTCTTCCGCCCCGCCCCAAGCAAGTGCACACTGCGACTCCATCTCGCCACACTCGCTGACTTCGCCCTTATGCAGCCCGGTCGCTCATCGCCGGCGGCGTCCGGCTCCAGCAATCCGCCAGAATCAACCAGGCGCCTAGCCGCTTCCAAACCTTCACGTACTTCCCCCGCTCCGGAACCAGCGTCCCGTTCGTCTGTCGCACGATCACCGAGAACCGGCCCGTCTCCATCGCCATATCCCCGGAGCACTCCACCCGCGTCGTCTCCAGTCGGAGATCGCTGTAGCCCGCTTCGCCAAGTTGCCGCAGCACCCGCTCCACCGGCTTTTGCCCGTACGCCGCCTCGTGATGCGGCGCCATCAGCACACCGTCGCCGGCAAACATCGCCGCCGCCTGATCGTAGTTTCCGGTATTGAACGACATCGCAAAATCCTGCGTGAGCCCCCGCAGTTGCGAATCTACATTCTGGACCGGGCGAGAGCCCGCCAGTGAACCTGCATACGACCCGTACATCCACATCCTCCTGGGGGAAGGCCTTACTGCTACAAACCCGGCGACGGCCTTGAGAACCATCGCCAAAAATCGTGCCTATTCTATCCCAGCTATGTTATGAACACGTGAAAAGTTTTCCGTGGGTCGTATGCGAAAAACAAATTTCCACTATCTCTCGAAGGGAACCGTTCGGCTGGGCATCCGCCACGGTCCGGACTGCTGACTCATCACGTTTACCGGGGGCTTCGGAGCTTCCACCGATTGGCCGGCCCCGCTCCGCTGTTCAATCTGCCGCTTCACTCGCTCCAACAGAGCAGAAAGCTTCTTCGCTTCGTGATCTCTTTCCGCTTGCTCGCACATTTTTTTGAAATCTTCCGGGGCAAACGCGATTCGATTGGTCATTAGGGGAAGGTCCTCGTCAAAAAGAAGACCTAGCCTACCCCATCCCCGCCCGTTTGCCAACTCGGAAGTCTGTGAACAATTGGGTCGGAATTCCCCGTCTTTAGCCCTGTCCTACCCCAGGCACCAGCAGCCCTCCACCATCGGCCCCTGATCTCTGAACCATGTGGGGACAGCCGCCCTCGGCTGTCCGGCGGCCCGGCAGTATCGGGCCGCGGCCGCGTGAGGTAGATGACTGTCCATCCCTCTCAGGGGGAGCCCGTCGGGCCCACCCGAACTCCGTTCCTATCCAGATCCCGCATTCACTCCAGCGGTACATGCCCTATTGGACGTTGAGCCCAGCGTCCTTTTGCACGACAATCCAATCTGGGCCCAGTTCGCTTAGGGGAGCGAGTGTGCACTACCGCAAACTTTTGATCTTCTTTCTGTTTCTCGCTGCCGGCGCCTCGCTGGCCTCGGCGCGCGATCTCGCGCTCGTATCCAACAAATCGAACGCCTTGTCCGCCATTACCCTGCCCGATCTCGTCAAGGTCTGCAAGGCCCAGACCAATCGCTGGCCGGATGGCAAGCCCGTCACTTTCATCATGCGCGCCCCCACCACGCCCGAGATGCGGATGCTGATCGAAAAGATCTTCGAACTCCCCGAGTCCCAGGTCAGCGATCTCATCAGCACCGCGAACCACGGACGCGCCAACCACCCCGCCATTCTCATCGCAGATTCCGATGAGGACCTGGTGAATAAGGTCGCTTCGATCCCCGGCGCGGTCGGTGTTGTCGACGTCTACTCCATTAACAGTAGCGTCTCAGTGGTCAAGCTCGCCGGCAAGTTGCCGCTCGAGCCCGGATATTTGTTGCACGGAAATTAGCTGACGGTTCGCTCCCCCGCGCCGTCAACCAAGGAATGGTCAGAGACTGTCGCTAGAAAAGATTTCTGATGGGAAGCGAGAAACCCAAAACCGCTGCCGCTGCTGCCGGAGCCGATAGCTCCTCCACCGCCTCAGCCCAGAAATTCCCTTTCATTCGCCGTTTCCCTCGCTACACCATCGACATCCGTCTGCAGGTCAAAATGTTTCAGGACGGCGAATTCCGCACCTGCTGGGGACGCTCCACCGAAATGGGCCAGGACGGCATCGGCGCCACTCTCACCGGCATCCTCGACACCGGCGAAATCGTCACTCTCGAAATCCCCCTGCCTCTTTCTCCCTACCCCATCAAAGTCCGCGCCATCGTCCGCTACCGCCAGGGCCTTCGCTACGGCTTCGAATTCCTCACCCTCAACGACGCCCAGCGCGAAACCATCCGCCGCGTCTGCGACTACCTCGCCACCAGATCCTGACCGGGCCGCTGACCTCCGCTCTGCCCGTGATCTCTTGCAGTCCGCCAAGTTCCCATGCAGCGATAAGACCCGGTCGGCGCAGCGCTTCAGCATCTTCCCCTGTGCCCCTCTGTGCCCCATGTGGTGAAGACCTTCCCCGTCCCCTCCGTTTGCCCTTCCCCGCCCGAACGATGTACTCTCCCGCAGTCCGCAAATCTCTATGCCTGAAGTCTCTCCGTCAGCCGTCCCTCCTGCTCCCGACGAACGCCCCTGGCGTCGCGGATTCTGGTCCCTGGTCTTCACTCAATTCCAGGGCGCCTTCAACGAAAACGGTCTGAAGAATCTCGTCGTCTTCCTCATCCTCGCCAGCGCCATGCAAAAAGCCGACCGCGATCAGGTCGTCTTCATCGTCGGCGCTCTCTTCTCCATTCCCTTCATCCTCTTTTCCATGACCGGCGGCTTCCTCGCCGACCGCTTCAGCAAGCGCACCGTCACCATCTGGACGAAATTCTTCGAAATCGCCGTGATGGCCCTCGCCATCCCCGCCCTGAGCTGGCAACATCTGCATCTCGAGATGGCCGCCGTCTTCCTCGCCAGCACCCAGGCCGCGCTCTTCGGCCCTTCCAAATACGGACTCCTCCCCGAACTTCTCCCCGATTCCAAACTCTCCTGGGGCAACGGCGTCCTCGAACTCGGGACGTTTCTTGCAGTGATCGCCGGAGGCGTCTCCGGCGCATTCCTCGCCGACTTTTTCCAATCGCGTCAAGGCTGGTCCGGCCTGATCTTCCTCGGCCTGTCGTTCGTCGGACTTCTCTTCAGCCTCGGCATCAGCAAAGTCCCGCCCGCCGATCCCGCCAAGAAATTCCGCGCCAATCCTGTCGGCGATCTCTGGGCGCAGATGCGCCTCATCCGCCAGGACCGCGTCCTCTGGCTCGCCGTCCTCGGCAACACCTATTTCTGGTTCCTCGGCGCATTGCTCACCGCCAACATCGTCTTCTACGGCACCGACGTCCTCTACATCAACTCCACGCGCACCGGAATCCTCCAGGCTGCCGTTGCCATTGGCATCGGCCTCGGCAGTCTTGCCGCCGGATATCTCTCCAGCGGCAAAGTCGAATACGGACTCATCCCCCTCGGCTCCGTCGGCATGACCGTCTTCGGCATCGCCCTCTCGCTGCCCGGCCTTTTCTTCGACTCCGTACTAGGTTTGCTCAGCGCTCTCGGATTTTTCGCCGGATTCTTCGCCGTCCCCATCAACGCCCTCATCCAGCATCGTCCCGATGAAAAAGACAAAGGCGGCGTCATCGCCGCCGCCAACCTGCTCTCGTTTGTCGGAATCGGCGGTGCCGCGGGCGTCTACTACCTTCTCCAGCACTCTTTGCATCTCAGCCCGCCGAAGATTTTTCTTTCCGCCTCGCTGATGACCGTCGCCGCCACCGCCTACGTCTTATATCTCTTGCCCGACGCGCTTCTCCGTCTTCTTCTCTGGTTCGCCACCCACACGCTCTACCGCCTCCATCTCGCCGGCCGCGATAACGTCCCCGCCAAAGGCGGAGCCCTCCTCGTCCCCAATCACGTTTCGATGGTCGACGCAGTCCTCCTCATCGCCTCTATCGACCGCCCCATCCGCTTCCTGATGTTCAAAGGTTCCTACGATCACTGGCTGGTGAAGCCCTTCGCCAAAATCATGGGCGTGATCCCCATCTCCTCGCAGCTTCGCCCGCGCGAGATGATCACCTCCCTGCGCACCGCCACTCAAGCTCTCAAAGACGGCGAAGTCGTCTGCATTTTCCCCGAGGGCCAGATGACCCGCATCGGCCAGATGCTCCCCTTCCGCCGCGGCATGGAACGCATCGTCAAAAACCTCGACGTTCCCATCATCCCCGTGAATCTAGGCGGAGTCTGGGGTTCCATCTTCAGCTTCGAGCGCGGACGTTTCCTCTGGAAGTTCCCGCAACGCATCCCCTATCCCGTCACCGTCACCTACGGCAAGCCGCTGCCCTCCACCACCACCGCGCCCGAAGTTCGCCAGGCCGTGCAGGAACTCGGCGCCGAAGCTTATCTCTTCCGCAAACGCTACATGCGGACGCTTCACCGCTCCTTCATTCACACCGCTCGCCGTTTTCCACGCCGCTTCGCCATGGCCGACGGCCGCACTCCCAAACTTTCTTTCGGAGGAGCTCTCACCCGTACCGTCTTCCTCGCCCGCCGCCTGCGCCCCGTCTGGCGCGATCAGAAAATGGTCGGCATCCTGCTCCCACCCTCCGTCCCCGGAGCGCTCGTCAACCTCGCCGCTCTCATGATGGGCAAAGTTCCCGTCAATCTGAACTACACCGCGTCAAACTCCGTCCTCGCCAGTTGCGCCAAACAGTGCGATCTGAAAACCGTAATCACTTCGAAAGCCTTCTTGGAAAAAGTCCGCATCGAGCCACCCGGCCAAGCCATCATGCTCGAAGATCTCGCCGACAAGCCGCGCACCATCGAGCGCTTCGTCGCGTTGCTGATCTCCTGGCTGCTCCCCGCGCGCCTGATCGAAAAATCCGTCGGCTCCGATCGCGCAACCACCCTCGACGACACCGCCACCATCATCTTTTCCAGCGGCAGCACCGGAGATCCCAAAGGCGTCATCCTCTCCCACTACAACATCGCTTCCAACGTCGAGCAGATGAATCAGGTCTTCATGCTGGGACGTCACGACAAAATCCTCGGCATCCTTCCGTTCTTCCACTCCTTCGGATTCACCGGCACGCTCTGCCTTCCCACCTCCATCGGCATGGGCGTCGTCTACCATCCCACGCCGCTTGAACCGCGCGCCATCGGAGCCCTCGTCAATCAATACGCCGTCACCTTCCTGCTCGCCACTCCCACCTTCCTGCAGACTTACATCCGCCGCTGCGAGCCCGGAGATTTCGGCAGCCTGCAATACGTCATGGCTGGCGCGGAAAAACTTCCCGAGCGCATCTCCAGCGCCTTCGAAGACCGCTTCGGCATCCGCCCGCTCGAAGGCTACGGATGCACCGAATGTTCTCCCGTCGTGACCGTCAACACTCGCGACTTTCGCGCCGCCGACTTCCGTCAGGTCGGCGCCAAGCGCTCCAGCATCGGACACCCGCTCCCCGGCATCAGCGTGCGCATCGTGAATCCCGAAACCATGCAGCCGCTCCCGCAAGGCGATACCGGACTGCTCCTCGTCCGCGGCCCCAACGTCATGCAGGGATATCTCAATCGCCCCGAAAAAACCGCCGACGTCCTCCGCGATGGCTGGTACAACACCGGCGACATCGCCGCCGTCGATGAAGACGGCTTCGTCCGCATCACCGACCGCCTCAGCCGCTTCAGCAAAATCGGCGGCGAGATGGTTCCCCACATCAAAGTCGAAGACAAGCTCCACGAACTCTCCGGCTCCTCGGAACAAATCTTCGCCGTCACCGCCGTCCCCGACGAGAAAAAAGGCGAGCGCCTCATCATCCTGCACACGTTACCGGAAGAAAAATTGGAAGAAGTTCTCTCGCAACTCGCGAAGTCAGACCTCCCGGCTCTCTGGAAACCCCGCGCAGATCAATTCATCCACGTCGAAGCATTACCGTATCTAGGCACCGGGAAGTTAGACCTCCGCCGCCTGAAAGAAATCGCCCAGAAACCCGCAGACTCTTAGTAAAAAGGGTGAGTAGTAAAGAAGGGTGAGTAGTAAGAAGGGTGAGTAGTAAGAAGGGTGAGTAGTAAAGAAGGGTGCCCCTCTCAAGCGCGTTTTTCGCTTGAGTGGGGACTTTGACTCTCTCGTCCTGTCTTCGAAAACGCCCAGCGATGCCCCACTGTGCGGGTGTGATTCCCTTCGCCCCTGCCCCTGGCAGTTTGTTGATTTCCCCCGTGCCCCTCCGTGCCCCCTGTGGTGAAAGATCCTG
>JBBIOA010000010.1:162531-170093 GCA_037443605.1 Terriglobales bacterium
GTTGATTTCCCCCGTGCCCCTCCGTGCCCCCTGTGGTGAAAGATCCTGCGCGTCTTCTCGCACCTCACCGCTCATAGCTCGGAACCCGAACCAACACCCCACGCCTGCTCCGCATCCCACTAAAATATCCCCAGCATGCGTGCTCTGCTCCTCACCTTGATTCTCCTCGCGACCGCCTCCGCCCAATCTCCGCCCACTATCGCCGTCACCGACGAAAACGGCGTCGCCGTCCCCTCCGCCCGCGTCACCCTCCAATCCTCCACCCTGCCCGCTCTCCACTGCGAAACCGATTTCACCGGACGCTGCTCTTTCCCCTCGCTCCCCGCCGGCGCTTACGACCTCAAAGTCGAAAGAGAAAACTTCTACGCCCTCTCCGAAAACGTGCAACTCGCTCCCGGTTCCACCATCGATGTCACTCTCAGCCATCAGCAGGAAGTCAAAGAAGTCGTCAACGTCCGCGAATCCCCGCCCGCCATCGATCCCGCCCAGGTCTCCTCCCAGGAAACCATCTCCGGACTCGATGTCGTCAATATCGTTTATCCCGTCACCCACGATTACCGCGAGGCCCTCAACTTCATTCCCGGCGTCGTCAACGACCAGTCCGGCCAGCCCCACGTCGCCGGATCTCAAACCTACCAGACCGAAACCCTGCTCGACGGCTTCAACGTCACCCAGCCCGCCAACGGGCTGCTCGTCGTACGTGTCAGCACCGACGCGTTCCGTTCCATCCAGGTCGAACCTTCCCGCGAGCCCGCCGAAGATGGCAAAGGTTCCGGCGGCGTCCTCGCCCTCAACACCGGCATCGGCGACGATCACTTCCGCTTCTTCGCTACCAACTTCATCCCCTCGTTCCAGAACAAGCACGGCTGGCGCTTTGACCAGTTCCTCCCCCGCCTCACCTTCTCCGGCCCCATCAAAAAAGGACGCGCCTGGTTCTACGACGCCTTCGACGGCGAATACGACAACATCATCTACACCGCTCTCCCCGTCGGTCACGACAACGATCACGTCCTTCGTTTCGGCAATCTCCTGAAAGCCCAGACCAACATCACCAGCCGCAACATCCTCACCACCAGTTATCTCTTCAACCACCTGCGCGATCAATACGGCCTGCTCTCGCCCTTCAGCCCGCAGCTCACCAGTCCCAAGAACGAGTCTCACACCGACATCGCCACCGTCAAAGATCAGCACTACTTCGCCGGAGGACAGCTCCTCGAAACCGGATTCGCCTTCCAGCAATACAATAGCCGCCTCATTCCCTACGGCGCCGATGCCTATCAACTCACGCCCAGCACCGCCTTCGGCAACTACTATCTGAATCAGGAAACCCGTGCCCGCCGTTGGCAGGGATTGATGAACCTCTACCTTCCCCCGCGCCAGTGGCACGGCCGTCACGATCTCAAACTCGGTATCGACGTCGATCGCATCTCCTACGACGCCCAATTCGCCCGTCAGCCCATCCTCTTCTTAACCAGCTCCATTACTTCTCAGCAGCCCGGCACTATCTGCTTCACTGCCGTACAGGACAACACCTTCCCCTGCACCCGCTACTCCACTTTCACCCCTGCTCCGCTCCACACTCAATTCAACGCCGAAGTCACCGCCTACTTCGAAGATCGCTGGAGCCCCACCAATCGCCTGCTGATCGAACCCGGCATCCGCCTCGACTGGGACGAGGTCGTCAACCGCGCCAACCTCTCCCCGCGCCTCGCCGGCACCTACGTCCTCGACAACTCCGGCGACACCAAACTCTCCGCCGGCATCGGCGTCGTCTTCGATTCCACGCCGCTCTTCCTCATCGCCCGCCCCTTCGCCGGCACTCGCCAGGACACTTTTTTCACCATACAGAATCCAAATACTTGCGCACCGCCGAACTGCGTCGTCACCACCGGCCCCTTCACCACCACCTTCTTCGCCAACACTTCCGACATCGACTCCCCGCGCTTCATCAACTGGAGCATCGGCCTCGAGAAGAAACTTCCCGCCGCCATCTACATGAAAGCCGAGTTCCTCGAAAAGCGCGGCATCAGCGGACTCGTCTACGACGCTTCGCCCGCCACCAGCACCCACTTCGTTCTGCGCAACGATCGCAACGATCACTACGACGCCTTCCAACTCACCCTTCGCCACCAGTTCCGCGAAGGCTACAGCCTCATGGGCTCCTACACCCGTTCCCGCGCCCATTCCAACCAGGCCCTCGACTTCAACATCGACAGCCCCATCCTCAGCGCCCAGCAGCCCGGCCCTTATCCCTGGGATACTCCCAACCGCATCCTTTCCTGGGGATACCTCCCCTTCTTCAAACTCCCCATCCTCCACCAAACCGAAATCGCCTACTCCGCCGAAGCCCGCTCCGGATTCCCCTTCAACCTCCTCAACGACCAGCAGCAGATCCTCGGAACTCCTGGCTCCGAGCGCTATCCCTTCTACTTCTCCGCCAACGTCCAACTCGAAAAGCGTTTCCACTTCCTCGGCTACTACCTCGCCGTCCGCGGCGGCTTCAACAACATCACCGGCCGCTGCAACGCCTATTTCGTCAACAACATCATTGATCCCACCCACCAGTCTCCCACCTTCTCCGGATGCCAGGGCCGCGCCTTCACTTCCCGCATCCGCCTCCTCGGCAAAAAATAAGTGCTGGGACTTCAAGATTCTCTTCGCGTCCCCCGCGTTGAAAGCTCTTCCCCCGTGTTCCTCTGTGCCCCCCTGTGGTGAACGACTCTCCTCTCCCGCTATAATCCGCTTGCATCGAATCTCACCGCCCCGTCATCTTTATCTTGGAGGACATCAATGGCTCACGAACTGCCCGTACTTCCTTACCCCTACGACGCGCTCGAACCCGTCATCGACAAGCAGACGATGACCCTGCACCACGACATGCACCACGCCGCCTACGTCAAGAATCTCAACGCCGCGCTCGAGAAGCATCCCAATCTCGCCGGCCATTCCGCCGAAGATCTCATCCGCGACCTCAACGCCATCCCCGACGACATCCGCGCCGCCGTCCGCAACAATGGCGGAGGCCACGTCAACCACACCATGTTCTGGAAGCTCATGAAGCCCCAGGGCGGCGGCGATCCCACCGGCCCCATCGCCGATGCCATCGCCAAAACCTTCGGCACCTTCGCCGACTTCAAAACCAAATTCAACGACGCCGGCGTCAAGCAATTCGGCTCCGGATGGGTCTGGCTGGTCGGCAAGCCCGGCGGCGAAATCGCCATCACTTCCACTCCCAACCAGGACAGCCCGCTCTCCCAAGGCCAATATCCCATCTTCGGCAACGACGTCTGGGAGCACGCCTACTACCTGAAGTACAACAACCGCCGCCCCGAATATCTCGGCGCCTGGTGGGGCGTCGTCAACTGGGACGAAATCAACAAACGCTTCGCCGCCTTCAAATCCGCAAAATAGCTCCTGTGTGGCGACGGCCGCCTCGGCCGTCCCGCAAAGCGAAGCGAGCGGAGTCTTCCAAATTGCGGGTGCCCCATTTCTGCCGCGTTCTTTGCGGCAGAAGTGGGGACTTTGACCTCCCCGTCCACCTCTGTGCCCCCTGTGGTGAAGGCTCTCTGGGGGAACTCCCATCCCCAGACACGCGTACCACCCCTCCGCGGGTGCCCCATTTCTGCCGCGTTCTTTGCGGCAGAAGTGGGCACTTTGACTTCCCCTGTGCCCCTCTGTGCCCCCTGTGGTGAAGGCTCTAGGGAACTCCCCGTCTCTGAAACCCGTACAATCCTTCAGCCCATGTTCCGCACCCGTCGCTCCCGTCTCCTGATCCTCGCGATCATCCTCTATCTCACCTTCTGTCTCATCGCCGGCATCTTCCTCGCCGACGCCACACTCCGCCCTCAGCGCCGCCCCCTCACCGCCGACGAAACCTCCGCCGCACGCGAACTCTTCCAACAACAAAGCGCCACTCTCACCGACGTCTCCATCACCACGCCCGACGCCGTCGCCCTCAACGCCTGGCTCATTCGCCCTCCGAGCCCGAACGGCAACTCCGTCGTCCTCCTTCACGGACTCGGCGACAACCGCGTCGGCATGACCGGCTACGCCCAGCTCCTCTTGAATCACGGCTACACCGTACTCCTCCCCGACGCCCGCGCTCACGGCGCGAGCGGAGGCCCACTCGCCACCTACGGCCTCCTCGAACGCAACGACATTCACCAATGGGCAGATTTCCTCGGCACCCAAATTCACACCGCACCCACGGATCATCCCTGCGTCTTCGCCTTCGCCGAATCCATGGGCGCCGCCCAACTCCTGCAATCGCTCGACACTCATCCCAACTTCTGCGCCGTCGCCGCCGAATCTCCCTTCTCCACCTTTCGCGAGATCGCCTACGACCGCATGGGACAGCCCTTCCACCTCGGTTCGTGGATCGGTCGCCTTCCGCTCCGTCCGCTCGTCGAAGTCGCCTTCCTCCGCGCCCGCTTCAAATATCGCCTCGACCTGTCCAATATCTCTCCCGAAGATTCCGCCGCTCGCACCAACATCCCCGTCCTCCTCATTCACGGCCAGGACGACACCAACATTCCCGTCCGCCACTCGCGCGCCATCCACGCCCGCGCTCCCCAAACCCAACTCTGGGAAGTCCCCAACGCTGAACACTGCGGCGCGCTCTCCACCGCTCCCCATGAATTCGAACACCGCCTCCTCACCTGGTTCTCGGATCGCAACTGAAGACGACCAAAATCAAACCCCAATCCCAAATCCAGCATCCACTCCGAAAGCCGAAAGCCGAAAGCCGAAAGCCGAAAGCCGAGAACTGACAACTGAGAACCGCCTTTCTGCATTTCCTGTGCACACCCTGTGGACAACCCGGACGCACTCTTCACCATGCCTCCATCCGGTCTCCACTCTCACTCCAAAACGACACTTCTATCGCGCATGAATCCTGTTTGTTCCTCTCTTCTTGATCCGTGTTGATCCGCGAGAATCCGCGGCGCATGTTTTCCTCAACTGCACCAAAAATACTGAATTGACCCCCGCTCCTTCCCGCCGTACATTCTCTTCACTCGCACAGAAGATTTCGGCAGCGTCTACCGGACGCGCCGATTGGGCGTGCAGCAATTCAGCAGAGTTAGGCATTCGGGTCGCGCCACATGAAACTTCGGGAATGGAAAACCTACCGCACTCGCTTCCTGGTCAAAGCCAAGCAGCTCAGTTCGAATCTCAGCTTCGTCGATTCTCTCGGACGCCAGCACTCCGGCCGCAAGGGCGATTACCTCGTCGAATCCTCCGACGGCGTCATCAGCATCGCCCCGCGCCAGATCTTCGAAGACATTTACGTTCTCATTTCCCGGACTGAAGAATTGCCCCACGCCGCTGTGCCTCAGCCCCCCAGCCGCAAGCTCCCTCAGCCGCAAGCTCCCTCAGCCGTATCGCGACCGCTCTACTTCGCGCCTCGGCCTGATGTAGGTGAAACAGATTTTGAAGTCGTCGACAAGGGGTTGACCAGGAAAATGGGATGCCCCATGTCTCGCCGCCGTTGCGAGACATGGGACTTGCGAGAAGATCCGAGCCGTCTATGTCAAGGAATTCGCTAAACGCATAAGGTGTTCACCTCAACAAGAAAAACCAACGCGAAACCCGGAACGGGAAACTTGAAACTGCCATGTGGAAATTCCGTCCCCAATCCCGCACCAAGCCCGTCATTGCTAGGGATACAACATATGGTGTTTCTCTCTTGACATGCACAACCTGCGGGAGTAACTTTGCAATCCCAAGCACACAAATTCTTCCTCACGGGAATGAGAAGGAATTTGGCGGGTAGTGAAGGAAAAACAGGGCAACGCGTCAGGCCAGAGGTGACTTGCCGCCTTGTCCCAGAAGGGCTCTGGCGCTCGGGCTTCTCGATCCGTAAGCCCGGCGCCCGAAACCTTCAGTTGTTGCGGTGGCCGTACCCCGACCCTCCCCCGGGGACGTGGTTTCAAAAAAGCTGGGAGCAGGGCAAAACGCAGTTGAGCACGTTGTGATTCACCGATGAGTTTCAAACTGCACGACCGGCGGACAGGGGAACTCTTTGTCTCTAACGTGCAGCGGTTCAGGAGCCCGCAATGGAAGCTTTGTCTCGTTTAGTAACCGAGTCTTTGGTGCGCCACGGTCTCGACCGTCCTCTGGACTACCGGCGCCTGCAGTGGTCCCGATGGTTCCGTTGCGAATCCCATCACAGCCTCCTCCAAGTCCCCAGCCAGCCCGGCGTCTTCGCCCTGGCCGAAGAAATTCCTGTAGGCACAGCCGCCTCGGTTCCTGTAGTTCCTGTAGGCACAGCCGCCTCGGCTCTTGTGGGGACAGCCACCCCAGCTCCTGTGGGGACAGCCGCCTCGGCTGTCCAGCGAAGCGAAGCGAGCCCGTTTGAAATCCCACTATCGGGGCACGACTTTACTCTTGCAGACAGCACCCCCGAAGCCCCGGCTTTAGCCACTGAGGGCCGCCGCCTTCTCGCCGTCTCCCAATTCTTCGCTGACGACGATATGGCCTTCGTCCTCGACCGCATGCTGGCCTTCACCAGCCCCTGGCGCACCCGCCTCAATTCGGGGCGCTACTTCATTCGCTACGTGATCGTCGAAGACCCATTCCAGCGCCGCAGCATCTGCAACACACTGAATCAGTGGATCACCGATTCCGCCGGCAAAACCACCGGCCTCGGTTCCGGCTTCGCCAGTTCCCTGGAACTGACTCCCCCAACCGAATACCCGTCGCGCGCCCTCGGCGGCCGAACTTAAGTTCTTAGCTTTTTTGGGTGACGCGGCGCCAGACGCCGCTATCCCTGCACGCTCTTTGAAGTGAATGAGCGGTCTTGGCCGCCCCGTCCCGCAGGGACGACTGACAGTAGCCCACCGCTTCAGCGGTGGGCGGGCGACCCGAAGGAGACCCCGCGTCCCGGAGGGACGCCTGAAACCGCGGCTCGCTCGGATGCATAAGCGACCGACGCTCGATGCGATCTTTGATATCGATACCCTGTTCCACCCGATTCGCCCGCCCCTCCAGCCAGGGACGCCCGCATCGGCGCACCACCCCGTAGAATCTAATTACAGGAGACCCCAATGCCCGAAGTGAAACACGTGACCGAGACCGCCGCCCCCTCCAACCTGGCGGTCATGCCCCCTGCCAACAAGAAGAAGGCCCCCGGACTTGCCTTCCGCCGCCTCTTCACCAAGCCAGGTGTCTCCCCCTACGCCGAAGTCGAATGGGAACTCCGCACTGCCGCCATCACCGATGCCCAGGGCAACGTGATCTTCGAGCAGAAAGACGTTGAGGTCCCCAAAGACTGGTCCATGACCGCGACCAACATCGTCGCCCAGAAATATCTTCACGGATTACTCGGCACCCCCGAGCGCGAAACCGGCGTCCGCCAGCTCGTGACCCGCGTCGCCGAAACCATCCGCGATTGGGGCATGTCGCAGGGCTACTTCAAAACTCCCGAAGACGGCGCCACTTTCCACGACGAACTCGCCCACATCCTGCTGCGCCAGTATGCCGCCTTCAACTCGCCCGTCTGGTTCAACGTGGGCTGCGACCGCATCGAGCCCAATTCCGACGGCCAGAACTGGCACTGGAAC
>JBBIOA010000011.1:0-160933 GCA_037443605.1 Terriglobales bacterium
ACCAATCCCGAGGGCCGAGCGCGATTGACGCGCCGTCTCATAATGGATTTGGTCTTTATAGTCATTTTCAAACCGAGTATAGCACGGTTACAGCACTAACATACGGTCTTATTCTCGCAGTCGTATTTGACTCCACCGGTCCGGCGCTGCGCCAGGCCGGTGGAGTTTAGTTGACCCATTTTGTCTGCTCCAGCGCGCGGATGTACTCGATGACAGAATCGCTCCAGCCATCAATGTCCATCCACTTGCCGTAACCGACGCCGTTCTTGTAGCTGGCAACATTGATCATGTACGCCTGCTTCGTCAGCGGTGCCGGCGCGACCGTCTGCGGGTCGCCTTCACCGTAGCCCTGAACGGTAGTGGTATCCGAGAAGTGCCACTGACCGTCCGTGATAACGATGATGCGGTCATAGCCATCGCGGTTTGCGGCAGCAACTGCGAGACCGCCGCGGCTCCAGTTGTTCTTGGTCGCGGCTAGTGCATCCCGCAGCGCGAACCCACGACGCGGAGGGACCTCGTACGCCTTCTCATTGAACGCGTACACGTTCACCCGCTCGGCAGTCTCGCGAAGCAAAATGGCAAGCCCGGCTGCAGCCTCGAACCGATCCATATCGCTGTTTCGGCTGAGCCGCGCCATCCACATCGAAGGACTGGTATCCACGACCAGCGCAGTGGTACCCGGCAGCGGAGTCTGGTTCTTGAGCGAGCGGAACATTGCCTGCTCAAGGTCAGGCTCGTGCTGCGGAGCGTAGCGCGCAGCGGCGATGAAACGGAACGGAAGAACTCGGTCCGTCTTCATCTCTCCGAGAGCACGAACGACCAGCTTGTCGCTGACTCCGGCCTCACGCATGTTGCGCAAGTTACGGAGTAGAGCCAGTGCGCCCAGCTTCTGCTCGCGAAGCAATCGCTCCCAGGCCTCGCGCTTGTCTGCACCAGACGAGAGCGCAACTTCCCATGTATCGGGCGTTGTCAGCGCTCCCGAGATCAGGTTTTTCCACACCGCAGCCTGGGCTTCATCGCGAGGCTTGGCATGGCAAAGGAACAGCACGTCCCGCAGCTTGATTGGCCCGCCGCGATCGTACTTGGCAAGCTGGTACTCATCAAACTTCGGAAAAGCCGCCGCAAGTCCCTTCTTCACCTGACCGGAGAGTGGCACACGCCCGTCCTTCCAGTACATTGCGACGAACTCGGCGAGTTCGTCGGCACGCTGGATGATCTGCGCGAGTGTCTCCGAAACCGGAGCGCGGTGCGTCTTGTGCCGGGCCATTTCGCGAACGAGCAGAAGCGGCGCGTGGCGCAGCTTCATTTGCCCGCGGGCTTCGATCGCAAGGGCGGATACCTTTTCGGCCACAACCTTTGGCACGAGCTCGGCTATACGACCGGCGATCTCGACTCCGTCCTCGTAGAACTGGCTTTCCCAAAGGAGGCAGGCGAGCACAGAGCGCCGCAACTGCATCTCCGGAGAGATGTGCCGTGCCGGTGTACCCTCGTGCGTGCGAGGTGCGGTGTTGAGATTGAGTGTGTTTAGTCGGGCCATTTGTGGCCTCCTTTCTTTCAATATTCGCCGGGGAATTGTCGGCAACGGTTTTGCTCTGCCAACTGAGCTACACGGCCATAGGCTGTGGCAGGACTCGAACCTGCGCCCTTCGAAGGAACCGTCACACATCACCACCGGCGAACTTGTTGTACATCTCATCGCCGGGGAATGGCCGACGCGGTACCGGCATTTCTGCCTGCCGCGGACCGAAGTCGCACGGCCCCGAAGTAACCGCGATCTATCACCACCGGCGAATGCCTTACACCAGACTTCCGAGACTTGCCGCCACCTGATCCGAGCGAACTTTCTCGCTGTTGACGAGTCAAGAGCAGATATTGGCCGGGGAACAAGCGACAACGGAACATTAGGTGTCCTTCCGTTTAGACCACGCGGGCACAGATTCCCGCGGCAGGACTCGAACCTGCATCTCCCGCGTTCGAGGCGAAGTAACCGTAGTCTTCACCACCGGCCAATCCTTCTTAATGCCTAGTCCAAGAAAGCTACATTCCGCATGGCGTGCGAGAGATTCTCTGTGTTACCGAGAACCTCGTGCCAGCCATCCAACACGACAGTCTTGTGGTCGTGATGGCGAACACGGCCGCGTACATAGACCTTCGGATTGCGTCGCATGACTCGCCAGTTCCAGCGATTCCGTTCGCCCTCCGAGAGAGCCCGATATTCCTCGTCTGTCAGACCGTTTGGTGCGCCAGGGCTGACATAAACCGTCTCCCCGCCAAAGCGATAAAGCTCTTCACAGACATGGGGCTTGCCTCCTCCACGCGCGATCGGCTCGTTCCTCAGGACAAGCAACAGTTCCACTCGCACCTGAGGTGCTGGCACGAAAAACCATTCACCTTGGCGAATGCGTGCTGCGTTGCTTCGCCGATCGCGATACTTCGTCCGAACTCCGCGCTCACTGCTTTGCACAAGATCGGGCTTGAGAGCCTGTTTCGCATCTCGAACGCGACTCACTGGCGTACTTTCCGGAATGCCGGCTACAAACCAATGACGCTCATCGTGGCCAAGCAAGAAACGGTGCTTCTCAGAGGCACTACGGCTCAGCAATAGCAAGTGACGATCTTTCGGCTGAACATCCAAAACCACCAATTCAGTTGTGGAAGCCTGTGCACGGGAAATCAGGAAGTACTCTCCATGCCGGTCTTGACGCACGTCGAGCGCAAGGTCCTCTGAGACCATTCGACCCGACAGCCTGTTTCTCCTGATAAGTTGTCCAAATTCAACTCGCGCTCCCATCCTTGCGAAAGCGCGTTCCAACGGATTCATATTTAGTCCAGTCTAAGGGCCATTGCCCGAGCTTCTGTGGCCGGACAAGACTGTACGGCCACTGCATTTACTGGTCAGGGAACATGCGGTCACGGGTAGGGCTTGCGCCCATGAGGAGTCGAACCTCCCAGTCCGAAGGCTGTTTCTACCAAGAGAAGTATCCGTGGCCAATCACCACTGACCGAGTATGTCAAACTGGGGGAACAAATAGCAGCGGAATAGTCGATTCACAGTCGAAGGAACCGCGGCCTACGCCACCCAGTTAAATTGTGCGGAAAGAGCGCCTGGTTGAAACCGATGAAGATCGGCTAGCGCGACCGGAGCGACGCCCTATAGCAACTCAGTCGAGTTATCGGCTGATGTTGCCCGCTTAGCGATTTGTTTTCGTAATCCACTAATTTGGGCGTCCTTTCGTAGAAGATGACTTAACATGCCATGACTTCGCATCTTTTGCAATAACAAACTTTGTCAAACGTCATCTTCTGAAGCGCCTGGTTTACGCACGCCCTCCACATGTCGAGAGCGTGTCAACGGAACTAGCCAACATACGGGTGTGGCTTTCCTGTTGATACCGAAACACGATTGTGCCCTTCTACTTCAGTTACCTGGAAGCTAACCGGCAAAAACTGTCGGATCACATCCATATTCGTCTTTGCGTGCATGTTGAGATTCACTGCCGAGAATGAACCTTCTCCAGCCAAGGCGAGAGGCAGAAGAAGTTGATCGGCCAAATGCTCGTCGACAGCTGCAGTCGAATGCAGGTATGCACGTGCCTGTTCGGCTGCATCTTTCGCAACGTCTTCTGCACTCACACCGAGCTTTCCAAATGCCGTGAATACCTCAGTCACAGTGGAGCTCGCCAATTCAATCATGACCAGGTTGCCGGAGCTGACGGAGTTCTTTGTGTCCTCGCAGTGCAGCAGTTCGTCATCCCAATTCAGTTGCTTCCCCACTGTGATCAACTCACGTCGAGCGATGTGATATGGCAAGTTCGCGACAAGTGCCGTCGCCCGTTTCGTTGTGATCTCTCCTCGTTCAACCAGTACGATGGATTTCAATACATCTGTTGGTATGACTTCAACGACGATGCGCCCACCTCCAGCCGGATAGAAACCATAGCGCTGCAATTCCAATTTCACTTTCGGTCCCATCCGCTCGATCAGCGGAATGAAACTCCGTTGAAGGAAATCGAAGGGCGGAGCGGCGGGGTTATGTGTTCCGCCCTCGATCTCAATTCGGCTTGGTCCCGCTGCAGTGATCAACACCGGCAAGATCGTCTGAAGAACAAGCGTTCCGCTGCCTGCCGTGCCGATCGCAAAGCGAAACTCTCCCGCCCGAACCTTGCCTGGCACGAACGTGAGCTGCTTGGAACCCAGCGATGCCCCTTCCACTTCAGCGGAACTAATCTCCGCCGCGGCCTGGACTGCCGTCAGGTGCTGCCGCAGCAGTCCAGGCTTCTCCCGATTTGCGCGAATGTTTTCGATTCGGAAAGGCTTTCCGGTGACAAGCGACAGACTGAGTGAACTGCGCAGAATCTGTCCGCCGCCTTCACCGAAAGACCCGTCGATCCGAATCGTTTCTGCCTTCACAACTTCCGTTTTAGGCATACTCATCCTTTCACGCAAACCACCTGACGCAGAGTGTGCACGATTTCGACCAGATCGGCCTGTGCCGCCATAACTGCATCGATCGGCTTATAAGCCGCTGGCGTCTCATCGATCACGTCTGCGTCCTTACGACATTCCACTCCCTCAGTCATACGGATGTGGTCCTCGATCGTGAAGCGCTTCTTCGCCTCATGACGAGACATTGCACGACCAGCGCCGTGACTGCAGCTGTGGAAGCTCTCCGCATTACCCTTCCCGCGCACGATGTAAGAACGCGCACCCATGCTGCCAGGGATAATTCCCATGTCTCCCTCGCGCGCACGAACCGCACCCTTCCGCGTAACGAGCACGTTCTGGCCGAAGTGCGACTCGCGTGCCACATAATTGTGGTGGCAGTTGATGCTCTTCACTTCCGCAGTGAATGCCGGAACAAGTCCGCTTCCGCGCACTGCGCTGACAATCTGCTGCATCATCAGATCGCGATTCGAGCGAGCAAAATCCTGTGCCCATTCCACCGCTTCGACGTAGTCGTCGAAGTGCTCCGTGTGCTCTGGAAAGTACGCGAGATCACGATCCGGCAAAGTGACAAAGAATCGCTCCATGTCCTTCTTTGCCAGCTCAATGAAATACGTTCCCATACGGTTTCCAACGCCTCGCGAACCACTGTGAAGCATGAACCAAACCGTTTCGCTCTCATCAAGGCAAACCTCGATGAAATGGTTTCCAGTTCCCAGTGTTCCCAGGTGGTTCGCGTGATTTCCGCGATCCAGCTTCGGGTGCTTTGCCAGGATTGCGTCATAGCGAGGCTTTAGACCCGCGCCCCACAGTTCCTGATTCTCACGAGGAATTTCGTGCCATGCTCCTCGGTCGCCGGCTCCACCGTGATTGGTTCGGCCATGCGGAACGGCTTTCTCAATCGCTTCGCGGATGCCATGCAAGTTGTCGGGCAGATCGCGGGCGTTCATCGAAGTCTGCACCGCCATCATTCCGCAACCGATATCCACTCCGACTGCGGCAGGAATGATGGCGCCCTTGGTCGGAATCACGCTGCCGACGGTCGCGCCGATGCCCCAGTGAACGTCAGGCATGGCGGCAATCCAACGAAACACAAAGGGCAGCTGCGCGACATTCAGCAACTGGGTCTTTGCCTGATCTTCCAACTGGACGCCTTTCGTCCAAGCCTTGATCGGGACGCCCTGTCCGCCGTCGATTACGTTGTAGGTTTCGCCTGACATGATCGTTTCTCCTTCCGTCCACTAGTAAAGCAAGCTCCGGGCCAAACCGCATCCATACGCAAGTGACTGAAGAATCGAGTGTTACACGAACACATTGAATATTACCTTCCAATTTCTTAGCGCATGAGATAAATATTTATCTTAATGGATAAGAACACGCGGAAGATCGTAGCGATTGGGCTGCTCGGCACGACCCTCGATTTGGGTAAGCATCCAGACCGATGGCAGAACTGGCGGCCTACGGTTTCGCTTTGCAGGCAGCCTGATCTGATTGTTCACCGTTTCGAACTTCTGCACGGCAAACGAGATTCACGTCTCGCGAGCACAATTAAGAGTGACATCCAAACCGTCTCGCCTGAGACCGAAGTCCGTTCGCATCACATCGAGTTTGGCGACCCGTGGGACTTCGAAGAGGTCTATGAGACTCTCTTTCAGTTCGCGCGCGGCTACACCTTTGATACGGATTCGGAAGACTATCTCATCCACATCACGACCGGCACTCACGTCGCGCAGATCTGTTTGTTCCTTCTGGTTGAGTCGCGGTATATGCCCGGCAGGCTGGTGCAGTGTTCGCCAGACCGGGACCGCAGCTCTCCGGGCACGGTCAAAATCATCGACCTCGATTTATCCAAATACGATCGGATCGCTTCGCGTTTCCGCCAAGAGCAGCGAGAAGGCATTTCGTACCTGAAAGGAGGCATCGACACGCGCAATGCGGCATTCAACCGGCTCATTGAGCGTATCGAGCAGGTGGCGATCTCCACGCGCGATCCTCTGTTGCTTATGGGTCCCACCGGCGCCGGCAAATCGTTGCTCGCGCGACGAATCTACGAACTGAAAAAGACTCGCCGATCAATAGAAGGAAATTTTGTGGATGTGAATTGCGCTACCATCCGCGGAGATGCCGCAATGTCTGCCCTTTTCGGACACGTAAAGGGAGCCTTTACCGGCGCTCAAAAAGACCGCGCCGGTCTGCTGCGTGCAGCCGACAAAGGCGTCCTCTTTCTCGATGAGATTGGAGAGCTTGGAGTCGACGAGCAGGCGATGCTGCTGAGGGCTCTTGAGGAAAGGACATTCCTACCGCTTGGGTCAGACGAAGAAGCGCATAGCGATTTCCAGCTCATCGCCGGCACAAATCGCGACTTATTTGCTGCCGTGCGCGACGGGAAATTTCGCGAAGATCTGCTGGCTCGGATCAATCTCTGGACATTCGTAATGCCGGGTCTTAAGAACCGCACCGAGGACATCGAACCCAACCTCGATTTCGAATTGGATCGCTTTGCGGAGAAAGCAGGTCGTCGTGTGACCTTCAGCAAGGAAGCTCGGGAACGTTTCTTAGACTTTGCGCTATCGCCCGCCGCGTCGTGGGTGGGCAATTTCCGCGATCTGAATGCGGCTGTCGCCCGCATGGCAACCCTCGCTCCAGGCGGGCGGATTTCCACGCAAGTGGTGGATGAGGAAGCCAGCAGGCTTTCTATGGCTTGGCATAAGCCCAAGACTCCTGAGCACAACGCGGAGCTTGGACAATTCATGACCGCGAGACAACTCGAAGAGATAGACCTGTTCGATCGTGCGCAGCTGGCGTTTGTAATTGGCGTGTGCAAGCGCAGTCGCTCACTTTCAGAGGCAGGGCGTACTCTTTTTGGTGCTTCTCGCAGCCGCAAATCCTTGTCGAATGATGCCGACAGGCTTCGTAAGTATTTGGCGCGATTCGGATTGGAATTTTCCGGGCTTCACGTGTTAAGTCATCCTTCGACGTAGAGACGCCGGTCCCCATCAAGAAGTGTAGGCTATGCATAACAGCGGCCGCTCCATTTGCCGCCCGGTTCCAAGATCCGAACGTACTTCCGAAGAAAGGCGAGGCTAACGGCATTTTTCGAGTGCGTGCTATTCAGCACGTTTGGATTGGGATCGCCTTGCAACGGCGGTAGCCTTTAGAAAGATTTTGAAGTTTATCGGAGCACAAAGAAATCGAGGAGGCAATCGAAGTGGTATTGGCGCTTCAATTAAGGATAACGAGAACTTCGAACCGTCTTCGAAAAGTGAACTTGGATGTTGTACCACCTGCGCAGGTGCACTATCCCTTCCGTTTCCTCGGAAGAACCGTCAACAATAAGGCTCATCGCTTGCCGACAGTCAAGCTTGTATAACACGGTAGATACAGCTACGTCGCTTTTCTCACCTGTGTTATAAAAGGCGATTCCTTGAACGCGTACATGAGGTGCACGGAACTCATCGCGCGCGTCAGCCCGACGTAAAAGAGCCGCCCCGCTTCTTCCACTTCCTCGGCCGTGCGAGCGTAGCTGCTCGGGAGCGCCCCCTCCTCCATGCCGATCATTATGACGGCCTGGAACTCCAGTCCCTTAGAACTGTGCAACGTCATGAGATTAATCTGATCGGGGCTTCTCCCTTGGTTACCAAATGTCTCGACGGTATATTCCGCGAGTTTTCCGCCGAGCTTGCTGGCCTCAAGCAGCTCTTCAAAAATCTCCTGCTCGTCGCCGAGGCCCGGCTCCTCTTCCAGAATTTCGTTGATGGCGGCCTTGCCGGCAGCCGAAAGCCAGTTCCACAACGGTAACGCTTCATCGCGATGCGCAAACAGGAAGGAGATGAGGTTCGCGCGCGCGGCCAGAACATCGGACTCCCGCGTCATAGAATGCCGCAGCGCGCGCCAGACCTTGAGGATATCGCCGAGTGTGACCGCGCCGGATTTCCAGCCGCCGGCGCACCACCGGGCGCAGTCCGTCAGCCATTCGGTGAGCCGCGAGCGTTTGACGGGCGAGCCATTATCAAGCCGGAAATAACTATAGCCAAGATGGTCGGCGGCGGTGGCGGCCGAGTTTCCCTCGACGTAACTCCGATACAAGACAGCGATGTCGCCGGGTTTCCACTTCTTGTTTTTATCCAGTAGCGCCGGCACCACGTCAGCCAGTGCATAATCCGCCTGCCCACGCACGTCCCGTTCAAGCTGGTAAAACAGAATTGTCCCTTGGCGGCCATCGTGCGATTTGAACTCGGACGGGTCGGGCAAAAGCATTTTCGATCCGGCAATGATCTGGTCCGCGCAGCGATAGTTCAACTTCAAGCGGATCGGTTGCACATTCGAAAGTGCGGCCAGTGCCTTAAGGAGCCGCGGCTGCGCGCCGGTGAAACCGTAGATCGACTGGTCGGGGTCTCCCACCGCGATGATTCTCACTCCCGCCTTGTTCATGAGCGCCAGCACCATCCGGTGCAGCGGCAATCCGAGATCCTGGTACTCGTCGATTATGACGACCGGATATTTCGCCCGAACGCATCGGCGCACCCAGTCGTGTTCTTCAATCAGCCGGAGGCCGGTAAGAATGAGACCGTCGAAGTCGATCAGGCCGTTCTCGATCAGAAGGGTCTGGTAGGCTTCGACCACGGCCGTTTCACGGCTGTTCCACGTTTTCCATTCTTTGCTCTCCTGGTCGACGATAGTGCGGCGGAGCTTGTCGCACTCCGTGCGGAACCACTTCGGTGCCGGGCTACCGAGGGTTTCGAGGTGCGCCTGTTCGAAGAGCTTCTTCGATTGTGCCGGCGAGGCGACGACCAGTGGATCGGGGACAGGCAGACCGGCCAATTTCGCATAAGGCAATACCAGTTCGGTCAGACAGAACGAATGAACCGTCGCGAGCCGGAGTCGCCCGTCATCCGCGACGCTGAGCTTTCTCAACCGGGCGAGCAACTCGCCCACGCACGCGTTGCTATAAGTGATACAGGCCAGGCGCTGAGGCGCTCGTATTTCCTCCGCTAACAGGCGCGCGAGCTTGATCGTGATCGTCTTGGTTTTTCCGGCGCCGGGCCCTGCAAGCACGACGCAGTTGCCGTCCGATTCGTAGGCCTCCCACTGTTCGTTATTTCCGCGAAGCGCCTTCGCGGCCTCCACGTATGCGAATTCGCTCATGCCAGTTTCGCCTTCAGGTAATCGAGTGCCGCCTTGATGTAAGGAGGGCACACATCTATGTCCTGTGCCAAGAAAAGCGATGCCAGGCGCTGCGCCACACGGCCCTTGCCGAGGGAGTCGATATCCTTCAGAAAGATCTTCGCATCTAGCGTTTCCGGGTCTTTTGCGAGCTTCTCGAACCGCTCGTGCATCTTTTTGTTGTCCGTCAATCCCTTGATGGCTTCGGCGAACTCGTCCTCCGTCCCTTCATTGAACAGATCGATTTCGAAGGTATATTCATTGATGAAAATTCCATTGTCTTCGGCCCTTTCCAGCACATCGTCAAATGAAAGCTTTTCCCACTCTTTGTCGTCAATGAGCCGCTGCATAATCTGATTTACAACCCGATTTTTTCCATAGGATTCTCCGGTCTCGGCATCCGGGTCCGCGTCCTCCTGGCTGACCGGCTTTCCCTTGGGATCGTAGTCGGTCAACACAACGAACGGAATGTCGAGGCCCGCCGGCCCCAGCAACTGAACATAAGGGCCGAAGTTGGTGCCGGCGATTGAGCAGACACTGATGCCCAGGGCGTCAAAATCCATTGCCGGGTCATAGAGCTTCGCAAGTGTCGGGAGCAGAAAGCGCTCCGCGTCTCCTTCGACCAGGATCACGCCCTTGGAAAAAACATCTCTCCGCGTGTCACGTCGATATAGCGCTCTAGATCTTCGCGCTCGCCTTTTTTAAGCTTCACGCCACGCAGAGACTTGCCGATCGTATGTTCTTCTCCAGGGACGGCGCGCAGCAAGACGATGTTCGACAGGGGGGCTACGCTTGCGACGTTCGGCGAGTGGGTCGTGAGCAGAATGCTGCGTACTTCGGGCGATTCCTCGGCCTCGTCGCGGGTGCGCAGGTAGTTGCGATAAATCAGACGCTGCAAATGTGGATGAAGGTGCGCTTCCGGCTCCTCGATAGCAAGGAACGTGTGCTGACGCTCGCCCTCTTCGACGAGATATCGGTGCTCCAGTTCCTTCAGCCCCAGGTACAGCACATTGGCGGAGCCGAGGCTTGCTTCGGCGATCCCGCGTTTCCCGCCATCGATCATCAACTGCAAGGCGCGCAACAGCCGCTCTGGATCGGTCGGAGCGAATCCCAACGCTGTCTCGACGGCGTGTTTGTCACCCACCATTGACGTCAATTGTTTATTAACCTCGGAAACCACCGCATCGAGCTCAGTCAAAGCCGCCATTTTTGAGGTTGTCTTATGAACCTCCTTAGCGATTTTCTTCAACTCGTCGGGATCGATCGTGCGCGCCGCGCGATCCAGCAACGGGCGCAATGGCGAGCGCGCCCACCGCGCAAGGTCTGACTCCGCGTCACGCAGGGCGGGGAACAGATCCATCGGCATCCATCGACGAAGGTCATAGCCGACATTGTTGTCGGGGCGATTGCCGCCAAAAATCACGAATTCATAATCAGCTTCGCTTCTTGCCTCATCCTCCCGGCCCGGGATTGGCCGAAAAAGATAAGTGATCCGCGCCACCATCGGGTCAGGCTCGACAAGGTGATCGGCCAGCACAGCCAGCAGGTTTTCGCTTTTCTCGAAGTCGCGAAATTCGAGGGACACCTCAATCTCGTCGTCTTTCTTGAGCGGCCGCTCCAATCCATCCCAGAAGTCCTCGAACCGCAGACGCCGCGCGGAATCCGGCAGCGACGGATCGAGAATGAGGCGCAAGGCGAACAGCAAGTTCGTCTTGCCGACTTTGTTCTCACCGAGAACAACAGCGTGTTCCCCCAGCTTCACATCCAGAGATTTGAAATTGCGGAACTTTTTGATAACGATTCTGCTCAGCCGCATTGTCTTTACGCCATCACCTTTCTACACCGCGTCGTTCTTGCTCCGCCCTGCTGGCCGCGACACATTTTGCTGAGGCTGCCGGACCGACCGCGGCAGACTTGCGCAGACCGTTGCTCTGGCCGGCCCGATCAGATCGATGACCCATTTAACGTGCTGCGAAAGGACTCTCATCCGGCCCATTTGGAGCGCGTTGAACACGGCGTTTGCCAGCATTTCCTTGCCGAGATATTGTTCGACTCCCGAATGGGCCAGGATGTCGACCGTGCAGCCGACCCGCAGTCCGGGATACTGATCAGCGCAGATCCGCGTGGCCTTGCGCTCGTCAATGATAGGAGTGGCTTGACGGCATACGGCATAGGCGATTGTCGCCGCTTCGCCGTCGTCCAGCGTTATGGCTGCAGGTCCGACCACGAGCGTCTCGAAATGAGCACTCGCGGATTCATCGAGCTCTACGATCTCAACCACGCGATCGCTGACAAGCCCCGACAGCAGATCCGCATCCTTTCTGCCGCGGCGTCGCCCTTCATTTAGTTCAGCGACGGCCAGATCCACGACCACCAACTTGTTCGGGATCGCGCGGACTATCTCCCGCGCGCAGCCCGTCGCGTTCAGGTTGATGATCGCACTCGTATCGGCGACAACGACCACTGCGGGGTCAGTTAAGAAGGTTGGCAATGCCATCCGTCTCGCTCCCTTCCCCTTCCAGGCCGCCTAGAACTTCCCGTAGCTCGATCCTATCGAGATTCAGGAGACGGGCGAGCTGCCCCTCGCTCAGCAATCCTTGTCGATGCGCTTCTTCTGCGAGCAAGTTGAGCCGCAGAGTGGTGGGGCGGTCTGCGTCAGCCTTCTGCGAATCGGGAATTGACAAATCACCGAGGACTTGCCGCGCTTGGTCGTCAGTGACGCCTCCATTCGACTGAAACCAGTCCCAGGTGCCCGCCTTAATCAGGCTCAGCTCTTCAAGCCGCCGCACAATCGCTTCACGGGAGACGCCAAAGAAATGTGCAAGCACAATTACATGCCGCCGCGTCAGTCGGTCCGATCCCGCCAACACGTCTTGGAACTTCTGCGTAACGGCGCGCACGGGCGTGAGAAAGGCCCTGCCAAACGCGCTGGCATAACGCTCCTCGCGCGAATTCTCGGACTCATGATTGTGCAAGATTTCCGGTTCCCTACGGGTTGAAATCATGTGACCGCATTCATGCGCGGCCGACTGGGTCCGGCGTTCGCGCGGATGGTTGGCGTTCAGGAGAATGCACGGACCCAAAGCTTCGTCATAGGCGAAGAGTCCCGAAATCTTGCTGTCAAATCGTCTGACATAGACGCGGACACCCAGTTCCAGTTCGAGCAGTGTCACGATGTCCGAAACGGGACTCATGCCCAGGCCCAGCCGCTGGCGCAGTTCCAGGGCGTCGTGTTCGGCTTGAGCCCGCACATCGCCCCGCAGGATGGGCCGTTCGGGCGGATAGTTGGCGACGCGTTTGACGCCCAGCAGATTTTCGAGTTCAACTTCCGCCTTGGCTAGATCGCCAAGGAGCTTGACGGCTGAGTCGACGGCAGCATCGCTGCTGCCCGCAAGTTTTCGAAAGCGAGGAGCCAGATCGACCTGTATAGCCTCCCGCCGGAGAAGCGCATTGACGGAAGTGCCATATAGCCTGGCAAGCTTCTGTAATTCGCCCATGCGGATGCGCCGCTGCCCCTGCTCGATGGCTACGAGAGTTGTACGCGCGACATCAATGGCCGTTGCCGCATTCGCCTGGCTGATATCCGCCGCTTCCCGCGCGATGCGTAGACGCTCCCCAACTTCCACCGGATTTGTTTGTTCAAGTGACATCATTGACTCGCGTGTATGGCCCAGTTCGAAACGAACGATTTTTGTCCGAGGGAATTCATGAAGTTTTTCCATTCATTCCCGTGTTGAATCAGCAAGCGGTCCAGTTTTGCGCTCGCGTCGGCTTCGTCTAGTCCGAGCGATCGGCTTAACTGAAAAGCATTCAGGGCGAGCGTGCGCCGGTTCGCCGCCGATTCGCGCAATCCGGCAAGATGATCCAGATGCAGCGAGCCGGCAATCGCGTACTGCCGGAGCTTATTCGTCACCTTTTTTCTGGGGAACGTCGCCGCAGCGCCGGCCTTGAATGTTGGCGCGGCGAGGTTCTCCCAGACATAAGTGTTCATCGGCTCGGTCAGGCCGGCGGCGTGTACGCTCATGCGTCGCAACATGCACGCGGCGCAAATTCCGCACTGCCGCCTCTTTTTATCGACACTGACCTGCCGCGTCTGCTGCCAGCAGGACCTCGTCTCTTGCCATGAGGCCGCGTCTCCGCACTGTTTAAGGAATTCCGTCAATGTCTCTCCTTTTGTGTACCAGAGCCGCGGAAATTGGAAGCGAACCTGATGACCCATGAGGGCGAAAATAAATTTCTCCATGCGGTCGGTAAAGAGGGGATGGCTGCGATAGTCCTCGTAAGCCTGGCCGACCGTCACCAGCGCAGGACCGAGCGCGCCCTGCCCGCTTTCGGGAACAATGATGTGGCCGGCCTTTGCCAGATAGGCTGCTAATCCGCTGATCAATGCAAATTTGAATCCGCGCGATCGCGCGCTCGATTCAACAAAATCTCGCGCCAGTGGGCGCACTTGGTACGGCACCGACGTGAACGGATGACGATGAGAGAGTCCGCGTGCGTCCGAAGTCTTCGATCCCAGGCGCACACGAATGAGTTTGTCGCCCAATTCACGCCCCATTAGTCCCGCAACGATGCGGGAGTCCAACCCGTCGCTAAACGGGATCACCGCCGTCAATCCTTCAGGAAGATTGAAGTGGCCTTGCGCCGGCGGCGCCACGGGCTGACGGCGCTTGCCAAACGTGAGATGCCAGCGATCACCCGTCAGGAAATTCAGGGCATTGTGTAAAGCTTCGGAAACCGCCTTATCAGCCCATCGATCAAGGTCATGAACCGGGACGCGTAGTTCAATCTGTCGTTCCCATCGGGAAGCCGTGCGGTGCAGCATCCGGTCCCCGACCTCGACGGCTGCCGCGACAAGCAAGGCGTCATAAACGACGGGTTCCCATCCAGCGAAGCAATAAGTTTCCAGGCGCGCGGTCGAGAACGCGATATTTCCCCCGATCTGGCACCTGAGCCATCCTCTCTTCGAACGCGCTCGGCCTTCGACAACGTCGATGCTGATTGAAGGCAACGACGTACTGGCACTTTTGGTCTGCGTCATGAGATCTTCACTCCATCATCGAGGCCTTTTTGCCTTAACTTGCCGGACGAGGGCGTGCGGGGCTCAATTTTAAGAATCTGTCTGGCAAGCCCGCTTATGCCGGCCACGCCGATGGCCTTTTCAATTCTGTTCCGCACTTTTTTCGCGCGCGGCGCATCGGTCTCACGGCAATAATGTTCCTCGACCTGCCGGTTTCCCCGGGCCGCGCGATCCGTCAGCGCGTTCGTCATGGCTTCTTCCAGTCCTTCGTTTCCGGTTTTCCCGCGCTCCGCTACTTCGATGGCATGCTCCAGGACAATGCGCCCCATGCCGTGCCCGGCCGTGTCACGGAGCGTGTCCAGTTGGGGAGCCATCTTGTCCTTGAACAAGGAAGATTCGTGCTCCGTGAAAACACCGCGAATGGCGAGGAGGAATTCCGGACCTATCTCGTGGTTGCAGTCCTGTTGTAACGCGCGGACAATGGCCCTGCCGATCTCTTCCGGTGCGAAGGCGATATTGTCGCCGCACTTTGCCACGCGCTTCCAGCCGGGCAGCATCGGGAGGCTCTTGTGGGGGCCGTCGCTCATGGCGTCTCTTATGTCAGTATAATAGAAATAAATATCTGACAATGTCAAGTAATGAGATTTTCTCGTTTTTTGTCGGCGATCGCTGACATTCCGGAAAGTCGCCGTTCGCTGACCTTCCATGTTGTCGCCGTTCGCTGACTTTGTTACACTGTCGTCGAACGCTGACATTTGGGGGCAACAGCCATGCGCATCCGAACACCCATCGACCTTGGCGCGGTCATCCGCGACCGCCGAACGAAGCTGGGCCTCGACCAGAAGTCTCTCGCGGCGAAGGTCGGGGTCAGCCGCCAATGGATCGTCGAGGTTGAGAAGGGCAAGCCCAGAGCCGAAATCGGCCTGGTTCTGCGCACCGTCGAAGCCTTGGGCATCAATCTGGCGTCTGAGGACTCCGGAACAGCTAAAGGCCAGAAAGGTCCGCCGCCAATCGACATTGATTCGATCGTCGCGGGTGCGCGCGAGAAAAGAAAATGAAGCGACAGAAAATCACGCCCGAACTCATCGCTATTCTTGACGGCCGGGAAATGGGCCGCGTCACGCGCGACAATCGGGCGAGATTGACCTTCACTTATAACGAGGACTGGCGCACCGCGGATAACGCCTATCCTCTTTCGCTGTCCATGCCCCTCGCGCTTGCGCAGCACGGGAACGCCCAGGTAGATCCTTTTCTATGGGGTCTGCTCCCCGACAATCAATTAGTGCTCGACCAGTGGGCGAGGAAATTCCATGTCTCTGCCAGAAATGCCTTCAGCCTTCTTTCCGCTGTCGGTGAAGACTGCGCGGGCGCCGTTCAGTTTGTCCGTCCCGACCGCCTTGAGATCATCCTCGGCGCTGCGCCGCCGGAAATCGAATGGCTAACTGAATCCGACATTGCGCAGCGCCTGCGGTCGCTGCGCGAGGACCACTCGGCATGGCGCATCCCGCGCGACACGGGGCAATTCAGCCTTGCCGGCGCTCAGCCGAAAACCGCTCTCTTGTTCGAAAACGGCAGGTGGGGCGTGCCCTCCGGACGTGTCCCCACGACGCACATTCTCAAGCCGCCATCGGGCGAGTTCGCAGGGCACGCGGAGAACGAGCATTTCTGTCTCGAATTGGCGCGTGCTCTCGGCCTTCCTGTGGTTGATTCTCGGATCATGCGTTTCGGCGACGAAGTCGCCATCGTCGTCGAACGCTACGACCGTATTCGCACGGAAACAGGGTTGCGCCGCGTGCATCAGGAAGACATCTGCCAGGCGCTCGGCATCCCGCCGACGAGCAAATATCAAAATGAAGGTGGACCCGGCATCCGCGACATAGTCGAATTGTTGAGAACCTATTCCGGAAGTGCGGCCGAGGACGTGCGCACCTTCCTCGATTCGGTTGCTTTCAATTGGCTGATCGTGGGCACAGATGCCCACGCCAAGAACTACGCGTTGCTCATCGGCGCCGGCGGTCGCGCCCGTTTGGCGCCGCTGTACGATCTGGCTAGTGTATTTCCGTATCCCAAGATCGACATTCAACGCGTCAAACTTTCGATGAAACTTGGCGGCGAATACCGCTTTCGTAACATTCAGATTCGTCACTGGCGCAGACAAGCCGAAGAGATGGGCATCAATCCCGAGGAACTCGTTCATCGTGTCGACGAGCTTGCGGCGCAGTTGGCCGACCATATTCCCGAGGTTGAGCAGCGCATGACCGATGAAGGCCTAACACACCCCCTGATTCATCGGCTGGCTGGGAGGCTCACCACAAGGGCGGCGGCATGCCGGAAACTCTTGCGCGGCTGACGCTCCGAAACCATATCCTTCTTGTCGGCCGTCAGTCGCCATCCGCCTTACTGAAAACAAGACACCGGGATTCTACAGATTCTTGATTCTAGTCTGCGCTCTCGGTGGCGTCCCCCGCCGGAAGCTTGAGAGGTTCTAGCCCTTCAATCTCGTGCAAACATTTGCCGGCAATTCCCTGGAGATCGCTGCGCATGCGAACGTCGGCTGTGTACTCCAGCAATCATGCGTAGCCGTGGGCTTTTAGGCCAAAGAAAAGGGTGAGGGTAGACGACGAACTGCTAACGCCGACACAATGCGGCATCGAAGGAACCCGCTGGAGAATCCAATTGTCATCGAGTCGATTGCCGCCAGTGGCAACATGCTGCGCAATAGCTCTACCATCGTGAACCCACGACAGCATCCCTACGACCAGTCGGGACATGCTGTTCGCTTAGCTCTCCCGTCGATGGTGATAGAGCAGCCGTCTGCGATATGCACACCACGCCCGTCGCATCAAAGGGCTAGTCTCACCCTTCATAAACCTGTTCAACAACTCGACCTCAAACTCGTTGCTTTCCTGACCAGAGTTGTGCGCGTTGGCGAACCGGATGCTCGCCTCCACGAACTCAATCTCCTCTAGCTGGACTCCGTCGGGTATCAACGGGCGCACAACCTTCACCTCATCGAACAGTCCGATCTCCATTAGTCTTCCTCCAGAAAGAACATGTTCAACGACCGAGCTACTGGCTCCCAGAAAACAAGCTGCGGACAGAATCCCTTCTCGCCGAGACACTGCATGTGCGGCAGGATTAGCTCGCGAGCCTGCTGCTGAGTGATTCGTGGGCGGCGGTCCTTGCCGTCACAAGCGGAGAGGATCAACCGGGCGGCACGCATCAATTGCCTGTTGGTCGCACCCGGCAGCAGCGCGTTGGCAGTGCGGAACGCAACTCCAGCCCGGAATGAGGCAAGCTCACAGACGCTCTCGAACTCCGGACTCCTTCGTCGGTATGCGATACATCACCTCCATCTCCACGCAGAATTCGATGTCACGCAGCAGCTTCCACTGCCGGAAGTTCAGTTCATCCTCGTCCGGTGCCTCGCACGCCTTGTCATACTCTTCGAGCGTCATGCACCCTCCTCCAGAAACGGATGATCAGATACCAAGACCAGACCGTGAAAGGCAACGCGACCCAAAAGGCGACTCCCATCAGCCATTGTTCATCCTCGGAGCCCCAGATCGACGCTGCGAGCAGCAAGAAAGGGTTGAGCACAATGAACGCGTTCACACCGACCATCGTCAGCAGGAATCGCATCGTTTTCTCCTGTACCCGCGTTGTACCCGCACGGCCATACGTCTTCGGCGTTGTTGCGGGGAGTTGGGGAGTGTGCGAAACTAGCTAAGTTGTAGCGGGGACTGGATAAAGCAGCTTTGCCAAGGTCGAAGTCGCGGGTTCAAATCCCGTCTCCCGCTCCAGTTTTCCCTCCGGCACGTCCCCCACGATGCGCGTTGGAAGCTGTACTTCGGGGCATAGACTTTTTCCAGCCGGAAGGCTAACGTAGTGGCAAAGGCGCGGTACCCAAGTGGTAAGGGAGAGGTCTGCAAAACCTTTATGCGTGAGTTCGATTCTCACCCGCGCCTCCAACAAAATCCGCACATTCGCCTGATTCCGTTGTCATTAAGGGTCGTTTGACGTTTCGTGCTCGATGGGCTTCGATAGAGCAGAATTGGGCAAAATCCGCCTCCAAAGCGGACTAAAAGCGGACTGTGAAAACGTCACCAATCACTGCGGTCGCTTTTCGCTCTCTTCCTTCGAGTCTTCGGCGAGTTCGGCTAGGGTCTGCTCGTAGGTTTGCATTGCCCGACGTTTGTGATCCGCAGTTGGGTGTACATACTTCTGGACAACCCGAATTGAACTGTGTCCGAGAATTGCCGCCAGCGTTGCAAGGTCTACACCCGCCTGTGCCATTCGAGTCGCGAACGTGTGCCGAAAATCGTAGAGGACGAACGGAATAATCGTGCCTCCCTTTTCGGATTTCTCGCACAAGCGATCATGAGCACTGTTCAATCTAACGACGTGCCGTCCGGGCTTCTTTGGAGACGGAAACAGCCACTTGGAGTCAGTTTGAAGCCGTCGAGCTAAGATCGTTCGGCTCTCTCGCGTCAGGTCAAGAGTGCGTCGAGCGGCTTTCGTTTTTCCCTTACTGACTGACACGCCGTAAGAAGTGGACAGTGTTGGCTACCACGAACGCGAGACACGTCGCGGCTAACGCGATGCGGTACCTGTCAACCCCGCTTTGCGTATGGCGCCGGATCATTCGCCATACTGCTGAACACGTCGCCCAGATCATGGCGTTACAGGCAACGGCAACGGGAAAGAAAATATAAGCACTTTGGACATGCACTAACTTCTGGTTTAAAGCCATCGCAGGCAGATTGCCGGGGAGAAGCAGCAGAAACCCGGACAGCCATGACCCGCGCACAAACGCCGATTCCGAGTACATGGTGCCATAGCTTGCAAGAAAGCAGCCGATGATTTGAACGGAACCGAACACCAGCCAAGCTCGTTTGCTCACTCTGTTCTCTCCCGCGATGTTATGACTGTAAATCGCAGCCTCACTCAGTTGGTGTCGAAAGTGCAGACAGTTCCGCTAAGCTCCCACCCGATCAAGGTATTCCGCCAACGCCTGCTGGAGTATCTCTTGACTCGACTGCCTCTGAGTAGCTCGCAGCGTGCAGAGGCGAATGTATGTGGCGCTATCAACTTTGAGAGTCAATGCGACGGGTTTGTCGTCTCCACCACTGCCTGCGCGACGAGAGCCAGCCACATGCTTCCCAGAGGCACGCCCTTTCTTCTTGGTCGCCATTCAGGTCTCTCCCTCTCGGAATCCGCAGTATACCCGCATCTCCGCAGGTACGTAGTGACGCAAAGGTGGGTAGTGGGTCAGTTTCAATTTCGGCGCGACCTCCTCACCTTCCAGAAGAATCCGCAAATGAACCCAGTGCCAAATATGAAGAAAAATGCAGGGTGAGTGAAGAAGTAACCTGCATCCCAACTGTCTCCACCTTCGGGTTTGAGCCACACGTACCCAAATGCGGAGAGCAGAACGATAATGACAAGCGCCCCGCCCGAAACTATGCCAAATCCCACGCTCTTAGCCAAACGCATGCTATTGCCTCGCGAGTTTCTGCTCCAATAATCCCACAAACTCCGCATCTCAAACTGATCCACTACCAAACGGTGAGCGCCTCCACAAATCTAGGTCTCCTACCAGCCGGGGCTAGTCGGAGGTCGTTCCAAAAACGGCCGCGAGAATCGACAACCGACAAACCCCAATAATCAACGACTTAGCCGGACGCGCACCCTCATCCCAGAAACGACCGTTTGGGTACGCTGGTACTCTACGCATCTACGTACTTACGTATTACAATGCAGTCATGAAAGTTGCCCTCTACTCGCGAATCTCCACGAAGGACAGAGGACAGGACGTTGAAAATCAACAACGTCAGCTAAGAGACTTCGCTGCGAAGCAAGGATGGACAATCGTCCATGAATTCAGCGACGCAATAAGCGGCAAGAGCAGTGACCGAGAGCAGTTTCAGCGCATGTTCATCGCAGCTTCGAAGCGCGACTTCGATTTGCTTCTGTTTTGGTCACTAGATCGCCTGAGTAGGGAAGGTGCGCTGGAAACACTGCAACATCTGCAACGGCTCACCTCTTACGGAGTCGCCTACCGCTCTTTTACCGAGCCGTATTTGGACAGTCTGGGGGTCTTCCGCGACGCGATTGTCTCGATCCTCGCTTGTCTGGCACGGCAGGAGCGCATCAGGCTCAGCGAAAGGACGATTGCCGGACTCCAAAAAGCTAGATCGTTAGGAAGAGTTGGGGGACGACCACGAGTAGCGTGCGACAAAAACAAAGTCCTCAAGTTGCACGCTGCCGGGAAGAGCCTCGCGGCAATTTCCCGAGAACTGGGAATCAGCAAAACGTCCGCACACCGGATCGTACAGCGATCCGCAACCAAGGAGACAAGATGCTGAGAAGGCTTTTGATGGCGCTGCTGCAACGCGTGCTGATCCTGATCGTGCTGGTCGTCGTTTCGTTCATTTTGCCCGCAGCGAGCTTTTGGCTCCTTCGCGATCCCATAGGGGCGCAGGTCGTCTTCTGGGCTTCGCCATGGGTAGTCGCCTTTTGGAGCGTGATCGTCTACGTCTTGGTTGGCAGCCGCTTCTGGCGTGGGAAGCCCTCGGTGGAGGATTGGAAGTCCCGGCACGGTTTCTTCTTTTGGAGGCACGCCAAAACCACGGCATGGATGTTCGCCTCGCTCGCATTTTCCTACGGTTCGGAATTCACTTACGTCTTTGCGATGCCCCCGTCACCGCTGGCGCGGAGCCTCTTCCCGATTTCGACCTACCTGCCGCTGGCGTTCACGATCCTATGGGCAGCAGTCCGTGGCTAAGATCATCCCACTCCGCAAGCCCCGCAGGCTGACCCCGCAACTGCTCGAAGAACTCTTGAGAATCCACATGTCCTGCGTCCATGACCAAGAAGGGCGCTGCGGTTTGTTGGCAAGTGTGTCGAGTCTTTGTTGGGAGATCAATCGAGTGTGCCGTG
The DNA here is from genome assembly GCA_037443605.1 of Terriglobales bacterium. Taxonomy (GTDB): domain Bacteria; phylum Acidobacteriota; class Terriglobia; order Terriglobales; family Acidobacteriaceae; genus Sulfotelmatobacter. The sequence goes on from JBBIOA010000011.1 coordinate 21,569, forward strand.
TCGGCAACGATGAGGATAACGCCTTTCGCCGCACCGGGGCTGACGGTCTGTGTGCAGCCCGCCCGTTAACCTGCCGCTTCAACACCGAGGAAGTGGCGAAATCCATAGAGGAGGATTGAATGGACACGCTCGATAAAGTGACAATCGTCGAGATGGTCAACGGTAAGCCCTACATCAGCGATGAGCAAACCATCGCGGAGATGGACGCTAAGGAGATGGAAGAGGCGCTCGCGGAATTCCTGCGCCACGCGAAGGCTTTCGTTCTGATCAACGATCCCTTCGTCCACATGGATGTGGGTCGCCCCGGCATCGAGTGGTGGCGGGCACTGGAGTGGCTTGCCCTCAGTGAATCCCGGTTGAAGCAAGCCTTCTGTGGCAACGACCGCCACCTCCAAACCATACGCCATTACCACAGGTGGAAACTGAAGATGCTGGAAGGTAAGCGTTACCGGACGAACGCCTAGCCCGCCCCCGGCGCGGCGAGAGAGTTCTGTCCTGCCTATTCGCAGAGCAGCCCAGCCGGGAAATCAACGCCATCATCGAGGAGGAGTCAAGCATGGAACTGCTCGACGAGATTGTGGAGACAACGGTCTCCGCTGAAGGCACGGCAACCGCGAGAAGGCTGATCTCGGACGAGGAGCAGCTTCGCGAGTTCGAGATGATCGAGCTTCAGCGGGAGTTCGCCGAGAACGAGCTTAAGTGGAGACGAAAGACAGACTACAAGGCTGCCGAGAGGGCGAACGCCGCCGAGGCTAAGCTCGTGAAGCGGTTCATGGAGGGCTGGGAAGATCGCACGCTCGCGGCTAAGGCATGGGGCTGGTATCGCCTGCGCCTACTGTACAAGCACAAAGCAGAAGCGTAGCTGTCCGAGTTCGAGTTACAGGAGATTCTGATCGACTGGATTTCTCGTTCGATATACTTGCAGACGCGCTGGTTCTATCGCCAGAATGAGATCATCAGTCAATCCAAACTCAAAGCGGTCACCCCAATCACCCGCACTCGTCATCTTCTGACCTAAGACGAGGCTTTTCAGAAATTCCATTGAACAAGGCTGCCCAGAGAAATTCTTCTCACACGTAATCGGGACGGGCTGTCCCCCGAGACCGCCGTCATTCGTACCGAACCAAATTAGCTTCCCGACCATCCGAAAAGTGAGGTTGTCCGAAAACCTGATGTTGATCCCCGCTGCGGTAACGTCGATCTCTTGAATACCTTTGCCCATGAACATCCTCACCAACTCTGGGAAGGAAGACACCCACCCGGTTCCCATCAATCTGTAGCGTTCCCCGTATTGCTTTGCCGATACGTCGCGTCCTTCGAACGCCTCGGTCAACTGGTACACAAATTCGTAAAATTGAGGCGCTTCGAATATCTCTTGATGCGGAAACTGCAAGCGTTTGCCGAGCGCAACCAGAAAGCGCTCAAACATTTGATCGCACGTAGCCTCTGTGAATCTCAGTTTCTTGCCCTTCAACGGTGGAATAACGCCTAGATTGTAGGAACTAGCCCACGGCTCGCATCCGCTGGTAAACCCGCTAGGGCACACCACCAGCCCCAAGTATTTCGAAGCGCCGGAATACTTGTTCATCGTTTTGATAACTGCCGACCATTCCTGCACGTCGGCAGGTTCGGCTGAATCCCGGTAGTCCTTGCAACTAATTAGGACTTTCAAATCAGGACACGTTCGAAACCCTGCTGTGATTACATCAATCTCTTTCTTCGGCGCACCGACAAAGGACGCAACCTCTAGTGAAGTGGCAATCTCGATGCTGAGCACCTTGTTGTGCTCGACGGACACCTCGTCGTCGGACACCCGCTGTGCGATTTCGAATATCCGACGTTCGAGTTCGTTCTTGAATTTCACCAATACACCTTCTCGCCTGTGTGCAATGTCATGCCGGGTTTCAAGTCTTTCGCTTTCACTTTCAGCAGACTGTTTCCGTCACGAACCACGAACACGCTGTCCGCAGAGAGTGTCTTGACCACCGAGCCTATCTGGCGACGGACGTTGCTGCCGAATCGGGATACGGAGACTTGATTGACCTTCTGAACCCAGTGTCCGCCCTTGTCGGACGACGGGGTACCAGTCGCGGGGTGCCCCAGACCGCTGACGGCGTAGATGTCCATGTCGCCGACGTATACGACCAATCCAACTTCATCATCCGCTAGAATTCTGTTTGGATTTGAGCGACAGCGTTCGATGAGTTCATCCACGTCTACGCGTTCGTTCTTTGAGTTGATGAGCACAGGTCGATCAGTCATTTTGAATTGCTGCCGCGCTTCGGTCTGCCGAACCTGCTGCGTGCATCCTCCAACGCCTTTCGTCTCTCCTCGTCCGAGATTTCCAGCTTTTCCTTGGAACTCCCTTGCACAGGAATCAGCATCGGTTCTCCACTGGGGTCAGCGCCAAACACGTATCCGGGGTCACCTTCAAGTACCAGAATCTTGATTCGCGATTCGCAGCGTGCGCAGACCACGAAATCTTCCTGAATCGGCGGCATGATCGTAACCACCCCGCCGCAGTTGCATGTGATCGGCAGTGGTTCATTACGCTTTGCTGCGATACCAGCAACGAAGGTGACCAAGTCGGGCTTCAGCTTCTTCGCCATGGATTCCTAAACAATGCCTCCTTCAACGAGATTGTACTTATCGGCTGATCCGGCACTTTACGTTAGAAGTCGAACGCGGGCTTGACCAGCAGTTCCGACTTGTTTCGCGCCCAACTGAGTAGCCGCGCTGAATCCGGGTGGTCGCATATCGAAGGCGCAGCCGCGATCAAATCTTCCCAATGGACGACCACGAATCGGCAGTTCGGCGAGAGCGCACACGCCTGCTCGGCGAAGTCTCGTCTGGGGTCTTCGTTGTATTCACTCTCGTGACGCTTTCTAAGCAGGTTGACCAGTACGAATTCCGTGCAGCCCAGCGTGTTCTTGAGTTCCATTCCGAGCACCCAGTTGCGCAAGAGTTCGTACCAACCGTCGCATGCCGCTTGCTCCGCTGTTTCCCGGCAGAGACAACTGGATGCGTGCTTAATGTATGGCTCTGCCTTGCGCAGTTCGTCCCCACGTTTGCTTGGGTCGGAACGATTGGGCGACCGGAACTTCGCCTCGACGACAACGAGCAGCTTGTTTTTCCACAAGAAGATCAGGTCGGACTCTGAACGAGCCGATCTTCTCTCAGGAATTTGATCAGAGCAGTGTTCATAGGGTTCCCACAGGTGTCCGTTGTGCGTCGTCCAGAAGACGGTAAGAGGTTCGGTGTTTGGACACGGGCAGATCGTCCTTACGGCACCCGACAGACGGCGGTGGCGTTCAAAGAACCTGAAGACGTTCCAAGTGACGGCGTCTTCCGAATGCTCGTGCCCCATGCGGGATTCGCGCTTGCCGCGCAGAATTGATTCCAGACGCGCTCGGTCATCCGCATCTGCCCAGAGAAGATTCAAGAACGGGTCATCATAGACGTACGTGAAACCACCAATGGGGCGTGTGGGATGAACAGCAATGTGATGAGTCGGACAAGGGCTTGCTTCGAGACAGCCGCGCACCGGGCAGGCATCGCGTCCTCGAAAGCTGAGTTCCGCAATCCCAAATGGGGTTGGATTAGGCATGGCGCGAAGTGTACGCGACTTTCATCCGAAGGTGCAGTGCTCCGGCTCACAAAACGGCGTACTAGGCGTGTCTTAAGACCCCTTCTCGTGTTTTCGCAGAGTGCCCAGACTGACGAACCTGACGACCCGGCGATCCTTCGTCAGGATGGTCTCGCCCGTGAATGGAATCCTCCTGAGAATCCCCGCCTTGTGCCGGACTGAGAACTTGCCGAAGCTGCCCAGCTTCAGTGAGAAGCCATCCGTTCCGAGATTGTCGAGTAGCGTGGCTTCGAGTGCTGCGACCACGGTCTCCACGATTATCTCCGCTTCTTTCTTGGTCGCCAACGCCAATGCCTGCTGGACTCGCGCAGTCAACTCCTCCCGACCTTTTAGGCTTGATTGCATGCTGTTCATCTCCTTTCGAACAACAACAACCTCGATTTGTGCGATACGATTACCCGCAATGAGCGCACACGCTGGGAATCAAGGTGTTCGCATGGAGACTCACATGGCTCCGCGTGAGGTTCTCTTCGGAGGATTGCGAGAGGAAGACATCCTCAATCTTCCGAAAGAGGAAGTCGAGCAGTTGATTTTGCTGGGTGAGCCGCTCGTGTTCCGTATAGGTTCCGCGACTCTCCTCGGCTCGTTCAAGGTTGAACGCGAAAGACTCGTGATCGAACTTGCTCAAATCGAAGGCGGCGGTGAAGGCGTGCTGGTATCTTTGAGTTCGCTGGCTAGGCGATATGCCAAGTTACGACAACTGTCAGGAATTGAGTGGATCGTTCACGCGGTATCTTGTGCCAAACCAAATCTCAAACTCAAGCACGTACTGGAACGTCGCGGCTTTGTCGTAAAGCAAGTCGCGGGCGTGGGCGAGGCATACTACCTCCTCGACTCCTATCGGGTTGAGTAGCTTGAGATGTGGTTGTCAGGAGGGGAATCCTAAATGGATAAAGGCGAGCACGGACGACCTTTGGCGGTTAGCCAAACTGCGCAGAGTTCATCCCCGACTGAGCCAGCCTTTGTCGCTCGCCCGGAGGGCGCACCCGTTTACCACGGATTCGTCGTTCTGGATGACGTGGTTGTCGATGGCTTTACCCTTGGCAAAATCACCGATTGGGAAGCTGAGCCTTGCGAAACAGGAGACGCATTTGTGATCGCGCCAGACGGAAGTCGGGCGGGCTTGGTTTGGGAAATTTGCGACCCACCGTACTTTCAGGAGACCCTGCCTATCGAAGCTCACAGGTGGGGCGTGTGGAGTGTTGGCTTTCTCCTGCCAATGACCAGCCGCGACAACGCCCGCAAGAATCTCGAATCCGTTCTCGCTCAGCTAAAGTCTCGGTGGACGGAATGGCAGGTACGATTCAGCAGACCTTAGCAGCGCGAATCGAACAAGTTGTGGGCTGACTCCTAATTTATGGCAACGATCCTTTTCCGCCCTGTAGGGCTGCACGAACTCTCTCTCATCTGGGATTCGGGAATGCGTGAGTTTCCGCCGCGATTACCCCATCAGCCGATCTTCTATCCTGTGGCGAACATCGAGTACGCGACCCAGATCGCAAGGGATTGGAACACAAAAGAGTCCAGCTTCGCGGGGTATGTAACGAAGTTCTCTGTCGCCGAACCCTACCTCGCTACTTTTGAGCCTCATATAGTTGGATCAGCTTCGCACGTCGAATACTGGATTCCCGCCGAACGGCTTCAGGAATTCAACGCTTCAATTCAAGGACTAATCAGCGTCGAATCTGGGTTCTTCGGTTCGGGTTTTAGGGGCTTGGTTCCTGAGGGCTTCGGACTTAAGGGGAAGGACGCTATCGAGCAGTTCGTCGCGATGGCAAAGACGTGGGACTACAGCCGAATGGATTTTGTCTGCGAGGTCTCAGCGAATCGCAAAGCTGTCTATTTGAATTAGCTGTTCTGGGCGCACTTCGACTTCGGTGCCCACAACATTGATGCTCAGCAGCGGGACTCAACCATCGCTCACATTTGCGAAGCGTGGGACTTCAATCACATTGAAATCCCTCTCCCGGCGTACCGTTGAACTCAATTTCTGGTGTTCGGCGTATGTTTATACAACGAGCCGCGTTACGATTAGGGGCGAATGAATAAGAAGCTATTAGGATGCGCACTTATAACGCTGTTGCTCGGAGCACTTGCGAGTGCCCAGACAGCAGTTCGGGAGCTTGACATCGACTCCGGCTGGGGTGGACTGGGTACTCCTCAATCCGCGCACCTCGTCATAAAGAAGTTGAACGGGGAATACCGTCTCAATGGAAAACGTGTAGACGCCTCCCTCATTGATCGGCTTGTTTCCGCTCTGCGACAACCGACTATCGAGAAACCTGACGCCGCCAATCTAGGCATTACGCCGGAATGGTGCAAGGAGCATGCGTCCGAAGTTGGCGTGAATCTGGGTGCGCAGTTCGAAAGCGCGGCTGCTAATCGGAAAGAACTCTTCATAAAATCATTCAACGATCCTGCCGTCGTAGCTCAGGTCATCAAGGACGTGTTTGGTTTCACCAGATTCGATGACTATCCGGGCGCAAGACTGAAACTGATCTTCGAGGATGACACTGTCATCGAGGCAAAAACTCACTCGTACTACGCCTTCATGCTTCCGTGGCAAGTGACTGGGAAAAATCCCCCGACATTCAATGCTCAGATTTCGCGTGCTATTGCAGCGTTGATGCCCAAAGACACAGTTAACAAAGAGAGGCTCGCTGGAAAGGGGTTTGACAAGGAATTCGGCGAAGCTGTCATGCAGCACATCGAGAGGGACTGGAAGCTCCTCGATGCTCGGAACCGGGCTGGAGGTGCCTTGCGCCTGATGGAGACCAAGTATCAGGTCTTAGGTGCGGAGATCAACTCCTACCACAATGTCAACTATGGTGTGGAATGGGACAGCGGCAAGCCCCAAGAAACGAACCTTCATGTCACCGTCCGCAAGGCGAGCTTTCCTAAAAACCTGACCGACGAAGTCATTCTACGCACGAACGGCAGCGAGGTTGAGGGTGTGGATCGGTTCTTGCAGACCGGATCGAAATACGAAGACCTTGTGCTGTCCAGTCCGTTGCTCGGGGAGTACATCCGCGAGCACCCGCATACTCCGGTCTGGATTTCCTACGTGCATGACACATCTCTCGGTGACAAAGCCATGCGTGTATTCGCAGCCGACATGCACGCTATTGGAAAGGACGATGTCGTCCCGCCAGTCAGTGCCCAGCAATCCCAAATCGCTCTGGTGATGGTGGGTGGGGCTTATTGGATATTGTTCCCCGACAAGCACCTGCTACTTTGGCGATTTGATGGAAAGAACGGGTTGCTGAACTGGAAGCCAGAAACGTTTGCCTTCCGCCGTTGTAGCGAGTACCACCCAGTCTGGGGAGGCTGCGTTGGCGCTGAGGTTTCTCCTGACGGCAAGAGCGTGCAGGACTATGCCGCCAGCGATCCGTGCGCCGTCCCGCCGTCCTCGCCCGCGAGAAGCCATTCCGACGAATCCCTATTTCCAGTGCATAAAGCTGGCAAGGGAGGTTACATCAACAAAAGCGGCGAGGTCGTCATACCGTTGAGCTTCGATACGGTCGGCGAATTTTCTGATGGTCTTGCGCGAGCCGAATGTGCGGGCAAATGGGGCTTCATCAATTCCAGTGGTGATTGGGTCGTGCGCCCTCGATTCGCTTGGGCGCAGGACTTTTCCGAGGGTCTCGCAAGAGTTCAGGTAGACGGCGAAGCTCTGACATACAACTCGCATTGGGAATTTATCGACAAGTCCGGCACCGTTGTCATACTGCCGTTCGTCGAGGAGCTACCTTCCTCCGTGAGCGAGGGTGATGATTTCCACGACGGACTAGCTGTAGTTGAAGTCAAATCCATGAAGGGCTACATGGACAAAACGGGCAAAGTCGTCATCCCGCCAAAATACTCCTATGTCTACCCATTCTCCGAAGGTCTTGCAGCCGTCGCTGTCGATCAGCAAGGTGATCAGTGGGGCTTCATCGACAAATCAGGAGCAATGGTGATCCCAGCGGCTTTCAACTGGGCGAGTTCGTTCAAGGACGGGCTTGCGCCAGTGAACCGAACCGCTCCATGCGGTTTCGTAGACCGCTCCGGCGCGTTCGTTCTCAAGCCTCCAGTTGCAGATGGCGAGAAGGACTGCGCGACGGTGTGGGGCGACTTCGATGACGGTCTCGCACGCTGGAAGTTTGGCAGCAAATATGGATTCATAGACCGAACTGGCAAGACAGTCATTCCCCCGAAGTTTGACCTCACTTTTGGGTTCTCAGAGGGACTGGCGGCGGTGTCGGTCAACGGCAAATGGGGCTACATCGACAGGGTGGGCGAGATGGTGATCACTCCCCGTGAATACAACCACGTAGACAGTTTTAAGAACGGGTTAGCGTACGTTGTGACCAAGGATGGGAAGCACGGTTACATCGACCGGACTGGAAAATATGTCTGGGAGCCTGCGTTGCAGGACGCGAACTAACAACCTGCGACTGGATCGGACGAGGAGGATTTCTTAATGGTTGCGCAAGAAGCACAAGACGCCAAGTCAGCCTCAGACTCGACAACAACTCCAGCCTGCCCGGTGTCGCGCTGCAAGGCGAAGACGCCACACATGGACGATTCAACCGTGAAAGCGTTTATGCGCCAAAGCCCAGCCGAGGTCATTGACTGGACAAAGCGGTGCATCGTCGAACTAATCCAGTCGGTGATCGACGACGTGAACAAGGGTCGTATCTTTGCGTACCTGACCCGTTGGCGCGACCCGGAAGAGCTTTACACGCGGGTCTTGTACGCGATGTTCGTCGCTCCGGCTGACCATCTTCCTCATATCTTTTCAGGGGATATGCCCAACGGCTTCGCGGCGATGTGGAAGAACGTGAACGACGTAATTTTCGAAGGCAACGGGAAGCTTTTCAAGGAGCAGGTTGGCTTAAGCGGCGAGGTCTTCACACCGATGGACACCTTGAACCAAGGTGCCCATAACTCGTTTTCGACGATGTTGACGACGATCAGCGTTGTTCGGTCTAAACCGGAGGAGTGGCAGCCGCGCATCAAGAGGCACGTGGAGCATTGGCAGAAGTACGTCGAGTACTTGAACCATATCGAACAGCTTTTCCGAGCAGGGCGGAAAAAGGAAGACGTCCTTCAGGCGATCATCAATATGCACCGCTCCATCAAGAGATGGGAAGAAGTCGCCCGCGAACAAGCGAAGAATCCAGTGCCTCCAGTCAAGCTGTTGAAGGCGGTGTTTCTATCGAAGGGCGGCAGATGGCGTTATCTCGTGGTTGATCAGCCACCGGGGGAGGAAGTTCGGTTTCGCGTCCACGTTGACGAGCGGCGGTACGCGAGCACGGAGAACATGATTGTGATGAGGACGGGGGCGGAATCCGAGATGCTCGCAGCTTTGGATTCTGATCTTCAGGCAGCGTTGAAGGAAGGCTGGGAGCTTGAAGGGTGAGGCGGACTAAAAGCGGACTGCATCGCCTAAACGCACGAAAGGACGTTGATCGCAAACGGCTTAGGAGCCATTATTCAAGGTCTGCAAAACCTTTATGCGTCGGTTCGATTCCGACCCGCGCCTCCAACCTTTTATCCATGCCTCCTTCGCTCGCTGATCACCCCGATCCGCAAAGCTCTCCCTCGGCTTAGGGCTCATCTGCCTCTAGGATTTGACCGCCGTCACTCCCAGTCGCTGTCCTCTGCGCTTCCGATCGGCGGCCCATCTGGCGGCTCGATGGGTGCTGGCAACGTGATGCGCTTCGGATCCTTTTCGAACAGCCCAATCTGTTGTTTCGCGAAAAACACATGGCCCTGATCCCGGAAATCGCGCTCATGTGCTTCGATCCATTGCCCCAATTCGTGTAGCTTCAGCGCCGCGATTCCACGCACCGCATCGCTGGCGCTCTCATCGGCCGCCAGCACCATCAGGTCATACAGCACCACGTTGTCGACCACGTCGTTGATCTGTTCTGGATAGTCTTTCTTTCGCGGAGCTTTCCAGGTCGCGTTCATCACCGCATCCAGCACTTCTTCCAGCCCCGGATTCTCGGCATCGCGCGCGTGGAACTCGACCAGCCGTGCCGCGCGTTCAGGGTTAAACAGGAACTGCAGGGTGTGCTGCGCCGCCGATTCCGCCGGCGCCAGCGCGTCGAACGCCGGGCTGGTATGAATCTTGAACATTTCCCGTCCTCGCGGATACCCCGGTGGACGCGGCGGAATCATCTTCAGCAGCGACTCGGGCAGCGCCAGCGCCTCGGGCTTCAACGTTGCCAGCACGGCCGCCAGCGCACGCCGTTGTTCCGCTGGCGCGACAATCTGCGTGGGCACTTCTCCATCCCCGCGCAAGGCGAAGGTATAGTCCATCCCGCCCACCAGTTTGCTGGCCGCTTCCACCTGGTAGCGATGAAACATGTAGATCGGTACCAGCGCATCTTCGATCGTGGCCAAAGGCGCCCCCTCGCGCACATTGTTCTCGCCGAACCGCGCCAGCGCCGCCGCCCGCACCTGCATCAGACGATTCAATTCGCCCACCGCGTTCGATCCGCTGTCCCACAAATGCGCCAGGCTGCTTGACGACCCCGCCGGACGCGCGTCCTGATCCGTCAAATACCGCAATCCGCGCCCAAACGCGTCGTTCAGAATCTTGTTCAGCGCCGCATGCTCGTCGATCCCCGGCGCAAACTCGCTGTATCCCCACGAGATCGACACCTTGTCCCACTCGCCGATTCCCTTCGCGTAGGCATCCGAAATATCCGGGACGCCATCCGCGCCCAGCTTCACCACCGGCGGCGGATAGTCCATCACCGACGATCGGTTTACCGTGCTGGCTGGGTAGTTGTGCATCAGGCCGAGCGTGTGACCAACCTCATGCGCCGCAAGCTGACGCAACCGCGCCTGCCCCATCTCCAGCATCTTCGGTGACACCGGCTTCCCCTTCTCATAGGGCGCCAGCAGCCCCTCGGCAATCAGATAGTCCTGCCGCACGCGCAGCGAGCCAAGCGTCACGTGCCCCTTGATGATTTCCCCCGTGCGCGGGTCGGTCACCGTGCTGCCATACGACCATCCCCGCGTCGAGCGGTGCACCCACTGAATCACGTTGTAGCGCAGGTCCATGGGATCGGCGCCTTCGGGCATCAACTCCACCCGAAACGCATTCTTGAAGCCGGCCGCTTCAAACGCATCACTCCACCAGCTCGCGCCTTCCATCAGCGCCGAGCGGATCAGCTCGGGAGCACCCCGATCCACGTAGTACACAATCGGCTGCACCGCCTCGCTCACCGCTGCCTTGGGATCCTTCTTCTCCAGCCGATGCCGAATGATGAACCGCTTCACGACTGGCTCGCTGACTGGCGTGGCGTAATCCATGTACGACCTATCGATAAAACTGCTCCGCGGATCGTAGACGCGCGGCTTGTATCCGGGCGGCGGAAGTTGCACGAACGAGTGATGCTCCCGCACCGTGATCGACTCCGGCGCAGGCGTCACCTGCTGCACCCACTCTCCCGGCCCCTCTCCCCCGAACGTCAGTGTGGCTTCCACTTCGGTATTCAGCGGAAAATTCTTCGTCTGCGGCAGAGAGAGCGCGCAGCGTGAGGGATCAAGATGATACGACCCCTGCTTCTCTCGCGAGAGCGTGGAGGGAATATGATGCGCATCGCGCAGAAAGAAGTCCGTCGCATCCACCAGCGCATGATCTTTATCTTCCGCCGCTACCGTGAATCCCCACAGCGCCGACTCGGCAAACGAGTCACGCACGGTCCGCCGCTCGTCCGCATCCGAGGTCACCGCCCGATAATCGAGATTCTCCTGCATCAGCAGAATCTTGTTGCCGCTGCGTTCGAAGCGCACCACGCGCGTCTCGCCCAGTTGCCCGCGATCCAGCCCAAGGTCGTTCGATCCGACGCCCGCCGGCAGCCCGCTCTGATATAGAAACTCCGTGTTCCACTTGTCGATCTCAAGCCACAGCTTTCCCTGCTTCGCATCCCAATAGAGATTGAAGTAGCCGGGCATCTTCTGCGTGCCCGCGGTCTTGTCGGCGATCGTAGGCGTCGCGGCTGTGTCGGTCGCGAAGCACAGCACAGGCAGACACAACCAGAACAGAAGAAACACTCGGGCACGGTTCCGCATCTCAAGTCCTCCTGAGTCGAGCCTCGTTTTTACGACATCCGCGCGATTCCGGCAACCGCGTCGTAGGCCCGGCACCACCTTGCGCCACCGGCGAATTCTCTCTACACTCGACGCCGCCATGCCCCAGATCAGCCTGCGCTCATTCATCCTTCTCTTGCTTCTCGCTCTGGCCTGCAACACTGCCTTCACCCAAAGCGCGTCGACCACCGCTGCCGTCACCGACTACATCAAGGCCGAGATGCAGCGCCAGCACATCCCCGGCCTCGCGCTGCTGGTTGTGAAGGACGGAAAGATCCTGCGCGCCGAAGGCTTCGGCCTCTCCAACCTCGAACTCCAGGTTCCCGTAAAACCCGAGACCATCTTCCAATCGGGGTCGGTGGGCAAGCAGTTCACCGCAACCGCCGTCATGATGTTGGTTGAGGAAGGCAAGGTGTCCCTCGACGACCCGCTCACCAAGTATTTCCCGGACGCTCCCGCCACGTGGAAAGAAGTCACCGTCCGTAACCTGCTCAGCCACACTGCCGGCTTTGGTGACTATCCCGAGAATTTCAACTACCGCAAGGACTGGACCGAAGACAAAGAAATCAAGCTCATCGAAACCATTCCGCTCACCTATCTCCCAGGCACAAACTGGGCCTACAGCAATTTCGGTTACGTCACCCTCGGCATCCTGATTCACCGCGTAACCGGCCAGTTCTACGGAGATTTTCTGCAGGAGCGCATCTTCCACCCGCTCGGCATGAACACCACCCGCATCATCAGCGAAGCCGACATCATTCCCAACCGCGCCGCCGGATATCGCTGGGTGAAGGGAGAATGGAAGAATCAGGAGTGGGTCGCGCCTCTGCTCAACACCACCGCCGACGGCAGCCTCTACTTCTCAATTCTCGACCTCGCCAAATGGGATCAGGCTCTTTACACCGAGAAGCTTTTGAAGAAATCCAGGCTCGACCTGATGTGGACTCCGGTGAGGCTGAAGAATGGTCAACCGAACAAAGGCAACTACGGATTCGGATGGTTTATCGAACAGCGCAGCGGACACCGCTGCATCCATCACGACGGCTCGTGGCAGGGATTTGAATCCGCCATCGACCGCTACGTCGACGACCATCTGACGGTGGTAGTCCTGACGAACCTGGCCGGCGCGAAGCCCGGCGAAATCACTCAGCACGTGGCGGAACAATACCTGGCGGACAAGTAGGAACTCGCGACTCGACCACCATCTTCATCCCATACTTGGGCCGCAGCGTGATCAACGGCTCCGGTTCCACGCGATGGCCGGGGAGCAGTTTCAATTTCCAGCGTTGCCCAATCGTCGCCAGCAGCAGCACTCCCTCCATCCACGCAAACGATTCGCCAATGCACTGCCGCGCTCCCGCCCCAAACGGCACATAGGTGAACTTCGCCCTCCGCGCCTTGGCTTCCGGAGTAAATCGTTCCGGATTGAACCGCAAGGGGTCGGGGAAGAAACGCGCATCGCGCTGCAAAACGAATTGGCTGATGAGCACCGTGGTTTTAGCCGGAAGATAGTAGTCTCCCAGGCGAAAGTCGCGAAGGGCCTGCCGTCCCATCGCCCACGCCGGCGGGTAGAGCCGCATCGACTCGGCGAGCACCATTTCGGTATAGCGCAGCCGCGGCACGTCCGAGACGCCGGGCAGCCGTCCCTGCAGTTCGCGATCGATCTCTTCATGAAAGCCACGCTCGCACTCCGGATTCTGCGACAGCAGATACCACGTCCACGCCAGCGCGTTCGCCACCGTCTCGTAGCCCGCAAGAAAGATGGTGATGACCTGATCGCGCAGCGCTTGTTCTGCCTCTTGGCCCTGGTCCGGTGACGCGGCCAGCATCATGTCGAGCAGGCTGCCCTGGTCGGAATGCCGCTCGCGGTGCGCGGCAATCATGCGATAAACGACGGCATCAATGCGTTTGCGCGCCCGCGCAAATGCGGCCAGCCCCGGCGGACGCACATGCACCAGCCACTCCGCCGCCGGCAGGATCACCAGAAAGTTGTAGAGCCCCATGATGCGGTTGATGGCGTCGGCCAGCTCGTGCACCTCTTCGCGCAAGTCGGTCGCAAACAGCGTCTCCGCCACCACGTTCAGCGTGAGATGCATCATGTCCCGGGCGATATCGCGCTCTTCGCCGTCCCGCCAACTGCCGCGCATGCGCTCCGCCTCGCGCACCATAGTCTCGGCGTAGGCTGGAATCCGCTGGCGATGAAACGCCGGTTGCGCTACCTGCCGCTGCGCCCGATGCTCCGCGCCCTCGGCCGTGATCATGCCCTTGCCCAGCAGCATCCTGGTGCGCTGCACCGTCCGCTCTTTCACAAAGTTGTCGTTCTGTACCACCAGCACTTCGCGAATGTAGTCGGGATGATTCAGGAACAGAATGTGATTCCAGGCGAGCTTGTAGTGAACGATGTCTCCGTAGGTGTCAGCCAGGTGCTGAAACAGCAGAATGGGATTCGCCGGACGAAACTTACGAAACGCGAACCAGAGCAGATTTCGCTGGAGTCCAGGCGGAAAGCGGTACGACTGCGGGGTCGAAGCTTTGCTCACGTCATCGCTAGCTGCGGTCGCCATTGATGTATCCGTATCGTAGAGGCGTAGCATGCTACTTCCCTGCCGACATCGCCTAAGGACCACGAGCCGGCCTCGCCGCCGACAGAGACGTTGCCAGCAACGTCTCTACGGATGGCTTTCTAGCGCATCCAGCTCCGCCAGCACTTCCGCGCTATGCTTGGCGATATCCACGCTGGTATACACCTTCGCGATCTTGCCCGAGGGATCGATCAGAAACGTGTGCCGCGCCGCGAACTTCGCCACGCCGAGATTGGTGAGCGATCCGTAGGCATTCATGACTTTGTGGCTCGCGTCCGACAGAAGCTTGAAGTTAATCCCCGCCTTCGTGCAGAAATCCTTGTGCGAACCGACGGAATCCCCGCTCACTCCCAGCACCACCGCATTCCGCTCCGCATACTTCGCCTGATCCACCGAAAACTGGTGGGCTTCCCGCGTTCAACCCGGAGTCTGATCTTTCGGATAGAAGTAGAGGACGACCCACTTCCCGCGATAATCCTTCAGGCTCACGGTCGAACCATCCTGCGAGGGCAGGGCGAACTCCGGCGCCGCCGTTCCCTCCGCCGGCACCGCCGACCGCGAGAGCAACCTCGGCACCAACAACACCCCCGCGACGAGTATCAGCAACAAAATAACGAGCAATCGCAGCATTCCGCACTCTCCCCGGCAGCGCCATTCTAAATCAGCCGGCGACTTACCCCCTGTGTTCCTCTGTGCCCCCGTGGTGAAAGCCTTTGCCCGCCAAAAACCCGTCGTATCCATTATGATGGACTATTGCGCATTCCTCGTGGGGAGAATCCATAAGTGTCTCAGACCGAAACCGATGGCCTGGAAGTATTAGAAACAAGGGAATGGGTCGATTCCCTCGACTACGTTCTCGAAAAAGGTGGCCCCAATCGTGCCGGCCGCCTGCTGCAGCAACTGGCTCTGCATGCCCGCCGCGAAGGCGGCATCAATCTGCCTTTCACGGCCACCACCCCTTACCAGAACACAATCCCCTCCAGGCAGCAGCCCCCGTTCCCTGGCAGCCAGGAAATGGAACGCCGCATCAAGAGCCTGGTCCGCTGGAACGCCTTGGCCATGGTCGTCCGCGCCAACAAGATTCAGGAAGGCATTGGCGGACACATTTCCACCTTCGCCTCGGCCGCCACGCTCTACGAAGTCGCCTTCAACCACTTTTTCCGCGCCCAAACCGAAACCGGCGACCGCGATATCGTCTACTTCCAGGGCCACGCCGCTCCCGGCATTTACTCCCGCGCGTATCTGGAAGGCCGCATCTCCAAAGAGAAGCTGCAAAACTTCCGCCGCGAACTCAAGCCCGGCGGCGGCCTCTGCTCCTACCCACACCCCTGGCTCATGCCCGACTTCTGGGAGTTCCCCACAGTCTCCATGGGACTCGGTCCGATCCAGGCCATCTACCACGCACGTTTCATCAAATATCTCGAGAACCGCGGTCTGAAGACTTCCACCGGCGGTAAAGTCTGGGCCTTCCTCGGCGACGGCGAAATGGATGAGCCCGAGTCGCTTGGCTCCATCACGCTCGCGTCGCGCGAAAAGCTCGACAACCTGATCTTCGTGGTCAACTGCAACCTGCAGCGACTCGACGGCCCGGTGCGCGGCAACGGCAAGATCATTCAGGAACTGGAAGCCATCTTCCGCGGCGCTGGATGGAACGTCGTCAAATGCATCTGGGGCTCGGACTGGGATCAGCTCATCCAGAACGATCGCGATGGCCTGCTGGTCAAGCGCCTCGGCGAAGTCAGCGACGGCCAGTACCAGAAATATTTCGTCGAAAGCGGCGCATACTTCCGCCAGAACCTTTTCGGCACTGATCCTCGCCTGCTGAAGATGGTCGAACATCTCTCCGACGAGCAACTCGCCCGCATGCGGCTTGGCGGACACGATCCCATCAAAGTTCACGCTGCCTTCCGCGCCGCCGTCGATCACACGGGCCAGCCCACCATCGTCCTTGCCAAGACCATCAAGGGTTACGGCCTGGGCGAAGCCGGTGAAGGCAAAAACATCACCCACCAGCAGAAAAAGCTGAACGAAGCTGAGCTGGAAATGTTCCGCTCGCGCTTCGGCATTCCCATCCCTGACGACGAACTGCACGAGGCCCCGTTCTATCGTCCGGCCGACGACAGCGCCGAAATCAAATACATGCAGGAGCGCCGGCAGCAACTCGGCGGGTACATGCCGCAGCGAAAACTGCGCGCGACGCCGATGAAGCCGTTCCCCGATTCCGTCTTCGACGAATTCAACAAGGGAACCGAAGGCCGCGAAGTTTCCACCACCATGGTGTTTGTCCGGCTTCTGGCAAAGATGCTGCGCGATCCGGAACTCGGCAAGTACATTGTGCCCATCGTCCCCGACGAAGCCCGCACCTTCGGCATGGAAGCTCTCTTCCGCCAGGTAGGCATTTACTCCAGCGTCGGCCAGAACTACGAGCCGGTCGACATGGACACGCTGCTCTACTACAAGGAAGCCAAGAACGGGCAGATTCTGGAAGAAGGCATCACCGAATCCGGATCAATGTGTTCGCTGATCGCCGCCGGTTGCGCCTACGCCAACCACGGCATCAACACGATTCCCTTCTTCATCTATTATTCGATGTTCGGCTTCCAGCGCATCGGCGACCTGATCTGGGCCGCAGCCGACATGCGTTGTCGCGGATTCCTCGTCGGCGGCACCGCCGGGCGCACCACGCTCGCCGGCGAAGGCTTGCAGCACCAGGATGGCCACAGCCACGTGCTCGCCCTGCCCGTGCCCAACTTGATGGCCTACGATCCCGCATTCGCTTACGAAATCGCCATCATCATTCAAGACGGCATCAAGCGCATGTACGTCGATCAGGAGTCGATCTTCTACTACCTGACTGTCGGCAACGAGCCCCTGCCCATGCCGGAAATGCCGGGCAATAGCAATGTCCGCGCCGGCGTGCTCAAGGGCCTATATCGCTTCAAGACTTCCGAAAAGAAAGACCCCAAGCTGCGCGCGCAATTGCTCGGCAGCGGTTCCATCATGTTCGAAGTGCTTAAGGCGCAGCAAATTCTGGAAGAAAAATACGGCGTGGCCGCCGACGTGTGGAGCGTGACCAGCTACAAGGAGCTCTACCGCAACGCCAACGACTGCGAGCGCTGGAACATGCTGCATCCCGCCGAACCAGCCAGGGTTCCCTACGTCACGCAGACGCTGAAAGAAGCGCAGGGCCCGTTCATCGCCGCTTCGGACTACATGAAAGTTCTGCCCGAGAGCCTGGGCAAGTGGGTGCCCGGTCAACTGGTCTCGCTCGGAACCGATGGCTTCGGCCGCAGCGAAAGCCGCGCTGCGCTCCGCGACTTCTTTGAAGTCGACGCCAAGCACATTGTGCTGGCAACGCTCGGCGCGCTCGTCCGCGAAAAGAAGGTGGGCGCTGAGGTGGTCAAGCGCGCCATCCAGGAACTCGGCATCAACCCGGACAAAGCCAATCCGGCGGTAAGCTAGTGGGCGTTGCCCCGAATTCGATGGGGAGTGCGATAGCCAGCGCCCGCAATTAGCCCTAAGGGCGGCATAGGAAAGCCCGGCACGGCAGTACCGGGTCAAAGCGGAATGGCATGGCGAGTCCCGTAGGGACGACACCCACGCTGACATCTAAGGGTAGGAAGAGGAACCAACGCGGTGATTGAATTCAAGCTTCCCGAGCTGGGAGAAAACATTTCGCAGGGCGATCTAGTGCGCCTCATGGTCGCTCCCGGCGCTTCCGTCAGTGCCGGCCAATCGGTCATGGAACTGGAGACCGACAAGGCCGTGGTCGAAGTCCCCTCGTCGGTCAGCGGCAAAGTACAGGAGATTCGCGTCAAAGAAGGCGACAAGATCAAGGTCGGCCAGGTGATCTTCACCGTCGACGGCGCTGAAACTGTCGCTGCGGCGAACCCATCCGCCCCCGCTAAGCCCGCCGCGCCGCCCACTCCGGCGCCTGCCCCGACAGCACCTGCAGTACAAGCCCCCACGGCCACCAAGACTGCGCCGCCTTCCTCCGGCACCAGCGAATTCAAGCTTCCCGAACTGGGCGAGAACATTTCTCAAGGCGACCTCGTCCGCCTGATGATTTCCCCCGGCTCCAGGGTCTCCGAAGGCCAGCCGGTGATGGAACTGGAAACCGACAAAGCCGTCGTCGAAGTCCCGTCTTCGGTCAGCGGCGTCGTCAAAGACATCAAGGTCAAAGAAGGCGAAAAGATCAAAGTCGGACAAGTGATCTTCACACTCGAAGGCGGAGCCCCGGCTCAAGCCGAAGCCCCTCGTCCGCGCACTGCTCCCGTGGAGCATGTTTCCGGACAGCACGGCGCGCGTCTCGCTTTCCAGGCCGCCATCCGCGCCGAAGGCAAGACCGAAGAACAGGCACTGCCGCCCGATCAGCCGAAACTCGCACCTCAAGTCTTCAGCATGCCGGTACAACTCGGCAAAGTTGCCGGCACCGAACATCGTCAGCCGATCCCCGCCGCGCCGCATGTGCGCCGCCTCGCCCGCGAGATCGGCGTCGATATCTATGAAGTTAAGGGCACCGGCCCCGGCGGACGCATTAGCGAGGACGACGTCAAAGCGCACGCCAAAGCCATGCTGCAGGCCGCGGTTGCCGCTCAGGCCGCGCCCCGCGCCGGATTCATCCAGCCTCAGCTTCCCGACTTCGCCAAGTGGGGCAAGGTCGAACGCGTTTCCATGCGCGGTGTCCGCCGCAAGACCGCCGAACATCTCGCCGAATCGTGGGTGACCATTCCTCACGTCACGCAGCACGATCGCGCCGACATCACCGAACTCGAGCAACTCCGCGCCCGCTTCGCGCCCAAGGCCGAAGAAGCCGGCGGCAAGATGACCGTCACCGCCATTGCGCTCAAAGTCTGCGCCGCCGCCCTGAAAGTTTTCCCGCAGTTCAACGCCTCCATCGACGTTGAAAAAGAAGAGATCGTCTACAAGCAGTTCATCAGCATCGGCGTCGCCACCGACACCGATCGCGGACTGCTCGTGCCTGTCATCCGCGACGTCGACAAGAAGAATATCGTCGAGCTCGCCGTCGAGCTCTCGCAGCTCTCAAAGAAAGCGCGCGACAAGAAACTCACGCCCGCCGACATGGAAGGCGGCACCTTCACCATCACGAATCTCGGAGGCATTGGCGGCGTCGGCTTCACGCCCATCGTCAATCATCCCGAGGTCGCGATTCTCGGCCTCTCGCGTTCGCGCATGGAACCGGAATGGATCGGATCGAAGGAGACGGGCAAATTCGAGCCGCGGCTGATTCTCCCGCTCTCGCTCTCCTACGACCATCGCCTGATCGACGGCGCCGACGCCGCCCGCTTCCTGCGCTGGATCGCCGAAGCCTTCGAGCAGCCGTTCTTGTTATCGGTGCAGGGCTAGCGGCGCGCCGTGAAGGTTTCAAAGTTTCAAGGTTGCAAAGTTTCAAAGACCTTGATGCTCAGACGATTCAACTTTGAAACCTTGAAACTTTGATACTTTGAAACCTGCTCTCACACATGTCTGATACCTCATCTCTTCGCATCGCAGTCATCGGCGCCGGCCCCGGAGGCTACGCCGCTGCATTCCTCGCCGCCGATCTCGGCATGTCGGTCACCCTCATCGATCCGGAAGTCAACCCGGGCGGCGTTTGCCTCTACCGCGGCTGTATTCCGTCGAAAGCGCTTCTGCATGTCGCGAAGCTGATCGAGGAATCCGAGCAGGCCAAGAATTGGGGCATCGAGTTTGCCGCGCCGAAGATCGACCTCGCCCGCCTGCGCTCCTTCAAAGAAGGAGTAGTGAAGAAACTCACTGGCGGTCTGGGCATTCTTTCCAAGCAGCGCAAGGTTCACTACGTGCAAGGCCGCGCCGCGTTCGAGAATTCCACCACGCTCAGCGTCACAAAAGCGGACGGCTCGCAGGAATCGCTCTCGTTCGATCGCATCATCATCGCCACCGGCTCCCGCCCCGCGGTCGTGCCCACGCTGAAGCTCGACACGCCGCGCATGATGGATTCCACTGGCGGCCTGAACCTGGAAGACATTCCCGGCACTCTGCTCGTGGTCGGCGGCGGCTACATTGGCCTCGAGCTCGGCTCCGTCTACGCCGCGCTCGGCACGCGCGTGACTGTCGTCGAAATGCTGCCCGGCCTGCTCCCCGGCGCCGACCGCGATCTCGTCCTCCCATTGCACAAGCGTCTCGAAAAACTGTTCGACTCGATCCTGCTCAACACCACCGTCGCCGCCGTCAAAGATGAAGGCAACTCGATCCGCGCTACGCTGAAAGCCCAAGACGGCACCACCCAGGAAAAGGTTTTCGACCGCGTCCTCGTCTCCGTCGGCCGCAGGCCGAACTCGGAAATCTCCGGCCTCGACAAAACGCAAGTACAAGTCGGCCCCAAGGGATTCATCCAGGTCAACCAGCAACTCCAGACCAACGATCCAACGATCTACGCCATCGGCGACGTCGTCGGCGAACCCATGCTCGCGCACAAAGCGTCGCACGAAGGCCGCACCGCCGTTGAAGCCATCGCCGGACACAAGGTCGCTTTCGAGCCCAACGCCATTCCGGCGGTAGTCTTCACCGATCCCGAGGTTGCCTGGGCGGGCCTGACCGAGACGCAAGCGCAAAAAGATAATCGCGAGGTGAAGGTCGCCAAGTTTCCCTGGGCCGCTTCCGGCCGCGCGATCACCCTCGATCGCTTCGAGGGTATGACCAAGCTCCTCATCGATCCGCAGACCGAGCGTGTGCTTGGCGTAGGCATCGTCGGCGCGGGCGCTGGCGAACTCATCGCCGAAGGCGTGCTCGCCATCGAAATGGCGGCACTGGCGCACGACCTCGCCGCCACCATTCATCCGCATCCAACTTTGTCGGAAACGATCATGCAGTCCGCCGAAGTTTTCTTCGGCACCAGCACCGATCTCTACCGCCCCAAGCGGGGATGAAAGCCCTGAGCAGACGCTGATGACAATTCAAAAGTTACACACTGTCATCCTGAGCGAAGCGAAGGACCTCATGAACCTCAGGATCACCCGCGGCTTCGCCAGGAATTTCCATCACGTATTTCTGCGAGTAGTCTTTGCATTTTTTCTCCTTCGCGCGCTCGCCCCTGCGCAATCCGCCCTCACCAACCTCCTGCAATCGCCTGCTCCCGCAACCGGCACATCTTCCACCGATCCCCTGAATCGCGGCACACCTTCCAGCTCAATCCTCGGATTTCTCCAGGCCGCGCAGTCCGGCAACTACAGCATCGCCGCGCAATACCTGCAGATGAGCGCCGCGCGCCGCCAGTCCGAAGGCGACGAACTCGCGAACCAGCTCAACGTGGTGATGAACCGCGCCTGCGCCTGCCCGCTGAGTCGCGTGAGCACACAGCCCGAAGGCACGCCGCAGGAAGGCGAACCGCTGGGTCGCCAGAAGATCGGCACCATGTCTTCCGGCGACATCGAAGTTGATCTTGATCTCGTCCGGGTAACCGATCCCAACGCCGGCAAAATCTGGCTCATCGCCTCCGACACTCTGGCGAAAGTTCCCGAACTCTACGACCAGGTGGAAGCGCGCCAGGTCGAAAGCAAACTGCCCACAGTACTGGTAAAGCATTCCTTCGGCGGCATGCCGCTCTGGCAATGGCTCGCTTTGCTGCTGGCCTTGCCGGTCGCCGCCGGACTGGGATGGCTCATCGTGGTGCTCGGGGAAATCCCCGTGCGCTGGTGGGCCAAGCGCCGCGGCCACGTCGATATCGCCAACTGGCGCTCCGTCTCCGGCCCGGCATGGATGCTGGTGGGCACGCTCGCGCACCAGATCTTCGCGCGCGATCTCGGAATCGCATTGCTGCCGCGTCACTACTACTACCAGATCACTTCCGTCGCGCTCATCACCAGCGCCACCTGGATCGTCTGGCGCTTCGTGCGCTGGTCGCTGCGCCGCGTCCGCAATCGCGCCCTCGCCATGGGCCACGCCGGAACCGGCTCACTCATGCTGCTGGGCGAGCGCATCCTGAAAGCTGTCATCTTCTTGGCCGGCATATTCGCCATACTCGGCAGCCTCGGATTCAACCTGAGTACCGCCCTGGCCGGCGTGGGCATCGGCGGACTGGCCATCGGCTTCGGCGCCCAGAAGACCATCGAGAATCTCTTCGGCGGCGTTTCCATTCTCGGGGACGAAGTCCTCCGCGTCGGCGACGTCTGCCGCATCGGCGACCGCACCGGCACCGTCGAAGACATCGGCCTGCGCTCCACCCGCCTCCGCACCGACGAGCGCACCCTGCTCGCCATCCCCAACGGCACGGTCGCCAGCGTCAACGTCGAAAATCTCAGCCGCCGCGAAAAACTCCTTCTGAAGACCACGCTCGGCCTGCGTCTCGAGAGTCAGGCCGATCACGTCCGCTTCCTCACCTCGGAAGTTCGCAAGATGCTGTACAGCCATCCCAAGATCGAGACCAAGTCCGTTCGCGTGCGCCTCATCGACATTTCCGGCACATCTCTCGCGGTGGAAGTCTTCTGCTACATTCTGACCAAGGATTTCAACGAATTCGCCGCCGTGCGCGAAGACCTCCTGCTGCGCATGATGGACATCATGGAAGACTCGGGAAGCGGACTGGCCCTGCCCTCGCAAACGCTCTATCTAAGCCGCGACTCGGGGTTGGAAAAGGAAAAAGCCGAAAGCGCCGCACACAAGATTGCGCAATTGCGAGACGAGAAGAAGCTGCCCTTCCCCGATCACCACCCCGACGACGTATCGGCCTTCAAGGGCTCGATTCAATACCCGGCTCCCGAATCCGCGATCCGCAAAGACACGAGCGGAAAATAGAGCCTCGCGTCGCCTATTTCTGCGGCATCTCTCCACCGCTGCCAGAGCCCCAGCGCCGGCTCAGCCACGTAAGAAGCAAATGCGTCGGGAAGTACGCGCACGCTGGCACCAGAATCAAATATCCCAGCAAGTACACCCACCCCGGCATCGCATGCTGCTCCTGAAAGAACGGCCCGCGCGCCCAGTTCACGTCAAACTCGGGTCGCCAGAAATAGTTGATCGGCACCACCACCCATGCCATCAGCGTCTGCATCTTCCAGCCGCGCCGGTCGTACCCCAGCCGCCAGATCGCCCATAGCAACAGCGGCGGAGTCACCACGTGAAACAGGCTGAGCAGCCGGATGTATAACGGCAGTCCCGGATCGAACATATACTCCGTCCCGCCGATCACGTGCCGTCCCGAGACGATCGCCCCCGCCAAATCGATGGTGTACAGCGTCTGAAACAGCAGCAGCCCGCTCGCCACCCAGGAAACGATCAGCGAACTCTCCAGCCACAGCCCGATCCCGATCAGCACGTTGCCGATATCGCAAAAGAACAGAAAGTTCTGCGCCCCATACTGCCTCCAATACACCGGCGCCCACACCAGCAGCCAGACAGTCCAGCCAATCTTCAGCCAAAGCGGCACGCGCATGCGGAATTGTATCCAGTTCTCAGTTCTCAGTTCTCAGTTCTCAGTTCTCAGAAAAGGCTACTTCTGGTCCTTTTCGCCGTCACCGTTTTTACGCCGATCGTTTGATGGAGGCGATCAAGCCGTTCATGATCCGACCGAGTTCAGCCGCCTGCTCAAGCAGGCATCGCGTCTGCGTTGCCGTCAAATACCCAAGACTCCTGGCGATGATGAGCTGTGTCTCAATCTCCACCAGCGAACCCCGGGAGTGGCTCAAAAAGTGATGGAACTCCTTTGTGGAAAAACGCGCCTGCCCCTCCGCAATGTTGCTGGGAACCGAAACCGCGGCTCTCCTTAGTTGGTTGGTCAGCCCGTACAGTTCGTCCTTCGGGAAAACCCGAGTTGCTTGAGATTCCTGTGACGAAACACATCGACTTTCGCCACGCAATGAGGTCCCTATACGATTCGCCCATAACGTCCTCCTCGGCGCACGGTGCCACAGAGCGGTCCTGTGAGTCTGTGCACGAGCGTACGGAATGGAAGTATTTCGCGTCGTCATTCCCAAATTGAAATGCATCCGAGTGATTTGCTGCCGCATCTCGCTGAGAGCTGAGAGCTGAGAGCTGAGAGCTGAGAGCTGAGAGCTGAGAGCTGAGAGCTGAAAGCTGAGAGCTGAGAGCTGAAAGCTGAGAACTGAGAACTGAGAACCGAGAACTCCCTCCTAATTACCCCCGTAACTTGCCGCCCCTTACGCGTGTACCTACGATGGCCTTGGTATGTCTTACCGAGCTCTTCTCTTTTGTCCCGACGAAAAGGTCGCCCGCACCGTAACCCAGGTGCTGAGCGAATTAGAGTTTACCGTCGAGCCCTGCGCTGAGCCCTTCGCTGCGGTCAAAAAGCTGATGGGCGAACATTTCGACGCCGTTGTAGTGGACTGCGATAACGAACAGAACGCTGCATTGTTGTTCAAGAGCGCGCGAAATTCGACGTCAAACCAGGCGTCGCTTGCGGTGGCGGTAGTGGAAGGTCAGGCCGGGGTCGCAAAAGCGTTCCGCATCGGCGCCAACCTCGTCCTGACCAAACCCATCAATATTGAGCAATCGAAAGGGACATTGCGCGTAGCCCGCGGCCTGTTGCGCAAGGGCGAGCCCGCGAAGGCAGAAGCATCCAAGCCCGCGGCGCCGGCGCCCGGCGCACCAGCTCCAGCGCCGAGCGCTCCCGCGGCGCCCAGGCCCGCGGCGCCGAAACCGGCCGTTCCCGCAGCCGCCAGGCCGGCAGCCACAACGACCGCGCGTCCAGCCGTTCCCGCAGCCAAGCCTGCGGTCGGCCGTCCAGCAGTGGCCGCGAGCGCGGCTCCCGTAAAGCCCGCTGCGAAGCCTGAACCCAAGATTCCAGAGATTCCCGCCATCGGCGGAGCGCCCGCTATTGCCGCTTCCGCACCGGTTGCGCCCGTTGCCGCGAAACCTCCGGCGCTCGCCAAGCCGGCAGCGCCTGTCGCTCCGGTGATCGCCTCCAGCGGCGCCGCCAGCGCTCCCGCTCCAGCTCGCGAGGCCGAGCCCGCGCCTGTTGCAGAACCGGCTCCCGCACCCGAAGTGCAAGCACCTCCTGCGATCGATGCCGAGAGCCTGTTCGAAAAGCCGGTTACCGAGCCCGCGGCCAGCGAATCGTCGTATCAGCCGGCGGCGCCCTCGTTCTCCTATGGCGGATCCGAATCCGCCCAGGAATCCAGCGGCAGCAAAAAGATTTTCCTGATGATCGGCGCAGTTGCGGTTCTGGCCATCGCTGCTTACTTCGGATGGAGCTACTTCCAGGGACGCAGCGCCGCCACCCCCGCGTCGTCTGCGCCGGTGAGCGCTCCGGTCTCGAAGCCAGTCACCCAGCCCGCAGCCACCGCACCATCGGCTGCGCCGTCAGTTTCGACCCCGGCACCGGCTGCGCCGGCTTCTTCTGCTTCCAACACGCAGCCCGCCGCTCAGCCGGTCGATACCGCGAAAGCTGCCAGCAAGGCGACCAACGATGCCGCATCGCCGGACGAGGAAGAGTCCGCCCCGGCGCCAGCTCCGTCGAAATCTTCGGCATCCAGCAAGTCCACGGCTGCCGCCAGTGCGCCGGCCGCCCGGATCCTGAAGGGCGGCAAAGTCCCGGCGCAATCGCAACCGGCTCCCGTCGACGCACCCGCGCCCAGCATGATGGGCATCGCTCCGGCTGGCGCACCCATGCCGGATCTGGTCGGACACAACGGCAACGCACCCAAGCCGGTGCTCCAGACCCTGAACATTTCGCAGGGCGTGTCGCGTGGATTGCTGATCAAGAAAGTGCAGCCGCAATATCCGCAGAACGCGCTCGCCATGCACGCTGAGGGCACCGTCGAGCTGACGGCCACCATCTCGGCTTCGGGCAATATCTCAGCCGTCAAGATCGTCAGCGGCCCGCCGCTCCTGACCAAGGCCGCCGCCGACGCCGTCAAGCAGTGGAAGTACAAACCGTATCTGCTCAACGGCCAGCCCGTCGAGATTCAGACGCAAGTCACGGTCAACTTCCAGCTACCTCACTAACAACTTCTCAAAAGCTCAGCAGTAAGGGGCGGACCGGCACGGTCCGCCCTTTCTGTTTTTTGCCCCCATCCTCGGTCGGGATCAAGGCGTAACCGTGATCGTAACAGCGTTCGATTTGACAGCAACGCTGCCGAGTTCCTTTGGCGCTTGCCAAGTGACCATCACCGAGTATTTCCCAGGCTTCGACATGTCGCTGAACGCGCTTATCGGAATCGAGTCCTTCTGGGATTCATGCGGCTTCAGTTGGGTTATGATGTCGCGTCCCGTCGACATCCTGTGTTCACAATCCGTGGACTTTTTGAAATCGGTATCGGGAACCAAACCGCCGCTGCTATCACGAACTTCTACTTCGTAATCGCAGAAGGGACTCGTAAGCTCCAGCGCGATGACGCGATTCGAATTGTTCGTGAGCGTCACCTCGACCCTGACCTCCGATCCCCTGCTTACTTCATGTGGAGCACCAAGGTGCAGCATTAACGGCGAAGAGGTCGACGCAAGTCCGCTTCCCATCGGTAGCAGGGAACACGCAATACAAACAGTTATGACTAGCACTCTCATGAATCCTCCAATACGCTCGCTTAGTGGCAAGTCAGACCCCCTTGATACGAAACGAAGCTAATCCATGTGGGATAAGAAGCGTTAGCAACGAACGATGCCGCCCTTCCGCTTCCCGAGGTAACTGTCCAAGTGTTACTCGCTGAATTCGTGAGTGAAGCGGCAGCCGTAAAGCTCCACTGCACCGACCCAAGCGGAACTGGAATCGTGCAACTGCTCCCGCTGCAGCCGGTTGCTGCAGTCGGAACCCACATCAGGTACATTTGTGCAGAGAATGTGCGGCTCTCCTTCGTGTACGTATTGCTCAATCCCATGAAAGGACTGTCGTTCGTCGCCGCCACTGTCGCGTAGGGGTATTGAGTGTCGAGTCCGGGAAAGACACCAGGTGTCGGAATCTCAGGCGGGTAGCAGGTTTTGACTGCACCGCCATTGGCGGGAGTAAGTGTCTGCGTATCCCCGGAGATCTCCTGGACCCACCAAAAGTTGCCCGAAGGGGCTGTCGCTGACGCCGTGAACTCGATCCCAATATTACTGGCTGACCCACCCAATGCAAGCTTTGGTCCAGTAATAATCGCTACACTGCCGAGAGGTCCGTTCGCAGTGCACCCTCCAGCACCAATACCGCTTCCCCCGCAAGTGTACACTTTCAGCGAGCTAAGCCCGGCGACGTTGAACGTTGCCGTAGAGACCGGACTCTTGACCGTTTGCGAGGGTATACTGATAAGTCATACTCAATGTGCCGCCTGTGATCCAATATAAAGGGCCATAGCTTGAGGACGTGGTGTTGGACGGCACTGCTGAAACCGTGACGAGGGGCGGGATAGCCTGGGCAGTAAAACCTCCAACGGCATTCCCCGGCGGCGACGACCACTTCTGGCTGGCGATTGTCATGCACGCCTGGGTCGGTGCTTGGCTCGTCAGGCTGATTTGCTGGCCGACAACCACATTTGTCGCCTTGCCAGCGACGTTTGTGCCATAAAACAGTACGCTGGCAGCCGCTGCCGGCGCCGGGAGTACGGTCGCCGAGCTCACGACACTCGATGGTTCTCCCGAATAAGCCGCCACAAACCCAGCTCCGTTGTATCCCGTAGAAGTAAGTGTGATGCTGGTACTACCTGCGGGAGCACAGCCCGACACAATCACGTTAGCAACGATTGTAGCGCCGCCCGGTCCTCCCATATCGCTATGGCTTGTCATTGTTGCTGTTACGCCGGTGCCACTCACACTCAGTTGTGGATTCGAGCCAAACCCTGACCCCGTGATCGTAACCGTTGTGGTCGCACCCGCGGGCCAAGAACTCGGACTAATCGAGGTAATCGTGGGCGGCGGGTCGCCCACCTGCAAATTGGTAACACCCTGAAGAATTGTGCTTCCCAGAAAATAGCTCATGCCCAAACGCCACTGCCCGGTGGACGCCGTGAGGCTCGCACTGTAATCGGCGGTTGCTGAGGTTTCGCTCACGCTGACCGAAGAAACGGTCAGCCCCGTTCCTCCGGATACATCAATCGTAGTCGAGCTTCCTCCGAATGGATTCACAAAGCTCTGTCCGCCGAAGGTCAGCGTGCCGTTGGTGCCCACAAAAACGTACGTTGGCGAAACAGAAGAGATATCCGGGGCGCCGATCGTGGCGTTTGCCTCGGTGTCGATGATGTTGTCATTCGTGCCCCAAAGATCGCTGTAGATGTAGCCCGAGCTAAGAATCGCGAACGCCAGGGGACCGTTGGCAGTGCTGAACGCATAGCTCTGTTCACACTCGGCCGTCAGGTCGGTGCTTTGGTTGCTGCAGGATGAAACCTCAGAGCCATCCTGTTGCAAGGTCCCGTTGACCGAAGGATAGTAGAAGAATGCAGGCCCACGCCGCAAGGCGTGGGAAGAAAGATCAGGAGGATTGACCAGCCCCGAGGGGCGAAAGAAACTCACGCACTAACAACCGACCCTACTCCCAGAACAACGCATCGGCACTCGTCCGCCTCCGCGTCTCCGTGGTGGAAACCCGCCCTACTCCCGCTGCATGACTTCATCCACCACCACCTTGCCGCCCTTATCGGCGGTGATGACTTTGTGGATGGTTTGGTATCCCGTCAAGGTGATGTCGATCACGTAGTTGCCGGGATCGAGCGCGACATCGAGGGGCGAGTTTTTATCCATGATGTGCTGGTTGATCGCCACCTGCGCCCCCTTGGGCTGGGTACGAATCGAGAGCGTCGCCTGACCCGCAGCCGCTCCCTTGCCGCCGAACAACTTTGACATCTTGCCGACGGTCTTGATGTTGTCGGTATTGCCCAGCGCGCGCAGCGTGGGCGCGAAGTTGAACGTCTGGCCCAGCACGAACTGCGCGTTCATAGTCTCGTCGATGTAGCCCATCATGCGCACCAGGACCACGTGCTGGCCCTTGTCCACGCTGACCTGCGCGGGCGTTTTCGCGCCGGCATCGCGGCCATCGATGAAGATGCCGGCTCCCGGCGGATCGCTCTTCACGATCAACGTCGCCATGAGCTGCGAAAGATGCGCCACCGTCGTGACTTTTGCTCCGGAAGCGATCTCCACCGTGCGCGAGTCGGTTGAGTATCCCGGCTTGCTGACCACGATGGCATGCTGCCCAGGCCCAAGATTGGTGAGATTGAGAGGCGTAATCCAATTGGCCGCGGTGTGGCCGTCGATCTGCACCTGCGCACCTTGCGGCGTGGAATCGATCGAGAGCTGGCCGGGGATCACGACCGGCGCGGCCGCCGTCTTCTTGCGCGGAGCCGTATGCGACTTCGGGGTTGCCACCGGGGCCGGGTCGATCTCTTCCGCCTTCGGGGCCTCCTGGGTAACTTCCTTCGCCGGCGCGGGGTGGCTTTCCACCTCGGGCGCGGGAGCTGGCTCGGTCGCAGCCGGTCGCGCCGTGGTGGTGTCGTCGTCGTTCTGGCCGTGAATATAAAAGGTGACGCCCACGCCGATGGCCAGGATCAGCGCCAGCGCGCCGCCAATGGCGTAGGCCATCAGCTTCGGCGGTACGCCTTTGATTTCCTTGATCGCCTTCTCGGCCACCTCGCGCGGCTGAATCTTAGGCTTTTCTTCCTTTTTCGCAGGATCGCTGCCGTCGTACATCGTGGCTCTGGGCACGGCTGGCGCTGCCTCCTCCATGGTTGGCGCGGATGGCGGCGGTGCCACGTACACTTCCTTGAGCGGAGGCAGTTCCGTCATTTCCGAGAAGCTGACGCTGCCGCCCTTGGCTGCGCCGCCTTCAGCCATCATGGGATCGACGGCAAACTTGGGAGCCTCTTCCGCGGGCTCCAGTTCGATAGTTCCCGAGCCAAACTGGCTGCCAAACGAATCGCTTTGAGAATCGAAGCTGCCGAATTTGGGCGGCTCCGCGACTTCGGGTTCCGCCGAGGCGGCCGACATTCGCGCCGAGGGAGCTTCCGCGGACGCAATCGTCGCCTTCACCGTGGACGCGAAAAATTGATCCGAGAGATCCAGCTCTCCACCGTTGGAGAAGCTTGGCGGCGCCGCGTAACTTCCTGCGCTTGCCGCGGCCGCGGCGGCTTTCGGAGCCTCGGCAACCGGAGCCGCTTGCGGCTTCGATTCCTGCGGCTGGGTGAATCTTGGTTCGGGACGCGCCGGCCCCGAAGGCCGCGCCAATCCGGACAAGGCCGGAGCGGCGGGCTTCGCCAACCCTGAGGGCGGCGCTGCCGGCTTTGCGGCAACCGGAGGCTTTGGCGCCGCGGGCTTGGCCGCGTTCGACGCGATGAATTTCGATTGCGCGGCCGCCTGCGCTTTCGCCGGGGCCATGGTTCCCTTGCCCGCTTCCGGTTTCTTGGCCGCCAGCGTCTTTGATTCCTTGCACTTCTCCAGATCGTCCAGCAGCTCGCGCCCGGTCGGGTAGCGCTCCGCTGGATCTTTCGACAGCGCCTTCATGATCAGGCTGCTGAGCATCGGGTGCACTTTCGGATTCACCTGAATGGGTGCGACCGGCGTGCTTTCCTGAATGCTTTGCCGCAGACCTTCGATATCGTCGCGATCGAACGCCTTGCGCTCCGTCACCATCTCATAGAACATCGCGCCCAGGCTGAACAGGTTGGAGCGAATGTCGATAGCCTCGCCGCGCACCTGCTCGGGCGACATGTAATGCAGGCAGAGCGGCAAGCCTTCGTGTACGTAATGCGCGTAGTTACCGCCGGCGGAAACACCATAGCCCAGGATGCGCACCGTGCCGTCCCAGCCGCACATGATCTTGCCGGGCTCCAGGCTGTAGTGCGAGATGTTCTTGGAGGCCGTGTGATCCAGGGCGCCGCAGAGCTGGCGGCCGATGTCGAGCAGGTCCCAGATGGAAAACCCTTCCTTGCGCGCCAGCATGGTGGCAATGCTGTTGCCCTGGATGTATTCCATGGCGGCGCAATATTTGCCTTCGATTTCGCCTGCGCCAAATACGGGCGTGATGTTTACGCTGCTCAAAACCTTGGTGCTCTCGGCCTCGGCCAGAAGCGCCTTTTCGACTTCCTGCGAGTGGTCGCCGAACACGTCGAGTTGGATCACCTTCAAGGCCACGGTCTGCGAGCCCTCGGCGTCGTTGGCTTTATAGACGGCGCCGCAGGGCGATTTCGCCAGCTCACTCAGGACTTCAAAAGGGCCAATTTTCGTCGACATTGTGGTTCCTACGCTCCGTACCGCCACGGCCTTTCCGCTCCGCGAGCAGGGTTCCGCCCAGGTGGAGGCCAGAATACGAATTCGTTATGGGTAGGATAGTCCTGCTGATGCGGGCGTTCGAGTTACCAAGGTAAGCAGGAAATCAGCGCCCCGCCTGCTCCAGACGGCCCGCCAGCCGCTTCAGGCAATCGCGCAATTCCGCGGGTTCGTGCACCTCGAACTCCACGCCCAGCCAGGCCAGATGGATGGCCATGCCATCGAGCGAATGCCAACCGGTGCTGAGCAGGCAGGACTGGTCGTCGATCGCCTCGAGCACGCCCGATCCTGGCGGCACGCGTTTAGCGATGGTCTCCAGCGGCGCGTGCAGAGTCACGCGGGCTTGATAAGGGTATGGCACCGACGCCAGGGACTTCGAGACGAACGCGGCATAGTCGCCGGCCGGCGGCTTGCGCGGCTGGAAGCGAGTGGAAGTCTTCAGCTTGCCCTCGATGCGATCGACGCGAAACGTTCGCCAATCGCTGCGCGCCGTATCCCAGGCCACCAGGTACCAGCGATAGCCGGTGTGCACCAGGCGATGCGGTTCCACCACACGTGCGCTGGGGGAGCCAGTGCGATTGTGATAGTCGAAGCGCAGGCATTCGTGATCGCGGCAGGCCGCGGCGATCCCCGAAAGCCGCTCCGCATCGACCGTGGGCCCTTGTCGCGTGAGCGGCACGATGAAGGTATGCAGCGACTCGACTCGGCGCCGCAAGCGCGTGGGCAGCACCTGCTCCAGTTTGAGCAGAGCGCGCACCGACGCCTCCTCAATGCCAGTCACACTGCCGCTGGCCGAAGTGCGCAAGCCCAGGGCTACCGCCACGGCTTCATCGTCATCGAGCAGCAGCGGGGGCAGCGTCGCGCCGGCTCCCAGCTGGTATCCGCCCGCCGTGCCTGACGTGGAATGCACGGGGTATCCCAGGCTGCGCAATCGGTCGACATCCCGGCGCAAGGTACGGCCGGTGACGTCCAGACGACTGGCCAGTTCCGCGCCGGACCAATACCGTTGCGCCTGAAACAACGATAACAACCGAAGCAGCCGGGCTGAGGTCTGCAACATGGTCCGTCATTGTGCCATAGATCGAGGACAGAAAATGTCCTCAACCGCTGCTATCGTCCGGGAATCGATTTCGCCGACTTCAAAGCGCGATCGTTCGGGAGAGCACCATGAAGATGACGGAGATGTTCCTGGCGGAACTGGAGCGCGAAGCCCACAACTCTCGCCTCGCCCTGGAGCGCGTGCCGGAAGGCCGTAACGACTGGAAACCGCACGGCAAGTCCATGGCGCTCGGCTATCTGGCCGCGCTGGTCGCCACCATGCCCGCGTGGATCGTTTCGATGGTGAAGCGGGATCAGTTGGACATGAGATCGCCGGAAGCGGCGAAGTTCAAGCCGCTGGAGTGGTCAAAGCGCAGCGAACTGATCGCGGCTCTGGACGCCGCCGTCGCCGCTGCCCGCGAGGCCTTGTCGAGCACGACCGAAGCGCACTTGCTCACATCGTGGAAATTCGTTGCCGGAGAGCATCTGCTGGACGAAAAGCCGCGTCACGTCATGATCGCCGACGCGGTTTTCAGCCATCTGGCGCATCATCGCGGGCAATTGACCGTCTATATGCGTCTGAACGAGGCGTCCGTTCCCGCCATCTACGGCCCATCGGCGGACGAGAACCCCTACCGTGCAGCGGAGCGCTGACCAAGACCACCGCTCACCACTCCCTCAGAATCGTCGCGTAACTTTTCTGGGGTTTTGCCGGTTTTCCTTGTTATGTGTATTCCCGGATGACATTTGTCATCCCGCTCGAATGACGATCTCCACTGGTTCGCGCATGCCCTTCACGGAAAGATAGAAGTCGACGCGGAGTGAGCGGTTCGAGGCCGGCCATCTTTCAAAACAAACTGTTATGAATCGACAGGAAAAAATCGATTGGGTGGCCGTTGTCGAAGGCCCGCAGGTTCGACTATGCTTGGGGCGCTGGGACGTTCCCACCCGTTTCGACTGTTTGCCGGTTCTGCCTGGAGTTCACCCATGACCTTGACCCGGTTCGTCACCAAGAACGCCTTCCGCAACAAGCGGCGCAGCACCCTGACCGTGCTGAGCATCGCCTTTTCGCTGCTGCTGCTCACGCTGATGATGGCCATCTGGCGCAGCTTCTATCTCGACCAGGGAAGCCCGGAGTCGAATGAGCGGTTGGTGACTCGGCACCGCGTCTCGCTCACCTTCTCGCTGCCCGGTTTCTATCGCGAGAAGATCCGCGCCATTCCGGGAGTGGTTTCGGTGGTGCCGGTATCCTGGTTCGGCGGAATCTATAAGGATCAGAAGCCGGAAAACTTCTTCGCTCAGTTCGGCACCGATCCGGACGAGTTCTTTCAGACGTTCCGCGACATCAAGATGCCCGAGGATCAAATCAAGGCGTGGCAGCGTGATCGCCAGGGAGTCATTGTGGATGACGCGCTGGCTACGAAATATGGATGGAAATTAGGAGATCGCATCGTACTGCTGGGCAACATCTACCCCATCAATCTGGAGCTGAATATCCGCGGCATCTTCCACTCGGATCCCGATAACAAGTCGGTGTACTTCAATGCCAAGTATGTGGAAGAGGGAGTCGCGTTTTTCAAGGGGCAGGCGGGCACATTCAGCATTCTGTCGGATAATCCTGAGGACGTAAGCAAAATCGCCAGCACGGTGGATGACATGTTCCGCAATTCTCCGCAGCCCACCAAGACGGAGAGCGAGAAGGCCTTCGGACTGGAGTTCGTGGCCATGATGGGCAATGTGAAGGCGTTCATTCTGAGCATCTGCTCCGCGGTGGTGTTTGCCACTTTGCTGGTTTCGGCCAACACCATGGCCATGTCGATTCGAGAACGGACCCGTGAAGTGGCCGTGCTGAAGACGCTGGGCTTCACCCGCAACAGCGTTTTGGGACTTTTCGTCAGCGAGGCCGTCGCGGTGTCGCTGGTGGGAGGACTTTTTGGTTCCGGCTTGGGGTGGCTCATGGTTTATGGGCTCACCCATTCCAAGCAATTTGTGAGCTTTTTTCCCTTGGCGGTGACGCCCGGCATCGCGGCGCTCGCCTTGTTGGCGGCGGGATTGGTCGGCCTGGTGAGTTCGGCGATTCCGTCGTACCACGCGTCGCAGATCAATATTGTGGAAGGCCTGCGGCATATCGGATGATTTTTTTGGGTGAGTTCGCGGGTTCAGGAAGAAGGTCGGTGTATGACGTTCGGCACTTTCATCGTGCGCAACACGTTTCGCAATAAGCTGCGAAGCCTGCTCACTATGGGCAGCATCGGCTTCTCGCTGCTGTTGCTGACCATGATGATCTGCATCTGGCGCTCGTTCTACGTGGATCAGGTGGCGCCCGAGGCTTCGCGGCGGCTGGTGATTCGCGACCGCGTGTCGCTGGCTTTCTTTCTGCCGGCTTACTATCGCGACAAGATTCGAAACGTGCCCGGGATTACGGCGGTCGCTCCCATCACCTGGTTCGGCGGCCGCTACATTGACGACCGCCCGGAACATTTTTTTGTGCAGTTTGCCACCGACCCGGATGAATACCTGAAAGTCGCCTCGGACAAGCTTGTCTCGCCGGATGAACTCGTGGCTTGGCAGCGCGATCGCGCTGGCGCGCTGGTGGACACTACCCTGGCTCAGAAGTTCGGCTGGAAGCTGGGCGACCGCATTCATATTAAGGGAACGATCTTCCCCACCGACCTCGACCTGAATATCCGCGCCATCTATCGTCGCGATCCGCCCCAGAACGCGCTCTACTACAACACCAAGTATCTGGAAGAGGCTGTGCCATGGTTTAAAGGCCAGGCGGGGTGGTATGCGGCGCAGGTGGATTCGGCGGACCACGTGGGGCCTGCTGCCCGGCAGATTGACGAGATGTTCCACAATTCGCCCTTGCAGACCAAAAGTGAAAGCGAGAAGGCGTTCCAGTTAGGATTCGTTTCGTCGCTGGGCAACGTGAAGGCGTTCATTCTCGGCATCTGCGGCGCGGTGATGTTCGCCATCATGCTGGTTTCGGCGAATACCATGGCGATGTCGGTGCGCAGCCGCACCAAGGAAGTCGCGCTGCTGAAAACGCTGGGATTCACCAGCCGCCGCGTGCTCTCGATTTTCGTGAGCGAGTCGGTGACCATCTCCGTGCTGGGTGGGGCGCTCGGGGTCGTGGCGGCGACGTTTGTGATTACGGCCATGACGCACAAGTTCATCGGCCTTGGAATTCCGCTCGACATGAAAGTAAAAACGCCCACGGCTTTGCTGGCGCTGGCCGCAGCGCTGGTTCTCGGCCTGGTGAGTGGATGCATCCCGGCGTATCGGGCGGCGCGGATGAATATTGTCGAAGCTTTGCGATATATCGGCTGAAGAAATCCCCCACGCCTCGCGCAAAGAACGCGCGAGACATGAGGCAGCCAGCGAATTGTGAGAGAAATACTCTATGGCGATACCGATCAGCTATAACGTGCGCAACTTGAGGCTGCGCAAGGGGCTCACCCTCATGACGGCGCTGGGCATCGCGCTGACCGTGACGACCGCGATCTTCCTGATGGCGCTGATTGCCGGACTGGACCGCGCGTTTGTGAGCAGCGGCAGTCCGCTGGACGTGTTGGTGCTGCGCAAAGGCTCAGAATCGGAACTGACCGGCGGATTCGACGCGTCGCTGTTTCCCACGCTCAAGACGCTGCCGGGGATCGCCAAAGATAGTCACGGCGAACCGATGGCGTCGGGTGAGTGGGTGGTGGTGATTGTATTGCCGCGCAGGAATGGCACCGGCGAAGTGAATGTAACCGTGCGCGGCATGATGCCCGACGGCCTGGAGATGCGCCTGCTGCCGGGAGCCCAAGGCAAGCCGCCGGTGAAACTCATCGAGGGGCGCTGGTTTCAGACAGGCCAGCGCGAAGTCGTGGTCAGCGATTCGATTCGCGGGCGCTTCAATCACGCCAGCCTCGGCGACACCATGGAGTTCGGCAAAGGATCCTGGAAGGTCGTGGGCGTTTTTGACTCGGGCGGGTCGGCGTACGACTCGGAAATCTGGGGCGACGTGAATCAGATGGCGTCGGACTTCGACCGGCAGGGTGGATATGCGTCCGCCTATCTGCGGGCGACCGATCCGATCTCCGCCGAAGCGTTGAAGAACCGGGTAAGCGACGATCAGCGGCTGAAGCTCGATGGCGTCATCGAAAAGGACTACTACGCCAAGCAGACCAGTTCTGGCACGCCGATTAAGGTGATTGGGTTCGTGGTGGGAATCATCATGGGTATCGGCTCGATCTTCGCGGCCATGAACACGATGTACGCGGCGGTCGCGTATCGCGGACGCGAGATTGCCACCCTGCGCGTGCTGGGATTCTCGCGACCGGCGATTCTGACTTCGTTCGTATTCGAGTCGCTGCTGATTGCGTTCCTGGGAGCCGTGGTCGGCATTGTGCTGATGTTGCCGTTCAATGGTTGGCAGACGGGCACTTCGAATCAGGTCACTTTCAGCGAAGTGGTGTTTGCTTTGCGCATCACGCCGCAGGTCGCGATGCGAGCCATTGTTTTCGCGCTGGTGATGGGATTTGTCGGAGGGTTGGCTCCGGCATGGCACGCCGCGCGGCAGAATATTTTGAACGCGTTGCGCGGATAATCGCGCCCACATAGAACCGAAAGTGGAGCCAGCACGTAACCAATCATTATGGGCATCGATACCAAACACGAAGATCTGCAGAGCCTGCGCATCGACCGGTCACAGCGGGGCGACACCCCCGGCGGCGAGCCTCCGTTGTGGGCGCAGCGCTACATCTTTATCGGAATCGCGATCGTCATCCTTTCCGGTGTCGTCGCCGTGGCATATCGGCTCTTTGCGTCGAGTGCGCCGGAAGTCGAGGTGGTGCGGGCGGCCGCCGAGACCAGCGACGCGAGCGCGGGCGGCACTGTGCTCTCGGCCACCGGATACATCGTGGCGCACCACACCATCAACGTAAATTCCAAGGTCACGGGGCGACTCGCCTGGATCGGCGTGGAGAAGGGCGACAAAGTAAAAGAAGGCCAGGTGCTGGTGCGGCTCGAGGATCAGGAATTCCGCGCCTCGTATCTGCAGGCGAAGGGCGCGTTCGAGAACGCTCAGGCTTACCTTCAGGAGTTGCAGCACGGATCGCGGCCGGAAGAAATTCAGCAGGCGCAGCACAATCTCGACGAAGCGCGCGCCACCCTGGCCAACGACAAGCTGACGCTGGACCGCACCAAAGAACTGGCGAGCGGCGGAGTCGTATCGAAGCAGCAACTCGACGACGCCACCGCCAAGTTCCAGTCGGATCAGGAGCGCGTCAACTCACTCGAAAAAGCATTCCAGCTTTCCAAGATCGGACCGCGCGCGGAAGAAATCGCGCGGGCACAGGGCGCAGTCACGCAGGCGCAAGGTCAACTCGATTATGCGAAATCGCAACTCGATGCGACCGTGATCCGAGCTCCCGTGACTGGCACGATTCTTGACCGCACCGCCGAAAAGGGCGAGTTGATCACCGCACAGTTTGCCAGCGCGGCTGCCGGAGGTCCGCAGGGTTCGGTGGTATCGCTGGCCGACCTGAACGATCTGCAGGTGGAGCTCGACATCGCGCAGGCGGATTTCTCGCGGCTGGGGCCGGCGCAGAAGGCCGTTGTCACCACCGACGCATATCCGGACAAGACGTACGACGGCATCATCGCGCAGATTTCTCCGGAAGCGAATCGTCAGAAGGCTACGGTGCAGGTGAAAGTGCAGGTGCAACATCCCGACAAATATCCGGACGTGCAACTCCGCCCGGAGATGAACGCCACCGTGAGGTTCCTGGCCGACGAGCAGCCGAAGAATTCCAAGGATCCGGCGGGTGTGTTCGTGCCTTCGGCAGCGATTCGCGAACGCGATGGGAAGAAGATTGTCTACATCGCCTACGACGGCAAGGCGGTGGCGCGCGAGGTTCATGTTCTGAGCCAGCGCGCCGACGGCGCCATGGTCGACGATTTGGTAGGCGGAGAGAACGTCATCACGACCGCGCCGGCCACGTTGAAGGATGGAGATAGTGTGAAGGTGAAGGGGCAATCATGAGAGCGGCAACCCTTACTCGGGAACCACGCCGATCCTCGTGAGTGGCGTCATCCCGAGCGGAGCCGATTTTCAGGCGGAGCGAGGGATCTCCCAATGGCCCCGAGTGGAGATCCCTCTGCCCGCTGGAGAAAACGCGGGCCTTCGGGATGACGCCGGAAGAAACGCAGTACTACTTTAGTCAGGAGAACGCAATCATGAGCACAGTTGCACAGCCGAACGTAGCCACGGGAGCCAAGGTTGTCCAGGCTCGCGGAGTCAGCAAGATTTTCAAGCGTGACGCGTTTGAAGTGCGCGCGCTCGACGATGTGTCCATCGACATCGCCAAGGGCGAATTCATGGCGCTGATGGGGCCGTCGGGCTCGGGCAAGACGACGCTGCTCAATATGATTGCCGCCATCGATCGTCCGACAGGCGGTGAGTTGCTGGTCGAAGGTAAGAACATCTTCAGCCTGAACGATTCCCAGGTCGCGCGCTGGCGCAACGAGCACATCGGCTACGTCTTTCAGACGTTCAACCTGATTCCCGTGCTGACCGCGTTCGAGAACGTGGAACTACCGTTGTTGTTGACCAAGCTGAATGCGCAGCAGCGGCGCGAGCACGTGATGACGGCGCTGAAGCTTGTCGGGCTGGAGGACCGCGTCGGCCACTTGCCCAAGCAGCTCTCCGGCGGTCAGGAACAACGGGTGGCGATTGCGCGCGCGATCGTGAGCGATCCCACGCTACTGCTGGCCGACGAACCGACCGGCGATCTCGACAGTCACTCGGCGACGGAAGTGTTGGAAATTCTGAAGCGGTTGAATGAGGACTTCCACAAGACGATTGTGATGGTCACGCACGATCCGCATGCGGCATCGTACGCGCATGTGACACGGCATCTCGAGAAGGGAATGCTGCTGCCGCCGGCGTAGGGAACGCGGGCTCGCTTGAGTCCCACGTCTCGCAGAAACGGCGAGACGTGGGGCATCCCATTCTGAGTTCCAGATCACGTAGGACGGCAACGACTCCAGGGAACCTCTACACCGCCCGAGCCAGCGGCTCAAGATGCGGACCGGGTGCCGCCGCGGCTGAGTCTGCTACCCACCGCCAGGCGCGCCGTCCGTTCACAATCACAGCCTGCGCCTCTCCGTAGTCGACCAGCCGATTCAGCACTGTCGTGACCGAAGCCATCGGATCCTTGTGGCGGGCCAGCATCGACGGCAGATTCTGCTGGAAGTATTCGCAGATGTCGCGAGCCGTCATCGCCCGGCCGCATTCCATCAGCATCATCCGACAAGCCTTGGTGAATCCTGGCTGCCGGCCGTTGGTTTTGCGGTCCACCAGTTCGAGCAATTCTTCGCTGAGAAGACTGTCCCCGAATAAATTGGCCAGGCCGGCGATAGTCTGCTTGACGGTGCCAATGCGCTTCATCACTTCGGCGCGCTGCTGCAGCAACTGGCGTAGTTCGTCGTGCGCCTGCCGGATCACTTCCTGCACATGGCCCACGTCATAGCGTTCGGTTGGTTTCAGGCTGCCGTTTCCCTTCTGCCCGCTCTCCATAACTTATGTCCCCCATCGGATTGAAAACTTCTTGTTCAAGCCTGCAAGGCAGGCTTGTCCTTCGCCACGGCACGCAGGGGCCGCCGGCCTCTCACCCCAGAATTGTCGTTTCTACGAACTATGGCGAGGGGCAGAACCTCGCACAGGGATAGTTACGCAGAACTTCGTGCCCTGGTTCCCTGCCGGGAACCACCCGGCAGCGAAACCGCTTTAAATGATTAGACGCGGGAACTGCGAAAGTGTTAACGGAAATATCAATGGAAGTTTTCCACCAACATGGTTTGCGTTTGCTCGCGGCCGGGCTGGTCGAACGCGACAGTCCTACCGTCGGCAGTGGCCCCCAGCCAGAATGGAATACGGTCGAGGACCGCAACCGATGAGGTGCGGTTGTGCGCGGCGTCGTAAAAATTGAGGACCGCCTGGTGTCCCAGCGCCGGCCCGACGAAGAGCACACCACCCTCCACTACCTGAAAGCTAGCCCAGGTGCCCGGACGAATCAGCGGCACAGGGGTTTCCTCTCCGCCGGTC
Organism: Terriglobales bacterium; assembly: GCA_037443605.1. Classification (GTDB taxonomy): domain Bacteria; phylum Acidobacteriota; class Terriglobia; order Terriglobales; family Acidobacteriaceae; genus Sulfotelmatobacter. The sequence goes on from JBBIOA010000011.1 coordinate 62,178, forward strand.
ACCGGAACGCGCCAAATCTCCGGCTCCGCCTGAGCGTTTTTGGAATAGTAAATATACTTGCCGTCGAGAGACTCGAGCGCGGCGTGCCCGCCATGTTGGGTGACTTGCACCGGCATGCCGCCACCGGACGGGACCTTCCAGACCTGCCGGCCTTCGGTTTGCTCGGAAGCGAAGTAAACCCACTTGCCGTCGTGCGACCAGCTTGGTACCAGGCCGTCGGCAAGCACTTGCGGCGCGCCTCCGCGCAGGCTCATGGTGACGACCTTCTCGCCAGAAGTTGTCCCGGCGTCGAAAACGACGGCGTCGCTATCCGGCGACCAGCGCGGCGTTCCGGCGCCGCCCACCGCGGTGAGTTGAAACGGGTTGCTGCCGTCGCGGTTGGCGATCCAAATTTCCATCGTGCCCGAGCGATCGGACATGTAGGCGAGCTTCTTGCCGTCTGGGGAGAACTGTGGCCCCGGCCCTTGATCGGTGTCGCTGGTCCCGGCGACCAGCAGAAATGGATGCTTGTCCGACGAGCCGGAGAGATCCATCTGCCAGATGCTCAGGGCGCGCATCAGACGGTCATAGGCGAGCCGGTAGCCGTGGCGGGAAATCGTGGGATCCCAGGCCGGAGAGCCTGCCGCTTTGAGTTCCACCACTGAATCGGGAGCGTCGAGTGAGGCGCGGAACAGTGCCGGATGGCCGGTGCGATTGGAGGAATAAATGACGCTGCGCGCGTCGTAGGACCATTGCGGCGAGCCGGTGATGCGTCCCGGCTCAGACAAGATGCGGGAAGGTTGACCTCCAGCGACGGGAACCGACCAGATTTCGTCGGGCTGCCCAAGGGAGTGGTTCCGAATAAACAAAAGTTGAGCGCCGTCGGGAGAGAACTGAGGCCCCCAGTCCTCTGCGCCGGGTGGAGTTTCCTCGACGCGCCGAACCGCGGAGGCATCCGCATTCAGTGCGTAAATGCCGGAGGGACCGGCGAAGGCGATCAGCTTTCCGTCTGGGGACCAATCCATTTCTCCTCTCTGCGGAAGCACACCTTTCGTGTCGAGTTTGCACTCGAGGAGCGTAGTCAAAAACGAAGTAAAAGCCGCAGACTGCGTCACGACCGATTTCTCAGCCTGATATTTGCGATCCTTGCCGCCGTCGGCAGGGATGACATAGATGGAGTGCTCGTGATCGTTCATGCGTGTAAACGCAATCCAGCGCCCGTCGGAGGACCACACCGGGCAGCAATCATAACGATTGCGAGTGAGTTGCTGCAGTTGGTCGCTTCCGACTCTGGAGACGAAGATGCCCGGGTCACCAGGCTCGCCCTCACGCACGAAGGCGACGAAATTTCCGTCCGGCGAGAACGATGGTGAGAACGTATTCGCGATGGGCAGGAGCTGACGTGTACGCTCGACCGACGGAGCCGAGGCTAGCGCCCCGCCAGTGATTCGGTGAAGCACGATCGCGCCGAGCGCCACCACCATGACGAAAGCCGCGGCGGCCACCAAGCCCAAAGAGCGCCAACTCTCGCGCGGCTTTTGCGCGGGCAGCAGAATCGCGGGAGGTGGAACGTTGCCGGCAGGGACGGCCACTTCGACGGGCGCGGGCATCGGCACCGGTTCGTGCGTGAACGCACCGGCTTCCGGCTTCGTTTCGGTCCTCGTTTCAATCATCGCTCCGACGGCCGCTTCAATCTTGCCGACGAAACGGTATCCACGGCGGGGGAGCGTCTCGATGTAGCGAGGCTCGTCAGCGGAATCGCTCAGCGCCTCGCGCAGCTTGTTCACTGCGGCATTCAGGCTGTGGTTGAAGTCAACAAAGGTGTCGGCGGGCCAAAGGCGGGTACGCATCTCCTCGCGCGTGACCAACGCCCTAGGACGTTGCAACAACATCGCCAGGATTTCGAATGGCTGTCCGACGAGTCTCAGGCGGGTGCCAAATTTCCACAGCTCGCGCGTGTGCAGGTCCACCTCATACGGACCGAAACGTATGCGATTTCCCTCATTTGTGGTCATTGGAACCCCGAACCGTAGAACTCGTTCTGCACATAGTAACGCTGATACCAACCGCCTTGTTCCCTTAGACGCTCAAATAAGTGCTTTTGTTATCAGATTTTTAACGGATGATGTCTGGAAATCACCCGCAAATGAGTTCCAACTGCCTGGAAATGATTCCCTGTGCATTGTGGTAGCTCGTCCCGAGCGGCACATTGACGCCATCAGGAGGGGACAACCCCTCTGAAATCGGAGGGATACCATGAAGAAACAAAATGTTATGGCGGCGGTGGCGTTGCTCGCGGTAGTGGGGATGGAGGGCGCGTGGGCTGGAGCGCAAACGCAGTGCAGTCTGGCGGTCATTACACGGCAGGCGGACCGGAACACGCAGATCTGCGACTTGGCGACGGTGAGGCGCCTGGCGAAGGATGGTCATGGCTTCGAGCAGAATCAGCTGGGGATTGCATCCATCCTGGCGGTGGGCCCCGGCTACAGCCAGAAGGATGCTTTGGCGTGGTTCGAACGAGCGGCGCATCGAGGATACGCTCCGGCGCAAGTCAACCTTGCCGTGATGTACCTCAACGGATGGGGCACGGCGGTGAATTACGGAGCAGGATTGCAGTGGCTGCATGCGGCGGCGGATCAGCGTTTCCCCCGCGCGTATTACAACCTCGGCCTGCTGTATTTCGAAGGCAAAGGCGTGCGGCAGGACCACTACGAGGCATTCCGCTGGTTCGAAAAAGGAGCGCAGGCTGGAGACAGCGCCGCACAAACCAATCTCGGATACATGTACGACCGAGGGCTCGGATGCACGCGGAACGTGGCCACCGCGGCGCTGTGGTATCGAAAAGCGGCCGAGGCGGGAAATCCGCTGGCGGAAAACGACTTGGCGGATATGTATCTGAAGGGCGAAGGCGTGGCGCAGGATGGCAACGCCGCCTTTGCCTGGTTTCAGAAAGCGGCGGCACAAGGGCACACGGGGGCGCGCATCCAGCTCGGAGAAATGTATGCGGACGGGCGGGTTACGCCGAAAGATCCGGAGGCGGCGTATGCCTGGATTCGAGCGTCCCAATTGGCGGGCGATCCAAGAGGCAACGATAGGCTGCCAGCATTGAAGAAAGCGCTGACGGAGAAACAACTCGCCGAAGCCGAGGAGCAAGCCAGCAGGATGCAGCAAGGGGAGCAGACGCTGGCGGCAATGAGGTTCGCGCAGTGAAGATGCCAGATGCCAAGGCCGGGCGAAGGGATTGAGATCGTTCCGCCCGGCCTGCTTGTTTCAGAGGATCATTTCAGGAGGATCACCAGCAAGCGTCCGTCGGAGTGGTAGCCGTCGCCGGTGGCGTTTTTGGCGTCCTGCACCGGGTCGGGCGGCAGGTAGTAGGTGAGCGACTGCGTTTTGCCGGTCTTCTGCAGGCTGGCGCCGATGTTGTCGCGCTCGCCGTCGACGGCGGGATCGATCTTGTGGGTCACGCTGTTGTTGCGCTTGTCCTTGGCGAAGCCGATGTCGTGGGTGCCGGCGCCGCACCAGACTTCCTTCCCCTTATAAGTAAAGTCCGTCTTCCAGATGCGGAAGTGATGGCGGCTGGCGACCATGGCGATGGGCTCAGCCATCTCGTAGCCGAAATCCTGCTTGCGCCCGAACAGAAAGAGCGTGCTCATGGGCATGGCCAGATAGTCTTTGCTGTCGATGGTCTGCCGGATCGCATTCACCACTGCGTTGGTTGTGTCCGAGTCGGCAACGTGCCAACTGGCGGCCGAGAGCGCGTCCTGCACATCCTTCTGATTTCCGATGATGACGAAGTTCACCATGTCGCCGAGGTTCTGGAGCTGATCGTTCACCCGGCGGGGCAGATGGTCGATCTTGCCGCGCAGATCGTGGTCGAGCGATGTGGTGGAAACTTGCAGGGCGGGCGCTGCCGGGGAAGTGGCCTCGCTGCTGTTCGCCGATGAGCCGCCCACGGCCGAGGAAGTGCCGCCGGCGTTTGCCTCAGACTTTCCCACACCGAACTGCCCTTGCATGAAGATCTGCGCCGCGGTCGAGAGCTGGGACTTCAGTTCCTCGCCGCGCGTTTTCTGTTGTCCGCTGGCGGGAGTGGCCGTATTGGCGGTCGTGGCGGTCGTGGCGGGCGCGGTCGTGGCAGGCGCGGTCGTGGTGGCGGCCAGGGCGGTGTTTGCCACCACGGCCGCTCCGGTGGCGTGGACTTTGACCGTGACCGATCCCTGGCAGAGCGCTGCGTCCCCGGCATTCAACCGCAGGAACAGATGCGAAGGCGCCACGATATGGGTGTACATGCTGAGGCCGACCAATACGGGAGTGGATCCTTCGGGGCGCAGACGGGCCAGCAGCGCGCCCGGCGGTAGAGAGGGCGCGGGAAGGCCAGCGGCACCAACGGCCTCAATGCCCTTGGGATCGCACGCGGGCGTGCCGGAATCAGCCGCCGGAGCGGCGGACGCGGAGATGTCGATGGAATCGCCGGCGGCAAGATCCAGACCGGTGTCGAGCCAGGGTTGTCCGGCGGAAATCTGGAACTCGGAATCCCGCCCGGACGAGTTGGTTTGGGCGGTGAGGCAGCCAGCGGAGATGAGGGCAACGAGCAACAAACCAATGAGACGGGGCATGATGCACTTCCTGTTACGTAATTATCTTCTAATTCTGGATTTCCTTGTCAATCCACCTCGGCAAGCGCCTCCGGAGCCTGGCGGATTACTAACGGAACCCCCGGATTGGTCCGATAGATTCCCTGTAAGCCGGAGTTCCGAACCTTGTCGACCGCAGCTCAACCGGCGAAAGCGGCCGCCCCCCTGCGAGTGTTACTGGTGGGCCCGAAGGAAGAAGATTTCTTCCTGATTCGCGATATTCTGCAACGCAATCGCAGCACCTTCGCGGCGAAACTGGAACATGCCACATCCCTCGCAGACGCCCGAGAACTCCTGCAGGAACAGGGCTATGGTCTGGTGTTGTTTGAGCACCAAGCCGGCAACGTCGAAGCGGTGCGCCTGCTGTCGGAGTTTCTGAAGGATGGAAATTCTCCACCGTTCGTGGTGCTGACCGAGGACGCCGACGAGGCCACGGTCGCGGAGATCATCGACAACGGGACCTGGAATTGCGTGTCGCGATCCCCCCTCGATGGAGCGACGCTGGTGCGCACCATGCGGAGCACAGTGGCGCTGCACGCGGCACAACGGGAACAGCGCAGCGCGGAGGACTCGCTGCGCAAACTGTCGCGCGCCGTGGAGCAATCGGCCGACGCGGTGATGATCACCAATCGCAAGGGCGTGGTGGAATACGTGAACCCGGCCTTTGAAGACCTGACGGGATACGATCGCGGCCATATCTGCGGGAAAACCCCGCGGCTGCTGAAGTCCGGCCAGCAGGGACGTGAGTTTTATGAGGAGCTGTGGCAGACGATTCTTTCGGGAAACGTATATCGCGGAATTCTGGCGAACCGGAAAAAGACCGGACAAGTCTATTACACGGAAGAGACCATCACGCCCGTGCGGGACAGCCGTGGCGAAATCACGCACTTCATTTCCAATGGACGCGATCTGACCGAACGGATGCGGCTGGAGGCGCAGCTCCAGCAAGCGCAAAAGATGGATGCGATCGGGCGGCTGGCGGGCGGCGTGGCCCACGACTTCAACAATCTGCTGACCATTATCACCAGTTATTCGGAGCTGGCCCTGGATGCGGCGCCGCAGAACAGCCCGCTGTGGAACAAGCTGCAGGAAATTTTGCAGGCGGCGCATCGCGCGGCCACGCTCACGCGGCAACTGCTGGCGTTCAGCCGCAAGCAGCCACAAGCGCTCCGGGTGGTCGAGCTGAATACAGTCATTGACGGAATCGCCAAAACGCTGCCGCGGCTGATTGGGGAGGACATCAAGTTTACGTTCCTGCCGGGTGAAAGTGCCGGGCGGGTGCGCGTGGACCCGGTGCAGATCGAGCAGATCCTGATGAATCTCGCGGCAAACGCCCGCGACGCCATGCCGCAAGGCGGGCAGTTGCAGATCGAAACCTCCACCGCTGTTTTTGACGAGGAATCCATGCCGTCAAAACCAGCGGTCATTCCCGCGGGCCGATACGCGTCGATTACGGTGAGCGACGATGGCGAGGGCATCCCGGCGGAACACCTGCCGCACATTTTTGAACCTTTCTACACGACCAAGCCTTCCGGCGCGGGCACTGGACTGGGATTAGCCACGGTCTACGGCATCGTCAAGCAGAACAACGGATTCATCTGGGCGTACAGCGAACTCGAGATGGGGTCGGTCTTCAAGATCTATCTGCCATGGGTCCCAGGGCAGCCGGAGGGCGACGAACTCGCACCAACCCGGCCGTTGCCGGTGGCGCGGGGATCGGAAACGATTCTGCTGGTCGAGGACGAGGCGGCGGTGCGGAACGTTACCGCGGAATTTCTGGGCATGAACGGCTATCGCGTGCTGGAGGCCAAGGATGGCGCCGAAGCACTGGAGGTGACGGGAAGACAGGTTGCTCCCATTCACCTGGTCGTCACCGACGTCGTCATGCCGAATATGAGCGGCGGCCAGTTGGCGAACGAACTGCTGCGGCTGCGCCCGGATGCGAAGATCCTGTTTGTTTCTGGCTATGCGGGCCAGACGGTGCTTGACCACAAAGTCTTCGACCTGGAGACCAATTTTCTGCAGAAGCCTTACACCCTGCGGCAGCTTTCCGCGAAGATTCGCGCCGCGCTGGATTCAGGACGAAGCGGCGACCAGCGCAAACCGCGAACCGTGGCTTCCGCGGTTTGATCGGCCCCCGTCCAGCCCCTATAATCAGCCTGCGCCAACTGCATGATTCCGCGAACTTCCCCTGAGGGTCCGCCAGCTCCCGCTTCCTCGCCAGGCATTCTCGCCAGGGGCGGCACCGAGAAGATCAGTGTTGCGTCTCTGCTCATCCTGATTTCCCTGTGGCTGGCAATTTACGTGGCGGGAATGTTCTCGCCACCGCTGCTGGATGACGTGGACAGCGTGCACGCCGAGGCCGCGCGCGAGATGCTCTTGCGGCACGACTGGGTGACGCTCTACACCGATGGCCTGCGTTACCTGGAAAAAGCGCCCCTGCTGTACTGGAGCATCGGAGCCAGCTACGAGATTTTCGGCGTCAGCGACTGGAGCACACGGTTTCCGCTGATGCTGGGGGTTCTCGCTCTGGTTCTGGCCACCTACCGCTTGGGGGTGTACGCGTTCGGCGAGCGAGGCGGATTCTATTCCGGGCTGGCGCTGGTCACGTCGATTGGGCCATATATCTTCACGCGCTTCCTGATTCCCGATGTGCTGGTGGGGCTGTGGTTGACGGTTGGGTATCTGTTCTTCCTGCGTTCGTTGGAAGAGGAACCGCCGGCACGGTTCAGCTGCTGGGGATTTGCCATCGTATGCGCGCTGAATGTGCTGACGAAGGGCTTGATCGGGCTGGCGTTTCCCCTGGGGGCGATCGGGCTGTATCTGCTGTTCACGGGCAATCTACGCCACTTGCTGAAGCTGCGCCTGGTTTCGAGCACCGTGATCTTCCTGGTGGTGGCGGCGCCGTGGCATGTGCTGGCGGCGCTGCGCAATCCGCCTCAAGGGCCGGCACGCGGATTTTTGTGGTTTTATTTCGTCAATGAGCACCTCAATCGCTTCCTGGGTACGCGCGTTCCACCGGGATATGACACGGTTCCTCTGGGATTGTTCTGGCTGTTTCTGCTGCTGTGGCTGGTGCCGTGGGCGGTGTTTCTGCCGCAGGCGCTGGCGGAAGTGCCGCTGCGCTGGAGAACTTTGCACGCGCCGCTGGATCGTGCGGGGCGGGCGCGTCTGCTGTTCTTTTTGTGGGCGATGGTGATTCTGACGTTCTTCAGCTTTTCGACGCGGCAGGAGTATTACACAATTCCAGCGCTGCCCGGAGTGGCGCTGCTGGCAGGGGGATGGCTGGCGCGGGAGTCGTCGGCGGAACCCGAGAGCGGCGAAAGCCGCGCCGGACGATGGTCGGCGCTGGTGCTGATGTGTATCGGCGTGCTGGGCAGTTTGATTGGACTGCTGATGTTCTCGCGAACGCATCCGCCTCAGGCCGGAGTGGACCTGGCGGAACTACTGAAGAAGAATCCCGAGGACTATAACTTTTCGCTCGGCCACGTGCTCGACTTCACGCCACAGGCTTTGGCACTGTTCCGCGGGCCATTGCTCGGCGCGTCTTTGTGTCTGCTGTTCGGGACCGTGATCAACTGGTGGATGCGGCGGCGCGGGCGTCCGGTGGCGGGCAATGTGGCGCTGGCGCTGATGATGGTCGGCCTGCTGACCTGCGTGCACGTGTCGTTTGCGACGTTCTCGCCGATTCTGTCGTCGCACGACCTGGCGGTGGCGATTCAGAAAGAATACAAGCCGGGCAACGTGATCGTGATTGATGGCGAGTATCACCTGGCGTCGACGCTGAATTTCTACACCCAGGTTCCGGTGCGCGTGCTGCATGAACCGAGCGGGAATTTGTGGTATGGGGAGAAGTTCCCCGACGCGCCGCACGTGTTTGAGACGCCGCAGTCGCTGGCTGCGTTGTGGGCTGGTCCCGAGCGCGTCTTCCTGTGGACCGATCAGGATGATCCGAAGGAGCTGCAGGGGATGCCGCACTTCCTGGTGGCGCGGAGCGGGGGGAAGACCGTGTTTGCGAACCAGCCATAGGCTTGCGCGCCTTGTAACTCCTACCTCGTTCTGGCAAGATGTTTAGTTGGCAGGAGGCTCCGTCGGGCCTGCCGATCTAGCTGGGTCTGTGCAGGTCGGCGAACTACTTTCTCACCGTCTATAGCCTGCCGTTTCAAGGAGTGCATGCATCTCGCTGCGTACATCATCTTGGGCTTGGCTGCGGCCGGAACCCTGTCTTCCACGGTCTACTTCTTTCTGGCAGTACTCGGAGCCATCCAGTTTCGCTATAGCGCTCGCCGTCAGCGCGAGGCCTTCAAGGCGCTGCAAGATAAACTCCCACCCGTCACGGTGCTGAAGCCGGTGCATGGCGTAGATGCGCGCATGCGCGAGAACCTGGAGAGCTTCTTCCGGCAGGATTATCCGAAGTTTGAGATTATTTTCGCCGCCGACGAGGAAGACGATGCGGCGCTGCCGGTGGTGCGCGAGATCTGCGCCAGGTTTCCGAACATTCCCACGCGCATCATGGTGACGGGCAAGCCGCCGTGGCCGAATGCGCAAAATTATTGCTTCCACTGCATGACCGACCAGGCGGCGTATGACATTCTGGTGACCAGCGACAGCGATGTGGAAGTCGCACCGAATTATCTGCGCGAGGTATGCGCGCCGCTGCTGGATCCGAAGGTGGGCGCCGTCACCTGCGTGTTTCGCGGAAAGAATGCCGGCGGGTTGTGGGGAGAAGTGGATGCCATCGGGCAGTCGGTGGAGTTCACGGCGGGCGTGGTCACCGCAAATCTGCTGGAAGGGATGAAGTTCGGGCTGGGACCCACGATTGTGGTGCGCAAGGATTCGCTGGCGAAGATTGGCGGGTTCGCGGCGGCGCGCGAATATTTGTCGAACGATTTCGTCATCGGCAACTTCATCGAGAAGGCCGGATACCGGATCGTGCTTTCGGGGCATGTGGTGGATCACATCTCTCCGACTATGACCTTCAAGAAGATGTGGGAGCGGCAGATGCGCTGGGCGATGGGCACTCGCTATTCGCGACCGCTGGGACACATTGGAACCGGACTCACGTTCGCGATGCCGTTCGGAATCCTGGGGCTGATTGCGGGATTCGCGTTCGGTTATCCGAACATTGGCGTTGCACTTTTCGCGACCACCGTGTTGACGAGGATGATCGAGTCGCCCGTGATCGGATGGTGGGCGGCGGGGGACCGCGGGGCGCTGGCGTGGACTCTGCTTTATCCACTGCGGGATTTGTATGGATTCATCGTGTGGTGCGCCAGTTATCTGGGGCAGCCTCGCCGGCTGTGGCGCGACACGAACTACGAACTGCTCAAAGGCGGGCGGCTGGTGGCGAAGCGCGCGGACGGGCGGGTCGTACTGCCGTCGTAGGCTTCCACTCGGGGCTCGCTTGCGTTCGCACCCGCTGCGGCCCGATACACCTGGGCCGCCGGACAGCCGGGGGCGGCTGTTCCCACATTCGATCTTCAGGGAATCCGTGTCAGCTTTCCATCTTTCAACAGGAACGAATCGCCGCGCCAGGTGACGGTGTGCCCGGCGAAGCTGGCGATCCATACGGCGAGGGCGATCAGATCTCTCAGTGGAAGCAGCCATAGAAGGCCGGGAACCTGCGAGTCTTGCAGAACTGTTTTGCCGACCGTCCACGCCACGGCGATCCGCAAAAGCAGGATGGCAGCCAGCACCGCCCACGGCCACGGCGCGGCGTGAGCTGCAATCACATTCAGCAGGGCCCAGACCAAGCCGAAAGTGAATCCCAGTCCGACGTATCCGCCGAGGCGAGCGTCGCGGACGCCGCGCGCCCAGCGCATCTGGTGCGCGAAGAAGCCGCGCAGATCGTAGGCGGGCAGGTGGGTTTCGACCACGACATCGGAGAGCATAACGTTGGTTCCGAGGTCCGCGATGCGGCGGCCGAGTTCGTAGTCATCGGCGAGGTAGTCGACGATGGCCTCGAAGCCGCCGATGCGTTCGAGATCGCGGCGGCGGAAAGCCAGGGTAGAGCCGAGTCCGAAATGAAGGCCGCCTTCCATCTGGCGAGCCACCAGAACTCCCGCGCAGAAATCCGTGCTGATGCCGAGGGACTCCAGCCGCGAGCCGAGCGTGGGAGCGGCGACGCCACGGTAGAGGCAAGTCACCATGCCGACCGTTTCTTGGTTTGCCAGCGGAGCAATCACGCGGCGCAGATAGTCGGGGGCGACACGAATGTCGCTGTCGTTGACCAACAAATAGTCGTAGCGAGCTTCGGCCAACATCTGGGCCAGATTGCTGACCTTGACATTGGCCCCGAGAACTTTCGGAGCGACGACCAACTTGATCGCATGATCGGGAAAGTCCTGCTGGAGTTGGCGAACACTCGCGACTGCGGGATCGTTGAGATCGCCGACGCCGAAAATGATTTCGTACTCGGGATAATCCTGAAGGCAATGGCTGCGGAAGCTTTCGTAGATGTCGGGATCAGTACCTTTCAACGGCTTGAGCATCGAGATGCCGGGAAGCTTGGGCGGATTGGCGTCCACCTTCTGCGATCGCTGAAACGCCGCGGCGCTCCAGAGGCAGAAGAAGTAATAGAGCGAACTCGAGACGCAACCAAGCACCGAGACGAGTTGGAAGACTCTTAGTACGTGGGTCATGCGCGAGTGCGGCTTCCGCTGGAAGAGCGAACGATACCGGCGGAATGCAGAGATCCTTCGGCGCCAAAGAACGGCCCCTCAGGATGACAGCGTAGATGACAGTGTAATGGAAGATGAGGAGTCTTCCGAGTTGCGGAGTCGTTTCACTCGTACCTCAATGACTCGATGGGATCGAGATTGGCCGCTTTCCACGCCGGATAAATGCCGAAGATCAGGCCCACGCCGGCGGAGGAACTGAAGCCGAATACGACCCAGAACATGGACATGTGCGCGGGCAAGGCCGGCCAGAGAGCGGGGATCACCCAGACCAAAAGTGCGCCGAAAGTCACGCCCACCACACCGCCGATGGCGGTCAGGATGATGGCTTCCAGCGTGAACTGCAGCAGGATGTCGCTGCGGCGGGCGCCGATGGCTTTACGCACGCCGATTTCGCGGGTACGCTCGGTCACGCTGACCAGCATGATATTCATCACGCCGACTCCGCCGACCACCAGGCCGACGCTGGAAATGGCGAACATGCCAACAAACAATCCGCCGGTAATCTGGTTCCAGACTTCGCCAATGGATTCCGTGGTGAACATGGCAAAATTGTCGGGCTTGTCGTAGGCGACTTTGCGGCGGCGGCGCAGCACTTCGCGGATCTCGTCCATGGCCTTGGGAATGTCCTGGTGAGATGTGGCTTTGGCGACGATCCAGTGCTGCTTCATCTCGGGGTGAATCTTCTTGAATGTGCTGAGGGGAAAGATCACGCGATTGTTCAGCGGATCCTTGCCCGCGTTAGCCACCGACTGGATCGGTCCGAGCGTGCCCACAACCTCAAATAATTGCCCTTCCACGGTGACCTCTTTGCCGAGTGGGTTTTCGGCGCCGAAGAGTTCTTCTGCCGTGTCACTGCAGAGAATGACTACGTTGGCGCGATGCTCGTCGTCGAGTTCGTTGAACCAGCGGCCGGTCTTGAGCGGGAGGTCTTCGACGTCCAGCATGGAAGAGGTCTCACCCTCGAGCATGGTGTTTTTGGCTTTGCGTCCCTGATATTTGACGGCGTAGGTACCGGATCCGACTTCGGGACGGAAAATGCGCATGAGAGCGGAGACCGCGACGATGTGGGGCAGGCCGCGGAGCGCCTCGGCGTCTTCGGCGGTCAACTCTTTTGCGCATGCGCATCTCGTCGGTCATGCGGCCGAAATTGAAGGGCTCGAGATGGAAGGCGAAAATCACGTTGGGGCCGACCGTGGCGAGGCGGTCGCGCACGTTGTCGTCGAGTCCGCGGCCGATGGAGGAAACGCCAATGACTACGGCAACGCCAATCACGATGCCGAGGACGGTCAAACCCGAGCGCAACTTGTTGGAGCGGATGGTTTCGACCGCGATCCGCAAAATTTCGCCGAATTCGCCCTTGCGCATAGAGAGCGCCCCCAGTGAGTCCAAACAGGAAGTTGCCGCCGGCGGAAGCTGCGAACGCGCCGCGCTTTACTCGTAGCGCAGCGACTCGATCGGATCGAGATTCGAGGCCTTCCACGCCGGATAAATGCCGAAGATCAAGCCGACGCCCGCCGCCGAACTGAATCCGAACGTCACCCAGAACATCGACATGTGGGCGGGCAGTGACGGCCAAACGAGGGGGATGACCCAGACCACCAGGCCGCCCGCAGTGACTCCGACCACGCCGCCGATCGCCGTCAGGAAAATTGCCTCGAGGGTGAACTGCAGCAGGATGTCGGTACGGCGCGCGCCGATGGCTTTGCGCACGCCGATTTCGCGGGTGCGCTCGGTGACGCTGACCAGCATGATGTTCATCACGCCGACGCCGCCCACGATCAGGCCGACGCTGGAAATCGCGAACATGCCCACGAACAGCGCGCCCGTGATCTGGTTCCACGCAGTAGAAATGAAATCGGAAGTGAACACTGCGAAATTGTCGGGCTTGTCGAAGGGCACCTTGCGGCGGCGGCGCAGCAGTTCGCGAACTTCGTCAATCGCCTTGGGCACGTCTTCGTGCGACGTGGCTTTGATGCTGAGCCAGTGTTGCTTGAGTTCGGGATGCAGCTTGTGCATCGTGCTCAGCGGAAGGATGACTTTATTGTCGTCGGGATTCTTGCCGCCGCCGAACACAGACTTGATGCGCTCTGCGGTACCGATCACGGTGAACAGCTGGCCTTCGATGTTGACTTCTTTGCCGATGGGATCCTCGGTTCCGAATAACTCCTCGGTGACATCGGCGCAGGTAATGACGACGTTCGAGCGATGCTCTTCGTCGATTTCGGTGAACCAGCGGCCAGTGGCGATCTGGAGATCGAAGACGTCCTTGGCCGAGGATTCGTCACCTTCGAGGATCGTGTTCCGCGCTTTCTTATCGCGATATTTGACGGAAAAACTGCCCAGGCCGAGTTCGGGCCGGAAGTAGCGGAGCCCGGCGTTGACGGCCTTCACGTGAGGCAATCCGCGAATGGCCAGGGAGTCGTCATAGGTGAGTTCCTTGCGCGTGCGCATTTCCTCGGTCATGCGTCCAAAGGTAAACGGCTCAAGGTGGAAGGCAAACACCACGTCGGAGCCGATGCTGCTGACGATGGCGCGAACGTTGTCGTCGAGCCCGCGGCCGATCGAGGACACGCCGATCACCACCGCGACTCCGATGACAATGCCGAGAACCGTCAGACCCGAGCGCAGCTTGTTGCTGCGGATGGTATCGGTGGCCATCTGAACGATTTCGCCGAACTCGCCTTTGCGCATCATGGGAGAATTGAGTAATTGTGCAATTTGGAAATTTGGTACTTGAAAATCAACACAAGCTGAGGCCTCGGCGTTTCAATTACACAATCACTAAATTGCCAAATCACTCAATTACCTCCCTACATCTCGAAACGCAGGGCGACGATCGGGTCCAGACGCGCCGCCTTCCTTGCCGGATATACGCCAAAAAACACGCCGACGGTGGCCGCCACGATCAGCCCTGCCAGCACTGCCCACAACTTGATCGACGAAGGCATGCCAATGAGGAAAGTGACCGCTTTGGCGAGGACGATGCCGCTGACCACGCCCAACATGCCGCCGATCAGAGCCAGGGTTACGGACTCGATCAGGAACTGCAGGAGCACGTCATCGCGGCGCGCGCCCAGCGCCTTGCGGATGCCGATCTCGCGGGTGCGCTCGGTAACCGAGACCAGCATGATGTTCATGATGACGATGCCGCCGACCACCAGCGACACGCCGGCAATCCCGATGGTGGCCATGAAGAACGTGTTGCTGATGTCGCCCCAGATGCTGAGCAGGCTGGCGTTGGTTTCGACCTGAAAGCTGTCGTCCTTATCGGGTGCGTCATGGCGGCGCGCGCGCAAAATCGCTCGTGCTTCATCGATGGCCTGGTTGAGCGGGACGCCGGTACCGGCGGCCTTGCCCCAGATCTCGATGCTGGTCTTGTGCGCGCCGTATTTCTTCATGTAGACCGTGATGGGAATCATCACGTAGTTGTCGGCGCTCTGGCCCAGAGTCTTGCCCTTCTTCTTGCCCACGCCGATGATCTGGTAGCTCCAGCCGTCGACGCGAACTTCCTGCCCGAGCGGATCGGTGCCGGGGAGCAGCGTATCGACAATGTCGGTGCCGACCACGGCCACGGGCAGATGGTTGTCGAGATCGGTGTCGTTCAGCATGCGGCCGTAGGCGAGATCGGTGTCATGGATCACGGCCATGGAAGGCGTAATACCCTGGATGGTGGTGTTCTCGATGGACTGCTCGTTGCGCTTGACCTTGCCGCTGGTGTCGAGTTCCGATCCCACGGCGTCGCAGTGGCTGCAGGCATCGCGCACCGCCAGATAGTCTTCGAGTTCGAGGTTCTTGCGTTTCTCCTGCTCGAGAAAGCGCTCGGGATTGGTTTCGATGGCGGAAGTTTTCTGGACGATGAACACGTCGGCGCCAAGGTTGAAGATTTTCTTGGCAACGTAGTCGTTGATGCCGGAGACAAAAGTGACCACGGCGATAACCGCGCCCACGCCGATCACCACGCCGAGCAAGGTGAGCACCGAGCGGAGTTTATTCGCCCACAGGGAACGGAGCGCGATCCGGATGGCTTCGGCGATGTTCATGGGTCAGTCGGTAGTCTTTGGCCCCTGGTCCTTGGTCTTGGGTCTTCAGTCTGAGGTCGTAGTCAGAGGCCACGTGGCGGCCAGTGACCACTTTCCCGCCACTGAAAGAGTTTACGCGAAGCCGGGCGCCGGTGTTCCGGAATTCGGCTTGGCTGGCGCAGAACCCGACGCCGCTCGCATATAATAAGCTCTGTAGGCAGCCGGACCGGACGGTCGCCGGGCGCGCTTTCGGGCGCGACTGGAGGAAAGTCCGAACTCCGCAGAGCAGTGTGCCGGATAACGTCCGGGACGCCGGGTTCAAGCCCGGTGGACGGAAAGTGCCACAGAAAACATACCGCCTCAGCAATGGGGTAAGGGTGAAAAGGTGCGGTAAGAGCGCACCGCCGCGACAGTAATGCCGCGGGCAGGGCAAACCCCACACGGAGCAAGACCAAATAGGGAGGGACTTCGGCCTGATTCTTTGAACCAGGCCGGAGACGTGCCGGCTCGGTGCGTAAAACCTCCGGGTAGGTCGCTAGAGCCGTGCAGCAATGCACGGCCCAGAGGAATGGCCGTCCCGCCGCAGCAATGCGGCGGACAGAATTCGGCTTACAGGTCCGGCTGCCGCAACTTCTCCATCCTCGATTGTCCAGCGGATTCTCCACTAGATCTTGACCCGCCGGGTTCCGACGTGGTATTACTTTTCAAAGAATGTAATGGAGCTGGCATGGAATCTGCAATCACCGTCAAGGGTCAGGCCACGATACCGAAGGCGATTCGAGAGCATCTTTCCCTGAAACCGGGAGATCGGGTCAAGTTCTTTGTGCATCCAGATGGTAGCGTGGTTCTGCTGCCGAAACTTACCGCCGCTTCCTTGCGCGGCATCGTCAAAGGCCGGCGCAGGCGTCCGGTGACGATCGAGGAAATGAGCGGCGCCGCGGCCGAAGGTGCCGGGGGTAGCGCCTCGAAGACGAAACGGCGATGATCGGGCTCGACACCAACATCCTGGTACGCTACCTAGCCCAAGACGATCCAGTTCAGTCGCCGAAAGCACGGGAAGTCTTCGAACGCCGGTTGACCGAGAAGGCGCCCGGCTTTGTGAGCGTGGTGGCGATGGTGGAGACCGTTTGGGTCCTTGATCGCGCTTACGGCTTGTCATCCCAGGAAATCTCCGCCGCGGTAGAGCGCATGCTCCAGACCGATGTCCTCCTGATTGAGAACGAGCAGGAGGTTTTCACAGCCATGGTGGCGCTACGAAACGGCGAGGATTCATTTGCAGATGCCTTGATCGCGGCGCTTGGTAGCCGGGCGGGCTGTATTCGTACCCTGACATTCGACCACAAGGCCTTACGGCTGCCAGGTTTCGAGCTTCCGTGATCGAACCAAGAAGTCGCTCGGCGAACGGCAGCGGTAGCGTCCACATAAGATTGCCCTATCTCGGATCGCGGATAAGCTCTGCCGGTTATTCCCCTCCAGTCCGTCGGCTGGTTGGCCGATAGCGCATGAGACTCGGCGCCACCGGCCCGCGGCGGTGCTTCGATCCCGGGCGTTATAATGCCAGCGAAACAATTCCCGCTCAGAGCCGCTTCTGAGCCGAGCCAAGCAGAATGAAATCAGTGGCGGATTTCGTGTCGCGTATCCGCGCCAACGGTTCCGAAAGCTCGATGAACCGATCCCGCCGGACTTTTTTGCAGATGGCCTTGCAGACGGCGCCTGGCCTGCTCGCCAGCCTGAATCTCTCTCGCTTCTCCTTTGCCGGTACAGGCAGCCATGGGGCGGGCGGCTCCGGCCAGCGCGCGGTGCTGGTGGTGTTTGGAGGAGTGCGCCGGGCCGAGACCTTCTCGCCCGAGGGAGTGGAGAACATTCCGCATTTGGCGCACGACCTCCTGCCCAAATCCCTGTTCTATGCCGATGCCCGCAATGAAGGCGTGACGGCGCACTTCAACGCGATCTCGAGCATTCTTACGGGCAATTGGCAGCGGGTAGACGACTGGGGAAAACTCGCGCCGACCACGCCCACGCTGTTCGAACACTTTCGGAAGAAACTGGGCGCGGCTCAAAGCGACACCTGGATCGTGGCCAGCAACAAGGCGCTCACGAGCCTGATCGGCGCCAGTTCCGCGACGGACTACGGGCCGCCGTACGGGGCCAACGTGGTGTTCCCGAAACAACTGATGGTGGCGGCGGTGGCGAACGCTTTGCGCGCCGGACGCACCGGCAACCTGGCGGACCGCGCCAAGGTCGAGAGCGAACTGGAAAACATGCTGGAAGCGGGCAACTACGAAGGGCTGGGTTGGACGGTTTCCGATATGGCGGACCGTCTGGATCCGCGGGTGCGCGACACGATCGAACAGGCGATCACCAGCTTTGTGCGCAGCGGCGGACCCACCTCGGGGGACGAACTGACGTTCCTGGTGAGCCGGGAAATTTTGCGCCGCTTTTCACCGCGGCTATTGGTGGTGATCTTCTCGGACGTGGAAGTGGCGCATTTCGGTTCCTATGCGCTGCATGTCGCCGGGATTCGCACCGGGGACCGCTTGGCGCATCAGCTCTGGCAGGAGATCGAAAGCAATCCTGAATACAAGGGCAAGACGACGATGGCGATTCTGCCGGAGTTCGGGCGCGATCCGGACGGATCGGCCACCAATGGCTTCTTCAACCATCGTGGCGACACGGATTGCACGCGCTCCACGTGGTTGATGATGCTGGGTGCGGGGGTGGATCGCCCGCAGATTGTGGAGCGCCCGGTGCGGCATGTGGATCTTTGCCCAACCCTCGCCAGCATGCTGGGTTGCCCTGCGATGGAATCGCAAGGGACGCGGCTGACTGAATTGCGCGGGTGAACGCGTTGCCGGGAAACGTTGCCGGAAAGCGTCGCCAGAAGCCAGGAAGATCGGGATGAAGTTCGACGAAAAGCTCCCCCAAGGCGTACAGGACGCGTTGAACAAGGGGCTGTTGGGCCGTCTGCCGGTTACGTTCCAGCCCTTCACGCGGCAACATTTGCGCGACTGGGAGTTTCTGTTTCCGCGCGAACGCCAATCCGTACTCAGGCTGCTCGTCTACCTGTCCGGTCTGAATGGAAACGAGTTGGCGGCACGATTCCGTGAGGTCGTCCAACTCGAAGAGAAGATGGGAGTGCGCCAGTGGCAATTCTCCACCGACGAGCAGACGATCCAGAATGCTTCCCTGCTGGCGCGATCGGGACACTATCAAGAGTGGCGGCAAGCAGTGCAGAAGATCTTCGATGCCGCCGACGAGCACGCGGGAAAAGACCAGGACAAAGGACGGCGTCGGCTGATCGTGCTGGTGTTGCCGCAGCGACTGCCGCTCGAACGCTCTCAGATTTGGCAAAGATGGCAGGGCGTGGGGCGGCCCATCAGGCTGGACCTGACCTTGCATGGCGCGGCTAAGAGCGCGGCCGACGCGTTGATCTTTGGCACGCCGAACGTATCCGATGCGCCGAACGGCAAAGGCCCCCTGGAGATGGCAGCGCGCGGGCCTGAGGCTTCGACGGCCGATGCCTGGCTTGTCGAGGTTGGACAAGATCTGGCGAAGAGTGCGTTGAACCAGGCGGCGGCAGGCACGAGTGAACCCGCGGCCATGCTTCTGAGCCACGAGCGGCTGGCCGAGTTTCGCGACCAGTTCTCGCACGAAATCAACAGCATCCGAAAAGATCTGTCCGACGCCGATGGCGTCTATAGCCGTCTGCGAAAAATGGACGTTGCGCCGTGGTGTCCGGCGGAAGTGGCGGCCCGGCCGGTCGTCCGGGAATTTCTTCGGACGCTGTATCTGAGCGGCAATGGCGCATTGATCTTTGGAAATTCCTTCGTCGAATGGTGCGCCTCGGAGGCGTTGCGGCGCGCGCGGCCATCGTTGCTGGTGGCGCAGTTTGGCGTTCGCAGCAAACCGAAACCATTCACCAGCGTGGCAGTGTTCGAGAATCCGGATCAGATCAATCCCTTGCCTGCGGTCGAGGACTTGCCCGGCAGCGCGATGGACGCGCAAATTCTGGCCCACTATGTCTGGCTGGCTGCAAGCCGTTATGACGAATACCGAAGCAACACGGTGTGCCTGTGCCTGGCCGAAAGCCTGGCCGAGGCGTATCTGGTGGCACCCGCGGAGTTTGCTCTGTGGCGGCAGGCGGAGCCGGTGTCTCTCAGCCAACTGCGGCAAAGCCTGACGGACTGGCTGGCGGAGGAAGTTGGCTAAACCCCGGGGACATGTTGGGCGGAACGTCCATTGACAGGGCGCAGCGAGTGATTTCAAATAAATTTGTTACCTTCCGCTGCAGCCCGGCAGGTTAAGACTTTCAAGCCCGGCTGCCAGATATTTCACACATTGGAGGATTCATGTCCGCACCCAGTCGCCGGCCCGAGATTCGCCGGCGCCGCACCCGTACCTACAAGATTATTCAGTTACGCAAGCGCTTGGCCGCCGCCAAGACCGACGCAGATCGCGAGCGCCTCAAGGCAAAGCTGCACAAGATGGCGATTGGATCGCCCGGCCAGCCGCTGCTGAAGTAGAACCCCACCGAAGACATCTTTAGAGACGTAGCGCCCGCTGCGTCTCTATTTCGATTCGCGCAAAGGCACCGCCAGGGAAACATTGCCAGCAACCTGTCTGGCAATCAGTCGGCTGCGGGCTGATTGGGATGGACTGTGGCCTGGCCGCCGAGTTGCCGATAGGCCTGGAGGATGCGCGCGCCGGATTTGTCCCAGGAAAAGCGTGCGGCCTGCTGGTAGCCGCGATCCTTCATGCGATCGCGCAGTTGCCGATCGAGCAGAACGCGGTGCAGGGCGCGCATGATCTCGAACACATTTTCGGGATTCACCAGCACGGCCGCGCCGCCGACCACTTCCGGCAGCGACGAGACGTTGGAAGTCACCACCGGCGTGCCGTGCGCCATGGCTTCCAGCGGGGGCAGCCCGAAGCCTTCATACAAAGACGGAAAAACAAAAATCTTGGCGCTGTCGTAGAAGATGCGCAACGTTTCGACGGGCACGAATCCGAGGAAGCGCACATCGTGCTGCACGCCGCTGCGGATGACCGTGCGGCGCAGGTCGGGATTGCCGGAGAGGTCGTCTCCGATGATGATCAGCTTCAAGTCGGGGTAAGCCTGGTCTCGTTCGAGCTCGGTTTTCAAAGCGGAGAAGGCTTCGATCATGCGCACCACGTTCTTGTGGGCGCTGACGCGGCCGGCGTAGAGCAGAAACGGGTACGTGACCTGGTAGCGCTGGGCGATCAGGTCGCGGTCGGCGGCGCTGGCGTGACCGCGAAGAAAGCGCTCGTCGATGGCGTTGTAAACCACTTCGATGCGATCGGAAGGAATGTCGAAGAGCTTCTCGATTTCCGAGCGGGTGAATTTGGAAACCGCGAAGATGCGCGAGGCTCCGCGTAGCACGCGTTTGGTGAGCTGAAAATGCAGCGAGCGCCAGAATCCGCTCTGCTCGCGGGCCCGCGACATGTGTTCCAGCATGTCGTGAACCGTCATCACATAAGGGCAGGGCAAAACCCGCGGTACGGCGAACAGGTTCGGGATGTGCACGAGATCGCAGCGCAGCCGCTGCAGAGCGGCGCGGAACTGGCGATAGCCTTGCAGGGAGCGGTCGGGGGCTTCGAGCGGAGCGGCCTGGAAGTTGGGCGGCAGTTGGCCGATCTCCTGAAATTTTCCGGGAGGGCCAATGAGCAGATATTCATTCTCGTGGTCGAGCCGGCTCAAGGCACGAACGATGTTGCGGATATACGTGCCGACGCCGAACTCGGTCATGCGCCGGATATCGATGGCGATCTTCAACGATCAATTTAACCACAGGGGGCGCAGCGGAACACAGGGGAATTCGCTGCGTCGCAGGAGACTTAGTAGTCTCCCGTCATTTCGAGCACAGCGCCGTCTTCCGTGCTGAATTCCTCTTTTCCTCCCGGAAGTTGTACGCGAACGTGAGCGCAGGCGCGGCTGTTATTCGACACCTCGAACGTGCCCGAGCAGTTGGTCTTTACGTAGGGGATGCGATGGAGGGACGATCCACCGCCATCGATTTCGGCTTCAATACGACCCTCGGATGAACGCGCCCGAAGAGACCAACGGAGATCGGTGCGATCGCGAATCGATTCCTGCACCTTACGAAATTGAACCGCGCGACCGCGATGCCAGAGAATCACCTTCCTGAAGCGCAATCCGAACGGCATTTCGTAGACGAGAGCTTCGAGCGTGCTGAGGCTGCCGTCTGACTGAGGAAAGCAGGCGTGCGTCCAGGTCCAGAAGTTGCGGTGACGGAAGCCGCAGTTGTGTCCCTGCACGCCCACGCCAAGCGGATCGCCGCGAAAGACCTGATTGCCAAAGTGAATCTCGCCGCTGAAGATGCCGTCGGAGTGCGGAGTGCAGGAGAAGCCGATCCATCCTTTGTTGCTGAGCATCGCCGAGAAGTTGGACCGGCAGCAAAGGTCCCAGGAGAGGTGCTGGCCGCGGGCGTCGATGGAACCGATATAGCGGTCGGCTTCGATACGGTTGGGACCGATCGCCAGGCAAACTGGATCGGAAGCGGAGGGAAGTCGGACCGCTTTCAATGAAAATTCCTGAATGAAAGTCTCGGGACGACCCTCTCGCGGAAACCATGTGGCCCACACTTGTGCGGGAGCGCTCACTGGGAGCGTAGCGCAACCACCGCGAGCGGGACTGGTGAGCAGGTAGCGAAACCACCAGGCGCCCGAACCGTCGGACAGGCCGAAACGCAGGAACCACGACTCATACCGGCGGCGCATGGTCAGCCGCGTATAAGCCCGGTTCATGGATTGCATAACTAGACCCAAGGCAGAGCGCGCATCATTCGTCTCGGCCTATCTGAAAACGCCCAACACAGCTGCAAAAAAGAGAACCCAAACAAATCCGGGCGGCAAAAAGTAAAACCAACAAAGCCGGTCACGCCGAAAAGCCGCGATGGCCAAGATGTGGGCTCCGGCGAACGATACCCAAGCAATAGAACTCTGCAGCGCCGATAGAGATGCCGATCCTTTGAGGAGGAAAAACCAGATGCACAGCAGAGCGACACTGCCTAGCCCCAACCAACTGATGCCCTTGACCTCTGCGGGTTGGTACATATCGTTCCTCCTCCGCGCCCTCTACGCCCGTACCTCAGCTTGCGCCTTCGCGCGGCGGTCGGCGTACAGCGGAAACGCTTCGCACAGTTCGACCACCTGTTTGCGAACCTTTGCGAGCACGGCGGCGTCGGTGCGATGCAGCAGCGCTTCGGCGATCCAGCGGCCGATCTGCTTCATCTCGATCTCTTTCATGCCGCGCGTGGTCATGGCCGGCGAGCCGATGCGGATCCCGCTCGGCTTCATCGGCGGATTAGTGTCGAAGGGGATGGCATTCTTGTTCACGGTGATGGCGGCTTCGCCCAGCGCTTTTTCGGCTTCGCTGCCCAGCATACCTTTGGAGAAAACGTCGACCAGCATGAGGTGCGTGTCGGTGCCGCCGGAGATGATGCGGAAGCCTTCGTCGGCCAGCGATTGCGCCAGCACTTTGGCGTTGGCCACCACTTGCCGCGCGTAATCGCGGAATTCCGGCTGCAGCGCCTCAAGGAAGCACACGGCTTTCGCGGCCATGATGTGAACCAGCGGCCCTCCCTGCATGCCGGGGAACACGACTTTGTCGATCGCCGCACCAAATTCAGCTTTCGAAAGAATCATGCCGGAGCGCGGACCGCGCAATGTTTTGTGGGTGGTCGAAGTCACGATGTGGGCATGCGGCACCGGCGAGGGATGCGCGCCGCCGGCGACCAGACCGGCGAAGTGGGCCATGTCAACCAGATAGAGTGCGCCGACTTTGTCGGCGATCTGGCGCATGCGGGCGAAATCGATGGTGCGCGGATAGGCGCTGCCGCCGCCGATGATCAGCTTGGGGCGCTCCTGCTCGGCCAGCTTTTCGAGCGCGTCGTAATCGATCGTCTCGGTTTCCTTGGTGACGCCGTAAGGAACGATCTTGTAAGTCTTGCCGGAAAAATTCAGGTGATGGCCGTGCGTCAGGTGTCCGCCATGTGCGAGGTTGAGGCCGAGGATGGTGTCGCCGGGGTTGAGCACGGCAGCGAAGGCTTCCATGTTGGCCTGCGATCCGGCATGAGGCTGCACATTGGCGTGCTCAGCGCCGAACAGTTGCTTGGCGCGGTCCCGGGCCAGGTTCTCGACGACATCGGTAAATTCGCATCCGCCGTAGTAGCGCTTTCCCGGATATCCCTCGGCATACTTGTTGGTGAAGACCGAACCGGCGGCTTCGAGCACAGCTTCGCTGACGAAGTTCTCGGAGGCGATCAACTCGAGGCCTTCGTGCTGGCGGCGGGCCTCGTTGTCGATGGCAGCGGCTACGTCGGGATCGGCTTGATAGAGGGGACGGTACATTTTCTGCGAATGATTCATATGGATTTCTCGTTCTCGTAAACCTTGGGATTGTGCAGTTCCATCCAGAGTTCCGGCGCTTTCGGCGTGCTGAATCCAAACTGCTTGTACAGTCCGTGCGCGTCGCGCGTGAGCAGAATCCAGCGCCGCAATCCTTGCAGCGCGGGATGCTGCATGATGCTCTCCATCATCCACCGGCTCAGGCCGCGTCCCCGGTGCGATTCGAGCACGAACACATCGCCGAGATACGCGATAGTCGCGAAATCACTGATGACCCGGGCAAACCCGACTTGGGATGCCCCACGTCTCGCCTCGTTTGCGAGACGTGGGTTTTCGCTATCCGCTACATCATAAATCCCAAAGCAGAGGGAATGCTCGATCGACCGCGCAACGACTTCCCGTGGAATGCCTTTCGACCAATAACAGTTGGTCAGAAAACCAAAAATGACATCCAGATCGAGCCGCGCCGGGTCGGTGCTCAGCACATACTCGTCGCGGCGGTGCTCGATGGGCTGCCAGCTCACTTAGACATTTTACCTGCAGGAATTCCACGAATTCACCGCGGAAACGCGGAGTCACAGAAAACGACCATTTAGTTTTTTTCTCCGTGCCTCTGTGCCTCCGTGGTGATCTTGATTCTCAAAAAGCAGCCCGCAAGAACGACAGCAAATGCCAGCCGTCCATGTATTTGTAGGGCGTTTCTCCCGTCGTGTAGTGGCCACAGGGGAGGACCGCGACTTTGTGATCGAGCCCGTGGCCGGCGAATTCGGCGACAACCTGCTCGGAGAATTCGGGCAGGAACGTCAGATCGTATTTCGCGTAGACGATCAGTGACTTCTTCGGCCAGCGCGCGAACTGGTTGAAGTACGCCATGGGGCTGATCGCCAGCCAGGCTTGGCGGAGCGATTCCAGATCAATCTGGCTCTCAAGACCTTCGCGGATGTGGCGTGTGGACTGGCCGTGCCACACCACGTCGGCAAAATACGTGGACGCGTGATTGAAGGCGGCCACCCGGATGCGCGGGTCGTGCGCGGCGGCGATGAACGCATAACACGATCCGAGGCTGGTGCCCATGACGCCGAGCTGCGTGTATCCCTGCTGCTCGAGCCAGTCGAGGCAGCTGCGGATGTCGACGACGCCCTGGCGCAGTGCGTCGAGCGTGCGTCCGATGTTGGCCGAGACGGCGTAGTCGGCGCGGCTGATTTCGGCGGGCATGCGAATGTCGTGATACGGCATGCTCATGCGCAACACGGCGATGCCCAGCAGGTTCATCACGCGGCACAGGGCGTTGTAGGCGATTCCGTCGGCGTTCCAGTGCGGTAGCAGGACGATGGCGCGACGCCCGGCTTGCGGGAACCAGCGGGCATTCACCAGATTGTTTTCCGGATACGGCGTGTGCGCCGGCGATGTGAAGCGCAGGAATTCACCGAACGTGCCCTTCACCTTGGCTTCGAGCTTGGGATCGGGCACGGCGCGGGTGGAGAAGACCTGCACCTCGCGCGTCTCCAGGCGGAAGTCGGTGGGCGTCTTGTAGGAATAGAATTCGTCGCTGGCGGCAACGATGTGGCGGTTGTAATCGAGGAAAAACTTCCTGGGGTCGTCGGGTACGTAGCCGGGGCGGTATCCATTGCGGCAGGGCCAGGACTGCGCCCAGTCGACGCCCCATTCCAGCGGACGGACGACGCGGTTGTCGTCCACCGACGTAAGGCGGTGTTCCCAGTCATACATCCACTGTGCGTAGCGGGAAGGCATGGTGAAACTAATAGTTTAACAAGGTGGAGAGCCTGGATTGGGACGGGTGCAGTGAACGGTCGCGATTGACGGTTAGGCGGCTGGCTCGGGTGATTCGGTAGGAATCAGGGGAGTCCGGTCAGCTTTCAATTTGGGAATCTCAGACAAATTCTTTTCGTGGTGGTGACATCGATCACAAGGCGGCCGTGCGGGTCGGTGGAGGATAAATGCCGGGCTGAGCCATCGACTTCTTGAAATGTAGTTACATTTGGAGTTACAATGCGGTTTGAGTGGGACGAGGCGAAAAACCAGGTCAACCTTCGAAAGCATGGGTTCGATTTTGCGGATGCGGAGGAGATGTTCCACGGGCCCTTATTGATCCGGCCAGACACGGGCGAGGACTATGGAGAAGATCGATGGATAGGCATCGGATTGATCGGAGGCCGTCGTCTTGCTTTTGTCGCGTTTACGGAGCGGCCCGAAGGTACGATTCGCATCATTTCACTGAGGAGAGCAGATCATGACGAGCGGGAGGAATACGAAAAGGCAATCCAAGACGGACTGGGCGCGTATTGATGCGATGCGCGACGAAGAGATTGACTTCTCTGACATTCCGAAGCAGGGGGCCGATTTCTTCGCCAACGCAATCCTTTGGCCGGGGCCGAAACAGCAGATTACGTTGCGCATCGATCCCGATGTGCTCAATTTCTTCAAGAAACAGGGGCGGGGTTACCAGTCCACGATCAACGCCGTATTGCGCAAATATGTGGAGGCGCGGATGGGGCAGCGCAGGGGGTAGTCGCTGACAGTCGATACCGGGCTGCGCCCGGTGGACAGCCGGGGGCGGCTGTCCCCACCTTGAATCCTTCTAGCTCACGTATCTGCGCGGGACGCGCTTGGAAATGTTGCACAGAATTTCGTAGGGAGTACTGTTGGCCAGTTCAGCGTGTTCGAGGGCGTCGACGCTCAGGCCATCCCCCGAGCCGAGCAGGATGACTTCATCGCCCACATCAATTCCTGGGATGCCAGTCACGTCCACCAGCGTCAAGTCCATCGAGATGCGGCCGACGATCGGGGCATAGTGATCGCGGACAATGACCCGGCCCTGATTCGAGAGCTGGCGATTGAAACCATCCGCGTAGCCCACGGGCAGCACGGCGACACGCGCGGGAGCCTGGGTGATGTAGGTTCCACCGTAGCCCAGCGGATGATTCGGTCCGAAATTGCGCAGCGAGAGAATGCGCGTCTTCCAGGTGAGGATCGGCTTGACCGGAAGGCGCAGCGTGCCTCCGCTGATTTCGCGCCCGGCGCGCTGAAAGGGCAGATAGTATCCGTAGAGCGCAACGCCAGGGCGCACCATGGGGTTGCCCTTCGCGCCTCGGCTGGTTCCTGACCAGGTCTCTTTGCGCGAAATGATGGCGTTGGTGTTGGCGATGTGCACGAACACGGGCTCCACGCCAGCCTCGTGCAGCAGGCGGCGCGCGGTCTCGAAGTTGCGCAACTGCTCGGTCACCGATGGAGAATCCATTACCTCGGAAGCGGCCAGGTGCGTCGAGAGGCCCTCCATTAGAAGATGCTTGGCGGCCAGCAGCGCGGGGAACACAGTAGGCAAGTCTTTGACGGCGACGCCGAGGCGGCCCATGCCCGTGTCGACTTTCAGGTGCACGGGATGGCGCGGAACTTTCTGCGCAGCCGCAGCGCGGTCGAGCGATTCGATCTGCCACGGTTCCCAGACGGTGGGCGTAAGGCCGAGACGGACGATTTCATTCTCTTCGCCGCGCCAGAAGCCGGTCATCAACAAAATGTTGGAGCGAATGCCGGCGTCGCGCAGAGGAATCGCTTCGTCGAGCGAAGTCACGCCCAGCCAGCGTGCGCCTTCGGCTTCGAGCGCGCGCGAGCACTCGACGGCGCCGTGGCCATAGGCGTCGGCCTTTACGACCGCGCACACGGTGACTTTCGGGCCGACGTGTTTCTGCACGACACGAAAGTTCTGGCGCAGAGCGGAGAGCGAGACTTCCGCCCAGGTGGGACGCGTCGCCACGCGGCTCAGAATTTCGGGGGTGCTGACCACTTCCGCGATTATAGCGGCTGGGGAGATACGGCCGGGGTTACGCTCGGGCTACTCCTGCACTTTCCCGCCCTGACCGCCACGAGCGCGGCTGAGATGGAGCACCCGCTGTAGCCGAACTGCCAAATACAAAGGTCCTTCGGCCCGCAAAGAGCGCGGGCCTCAGGATGACAAGCTTGTTTCTAGCTTCCGCCAAGGATGAAGTTCACGGTGATCTGGGTTTCAACCTCGATGGGTTCGTCGTTGAGGATGTAGGGGCGATAGCGCCACTGGCTGACGGCCTCGATGGCCGCCGGAACGAGCATGGGGTGCCCGGAGATCAACCGCAGGTTCTCGATGGTGCCCGCCTTGCTGATGGTGGCATCGAGCACCACCGCGCCTTGAATGCGGGCGCTACGAGCCAGAGAGGGATAGGTGGGCTGCACGCGGCGGATTAGATTGCCTTCCAGCAGAGACGACCTGCGGAATTCGGGAACCGACGGCTTGGGTTTAGGCATCGCAGCGACTGGCATCGGATGCTCTCCGCTCGGCATGCCGACGATGCCGATTGGAAAATTGTTTGAGGGGCCATTGCTTCCAATGTACTCACCAATTGGTTGTGATGGAGCTACGGGATCGGGCCCAGTCTGAATCTGCGTCGGGATGTGTGTCGGCATCATCAGGCGCGGGGCAGCGACGATCGTGGTCATCGTGGAGTGGAAGTGCCCCGTCGGATTGGTTGGGGCGGGATCTCCATGATGGGCGAAGCTCAGCGGCGTCGAGATGTTGCGAACTGCGGGCAAGCCTACGGTCTTCCAAAGCGGCAGCAGCAGCAAAAGGCTGACGGCCAGCGCTTCGAGCGTGAACGAAGTGAAGGTAGTCCAACTGCGATGCGCGTATTCCGCGCGGGAAGTTTCGAGCAGACTGTCGGCGAACATTCCGTGTTCCAGGCTTCTTTGTTCCAAGCGAGTCGGTGCAGCCATGGCGCCCTCCAGCCTTTCTTTTTGTTTGCTGATATGGACACCACCAATACGCCCGCGGAACGAGGGTGGCGAAAAATAAAAAGGCCGCGTGGGAACGCGGCCTTGGGAACTTTTCGGACACGCGAGGTGTCCGGGCTGGCTATTTCGGCGTGCCGGCGCCGGTGGCGGGTTTCGCGGCCGGAGTGGCAGGTCTGGCCGGCGGCTTGGCGGCGCCCGCGGCAGGCGCAGCAACACCAGACTGCGCGTTGTAACTGTCGACGATGGCTTTGGTGATGTCCATGCCTTCGCCCGAGATCAGCACCGGGCTTTGCGGCCACTGCTTCGAGGTATCGAGGATCATGCCGTAGCCGTTTTCCTGGGCGTACTTGAAGATCATGGGCGCCATCTTGTTCAGGATGCGGCCGGCGATCTCCTGCTGCTGGCTGCCGAATTCTTCCTGCGCATCCTGCATATTGCGATCGAACAGCTTCTGTTTGCTCTCGATCTGCTTCTTGAGCGTATCTGCCGCTTCCGGGCTGAGCTTGTCTTGAGTCGTCGTGAGCTGCTTCTTGAGGCCTTCCAGTTCGTCGTTGGCGCTCTTCAGCTCAGCCTGCTTGGGCTCGAACTTCTTGCTGAGGCCGCTGATATCGCGCTGCCCTTCGTTGGTGGCAAAAATGGCTGCCTCGACATTAATGGCGCCGACCTTGGTGCCGAGGAGCGGAGAGAGCGCGGGCTGGCCCGGCGTGGTGCCCGCCGGAGCCGGGGCTGAAGGTGCCGTGCTGGCAGGAGTCGAGCTGCCGGTTTGGGCCAGAGCGGAAATCGTGAAGAGAACCGCCACAGCCAGGAACACTCGCAGGAACTTGCTTGTCATTGGATCGGTTGAACTCCTTGGAAAATGCTTCGTCGGAACAAAGTTCCGGGAATGAACTGCCATCTTGCTGTCCAGAATATCTTCGGTCAACGCCGGGGCACTGAAAGAGATCTCCGCCGCGGTAGCGGGCCGCCGTCGGAAAAGGCGTGCCGGATCATGAATTCCAGCGCCGCACGCCGTCGCTGCCTCAGCGTGCCGTCCACCCATCACAACAGACGCGATGGTTTGGAACCTAAACATTATAGTGACGCCGGTTTTGCGGCGTCAAACCAAAGCCGGCCGCTTCTAGAAGGTCGTCGCCACGGTGAAGCGGAACGTCTTCCGCGGTTCACGCAACAGGAACGACGGGGCATAAATGTTCTTGGCCTGCTTAAAGGTGTAGTCGCCCGCGGCGCCGACGGGGAACATGCTGCGCGTAATCGGGATGGGCGGATTGGCGTTTTCGTTCAGGCGCAGCGGGTTGTACGCCCAATAAATGCGGAACGGGGCATTGACCACCGGCAGGAACATCTGCAGTTCGAGTCCAACCGAAGAGCGCGGCCGCCAGTTCGTCTGGCCCAACACGGTCAGCAGGTTCGAGGGTGACGGTGTCAGGCGCGAGCCGCCGGAGCAGTTGTAGGCGGTGTCCAGCGTCGGACAGCCGAAGTAGGTGCTGATGACCTGCTCGTACTGTTGCTGGGCGATCTGCAGCTGCGACTTGCGGATCACGGGATCGATGCCGGCGTCGATAAACGGCGCAATGGCGACTGGCCCGGCGATGGTGATGCGGTATTCCAGGTTCGTCCAGACGCTCAGATCGCCGCCGGGAAACACTATCTGGTCGACCGGAATGGGGATGGTCCAGTTGCCGAGGCGCGGATTTGCCGGGTTGCGCGGAACCGGCGTGCCATCGGGATTGGTCAGCGTGATGGCGTTCGAACTGGGCAGGTAAGCGACAGGAGAAATCGAGCGAATATCGAATCCGCGGATGTCGTTTTCGCCGCCCATGTAAGCGCGCTGGAACGGCGGCGCGACCAGGCCGCCGAAGCCGCTGATAAACGACCCGTTAATGCTGTAACCCAGCGCGTTGCGCCCTTTCTGCATGGGCATGAAGCGCTTGTACTGAATCAGCGGACGGATGGAACGGACCGTGCCGCCCAGTCCGGCCATTTCAAAGCCGACAGTCAATTGATGGCCGTGATGCGGAGAGATGCCGCTGTCGAGGGTGTTGAACGAGAAGCTCGGGAAGATCTTGCTGGTAATGATGCCGTTGACGGCGTTGGGCCCGGAGATGCCGCGGAAGGCGATGAAATCGAACAGGGTTTTCGAAGCCGTGCTCAACGGGATCAGGGTCGACCGATCCAGCGAATAGGTGACGCCGACGCGCTTAAAGGAGTGCCGCAGTGGATAGCTCAGCGAAGCGGTGAACCCGACGGCCGACTGCGAATAGTTTTGCAGGTTTTGCAGAACGGCGTTGCCGAGGTCGACTTTTTGCCCGGAGAAAATGGAGAGCTGGCGCGCCTGGTCGTAGCTGATCTTGTTGCCGAATACGGTGAAGCCCAACTGCAGCGGGCGATCGAACAAGTACGGCTGGGTGTAGCCGAACAGCGCGCTGCGCGCCAGGTTGCCGAGACTGACCTGGACCTGCAGGGTTTCACCGCGGCCCAGGAAATTGTTGGTGGAATAGTTCAGGCCGATGAACGCACCCTCCAAACCGCTGACGCCGCCGTTCAATCCGATGCTGTTCTTGCCTTTTTCTTTCACCTTCAGCGTCAGGTCCACGAGGCCATTCTTTTCGTCCAGCTTCTTGTCGGTGACGTTGGGATCGTCAGGCTTGAGCTGGTCAAAATAAGAAAGTTGATTCAAACGGAGGAGGCTGAGTTCCCACATGCGCGAGTTGTAGATGCCGCCTTCTTCCAGCGCCAGTTCGCGCCGGATGACCTTGTCGCGGGTGGTGGTGTTGCCGGTGAATTCGATACGGCGGACGTAGAACCGCTTGCCTTCATCCACGTCGATTTCGAGGTTCGCCAGCTTCTTTTCGTCGTCGAAGGTGGTGTTGGGAACCGGCGTGAAGTTGATGAAGCCGGCTTCCCCATAGGCTTTACGCAGATTCTCCAGGCCCTTGGCGATTTTTTCGCGGCTGAAGACATCGCCATCCTTCAGAGGAAACAGCGAGCGCAGCGCAGCTTCGTTTGGAATCGCCTTGTTGTTCTTGAAGGAGATCTTGCCCAGATGATACTTCTCGCCTTCCTCGATCGGCAGGGTGATGTCGACCGCCTTGCCGGGGCCGGCCATGATCAAGGGAATGCGAGCGCCCTTCGTACCGGTGTCGTGGATATCGGTCTTGGCATCTTCGACAATGACTTTGAAGTAGCCGCGGTTCTGGTATTCGGCGCGGACGCGTTCGGTATCTTCTTCCAGCTTGGTGGCGTCGTAGGTCTTGGAAAGGACGTTTTCAAGGAAGATGGAGTGCGGCACGCCGATGGGCTTCAGGTTCTTCATGGCGGCACGCAGGAAGCGCGACTTGACGTTTTTGTTGCCGGTGAATTTTATCTTGCCGACTTTGACCTTCGGCCCTTCTTTAATCACGAAGGTAATGCCCACGGCGGCGGGCGGAATCGTGCGGATTTCCGAACGAATGGTGGCGAATTGCCGGCCATGCTCGGAGAGCAGATTCTTGATGGAGACTTCCGCTTTCTTGATCCGGGTGGGATCGTACTGGCTTTCCACCACCAGCCCGACTTTTTCCTGCTTGAAGCGGTCGAGCACGTCGCTGGTGGAAACCGAATTCAGGCCGGTGTAGTTGATCTCCCGGATCGTCGGCTTTTCCTTGACCTGCACGATGATGCGCCAACCCTTGGGCGTCTGCTCGCGGGTGAAGCGGATGTCCTCGAAGTAGCCGGTGTTCCACAAGGAGTTGAAATCGCGCTCCATGGCGGCTGGGTCGTAAATGTCGCCCGGCTTGGTGAAGATGCGGGCGCGAATCGTATCCGACGGGATGCGGCGATTGCCGCTGACATTGATTTCAGAAATGACGTCGTTCTGGGCGAGGCTGGAAAGCGAGAGCGCGAGCAGGGCCAGAAAAACGGCCAATCCACGCCGCGCCGCGCCTGTCCAAGACCGCTGGAATGAACAGGATGGGGACGACACTTCGCCCGGCGTGCAGGCACGCTCGCGCGAAACAAAGTTCTCCGGATGAAAGCGAAAAGGAATCGCTACGACCTCAGCCTCTGGGATGTATGAAAACTGCAATTATACGGTAGAGCCAAGGGAAGCGTCCAAGCCGCGGCCCTCAAAACTTGTCACGGAACCGCTTTTGAATCCAATCCCCAACCGGCTCGAACCATCTTCGAAGCATCCAAGGGTCCTGATCCCGAGGTTCAGCAAGCCTCACCGGCGCCTCCCCGGGCTTATTCAACCGTCCGGGGCCTTACTAACTCTACCTCAACCAAGACGGAATAAAACGTGGCGGAGTTGCCCATGTCGGTAAGTTTTTCTGAAGTCAGGCTATTGATGCTTTGAAAACCCGGGGTCAGCTTGGCCCAATGCAGCTTGGCGGAGACCAATCCCGGTTGCACCGAGCCGTTGACGTAGGCATTCAATTGAACCTCGCCTCGATGGTTGAAAACTCGCACCGGGTCGCCGTCGGCAATCCCACGGGCCTGGGCGTCGGCGGCGTTCATCTCGAGCAAGCCATGCTTCTCCATGTCCTGCAACGACGGCTGGTTGGTGAACGAAGAGTTCATGTAGTTGTCGTACTTGCGGGCCAGCATTTCGAGCGGATAGCCGTTCTTTGTGCCGTGGCGGGATTCGGCCGGGGGCTTGAACTCGGCAACCGGATCGAGCCCTTGCTGCTTCAGTGCTTCGCTGTAGAGCTCTGCCTTGCCCGACACAGTGCGGAAACCGCCGTGGGCGAATGGAAGAAAAGGTTCTGTAGGGGCAACCGCCGGCTGTCCATCCTGAGCATGGGATGCCCCACTTCTCGCCGCGTTTGCGAGAAGTGGGATTTCTGACGGAGCGACGTCGGGAGACCCGGAGGAGCAAGGCTGCGTTGTTTTGAAATTCAGCTGCACGCTCCCGTCGCGCTGCAGCGTCTCCCGCGTGATCCCGGACAGCCACGGATTGGGGGAATCGAGAGCGCCGTCAATCATGTCGTCGACGCTTTCGCGGAAGCAAGCGTCGTCGAAACCCATGCGCTCAGCCAGGGCACGGAAGACGTCGACGTTGGCGCGGCATTCACCGAGAGGCGCGATGGCTTGATCGGAAACCTGCAGATGGTAGTGCCCGTACGCCGTCTGCAGATCGCGATGCTCGAAGAACGTGGTGGCCGGCAAAACGATGTCGGCGTAGTCCGTGGTATCGGTAAAGAACTGCTCGTGCACGACGGTGAACAGATCGGGCCGCATCAGGCCGCGAATGACGGCGTTGTGATTGGGTGCGACGGCCGCCGGGTTTGAGTTGTAGACGAACATTGCCTTGACCGGCGGGTCGTCGATTTCATTCAACGCGCGGCCGAGTTCGACCATGTTGATGGTGCGCGCTTCGCGGCCGAGGGCTTGATGCATCAGGTCGGGACGCTTCAGGAAGTTGCCGTTCAGCCCGAACGAGCCGCTGGTGGAAAGTTGCAATCCGCCGCCAATTTCTTTCCAACCACCCGTAATGCAGGGCAGCATGGCGACCGCACGCGTGGCCACGCCTCCGCCTTCGCCGCGCTGAATGCCATAGTTCAGGCGAATCACCGAAGGGCGGACCGTCGCATACTCACGCGCCAGCTTGCGAATGTCGTCGGCGGAAATGCCCGTCCAACGTGCCGCTCGCTCGGGCGGATATTCTTTGACCTTTTCGCGAAGCTGGTCGAAACCGAGCGTGTACTTCGAAACATAATCGGCGTCGTACAGATTCTCGCCGATGATCACGTGCATCATGCTGAGCGCGAGCGCGGCATCGGTGCCAATGTTGATGGGCAGAAACCAGTCGGCGCAGGCCGCGGTGCGCGTTCGATAAGGATCGATCACCACCAGCTTCGCGCCGTTGCGCCGCGCCTCGGCGATGAACGGCCACAGGTGCACGTTGTTGCCGTGAATGTTCGACGCCCAGGCGATGATGTATTTCGAATGACGGAACTGCTCTGGCTCGGTGCCGAGTTTCACGCCATAGACGGATTCGAAGCCCGTCTCTCCAGCCTTCGAGCAGATGGTTCGATCGAGCTGCGAAGCGCCAAGGCGATGAAAGAACCGGCGGTCCATGGCACCGCCATTGAGCGCGCCCAGCGTTCCGCCGAAAGAGTACGGAAGAATGGATTCACTGCCGAATTCGGCGGAGATGGAGCGAAAGCGGCTGGCGACGGTATCGAGCGCTTCATCCCACGAAATGCGCTGCCATGTGGATGTAGGGACAGCCGCCCCCGGCTGTCCAGGCCCTTTAGGGCCGACCCTCCGCATCGGATAGAGCACACGATCGGGCGAATACACGCGATCCAGATACTTCGCCACCTTCGCGCACAGAAATCCGCGCGTTACGGGATGGTGAGGATCGCCCTGAATCTTCGTCGCTCGCCCATCTTCAATGGTAATCAGCACCGAACAGGCATCCGGGCAGTCGTGCGGACAGGCGGCGTGGACGACAGACTTCATCGCTCAATTATAGGGGAGAAAATATGGGAAACACTCGGCCTTCGGGTGTTCCACTCGCGCATCAACCACGGGGTCTTTCCGAATCTTATCTAACCAGTGAAAGCCATTTGAATGGTTAGATATTCTAACCACCAAAATGTTTTTTGCCGGTTAGACATAGCCCGGTTCAGCCGATTCTAACCGGTAAAAGCTATTTTGGTGGTTAGAATGCCTAACCGCTGTAGGCTGTTTAGACGGTTAGAAGTTACAAGGAGAGGACTTCTTTCTCCTTCGCCTTGCTCATGTCTTCCATCTTCTTGATTTCGTCGTCGGTAAGTTTCTGGATCTCGTCCATCGAGCGCTTCTCTTCATCCTCGGTGATCTTCTTGTCCTTGAGCGCTTTCTTGATGGCGTCGTTGCCGTCGCGGCGGATGTTGCGGACCGCGGTGCGGTGCTCTTCGAGGATCTTGTGCAGGTGTTTCACCATGTCCTGGCGACGTTCCTGGGTCAGCGCCGGAAC
The DNA here is from genome assembly GCA_037443605.1 of Terriglobales bacterium. Lineage (GTDB taxonomy): Bacteria > Acidobacteriota > Terriglobia > Terriglobales > Acidobacteriaceae > Sulfotelmatobacter. Next base: position 97,597 of record JBBIOA010000011.1, read on the forward strand.
AGGGACGCGGATCATCTTCCCGTCGTTCATCGGATTGAGGCCGAGATCGCCGGCGCGAATCGCCTTCTCGATGGCGCCGAGCTGGGAAGGATCGAAGGGCTGGACGGTGATCAATTGGGCTTCCGGGGCATGCACTTGCGCGACCTGGTTCAGTGGCATCTGCGAGCCGTAGGCTTCCACGGTCACGCCGTCGAGCATGTGCACCGAGGCGCGGCCGGTGCGTGTGGCCGCCATCGCCTTGCGAAAGTCTTCGACCGCCTTCTCCATGCGCGTTTTCAGTTGCGCGTACGTCTCTTTCAGTGCCGCAATTGAGGCCATGATTGCCATAGTGTGGGCTCCCGCTTCCTCAGACTCAAAACGTTGGATTATAAACCCGCTACAAGGTTCTGTAGCAGTAACTAGCCCCGCCATTCTGGTCCGGGCATGATTCGTTTCATAAACTCATCGAACAAGGGAACGGTGAAAGCAGTATCTCCATGCTGGGGGCTCCAGACCATGCCTTTTGCAATCAGCGTGCTCCGGACCGGGCCGAGGGATTGCACCGTTCTTGCCAGTTGGGAAGCAATATCACCCGAGCGATGGGGAGCCGGACCCAGTTCCGCCATAGCTCGCAGATAGTTCTTCTCCGCCGTCGTCAGCCGGTCGAAACGAACCCGGAAGAAGCTTGCGTCCAATGCCGATGTAGCGGTCCTAGATGCCGCTTCCACATCCGACTCGGTGATTGGGCTCCCCGATGCCACTTCCCAGGCGTGCTTGCCCCACTCTTGCAGGAAGTAAGGATATCCTTGAGTCATCGTCACGATTTGCTTTACGGCCAGCGGGGTGTACTCGACCCCTTCTGCCTGCGCTGGTTTGACCAAGGCACGCTCGGCGTCCGGCCCGGCAAGCGGCCCGACGACAGGAAAGTCGAATAGTCTCTCAGCATACGACTTTGCACGACCGGCCTTCCCTCGCAGCTGAGGCAGCCCCGCTCCAACCAAAGTAATCGGCAATTGGAGTTGAGAGCACCGATGCAGCGCCGAAATCAGAGCCGCTAACTGGTCCTCTTCCACATACTGCAATTCATCCAAGAAGATCGCGACCAAGGTCTTCGCATCGCCTGCAGCGGCGCCAATCTGTTCCAATAGCGCGGTCAGATCGATCTCCAAGTCCCCATTGTCGGCCAGACCTGGCTCCGGCTCACAGTCGATTCCCACCTCGATGTCTCCGTACTTTATCTTGAGCGCCTTGGCGAAGCCTACAATCGCCCGCAATCCGCGTCGCGCCGCGTTCGACGCCGATTCCACCCGATCCAACTTCAGTAGGGTTTGACGCAGTTGAGGAGCAAGCAGCGCGGGCAGCGACTTCTTTTCGGGAGCCTCAATCCGAGCGGAAAAAACTCCCGCAGCTTCAGCGTCCTTGCGAACCTGATCAAGGAGAACTGTCTTTCCAACGCCCCGAAGCCCTACCATCATGAAGCTCTTCTCCGGTTTTCCGATCCGGATTCGCTCCAGTGCAACCCGCAGCTGTTTGCGCAGGTCGTCCCGGCCCGCCAGCTCGGGTGGCGGGCAGCCTGCGCCCGGGGAATAGGGGTTTCTTATGGGGTCCATCGCAAGTATAGCGAAATTATAGAAGTTATGAAAAAAACATAACTCCACTAATTTCGGTATATGCTAGCGCATCCTGTTAATTCGTTTCAAGGGCTTACGCGCTAACAACCGAGCCGATCTTCTCTCCCATGACGACGCGGCCGATGTTGCCCCGCGTGTTCAGGCTGAAGACGACGATCGGCAGATTATTGTCCTTGCAGAGGCTGATGGCGGTGGAGTCCATCACTTTCAGGCCGAGTTTGAGGACATCCATGTAGGTAATATGGTTGAACTTGCGGGCGCCGTCGACTTTCATGGGGTCGGCGTCATAAATGCCGTCGACTTTGGTCGCTTTGAGGATGGCATCGGCCTTGATCTCCATGGCCCGGAGCGAGGCTGCGGTGTCCGTAGAGAAGTATGGGTTGCCGGTACCGCCGGCGAAGATGACGACGCGGCCTTTTTCGAGGTGGCGGATGGCGCGGCGGCGGATGAAGGGCTCGGCGACCTGATTCATTTCGATGGCCGACATGACGCGGGTGTAGGTCGACTGCTTTTCGAGCGCGTCCTGCAGGGCGAGGGCATTGATGACCGTGGCCAGCATGCCCATGTGGTCGGCGGAGACGCGGTCCATGTCCTTGGCCTGCTGGGCGACGCCGCGGAAGAAATTCCCTCCACCGACGACGATGGCGATCTGCACGCCCAGCTTATGGACTTCGGCGATTTCCGCCGCGATCTCGTGAATGCGGTCGGTGGAAACACCGAAACCCTGGTTGGCGGCCAAGGCCTCACCGGACAGCTTGAGCAGGATGCGTTTGTAGGCAGGGGTTTGCATCGCGGCTCTAGTGTAACAAAGCGCCCCGAGATGATAGACGCGGCTGCAACTCGCTATTCCAGTCCCCGAACGCGGGTAAGATAGGCCGCCGGAGACGCGATGAGGAATCCGGTCGTTCCCGCCAGGGAAAGCAAATCTTTATCGCCGCTGACCAGCAGTTCCGCCTTCCCGCTCTGCGCCAGATCGAGAAACATCTGGTCGTTACGGTCCCGGCATGTCACGGTGCACTTGGCGGTCACCCGCACCGCCTCGCAAAAAGGAAGATAGTCCGCCAACAACTCCCGTCGGCTGGCTGGCGGGAGGCGAAATTTGGGATAGCCCAGAACCCGCATCAGTTCCGCCGCAGTTTTCCTGGAGACCAGCGGAATGCATTCGCCGTCTCGCCAATGCGCTCGCAACCATGCTAGTTGACCGCCGGAAAACACCAATGCGGAAACGACGGTTGTCGTATCGAAAACAACGCGTGGTTTCACTTGCGCCCGCGCGACCAGGACACCGCCGCGGCAACGTCGCTCTCCGCGATCCCCAACTCGGCGAGTTTCGCGCGAACCTCGTTCGCGCGGCTCTGTTGCAAGGGACGCAGAATGATCGACTCCCCATCCGTGCTCACGTCAAAGTAATCCACCTTGCGGAACCGGGACACGACTACCTTTGGAAGGGTGATCTGATTTTTCGAGGTCATCTTGGCGAGCATAGCAAGGGCCTCCGAGTAAGGAAACAAGGATACCTTACCAGGGTGCCGCATGCAAAACAAGGCCCCGAACCGAGGTCGATTCGGGCACCGGGCCTATTCCGTTTTCAACGAGCGGATCCGACGGTAACGGCAAAGGCATGATTGGGGGCGTGAGCCTCACCGGACAACTTGAGCAGGATGCGTTTGTAGGCAGGGGTTTGCATAATCAGTTGCCGGTTGCCGGTATCCAGTCGCCAACACCACTCTTGTCATTCTGAGCGAAGCGAAGAACCTACGCATTCTGCAGGTACCAGCAAACTGCAGATCCTTCGCTTCGCTCAGGATGACAACCAACGAATGCACTAAAAAAGGCGCCCTCTCGGGCGCCTTGAAATTACTCGGCCTTGGGTTCCGCAGGCCGCGTGATGGCGACCGTCTGGCCGGCATCGCCCACTTTGAAGCGAGCAAAGCGGCGCACGGCAATGTTCTCGCCCAGCTTGCCAACTTTGGACGCGATCAACTGCGAGATCGAGATCGTCTGGTCCTTGATGAAGGGCTGTTCCAGCAGGCAGACCTCTTCGTAGAACTTCTCCATCTTGCCGGTGACCATCTTTTCCGCGATGTGTTGCGGTTTGCCGGAAGCGACCGCCTGCGCCAGGAAAATGTCTTTCTCGCGGGCGAAGTCTTCGGGCGTGACGTCTTCCTTGCGGACGTACTTGGGATCGCTGGCCGCGATGTGCATCGCAATGTCGTGCACCAGTTCCTTGAAGTCATCGGTACGGGCCACGAAATCGCTCTCGCAGTTCACTTCGACCAGCACGCCGATCTTGCCGCCGGCGTGAATGTACTGCGCCACCGAGCCTTCGCTGGTCACACGCGCGGCTTTCTTGGCCGCAACCGACACGCCCTTCTTGCGAAGGACCACGACCGCCTGCTCCATATCGCCCTTGGCTTCGGTCAGAGCCTGTTTGCAATCCATCATGGGGGCTCCGGTCTTGTCGCGGAGCTCTTTTACTTGTGCTGCGGAAATGTTTGCCATAGTAGTGCTCATAGAACCTCAGGTTGCAAAGTTTCAAGGTTTCAAGGTTTCAAAGTTGAGAAGCACTTGATCAAGGCTCACATTGAAACCTTGAAACCTGCTTATAAACTTTGACCCGCGCCGGTGATTTTTATGAAAGACCCGCGCGGGTCAGATTTCCAAATGCCCGGTTTGTCTCGGTACTCGGTACCCGTAACTCGGGACTCGCTAGACCGTCTGGCTCTGCACCTGGGGCAGATCTTCGACGACGTCTTCGGTTGCGGCCGGCTTCTTGTGCGCTCCGCCACCCAGCACTTCTTCCATGCTGATCTCTTCCCCGGCGTCGTAGCTCGGATCTCCGGCCGGAGCCTCGCTGGCGGGCGCCTGCGCCGCGTCAGCCGCAGCCTGCATGTCGGCGACCTGCTTATCGGTCATCAGCGAAGCGCCTTCGGCGATCGACTCCGAAATCTTCGAGGTGAACAAACGGATCGCGCGCAGCGCGTCGTCGTTGCCCGGAATTACGTAATCCACTTCGCTCGGATCGCAGTTGGTATCGACCACGGCGACCACCGGGATGCCCAGCTTGCGGGCTTCACGCACGGCGATCTGCTCCTTGTTCGAGTCGACCACGAAGATCGCGTCCGGCAAGCGGTTCATGTTCTTGATGCCGGCCAGGTTCGCCTGCAGGTGCTTGCGCTCGCGCTCGAGCTTGATCACTTCTTTCTTCGGCAGCAGCTCGTAGCGGCCATCGGTGGCCATCTCGTCGAGCTCTTTCAGCCGCTTCACCGACTTCTGCACGGTGACCCAGTTGGTGAGCAGTCCGCCCAGCCAGCGCTGGTTGATGTAGAACATGCCGCACTTCTGCGCTTCTTCGGCGATGGCGTCCTGCGCCTGTCGTTTGGTGCCCACGAAGAGGACGATGCGTCCGTCAGCGGCCAGATCCTGCACGAACTTGGACGCTTCCTTGAACATCTTGAGCGTCTTCTGCAGGTCAATGATGTAAATTCCGTTGCGCTCGCCGAAGATGTATTCCTTCATCCGCGGGTTCCAGCGTTTCGTCTGATGCCCGAAGTGAACGCCCGCTTCGAGCAACTCCTTCATGGTGATGGTAGCCACGTTTCTCCTTTATTGGTCTGCATCGGGAGAAGCTAGGTTTCAAAGTTTCAAGGTTGCAAAATTTCAAAGTTGGTCGTACGGTTTTGAAACCTTGAAACGATGAAACTTTGAAACTGCGTCTTCCGATTGCCATTCCCGTCCCCGCGCCGCGAGGCTCGGGAAGAATTGAACACCTAAAATCTAAAGTGGCAAGGTGACAAAGTTTCAAAGTTTCAAAGTGAAAAGCAACACAACTTTGAAACCTTGCCACCTTGCCACTTTGAAACCTAGCGCTTCGAGAACTGGAAGCGCTTGCGAGCGCCCTTCTGGCCGTACTTCTTGCGCTCTTTACCGCGCGAATCACGGCTGACATAGCCCTCGGACTTCAACTTCTTGCGCAGCTCGGCATTGAACGCCATCAGAGCGCGAGCGATGCCCAGCTTCACAGCATCGGCCTGGCCGCGCACGCCGCCGCCCAGTACGCTGGCGACGACATTGAACGACGCGCCGGTTTCCGAGGAAGCCAGCGGAGCCTTGGCGGCCGAACGCTGCGCCGGAGTCACGAAGTATTCGTCAAAAGGGCGTCCGTTGACCTTGAAGTCGCCGCTGCCCGGACGAAGAAACACGCGGGCAATCGCCGTCTTGCGGCGTCCCGTTCCGTAGTATTGAACCAATTCAGCCATGTAGCTTCTAGCTCCTAGCTGCTAGCTTCTAGCTCAAACCAGAAGCTGCGCTTACGAATTCGAACTTACGAAACCGCCACTTTGCGCGGCTTTTGGACGCGCACCGCCAGCTTGAACTCTTCCGGTTTCTGCGCCTGGTGCGGGTGCTTATCGCCGCGGTAGATGTTGAGCTTGGACAGCATGTGCGCCGCCAGCTTGTTCTTGGGCAGCATGCGCCGCACGGCCAACTCCACGATCGCTTCCGGCTTGCGCACCAGCCGCTTGTCGTAATCCTCAGTCCGCAGGCCACCCGGATAACCGGTGTAATGGTGATACTGCTTCTGCTCGGCCTTGAAGCCGGTGGTCTTGACCTTCTCGGCGTTGATGACGATCACGTGATCGCCAGTGTCGAGGAAGGGCGTGTACTGCGGATTCTCTTTGCCCATGAGGATGCGCGCCACCTGCGAAGCCAGGCGCCCGAGCGTTTGCCCGTCGGCATCCACGACGTACCACTTGCGCACAATTTCCCCCTGTTTGGGGAAATAGGTAGACATCGGAACTCTCCCAGATTGAATAAGGCTGCGAAAGAAAACCGCTCGTTGATTCCCCTGACGAGGACGCCAGGACCATCAGGCGGGCAACCACACTACTACCAAAGTCTTTAATGTACCGGACGTTACAGGAAAATGTCAACGCAGAGTTAACCAGCCCGGTCAGAAGAAGCTCTTCAAGGCCTCCATGTGCACTTGTTCTTTGGCCACCGCCGTCCCTACCCGCTGCATGTTGGGAATCTGGTCGGCAGCATCCATTTCGCGGACTTTGATCGGGTCGATGTCGTGCAGGCCGAGGTCGTCGAGGCGCTTGCGCGTCAGGCCGACGGTGACGCGCTGATAAGTCACGAGTTTCTGCGCTGCCAGACTGGCGCCGACCCGCTCCAGAGCACTCTCGTTGGGAACGCCTTGCGCCGCGCCGGAGTCCGTCAATTCCGCCGTCGCCGAGCGCACCGCCTGCGGGCGCTGCCCGATGATGTGCATCAGCACGTTCTGCTGCAGGTTGGCCTCGTTCATCAACTCCTTGACCATGTACTTGGCCCAGTCGAGCAGTTCGTAGCCGGAAGCCTTCCCTTCCGGCACGGTAAGCGAATTGAATCCTGTTCCGAGCGACAGCAGGAGCAGGTGATCAGGGCCCATGGGCCATCCGTTGCCGTAGTCGGGGATGGTGGCTTCGAGGAAGGTCTGCAGCGCGGGGTTGTTGTAGCTGCTCACGCCGCCGTCGACGAATTCGTAGTCGTGCTTTTTTCCGGCGTCGTCGGGAATGGTGATCGTTTGCGGTGGGAAGTAAGTGGGAGCAGCGGTGCTGGCGCGCACGATCTGCCATAGCGGGAGGTCCGCATTGGTCTTGAAGAATTTGTTCTTCGGATTATTGGTGAAGAACCAGTCGTTGCCCAGCGTGACGTTCTTGGTCACGATCAGCACTTGCGTCTTCAGCTTGTCGCTGCCGAGGGTGGTGTCTTCGCCGAAGACATCCTTTAGATGCTTCTCCAGCGGACCGCTGGGATAGCTGTGCCACAGGCGCGTCAGCAGGCCGGTCTTGGTGAAAATCTCATGGCCGTATTGCAGATAGAAGCTGCGGAGTTCTTTGGGACTATGGCCCAGCGCGAGACCGGCGGCGAGAATGGCGCCGGTGCTGGTGCCGGCGATCAGGTCGAAGCGTTCGCAGAGGGGCGCAACGCTGCCGGTAAGCTGATTGAGTTGTTCTTCGACGAGGATGAGAGCTTCGGCGGGGATGAGGCCCAGCAATCCTCCTCCATCAATGGCAAGAAGGCGGCGAGGGCGAGAGGCGGAAACGGTGTCAGCGGACATAGGCACCTCCGGGAAAGCCATCATACGCCGGGAGGCGGCCGCAGGGATCGTTCGTAGGGCAAAAACGCCGTCCTCAGGATGACAAGCGGTAAGGAGAGCTACTCGTAGGCCAACGCGTCGATGGGGTCGCGCTGGGCGGCTTTGACGGCCGGATACAGGGCTCCGGCAACCGCGCCCAGCATCGCGATCGCGGTGGCACGCAGCACCCAGGTCGCGCTCCAATACATTTGCTGTACCGGGCGCTCATACGTGATGACGCGCCGCGTGGCCAGGCTGATGAGAATTCCGGCAAGGATGCCGATGCCCGCAAGCAAGACTGTTTCCCGCAGCACGACATTCACGATGTAGAGCTTTGACGCGCCGAGCGACTTGAGAATGCCGACTTCGCGGGTACGCTCCATGACCGCTGTGTACATGGATTGAAAAATCGCGAGGAAGCCGACCACGATAGCAATCCCGATCACAATCTCGATCGCGACATTGAAGCCTGGCAGGTTGTCGGGCGTCATCATCGAAAGATATTCCTGCATGGAGCGGACCGAGTACTTTTCCATGCCTGGGGTCGCCTGAACTTCCCGAATGACCGCGTCGGCGTTCGCCGGATCGTCGAGTTTGACGTAGAAGACGGATGCGTGATTCGTCGCTCCGATCAGGTCCTGCATGCCGGCCAAGGTAAGGAACTTGCGGCCGCCCTTGCCATGCGGAACGATGCCGCAGATGCGGAACTTGTTATTCAGAATCTCGACGGTGTCGCCGATCTGTTTGTGGTTCATGCTGGCGTAGTAGTCGTCGACGATCGCGTCCCCGGTAGCCTGAAACGGCCCGCCAGAAAGAAAACGGAACTTGGGGGGAATGGCGTCGAAGGTGGCCAAATCGATGCCGTAAACGATCTCCAGAGGCTTTTGGCTGAAAGCGGTCACTACGGGGGCCGCTTCCGTCACGTGCGGCATTTTGCGCAGCACATCTCCGACCTTGACCGGAATCACCGCCCCGGACAAGCCCTGAAACATCGAGGAACTTGGCGGCATCAGGATGAGGTCGGCGCCAATGCCCATCTGGCTCTGCTTCGATCCGTTCAGGTATCCGTAGAAGACGGCGACGACCAGCAGGATCATCGCGACTTCCAGGGCGACGGCGCTCATGGTGATCAACGACCGCGTGGGCCGGTGCGCCAGGTTGGAGACGACCATTTTGTTCATCATGGGATTTCTATGTAGCGACAGCCGCCCTCGGCTGTCCCGGGCCGAAGGCCCCGGCGTGGCATCCGATCCGCAGGCTCAAAAGGTCGAGCTTCGCTCGACCGGACAGCCGAGGGCGGCTGTCCCCACATCTGCTATCTTCCGCTGCTGCCTTGGCCCGCGGGCATCACCAGGCTGGATTGCGGGCGGTCCAGATGCACCACGTCCGCGCCATCCGGCTGCTGCAGCACAAACTGATCGTCGGTTAGCGGCTGATTGATATCGACTTTCAGCATGTTCAAGGTGATGTCGTATTCTTCCTGCGGACGGATGATCTCGATCCGCGAGGGGAAACTCACGTTGTTGAAGTCCTTGTATTCGGCGTAGCGGGCGTCGGTGACCAGCTTGCCATTCTCATCCCAAATGAACTGGCGATGGGGCTTGAGGTCGTTGCGTCCAAACACCACCTTGCGCGACAAACCCCAGCCTTTGGCGTACTTCTGAATGACGGTGAGTTCGTAGTCATCCTGCAGGACGCGATGACCTTTGGCGTCATGAAAGGTTTCGTAGCCGGTCTCAAGAACGGCAATTTCCTCGTCCGGATTGATACACGGGATCAGCAATGCCTCATAAATATCCTGCGGACGGAGATTCTCCATGGGCTGGTCGGTGATGGGTGTCGACATCTGGTTCTGGCCGACGACAAAGCGGTTCTTGGTAGGGATCCAGACCTTGAACTGCTGGCCGTCGCTGACCATGTCAAAGGCGGTGGTACGCACGATGGGCATGAGGCCCTTCATGTGGAGAGAGGATGGTTTGCGCGCCAGAATGAAGCCGCGAATCTCCTTGTAGTCCGTGACCTGGCCCTTTTTGACCCCACCGGTGGAGGTGTCAATGTCGACGGTTGCCTTCAGCGACTGGATCGCCTGGCATTGCTGGTTGACCTGGTCGATCAGGCCCTGCTGAGTGGATTCCTTCAGCGGGATCTTGGAATACGTATCTTCGACCGGCCGGGTGTGGAAAAGGCAGGCGGTCGTCGGGATGATGGCCAGAAACAGGGCGGCCAGATGAAGGAGGGGAGGATAAAAAGTCCTGCTACGTCTCATCAAATATAAAAACCTCTGGATCATTTGAGTATACAGCTTTGCAAAGGTCGCAAAGGTTGGATCGTGGCAGTTTCCAGAGTGACACACCCGGAACCCGGGGGATCAAGGGCAAGGGCGCATCCCCAAGAAACCCAGTACCTTACGAAAGTCAGGGGCACCAATGGCAGCTTCCGGGAAGGCCGCCTTCATCTACACTGGGAGGAGTTCCGGCTGGAATCTCGTGAAGAAACTCGTCTGGCTCATTCTGATCGCAGTGGCCGCCGCCGCAGGCTGGTTGGCGTGGGCGGTGATGACCCCGGTTGAGCCCCCCAGCCAGACTATCGTGCTGCTACATCCCGGATTCTCCACACGCCGCATCGCCAGCGAACTAAAGAATGCCGGAGTGATCCGCAGCGAAGAGGCTTTCGTGCTGTGGCACTACGTACACCGGAAGCGGACGCTCAAGGCGGGAGAGTATCTCTTCGACAGCCCGGCGAACATCGTTGACATTCAGAAGCGGCTGCGCCGGGGCGACGTGTACTTCCACACCGTGGTGGTGCCGGAAGGTTACACGATGTTCGACGTTGCCAAGGCCATTGAAGCAGCGGGACTTGGTTCCGCCGATGATTTTGTGAAAGTGGCGCAGTCGGATACCGGCCTGGTTTCCGACATCGCTCCGCATGCGCGGTCGCTGGAAGGGTACTTGTTCCCTGAGACCTACGAATTCACCCGCATGATGACCATGCGCGACATGGCTGCGGCGATGGTGAAGCAGTTCCGCCAGGTCGCGCACCAGATCGGGCTGATCCAGGGCCCGGCGCTGATCGCCGCCCACGATGCGGAAGGAAGTACTGCACAAGGGGATGACGTCGCCCGTACCGTGATCATGGCGTCGATCATTGAGAAAGAGACCGCAGTCGCGGAAGAAAGGCGGCTGGTCGCGAGCGTGTACTACAACCGGCTCAACAAGAGAATTGCGTTGGACGCAGACCCCAGCATCATTTATGCGGAGTTGCTGGCCGGGACGTATCAGGGCGCGCTGCATCACGCCGACATGTCGTTCTCATCCCCCTACAACACCTACCGCAATGCCGGGCTGCCTCCGGGGCCGATTGGGAATCCGGGACGCAGTTCGCTGGAAGCGGCCATGCACCCGGCGCAGAGCGACTACTACTACTTTGTGGCCGACGCGCAGGGGCATCACCGATTCGCCAAGAGCCTCGAAGACCACAATAAGAATGTGGCGGCGTATCGCAAGGCGATCCGAGGAAAGTAGACGGGCATTCGGCATTCGGCTTTCGGCTTCCTTTCAGGCGGCTGGGCGGACGGAGCGAATCAGTCCGTTCAGCATCTGACCAACCCGGGAGATTTCCTGCCGAATCGCGCCGCACTTCTCTTTCGAGGCATAACCGAGTCGCTCACCAATTGCCAATTGCGTGTCAACCTCGAATAGCGCGCCTCGCGCGCGTCCGAGGTAATGGATCAGCTCCGAATCTGCCGGTCGGCCCTTCCCTTCGGCAATACTGCTGGGCACCGAAACCGCGGCGCGGCGCATCTGGACCGTCAATCCGAATCGTTCGTCGTTGGGAAACCCGGCGGAGTGGCGATATACCGATAGGGCAAGGTCCATCGCTGCCTGCCAAACCTCGAGATCTCGATAAGTCCCGCTCGTCACTGCCTCCAGTCCTGAACAGAGTGCCCGTAGAAGCAAGAAGCGAGTGATAAGTGTCACAAAGAATTGAATTTATTAGAGATCATGGACCGAGATGGGAAAGTCACACGTCTGTGCCGGACGGCGGTAGCCGAGAGCCGAGAGCCGATTTCTGTTCCATCCACCCCTGCAGGATCAGCGTGGCGGCCATGCGGTCGACCGCCTTGCCGCGCTTCTCGATCGAAAGCTCGGTCTCGCGCAGGAAGCGGTTGGCCTCGGCGGACGTCAGCCGTTCGTCCCACAGATGCACGGGCAGCTTGAACTTCTTGCGTAGTTCGTCGGCGAAGGCACGCATCTTTTCCGATTGCGTCCCTTCGGCGCCACTCATCCGTAAAGGCAGGCCGACCACGATCTCCCGGACCTGATAGTCGTGAATCACGCGGCCCAGGTAGTCGTAGTCATAACGCTTGTTGCGGCGTTCCAGAGTCTCGAGTCCCTGGGCGGTAATGCCGAGCGGGTCGGTCACGGCAAGGCCGATGCGTCTTGCGCCGACGTCGAGGGCCAGGACTCGACCTGGGGACTGGTTTTCAGCGCTCTCCACGGCGCCATTATAGAGTGATATGTGTTCGGGCACTTGGCCTGTCCCGCCTTGCTTTCGGCGTTCCAGGCGATTAGCATGAAGGAAGCACGGTACGCGGCGCTTCTTCCCCACAACCCTTACCCCTCTCGGGTGCCTTTATGAGCGGTACAGACTCGGTTTTCCACGTAGGCGACAAAGTCGTCTATCCCAACCACGGAGTCGGTGTCATCGAGCAGGTTGGCAGCCGCACGGTCGGTTCCACGGTAGAGCGCTTTTACCTGCTGCACATCAAAGCGAGCAGCCTAAAAGTAATGGTGCCCTGCCAGAATGCCGGCAACGTCGGGATGCGGCGCATTGTGCGCAACGGCGAAGTGCAGAAGGTGCTGGATTTTCTGGCGGTTAACGACAACGGGGCGAACGGCGACTGGAAAGACCGCTTCAAGGAAAATTCCGACCGTATGCGCACTGGCTCGCTGCTGGAGGTTGCCGGAGTGCTCAAGAGTCTGATCGCGCTGCACCAGGCCAAGCCGCTGTCGTTTCGCGAGAAGAAGATGCTGGAACGCGCGCGCTACCTGCTGGTGAGCGAGCTCTCCATGGCGCGCAACTGGGAAGAGACCAAGACTGAGGAACTGCTGACCACCACCCTGGCTAAGATTAACCTGCGGTTTCCCGAGGCGTCGGAATTTCAGGCCTGAGGAAATCAGCCCCCTTTTCTTCGTAAGAGACGGCCGCTACTTGTGCGGGTCGAATTCCAGCTTCACGGTCAGGGTCTCATCGGCGGCGGCGGGGACGTACTTCCACATTCTGACGGCCTTCATGGTGGACTGACCGAGGATCGGATTCCCGCCGAGAAGCTTCACATTTTTCACGCTTCCGTTCGGGGCCACCTCGACCGAAATCCGCACCACCCCGCCGATGTACAGCTTCTTGAGCGCGTCGGGATATTCCGGCTCCACGCGCGTCATCACCCGGCGGTCGCTTTCCTGCGCGGACAAGTGCGTCACTCCAGCCCCGAGCAGAAGGCCGCCGATCGAAAACAAAACAGCCGGAACTGCCAGCCCGAGCGCCCGGAAAACCCGGCGGCGAGCATGTTTCATGTTCAGCATTTCGATCCCCCTCACAACTCTTACCGCAGTTCCACACTCAACTGATACACCTCTTGCGTGCTGCGATCTTTCACGAACATGAACGAACCGCCGGCAGCCTGGCCGCTCCACAGGCCAAATGCTCCCATGTAGCGTTCAAGGTCTCCCAGTTCGAAGACGGGTTCGGGCTGGTTCGTTCCGACTTTGACGCGACGAACGGCCTCGGTCCCGGTGACAAGATCGTCAAAATACAGATACTGGCTATCCGCCGACCATGACGGATAGCTGAAGGCTCCCGCAGGCTCTGTGATCCAGGTCGTCCATTTCTGCGTGTTGAAGTCGAACAGCATCATGTCGGTGCCTTTCGGGGACATGGCGGCGATGTAGCGTCCGTTCGGCGACCAGCGTGGGCTGAATAGTCCCTCGGAGCCGGGAACGGTTGAGATCTCCTTCGTCCTGAAGTTGAGAATCTGAATCTTGATGCCATTCTCATCGCGGTTGAACTCTCCAAACATCAGCCGCTCGCCGTCGGCCGACCAGCACGCGTCGACCTGGCTGCCGTTCTCGGCCAGCATTTCATGGGAATCGCCGCCATTCGCCGAAACCAGCGCGAGTTTCCAGGAACTTCCCGGTTTGAGGCTGGCGTAGGCGATCTGCTTGCCGTCCGGCGACCAATGCGGCAAGGCGGCGCGTTCGGAATCGGTGGTGAGTTGGAGGCGATCCGACCCGTTGGCGCGCGACTTCCACAGAGTTCCTTCGGGAATGGAGACGTAGACAATCCACTTGCCATCGCGGGAGAAATCGACGTCCGTCGCCGATAATCCGGGGATCAAGGGTACGAATTGCTTCTTCCGGGCATCGTATTTCACGACTTCCGCCGTGGGCTGGACGCCGATCGCCCAAATGTTCTTGTTGTCGTGCGCCGGGAAGGCGTTGCCGAAGGACATGGGTCCGGCCGTGATCTGATAAGGAGCTGAATCTGCCGAGGTGGTGGTCGATTCCGACAAAGCCCAGAGGCTGGTGACCACCAGATTCGTGCTCGAAATATTCTGGCTTGCCTGGAAAATGTAGTACTTGCCGTCGGCCGTCCAGCTGCCACAGCAGGCGGTGGCTTTCAGCGGCCAGTCGGCGAGCAGGGGGTGGGCGTTCGCCCCATCGCGGCCGACTTCCCATAGTGAAGTCGCGTTCTGCTCGGTGTCGCTGACCGTGAAGCGAATCTTTTGATCGTCGGGCGAGAAATGGGCCGCAAACACAGACCCGCTGGCCGAGTAGATTTTGTGAGCCTGGCCGCCATCGGCATTGGCCACAAACAGGTTCGAGTCTTTGGCAAAGACCAGCTGCCTTCCATCGGCGGACCAGCTGGCATCGCGGCCGCCAAGATCCCCGACGCGCGCCGGCTTGCCGGAGGAAACGGGCAGGGTCCAGAACTCGTTCTCGCCGGAACTCGCCGAGGTGGACGAGATCAGCAGCCGGGTGTGATCGGACGAAACGTCGAGCGCCTGCAGGCTCGAGAACGGAGTGGGCAGCACCGAGCGCTCCGATCCGGGCAGCGCCACTTTCGCAATGATGCGGTTCCGGGTGGGCAACTCCGTCACGAAAAGGCTGGAGTCGCCGGCCAACAGGCTGGCCTTGCGCACGCCGTCATGCGTAACCTGCTTGATGGCAGTCACTCGCGGGGCTGGCCCGTTGGCTGCGCCGCTCAGGTCCACGCGCAAGGTTGCTCCCAAGATAAACAGGCCTGCGATTATCAAAATCGACAGAAAGATTCTGGTTTTCATGTTTGGATTTCCGCACTTGAGTAACTTAGTTTCGATGGTAGGCTTTTACGATTTTGTAACAAAAGCGAAATTCGCTTTCGCGAGTTACGGGAGTAACGCGATCCGTTTTTCCTGTAGGATAGCGTCTGCAAAAATCGGGGCGGCTCGTTCCAGTGCCCGATCGCCGGGGGGATTTGATGATCCGAGCAGCGATCAGATCAAGCGTGTCTGCTTTCTTGCTGGCATCGTCAGGATTCGTCCTGCTTCTCACTTCCTGCAATCAACAAGAAACACCGCAGGAATTTCAGAAGCACCTGCAAGAGAAGCTGATCCAGGCGAAAGCCGGGGATGTAATCGCCTTGCCGGCTGGCAAGTTTCATCTCGACCGCACACTGTCTCTGACTGCGGATGGAGTGACGATCCGCGGCCAGGGGATGGACAAGACCATCCTTACGTTCGCCGGGCAAAAGGAAGGCGCCTCAGGCCTGCTGGTCAAGGCCAACAATTTCACGGCCGAAGACTTCGCGATTGAAGACAGTGCCGGCGACGGCCTGACCGTGCAAGGGGGCGACGGCGTCATCATTCGCCGTGTGCGCGTGGAGTGGACGCGCGGCCCCGACGCGGGCAATGGCCCCTACGCGATCTATCCCACGCAATGCAAGAACGTGCTGGTGGAAGATTCGGTTGCCAAAGGTGCGTCGGATGCGGGCATCTACATTGGACAGTCCGACAACGTGGTGATGCGCCGCAACCGCTCGGAATACAACGTGGACGGCTACGAAGTGGAGAACGCCGAACACGTCGATGTTTACGACAACATCGCGGCCCACAATTCAGGTGGCATTGGCGTGTTCAACCTGCCTGATCTTCCCAAGCAGGGCGGCCAGCACGTGCGCGTCTACCGCAACCAGATCTACGAAAACAACACGCCGAACTTCGCGCCGAAGAGCCTGGGAGCGATCTACTACCTGCCCGCGGGAACGGGCGTCTACATCATGGCGATTCATGATGTGGAGGAATTTCAGAACAAGATACGCGATAACAACACCACTAATGTCTACATCATCAACTACGCGACGGGGCTGTCCACGCCGGTCAAGGATGCGCGCTTCCGGCCATTCTCAGACCGCATTTTCCTGCACGACAATGAGATTTCGGGAGGAGGCAAATCTCCCGATACGCGCCTCGATGATGTGAAGGCACTGCTGCAGGTCACGGGCGGGGCTTTCCCGGACATTTTGTACGACGGCGTGGTCGATCCGGCCATGATCGCCGCCGCGAAGAGGAGTCCCAATCCCGGGCAAGTGTGCTTGACGAATAATGGCGCGGCTACGTTTCTGAATCTGGACGCGGCCAACAACTTCAAGCATCCCAGCAACGACGCAAAGACTTATTCCTGCACGCTGCCGCCCCTGGAGGCAGTGAAAATTCCGCAAGCCCCTGAAGCGCCTGAGAAAGCTCCGGCCGGAGGGCAATAGTGCGAGGCGTTGGCAAGGCTGGGGTACGCTGGGCCGCCCACACGATTCCTTTGCTGCTGTTGATAGTGGCCGCATGCAATCGTCTGAACCATGCCGGCGCGCGTTCGTTTTCTGAAGGGCCGTTTCCGAAGCGACTCTCCGAGTGGCACTTGTTCACCGCGAGCACTCCGGCGCTCGTGCCGAATCATGGAGTCATCCCGTACGATCTGAACACTCCGCTATTCTCGGATTACGCCAGCAAGTACCGTTTCGTGTGGATGCCGGCGGGCGTGTCCGCTACGTTCAAAGAGGACGGCGTTTTCGATTTTCCGGTGGGCACGATTCTGGCGAAAAGCTTCGCGTTTCCGATCGACGGCAAGCCAGGGAGCGAGCGCCTTGTCGAAACCCGCCTGCTGGTTCGCACGAAGTCAGGTTGGACCGGGTTGCCGTATATCTGGAATGCAACGCAAACCGACGCGGACCTTGATCTGGCGCCGGATCCGGTCCCCATTCGCTACACCGACGGTGAAGGCAAGCGCCACGACTTCACGTACTTCATTCCGAATGCCAACGAGTGCAAGCAGTGTCACGAGAACAATCACGTGGTGCAACCGATTGGGCCGAAGGCGCGCAATCTGAACAAAGACTTCGCGTATGCCGACGGCACTTCGAACCAAATGGCCTACTGGACGCGGGCCGGATATCTCAAGGGCGCACCGCCAGCCTCGCTGGCGCCGGCCGTCGCCCAATGGAATGACGCAGCCTCGGGTTCGCTCGACGCGCGGGCTCGCGCCTATCTCGACAACAACTGCGCCCACTGCCACCAGCCGGGAGGCGGCGCAGGATACACCGGCGTCGACTTTCGAGTGAGCTCGGAACTGCACACCTTCGGGGTGTGCAAGTCTCCGAATTCATCGGGGCGGGTAGGGACTCTCACCTATGACCTGGTGCCGGGGCATCCCGAACAGTCCATTCTGCTGGCGCGGATGGAGTCGATTCGACCCAAGGAGATGATGCCGCAGATCGGGCGGGATGTAGTTCACGCGGAGGGTGTCGCGTTGATGCGCCAGTGGATTGCGTCGCTCCCCGTCAACGATGCGCCGTGCGCGAAGTGATTTGAGTTCTACTCGCACTGCCGCGCCCGATCCAGCAAAAGATTCCGTTCGCGAACATTGCGAGTGATGGAAGCGGCTTTCGCGAACTCGGCACGCGCTTCGTCCATCCGTCCGAGCTTTTGCAACAGATCTCCGCGCACCGCGGAGAGCAGATGGTAATTCTTCAGGTCAGGGTCATCTTTCAGGGCATCGACCAGGTCCAGGCCTGCCGCCGGTCCTGATGCCATGCCGACCGCGACGGCCCGGTTCAGTTCCACCACCGGCGAAGGGTCGATGCGGCCGAGGTCGCGATACAGAGCGGCAATGCGTGACCAGTCCGTGTCCGCCGCCGTGACCGCACGGGCATGACATGCCGCAATCGCGGCCTGAAGGGAATACGGCCCGCGCGCGGCGCGCAACTGCTCGGAACGGTCCAGTGCCGCCAGCCCGCGCCCAATCAGCAAGCGATCCCACCGGGCGCGATCCTGATCCAGCAACAACACCGGCTCTCCTGCCTCGTTCACGCGTGCTTTCGAGCGAGACGCCTGGATTTCCATCAGCGCGACCAGTCCGTGTACTTCCGCTTCTTCCGGCACCAGCCCTGCAAGGATCCTTCCCAGCCGCAGCGCTTCCTCGCACAGTGCCGGACGCATCCAATCGTCGCCGGCGGTGGCGGAGTATCCTTCGTTGAAAATCAGATAGAGGACTTGCAAGGCGGAAGACAATCGCGCCGAAAATTGTTCGCCTCGCGGGACTTCAAAGGGAACCCTGGCATCGCTCAGCGCGCGCTTGGCGCGGACAATTCTCTGGGCGATGGTCGGCTCGGAACTCAGGTAAGCGCGAGCAATCTCGCCGGTGGTAAGCCCGCCCAGCAACCGCAATGTCAGCGCGACGCGCGCGTCCATCGAGAGCACGGGATGGCAGGCGATGAACACCAGCCGCAGCATGTCATCGCCGATGTTGTCATCCATGGCTGCCGCAAGGTCCGGGACCTGCATTTCGCGCTCGGCCATTTCGCGGCCAAGCAACTCGTGCTTTTCGTCGATGAGAGTGCCGCGGCGAAGGTAGTCGATGGCTCGATGTTTCGCGGTCCCCATGAGCCAGGCGCCGGGATTTTCCGGGATACCGGATTCCGGCCACTTTTCGAGCGCGGCGACGAGGGCATCCTGGGCCAGCTCTTCCGCAACGCCGACATCGCGGACGATGCGAGTCAGCCCGGCGATCACGCGGGCCGACTCGATCTTCCAGATCGCTTCAATGGTGCGATGTGTCCCGGAAGCCCCCACGGCTTCCGATCACACCATTTCTAGGCTTTCAGCGCAACCTCGGAATGGTTCGCGCAGTTCGGTTCCGGACCACCCTGTTCATAGATCTGACGAAGTTCGCACTCGCCTTCCCCTACGAAGCTAAGGAAGTCCTTGGCCATCTGGATCGCCTCTTGCTTCGAGTTCGCCTTGAGAATGGCAAATCCGCCGACAACTTCTTTCGCCTCCGCGAACGGTCCATCGATCACGCTAATCTTGGATCCATCTCGACGAACCCGGGCGCCCATGGCGGTCGGGAAACAACCTTCCGTGGCCAGGAGCCATCCCTCCTTAAAGCCCTGTTCGACCAGCTTGCCCATGGCTGCCATTTCTTCGGGTGAAGGAGGTGTGCTTCATTCAACCGTCTTGTAGATACTCAGGAATCTCATCGCTTGTCTCCTTGGTTGTTTTGTTTGGGAGGCGGGTCCCGAACGGCGTGAGCTGTCCTGTCCGGCCTCTATCATGACGTCGAACGGTGCATCCCGAATTCAACGTCGAATCACAAAGAATTTTTGGTTACTTTCTTTGGACGATCTGCTGACGGAGTTGCTCGTCCCGCTCTTTCGCTTCCGGCGTCAGATTGTCGCCGAAATCGCACGCCTCATACACCGGCCTGATCTCCACCTCGGAATCTTCACCATGCGGATTGGGGCAGCGTTTCAGCCACTCCACCGCCTCTTCCATCGATCGCACCTGCCATATCCAGTAGCCGGCGATCAGTTCCTTGGTCTCGGCGAATGGCCCGTCGATGACCGATCTTTTGTTTCCGGCGAACCGGACCCGCTTGCCATTCGACGACGGCTTCAGTCCGTCTCCCGCCAGCATGATGCCGGCTTTGACCAGTTCTTCGTTGTACTTCCCCATGGCTGTGATTAACTCTGCGCTGGGCAGAACCCCGGCCTCGGAATCTTTCGTTGCTTTTACGATCACCATGACTCGCATATGAGTTTCATCTCCTCTTCCAGGGGTCGGTGTTTTCCTGATCCGACCTCTGAATATAACGTCGATTGAGGAGGGACAAGATCGACAGGCCCCATCTTCATTTCTATTTGGATTTTTGCGCTTCCCGGATCCTGGCCCCGATCCAGGCACACGGGATGCCCTCGAGGACCAGCGCCAGCGAGTACCAGTGCGGACCTAAGTCCTTATTCCACGTGGCGATGGCACCAGCCGTTCCGATCATCATGCCGATGGCGGCGCCGAGCATCGCGTGCCCCATGGGCCGGCGCGGGGCCAACCGGGCCGTCATGTAGCTGCCGAAGATCGCATAGATCGTCCGGTAAGCCGTGGCCCAGACGAACAGACCGTCTGCCATCCTCTGGCCTAACGCTGGATAGATTCCGAGTTTATGCAACACGACGTCGGTTCCGATCGAAAGAATCACGGCCGCAAGAAATCCGGCGACAATTGCCCAGATACTTCTTCCCAGCCTTCGCGGAGGCGCTACACCATCGATGACCGGAGCTGTTGGCTGGCTGGACATTGGTTCCTCCTGATGTTTGGCCTCCTACTATAGACGCATCGAAGGAAAGCGGATTCGAATCGACTTGAATTTCGGCGAAGAGGCCCGAGCCCTGAGACAGATCAGGGGGCCGGAGTATAATGCTCGAAGCCTTGTTATAGTCCGGCCGCTCAGTAAACCCCATGACAGACGCGATCAAACGCAAACTGCAGGAAGAAATCAACGCGCTCGAACACGAACTGATCCACGAGCTGCCGAAGGAAATCAAGAAGGCAGCGGCACTGGGCGATCTCAGCGAAAACGCCGAGTATCACATGGCCAAGCAGCGCCAGGAGTTCGTGAAGGCCCGCGTCAGGCAACTGGGCAAGCGCCTCGCCGAGTTGTCCATGATCAACATGAACAACATTCCCAAGGACCGTGTAGGCTTGGGATCGACGGTCAAGGTGTACGACAATACCAAGGACGAGGAAGTGGAATACAAGCTGGTGACCAGCGAAGAATCCGATGTGGCGGCGGGAAAGATTTCGACAACTTCCCCGATCGGGCGGGCGCTGCTGAACAAGAAGGTCGGCGACGAGGCGATCGTGGTGACGCCCAACGGCAAGCGCGAAATGGAGATCCTGAGCCTGAGTACCATTCACGATGACATTGGGGACGAACCGAAGGAGGCGGGAGCCTGATGGCTGCCAGCTGGACTAGCGCTTTCGGCCGTGCCTGCGGAGTACTGCTCGACACCATTGTGCGCTGGCTGGCGCTGTCGCGAATCAACCCCAACGTGCTGACCTTCATGGGCCTGGTGGTGAATACCTGGGCCGCGGTGTTGTTCGGCTCGGCCAACGCCTCCAACCAGAAGCGTATGTTCATCTACGCCGGGCTGGTAATCATCTTCTCCGGCTTTTTCGACCTGGTGGATGGGCAAGTTGCCCGCGCTACGAATCGTGTGACGCGCTTTGGAGCGTTCTTCGATTCGGTGGTCGACCGTTACTCCGATGCGTCTCAGTTTCTGGGCTTGCTGGTTTTCTATGCCCGTGGCGGACGCTTTTTCTGGGTGGTGCTGGCCGCTTTCGTCATGATCAGCGCCATCATGGTCAGCTATACGCGCGCCCGCGCGGAATCGCTGATTGGATCCTGCCGGGTGGGCTTCATGGAGCGGCCGGAGCGGCTGGTGCTGGTCATCCTGGGAGCGCTGTTCAATCGGATGGCGCCGGTGCTTTGGGTGATCGCGGTGCTCAGCACCATTACCGTCATCCATCGCATGCGTTACACCTGGACCCGCACGCAGGGCCCGCCGGTCGCGCTGACGCCCGGGCAAGCGGCGTAAGAACCTCCCCTTCGAAATGAATTGGCTGGCGCACCTCTATCTATCCGAACCGGACGCTCGCTTTCGGGTGGGAAATCTGCTGCCGGATCTGGCATCCGCAGCCCGGCTCGCCCACCTGCCCGAACCATTCCAGCGGGGCATTCGGCGTCATCGCGCGATTGATCGATTCACCGATGCGCATCCGCGAGTGAAGACCTGCATACGGCGATTTCCCGCGCCCTATCGCCGGTTCGGAGGAATCCTGACCGACGTCTATTTCGACCACTTCCTGGCTCGCGACTGGCGGAGATATTCCTCAACGCATTTGCCGGACTTCATTGGCGAGTTCTATCGGGAGATGGAGCCGTGCCTGGCCGAGATCCCCTCGGAGGCCGGTTGGCCATTGCGGCGTATGCGGGAAGAGGATTGGCTGGGATCGTATCACCGGAAAACAGGAGTTGAGGACATCCTGCGTCGCATCAGCCGGCGCTTGCGGCGGCCGTTCGATTTGTCTGGATCTTTGCCGATCTTCGAAGAACACGAATCCGCGTTTCTGGAGGATTTTGAGGCTTTCTTCCCGGAGTTGAGCGCTCACGTGGATCGCCCGTTCGAGCTCAGCCCGCAGCCGCAGGTCTGAGCCACGCCGATCTTCACGCTCTCGGCAGCGGGCCATGCTGAAAGTGATACTGCAGAATCCGGGCAGCCAGCGCCGGGCTCAGAGCCTTCCCGTCCGGCTCAACCGAGCGCACCACTTCGCCACGGCAGACCACTTCGGTCGATGACAACCCCGCAATCTCCGCCGGCAACACCAGGTTGATTTCCAGTTGCACGCTGGGCTGCAGCGCCTCATCCGCCTGGAAGAGCAACCCGGAGCGGCTGATGTTTTCGGTGGTGCCTTCGTGCCAGTTTTTTTCCCCGAGCCTCCGATATTTGAGGGGCAGGTGCAGTTGAAAACGCTGCGCACGGGTCGGGGGAAGTTCCCTGCCTCGCGCAGCGCGGGTTTCAGCAGTCTGGGCTGTCATAGCGACCTCCTGCGGCGTTGGGCTTACGTCGAGCACTTCGCGCACTTTGGAGCGCAGATCGCGAAGGTTGAAGGGCTTCTGGAGCAGTTGCACGCCCGCGTCCAGCATGCCGTTGTGTCCGATCGCGTTCTCGGTATAGCCGGACATGTAGAGAATTTTGATGTTGGGGCGAATCTCGGAAATGCGCTGCGCGAGTTCACGCCCGTTCATGCCGGGCATGATGACATCGGTCAGCAGCAGATGGATCACCGCTTCGTGGGCCACGGCAATCTGCATGGCGACGGCGCCGTCGGCGGCCTCGATGACTTTATAGCCCTGCTTTTCCAGATATTGGCGGGCGAGGTAGCGCAGGTTCGCCTCGTCTTCCACCAGAAGAATCGTCTCAGTGCCGGGCTCCGCCTTACGCACTTCGACGGGGGGCGCCATCTGCACGGGTTCGCCGGTCGAAGCCGCGCGCGGCATGTAAATTTTGAACGTCGTACCCACGCCGAGTTCGCTCGAAACCCAAATGTACCCGCCACTCTGCTTGACGATGCCATAGACCGTCGACAAGCCGAGCCCGGTACCCTTCGTGCCCTTGGTGGTGAAGAATGGCTCGAAGATGTGCGACTGGGTTTCCGAGTCCATCCCCTGTCCGGTGTCGCTGATGGCGACCATCACGTAGTCACCCGCCCGCAGCGGGGCATGGAAGCGCGCGTATTCATCGTCGAGCGTGACGTTCGAGGTCTCGATGGTGAGGCGCCCCCCCGAGGGCATGGCGTCGCGCGCGTTGACCGCCAGGTTCATGATGACCTGTTCGATCTGACCGGCGTCGGCGCGCACCGGCCACAGGTTCTTGCCGGGAGTCATGACCAGGTCGACGTCTTCGCCGATCATGCGGGTCAGCATGCGCAGGTTTTCGGTAACGATGTCGTTCAGGCTGACGATGCGTGGGGCCAGCATCTGCTTGCGGCTGAACGCCAGCAACTGGCGCGTCAGGGAAGAGGCGCGTTCGGCGGCGCTGGCGATCTCCTGCGCCGGTCCGCGAAGTTGCGGCTCGTCCCCCAGGCGCTCGAGCAGAAATTCCGAATAGCCGGAGATCACCATCAGCAGATTGTTGAAGTCGTGGGCGATGCCCCCCGCCAGCCGGCCGACCGCTTCCATCTTCTGGGATTGCCGAAGTTGTTGTTCGAGAGCCCGGCGCTCGGCAATGTCCTCGGCGAACAACTCGAAAACCATTCCGTGAGGCTTCCCGTTGGGGACCGCTCGGCCCGAGATGCGGACTCCCGTCGAGGTGCCGTTCTTGCGCTTCCATTCGGCAGTCAGCCCTTTAAAGGGCGACGCCACGCGGAGAAGGTCGGCGAGTTCGAACCACTGGTCGTTTTCGGCGTACAAGCTGTACACGTGCTGGCCAAGGATCTCGTCGGCGGAGGCATAGTCCAGCATTTCCACAAAGGCAGGATTGACGTCGAGGATTTTGCCGGTTGAATCGCAGCGGCAGATGCCGTAAGGCGCGTTGGTCACGAGCGAACGGAAATTCTGCTCCGAACGCCGCAAGCTTTCTTGCGCGGCGCGGAGCGCGGCGTTCAACCAGCAGATCACCATGGCCAGGAAGAAGAAAAGCGAGAGACGGATGATGGCCGTCCGCATCTGCCCAGCAGAGTGTTCGCCCGCCAGCGTGAAATAGGCGCTCACCGTCAGCGCGAACGCGGTTGCTGCCAGGCCCGGCTTCCAGCCTCCATACCAGGCGCTCACCATGACCGCCACTCCGAACAGCGCCAGGCGGCTTTCGGAAACATCTGCGAGGAGAATGGCGGGAACCAGCGCCAGGGCGGTACTGAGCACCGCTACGCCGTATCGCAGGATGGGAGCGCGAGACGGAGCGATGCGAAGTAGGGGGAGGGTTACTCGCATGTAAATATGGTATTTCTAATCTCGCAAACAGCATAGTTACAGGAGTACATTTCTTCTTCGCCGGCAAGGGAAACAAAACAGGACAATGTCCGATGGACCAGCGTCCAGACGGGCACTGTCCCACTTGCGTTACGGCCACGAAATCTGGACACTAACCGGGATCCCTTTCGCACGGCGAACGAACAAAAGACATGAACATCGGGTTATTCGGAGGCACGTTCGACCCCGTCCATCGCGGGCACATCGCGCTGGCACGTGCGGCGCAGGAGCAGTACAAACTGCACCGTGTGCATTTTGTGCCTGCGAACCTTCCGCCGCATAAGCAGAAACAGCCGCACACGCCCTTTCTGCATCGCTTTGCCATGCTGGCGCTGGCCACGGCGGAAGAGAAGAACTTTGTCCCGTCGTTGCTGGAGGCGCCGGAAGACGACACCGGACGCAAGGATCGCGCGGCCAAACCGAACTACACCATCGACACGGTTCGGAGATTGAAACAGTCGTTCAAGGCAAGCGACACGCTGTTTCTCCTGATCGGCATGGACGCGTTCGCCGACATCGCCAAGTGGCATCAAGCCGAGGCGCTGTTCAAGGAATGCGAATTCATCGTCGCGGCCCGTCCGGGATATTCGCTGGCCGACGTAGCCAATGCCCTGCCGGAAAGCTTGCGTCCACGACCCGAGGTGACCCAGCCGTTTCAGAAGCAGAAAGCCACCGGAGACCTGATCCTGAAGGGCGCCACCGTCCACTTGCTGGCCGACCTGAAGCAACCGGCCTCGGCCACCGCGATCCGCGAAGCGGCGGCCTCCGGCAAACCGACGGGTCGGTTCGTCGATCCGCCGGTCGCCGAATATATCCGGAAGATGGGGCTCTATAAATAGGCTGCAAACCGCCTGCGCAAAGCCGAAGCAAGTTACAATGAAGAACGCGCCGCGTGACGTGGTTTGCACTCCCAGGCGCGATGCGCTCAAGACAAGTTTTCCGAGGAGAATGGAATGGCTCAGAATCACTATGTGACGAAAACGAAGCGGCGCCAGGTGAGCGGAAAGCGGAAAGATCCTTCTGCCGCCACCATGGCCAAGAACCGCGAACTCGCCGCCGCCGAAGCCGCTGCGAAAGCGAAGAAGTAAGCGCCGCGGCCGATCCCATCTGATCGACAACCTCCCAGCGAAGATCGAATGAAGAAGAGCGAACTGAAAAAACAAGTGGCAGCCGCCATTCAGGCCTGCCTCGACAAGAAGGCTGAAGAGCTTTCCATTCTCGAACTGGAAAAAGGCTCCGGCGCCCTCACCGATTACTTTGTGCTGTGCAGCGGCAGCAATCCGCGGCAGGTGCAGGCGATTTCCGACGAAGTGGAACTCCGCCTGAAAGCGGCCGGGCTTTACCCGAACCACATCGAGGGATACACCCACGCCGAGTGGGTGCTGATCGACTACGTCGATTTTGTGGTGCACATCTTCTCGGAAAAGGCGCGCAAGTACTACGACCTGGAGCGGCTGTGGAAGACCGCCAAGCGGCTGGAACCCGCCGACCTCGAAAAGAAGCGCGCGCCGAAGAAGAAGACGCCCGCCGCTGCTTCGGCCAGGAAAAAGAAGACAAAAAAGAAGGCCTGAGCGCGACCCGGTTCTTCCATGACATCCGTGCCACACTCCGAACCAGCATGGGGAAGCCAGTTTCGTCTCGTTGCCGCGGAAAAGTGGAAGGCCAAGTCCGCCGCGATGGGCCAGCCGGTCACCGAGGCGCTGGTGGAATATGCTCAGCCAGTTCCCGGGATGCAGGTGCTCGATCTGGCCAGTGGCACGGGAGAACCGGCGATCACGCTGGCGGCGCGAGTCGGGGAGCGCGGGCACGTTACGGCGCTCGACGTCAGCGCCGAGTTGCTCGAAATTGCCCGGCAACGGGCGCAGGCACGAGGCCTCGGCAATTTCACGGCGCAGCAGGCAGACGCGCATTCCCTTCCCTTTTCCGATGAACGCTTTCACCTCGCCACCTCGCGCTTCGGGGTGATGTTTTTTCGCGATGCCGCGCTCGCCATGCGGGAACTGCGGCGCGTCCTGCGCCCGGGAGCGCGGGCCTGCTTCCTGGCGTGGGGCCCCTTCGAGCAGCCGTACTGGAAGAGCATGATGGGTGTGGTGCACCGGCACGTCGGAGGACCTCTGCTGGCGCCGGATGGGCCAAATCCGTTCCGATACGCCCAGCCGGGGAGTCTGTCCGCCGTCCTGCGGGAAGCGGGATTCCAGCAGGTGGAAGAGCACTCTAGGACCGTGCCCTGGACATGGCCAGGCCCCGCCGAAGAAGTGTGGGGGCAGGTGCAGGCGGTGGCGGTTCCCTTTCGTCCGCTGCTGGAGCGCGTGCCCGCAGGGGACTGGCCGGATCTCCATCACAAGGTGCACGCTGCCATCCGGCAGTACGCCGACGGCGACACCATCGCGTTCGGCGCCAACGTAGTATTCGCGTCTGGCAGGAAATAGGAGGCTGGACTGGCTCTGAAACTCAAGGTCGCCTGGATCGGGAGGAAGAATGGCAAGGATCAGGCGATCCAGTCGCTGACCGGCGAATACCTGAAGCGAATCTCGCGCTATGTGCCTGTCGAGGGGATGGCGTTGCGGGCCGAAGCGGATCTGCTGCCGCTGTGCAATCCAGCCAGGGGATCGAAATCCACCCTCGTGCTGCTGGACTCTCGCGGAAAAGAATTTTCGTCCGAAGAGTTCGCCAAGTTTCTAGGAGAGTATCAGGACCGCAATCCCCTGCCCTTGGTGTTCGCGATTGGCGGCGCGGACGGATTCAGCCCGGAGACTCGATCGGCCGCGCGGCACGTGATTTCTCTCGGCAAGATGACGCTGCCGCATGAACTGGCGCGAATCGTTCTGCTGGAGCAGGTCTATCGCGCCTTCACCATTCTGAAAGGACACCCTTACCACTCGGGACATTGAATCTAGACCTACTGCGTCACCGTAGCCTGGTAGCTCACTGCCTGCCAATGCCCCGTCTTTCGCACCCAGACGCGGGTGTAGCGATACGGGCCGCTGAAATCTTCGCCAAGCTGGTGGCCTTTCACGTCGGCACGGGCGGTGACCACGGCGGTGTCTCCGTAGACGCGCACAACCATGTCGCTGACGTCGATCGACTCATAGCGGAGCTGGCCGCTCTTTCTTGCCGCAACCGTGTCTCCCTTGGTCGTCACCTGCCCCAGCGGAGTAATGGCGACGTAGTCGTCGGCCAGGGTGCGCTGGGAAAAATCCGGGTCGCGCCGGATGCTGGCGTCACGCGCCTGCTTCTCCATCTCGATGATCTCGCGGATGGCCGCATCATCCCCGGTGTTCGTGATCGCCTTGGGACGCGAGACCGTGCGCTGCGCGGCGAAGACGGGAAGGCAGAACAAAACACAGAACAGATACGGGAGACACCTGTTGACCACGATGAGACCTCCGGGATTTGCCGAGGGACAGAGATCCGCCTGATCGAACTACGCAGAATTGGATGCACCAGTTCCGTGAAAAAGTTCCTGCGGAAATGTTCTTGTCAAGAAATATCCTGTGCGTTGCCGTGATCCAGAAACCAGCGCATGCTTCACTTTATACCCAGAGAGACCGACCGCCCGGCTTCGGCGTTCGGATTTGTTTTTGACACGCCCCAGCCGACGATTCACTCCGCCGCTCAGTCGAAGCTGCACCTGCGGTTCCACTGCAAGAATCGTGCAAGTGTCGAGTCGCGAGGAACTTAGTCCTGGTTGGACACCGCGGCAATGTCCAGTCAGGAATTCTACTGTCCAATAGCGGACAGGTTTGCCGCGAAATGATCGGCATCTAGTAGAATCGTGATTCTCACATGGCGGACATTCGTCGCGGTTTGATCATGGTGAATACGGGCCCGGGGAAAGGCAAGACCACGGCCGCGATGGGGACCGCCCTGCGAGCCGTCGGCCAGGGGATGCGAGTGCTGATGCTGCAGTTCCTGAAGGGCTCGTGGCACTATGGCGAGCTGGATGCCGTGCAATCCTTCGGCAACAAGTTCATTATCAAGCAGATGGGAAGGGGCTTTGTGAAAGTCGGCGCGGAAAAACCCGACCCGGAAGACGTCCGGATGGTGGAAGAAGCATGGGCGGAGGCCGACCAGGCAATCCACTCGGGCGAGTGGGATCTGGTGGTGCTGGACGAGGTCAACTACGCCATCAGCTACGGCATGCTCGACCCGGCTAAGGTGGTCGACAGCCTGAAGAAGAAACCCGAGATGGTTCATGTTATCTTGACGGGTCGCAATGCACACCCGACAATTGTCGATATCGCCGACACCGTTACGGAAATGCGCCAAGTCAAGCACGCCTACGAGAAGGGCGTGATGGCGCAGAGAGGGATAGAGTACTAGTTCTCAGTTCTCGGTTCCCAGTTCTCAGAGAAAAACGGTCTCCGGCTTTAGCTGAGAACTGAGAACTGACATCCGAGAACTTTCTTATGGCATGGTTTAAACGCGAATCCGGCGATGTCGATCCTTCGGGCGAGAAGAAGATCCGCACCGAAGGGCTGTGGGTGAAGTGTGAGAACTGCCGCCAGATCATATGGAAAAAGGATCTGGAGGAGAACCTGAACGTGTGCCCGAAGTGCGATAAGCACTTCCGCATCGACGCCCAAACCCGCTTGGCCCAGTTGCTTGATGACAATCAGTACGAGACGTTCGACGGCAACCTCTCTTCGACCGATCCCCTCAAGTTCGTCGACCTGAAGTCCTACTCGAAACGCCTGAAGCAGGCGCAGCACGACACTGGGCTGAAGGACGCCATCATCAATGCGGCCGGCAAACTCGAAGGCCGCCCGGTCATCGCCAGCGTCATGGAGTATTCGTTCATCGGCGGCAGCATGGGAGCGGTTGTCGGGGAGGCGATTACGCGCGCGGTGGAGCGCTCGGTGGACACGAAGACACCGCTGATCATTGTTTCCGCTTCGGGCGGGGCGCGCATGATGGAGGGCGTGATTAGCCTGATGCAACTGGCGAAGATCTCCGCTGCACTGGCCCGGCTGGATAACGCCAAGGTTCCGTACATTTCTCTCTTGACTGACCCAACGACCGGCGGGGTGACGGCCTCGTTCGCCATGCTGGGAGATCTCAACATTGCCGAGCCTGGGGCACTTATCGGATTCGCCGGGCCTCGCGTGATTGAGCAGACCATTCGCCAGAAACTGCCGCCCGGCTTCCAGCGCAGTGAATTCCTGCTGCAGCACGGCATGCTCGATGCGGTGGTGCACCGCAAGCAGTTGAAGCCCTACATCGCAAGAGCGCTGAATTTCATGGCGGCGTGAAAAAGCTGTCAGCCGTCAGCTATCAGCTATCAGCCGACGGCGTGACATCAAGTTTCCCTGAATCGCATTTTGGCAGGGCTGCGTCATGTTTGATGTTCTCTTTGAATGGAGGCGGCCTTACCGATGGAGAACCAATCTCCGTGCGCTATTGCCTCGTCCGCTTTGCTGGATTGTCAAAAAGGCCAACAACTGCGAGGACATGGGCGCCGATCACGACTGGTACAACGTCGACAATGAAACCAGCGGATGCTATCACTGCCGAGAAGTACGCCGCGGCCAACTCTGGAAGACCAACTGCCCGCAATAATATCCGGCCGGCAACTTCGGGATCGTTTACCAATCTTGCTAATCTAGAGATTCAAGCCAACGGCTGATAGCTGACAGCTTCTCCCATGTCCTACGAAACCGCAGTCGCCAGCATGTTTGCTCTGGGCCACGAGTTGGCCAATGTGCCCTCGAATAAGTTCGACTTGGCGCATATGCGGGTGCTCCTGACCGCGCTCGACCATCCGGAACAGAAATTCCCATCTGTGTTGATTGCGGGGACGAACGGCAAAGGCTCGACCGCATCTACGCTGGCGTCGATTCTGACCGCGTCGAACTTGAAGACCGCCCTTTACACCTCTCCGCATCTGGTGCGGATCAACGAGCGCATCCGCATCAATGGAGAAGAAATCAGCGATGACGATTTCGCCCGGTTGCATGGCGAAGTGGATCGGGCCGCCGGGCAACTTGTCACTCATGGAGAACTGCCCTGGCATCCCAGCTTTTTTGAAATGATGACCGCCATCGCGTTCACCCACTTCGCCCGCGAGAAGGTCGACATCGCGGTGCTGGAAGTGGGCATGGGCGGCCGCTTGGACGCCACCAATGTGGTCGAGCCGCGGGTGAGCGTGATTACGGACATCTCACTCGATCATCAGAAGTTTCTTGGCAATACGGTCGGAGAGATCGCGCGGGAAAAAGTCGGCATTTTGCGCCCCGGCGGCGTTGCGGTGACACTTCCGCAGCAACCCGAGGCGAATGACGTGATCGGGAACACGATTCTTGAGATCGGCGCCGTCGGGGTGAGTGCTGTGCAGTATGTGCCACCGGTATCGCCTGCGAGTCCCCAGTACCGGGTCCCGAGTACCGAGAACAAGCCGGCGCGATATCAATATCCCTTGCAGGTTCTGGGCAAGCAGATTCTGGTGGAGACGCCGCTGGTGGGCCGGCACCAGTTGCGCAATGTTGCGCTGGCGATTGCCACCGCCGAGGAGCTCAACAAGCAGGGGTTCGCCCAGATCGCCCCCGATTCCATTGAGCGCGGCGTTCGCGACACCCGTTGGCCCGGCCGCTTCCAGCACGTACCAGCGCAGGGCAACTGGCCGGAGATCGTGCTCGATGTCGCCCACAACCCTGCCGGTGCGTGGGCCCTGCGCTCTGCCCTTTCAGAGCGCTATGACGACCGTCCGCTGGTTTTCGTTTTCGGAGCGATGCGCGACAAGGCAATCTCGGATATGACAGAGATATTGTTCCCCCTGGCGGAGCGCGTGATTGCAACCCGGCCGGACAATCCGCGGTCAGCCTCGCCGGAAGAGATCCAGCAGGCGGGCGAGCGTACAGGCACCACGATTGAGGCGGTACCGGAGATTCCAGCAGCTCTGGAACGTGCACAAGCCGCGGCAAGTCCTGGCGCTGTCATCGTGGTGACCGGGTCGATCTATCTGGTGGGTGAAGCCATGCGCTTCCTGCAGTTGCACTCATGAATCTGCGGCGCTCGAGTCTTCTACCTTAGAATAGGAATGTGCAGGAAGTGAATTCATCGCTTGAGCAAGTGGAGCGCGACGCCGTTCAGACTCTTGCCGCTGCCCCGCCGCGCCGCAGCCCGCACGAAGTACCTGGGCTGAAACACGGTTGGCTCAGCCGCCTGCGTTCGTATTTCATTCTCGATCCGCTGATCTGGTTCTACACCCTGTTTCTCGGCGTACTGGCGCTGCCCGGCGGGATGTTCGACCGCGACGGCCGCCGCCTGCACTGGTTTTCCTACGCCTGGTCGTGGCTGATCATGAAGACGATCTTCTCGCCCGTGGAGGTCACGGGGCTCGACCAGATCGATACCACCAAGCCTGTGGTTTACGCGGTGAATCATGCGTCGGCACTCGATATCCCGGTGCTTTACGTCCATCTTCCGTTTCAGTTCCGGATCGCTTTCAAGAAAGAACTGCTGGCCTATCCGGTGGTGGGATGGCAACTGAAGCGCTCGGGACAAATCTGCATCGACCAGCAGAATCCCGCGCGATCGATTTCCAGCATTCGCGCAGCGTTGAAGGGTCTCAGTTCCGGACTTCCCCTGGTCATCTTCCCCGAAGGCGGCCGCACGCCCGACGGCGACATCAAACCATTCATGCCGGGAGCGTTCTTTCTGGCGATCAAGGCGCAGGTCGACATCGTTCCCGTCGCGCTGGTCGGCACCTACGACCTGTTGCCGATGAACACGTATCACATCAAGTGCCGGCCGCTGGAAATGCGGGTGGGCGAGCCGATCTCGACCAAGGGACTCACGATGCGGGATCTGGAAGCCCTATCCAGGCAAGTGCAGGCTGCCGTTGAAGGCCTTTATTACCACTAGTCTGCGAGATGCGCCGGATATCCGGCTTCCGGGATTGCTCAAGACAATGTTTTTCCCGTAACCTTTTCCCGCCACGCGCTGTTATCCCTGATGTAAGGTCCTACCGCGGAGAATTGATTCGTTGAAGGCTCTGAAGAAAGAAGCGGACGAGCGGCTTCTGATCGAAGCTGCGCAGCAGAACCCCGCCCGCTTTGCGGAGCTTTACGAACTCAACTTCGAGCGCGTCTATGCCTACATCGTGAAACGCGTGCATGATCGGATCGAGACTGAGGACCTGACGTCTGAGGTGTTTCACCAGGCGCTGGCAAATCTGAAACGCTTTGAATGGCGCGGGATTCCGTTCTGCGCGTGGCTGTTCCGCATCGCCGCCAACCTGATCTCCGATCGCTGGCAGCGCTCCGGGCGCGAGATCACCGACGACGCAACGCTCGATGCGGCGCAGGTCAGTCCGCGGGAGATCGAAGAAATTGAACGCCGAGCTACGATCTCTCGCCTGGTCGAGACTCTGCCGGCGGAACAGAAGCGCGTCGTCTTGCTGAGATTTGTGGACCAGAAGAGTATCAAGGAAGTGGCGAAGGAGATTTCGAAGACCGAGGGAGCCGTGAAACAGCTCCAATTTCGCGCCCTGAGCACGTTGCGGGCGCGTCTGGAGGGTGCCGATGCCTAAGCGCTCTCTGAATCCGGGAAACCGCGACCAAAAGACGATCGAACAGCTGAACCAGGCTCTCGACGCCCTGCTGGCGCGCAACGATGGCAAGTCGGGCAAGGTAAGCGCGGCGATCGAGCCCCTGGTTCGCCTCGCGGCGGAAATGCGCAATCTGCCGAGAGAGGCCTTCAAGGCACGATTGAAATCCGAACTGTTGCGAGGAAAATCTATGTCGACCGTTGCCGAGCCCGTTGCCACTGTTCGCACGACCGCATCCCCGAGAATGGCCTTCCGAGATCCCGCCAAAGCGATTGCGTTCTACAAGCAGGCGCTGGGCGCGAAGGAGACGTTCCGTTTTGAGGTGGGCGGGCAAATTCCGCACGCCGAAATCATGATTGGCGATTCCACCATCAACCTTGCCGGCGAATGGCCCGAAGGCGGACGCTTTAGCGCGGAAACGCTGGGGAGTTCGCCCATCTCACTTTCGATCCAGGTGCCCGACGTGGATACGTTTGTGGAGAGCGCCGTGGCCCATGGAATGAGGCTGGTGATCGCTCCCAAGACCCAGTTTTACGGACGCCGCGACGCCACGCTGGCTGATCCCTTTGGCTATTCCTGGTCCGTGTCGAGCGTGGTGGAAGAAATGTCGGTCGAGGAAATGCACCGCCGCATGCAGGGCCTGACCCATGGGCCGGAGGGCGGGCCGATGCCGAAAGAAAGGACCGGGGTGAGTCCTGTTCGGCGCGGGTTCCGCATGGTCACGCCGTATCTGGTAGCGGCGGACGGGCTGGCGCTGCTGGAGTTCGCCAAGCAGGGTCTGGGCGCGGAGGAGATCATGCGGGCGGTGATGCCTACCGGCGTGCATGCGGAAGTGCGCATCGGCGACACGACGTTAATGATGGGCGGAGGGCTGGCCGGAAAGAAATTCCCGGGCACGTTGCAGCCGAACGCGTTGCACATCTACGTGGAGGACGCGGATGCCGTGACCCAGCGGGCCATTGCGGCGGGCGCCACGCTCATCGATGAAGTGCGTGATCAGGAATACGGCGAGCGCTCCAGCACGGTTCGCGACCAGGCGGGCAATTATTGGTACATTGCCACGGCCAAGGGCGGGCGCCATGTCCCCAAAGGGCTGTTCAGCGTGAATCCCTATCTGCATCCGCGGCGGGCCGAACCGCTCATCAGCTTCCTGAAGCGTGCTTTCGGCGCGGAAGAGGTGGCCAAGTACGCCTCGCCCGATGGCGTGGTGAATCACGCGGCGGTACGGGTGGGCGATTCCGTACTGGAAATGGGCGAGGCTCACGGTAAGTACGACACGATGGAGGCGATGTTCTACCTCTATGTGCCGGATATGGAAGACGTCTATCGGCGCGCGCTGGCGGCGGGAGCGACCTCGTTCCAGGAGCCCACCGACCAGCCTTACGGGGACCGAAACGCCGGGGTGAAGGATAACTTTGGCAACAAGTGGTACATCGCCACGCACGTCAAGGACGTGCAGATGTAGCAGGTGCCGAGGCGCTGGGGCGGGCCAAGGCCCGCCCCTTTCCTTTTTTGCCGGTGCCTACTTCGACAGCCGACTCAGAGCCGAGCGGAACATCTGGTCGAAGGATTTGCCGTGGCCATCTTTGGCGATTTCCGCCAGCACCTTCTCCGCGGCAGGGCGCTGATAACCAAGATTCACCAGCGCGGAAATCACGTCTTCTTCCGTCCCAGTCAATGGCGTTGCGGCGGCTTGCAGCGGCGCGCTGACGGCGGGCAGTTTGTCGCGGAGTTCCAGCACCATCCGCTCCGCCGTCTTTTTGCCGATGCCGGGGATGCGGGTAAGCCGCGCCACGTCGTTACCGCGAATCGCCCCGACCATTTCGTCCGCCGCCATGCCGCTCAAAATCGTGATGGCTAGCTTTGGGCCGATGCCGCTCACCGTAATCAATTTCTCAAACAAGACTTTCTCGGCGGGGCTCAGAAATCCGTACAGCGCGATCAGGTCTTCGCGCACATGCGTGTGGACATACAAAGACACTTCAGCCCCGACGGCTGGAAGATCGGAAAACGTGGGCACGCTGATGGTCACGTCGTAGCCGACGCCAGCCGTTTCGACGATGGCCTGGTTGGGATGTTTGTCGAGAAGCTTGCCGCGAAGGTGCGCAATCATGGCTGCCGACATTGTAGCGGCAACCCGAACTGGCGGGGACATGAAGGACCTGGCCGGTTGGACACGCCGCTCCGCCGCTTCTAGAATTTTCCCTGCGCCTTGCCCTGGCGCGGTCACGGAGATGCACAAACTATGGCAGGTGTTCAGTCGCGATTTCTGTCCAGGATCCTGATGCGCCCGGTGCTGATTGCCTTTTTGCTGGTTGTGACCCTAGCTGCCCCGGCTTTTTCGCAGCAAGCTGCCGATGCGCCTTCCGGCCAGGCCTCCGCCGCGGCACCGGACTTCGCTCCGGCACGGAAACTCACGGAACAGGGCAAGTTCGACGAGGCCATCGCGCAACTGCAGTCGATCGAGGCGACGAATCCATCCGCCAAAGGATTGGCGCTCGAACTCGGCACGGCGTATTACAAGAAAAGCGATTTTCAGAAGGCGATTGAGTATCTGAAGAAGGCCGCCGCTGACCCTGCAGATCAAGACGCCGCGCAACTGCTTGGCTTGTCGTACTACATGGGAGGCAGGCCGGCGGACGCAATCCCGCTGCTCGAAAAAATGCAAGGCTGGCTGCCTCGGGCCAACGTCGACGCCTCTTACGTGCTGGGAATCTGCTACATCCAAACCAAGGCTTACGACAAGGCGCGCGGTGCATTCGGCAAGATGTTTGACGTTCCGCCGGACTCGGCAGCCAGCTACCTGTTCACGGCGCGCATGATGCTGCGCCAGGAATTCGATTCGGTCGCCGAGGAATACGCACTGAAAGCCGTTACCCTCGATCCCAAACTGCCGCTGGCACATTATCTGCTGGGAGAGCTGTACATCTTCAAGTCGCGAATCCCCGAAGCGATTGCCGAGTTTCAGAAGGAGCTTGCGCTCAACCCGGCGCACGCGGCCACGTATTACAAACTGGCCGACGCCTATTCGCGAATCGAGAAATATGAAGACGCAGAACGCCTCCTGCAGCGGTCGGTGTGGCTGGACCCTTCGTCGACCGGACCGTTTATTCTGCTGGGGAAGGTGCTGGAGAGAAAAGGGGAGTATGAATTGGCGATGCGTGCGCTTCGGCGCGCCATCGGTATGGATCCGAATAATCCCACCGCGCACCACATGCTCGGCCAGGTGTATCGCGATATGGGGAAACGCGAGGAAGCGGAGAGTGAACTGAAGCTGGCGGAGCAGTTGAAGGCGCAGCAGAACTCGCTGCAGTAATTTCGCGACTCGGCGGCGAGACGCCGCCTCCCACACCCGCCGAGGACGGCGGCGCTACGAATTCAACGCAGAGGCTTGCTCCCGGCGGCGCGCCTGAATCTCGATATAGACATTCACCAGCGACACCGCGGCCGGAGTCACGCCAGGAATCCTTGACGCTTGTCCCAGCGTGCGCGGCTGCACATGGGTGAGTTTTTCCTGCATTTCGCGCGACAAGCCGCTCACCGAGCGATAGTCGAACCACTCCGGAATCGCATGAGTTTCGGACTTTTTCAGCCGTTCCATGGCACGCTGCTGCTGCGCCAGGTAGCCTTCGTACTTGATTTCGGTTTCGACCGACTTGAGTTCGTTGCGGACTGAAGAAGAAATTCCCGCCGCGGATTCACGAGGATTTTCGCGGATTGGCTCTTTGAGCAATTGCGGATTCAACTCTCGCAATATCGGAACGAGCTGTTCGATTGTGACTTCCGGGCGCTTGAGCAATTGCGCCAGAGTCTGACCGAACACCGCAGACCATTCAGCCGTGGCAAGCTGAGAGTGCAGTTCAGCCGTGAGGCGCGTCCGGCCCAGTAGCCCCTTCATTGTTTCGAGGCGCGCCTGCTTCGCTTGAAAATCCGCCCAGGCTTCGCCGGAAATGAGTCCAACACGGCGCCCATGCGGCGTGAGCCGCCGGTCAGCGTTGTCGATGCGCAGGTGCAGACGGAACTCGGCGCGTGACGTGAACATGCGGTAGGGCTCGTTCGTTCCCTTTGAAATCAGGTCGTCGATCAGGATCGCGGTGTAGGCTTCGGTGCGATCCAGAATCAGCGGCGTTCCCTGCTTCACCTGCAGCGCAGCATTAATGCCTGCCATGATTCCCTGGCAAGCGGCTTCTTCATAACCCGACGTGCCGTTGATCTGCCCGGCAAGGAAGAGGCCGGCAATCTTTCGGGTTTCGAGCGTGCGCTCCAGTTCGGTCGGGTCGATTGAGTCATATTCGATCGCGTAGCCAGGACGAAGCATCTCCGCAGTGTCCAACCCAGGGATCGATTTCAGGATTGTTAGTTGTACGTCGACCGGCAGCGAAGTGCTCATGCCGTTCACGTAGATTTCATGCGTGTTCAGGCCTTCGGGCTCGAGGAAGAGCTGGTGCATTTCCTTGTCGGGAAACTTCACGATCTTGTCTTCGATGGAGGGACAATAGCGCGGGCCGATGGATTGAATTTGCCCGCTGTACATGGGCGAGCGATGCACGTTTTCACGAATGATGCGATGCGTCTCGGCGGTAGTCCACGCGATGTAACACGGCACCTGCGAATCGTGATGCGCGACTCGCTTGGTACGAAAACTGAACGGCGTAGGATCTTCGTCTCCCGGTTGCAGCGAAAACCGCGACCAGTCGATGCTGCGCCCGTCGAGGCGCGGCGGAGTGCCGGTCTTCAAGCGGCATCCCCGGAGGCCGAGTTTCTTGAGAGCCTCGCCGAGAAGAACGGCGTTGGGTTCCCCGGAACGTCCCGCCGGATACTGCTGCTCGCCGCAGTGAATCAGGCCGTTCAGAAACGTGCCTGTAGTGATGATGACCGCTTTCGCTGCAACGGTGCGGCCGTCGCGGAGCTTAATTCCAAGGACGCGCTTGCGGTCGTTGGTCGTTAGTCGTTGGTCGTTGGCCAAGTTGCCGTCGTCCTCAGAAGTTCCGGCTAACGACCATCGACCATCGACCATCGACGGTTCCAGAATCAGATCCGCCACTTCCGCCTGCTTGATTTTGAGATTCGGTTGCGACTCGAGCACTTCGCGCATCTTCACGCGATAGGCTTGTTTGTCGCATTGCGCACGCGGAGACCAGACGGCGGGTCCGCGCGAAGTGTTCAGCAGACGGAACTGAATGCCAACGGCGTCAGTGATTTCGCCCATGATGCCGCCGAGGGCATCGACTTCGCGGACCAGGTGTCCCTTGGCGATGCCGCCGATGGCAGGGTTGCAGGACATCTGCGCGATCAGGTCGACGTTCAAGGTATAGAGCGCGGTCTTCAGCCCCATCCGTGCGGACGCCATGGCGGCTTCGCACCCGGCGTGACCGGCGCCGACTACGACGACGTCGAACTTTTCAGTGAACTGCATGGCGAAACGAAAATTCCCCAGAATCCGCAATTCTTGCGGGGCAGAGTGGTGGACTTATTCTAACAATTCCGGGAAATCGCGATTGAACATCGCGTCGACAGGAAAATAAGGACTTAGCACGGGGCGACGGCCCTTACCATCAGGAGGCCCTCAAACCTCGCTCTACGGGCAAAGGAACATGGTTCCCGGTATGGTCTGGGAGGCGGCTGAGATGCACATGCGGGTTGAGGTGGGAAGTTTGGATTCTTGTCCGGCGTCACCCCGAAGCGCCCGCGTTGTTTCTCCAGCGGGCCGAGGGATCTCCCCTGCCTATGAAGCATGGGAGCGGGAGAGCCTTCACTCCGCCTGAAGAACGGCCTTCGTTCCGGGCGACGCCCAAACCAGCCATCTCCTCCAGCGGAATACGTCCTAAACCACCACCTCTGAGCAACATCGTTGACGCTCATCCACGCCGCACGATACACTAATTCAGTTTGCCTGTACTCGCGGACCCGTTCTGGGGACGCCCTGCCTTGGTTGTAGGAACGCCGTGGCGGAAAACACAGCAAGCAGAAAGCAACCGGCCCACAGAGCGCCCGTGTGCGCCTGGGGCGTGAGGTTGCAAGTCCCGTTTGCCGGAGCCTGATGCAGGCCCTCGACGGGCAAAGTTTTCAATCGACATTTGACGGAGGCAGACGTATGTACGCGGTTATCCGCGCCGGTGGCAAGCAGTACCGGGTGGCGCCGGGAGATGTGATTCGAGTGGAAAAACTGGGCACGGGCACCGACGGTCAGGTGGAATTCCCGGTGCTTGCGGTGTCGAGCGAAGCAGGTCAGGTCGCCAAGCAGGCCGACGCGCACGTCGTGGGACACGTGGTCGAAGAAGGCCGCGGCGCGAAAATTCTGGTCTTCCACTACAAGCGCAAGAAGCAGTACAAGAAACTCCGCGGACACCGGCAGGCATTCACGGCCGTCCGCATCACCGAGATCGCCGTCGGCGGGCAGAGCTTCAAGGCGCCCGAGCTTCCCAAGAAAGAAGCGAAGCCGAAGAAGGCCAAACCTGCCGCGGAAGAAGCGGAAGCGAAGCCCAAGGCAAAGAAATCGGCCCCGAAAAAGGCGGCGAAGAAGACCGCGAAAAAATAGTGGCTGGCAACGGTCACGACGAAGAACTGGCAACTGGCCACTGAGAACCGCTTTTTATGGCACATAAAAAAGGGCAAGGCACATCCAGAAACGGCCGCGACTCAAACGCGCAGCGGCTTGGATTCAAGGCATTCGGCGGGCAGCTCGTGCCCGGAGGCACCATCATCGTGCGGCAACGCGGCACGCGGGTGAAGCCGGGGCTCAACGTTGGCCGCGGCAAAGACGACACGCTTTTCGCCAAGATCACGGGCCGCATCAAGTTCATGGACAAGGGACAGATGGGCAAGTTTGTGATGGTGGAACCGGTCGAAGCGAAGTAGTTTCGCGCGCCAGCGCCTGACGAAATCGTAGCCGTCCGTTGCGCTAGCCCCCGCAAGCCGCAAGCGGCTTCTTGGATCGGTCCGGCAGAGACAGTCCAGGGGCCAATTCCAGGGTGACGCCAACGAGTTCGCCTTCGAAGATCCAATACAATTCTGTGCGTTCGTAGGCGGCCGAAGGAATCCGGTAGTGTTGGCCGGTGATCACCGTCGGCACAGAAAGGACGCACGCATCGCCCAGGCCGATCTTGGCCTTGAAGTAGCCGGCAACGATGTTGCAGACCTCACCCAGCGCGTCGCAAGCGGCTTTCAGCGAGCCGGGCGCATCGGGTTCAATTCCGAGCATTTGTGCGGCTAACCTGACCGCCGAGTTCCGGTTACATTGCACCACCAGGTTGGCGCGAATCGCGCCTGCAATCCCGACAACCGCCGTCATTTCCCGCGGCGGCGAAGACGGAGTGGGTGTGGTGACTACGTTGACCGCGACCATGATGGAGAATACTTCCACGACCGTCTCCGCCAGCTTGCCTGGCCATTCGGCCTTCGAAAGAACGGAAGTGGGTTCAATGGCTTTCGGCGCAGACATAAAATAGTCGAGGAGCGGACGTACACTCCGGCATGGAGTCGAGTCAGAGCTTCTCTCCACTCATCGGCGATGCCGGTGGGTGTCGTGAGTCGAAGTGGTT
This sequence comes from Terriglobales bacterium, assembly GCA_037443605.1. Lineage (GTDB taxonomy): Bacteria > Acidobacteriota > Terriglobia > Terriglobales > Acidobacteriaceae > Sulfotelmatobacter. The sequence continues at coordinate 138,303 of JBBIOA010000011.1, forward strand.
GAGCATACCGTTTTGAGACAGGTTCCCAATCGGGAACCAGCGTAAGATCGCGAATCTCTGATTGTGTTTATCGATGAAGCCAAAATTCGGGTGAAAGCCGGCGACGGCGGCAATGGCTGCATGGCCTTCCGCCGCGAAAAGTTCGTTCCGCGCGGCGGGCCTTCCGGCGGCGATGGCGGCAAGGGCGGCGACGTCGTGATGGAATCGAGCGAGCGGCACAATACGCTGGTGCATTTCCGCTTCAATCCGGAACACCAGGCCGAGCGCGGTCGCCACGGCGAAGGCTCCAACAAATCCGGCCGCGAAGGCGTGGACGTCGTTCTGAAAGTCCCGGCCGGGACCATCCTCTACGACGACGAGACCGGCGAGAAAGCGTTCGAATTCACCAATGCCGACCAGCGTTTTGTGATTGCCCGCGGCGGACGCGGAGGGCGCGGTAACGCTCGCTTCGCAACTTCCGTACATCAGGCGCCCCGTGAGCACGAAGCCGGGCGTCCAGGCGAAGAGCGGACCTACCGGCTCGAACTCAAACTGCTGGCCGATGTCGGCCTGGTGGGTTATCCGAACGTGGGCAAATCGACTTTGATTTCTCGGATTTCGGCGGCACGGCCAAAAATCGCCGATTATCCCTTCACCACCCTCGAACCGAACCTGGGCGTGGTTGCGGTGGGCGATGCCAGAAACGAAGTCAGTTTCGTGGTTGCAGACATTCCCGGTTTGATCGAAGGCGCGCACGCCGGCGCTGGGCTGGGCACACAGTTTCTGCGCCATATCGAGCGCACGCGACTGCTGGTGCATCTGGTGGATGTTTCAGACTCCAGCGGCCGCGACGACGTGGTCAAAGACGTGGAAGTCATCGTCGGCGAACTCGGCAGCTTCGGAGCACATCTGGAAGAAAAACCGATGGTCATGGTCGCGTCGAAAATTGATGTCGCCAACAAGGACAAACTCGCCGCCCTCAAGCGCTACTGTAAAAAGAAAAAACTGAAGCTCTACGAGATTTCCGCCGTCACCGGCAAAGGGATCGAAGCGCTCAAGTACGCCATCGCCGAGGAAGTTGCCGCGCTGCGCAAGGCGCTGGCGGAGCAAGTCGTCGACCCGTAATCCCTGCGCAAACCCTGCTATCCTATCCGGTCGCATTCTGATTTCTGGGGAGATCTTTGCCGACCAATCCAGTGCTTGTAGTTCACGGCGGCGCCTGGGCCATGCCCGACGACATGGTCGAGGCGCACCTCCGCGGCGTGAATAACGCTCTGGCTGCTGGATGGCGTGTGCTGGAGCGCGGCGGTTCGGCGCTCGACGCGGTCGAGGAAGCGGTCGTCATCATGGAAGACGACGAGACCTTCGACGCCGGGCGTGGAAGTTTTCTGAACCGCGACGGCCGCGTGCAACTCGACGCCCTCATCATGGATGGCAGCACGCTGCGCGCCGGCGGCGTAGGTTGTGTGGAGCGCCTGCGAAATCCGGTGCGCGCCGCCCGCAAGATTCTGAGCGAAAGCCCACATGTGTACTTCGTGGGAGAGGGCGCGGAGAAATTCGCCGCCCAGCACGGCGTTCCGCTTTGCGGGAATGAAGACCTCGTCATTCCGCGCGAGGTCGAGCGCCTGAGGAAATACCAAGCGGAACTCTCCGAGCAGAACGGCGTGGCAGACGGAAATGATCTTTTCGCGCCCAGCGATGATGCAGCCGTCTCACACGACACGGTGGGCGCGGTCGCGCTCGATGCAAGCGGGAACATCGCTGCGGCCACTTCCACCGGCGGCACGCTGAACAAGGCTCCCGGGCGTCTGGGAGATTCCTCGCTCATCGGCTGCGGCTGCTACGCCGACAACGAGAGCGCTGCAGCATCGACGACTGGCTGGGGCGAGCCCATCATGAAGCTCGTCTTGGCCAAGTGGACGGCGGATCGCGTTGCCTCCGGAAACCTGCCCGAGTGGGCGGCCAAGGAAGCCATGAGCCACCTGAAACAGCGAGTCAACGGACACGGCGGCATCATCGTGCTCAATCAGAAAGGGCAGTTCGGCATCGCGCATAACACTCCGCGGATGGCCTGGGCGTACAAGACCTTAGGCAAACAAGAAACTGGCGTGGAGCGATCGAGCTAGACTTCCCCATTACCTCGGTCAATTGTCGCGCCCCGTGCCCGCATGCTGTAATCGGGCAGAAATGCCAGCCACTCGCAAATGCCCGAAGTGTGGGCACGAACTGACCGATGCGGCCGCGAAGCTCTGCCCGCTCTGCGGAACGAGCTTTCGCGTTCCGCAGAAGTCCGGCGTCTGGGTAGGCGCGCTGGTTCAGTTCGTTCTGGCGGCCGCCTTCCTGCTGATCTTCCACTTTCCCAAGTGGATCATCCTGCTTTTTGGTGTCCTGATGCTGGCCGTAACAGCGCTCTCGCTGAAGTTCAACGCGGCAGCGGCGTCGGCGCAGCGCACGCCGCCGCAGAAGGCCACCCGGCCCGTCCTGGCCCGCATCCTCGGCGTGGCAATCGCCCTCTGCTCGTTCGCGTTTCTCTGCATCGCGCTGTTTGGTTTGGTGATCTTCCTGAACGCGTGGGATCGCTGGCATCGTTATGAAGGCCAGCCTTATCATCCGGCGGTTTTCGAAGTCAGGCAGGTCTATTACCAGCGGGGAAATCGCGGCAGCGTCGATGTGTACGCACGGGGTAGTGTGGAGGATCGCCAGGAGTGGATGAGCCTGCAGCCCTATCTGCACGGACTGCCTCACGATCAGTCGGAGTTGGAGGAGCGCGTGCCCGCGGGAACATCGATTCCGGTTTATCTATTTCCGGAGATGCGGGGACGCCAGCGGGTTCAGATTATCGGGGATGCACCGCCAGCAGAGGCCAGTCGTCGGCAGGCAAAGGACACCGCCAAGTACGGCGGGGGCGGTTTGGCGGTCGTGGGTGTGCTTATTTGGTTGTTGGTTCGCTGGCAAAGGCGGTGCTACGAGAAAGACCCGGCACTCGCGACCACTGCATCGCTCTAAGCGCAAGCCGACATCGTTCCTGAGGTTTGCGTGGAGAATGGCGGGCGGACGTCGATCACAACCAGCCTTTTGTGCGGGCAATCCGCGCCGCTTCCACACGATTGCCGGCCCCCAGCTTGCTGATCGCTTCCGACAGATAGTTCCGCACAGTGCCTTCGGAGAGATTCAACTCGGCAGCAATATCGCCGCTGGCCATGCCTTCGCCGGCCAGCCGCAGGACCTGGCGCTCGCGGTCGGTCAGCGGATCCATTTCGCCCCACGCCTCGGTGGCCAGTTCCGGATGGATCACGCGCAGGCCCTGGTGCACACGCCGGACGGCGTCGGCGAGTTCTTCGGCGCGCATATCCTTCAGCAGATATCCGGAGGCGCCGTTTTCGAGGGCGCGGCGCAAGTACCCGGTGCGGGCGAACGTGGTCACGATGACGACACGCGTCCCGGTCTTGCGGCGTTTCAATTCCGCCGCGACATCGAGCCCGCTCATGTGCGGCATTTCGATGTCGGTGATAAACACGTCCGGCTTATGAGCCAGCACGGCTTCGAGCGCTTCTTTGCCGTTCGCCGCCTTGGCGACTACCGAGATGTCCCCTTCGATTTCAAGTAAGGCGGCGAGCGCACCGAGAACCATGCCCTGATCTTCGGCGAGGACAACGCGGATGGTCTTGCGTCCTTCTTTCGTAACGGCGCTCAATGGCTGCCTTCGTTCTGTGCGGCGACTTCTTTCAGGGGAAGCGTGATGACCAGCATGGTGCCCGACTTGTTCATGCGTTCGAGCGTGCCTCCGAGCATCTCGACGCGCTCGCGCATGCCGCGCAATCCGTTGCCCTCGACGGTGGAAAATCCGAGGCCGTCGTCGGCGATTTCGAGCCGGCACGACCCGTCCTGCTGATCCAGACGCATGCGGCAGGTGCGCGCTTTCGAGTGCCGCACCACGTTGGTCACGGCTTCGCGCACGGCGAGCGACAAGACGCTTTCCTGCATGGCTGGAATTTTCATGGTCGTGGCCGCGTCACACTGCACCGCCAAGCCTGCCGTTTCCAGCGTGGACTTCGCCTGGGCCAGTTCCGCCGCCAGCCCCTTCGCGCGATAACCGCGAATCGCGTCGCGCACTTCCGACAGAGCCTGCCGCGAGATCTCCTCAACTTCGTGGATTTCCTTGCCGGCACGCTCGGGGTCTCGGGCGAGCAACTTGCCGGCCAGTTCCGACTTAAGGGTGATGACGGACAGCGTATGGCCAAGCACGTCGTGCAGATCGCGGGCGATGCGCTCGCGTTCGGCGAGCTTGGCGAGATGCTCAATCTCTTCATTCGCCTTGCGCAACCGGCGGTTCATGCGATTGCGCTCGGCAAAATAGACGTTGCCGGCGCCAATGAAAATTGGGAATACCCCATAAAAAAACAGCGCCCAGCCGTTGGTCCGATGCAGCACCACGGCTTCTATCGCGCCGATCAAGCCAATGGAGGCCACGCCCAGCAGAGCCGAGGTTTGAGTCTCCACGCAGAACGGCAGCATGGCCGCCGCAAAAATGAAAAAGGTGTTTCCCCCGCCATTAATCGGCATGGTCAGAATGCCGAGCAGCACCATTCCAGCGATATGCAGGACAGACCTCGGACTCTCCAGAAAGAACAGGCCGAAGTAGAGGAATAGGAAAACTGCCACGGCCGATCCGTCCATCAACCACACCTTCCAACCGACGTGGTTCGCCACCGGATCGATGAAGAAGAAACCCAAATACCAAACCCAGAACAGGGGAGTCCACCCGTGGTCCTTATCCTTGAGGATTACGTTCCACGGCTTCAGCTTCCAGGGGCTGCCCCGCGCGCAATTCTGGGTTATATCCATATCGCTAGACTATTGTCTCCCCTGGCGTCAATTCCGGCCACCGCGCGCCATTGGCTTTGCTTCATACCACACCAACACGGCCGCTGGAATCAATATCGCGAGCCAGCGTGGGTCGAGGCAGAGAGCCAGCACTCCGAAAGCAAACAGTGTAAGGGCTGATCCGTAGCCGGTTTTCATTGCCTTGCTCATGCTGGCCTCCTCGCTTCGCTCTACGATTAAGAACTCGTCACGCGGCGAAACGTGCTTATCCGTACATTTTTTCCTGGTCGCGCTGGAAGCCGACGCGAGCCACGCCCAGGCAGATCATGGTGAATGCGGCCAGGACTTCCCAATGCGTCGCCGCCGATTCATGAGCACCGGCGCCGACCACGCCCAACGCCAGTTGTGACAGGTGATATGGCGGCAGCGCCAGCGCGATGTGTCGAACCACGCTCGGCAGGAACATGAAGGGCACCCACAAGCCGCTGCAGAACGACATCGGGAGATAGATCAGATTGATGGTGGGCGGAGCCGAGTTGGGCCCAGTGAAATAGCCGAGCGCGAGACCCATGGCGGAGAATGGCAGGGAGCCGGCGACAAGTGTCCCGAGCAGGCGTGCGAAATCAGAGGCAGGCATGCGCACGCCGCCCAGGGTCACACCCAGGGTAAACAACGCCAGCACAATGACGGCGCTGAACGCCATGCTGACCACCACCTTCGCCACAAAGTAGGCAAAGGGCGGCATCGGGCTGGCGCGCTTGACCTGCAACCAACCGAGGCCGCGATCCGAAGAGAGCCCGGCCGCGGTTCCGAACAGCGAGGCCCCCATCACGCCGAAGGTGCCGTAGGTGGCGATCAAATACGTTGGCACGCGCGTGGCGCCAATCGCTTCATGCGAGTTTAGAACCAGTCCGAATAAGACATAGAACATGATCGGGAAGCTGAGGACTGAGGCGGTATACATGCGCAAGCGCAGGTTCTTGAGGAATTCATATTTTGCTTCCTTCAAGTAAATCGTCAGGCTGTGCCGTGGAGACCGCTCGATCCGTGTCCTGTTCAGTGTCAAAGCCGCGCTGCTCATAGATATCTCCTTCGTCGTGCTCGCCTGCGTCAGTTCGATCGGTTTCCGTTTTGGCCATCCTGAGTCAGAGCCAGGAATGCTTCTTCCAAGCCGGCGCTGGTCACTTCAAGACCGGACAGTTGCGAGTCTCGAGCCAGGAGTTCACGAATTACGGGTTCGGCTTCGACCGCGTGAATCTCAACCGCTTCGCGGTCCTCGCGGACCTCTGCCACGCCAGGAATCTGGCGCAAATCAGCGGCCTGCAAACGCGTGATGCAACGAATGCGTTTCCCGCTGGTCTTGGCTTTGATCTCGGCCGGCGTTCCCTCGGCAATGATTGCACCCTGATTGATCACAGCCACGCGGTCGGCCAGTGCGTCGGCTTCCTGCAGGTAGTGGGTAGTGAGCAGCACGGTCTTGCCGCGATCGACGAAGCGGCGAATCTCATCCCACAGAAGACGGCGCGCTTCAACATCAAGCCCCACGGTCGGTTCATCAAGAAACAGCAGATCGGGATTTCCGCAGATGGCGAGCGCGAACAGCACCCGTTGCTTTTGCCCGCCGGAAAGGTCGGAGAATTTGCGATCCGCCAGTTTTTCCAGGCCTGCCGCTGCCAGCACTTCGGCCAGGGGCATCGGCCGCGGGTAATAGCACGAGAACAAGTCGATGTGCTCGCGCACGCGCAGCGTTTCCGGAACCCGGCCCACTTGTAACATGGCCCCGGTTTTCATCCGGTTTTCGGGATTCATGGGGTCGCCGCCAAAGACGCGGACCTTTCCCGAATTGGGCGGCATCAATCCCAGCAGGAGTTTCACGGCAGTAGTCTTGCCGGCGCCATTCGGCCCGAGGAGCGCCACGAGCGCGCCAGCGCGGATTCGGAAATCAACTGCTCGTAGCGCCCGGACGCTGCCGTAGTTCTTGTTGACACCCTCCAGGCTGGCCACTACGCTGTTGCCGTGCTGCGCCGATGGCGGCGCGACGGGCTGTTCGGCGATTGCGATCATTCTCAACCTCCCGGCTGGGTTCTTGAACTTCCGCCAGCCAGTAAAGGCATGATCGCGGACGAGCGGCCCGCTCGCCAGTGCCATCCATCACGAAACGGTGATGACAAATGTCATTCGAGGGAGATAGGGAAGAATTAGGGGCGAATGGAGGATCCGGAGTAAACTCTGGTCGCTTGTTACAAATTCCGAACAGTCACAGGATTTTCACAGGCTCTTCGGCCGTGGACTCCCCGGCGGGTTGTCGGCCAAGCTGGGCTCTGGTCACCGTGTCAAATGGGGCTGCACGCATGTTCGGAATTCGTAACACACTTTCCAAAAATGGCTCTTTTTCATATTTTGGACAACAAATCGCGTTTTCGCTTTGATATCATTCACCCGCTTCTCGAGGAGAGGCTGATGATGTTGCCGGCGGGAAAAAGTCTGCGTACGCTGCGAGAGAAACTGGGCCTAACCATGCGCGACGTGGAGACTTCCAGTGCGCGCATTGCTGAGAAGTATCGGAATGAAGAGTTTTCCGTCCCTCCGAGCCGCCTTTCCGACATCGAAACCAAGGGCATCCTGCCCAGCATTTACCGCCTTTATACGCTCTCTGTGATCTACCGCCGGGATTTGCGGGAACTGCTGTCATGGTATGGAGTGGATCTGAACAATCTGGCGGCTGACCTGGGACTGGTGGCGCCCCCGAAGTCGCATGTTTCCGACGCGTTGGCCGGAATTGCCTCGGTACAAGTCCCGGTGCGGATGGACCCCGCTTTTGACGAACGCCGGACGACCCATCTGGGCCGGATGGTAGAACAATGGGGGCTGGTGCCGATCGCGTACCTGCAGCAGTTTGCGGTCAGCGATTTCACCTACGGGTACGTGGGCACGGAAGATTTCACGATGTACCCGATCCTGCCGCCCGGCAGCTTTATCCAGGTCGACGAAGCCAGAACCAAAGTGGCAGAGGGCTCGTGGCGCTCAGAATATGAGCGACCGATCTATTTCGTCGAGACCCGGGACGGACACACGTGCTGCTGGTGCAGCATGCGGCGGGAAGAGATCATCCTGCAGCCGCACCCCCTGTCGCCGGTTCCGGTGCGGATCCTGCGGCACCCGCAGGAGGCGGAAGTGCTTGGCCAGATCGTCGGAGTGGCTATGAAGTTGACCGAGTGGCATGCTCTCGACTCTTCTCCAGGCTCGAAAGCGCCGCCAGCACTGAATTAAGATGACCAGCCTCGGGCGAATCCTTTCGCTCGGCCGGAATCAAGTCCGGAAAGTGCTCCTGTAAATCATCCAGACAGGTGCGCGGGGCGACTCCCTGTCCCGCGCTTGAGGCTCGCAGATCGGCCACCAGTTGTGCCAACGGAGACCGCAGGATGCCAGTAATGACCTCGGCGTGCGCGGTGCGAAGTGCGCGCTCCGCCGATTCCGGCCCGTGCACCAGTTCGATACCCCAGTGCTCGTAGCGCCCATGCCCCCTCCGTAGAGATGCCAGATAGGCGAGTTTGCCCAGCAGTCCGGAAACTGCCGCCAAAGTGGTCTCTTTCACGTCCTGCAGCGCCGATTTCAGAGTCATTCTTGTTACGAATTCCGAACGCTCAAAGGTTTGCGGACCTTTTGCGTCGCCCAGTCCTGGCATGAAATTATCACCGTCCAACTTCGCAGTCCACAAGGAGAAACAATCGTGAAACGCGTGCTACTGATGCTTGGCGCAGTCCTTCTGTTCGTCAACTCGATGGTCATTCCGACTGCCGTCCGAGCCGACGGAGTAGGGACGACTAATTGTGACGGAAAGATGTGCAAACCGCTGCAATAAGTTCCCGGTTCTTACGAAAACCGAACAGAAACCTCGGTAAGGTTGCGGCCTGCAGCCTCTGGCGGTATAGTGCCCGAACGCCATGCTGCAGGCTCATTCATTATTGTGGCATTACCTTTGGCTAGCACCGCATGTCCTGCAGCTGGTGCTTGCAGGATTGATGTTCCGCAGAGGGCTTCATCGCGTATTCCCTGTATTTCTGACTTACACGCTGCTTGAAGCCACCGAAGAGTTCGCTCTCTACGGCCTGGACGTACTTCCATCGGTCCAGCCGGAACTCTTCTGGAAAGCGTTTTGGTTGGGTTTGGTCGTCGAGGGATTGCTAAAGTTCGCGATTACCGGTGAATTGTTCCGCCATCTTCTCCGACCTTGGTCAGCAGTTGCGAAAACGGGGAATCTTCTGATTACCTGTGCTGGCGTGGTTCTGGTACTGGTCGCCGGCCTGATGGCGGGCCTAACCGTACCGCCTAGTCCCTTCTGGCTTATATCCGGCGCGCATGTTCTGCAACAGTCGATGTATGTGATTGAGTCCGGACTCATCCTGTTCATCATCGCCTTTGCGGCATACTTCAGGCTGGATTGGGATCGGCGAGTCTTCGGAATCGCGCTCGGGCTTGGTGTCCTTTCGTGCGAGCATTTGGCGACTTGGGCCATGTCGTCGGTTGGCATTCTGGCAGGCAAGAACGCCCCTCTCGATTTCGCCAATCTGGCGACCTATCACGTCTGCGTCTTGATCTGGGCCTACTACTTGCTGGTTCCTGAAAAAGCAAAGGAGGCGCGCCCCGCCGCGCCTCTCCCCGAAAACAATCTCAAGATCTGGAACGAAGAGTTGGAGCACCTCTTACAACGATGACTGTCGCTATTGTTCTGATCGTCGCCGCCGCCGTATCCCTCGCTGTGATTCTAGGCATCACGGTGTCCCGCGCCCTGCAGGTCAAGGGCGATTCTGACCTCGCGCCGCAGATTCAGCCGATCGACATTCAGGCCTTCCGCAACCTGACCAGTCCGGCGGAAGCTGACTATCTGCGACGGCGATTACATTCGCGCGAATTCCGTGTCGTGCAGCGCCAGCGGCTGCGCGCGACCGCAGCTTATTTAAGAGTTGCACACCATAACGCCGGTCTTCTGGCGCGTGCCGGACAAGCCTCCCTGGTATCGGAAGACGCACCGATTGCCGAAGCGGCACGCCAATTGGTGAACGATGCGCTGCGGTTGCGGCGCAATACCATGGTCGCGTTGATCGGAATCTACGTCGAGTTGACATGGCCCGGCGCCGGTCTTAGCGGTGATGGCATCGTGCGGGGCTACGAGCAACTGAACGGCTCCGCCATGTTGCTTGGCCGGCTGCAGCATCCCGAGGTGCCGGTCCGAATCTCGGCGGTTTAGAGCCGCCGGCCCGAGCCCACCCACGGTTACTTTCCGGACGACCGGGCACCCAATCCTGACTTGTTTTCAAGCCCCGTTGTGTTATACAAACACGCGGGGCACCGCCATCCGTCCAACTGCGTGAGTACATCGGCAATCTGCCGCGGAGGCCGTTTCTGCCGTCCGCCCGCATCCGCTAAGCCAAGGGAGAACCCTATGAACCATACGTGGAAAACTGTTGCTGCCTGTTTCTGTGTCCTGATGCTCTCGGCCTCATTGCACGGCCAGGGCGGCTCCGCTACCGGCGATCTGCACGTGACCGTGAAAGATCCCAAGGGAAGTCTGGTCACCAATGCAAGGGTCACGGTTCGCGACATAGCCAAGGGCCTGGAGCGCGCGGCAACCGGAGACGGACAGGGCGGCTATAGCGTGCGCCTGATGCCGCCCGGCACGTACACGGTCACGGTGGAAGCGGCTGGCTTCACCAAGACCGAGAACACGGGCGTCTCCATCACGGTCGGCGGATTGGTCGAACTCCCGGTGTCGCTTGAGATCTCAGGCGGGAAGCAGGTGGTCGAGGTCACTTCGCAAGCTGAGTTGGTCGAGACTTCACGCAGCTCGACCACCGACACCATTGGGCAGCGGCGCATTGACAGCCTTCCGATCAATGGGCGCAACTACATCAACTTCACCCTGACCGATTCGCAGGTGGTGCGCGATAACGCGCCCAATACTGGCGCGGCGCCGACTTCGGGCCTGAACATGAGCGGCCAGCGCGCCCGCTCGAACCTGGTCAACGTGGACGGCGCCGACGCCACCGACAATTCCGTTAACGGCGTGCGCTCGACCGTGTCGCAGGAAGCGGTACAGGAATTCCAGATCATTACCAACAGCTATGCTGCGGAATATGGCCGCGCGTCGGGAGGCGTGGTCAATATCATCACGCGTTCCGGATCGAATCAGTTCCACGGAGATGTTTTTGGTTATTTGCGCAACCGGAATTTCCAGGCGGTGAATCCATTCAGCACCGTTGCCAATCCTGCGTACACGCGGGTGCAGGGGGGCGCGGCGTTCGGTGGCCCGATCAAGAAAGACAAGACGTTCTTCTACTTCGCCTACGAAATTACGCGCCGGCACGAGACCGGATTCTCCAGCATTGGCCAGGGAAATTTTGGCCTGGTCCCGTTCGATACTTCCGCACTGGAACTTCCTTTCGGCACCGTGCAACTCACTCCCGACCAGATCGGACTAATCACGAATCCAGCCGTCACCGGCAACCTTGGCAATCCCAATGTCCTGCAGGCGTGGCAGGACTACATCATCGAATCCGCGGCATCGTCCGGTCAGGCGGTCAACGGCATGTGGCCAACCGCCCTCGTGCAAGGTGCCTCGAAAGGCGCACTCTCCGCGTGGGCCGGCTTCCCTTCCGCCTGTACGTTCGTAAGTCTTCCCAATTCCTGCCCGGCGCTAACGATTTTTCCCGGCACGAATGTTCCTGCTTCTTTTCAGACCCTGACGTCGCAGGAAGGCAATTTCCCGGTTTTTGAAGGCACCAGCGTGTGGTCGTTGCGCCTGGACCACAACATTGGCACGACACACCGTCTGACTCTGCGCGGCAACGTCAGCCCGAGCACGGTGAATGGAATTGAAGTCAGCGGCCAGGATCAGCCGGTCGGACAGAACGCCTATTCCCGCACTTCGCAGCAGACCTTCCGCGACGTCAGCGGCATGTTCCAGGACACATGGACGATCGGCAATAGCAAGGTGAATGAATTCCGCTTCCAGTACGCCCGCCGCGGATTGTCGTATTTCTACAACACGAAGATTCCGGGAGGGTCCGCTCCGGCGATGAACATCACCGGCTTTGCGTACTTTGGCCGCGAGCCGTATTCGTACATTCAGCGAACCGAGCAGCGGTATCAATTCACCGACAACTTCTCCTGGACGGTGGGCCACCACGACATCAAATTTGGCGGCGACGTGAACTACCTGCCGCTGACGGCGACATTCACCGTGAACTACGGCGGCGTGTATGACTTCGGAGGTCTTTCTGCCAGCAACTTCCTTACGGCCCCGAACGGCACTACCACCGACTACGGAGTGCTGTTCTCACTTTTAGGACCGAATGCCAGCATCCCTGGCCTCAATGCCGTGCAGGCGTATGGCTTCGGCGTGCCTGGAGACTTCGTGCAAGGAATCGGCAGCCCCACCGACAAATTCAAAAACATTCCGATCGGCGTGTTCTGGCAGGATTCATGGCGCGCCAGCCCAAGGTTAACGGTGAACTATGGCGTCCGTTACGACGTGGAGATTCCGCCCAGCTTCAAGGCGCCGCAGGGACTTGCGCTTCCCGCCTACAACCTGCTGAAGTTGCAGAAAGGGATTCAGACCGACAAAAACAACTTTCAACCGCGCATCGGCGTCGCGTTTGACCCAAAGGGTGACGGCAAGACAGTGTTCCGCGCCTCCTACGGACTGTTCTATGACCACCCCCTGCTCGGCCTCTATTTCCTGGGCGATGCTTCCGACGGATCATCTAGCGGACAACTGGCCTTCGCCGGCACAGGTACTTGCTCCGGCGCGGGAAATCCCGGCAACCTGAATGCCGTGCCCATCTTCCAGGGCTTGCAGAACCTTCCTGGCTGCGCGCCTTCGATTTTCCCGCAGGCGAATGCGAATCTCGGCTACTTGCCCAACCAGCAGCAGTTCCAGTCTCTGAATTTCCCGCAGTCCGTGTTCCTCAACCAAAGCTATCTGAATCTCACCGGTGGCAACCCGACCTTCCTGCCACTCGGTTTCCAGCCTTTCGGGTATCCGCAGGCGAAGAACTTCGTCTACGCCTACGCGCAGCAGGCGAACTTCAGCATCGAACGCGATCTGGGTGGTGGCTACGCTCTTAGCCTGGCCTACAACTTCAACGGCGGACGCCATCTGAATCGGCCCATCAACGCCAATACCATTCGCGGCGATTTGATGGTCCAGAATTTCGAAGGCGCATACTATGACGCTCGGCTCGGCGGAGGCACCCCGCCCGCCAGCCCGTTCACCGTCAGCGGATGCAATCCGGCAGGCGGACCCTTTGGCCCGTATCCCTTCATGGACGCTTCCCTGATGAACTTCTTCCGGCCCGGCGGCATCAACCCGTCCATCGCCGCCTTCTACAAGAACATCCTCCCCGGAGGAGCCGGTTGCGTCGGCCTCGCGCAAGGCCTTGAGCAATCCCTGGCCACCCAGGGCTTCAACGCCAACTGCGATCCCACAACCTTCACCGGCTGCGTTCCCTTCGGCGACATGGACGCCAACTACTCCAACGGCAGCTCCATCTATCACGGATTCAGCGCCAACCTGCGCAAGCGCTTCTCCAACCACTACGAATTGCTCGCTTCCTACACCTGGTCGCACTCGATCGACGATTCCACCGACTTGCAATCCACTCTGACGCCGCAGGATAGCTTTTACCCCGGATACGATCGCTCCACCTCGCTCTTCGATCAGCGCCATCGCTTCGTGCTGAGCGGCGTTTTCCAGAGTGGAAAGGTTTCCGGAACCGCCGGCAGAATTCTGAGCAACTGGACGATCGCTCCGCTGCTCGACGTGGCCTCGGGAAGGCCTTTCAATATCCTCACCGGCAATGGCGACAACCTGCAGTTGTCGTCGCTCACTGGGCGACCCAATACGACGGTCAATCCGGCTTGCGGGCAGGTCTACAAGTCGAAGTATTCCCCCAGCGGAGTGCTGCAGGAGCCTTGCATCAACGGGTTTGTCGGCACCGGAGTCGTGCCGACCCTTTTGCAACTGGATGGCAATCTTCGCCGCAACGCCGGCATTCAGCCCTGGACGGTCTTCGGCGATATGCGCGTGGCCAAGCGCCTCTACTTCGGCGAGCGCTTCAACATGGACCTGATTGCGGACATGTTCAACCTCGCCAACAAGTACAACGTCGCGGCGGTCAGCCCGCTGTTCAGCAACGCCGGACAGGCAACCGCCGCCTACGACCCGCGCCAGTTCCAGTTCGCCATGAAGCTGAACTGGTAGGGGGATTGCAGAAGTACTGGCCTTATGGGATGCGGACTACCGCATCCCATTTTTTTTGAGAGGCGCGTAGCGGAATTTTTTGCTAAATGTATTGCGTACTCCAGTGTGAGCCCGTTTTCATTCTGTTCGAAAGGTATCCATGGCCAATCCTGAGATCGTTCCCTCTCCGGCAACACCGCCCGTTCCAACTCCCGCTATGCCGACGCACACGATGTTTCGCGGACCGAATGGCATTCGCGCCGGATGGCGGATTGTGATCTTCCTCGTGCTGGTGGCGGTAGCCGCCTTTGTCGCGGCCATTCCCTTCGCGTTGTTCATGGTCCTGCATAAGGGCGGGCCCAGCTCAGGCATCTCATTCTCTGGGCTCACGCCGCTCGGAACCGGGGTTTCCGAGGCTGCGCTGTTTCTCATTCCCGCCATTGCGGCCGCGATCATGGCGCGCATCGAGCACCGCAAGTTCGGCCAGTACGGGTTGCCAGTGCGCTCGGCATTCGGCAAGGATTTTTGCATCGGCTCGCTCATCGGGTTTCTGTCGATCAGCGCATGCCTGCTGGGCATCTTCGCCTTCGGCGGCTTTCATCTCGCCGGGTTGGGAATTCATGGCCGTACGATCCTTACTTCGACGTTGGCGTGGGGCGTGGCCTTCATCCTGGTCGGTCTAGCGGAGGAATTCTCCTTCCGCGGCTATTTGCAATTCACTCTTACCACCGGCATGGGGTTTTGGCCCGCGGCCATCCTGATGTCACTGCTGTTCGGCCTTGCGCACAAGGGGAATCCGGGAGAGAGCACGGCTGGCCTGGCCTCGGTGGTCGCATTCGGCCTGCTGTTCTGCTTGTTCTTGCGGCGCACCGGCAATCTCTGGTGGGCCGTCGGATTCCACGCCGGATGGGATTGGGGCCAGACGTTTTTCTACGGCGTGCCCGATAGCGGCATGGCCCCGTATCATAATCTGTTCAACTCCGCCTTCAACGGCCCACGCTGGCTGACCGGGGGGAGCGTCGGCCCGGAAGCGAGCGTGTTCACTCCGATTGTGCTGGTGATCGTCGCGATTCTGTTCACGCGAATCTATCGCGAGAACCGGTATCGGACCCAGACGGTGCCCAGTCCTTCTTAAACCAGAGCCGCTACCCCACCCTTCGACGAGTCCAGGGCAAGGTTGCTCGGGGAAAGGGCGCGTGCGTCGCTGGGTCCAAGGATTTTTGCTGCAGCCCTCGCGTCAGTTATTCTCTCTACACGTTGCCTATGGCTGCGAACAAGTCCAAACCACTCTGGAACGCGACCGATCAGGCCGCCCGGCTCGCGGAACTCACTGCCTCGTCCGACGACTCGGCCAAGGATCATCCCCTGCGCCGGGACGTGCGTTCGCTGGGCGCCGTGCTCGGGCAGATACTGGTGGAGCAGGTGGGGCAGGAACTTTTTAACGCGGTCGAAGAAGTGCGGCAATTGTTGATCGAGCATCGCGAGACGGTGCGGCATCACGCGGCGCAATCGGCCACACCGGAAATCCTGACTCGCGTGCAAAAACTGGTCGCCGGGATGGATCTGACGCGTGCTTATCAGGTCACGAAAGCCTTCGCCACGTATTTCGAGTTGACGAACCTGGCCGAGACCAACCACCGCAAACGCCGTAGACGCGCCGGCAAGCTGGAAAGCGATCACTCCCCGCTGCCGGGATCGTTCCGCGGCACGCTGCAGCGCATGAAGGAAGCCGGCCTGTCGGCCGACGATGCATTGGCCGCGCTGGGCCAAATCGCCATCACCCCAGTCTTCACCGCGCATCCCACGGAGGTCGCCCGGCAGACGATTCTGCTCAAGCGGCGGCGCATCACGCAGCAACTCGAGCGGCTCGACCGCCTGCCTCTCACCAACGAGGACGCGCGAGCCTGTGAAGCCAACATCCGCGCCGAGGTCACGTCGCTTTGGCAGACTGACGAAGTGCGCTTAGCCAAACCGACCGTGAATGACGAGATCCGCATGGGTTTGCGCTATTTCCGGCTTTCGTTGTTCGATTCGCTGCCCAGGATCTACGCGGAGATCGTTGATTCCTTTCGCGCGGTGTACGCGCTTACGCTCGACGAAGATTCCGTCCCCAACATCGTTCACTTCGGATCATGGATCGGCGGCGACCGTGACGGCAATCCGCTGGTCAAGCCGGGATGCATCCGCGATGCGCTGGCCATGGCGCGCGACGTGATTCTGCGGGAATATCTTTTCGACGTCGAGCAGTTGAGCGATCGCCTCAGTTCCTCAAGCCGCCAGGTTCAGATGCTGCCCGCGCTGCTCGACCGTCTCACTGAGTACGAGCACACCATGCCCGGCGTGCATCTCGCCTGGGGTCCGCACAATCACGCGGAAAGCTATCGCCGCTTGCTCTCCTACATGTTTCATCGCTTGCAGCGAACGCGCGAGGCGCTCGACGCGGACGCCGCCTACCGTTCCTCCGACGAATTTGAAAGCGATCTGCGGCTCGTTCAACAGAGCCTGAAATCCGGCCACGGCGAGCAACTATCGCATATCTATCTCGGCTCACTGCTGCGCAAGGTACGCAAATTCGGATTCCATCTCCACACTCTCGATATCCGGCAGCACGCCCGCGTGCATGCGCACGTCATCAAGGAACTCGGCCCAGCGCTCGCCATGGCGGCCGAATCGCCGGAAAGCCTGGAGTTACTCGATACCTTCCGAGCCATCGCCGAACTCAAGCGCACCTATCCCGCGCAGTCGATTCGCCACTACATCGTCAGCGGAGCCGAGACGGAACAAGATGTTCTCGCCGTCGTTCGCCTGGCGAAGGTCTGCAACGTAACCATCGCCGGCTCGGCCGCTGATCCCGGCCTGATGCCGGTGCCGTTATTTGAGTCCATTGATTCGCTGCGCAACGCGGCCACCGTGATGCGGCGCCTGTGGGGCGATGCAGAGTATCAGCCCCTGCTCGACTCCTGGGGACGCTGGCAGGAAGTCATGCTGGGCTACTCCGACTCCAACAAAGACGGAGGCATGCTGACCAGCACGTGGGAACTCTACAAGGCACATCGCGAATTGCATCATGCCGCACGAGAACACAACATCAAGCTGCGCTTGTTTCATGGCCGCGGCGGCACGGTGGGCCGCGGGGGCGGACCCACGCACGCCGCCATCCTCGCGCAGCCGCCGGGATGTTTCTCCGGACAGATTCGCGTGACCGAGCAGGGCGAAGTGCTGAACTGGAAGTATTCCGATGCGGTGCTCGCCGAATGGAATCTGGAGTTGATGATCGCCGCGAGCCTGGAAGTTCTGACGCGGCCGGGCGAAGAAGAGGCGGCGCCTCCGGCTCGATGGGTCGAGGCGATCGAAGAAATGTCGCAGGAAGCGTTCCGTGTCTATCGCCGCGACATCGCCGAGAATTCCGAGGTGCTGGAATATTTTGAGCAGGCGACGCCGGTGAACGAACTCGACACGGCGCGCATCGGCTCGCGCCCTTCCCGCCGCACCAAAGGCCGCAAGCTGGAGGATTTGCGCGCCATCCCCTGGGTCTTCGGCTGGATGCAGAGCCGCCACGCCGTTCCCGCATGGTATGGCGTCGGTCACGCGTTCGAGCATTTCGCCAAGCAAGGCTCCGGCCACGAGCAACTTCTCAAGCAGATCGCGCGCGGATTCCCCGTGATCTTCGAATTGATCCGCAACGTCGAACTCGGCATGGCCAAAGCCGACCTCGGCATCGCGCAAGTCTATTCCGGTCTTGTAAAAGACAAGTCTCTTCGCAAGCGCGTGTTCTCGATGCTGGAAGAAGAGTTCCTGCGCTCGCGGCACATGATTCTGCGCCTGACGGGGCAGCGGGAACTGCTAAGCCGCAATCGCGTGCTCTCGCGCTCGATTCGCCTGCGCAATCCCTACGTCGATCCCATGAGCCTGATCCAGGTGGAACTGCTGCGCCGCAAGCAACAGGGCGAACAGGGCGCGGAACTGGAATATCCGATGGGGGCCACGATCAACGGAATCGCCGCCGGGCTGCACAATACGGGATAAAATCCCCGTCCTTCCTCCCACGCCCTTGACAAACCCAGCCGGCGGTAGCACAATCCTCAAAGGCGAATAAAAAGCGAAAACTAGCCTCGGCGGCCAGCCAGCCTCCGCGCTCCCTGAAATTCTTCGAGGTATGTATGCCTTCCGCAGTGCTTTCCACTTCGGCGGCCATGGGCCGCCCTTTTGTCTTTGAAGAAGCCGATGACGAGTCGCGCCTGTTTTCTGACGTCAAAAAACCTGCCAGCGCGGAATTTGAGGTCGCTCAAGCGATTCAATCGGCAATCAAAAATCATAAGTCTGCAATCGCTGTCACTCCCGCCTCGCACCTCGCCATCCGCCCCGTCCCTGAAATGGCTTCCAGCGGCATCGCCGCCCTGGACGCCCTGACGGGAGGCCTGCCGCGCGGCTGCCTGACGGAAATCTGCGGACCGGCGTCCTCAGGCCGCACCAGTGTGATGCTGGCCGCTCTGGCTGCCGCTACCCGGCGCGGAGAGTTCTGCGCGGTCGTCGACGCCGGTGACGCGCTCGATCCGCAATCGCTCACGGCTTCCGGTGTGGAATTGGAACGTCTGCTTTGGGTGCGCTGCGGAGAGCCATCCCCACGAAAAACAAGTTCACCACAGAGACACAGAGACACGGAGAAAACGAAAAATGGAGAAAATGGGTGCTCCACTTCTGCCGCGCTTTTTGCGGCAGAAGTGGGGATTTGCGCCAAGACCTCATTCAGGTTCGATTCTAGGGAACGTTTTCGCGCATCCGAGCACCGTCTCGATCAGGCTCTGCGTGCCACCGATCTGTTGCTGGAAAGCGGAGGCTTCGGTCTGATCGTGCTGGACTTCGCCGACCTGCCGTTGCCAACCGCGCGCCGCATTCCGTTGACTACGTGGTTCCGCTTCCGCCGTGCCGTGGAGAACAAGCCGACTATCTTGCTGGCCCTTGAGCAGCAGGCGATTGCGGGAAGTTGTTCGTCACTGCTGCTGCAGTTGGGAGGCAGTACCCAGTACTCGGCACCTGGTACTCATTTTTCTAACGCGACATATCCTTCGCATTCCCATCTGTTCACCGGATTAGCGATCAGCATGGAACTCATTCGCTCGCGACTGGAGCGCAAGCCCGCGCGCTCCGTTGCCTTCGAAACCAGAACCGCATGGGCCGGATGAAATCGCACA
Organism: Terriglobales bacterium; assembly: GCA_037443605.1. Taxonomy (GTDB): domain Bacteria; phylum Acidobacteriota; class Terriglobia; order Terriglobales; family Acidobacteriaceae; genus Sulfotelmatobacter. The sequence goes on from JBBIOA010000011.1 coordinate 157,539, forward strand.
GCGTACTGCTTTATGTTCGCCTGCATCTACATTCCGAACTTCCCCGTGGCGGCTGCGCTCCGTGCAGAGCCGGAACTGCAGATGCGTGCCGTCGCGATTTTCGAAGGCAAGCCTCCGCTCGAAACCATCCTCGCGGTCAATGAGAAAGCCGAGAAACTGGGCATCACCCCTGGCATGACCAAGACGCAGGCGGAATTGTGCGCCGAACTCGCCTTGCGCCCGCGCTCGGCGCTGCTGGAGACCGCCGCGCACGCCGCGCTGCTCGATTGCGCCCAGTCGTTTTCGCCCTGCGTGGAAGATACCGCTCACGATACGGTTCTGCTCGATCTTGCCGGCATGGAAACTCTGTTGGGATCATTGCCGGAAATTTCCCGTGGGATGTATGAACGCGGGATTGCGCTGGGCCTCCAGGCACAAGTGGCCGTCGCTTCGAATCCCGATGCCGCCCGGCTCGCGGCCCGGGGATTTCCCGGAGTCACCGTCATTCCCGCGGGTGGAGAAGCTGAGACACTCGGGCCTCTCCCCTTAGCGGCCCTGATTGCTGAGCATGGGGAAGAAGAGTTGGAGCAAATTGGTTCCCTGCTGGAAACGCTGGAGCGGTGGGGGATTCGCAACCTTCACGCTTTGGCCGCGCTGCCGAAAATCGCGCTCAGCGAACGTCTTGGCCAGCCAGGATTGCGTCTGCAACAACTGGCACGCGGCGGCGTATCCCGCACGCTGGTTCCCGTCGAGGAGCCATTCGCATTTGAAGAAGGTATGGAACTCGAGCATCCCATCGTGTTGCTCGAACCGCTCGCCTTCCTGCTGAATCGCCTGCTCGAACAAGTCTGTGCGCGGCTGGCGTCGCGAGCCCTGGCGACCCAAGAGTTGTGCCTGACGCTGGAACTCGAAAACTGCTCGCTTCTCAATCGGCAATCCACTATCAGCCGACAACAATTTGTTCGAACTCTCCGCCTGCCTCTGCCGATGCTCGATGCCAAAGTTTTTCTCAAGCTGTTGCAACTCGATTTGCAGGCACATCCGCCGGGAGAACCCATCGTCAAGATTCATTTGGCAGCCACACCTGCGCGTTCGCGATCGGCACAGGGAGGCCTGTTTCAGCCTCCCGCGCCGGAACCGGAAAAACTGGAACTGACTCTGGCCCGCATTGCCAGCCTGGTCGGCGAGAAAGTCGGAGCCGTGGAGATGCTCGACACGCATCATCCCGAAGGATTCCGCATACGCCGCTTCGTGGCCGAGACCGCGCACAAAGATCCGCAGAAAAGCATCGCCGCCACCGAGGCACAATCGCCGGTCACAGCTTTACGCCGCTTCCGTCCTGCGCTGCGCGCCCATGTCAGCCTGGAAAACGGCCTGCCCACGCATGTGCTCTGTCCAAAGAAAAAAGAAGTTCATGGCAATGTCCTCTGGAAGGCAGGCCCCTGGCGTTTTTCCGGAGACTGGTGGGAACGGGACGCCTGGTCGCACGACGAGTGGGACATTGCACTGCAACAGAAAGATCAGATCAGCCTCTACCGCCTGGTGCACGACCTGCTGGGCGGGGAGTGGTTTGTGGAAGGAACGTATGACTGAAATGTAGTTCTCAGTTCCCAGTTCCCAGCTCTCAGAGAAAGTCCGAGTCGAAGTGTTTTTACAGAGAACTGAGAACCGGGAACTGAGAACTTGTTTGTAGAACTCCACGCCCGCTCCGCGTTCAGCTTCCTCGAAGGCGCATCGCTGCCTGAGGACTTGGTGAGCACGTGTGCCCAGTTCGGCATGCCCGCCATGGCGCTGCTCGACACCGACGGCGTCTACGGCGCGCCGCGCTTTCATCTGGCAGCGGACAAAGCAAAAATCAAAGCCCACATCGGCGCGGAGGTTTCTGCCACATTCAATTCACCACGGAGTCACGGAGCCACGGAGAAAACAGAATCTGGAATTAAAAATCAAGAATCGCATTCCTCCGTGTCGGAGCTTGCCCTGAGCGGGGACGGAGGGTGCCTCCGCGGTAAATTCCGCCTTCCTTTGCTAGTGAGCTCCCGCGCCGGCTACCAGAACCTCTGCCGCCTGATCACAAAAATGAAGCTGCGCGCCAAAAAAGGCGAAGGCGCAGTCACGCAAGAAGAGCTGCAAGAACATGCCGACGGATTAATTTGCCTCACCGGCGGTGCGGAAGGCCCGCTCGCCGCTGCCTTAAGAGACAACGCCGAAGCGGCTCGCCGGCAAGTCGACCAACTCATCGGCATCTTCGGCCCCAACAACGTCTATGTCGAACTGCAGCGCCACTATCACCGCGAGGAGGAGTCCCGAAATCGCGCTGCCATCGAAATTGCTCGATCCCTCAAGCTCCCATTGCTGGCAACCAATGGCGTTCACTACGCCACGCCAAAGGCCCGAGAACTCGCCGATGCCTTCACCGCGATCCGCCACCACAAAACGCTTTCCACGGCCGGGCGGCTGCTCGCCCGCAATTCCGAGCGGCATTTGAAGTCTCCCGAAGAGATGCGTCAACTCTTTGCGGATTTTCCCGAAGCCATCCGCAACACCGTCGAACTTTCCAGCCGTCTCGAATTCACTCTCAACGATCTCGGCTACGAATTTCCGCGCTATCCCGTTCCCGCCGGCGAGACCATGAATTCTTTCCTCCGCGACCGCTCCTGGGACGGATTCCGCGAGCGTTACGGACGCAAATCGCAGGACCTGCAAGCCAAAGCGCGCCTGCAAATCGAAAAAGAATTAAAGCTCATCGAGAAGCTCAAGCTCGCCGGATACTTCCTCATTGTGTGGGATCTGATCCGCTTCTGCCGCGAACAGAACATCCTCGTGCAGGGCCGCGGATCGGCCGCCAACAGCGCCGTCTGCTACTCGCTGGGCATCACCGCCGTCGATGCCGTCAGCATGGAACTTTTATTCGAGCGCTTTCTTTCCGAAGAGCGCGGCGAATGGCCCGACATCGATCTCGATTTGCCTAGCGGCGACGAGCGCGAAAAGGTCATCCAGTATCTCTACAAGAAATACGGCGAGCGCGGCGCGGCCATGACGGCCAACGTCATTACCTATCGCAATCGCATGGCAGCGCGGGAAATGGGGAAGGCGCTCGGCTTCGACGAGGAAACGCTCAAGAAAATTTCCTCCGCCGTCGCGACCTGGGAATTTCGCGACGAAAACGACGCCCTTGACCGCCGCTTCCGCGATGCCGGACTCGACCTCAGCCATCCGCGTCTGCGCAAGTACTACGAACTCTGCCTCGCCGTGCAGGACATGCCCCGCCATCTCGGCCAGCACTCGGGCGGCATGGTCATTTGCCAGGGACAACTCGATTCCGTCGTGCCGCTCGAACCGGCCTCCATGCCCGGCCGCGTCGTCGTGCAATGGGACAAAGAAGATTGCGCCGACATGGGCATCATCAAAGTCGA
>JBBIOA010000012.1:0-135611 GCA_037443605.1 Terriglobales bacterium
ATCATTATGACCGCGGTTGAGAGCCGCTACTTTCTACGAATTAACGGGCATCCTCCGGCGTGACCGCGAGGGGGGCCAACAGATACCGTCAAACTGTTGAAAGCGTACTGGGAGGTCGATACGTTAGGAAAGGGGGCGTTTGATCAGTTGTATGGAGACTTCCTGGTAGCCGTTGACGGAATGTGCTTCTATCGAGCGCTGTACTCGATCCAATCAGTTCTGTCCGTGAGTCGGAAGTTCATTTGGACGTCGATCCTCATCTCTAGAATGGTCAGGAGATTGACGGATGCGGATCGCCCCGGCCATCGCCTTGAGTTCGAAGGCATGGGGACTGACAGGACGTTTACCAGTTTTCAGGTCATCCTTCTTCTCAACGGATAGAAGCACGGTTCAGGTGTCCCTCCGGGACACAGTTGAGATCTCATGACTTACCCGCCAGTGAACTGGCGGGCTATCTTCAGTGGTGCTGACGGCTCCGGCGGATTCCCACCTGTCGCAAAACCGCGACAAGGGTTGATTGGATAAGAGCGAAGGCTAGCTTCGACCCGGTCATCTTGGTTTGAGGATCACCTGGCTTTGCATTGGAGCGGCTGCCGTGATGCGGGGGTAGACAATCTACCGCCATGGGAGTAGAGTGTCTACACCTATGAGCGAGAAAGAGCCGTATAAAAACCGGATTGAGCTGCTGCAGGGAACGCTCGACATGCTCGTTCTGCAGACGCTGCAATGGGGACCGCAGCATGGATATGGCATTGTCCAGGCTTTGCGTTTGCGAACGGGAGATGTGCTTCAGGTGGAGACTGGATCCCTGTATCCGGCGCTGCATCGATTGGAGCGTCAGGGCTGGGTGCAGTCTGAATGGAAGCAGTCCGAGAGCAAGCAAAAAGCCCGATACTACCGAATCACGGCCAAGGGGAAAAAGCAGTTGGCCACGGATCTGGGGCGATGGGAGCGGATTGTCGAAGCGATTGGGTCGGTGATGTACGTCAAGCCGGAGGAGGGTGCGTCATGAAGTGGTTTCCCAGCTTCGGTTTTCAGAGGCGCAATCGTGAATTGCAGGAAGAGATCGATGCCCACATGCAGATGGCGATTGCAGATCGGGTGGCGCGAGGCGAAACGGAAGAAGGGGCGCGACAAGCGGCAATGCGGGAGTTTGGAAACGTTCTTCTGGTGCAGGATGTGACGCGCCAGATGTGGGGCCAAGGCTGGTTTGAACAAATAGGCCGGGACGTCCGTTATGCGTTGCGGCAACTGCGCAAGGGCCCTGGCTTCACGATCACCGCGACGGCGATGCTGGCGGTAGCGATCTGCGCCAACAGCACCGTATTCAGTTGGATCGACGGCACCATGTTGCGTCCGATTCCTGGCGCGCGAGACATGGGCGATCTTGTGAGCCTGCAGCGAGGGGAACGGAACTTCTCTCCGACTCCACCGTTCTCGTATCTCGATTATCGCGATCTGCGCGAGCAGAACCATACCTTTGCCGGAATGCTTGCATATCATAACGATTGGATCGCACTGACCGGCGGTGCGCAGCCAGAGCGTGTCTATATTGCGAACGTATCGGCGAACTATTTCGATGTGCTCGGCATCAAGCCGACGCTGGGGCGTTTCTTTCTGTCTGAAGAAGAGACGGGCCCAGCCATTCCCAACGTGGTCCTGAGTTATTCACTTTGGAAGACGCGTTATGCCAAAGACCCGGCAATTGTGGGCAAGTCGATCGAGGTTTCCCGGCATCCACTGACGGTGATTGGTGTGGCGCCGGAAGGGTTTGTCGGAGCAGCGCCCGGACTGCGTGACGATCTGTGGGTAACGCTTGATCCGCTTGGGAATGATGTTTGGCGGAGAACCCATCGCGATTCGGACTGGCTGATCTTAATAGGAAGATTGCGGCCGGGCGTGAACCGTGGCCAGGCAGCCCAGGATCTTGATACCGTGATGCGCCAAATTGTCTCGGCGTATCCGGACCAACATCTCGGCGCGAACCAGATCACGCTGGATCCTATGTGGCGCTCGCCATTCGGCGCCAACGGATACATGGCGGCGACGCTGCCCATTCTGCTGGCCTTCGCCGCTGTGGTGCTGTTGCTGACCTGCGCGAACGTAGCGACGCTTACGCTGGTACGGTTTGTATCCCGGCGGCGTGAACTTGCCATCCGGCAGTCGCTCGGGGCGAATCGCATTCAAATGGTGTGGCAGATGGTGCTGGAGGGCATGGTGCTTTCCATCGTCGCAGGCGCCGCGGCCCTCGCGTTGACATCGTGGACTTCGAAGACATTCGCATGGTTCTTTCGGGCGAGCTCGGCTCCAATCATTCTGAACGGGAGCATGGATCACAACGTGGTGATCGGGATTGCGGTGTTTTCCCTATTGGCTGGCATGCTGTGCGGCGCGCTCCCTGCTTGGCGTTCGTCCCACGCACCGGCCATTGAGGTACTGAAGGCAGAGTCTGCAAGCATCTCCGGCGGCACACGCAACCGGAGATTACTCAGTGCGCTGGTGGTGGCGCAAATCGCGCTTTCACTTCCGCTGCTGTTGTGCTCCGGGCTATTTCTGCGAACACTGCGGAACCTCGCCGATGCAAATCCCGGATTTGAACAGGACCATATTCTCACTGCCTCTGTGGGGCTGAATATCGCCGGCTACAGCAACGACGAGGCACAGTTGATCCGTCACAAGATACTTGATCGCGTGTCGGCATTACCCGGTGTGAAGATTGCGTGTCTTACGGACTGGATTCCGATGACCCTGATCCAAAAGAGAAGCGATGCGTATCCGGAAGGCTATGTGCCGCACCCCCATGAATCTTTGCTGGTCGAGAATGCCGAGGTGGGCCCGCGGTATTTCGAATCCCTTCATATACCCATTCTGGAAGGCCGCGAGTTTACGCTGCAGGATGATGAAAAGGCCCCGGGGGTCATCATCGTGGATCAGACCGCTGCGGAGCACTACTGGCCGGGGCAGGATCCGCTGGGAAAGAGACTCAGGGTCGGCGGCAGCCTTTTGACGGTTGTCGGCGTTGCGAGGAATTCAACACATACTTTCATGAATGAGTCGCCGGAGCCTATGGTCTATATAAGTTTTTTCCAGCACCCGGGGTACGAGACTATGGTGCAGGTGAAAACCGAGGGCAATCCGGTGGACTTTGAGCCAGCGGTGGAAAACGCTATCCACGAAATCGATCCAGGGATGCCGGTTTTCGACGTGCGTTCCATGCGAGAGAGTACCCAGCTGGCGAGCAGTTTCGCTGTCATACAGAGCACGCTGGCGGGAATGTTCGCGCTGATTGGGCTGGTTCTTGCAGTGAGTGGAATCTACGGAGTCGTGGCATATCGAACTCAAATGCGGACCCATGAGATCGGAGTGCGAATGGCTCTGGGTGCTTCGCGCGTCGATGTGCTGAGACTCGTGCTGTCGCAGGGTTTATCGCTCACAGGCATCGGACTGGCGCTGGGATTGGCGTCTGCATTGGGACTGACACGTCTCATCGCGCGGCTGTTGTACGGAATCGGCGCCAACGATCCAGTCACCATGGTTTCCGTCGTCACGCTCCTGGGAGCAATGTCTTTGCTGGCATGCTACTTTCCGGCGCGTCGAGCGATGCGCCGGAACCCCGTGACTGCGATTCGCGAATTGTGAGCTGACGGGAAATGTGGGAACGGACGGAACGTTCCTCAGTCTCCTTCCAGGTTCGCGTTGGGGATTAGAGCGGATTCCTTAGATCCCTTCACAGGTAACGAACGAGTGCCTTGCTGTTGGGGAAACGAAATTGGCATGTAGCACGCGGCATCCTATTCGCTGATTAAGGCTGGGGCCCAGTTTTCTTGTCCCGTGAATGTCAATTGAATTGCTGATGAATTTCGAGCGGCGCAATCAGATCCTAAGCCGGCGAGATCGTTCAAGGTCAAACGGCCCCACTCAAGCCAAAGGCGGGCTTGAGTGGGGCACTAACTTTACGGTCGGTCGCCGGTCTACTGGTTGAGCGGGAGCAGGGCTTCGCAGGCGGCTTCGCTGGCGATGCCGGTGCCGGTGGGCTGGACGCGGATGACGGCATCTTCGAAGGAGCAGAAGCTGCGAACGCCGGTCTGGTTGAGCATGAGCGGGACGCCGGTCGCGTAGTACTGGACGGCGGGAGGTCCGCCGGCGCCGGTGGCGGTGAAGACGTATCCGCTGCGGGTGCCGCCGGCCAGAACACTATCGATGACGCAGGCGGTGGTGGAGCTGGGAACGCAGGGGGAAGCGCCTCCCAGATTGGCGAGCGCGGGAGCGTAGCCGATGGTGGGGTAGGCGGAGGCGTAGGTGATCTCGCCGCTGTTGATGGACTTCATGGAGCCGACAGCGGAGGCTTCATAAGCCGCCATGCGGGCCCGCAGCAGGTTGGGAATGGCGATGGCCGCGATAATGAGAATGATGGCGACGACGATCAGCAACTCGATCAGGGAGAATCCTTTTTGTTTTGGTTTGTGCATGGCGACCATCCTTGGGAGAAAAATTGGGTGCTACATCCGGTCTGGAACCTACCGCTACTTCTGAGAACGCAGCCAGCGAGGGATCTTGCTGCGTATGTTTCAACAAAACCTTGCCGGGGCGGTGCCCACAGGGGCTGAAACCCGCGTCATTGCTGGCCCGCGACGGCACGACTGAAGCCGTTGGCGGGGCCTGACTCCTGACACGCTCTTTAGCGCTTCACCATGTGAATCTCGGTGCCGTTCTTACGAAATTTCACTTCGTCCATTAACTGGTTGATCAGGAAGATCCCGCGGCCGTGGTTCGAATAAAGATTCTCGCCGACGGTACAGGTGGGAATCGCCTGGGGGTCAAAGCCCTCGCCGGGGTCACGCACGATGATCAGGACGCCGCGCTGCTCGTCGCAAGCCACCAGACACTCGACGACCTTGCTGGGGTCTTCCTTGGCGCCGTGGACGACGGCGTTGGCGAGCGCCTCCTGCAGAGCCAGTTCGACGGCGTCGGTCTTGCCGTCGAGGCACTTCACTTGCTGAATCGCTTCCATGACCTGCTGGACAACGGGATCGACGGAACGCCGATCGGCCGCCAGGGTGACCCGCACCCGCAGATCCAACTCAGAGGGATCGAAGTCGTACTCCGGGAAGCGCGGTTCGGAAGAGACCCCAGGTTCCATGACGGGTATGGTACGTCCTTATCCCTGCCGGCGATGAGCCAGGCAAACTCCAGCCAGTTGGGATTCTAGCCGCAAAGGCGGAAACGGGCAATGGGTGGGCTATCTGGGCGATGCGGAGGCCCGGCGCAGGGCGAAGGCGGGCTAGCCGGCCTGGGCGGCGATGAGGGCGGGATCCTGCTCGGGAAGCGGGATTACCTGAGCGCTGTGGGCGAGAGTCCGGTCCAAGGCATCGGCGAGAGCGGTCGGGAAGGCTGTGGTCAGCAGGTTGATGTCGACCTGCAGATCGCGAGCGGAATACTGGCGGTGGACGAGGAGAGTTCCGCGCCGCCGATGGGCAGAGCTGAGCAGGTCGAGGGCAATGGTCCAGGCAAAATTGTCGACGGCGTTCGGGAACCCGGGCTTGCTCCAGCGGAATGTGCAAGGAGAGCGGCGGGGGGATGAGTTGTCCGGCATCAGTACGCTCTCGCCGGGGAGCAATTCGAGCTTGAGCTCGAAGCTGTCAAAGTCATTACTGTCGAAGGCTGCAAGCAGAACTCGACGCACCTGCTCAAAATCGCGCGCAACCTTAAATTCCTCGGCGGCACGGCGAAGGGCGAGGTTATTGACGAAGATTTGCGGCTGATTCAGGGTGCGATGGGCGACGCGCGCCAACTCCACAAATTCGAGATACCCGAGGTGCTGAACGCCGATCCAGACGCCGACCCCCAGAACCGCCAGGACCAGACCGAGCGAGCTTCCGGTTGGCCACAGAAGGAACAGGCTCAACATGGCGAAGATGGCAGAGACCCCGTAGAGGATGATGACGACCTGACGGTGGGTCATGCCGTGCTGCAGCAGTTTGTGGTGGATATGCTCGCGATCGGCGGTGAACACCGGGCGACCGCTGATGAGACGGCGAACAATGGAGAGCGAGGTTTCGAGGATGGGCAGGCCGAACGAAACGACGGGAATGGCGACGGCCACGATCGTGGGAGCCTTTTGAGCGCCCGCCAGCGCCAGGGCGCTCAACAGGAAACCGATGAAGAGACTGCCGGAGTCTCCGAGGAAGATAGTGGCCGGATTGAAGTTGTAGCGCAGAAAACCGAGAATGGCACCGGCCAGGGCGATGGTCATGATCGCGCTCAGGGTGGTGCCATACAACAGGGCCACGACAAACGCGACCATGGTGGAGAAGAGCGCAGACCCGGCCGCCAAACCGTCGAGGCCATCGATCAGGTTGAAGGCGTTGGTGATGGCCAGCACCCACAGGACGGTAAACGGTAGTCCGACAAACCAGGGCAGGCCGTGGTCGCCGAAGAGCACAGGGATGTTGACGATGCGGAGGCCGCCAGCGAACAAGAGGGCCGCCGCCACGGCTTGCACGGAGAACTTCAGGTAAGGACCTGCCCCGCGAATGTCGTCGAATACACCCAACAGGAAAATCAGGAAAGCGGGGACGAGGATGGTGACCATCGTCCGCATGAAGGTGGGCGAGTGCATGCGAGGATGCAGCCAAGCCCACAGTGCGGCGGAAATTACGCACAAGACGAAAGACGTGAAAATGGCGACGCCGCCCAGACGAGGCAAAGGACTGGAATGGAGGTGACGCTCTTGGGAAGGAGGAGCGACCCATCCGTGCGCGTTCGCGAAATCGCGAACGTAACGCGTCAGCACGAATGAGGCGAACAGCCCGAGAAAAAATGTTCCGAGGAGGACGACCGTCAACTAAGCACCTCGGAGACGACGATTAACAGCATGCCGCACTCTTTCAAAAAGTATCGCAGCCCGACCCGGGACTGAAACAGTGCCAGAACAGATTCCTGTGGCGGCGGAGTTAATGAAAACTGTACCAGTACCAAAACGGTACTGGCAATCTTTGAGACAGAAAAAGCTGTGGAAAACTCATCTATGGCAGCAAGAATCGGGCACAATCAAGTCGTGCAGGTGTGTTAGACTTCAGGTCAAATCTTCACTTATCACATCAGAGGTCTGCGGATGGAGTTGGCTACGCTGAGGTTCCCGCGCCAGCGCGTCTTGTTTGGGATCGCAATTCTCGTGATGACCGGCAGCGCCTTGGCGCAACAGCCGGGGACGGCGCCAGTTGTGTCTAATCCGACGCCGGCCACCCAGAGCGTTCCCGAAGCAGGGGTGACTCCAGACCAGGCAGCTTCAGGTGGGCAGCAATCTGCGTCCAAGCCAAAAGAACAGACCGAAGCAGCAGCGCCCGATATCGCGAAGCTGGGCCCGGGCGACCTGATCGATATGAGCGTGTACAACGTTCCGGAACTGACGACGAAGGCGCGCATCAGCAATTCGGGCGAGGTCTACCTGCCGCTGGTTGATTACGTACATATTGCGGGACTGACCCAAGAGGAAGCCCAGTCGGTCATCGAGAAGCGACTGGAAGACGGCGGGTTCGTTCGCAATCCGCATGTCACGATCTTTGTGGACGAAGCGACGTCGCAGGGCATCACGATTCTGGGGGAAGTGGGTAAGCCCGGAATCTATCCTGATTTGCCGGGTCACAAGCTGTATGACGTGATTTCGCTGGCGGGTGGGTTCACTAATTCTTCTTCGCGGAAGATTGCAATCATCCGGAGGAGTTCTCGCGACCCGATCCGAATCGACCTGCCTCGGAATCTGGCGGACGATCTCAGCGGAAATGTGGACGTGCTGCCGGGCGACACGATTACGGTCCCGAGGGCACCGATCATCTACGTGGTGGGAGACGTTGGCCGGCCGAGCGGGTTGCTGGTCGACAATGGAACGCTCACAGTGCTGCAGGCCTTGGCGCTGGCGGGTGGAACCAACCACACGGCCAAGATGAATGCGGTGCGTATCATCCGGAAAGGGCCGAACGGGGCCACGGAAACGCTGGTCCAGTTGAAGAAGATGCTGGAAGCGAAAGCACCCGATGTCACTTTGCAGGCGGACGACATTCTCTTCATTCCGGTGAGTGGAGCGAAGGTCGCGGCGGCGCGTACGGCAGAAGCCGCCTTTGCCATGGCAACCTCGGTTGGCATCTACGCCGTGCACCCGTAACTTCCTCTGTGGGATGGCCGTTCAGCTCCGAAGCATCTGCTTGAGAACTTCCACGTACTTTTCTGCGGTATACCGGCGGGAGAAGTTCCGGATAATGTAGTCCCTGCCGTTTTTCCCCAGCGAAATCCCGCGTTCGCGGTCCGAGTGGAGCGCCAGAACCGCGCGGGCCAACGACTCGGAGTTCTCCGGTTCCATGACGATTCCGGCACGAGCATCCTCGACGATCTCCTGAGCCTGCCCCTCGACACCTAGAATGACGGGCCGGGCACAGGACATGAATTCCAGCATTTTGGTAGGAATCACGGTCTTGAACACGTCTGTTTTCTTCAACAAGACCAGGCACACATCCGAAGCGGAGATGAACGCCGGGATCGTCTCTCTTGGCTGCTGATCGAGCAGCCGCACGTTGGTTAGCCCGCGGGCTGCGGCCTGGGCTTTGATCTTCTCCTTTTCGGCGCCTTCCCCGATCAGGAGGAAGACCACATCCGGGTTGTGCAGCAGTTGTGCGGCAGCCTCGAGTAGGGTTTCGAGGCCGTGCGCGTTTCCCATGGTGCCGATGTAGCTGGCGACGAACTTATCCTCGAGACCGAGTTGGCGGCGAAGATTTGCTGCGGCCGTGGTGTTTGGGGAGAACAGGCCGGTCTCGACGCCATTTTCGACAATCGAGATTTTTTCGTCGGGTACGCGCCAGTCTTCGATAAGGCGATCCTTGAAGGCAGGAGACACGACGACGATCCGGTTGGCACGCTGGTAGAGGAATCTTGCGATCCCGGCGAGAGTGTGATGGAGCAGCGAGTCCTGAGAACCGACGCCGACTGCGGTGAGAGATTCGGGCCAAAGGTCGCGGACTTCGAAGACGAAGGGAATCTGGCGGACGAAGGAGAGCCACCAACCGGAAAGGCCGACGAGGAGTTGTGGAGAAGTGGCAATGATGACGTCGGGGCGAGGCATGGCCAGGCCGCGCAGCCCGGCGGAAAGGCAGAACGAAGCATAGTTTCGGACGCGCTCGTGCGACTTGCGATTGGGCAGTGGCCAGAGCCAGGTGCGGTACACGTTCACGTTGCCAACCTGTTCCCGGTAGATGAGGCGACGCAGGCGCGGGCGCCATTCCGGCGGGACGACGCCGGTGGGATGATTCGGGAAGCCGGTCAGGATGGAAACGGCGTGGCCGGATTCGGACCAGTGATGGGCGAGCTCGGCGGCGCGAGCCGCGGGAGCACCCATCTCCGGCGGGAAATATTGTGAGACGTAGAGGATATGCACGCGAAGTTAGAGGCTATCGCAGAAGGGTGTAGGAAGGATAGGGAACGCCTCCTCCGTCTTTGACCCTCTCTCCCCAGCAACGCATCGCAGGTTGCAGATTCCTGCATCTTGACTTCCGAGTCGTGATGCCTCGTAATCAGGGCGCACTCCGCCGAGTGTCGAAAGGAAATTGCCGTTTTATGCGCAACACCAGTTCGCCCCCTCGCCCAATCGTATTGGTCGCCCTTCTGGTGGCCACCGCAGTTCTGTTAGCGGGAACTTGTCTCGCTCAAGGGACGTTTGTGTCATTCGACGGGCCTATGGCGGGAAGGCAGTCTGGCGGCACTTTTCCCTGGGTCGTGACTCGCTGGGGAGGCATCGGTCTCACGACCATAGATGACAACGGGACTGTTCGAGCCTACTTACGACATCCGAATGGCACTTACCTGCAAATTCAGCCTCCAGGAGCCACGACTACAACGATCGGGGGCATCAATGCCAGCGGCCAAGTGGCCGGAGCGTATGTCGACGGTCAGCACAAGGAACACGGATACATCAGGAACACGGATGGCACGTACCTCACCCTGGATCCTCCGGGATCGACTGGACTGACCTATGTCGTGGGCATTAACGACAAAGGGCAGATTGCAGGAAACGCCTTTATCGGCGGCAACGTGTCTGGGTTTTTCTGGGATCCGGCCCAGCCAAATAATTACGTGACGTTTACGGTGCCCGGCGGAACGTTTCGTGGGGCCTCGGCCATCAACGCGAGCGGACAAATTGCAGGTGGCTATACCGACAGCTCGACTAACGAACCGCGCGGTTTCTTACGAAACACCGATGGCACATTCTCTACGTTCACTGTTCCCGGGAGCACCCAACTCGTCGTGTATGCGATGAACAAATGGGGCACTATTACTGGAAGTTCTTTTGACCAGGGCGTCACAAACGGGTTCCTCCGCTATGCCGGAGGGGGACAAAAGTACTACGAGGATCAGTCCCATGGCGGTCCAGAGGCTGCAGCCATCAACGACAATGGGCTCGTCGTGGGATGGTTATTCTCGGACGGCGGGAACGACGTCGCGTTTTCGACAGACCGTAGCTTGACTACCACGCTGATTCCAGTGCCGTTTTCCAACCAGGGCTGCAGAGCCTATGCGGCTAACAATGCAGGTCAGATCGCTGGCACTTACGTGGATGCAACTGGAGTCAGCCACGGCTGGATCTATCAGCCCTAAGTTTGGCGTAACGCAAACGGATTGGCAGATACTCTAGTAGTGGCGGAGCTTGAAAGCGGCCTTGTATGCGAGCGCCCGTGCGCGCCTGACGCGGCTGGTAGCGTAACCCTGCCAGCGGTCCGCGACTTCGGCGAACTTTGGCTCTCCAGTGAGACGATGCATGATCCGCAACTGCACGATGTGGAGGCGGTGATAGAAGCTGCTGGCCACCATGGGCAGACGCGTGCCGGATTGCTCGTAGAGCGACCAGAATCCCAGATCGTAGCGATCCAGATTGTGAAGCAGAGTCTGCACGGCACGCGAGAAAAACTCGTGAGCGGACTTGTCTTGTGTCGCGAGGAAATAGTCGTACACGCCCCAGGCTGCCCAGATGAATCCGTTGAGGATGTGAGTGGGCGGGGAGACGATGTATTCCTCGAACCAGAGGTCGCCGCGATCGTCGGTGAAGGCGACGCCGCCATCGCTGACCGGGCGGGAGAACGCGGCGAGTGCGCGACGGGCGGCATCCAGATATCGCGACTCCCCGGATTCTTTATGCGCCCGAACCAGCAGAGAAATTCCCTGCCCCTGGGCCAGTCCTGAGTACCAGGGTGCGCGCAGAGTTTCGCGATATTCCCAATCGAAGTGGTGGTTCCAGACGGCGAGGCCGTGAGGATTCTGCTCGAGGTGATCAGAAAGCCAATCGGCAACGAGCAAGAACTTGCGGCGGCGGTCGGGATCGCCGGAGCGGCGAAACAAGTTGTAGTTTCCCAAACCGTACTGCGCGATGGCGATGGGGTTGTATTGCAGGCCGATGTGGCCGTGATAGTCGAGCTGCGGGATGCCGGAGGAATCGTATGCGCCGGAGTAGTCGGCCTTTTCGGCGAACAGCATGTAGTACTCGCCTAGTTCGGCGGGCGAGGCATTCGGATTCTCCGCCGGAGTTTCATGCCAGAAGGTGAGATGACTCTTGCCGCCCAGGAGATAGGCACTGAAGATGCGGCGATAGTAGCTGAGACGAGGCATGGCGCGCACATTCCATCTTAAGGCAGCGTGGCGCTCGAATGGTTCAGGAAGAGTTTCCCGTCACTCGATCCTGTAAAGCGATGTGGCCAAATCGTCGGAGTCAACCGCGATCGTACTCACCGCCAAATAGGAGGAGGGATTCTCGCCGTCGGGAAGGAAGGCATTGCCGTATTGGAAAAGGCCCATGGGCCAACGGTCTTTTCGCCAGCTCAACAGAGATGTCCAACCTTGAGCCCGATTGCCGCCGTAGACGCGCACATGGCGATCCGGATTCACTCGGCTCGGCTCAACCATGGTGGAGAAGAAGACTCGGCTGCCGACGCGGCATCCATAGATCGAAGAACCGGTGATCGGGGCGAGTTGGGCGAGGTTTCCTTTGCGGTCGAGATGGTAGATGAAGTTCGCTTCCAGTGGTGTATCGGTGGAGAAATAGAGTCCCTCTTCGGTTGGAACCAGGGCCACGGCGCGGGCCTGCTGATTGCCCTGCATCATGGCCTCGACGTGGCGGAAGTCAAGGGAAGCGCGCAGAATGCGGCACTCGTCTCCGTAGTCGCCGGTGAGAACCCAGAGGCACTCGCCCCAGGGATCGTGAACGATGTTGTGCACGTGACGGATGCTGCCTCTGGGAAACGTGTAGGCGACGCTCCAGGTGGCTCCGGCGTCGGACGAGGCGTAGATGTGGACTTGGTCGCGAGCGGCGTTGTCGAAGTATTCTCCCCAGAAAACCGCGCCGCCGGGTACAGCGGTAATGTGCAAGGGACGAGTTCCGCGGGCAATGACGTGCGACGTGCGAAAGTCGGACTGGCCAGGGCCAAGGGAGATGATCGCCCCAGGGACCGCGCCAACGAGAGCACCGGATGGCAGCACAGCCAGGGCGTGGAAGCCGTCGCGAAACAACCGAGCGCTGAATCGATTGACCACCGACATGCGGCGGCGCCAGGCAGGACGAAACACGCCAACGGACTGCCACGGGGCCGGGCCGGTGATTCGATCGACGGGCATTCGGAGGAGTTCGTAGCCGCGCGAGGCGTAGAGATAGTCGCGGCTCCAGGCAAGGGCACGAAGACGCGGGTGGCGAACGGCGAGTACTGCTTGGCCGTTCCCCCCATGCGCCGTCAAGGCAGAATTGGCATTCATTCGTTAAGAAAATCAGCGAGCACCATCTTCCCATAAAGGGAAGGTAGGTTTGGGTGAGATTCCGTTGGAAGGCGGGGAATTCACCCAGGGGCGCCCTACGGTCGGGAAAGCTCGAGGCTTCCTTCCGGAAATGGGAAATGGGGATTGTGGATGAGACAAATTACACGCAAGGGTTTCGGGTTTATAGACGATGCTGGAGTCATGTCTGGGACGACAATCCCGCCGAGAAAAGAGCGGGCGCGTCACAGGGTGGCCGTGAATGGTCAGGGGCGACGAACGCTCGGCATTCATTGCCGATTAAGCGGCAACGATGGAGAAAGTGCGGCGGGCCTGTGAGTTGCAGCGGTGCGCTAGTCGTCTTCCCGTCTTCCAACAGACATGGCCGATGGATTGCTCAGAGTATTGAATTGTGCAAAACGCCGCGAGATTAGAATCAGTGAAGAAGGTGAGACCATGCTAAGCCACTGCGCGAACTCTCAGTGCGGGAAACCGTTCCTTCGCCTCCGGGAAGGAAAGCTGTTTCTGATCGAAACGGACCGTCTCACCAAACCTGGGGAATCGGTGTCGCCGCCGTTTGTGCGCGCCCGGAAACAACAGCGTCACGTCGAGCACTACTGGCTCTGCGACGACTGTGCCGCACAGTGGACGCTTGCCTTCGAGAAGGATCGCGGGGTGGCGCTGGCTCCGCTGCGGCGTCCGGTGCTCAGCGTGCCGCTGGCGGCCAAGGCAGCGCACGGAGTGGCGTAAGAGCGGTCGGCTAGTTGTATCCGTCCGCCTTCCATGTTTTCCAGTCGTCGCGGACAGCTTTCAGCATCGCCTCAGTGGCATGGTGCAGCCACTTGGACTTTTGGGCCTGCAAATGGCGAAGGATGGGCTTGCGGGCAGTTCTTGTGCCTAGATGGATATTGGCGGTCTCAGAACCCATGGACTGCAACAGGCGAATCTCCTCGCCTTGCGCCTTCACAGCGGCTAATTCGATGCGCGAGCAATGCGGACTGAGGCGACGGATGATCCAGCGGCCGCGCAACTGCACAAACGGATCGGGACAACGGACGGCGCGGCTGACGATGGTCTGATAGAGGATCTCGGTTGGGCCTTCGTGCCCCTTGGCCCAATACGAGGCGGAAGACACCAAGGCCTTGGCCTCACGGGCGATGCGACCGCCGTGCCAATCGGCAATGGCGACGAAGCGCTGGTGTCCCAGGCTGCCCAGGCCGGCCACCCGACGAGCCAGACGGTACTCAAGATCGCGAGCGGGAAGCAGATGTTCGAGAGCGTCGAGAGCGCTGATGGGAATCTCTTCCTTCAGAGTCGGCAGGGCGTCCATCTTGGCCCAGAAATGAGCCGGGTCGCGAAGTTTGCTCTCGGCGATCAGGCGAAGCCAGTCGTGGTTCTCGCCGAGCACGAACGGAGAACCTTGCTCGCGCAACCCCTGGCGATAGCCTTCCAGGATCGCATCACAAATACCCTTTTGCTTGAGGGGCAGATGCCCAGCCTCGACGGCCAGGTGCGCGCTGACTGCCAAGCGCACTAGGTCGTTGGCATAGTCCAGCGGATAGGCTTCGTCGAAGTCGTTTACGCCCCAGATGAGGCGGCCTTCGGCATCGCGCCAGGTGCCGAAGTTCTCGATGTGGAGATCACCGATCGCAAGCACTCGAGGAGCTTTGGCGAGATCGGGACAGACCTGAGGCCAGATCTGCGCCCAGCGATAGTACGTGGCACGCAAGAAGGGAAAGACGTCGGCCTTCATGTTGGCGTGCTTGACCCGGAGATCTTTGGTGACGACGTCGGTGTGATGACCGAGCCACGCTTCGAACTGGCGAGTCGCCTTGACTACGTTCATTCGGCGAACGATAGTCCCGTGCCGCCGGTGAAGTCAACATCGAGCACGGAGTGTTCCCGGAAAAAACATGAGGCGCGCGCTGTAGGGGTTGCCCAACCGCGCGCGCCGGAGTACTGAAGATCGGAAAACGATAGCTAGTGCTTGTAGTAGGCCGCGTTCGCTTCGATAAAGGCCTTCTTGTCCTCAGGAACGTCTTCCAGAACGTGGATGGCGTCGGAACCGCAGGCGGGAACGCAGGCGCCGCAGTCGATGCAGCCCTCTGGATCGACGTACATCTGAGTGGCTTCTTCGAAGCCGGGCTCATCCGTTTTGGGATGGATGCAGTCGGTCGGGCAGACCTCAACGCAAAGGGAGTCTTTGATGCAAGTATCAGTAATGACGTAGGCCATGGTGAATCGATCTCTCCTGAGATTTTGTAGCTGCTCAACAGGGAGTTTACGGAGGGTCACGGGGCACAGGCGGTGATTCCAATCACAATTGGGTGTGATAAGGCCAAAGTGGATAGCGTTCCAAGGTGTCTGTCCAGATGATGCAAATCACGCGCAAACGTGATGGGGGTCACAGAAATAGAAGGGCGAACAGACTTAAATAAGCACAATTGAACTAGGCCTTCTAGTCAACAGAATCGCCCGGCTCCAACCCACAGAACCCCACAAGCCGTTACCCCAGACGGCAGGAGCCGGGCGCTTGAAGGCTCTCCTTCTTCCCTGAGCTTCCCGTTTTATTCCGTGGCTTCTTCTGTGCTTGCGGCGACCGGCTCGTGCGTTTTGAGAATGCCCATGTCCGACGGACGGGGAGTTAGCCTCAGGGAATAGCGTAAGAGCCGGTGCCGTCCCTGCGGGACTCGAACGCTTTCCCCCCTTTCCCCCCGGCACTTCCGTGCCGGGCTAGCCCCATGCCGCCGCTTCGCGGCTGGAGTTTCGTAGGGTCTGTTGCACCGCCCTCACGGAGCTTTGGTTCTCACCAAACTCTGCCGGTGTGTCTCTGGAAACACACCGTGGATCGCCGCACACTCGAGATCGAGTGTAACATCTATTATTTTCAGTGAGATACGTTTGGCCGTAAGCCTGCCACCTTGTATAGCGCAAGACGAAAACAAGGGGGCGAGATGGAAAGCACGGCGACGAGACAGGCAGGGCAGATCCTGTTAGCGGCGGTGGTAGTGGCCACTCTCCCTTGCCTGGCGCAGACCGCGGCGCCGGTCTCTCGCCAGCGCCAACCGCGCACTGTTGTGGTTAGCATCCCGGACCGAAAGCTGGCAGTGCTAGAACAAGGAAACGTCATCGCCCGGTTTTCGGTGGCGGTGGGCGCTGCCCACAGCCCGAGCCCGACGGGCGAGTTCCAGATTGTGAACCGGGTCGCCAACCCCACTTATTTTCATCGGGGCAACGTGATTCCGACGGGCAAGGACAATCCGGTCGGCACGCGCTGGGTCGGCTTGAGCCAGAAGGGCTACGGCATTCACGGGACGAACGCTCCGCGCTCGATCGGACACGCGGCGTCGCACGGCTGCATCCGGCTGCGCAACCGGGACATGGAGCAGCTGTTCACGATGCTGCAGACCGGAGACACGGTCCAGATTCGCGGAGAACGGAACGACCAGACGGCGCAGATCTTCGGCGGCGCGGCGGACGACGCGACGCTGGCGACGGCGAACGTTGCGGAACCGATGGGGGCGCAGTAAGCGGGGAGTTGAATTCAGGGTTGAAGGAGGACTTTATGCAGATGGCAATCACATTCATGGCGGTAGTCGCGGGGCTGATCTTCTCGGTTGCGGTCGCGCTGCTGGCAGAGGAACTGATCTTTGGACAGGTATTCCGGGTATTTTTTGCGCCGGAAAGGGTCGCGCAGGACGCGCTGGTGGTCAAGTCGGGGTCGAAGCCGTAGCAGGGTGTTGAAAAAGCATCTTCTCCACAGCAGCCTGACCTCAGCGGCTAAAGCCGACGCTGAGAATAAGCCGGTGATCGCAGCGCTGAAGCGCTGCGCCACCCAACATCAGGAGCGGTCAAGATCAGGCGAGCCAGAGTCAAGCGCAAGACCGAGTTTCACTGCACCGACTAGAAGCGAACTTGAGTCCTCGAACAAGGAGATTGACAATGCCGGCGCTGAAGATCGTGCTGATGAGTGGTGGACTCGGAATGATTGTGGCGGCGGTGAGCATTCTGGCTTGCGATGTGCGCCGCGCTTGGGCGCAGCGCCGCTCCCATACCAGCAACACGCTAGTCCTGCCGGTGGAGCGAAACCGGTGGAGCACTTCGATCGCCCTGGGTCTGCTGGCCTGGGGGCCGATTCTACTTGCGGTGAGTGTGCTGGTGATCTTGCGGGAACGGTAGTGGAGCGGTGCAGGCAAAGAGAATTGATTCCTGCGATGGTGTCCAAACAGTAAGGGGTTGGAGCACAGACCGCGTGAAGCGAGCAGTTTATAATTCCGGCATCCCGAACATGGTGCAAAGCGGCTTACGTTCCGCGCTCCGCGTGATCTTTCCACTTGCCCTGATGACGCTTGCGCTGGCCGCTTCTGCAAGGGCCGCGGATTGGAGCGTTCCGGAACAGCAGTTAGCCCGAAAGATTGCGTCGGTGACAGGGCCGGGCGCGATTACGCTGACCGTGGAAAATCGCTCGTCCCTCAGCCGGCGCGACTATGACATTATCCGCAACGGGCTGCGCAGTGCGCTGGAAAGCGCGGCTATTAAGGTCACCCGAAGCGAACAGGCGACAACGGTCAAGATTTCTCTGTCGGAGAGTCTGGTGTCATACGTGTGGGTTGCCGAGATTCATACGGCGGGCGGAGAATCTTCGGTCGCCATGGTCTCGATGCCGCGGCCGGACGGGACGGTTTCCCGCGACTCGGTGCCGCTGAGTTTGCGGAAGATTCCACTGTGGACTTCGAGCGATCCGATCCTCGACATCAGCGTGCTGGAAGACGGATCGATGCCGACGCGACTGGCAGTGCTCGATCCGGAGAAAATCTCCGTTTATCGGATGCAGGGTGGCAAGTGGCAGAACGAGCAAGTGCTGCTTGTGGCACACGCGCATCCCTGGCCACGCGACCTGCGAGGAAGGCTGCTGCCCGGCAAGGATCATTTGCTCGACGCCTATTTGCCGGGCGTGATTTGCCATAGCGGCAACGGGTCTGCGCTGACGCTCGATTGCCGCGAAAGCGACGATCCGTGGCCTTTGCTTTCGGGGTCGACCAGCGGCGGGCTCTCGGTTTTCCCCAGCGCCAGCTTGGCGAATGGAGCTTCGAATGTGGTCCCGCAGCTGGGAGCATTCTTTGCCCCCGCACGGAACTTCTTCACGGGAGTACTGACACCTGGGGTGGGCAAGTTCACGACGGTTCCGAAGTTCTACTCCGCCGCGGTTTTGCCACACGAGAAATTCACCCTCTGGCTTTTTGCCACGGTGGATGGGCAAGTTCACATGATCGACGGCGCCACCGATCAGGCGGTGAGGCTCGCCTTGGGGAGTGACCTGGCAAGCGTGAAAACGGCATGTGGTGCGGGATGGCAAGTGCTGACCACGAATGCGGGAGAGAATGAAGATTCGATTCGGGCGTACGAGTTTCCGGAGCGCGATGCGATTGCGGTGAGCCCGGCGATCGACCTGCCGGGAGCGGTCACCGCGTTGTGGACGGAATCGAGGGGGGATACAGCGGTAGTGGTGACCCATGATCGGGAGACTGGGAGCTATGAAGCATTCCGCGTGGCTTTGTCTTGCGTTCAGTAGCGTGCTGTTGGGCGCGCTGGCGAATGCGGCGACACGTCCGCAATACGGCGGAACCTTGCGCCTGGCCATGCGCAGCGCGCCGACTTCGCTCGATCCCGCCGATCTGGCGCAAGGGAGTTCATTTTCGACCAGCAGCGTAAGCGGGTTAATGTTCGACACGCTGGTCACTCTCAATCGCAGTGGACGTGCCGAGGCGCGGCTAGCGGTTTCGTGGCAGGCCTCTCCGGGGATGCAGCGCTGGCAATTGCGTCTGCGGCATGGAGTGAGATTTCATGACGGCACGGCGCTGACGCCGGAGATTGCAGCCGGTTCCTTGCGCACGGCGAATCCCGCGTGGAATGTTTCGTTCGATGCGGAATCGATCACCATCGAATTGGCCGCTTCCGATCCGGAATTGCTGTCCGAGCTGGCGTTGCCACGCAACGCGATCGAGAAGAAGAACCCCGGCAGTGCGGCGATCGGCACGGGACCATTCCATGTCGTCGATTGGCAACCGGGGAACAAATTAACCCTGGGCGCGGAAGAGAATTGCTGGCGCGGACGTCCGTTTCTGGACGGCATTGAAATCGAGATGGGGAGAAGCTATCGCGACCAGCTCACCGAGTTCGAGTTGGGCAAGGCGGAGTGGATTGAAGTGGCGCCGGAGCAGTTGCATCGGGTTGCATCGGAGGGGCGGCATGTAGAAAGTTCGTTGCCTGTCGAGCTGCTCGCAATCCTTTTTAGCCAGGATGCGTCCTCGGCTGATAAATCGCTGCGGCAGGCGCTGGCCTTCAGCATTGAACGAGGATCGATTCACAGCGTTCTGCTGCAGGGTGCGGGTCAGGCAACCGCCGGCATTCTTCCGAGTTGGATGAGCGGCTATGGATTTGTATTTCCCACGGACGCCGACTTGCCACGAGCGCGCCAATTCCGGGCACAACTTCAGAGCGCGCTAACTTGGACAGTGAGTTATGACGCGAACGATCCGTTGGACCGCCTGCTGGTGGAGCGAATCGCGTTGAATGCGCGAGACGCCGGCTTATCCTTGCAGCCGTCCACGTCCACGAACGCCAATTTGCGCCTGATGCACACGCCCCTAAGTTCACTGGACCCCTGGGTCGCGCTGGCGGACCTGGATGCCACGAATGGACTGCCGGCGTCGAAAGCTCGCGGTGGTTCCGTCGAAGATCTATACGCGGAAGAATCAGCGGACATGGCGGCTCTAAGGTTGATTCCGCTTTTTCATCTGCCCGCGTCCTATGGGATCGCACCTGCGGTGAGGGATTGGACGCTGCATGCGGACGGCACATGGAACATGGCGGACGCCTGGCTGGGGAGCGGCAAGCCATGATGTTCCGCCGCAAGCTGCTCACGGTATTCGCCCTGACCGTGTTTTTGTCGGTGGCAGCGGTTGCCATTCTGGTGATGGTGATGACCCGCAACGCGTTCGAGCGAACCGAGAGCCAGCGGACTGCGGCGCTGATCGCGCAATTCCAGCGCGAGTTCAATCACCAGCGGGAAGAGGTGGCCGGGCGGGTGGAAGCGATTGCCATGTCGGAAGCGGTGTCGCGCATGGCGACGACGTTGAGCGGTACACCGGCCGATTCCGCAGCGTACTTCGACCTGGCGAAATCGCAAGCCGAGAGTCATCCGCTTGATTTTCTGGAGTTGGTAGACGCGGGAGGAACGATCATCTCGTCGGCACAGTGGCCGGCAAAGTTCGGCTATCCAGAGACTGGCTTTGCGACGCTCTCGGCGTCCAGCGAACAGCCGGCATTCCTGAAACTCGAAGAGGTGCAGGACTCAACGAGCCTCGGTCTGTTTGCGGTGCGTGCGACGCGGGTGGGGGAGCATCCTATCTATGCGGTGGGAGGGCGCCGGCTCGACAAGACTTTCCTTTCGGCGTTGGACCTGCCGGAAGGGATGCGCGCTCTTCTCTACCAGAACCGCGGGGATCATTTCTCGCCGGACCTGCTGCTCGATCCGGCGGCTGGGAATACGCCGGACCCGGCACACCCGGCAGAGAAGTTGGCTTCGCTGATCGACGCCGTGCGGCAATACAACGTTGAGATGACGGGCGTAGTGCATTGGTCATCCGATCAAGCGGACGATGAAGTGATTCAGGCGATTCCTTTGCGCGGCGCAGGCAAAGATCAACCGCTGCTGGGGGTGTTGCTGATCGGCAATTCGCGACGTTCGTATGTCGAACTGAAACGGCAGATTCGCGCTTCGGCGCTGCTGGTCGGGGGCAGCGGAATCGTACTCGCCATTCTACTCAGCAGTTGGGCTGCGGCCCGGGTCACGCGTCCCGTGGAGCAGCTCGCGGTGGCGGCGCAGAGCGTAGCTTCGGGACACTGGGACACGCGCG
This sequence comes from Terriglobales bacterium, assembly GCA_037443605.1. Lineage (GTDB taxonomy): Bacteria > Acidobacteriota > Terriglobia > Terriglobales > Acidobacteriaceae > Sulfotelmatobacter. Next base: position 20,700 of record JBBIOA010000012.1, read on the forward strand.
TGGATGTGTTGGGCAATGACGAACTGGCTCAACTGGCCGATTCGTTCAATCGGATGACTACGGAACTGCTGTCGCAGAAAGAGAAACTGGTGCAGACGGAGCGGGTTGCGGCCTGGCGCGAATTGGCGCGACGGCTGGCCCACGAGTTGAAGAATCCGCTGTTTCCGCTGCAGTTGACCGTGGAAAATTTGGTCCGCGCGAGAGAACACAGTCCAGAACAGTTTGAAGAAGTGTTCCGCGAAAGTGCGCGAACGCTGCTGGCGGAGATCTCGAACCTGAAGGTCATCATCGGACGCTTCAGCGAGTTTTCGAAGATGCCACATCCGCAGTTGCAACAGGTATCGGTGAATGAACTGTTGCGCGGAGTGGCCCAGCTGTTTCAGGCCCAACTGCAGGCGCCGGGCCGCCCGGAAATCCGGTGCACGCTGGAACTTCAGGAATCCATCGAACCGATTGAGGCGGATCCGGAACTGCTGCATCGCGCTGTGTCGAACCTGGTGCTGAATGCCATGGACGCCATGCCGCAGGGCGGCACGCTTACCCTGCGTTCGCGCGGAGAAGACGGCAAAGCGATTCTTGAGGTGGCCGACACCGGCTCGGGCCTGACGCCGGAAGAGTGCGACCGAATTTTCACGCCGTATTACACCAGCAAGCAGCATGGGACCGGCCTTGGGCTGGCGATTGTGCAGTCGGTGGTCAGCGATCATGGCGGACGAATCAGCGTGCGGAGCCAGCCGGGAGACGGAACGACGTTCACCATCGAGTTGGCGAAGCGGCGGGATGCCGCAGTCTAGTGGAGTGCGCCGGAACTGGTGCGCCGGAATTGGTGCGCAGTCCAAAACGCTTTACCACAGGGGACACAGAGGATCACAGGGGCAAACAGCAGCCGATAAACTTCCATCGGCACACTAAGTCGGCGAGGTTTTCAGACAGGAGGATGAGTGCCCATCAAAGCGCATTTGTTGATTGTTGACGACGAGGCAAACACGCTGGCGTCGCTGGCGCGCGCGTTCCGCCTGGCCGGGCATGAAGCCACAGTGTGCGACAACGCCGCCAAGGCGCTTGAGCTCGCCAAGGCGCAGAATTTCGATCTGATTCTGTCCGATGTGGTGATGCCGGGCAAAGACGGCCTTACGCTGCTGGAAGAACTGAAGTCGCAGGGGGTGGCTGCTCCGGTGGTGATGATGTCGGGTCAGGCGCACATCGAAATGGCGGTGCGCGCGACGCGGCTTGGGGCACTGGACTTCCTGGAAAAGCCGATCTCCAGCGACAAACTCCTGCTGACGGTCGACAACGCTCTGAAACTGAAGCGCCTGGAGAGTGAGAATCAGCAACTGCGGCAGCGCCTGGGCAAACACGAAATCGTGTGGAAGGGCGATGCGATGCGCCGTGTGATGGCGCAACTGGAACGCGTGGCCGCCAGCGAATCGCGGGTATGCATTCTGGGAGAGACCGGAACCGGCAAAGAACTTGTGGCGCGTACGATTCATGAGCGGAGTGGGCGTGCGGCGGGTCCGTTCATCACTTTGAACTGTGCGGCAGTGCCGGCCGAATTGATCGAGTCGGAACTCTTCGGGCATGAGAAGGGATCGTTCACGGGCGCGTCGGGACGCCACATCGGCAAGTTCGAGCAAGCGGATCAGGGAACGATCTTTCTGGACGAAATCGGCGACATGCCACTGAACATGCAGGCCAAGTTGCTGCGCGTTCTGGAGGAAGGCGAGGTTGAGCGAATCGGAGGGGACAAAACTGTCGCGGTCAATGTGCGGGTCGTTGTAGCGACGCATCGCGATCTGGAAGCCCGCGTGCGCGAAGAGAAATTCCGCCAGGATTTGTTCCACCGGATTTTTGTATTCCCGCTGGTTCTGCCGCCGCTGCGGGAGCGGCGCGACGACATCCCGGCGCTGGTGGAGCACTTTGCCGCACAAGTCTGCTCGCAAAATGGATGGAAGCCCGTGCCGTTTACCGCGGACGCGATGCAGTTGCTACAGGGCCATTCGTGGCCCGGAAATGTACGCGAACTGCGCAATATGGTGGAACGCCTGATGCTGCTGGCGACCGACGGTCAGGTTGACGCGCAGGTTGTGCAGATGGCGATGCCGAAATCGCCGGCACCCGGAGCCGTCAACTCGATGGTCGCGAGTTTAGGTCCTCTCGCCGATCGTGTGCAGTCGTACGAGCGCGAGGTCATTCTGGCAGAACTGAAGCGGACGCACCACAATATGAGTCTTACGGCCAAAGCGCTTGGGTTGGAACGCAGTCACCTGTATAAGAAGGCGGAGCAACTGGGGATCGATCTGCGGGCGCTGCGGCGCGAGCAGGAGTCCTAGGGTTAACCCCGGGTCAGCGCTTCGAGCCCCGGAGACGCCTCTACGATCATCTCTTCTTCAGATCAGCCGCCAACAATTGGTGAAACAATTGCTCCCCGGCCTCTCGACGCACCGAAAGCCGGCCTGCGCCGTAAGCCCGCGATTTCAGCCCGCGTTGGACGTCTTCACAGATGCCAAGGTCTTCGTCCTGCACGCGGTTTCCAACGTTGACGGACTGCGTGTTGTATTCGCGCCCGGCTTCGCTGACGTCGGAGAAATAGAAATCAAAGACGACGCTGCAATGATCGGCGTCGAGGGGGATTACGTAATTGGTGTCCATGTATCCCTCGTAGCAGTTGATCATGAAGTTGGGATACTGCCAGAAATACCACGCCCGGTCACCTTTGCGCGTGGCCCCCGTGGCGGCGTCTTCGGCGGATGAGACCATCGGACTCGACTGCAGGCAGTAGCGGTCTTCGTTTTCGATGGTGTAGGCCTTGTAGTCGAGCACCGAACTCAAGCCTTTGTGCAGGTGGGGGACGTGATAGCCGCCGTCGAGATAGTTGTCGACAAAGACCTTCCAGTTGCAGTGAATGTCGTAGGTACGGCGCTCGAAGAAGTGCAGCTTGCTGATTTCCAGAGGAGCCACCCGCTTCACCAAGCCGCCCAGGAACTGCTGGAGAGATGGGGCCGCGGGGTCGAGATTTACAAACACGAAACACTCCCAGGTTTCGACGCGCACGGGTAGGAGTCCGTTTTGCGCGCGATCGAAGTGCTGCACGCCCTCGAATTCCGGCATGCCCTTGAGGGCGCCGTCGAGCCCGTATTTCCAGCCGTGATAAGGACACTGCAGGATCGCGGCTTGACCGCAAGCCTGGGTCACGACCGCCGCAGCGTGGTGACGACATACGTTGTAGAAGGCGCGCAGGGTGACGTCGGTTCCGCGGACAATCACGATCGGCTCGCCGGCAAGGCGGGTCGTAATGAAGTCGCCGGGCTCGGCAAGTTGCTCGGTGCGAGCCACGAGTTGCCAGGTTTTGCTGAAAACATTCAGCCGTTCGAGATCGGCGACGCGCGGATCGACGTACCACGATGCCGGAATGGTGAAAGCCTCGGACAGCGGCGCTTGATCGTTGTAGCTGGAGAGAATCTGGTCAATGGACATTTGCATGGGTATGTTCCCGGAGTGTCAGACTAAACTGAATTTCCGTCAGGAGTAAACAGCGGCACGATCTAAATTCAGTCAGCGGCGACGTGCTCCACCGGCACGCGGCCGCCCCAAGAGGCCTGCGGTCTGCGGAGGCGACCCGATCGCTCTCTGCAGCACCGCGAGGAACTGCTGAATACGGGATGCGCGCTCGCTTGGCTGCGGAGCGCGGGTGCCGCGGAGGCTGGCGCTGATGGAAGGGCGGCGATCCGCGATTGCTGGCGACACCGGGCATAAGAATGACTTCAAGTCACGAAGACTATAGCAGGCGCTGCTCCGATCCGCGCGTGCGCATCGTTGGTAAGATCGAATGCTGACCAAGAGCGCACGTTTCCCGGCACCTTGTGGCCTCACCGGGGTTTGGCGTGGTCCGGCCCTCTCCAGGAAAATATCCTGGCCTTTCATTTTCTACTTGCGCGCAAGCAGCAACGGCTCATAATGCAGCAAGAGGCACCTACGATCACGCTTTGCAGAACGAAGCATCTCCGATTTTCGGTTGTTCTACTTGTGCTCTGGAGTGGTCTCGCTGCGGCCGCGCAGCAGGATCCCTTCCCTTCCGAGGTTCCCAAGGACTTCAAGGTAGACATGGAGACGGCTGCCCATCTGCGGCGAGAACTTCTGGCTGAAAGTGTTGCCGCGACTGGTCCGTATATCACCGGCAGACTGGTTTTCGATCGTCTCGCGGCGCAGGCAAAGCCTCCGCGCGGCCTCAGTCTGAACTGGCAGTTGCGGATTATCGAGAACGGGCTCTCGAACGCCTACTCATCGCCGGACGGAACTGTATATATCGAGAACGGCCTGGCGAGAATCGTCGGAGCCAGCAGTGGACTGTGGGCCGCTGTGCTCTCCCACGAAATCGCGCATATCATGCGGCGCGACTGGGCCCGGCGGTATCTCTACCAGAAGTCTCTGCAGAATAGCGGCGCTGCGGGCATCGTTCTCGGGGACCCGTCGCTTCCTTCCTCCGATTGGATGGACACCAATAAAGCCTCGCAGGAGATGGCTCTATTCTGCAGACGGCTCGAAGTGGAAGCTGACCGCGAAGGCCTGATGCTGATGGTGAGAGCGGGGTACCATCCCGACTTTGTCCCGGCTCTGCATCATCTGCTGCACGCGCAGACCCTCGATTCGGCGCCGGCCTCCCTTTACGCGATGCATCCCTGCTGGGAGGAGAGAGATCGCGAGCTCAGCCGTGCGTATTCCGACGCAAGTATTGAGTTTGAGCATCGCTGGCCGGAGTGGTATTCGTCGCCCGGAGGAAATCCGCCAGTCGTAGTCTTTGCCGATGCGCCAACGATGCATAAGACGGCATCGAAGCAGTGGGAGATTCAGATCCCGATCCGTTGCCAGAACCTCGCAGGAGCCGTGGAAGTGGTCTTGCACACGAGACGAGACCCGGAGAAGGTCAGTCCTGTGGTGCAAGTTTCGGCGGCCGATGGTCGAGAAGCGGATCTTGAACTGCGACAACTCACCGGCTGCACGTCGCCGAAAACGACTCTCACCTTCGACGTCGGCGATGTGTCAACAAGTCAGAGATCCCATACCCGCTGGACGGATGTCTACGTCTTGGATTTCAGGGGCAAAGTGCTGGCACGGGCTGACTTGCCGAGGTGGAAGCACTGATCCGAGCTTTCCGCCTGTTTTGAAGCCGTTTCCTCTATAAGATAGCCCTCGGCGTGACCCGCGTCACAGAAAACGATCCGGCTCCAGCGCAGAATGCAGGCAAGAAGAAGGTGCGCCATGCTGATACTCCTTGGGCTCCTGCTCTTCGTCCTCGGTGTCTCTTTCGTACTGTTCTTTCCTGCACTTTGGAGACACGAAATCTACAAGCAGTACTCAGGCAGCCGGGCCGTAATCTGCCCGGAGACTCATCAGCAGGTCGGCGTCAGCATTGACGCCCGGCACGCTGCCGCGAGCGGGATGAGCGGGCATCCCGATCTGCGTCTGGCAGAATGCACGCGCTGGCCGGAACGTGCCAGGTGCGACCAGGCATGCCTGCCTGATGCGCTGCGCGCTGAGCCTTACACGGCTGGTGAAGTTCGCATCGGAAGAAAAAAGATCTATCACCTGCCAGTGCTGATTGCAGCGTTTTCCGCCTGGTATCTGGGAGCGCTATGGCACTCGGCTTACCTGTTCCGAGCGCGCTGGGCTGAGGCCGCAGGAATGACTCCGGGGCAGTACAGGCAACTTGTATGGTGGTATGCGCCGCACGTGCTAAGTGTCGCCGTCTGTATCTTGTTTGCCTATGGTGTCGCCTGGCTGATCGCGTTGCGCGGACGCAAGGGCGTGAGTCAAGGCATCCGGATGTCGTTTCTGCTCTGGGGCACGGTGGCCCTGGCATGTTCGGCGGGAATCGCGAAACTGTCCCACGAGTTGCTGATGATTGAGGTCAGCTACACCATCCTGGCCGCGACCGTTGTGGGAGCCATCATCGGCGGCCTGGACGACAAGCTCACTTTGCCGGTGTCTGCCGCTCACCGTTGACGAGGCAAATGCCGGCTCCGTGGGCCGTCATGCCGGACGCGCTGCGATCAGGCTGCAATCTCGCCCGCCTCCATCTGGTCAACGTAGCACCAGACCCAGGCTTCGCCCGGCTCAATCGACCGCATCAAGGGATGCTGGCTCGTGTGGAAATGCCTGGTGGCATGCTTGTTCTTCGAGGAGTCACAACAGCCTACGTTCCCGCAGATCAGGCACATGCGCAAATGCACCCAGGAGTCGCCCATCTTTACGCATTCTTCGCAGGTGTGCGTTCTGGTTTGCTTGAACTTGATTTGATCCAGGTGGGTGCACTTCTTCCGCATTTCGTTCCCTCCAATGAAAATCGAGTGAGACTTATTCCGCCATCAGCAAGCTTTCCGCGAACGGCCATTCGTCGTCGACCCATTGCGACGTGCAGCGAAAACCCGTATCGACCGCCATTTGACGCACTTCTTCGGTCAAGTACTTGTGGCTGCTCTCCGTCCAGATGGTTTCGCCCTCGAGGAACTGAACGGTGACTCCCGCTGCCGGGATGTTGACGGCATGAGTGCGCCGGGCACGCAGATGCATTTCCACGCGGCGCTGTTCCCGGTTCACTCGGGCTTCGTGCGCGAAATTATGGAGATCGAAGTCCGCGTCGAGTTCCCGGTTGATACGAGCCAGCAGGTTCAGATTGAAGGCTGCAGTGACTCCCAATTCGTCATCGTAGGCGCGGAGTAGTTGCGTCTTGGCCTTTATCAAGTCTGTGCCCAGCAGGAGGGAATCGCCGGGCTGTAGAACTTGTCGCACTTGACGCAAGAAACGAATACCCGCGGGACGGTCGAAGTTCCCCACCGTGCTCCCGAGAAAGAGCACCAGCAGGTGCTGCCCTGATTTGCGGCGCGCCACCACTTCGGCCAGGCCGTCGAGATACTCGCGCTCGAAACCCACAATACTCACGGAATCGATGTCTGCGAGTTCCCTTTCGCACATGGAAAGAGCTAATGGAGAGATCTCTACCGGATAGTAGAAAGTCGGCTGGCGGCGACCGAGCGCTTCGAGCAGCCATCGGGTCTTCTTGCCGCTGCCGCTGCCCAGTTCCGCAACGGCGAGCGGTCCGGGAACGCATTCGACAATGTCTTCCGCATATCTTCGCAGCAGGCGTTCATCGGCCCGGGTGAGGCCGTATTCCGGCAAGCGGCTGATGACTTCGAAAAGCGCGGACCCAACTTCGTCATACAGATATTTGGACGGCAATTCCTTTTGCCCGCGGCGGACCAGGCCGGAGCGTACGCCGTCAGCAAACGGATCCAACACACTCGGCACGAGACTGCGTACTGCCATGTTGACTCCTTCCTCAAACCTAACGATGTCCGATCATTGGCTCACGCAGCGAAAACCCGCATACACGTACTGATAGTGCCCCTGGAACCAGTTGCGAAAAGTAGGACGCAGCAGGCAGGCAGCCGTGCGCGCGGATCCGCCTTTCATGACGAAGTGCCGCCCATCAAAGAAGTCCGCGGAATATCCGCGATAGAAAGGAAAGGGCTCAAAGCCAGGGAACGGCGCGAAAACCGTCGACGTCCACTCCCATCCGTTGCCCAACATGCCCCTCACGCCGAAAACGCTGTCGCCGCCTGGGAATGCGTTCACGGGAGCCGGGTCCCAGCGATGAAGATCGAAGTTGCCGTGCTCTTTGGACGGGTTCGACTGACCCCAGGGGTAATAACGGTCGCCACCATCTGGCGTACCGTAGGCCGCGCGATGCCACTGCGCTTCCGTCGGCAGGGACTTCCCTTTCCAATTCGCGAACGCTTGGGCTTCTGCGTGGCTTACATATGCGGGCCAGGAGAGTGGAAGCGGAATCTTCGCGAACATGCCGCGGAAGAGCCATTGCCCGTCCTCATGCTCCCAGAACACCGGATGCGTAATTCCCTGCGCGTTCTTCCACTCCCAGTCGTCATCGCTCCAGAAGGCGCGCGTCTCATATCCGCCCGCCGCCATGAATTCGAGGAATTGCTGGTTCGTAACTTTGTATCGATCAATCTCGAACGCCGGGACTGGTATGGCGTGCGCTTCATATTCGTTGTCCCAGCCGAATTCCTGACTGTCGCGCTGGAGACCCAAGGCAGCAACTCCCGCCGGGATCACGATCCTCCTGTGCTGAACAGGAGCGGACGTTCTCAGAACTTCCTCGGGCCTACCGAATTTGCGATCCAATGGCAACTGATGAAACATGTAGGCCAGCGTCTCGACATGCATCAGGCGATGCTCGATCGCTACGTTCAACAGAGTCCAGGGAGAAGCAGTCCCGCTCCGAGCTTCGCCTTCGAACGCTACCTTTGTGAACGCGGCGTCCAAGGCAGACCGAAGTTGACTCACGTAGTTGCGCACGAACTCGACCGAGGGCCAGTCCGAGGGTTGGTCGTCCGGCAGCCCGTCTCCGACCGGATCGATGCCGAACGCAAACAACCGATCGAATTCGGGATGTAAGGACTTGAGACTGAATACAGAATCGTGAAGCAGATTCCAGTCGAACGCCTCGAGGTGTCCCAGATAGAAGATGATCCGGTGGCGCTCTGGAATTGGCCGTTCATAGAGGGCTTCAGCAGGGAGCAGAGCGAACAACTCATCGCTACGGTCGCGGGCCCATGTAATCCGCGTCGCGAGCGCACGGCGCACATCGACTCCTTGCTGCTTGGCGAGCATGGATGCCATCGAATACTCCTCGTGGTTTGACGAAGGCGCCTGGTCGAAGCTTGCGAGTGCCGCCCCACAGCCGGCACGCTTTGGCTATAGATGTTCGATCCCTGATAACGTTTCAGTAATCTCCCTATTTTTCGCGATCACGGACTGCAACCATTGAGTCCTGAGGCCTGCGGGGACGAGGCACCACGATTTCACAAATCGGCCAAGACGCGGTGAACGAGATGCACAGAGATGGCCCCCTCCCCAACGGCCGAGGCCACGCGCTTTACGTTCCCAGAGCGCACATCGCCCACGGCGAAAACCCCGGGCAGACTAGTCTCGAGCATGTAAGGAGGACGGGAGAACGTCCAGGAAAACGCAGCGCCGGAAACTGTCGCCAGGTCTCTGCCGGTCAGAATGAATCCCTTGTCGTCGAGAGCGAGACAGCCCTTGAGCCAATCCGTTCTTGGAGAGGCCCCGGCCATGATGAATACGTGGCGAATTGCGTGAGTCGAGGCCGCGCCCGTTTGTTTGTCGATCCAACTCACGGTTTCAAGGTGCGTGTCACCATCGAGTCCGCACAGTTCTGTACGGGTATGTAACTCGATGGACGGATTCTCTGTGATCCGCTGAATCAGATAGCGCGACATGGTCTCGGCCAAGCCTCCCGAACGCACCAGCATGTGGACTTTTCGCGCCGTCTGGGCGAGAAAAACGGCTGCCTGTCCTGCCGAATTACCGCCGCCGATGACCACGACCTCCTCTTGCTGGCACAGCTGCGACTCCATAAAGGTCGCGCCGTAATAGACGCCTTGGCCTTCGAATTTCTTGAGGTTTGGAATCGACGGACGGTTGTATTGCGCTCCGGTGGCAATCACAATCGCCTTGGTAAACAGAGTTGTGCCATCGTCCAAAATCACCTGGTAGGGACGCCGGTCGCACTGCAGTTTGACGATGCTGTGCGCGATCATCATGCGCGCTCCGAACTTCTGCGCCTGATGCGAAGCCCGCGAGGCCAACTCCAGGCCAGAGATGCCGGTGGGAAAGCCGAGGTAATTTTCGATTTTCGAACTCGACCCTGCCTGGCCGCCGGGCGCCTCGGTCTCGATGACCAGGGTATCGAGACCCTCCGAAGCGGCGTAAACGGCGGCTCCCAGCCCGGCCGGTCCAGCGCCCACGATCACTACATCCTTCACGTGAGAATTGTCCAGGCTGGCATTCAGCCCCAGGCACTCGGCCAGCTGCTGAGTCGTCGGATTTCGCAGAATCGTAGCTCCATCGCAGATCACGACCGGTATCTCTTCCAACTTCACGTGAAATCGATCCAGCAGTTCCTGAGAAAGTTTGTCGGAGTCGAGATCCACGTAGGTGTGGGGGTGACCATTGCGCCCCAGGAATTCGCGCAGGCGAAGCGTATCTGCCGAATGATTCGATCCCATCAGGATGACGTTGCCCAGGTTGTGTGTGATCAGCGCAAGGCGGCGCAGGATGAAGGCCCGCATGAAGATTTCGCTCAGTTCGGCGTCGCGCCCGATGAGGGATCGGAGATCTTCGGCGCTCACTTCCAGAAATTCGCCGGCGGTCGTCACCCGGCCCAGCACCAGGCATCGTTGTCCCGAGATCATGCTGAGTTCGCCGGTAAACCCTCCGGGCTCGTGGGTGGTTACAGGACGCTCTCCGCCGTAGGTCGGCTGCACAATTTCCATACTCCCGGAAAGCAGCGCAAACAGGGGTACACCAGTATCGCCGGGGCGAAACAGCACGTCTCCGGGCTGCACCGAGCGCAGCTTGCCGGTGAGCCGCAGACGATCAACCTGAGCGGTGGTGAGAGTCGGGAAGGTTTGCGTGCGGGAGTCCAGCGCACTCACGATAGGCCAGGAGGACATCAGCTTCACCCCATATTGATCTTCGTTCGACCGTTTCTTCTAGATGACGTTGCCCAGTCTCAGGTTTCAACGATATTCAGGAGGCGAGTTTCGGCGGCAATGTTTCGTCCAGCATACAGGTCGCAATCGTGAGCCACTCCGCGTCCAGTGTTTCCCGGCACAGCGGTTTTCCGGCCCGGCTGTACCAGTACTCGGCATTGCTCCGGTCGCCCTCCTTGCGATGAAGGTAGGCGTGAACCCAGGATCCGGAGCGGCCTTCGTCCTTTTGGGCAGACTCGTGCGCGCAGTTCCAATCGCCTTTCGCATCCCACCAGAGTCCCAGAAGTGCGGGCGTAAGTCCGGAAGGAGGCATGGGATCAGAGAGTGATTCTCGAAACTCATTCAACGTCATGTTGCGTTCCTTTGCGTCTCTAACATAACGTAACAGTCGCAGCCGCAGCGTTGGGATTACAATCCCAGCGCAGATTGGTTTCGCGTTTACTGCTTCGCGTTCGCCATTTCGGAGAATCCATGTTCGAGCGTCCGCTAACCCGCCGAGAGGCCATGAGCGCCTCTTTTCGCTCATTACTTGCCCTTTCGACGTTGAAGTTGGGGGGAATACTGTCGTGCGGAGGAGGGTCGCACTCGACCACGCCGGTCACACCGCCCCCTGTTTCCGACGATCAATTTCTCGATCAGATTCAACAGGCGAGTTTCCTTTTTTTCTGGGAGCAGGCGAGTCCAACCACCGGGCAAGTGAAGGATCGCGCCTTGGCAGCCGGGAATGATACGCGCACCGTGGCCAGCATCGCGGCCACGGGGTTTGGGCTGACCGCACTCTGCATCGGGCACAAGCGCGGCTACGGCGATGCCTCGCAGATTCAGGCACGGGTCACCACGACTCTGACGTATCTGCTGAATTCTCTGCCGAACGTGAACGGCTTCTACTATCACTTCGTGGACATGAATACGGGCGCGCGCCAGTGGGCGTGCGAACTCTCGTCGATCGATACGGCGCTGCTGTTATGCGGCGTTTTGACGTGCAGGCAATATTTTCAGGATGCGACCATACAGAGTCTTGCCACGCAGATCTACAACCGGGTCAACTGGCCGTGGATGCTGAATGGCGGCGCGGCATTTTCGATGGGATGGAAACCGGAAAGCGGTTTTCTGGCCTCGCGCTGGGACACTTATTGTGAATTGATGATGATCTATCTGCTGGCGATCGGATCCACGACGAATCCTGTGCCCGCGTCCGCCTGGGACGCTTTTACGCGGCCGAGTCTTACATACCAGGGCCTGACCTACATTAGCAATCTATCGGCCCCGCTTTTCATTCACCAGTACTCGCACGCGTGGTTCGACTTCCGCAACAAGCAGGACAAGTACACCAACTACTTCAACAACTCGATCACGGCCACGCAGGCGCACAAGTTGTTCTGCCTGTCGCTGCAGTCGCAGTTCAAGGACTACCAGTCCAATTTGTGGGGCATCACTTCTTCCGATTCTGCAGGCGGTTACACGGCCTGGGGCGGACCTCCTGCGATGGGACAAATCGACGGGAGCATCGTGCCATGCGCAGCCGGCGGGTCGGTTCCGTTTGCGTCGTCCGACTGCATCGCAGTGATGCGGAACATCCGCGCGACCTATCCGCAGGCCTGGCAGCGCTACGGATTCGTGGACGCATTCAATCCCCTGACCAACTGGTACGACGCGGACGTGATCGGGATCGACGCCGGCATCACCATGCTGATGGCCGAGAATCAGCGCAGCAGCTTCGTGTGGAATACGTTCATGGCAAACCCCGAAGCACAGCAGGCGTTCGCCGCGGTCGGGCTGCATTGAGGCCCGCGAGTCTCATTTCAAACGATCCAGTTTCTGCAACATCTCGCCAATTTCCGGATTGGCCATGAAGTTCTTCCACACCAGGCCGGTGCGATAGTTCTCCACCATCACGGCAATCGGAGCCTGATTCAGCCCCATGTAGATCGGGGAGATCCAGTCCTGCCCCGGATTGAACGCGTCGCGCGGCCCGTAAATTCCCCAAAGTTGTCCACCGAGATCGCGATAGTAATGCTTGAACGCTGCCATCGAGGCCTCGGGGGTGTAGGGGAAAGAGGCCAGGGCTCCGGTCGGAGTCAGAGTCCCGAAGTCGTGTTCCGCGTCCGGCGCGTGGGGGACGTAGCCGTCGGGGCCGTCGCTCGCGGTCAGGCCCCAGGCTTCGGGACCGTAGCCGGGAAATTTCTTCGGGTTGGCAATGCAATACGCACGATTGATGAGCGCAATGTTGCGGTTGTTCTCGAAATACGATGACGTGAAGCGATCGTGGAGCCGATGCGGATCAAATCCGAAGAACGAATAATGCGTGAAGAATAGCGGACCGCCGGTGCCGACTCCGACGTCCAGCTTGATTCCGTAATAAGTCTGTCCATTGCCGTATTTCTCGCCAGCGACGCTGCCGGACCATCCGGCGCGGTAACTCAAAGCGCGCGGCGCCTGCGACGCCCAACCGGAGTAGTACATCTCGGGGGCGACGGGATGCGTGGGCGAGGACATCGCCAGCAGGTAGGTGATCATGACCTCGTTGAATCCGATCAGGGGATGCTGAATCTGCCATCCCCACTCCGCCGACCAATGCCAGTACAGAAAGTCTCCGGGCTTGCTACCGCGATACCAATCCCACTCGACCGTTTCCCAGAGCCGGGTGATGCGCTGGTAGAGATCGCGTTCGGCAGCACTTTCGCCGTGAAAATACTGGCGCGCTGCCAGCAGTCCCTGCATCAGGAACGAGGTTTCGACCAGATCGCCGCCGTTATCGAACATGCCGAAAACTGGCATCGTCTTGCCCGTGCTGCCGTTCATGAAGTGCGACCACACTCCGTGGTAGCGATCGGCATGTTCCAAGAAGTTCACAATGCGGGTCAACCGTTCGATGCCCTGCGCGCGTGTGATGAAACCGCGATCCACGCCCATCACGATGGCAGCGATTCCCAGGCCGCTCGCACCGGTCGCCACGATGCGATCGTCACCCGGAAGGTTTTCGTGGGTCATGCCCGAGTTAGGTTCAGCTCCCTCCCAGTAATAGTGGAAACAGGCTTCCTGCAGCATGGTCAGCAGTTCGTCGTCGGTTAATTCTCGAGTGGTAGCGCTGACTGCCGGCGAAAGTGCGGACATTCGATAATCCCAGTCGACGGCGGCCACTTTATACTGCACGGCCGCGCCGGATCGCCCAAGAAAATCGGTGTAGCGGTTTGTGCCCGCGATTTGAATGCCCACGGGGTCGAAGTTCTTTCCATCCAGCGAACGGTAAATCACGTAGCGGGCGAGTGCCGGGGAGTTCGCCGGTTCCCAGCGAACTTCCACGTGCCGGTCGTATCCGACGGCGCGCACATTCTGCGGAGCCGGCAATGACGCGGAAGACTTGGGTGAGTCGTCGCCGACGCGAACTTCATCGATGATCAGTGTGTGGCGTGCACCATCCGCGCGTCCCTGATGGAAAACGACATTGTGCAGCGCCTCCGGGCGGAAGCCGTAGATCGATGCGGTGGGAAAATCACTCATCGGGATCTTTACCTGCACCCAGCGCCCCGCTGGAATCGCACCGGAGAATTTCCCAAGTGGCAAAGGCGCAGTAAACGCTGCCGGAAATTCCGCCACCTGCAAACCCTGATAGCTGTCAGATAGCAGAATCAAGGGCAGGTCATCGGCCGCGATCCCTTGCTCGCTGAAGCACCAAAAATAGAGATTGTGTCCAGACACTTCCGGATAACGATTTCGAAATCCGTCCAAGCGGATCTCCGCCTCCCATCCGCCGTCGGCCTGCGATTGCCATTGCAGGCGAAGCGCATTGGGCGGAGTCAGGAAGGTGCGGGTTTCCACAGGAAGGCGGTTGCCGTTTAGTTCGAGGAAGCTTGAGCCATTCGGCATGCCCCAACTGTTGAAGTAGGTGTCGGAGGTCAGGCTGTTGTCGAAAATAACGTGGCGATAGTAGTCCTGCGTCTCGGCGGTCTGGGCAAGCACTAACATGCCCAAGAGAACCGATACAGTGGCGCAAGCCAGCAAACGGCGAGAACATTCCTTGAATTTCATGGCGGATTCCTTTGGCCGTAGAACGGCAGTACGACCTACGGCGCGATCGATTCGGAGGCCGGAGAGCCGTGCGCAGAATCAGGGGCGATCCAGACTTTCACCTCGGCCGGTTCGGCTGCGATCTCATTGTGGTCGTTCCAGATGGCCCAGGCTTCGGGCGGCAATTCGAATCTCACGAGTCTCTTCTCGCCCGGTGCAAGCGCGATTCGCTGGAATCCCTTTAGCGCTCTTACCGGCTGCACGGTGCTGGTGCCGCGCAACTGGATGTAGAGTTCGACTAACTCCTCTCCAGCGCGGGTGCCCGTATTGGTCACCTCTGACTCTGCGGCTAAAACAGGAGCGGCACTGCTCCCGCCTCCCAAACTCTGATTGATTGCACGCGCACTCAACTGATGGACATTGATCTTCGTCTCACCATAGGCAAAGGTCGTGTAGGAAGCTCCATAGCCAAACGGAAATTGTGGAGTGTTCTGTTCGTCGAGATAACGCGATACGTATTTGGCGGTGATATCGGCTGGAGGATGGGTCAGATCAATATCGTCCGGCGGCCGTCCCGTATTTCCTTCGTTGTAATACAGCGGCTCCTGGCCTACGCTTCTCGGCCAACTCACGACCAGTTTCCCGGTGGGATTGACTTCACCGAAAAGCGTACGCGCCAGCGCAGGTCCACCCGCCATTCCCGGAAGCCACGCCGCGATGACCGCCGGCACATGCTCGAATGCCCACGGGACGGTTAGCGGGCGGCCGCTGAACAGAATCAGGACCATGGGCTTGCCCGTGTGCACGACGGCTTCCAGCAGTTCTTGTTGCCTGCCGGGAAGTCCCAGGTGCGCACGCGAGGCAGCCTCTCCACTCATGTCCGGGCTCTCGCCGAGAGTCAGAATCACGACATCCGACTTTTGGGCACCGGCAACAGCCGCTGCCATCTCCTCATCCGTGCCGTCGAGGATGCCCGTTCCATGAAAATACGAAACATGACTCTCGCCGATTCTTTGCGCAATCGCCGCCGGCAGAGTTACCCGCGGACCGGCATCCGGCGGCGCGCCGTTGGGATACGAAGAATCGAGAGCCGACGGTCCGATCACGGCGATGTTTGGCGTCCCGCTCAGGGGCAGAAGGGGCTTACCCGAAGCACCATTGACGTTCTTCAGCAGAACGAACGAATGCTCGGCAATTGTCTGCGAGAGCGCAATGCTCTCGGGATGGTACAGAGCCTTGGGCGCTGCCGCTTCATCGACGAAAGGGTGATCGAACAGCCCGAGAGCCAGTTTCACCCGCAGCACGCGACGCACGGATTCGTCCAGATCGGCCTGGGAAACTTGCCCCGAGGAAACCAGCTGTTGCAGGTGATCGTGATAGTTGCTGCTTACCATGTCCATGTCGACGCCCGCCTGAAACGCCTTGCGAGCCGCGGTAGCGCCGTCGTTCGCGATGCCGTGCGGAATCAGTTCGCCAATCGAATTCCAATCGCTGACCACCATGCCGCGGAATCCCCACTCCTTGCGCAGTACCTGCTTCAGGGTGAATGGATTCGCGGATGAAGGCACGCCATCCAGCGAATTGAACGCGCTCATCAGGCTCGCGACTCCCGTATTCACCGCGGAATGAAATGGCGGAAGATAGAATTCGCGCAGCGTGTGTTCGGAGATTTCCGTACCGTTGTAGTCGCGGCCACCCTCGGCCGCGCCGTAACCGACATAGTGTTTGGCGCAGGCTGCGATACTGTCGGGCGCATCCATTCGCGGTCCCTGGTAGCCGCGGACGTAGGCTGCCGCCATCGCAGATCCCAGGAACGGATCTTCTCCAGCGCCTTCCGCGATGCGTCCCCAGCGCGGGTCGCGAGCAATGTCCACCATCGGCGAGAACGTCCAGCGAATTCCATCTGCTGCTGCTTCGGTTGCGGCGACGTGCGACGCCTTTTCCACCAGCAAGGGATCCCAAGTCGACGCCATCCCAAGAGGAATCGGGAACTCCGTCTTGAACCCGTGGATCACATCCAAACCAAACAGGATCGGGATGTGCAACCGGGATTTCTCCATGGCGATCCGCTGATAGGTGTTGATCAGGTGCGGATCGACCACGTTGAACAAGGATCCAATCTGCCCCTTGGCGATCATGTCTTCGTAGTCGGTGCGGCCCGTTCCGGGGCCTGTCGGCTGTCCGGCGGAATACTGCACGAGTTGCCCGATTTTCTCTTCCAACGTCATTTGTTTGAGGATGGAGTCCACCCGCTGATCGAGCCGCGAGTCCGCGATACCGATCGAAGCCGCCGCTGGATGCCGCTGCGCAAACCCGGACGTAACACTGAGAACCACGAGAGCCGCGAGCAGCAGGATCAAACCCAATCGCGAGACCCGCCCCCCGACATTTCGACCCACTCTTTTCGCAATCGGAAATCTTGGCGGCATTCGCATGGACTCAGTCCTCCCTTTGGATTCACATCTGGCAGTCAACTAAAACGGATTAGTAGACCACAAATGAACTAGTACCTAGAATATAGTTTTATACCTGTTGTCAAGAGGTCTCGGGTAAACCCTGCAGATCGGCTTGTTCCGCAGTGCAGTTTGTGCGAGACTGCGGGGCGTGACGACAGGAGACCCCAGCAAGCCGACCCCCAGAGTTCGCATGGGACGCAAACCCGTAACCCTGAAAGAATTGGCGGATCACCTTGGGCTCTCTCCCGCCACTATTTCCCTGGTCATTAATCGCTCGAGCGTTGCGGATTCCATCCCGCAAGAAACCAAAGATAGAATTTTCGCCGCAGTCAAGAAATACAATTACCGGCCGAATTTCTTCGCCCGCTCCCTCGGCGCGCGGCGCAGCTTCACGGTTGGGGTGATGGTGCCTGAAGTCAGCGACGGGTACTCCGCTTCCGTCATGAGCGGCGTGGAAGATTTGCTGCTGCAGGAAGGGTATTTCTACTTTGTCGTCAGCCATCGCCATCGTGCCGATCTGATTGACGAATACCCCCGCCTGTTTCTGGAACGCTCGGTGGACGGCCTGATTGCAGTCGATACTCCCTGGACCCTATCGCTGTCGGTACCCGTGGTCACGGTGTCCGGTCACAACCAGGTCACGGGGGTTACGAATATCGTGCTCGATCACGAACGGGCCGCGGAGGTTGCCTTGCGGCATCTGACTCAGATCGGCCACCGCCATATTGCTTTCATCAAGGGACAGGAGTTCAGTTCGGACACGGAAGTCCGCTGGAGCAACATCCGAAAAGTGGCGCGCGAATTGGGGCTCTCGATGCCACCCGCTCTGGTCGCGCAACTCGAAGGAGACTCCCCGACTCCCGAACCCGGCTACGTTGCTACCCTGAAGTTGCTGGCAGCGGGCAAGCCCTTCACCGCTCTGTTCGCCTTCAACGATATCTCGGCCATGGGAGCGATTCGCGCCTGCCGCGAGGCCAAGCTGCGCGTTCCCCAGGATGTTTCCGTGGTCGGGTTCGACGATATTCAGAGTGCCGCGTATCAGAACCCGGGATTAACCACGGTGCGCCAACCCATGAGAGAAATGGGACGCATCGCCGCCAAAACGTTATTGCACAGAATCCGCAAAACGGGTGCAGACTCCAACAGCCAGCAAATCACGATTGAGCCCGAATTGGTGATTCGAGGAACGACCTGCGCGCCCAGCGACGGTTCTGCTTCCCCTCGAAGGCCGCGCTAGGAACGTAAGAATCGCTGGCTCCCGCCAGTCAAGAACTTCCCGCACGACTGAGTTCGATTCCCTCCCGCAGGCGGTGTGTGCCGTCCCCAATAACGATTTTCTTCGTAAGTCCAACCATCCAAGAATTTTATTCTTGACTGCGAAAAAACAGCTGTGCTATAAGCTGCCCAGCAGCTACTAAAGCGGTTTTGTAGAGCTTTAGTAACTCGTTCGCTGCCGGCCCTGACTGCCGGAGCCAAAGATCTGAGGGGGCGTTCCATGATTCGATCCGCTTCTTTTCTGCGCAAGGCATCGTTGCTTGCATTCATCTTTTCCGCCATCCTGGCGCAGGCGCAGTACCGCGCCTCGATTCAAGGCGTGGTCACCGATGCCCAGGGCGCGATTGTTCCTGACGCAACCGTCGTGCTAACCGATCAGGAAACGAACCGTCAGTTGCAGACAACGACGAACTCGGCGGGCGTGTACAACTTCAATGCGCTTCCCCCAAGCAAATACACCTTGACGGTGGACAAGGGCGGGTTCAAGAAATACATCGCAAAGGACCTTGCCATCATCGCCGAGCAGGCCAACGCTTTCAGTGTGCGACTTGATATCGGTGCCGCCTCTGAGACCGTGACCGTCAACGGCGACCAGGTTCCCCTCATCGACACCGAAACGTCCAATCTCAGCGGTACGGTCGACTCCCAACAGATTCAGCGGCTCCCCTCCTTCGGCCGCGATGTGTTTCAGTTGTTGCAACTCGCGCCGGGTGCGTTTGGCGATGGTGCGCAGGCCTCGGGAGGCGGAACCGCCAATCTGCCTGGGACGACGATTGGTGGCACAGGTGGCACCGATGGCGCCTTCAAGATCGAGAACGGCGGCCAGATTACGGCGAACGGCGCTCGCACCGGCGAAAACAACTACCAGATTGACGGCGTAGGAACCACCAGCGTCACCTGGGGCGGAACATCTGTCATCACTCCGAATGAGGACTCCGTCAAGGAAGTCAAGGTCGTTACCGACAATTACGACGCCGAGAACGGGAGATTCCGAGGCGCCCAGGTCCAGGTCATCTCGCAGAACGGCACGAACCAATACCACGGAAGCTTGTATTTCAAAGCGCACCGTCCGGGTTTGGACGCTTTTACCAAATATAACGGCTACAGCAATGGCAATGTGCGCGATGACAACCGCTTCAACGATTACGGGGGCTCGGCTGGAGGTCCCATCCTGCACAACAAGATCTTCGCCTTCTTCTCCTACGAAACGCTTACCAATAAAGCTAAGCAGACGACTGGCGGCAACTGGTACGAGACGCCCGATTACCGTGCCCTGGCGGCATCCGGAACCAACGCTGCGACATTCTTTGCCTATCCCGGGGTTGCTCCCAACGGCGGCACGCTGGTGGACCACGATTGCAGCTTCATCGGTCTGATCGAAGGAACCAATTGCCACCACATCGCCGGAGCGGGACTGAACCTCGGCACGCCTTTGACGGCTGCGCGCGGCACCCATGATGGCGGGTATGTGAATAACAACAACCCCGGCACCGGCGGCGACGGGTTGGGCGGCGCCAACAACCTGGGAACGGTTGCAGACATCGCTTTCCTGCAAGGCACTCTTGAACCGAGCAACAGCACCCACAGGCAGTTCAACGGTCGTGTGGACTTCAACGCCACCAGCAAAGACCTGATCGCGTTCAGCATCTACCATGTGCCCAACACCTCGACGGGCATCAATGGGAATGGCGACCGCGCCATGAACAACTTCAGTTCCAACTACCTGAACCATGCGGAAACCTTGCTCTGGGACCACACATTTAGCCCCAGCTTGATCAATGAGGCGCGCGTCAATGCCTCGGGGTGGATGGAAAAAGATCTGGCAAACAATCCCGGGGCTCCCTGGGGACTTCCACAGGTCAGCTTCAACCAAACCGGAGGCATTTCGGTGACCGGGTACGGGATCGGCTCCTACAACGGTTTCGACCAGTGGACCTATGCCGGCAAGGATGTGCTGACCAAGGTTCACGGCGCGCATACCATGAAGATGGGTGGGGAGTTTACCCGTCTGCTGGCGGAGGACTCGCCGTTGTGGTCCGGTCGTCCCGGCTATTCCTTTAACAATATTTGGGACTTCCTCAACGATGCTCCGATACAGGAGAGCGGTCAGTTCGATCCACAGACCGGCATACCAGGGGCCGCCCGCAAAGACCTCCGCAACAATGTCATCGGTCTTTTCTTCCAAGACAACTACAAGGTCAGGTCCAATTTGACGATAACTGCGGGCCTGCGTTGGGAATATTTTGGCCCGATTTCGGAAATCAAGAACCACCTGGCTTCGGTCGCGCTTGGTAGCGGCTCTGGTCTTTTCACGGATACAAAAGTCCGCACGGGCGGCAGCCTGTACAACGCACAAAAAGCGAACTTCGGTCCACAACTCGGTTTCGCATGGAGTCCACGGGAGATCGCTGGGCACGACTTCAGCAGCCGGCTCGTTCTTCGGGGCGGCATCGGCGTCGCTTACAATGGCATCGCCCAGTCCAATTCATTGGATGGCCGTTTCAATCCGCCGTTTGTACTGAATGGGCCGAGCTTTACCGGAAGTCAGATTCTGTACATCGGCGCATTCCCGTCTAACGTCCATTCGCCCTTCGGGTGGACGGCCAACCCCGCTGGTAAAGCGAACTTTGCGCCGGGCACCAATCTGCCGACCACTTGTTGCACTGACCTGACCGCATTCGATGCCAACTGGCCGACAACTTACACGTTCCATTACACACTCGGCGGCGAATACGACTTGGGTCACCAGTGGGTGGCTTCAGTTGGCTACCAGGGCAGCCAGACACGCCACTTGACCACGCACTACAACCTCTATAACCCTGGCACCGCCAACAACCTTGCGCTCAATCCGGTTATCCACGGTATCGCGTTGTATTCCGATAACGGGAATGCGCACTTTAATGCTCTGCTGCTGGGAGTCAAGCATGCTTTCAGCCAGTCCTTCCTGCTGGACACAGAGTATCGCTTCAGTCACACCGTGGATCCCGGATCGAACGCCTACGCGGGTCCTTACTATCAATGGAACCCGGCTACCGAGTTTGCTACCTCCGATTACGATGTGCGTCATGCCTTTAAGATGTACGGAGTTTGGTCCCCGACGATCTTCCACGGCACCCGCTCGTGGTTGGAACGGGTCGCAGGAGGATGGAGCATTTCTGGGATTCTGAACGCCCACGGCGGTTTCCCGTGGACTCCGGGGTACGGTATCGACGAGATATCCGCCACTTGCACCATCCCGGGCGTCAACAATGGCAACCCGGGACCTTGTGAACCAGTCTTCAACTTCGGCCCGTCCGGGGGTGGTCCCAATCAAGACGCCGGGCCGGGCACCATGATTCCATCGGCCTATAGCGGCGGCTTCAAGCCGAATTTCCGCAGTGGCGCCAGCATCAATGCACAATCTTCCTTCACGCAACCGGCCATGGTTGCCGGAACTTACTTCAACTGTCTCTTCGCCGGTCCGGTGACAGCACAGTGTCCAAGCGGTGGTTCGCAACCCTATGGTCCTTTACCGACCGCTCCTGGAATTGCCCGCAATTCCTTCCGGGGCCCCGGCTATTTCGACGTTGACGCAACTCTGAGCAAGTCTTTCGGCCTGCCTCCCATGAAGGTTCTGGGCGAAGGGGCGAAACTGGAGTTCCGCGCCAATTTCTACAACCTGTTCAACAAGCTCAATCTCACGAACCTCCAAACCGATATCATCAACCCGCATTTCGGTGAGGCTCAGAACGCACTCGGATCGCGCACCATTGAAATGCAGGCACGGTTCAGCTTCTAACGTGAGCATTGGCGCTTCGGGCGAGGCGCTTCCCACCTGCCGCAAGGTGATGCACTCACCTTGCGGCAGTTTCATTTAGACTGGGAACCGAAAGCGAACTTCTCCACAAGGCACACCAATCAAATTGTCCCTGCATCCTTATCGGTTGATCGCAACGATTCTTTCGGCGATCGTATTGGCCTCCCTTAGTGGGGTATCTGGCGCGGCGCAAGCAAAGGCCACCGGTGCATCCCCCAGAAGTTTCGCGGCACTCGCTGCGAAGGCGGATGCTGCCCGTGACACCGAGAGCCTCGATGAGGCGGTCAAGCTCTATCACGACGCCCTGGCACTGCGGCCTTCGTGGGCGGAGGGTTGGTGGTCGCTTGGCATGATTGATTACGACCAGGACCACTACGCGAAGGCGGCAGTGGACTTTCGGAAACTGCTTGCCCTGCAGCCGGAGAATGGCACCGCACACGCCATGCTCGGCCTGTGCGATTTCGAACTCGGCCTCGAGTCGCAGGCTCTCCAGCATATTCAAAAGGGCAAGAACATCGGCCTCAGCAAGGACGGCGGGCTCTGGAATGTCGTGCTCTATCACGAAGGAATCCTGCTGCAAAGGGCTGGGAAGTTTCAGGCCGCGCAGGAGGCGCTAGAAGATTTGTGCTTCCGAGGCGCTGAATCCGACGACGTCGCCAACCTACTAGGGATGACCTTGTTGCGCCGGACCAGCAAAACCCCTCCGCCGCCAGACTCCAGGGACGCGGACGTGGTTGTGCGCCTGGGCCGGAGCGAGTGTCTGATCGGTGCAAAGAAACTCGATGAGGCGCGGCCAGGTTTGGCAGCGGTCGTGAAGGAGAACCCGGATTATCCCAACATCCACTATGCCTATGGACTTTCCCTGATCGAGCTTCGAGATGTGGCTGGCGGCGTGGACGAGTTCAAACAGGAGATTAAAAATCATCCCGACAACCTTCTAGCGCGCTTGCGGATTGCGGCGGTCCTTTATAAGGAGGATTCCTCAGCCGGGATTCCGTACGCTGAAGAAGCGGTCAGGATGGCTCCGCAACAACCGTTTGGACATTATCTACTGGGATTATTGCGGCTCGACACGGACGACTATGCCAATGCCATCCCGGAACTGGAAATCGCGAAAAAAGGATTGCCGAACGAGGCCAGAATCTATGCTGCGCTCGGCACAGCGTATTCACGCGCCGGCCGCCCACAGGATGCTGCCCGCGCCCGCGCCACATTCCAGCGTCTTAATGCAGAGGCGAAGAAATCGGCGGAAACCGCTCCTGGAGATCAATCCGAGCCGACCCGACTCCCGGTACCGGATGTCCCTTCGCCGCAGTAATCCTACTCGCGCGGTTCTTCGATGGTGGTGACCTTATCTGCGGGCAGATCACGCAGCGTCTGCTTGATGCCGCTGGGCCAGCGTATCTCCAGGCTCGCGATGCGGGTGCTCTTGCCCAAACCGAAGTGCACGCGGCTGTCGCTTGCCGCGGTGTAGCCAACGGCGGTGGTCGCCTCGTTCCATTGCTGGCGCCCGTCGCCGGCCGTGAGGTGAATCTGGGCGCCGATCCCCATGCGGTTGCTCCTGGTGCCTACCAGCTTCAGCAGAACCCAGTGATTGCCGGTCTCGGAAATGTTGTGGAAGATCTTGACCGGCCCATCCAGTTGCGTGACGACCGCATCGATGCGTCCTTCATTGAACAAGTCTCCGAAGGCCACTCCGCGGTGGGCGCCCGCCATCTGGAAATCCGCACCTGCCGACTCGCTGACGTCCGCAAATTTCCCACCACCAAGATTGCGGAACACTGAATTCGGCTCCGGATACTTGCGGGAGGGCGTTAGTTCCTGAATATTGTCGAGGACGTTGGCCCGCGCCACAAACAGGTCTTTCCACCCATCATTGTCGAAGTCGAAGATGCCATTCCCCCATCCCGACATATCCTGCGTCGCGTGCAATCCACTGGCCAGGGTAAGGTCTTCGAATTCTCCGCCGCCCTGGTTGATCAGGAGCGGGAAGGACTGGTGCTCAACGGCGGTGTACCAGATGTCCGGCTTCCCATCATTATTTGTGTCGCGGAAATCGGAGCCCATCCCGGAAAGGGTCGAACCGTCGGGTGCATATGCAACACCAGCCGTCACCCCAACCTCCTCGAACTTCTTGCCCCCGAGATTGTGGAACAGGAACGCGGGAGTGGTATCGTTGGCCACAAAAGCGTCCAGAAATCCGTCGCCATCGTAATCGGCGAAGGAGACACTCATCCCCTTCCCGAACTGCGCGGCGATGCCCGTCTCCTCGGAAACATCGGTAAACGTCCCATCGCCATTATTCCGATAGAGCGTGTCATGGAGAGAGGTGTACAGTTTCGGATGGCAATAACCGCGGACGCCGCTCTTGAGCGGGCAATAGGGGTCCTTGTTCACTTCCCAGACGCAATAATTGACGACGAAGAGATCCAGCTTCCCATCATTGTTGTAGTCGAACCAACCCGCACCTACGGACCACATCTTTTTTCCCTTCCACTTGCCGCCCGAAAGGCCCGCCTTTTCGGTTACGTCGGTGAAGGTGCCGTCGCCGTTGTTGTGATAGAGCTGGTTGCCGGTTACGTTTGCCAGAAAGATATCCGGACGCCCGTCATTGTCATAGTCGCCCACGGCCACACCCATTCCGTACCCGTTGCCTGCAACGCCGGCGCGCTCGGTGACATCGGTAAATGTACCGTCGTGGTTGTTGCGAAACAGGCGATTCCAGTACATCGGAGAATCCTTCTGCAGCGAAGGGATGGCCGCGCCGTTCACCAGATAAATATCCAGAAACCCGTCACCGTCGTAGTCGAGCAAGGCAACGCCAGCAACCATGGTTTCCACCTGATTCTTGTTCGCGGTGGCAGAATTTTGAGTGACGAAACGCAGACCAGCCTTGGCGGCGATGTCTTCAAATCGAATGGCACCCTGGCCGTTTGGACCTTGATCAGAGGGTCGCGCCGCGACCCGCGGCACGGGACGGCACAGGAGGCTCGCGAGAAATGTCAGTACCAGGATGCAGGTCCAATTACGCATGGTTCGCCTGCATCCAAAGTAACCGAAATGGGCCCATGAGAGAAACCGGCGGCTTCCTGCCTAGATGGCCTCCCCGGAGCTGGCGCTGAGATTGAATTCCACTTGCTGTGTCCCGAGATACGGGTGAATTGCCTTGAGGGTAACCTTGCCGGCAGACTCTTTGGCGCGGATCCAGATCGCCCCCGTCCCGCCGATCAGAGAGAAGGGATTGTCTCCGATGATCTGTGCCGGGCCTTCAATCTCGAAACGAATTGCGTCATTGGCAAATGGCTGAACGCAGCCGAATTCATCGGTTACGCGCAGGACCACGCGGGTGGAGTCTGCGCCGTCGGCCACGAGCTCCATATCGTCGGGCAGGAGCAGGAATTTCGTGTCGACGCCTCTTCCCGACATGCGCTTGGTGATCACCAATTTGCCACCGATGTAGCCCTCAATCCTCAGATCTCCCCATTTGTGGAACAGCTCGCTCATCTGAAGAACAAACGGCGCGTAACGAAGGTGAGCAAACTGCGTGCGGTCGGGATCGACGTCGGCGACCAACTTGTCGTCGATGTAGAACTTCAGATGGTCGCAATTGGAACACACCATGGCTTTCGAAAAGCCGATGGACTCATCGCCGCGGGCCCAGTGGAAAGCAGGCTCGAGCACGATCTCCTCCGATGGTTCGCACTGTGACTTGTAAAACCCGGCCGCGGGTTTCGGCTCGCGGAAGATGTCCGTGACTCCGTGATAGCAAATGCGATCTCCCGATCCGAAGTTGCCGTGCGTGTTGTAATCGAATGCGCACCACCCAATGCCCCCCGCGTACTGAGGATTCGATGCTAGCTGGTCGTGGACGCGTGCGTGGCGAACCGTGTGCTCGGTGAGCCGTTCCACCTGGTCGATCGTCTTGGTCGGATACGTGTGCCCGGCGAATTCCGTGTTCAGGTAACGCGGATGATTCGGGGGCTTCAGCGGCCAGCCGAAATCATTCATCGTGAAGACGTCTTCCAGAAACTCGGATTCCTGGAAGTAGCGGATGCCGCCCGTCTGCCGCGTCGGATCGAGTTGATGCGCGAGAGCGTTCGTGCGGACATAGAAGTCATGATTGTCGCGCGACTCGTTGATGCGCACTCCCCAGAGAATGATGGAGGGGTGATTCCAGTCGCGGCGGATCATGCGGTCCACGTTGTCAACAGAAATGTTCTGCCAGGCTTTGTCGCCGATATGCTGCCAGCCGGGAATCTCCTCCAGAACCAGCAAGCCCATCTCGTCACAAGCATCCAGGAAGTGGCGCGACTGCGGGTAGTGCGATGTGCGGACAATATTGCAGTGGAGTTGGTTGCGAAGAATGTCGGCATCGCGCCGCTGCGCCCGCCCCGGCATAGCCTGCCCGACCCAGGGGAATGTCTGATGGCGATCGAGGCCGCGCAGTTTGATGACTTTTCCGTTCAGCTCGAACCCGTGATCGGTGAACTGAGCTTCGCGGAAACCGAAGCGGCGAGAGTCTTCGTCGGCAATCTGACTGCCGCTCACTAGTCGGACGTGTGCCGTATACAGGATTCTCTGCTCCAGACTCCAAAGCTTCACGTCGGTCAGCTTGTCCAAGTGAACGGTGTGCCGGACCACTTCGCCAGCGGCAGATACATTCGCGGGCAGCGCCTGCTTGCTCCTGGCGACGACGTGGTCACCTTCACGAAGCTCAACTTCCAACTGCATCGAGTCGCGCGCGGATTTCGAGTGCTGCACGAAACAGTCGACCTCGACGGACGGAGAAGGGGTAAGCACATCCTTGGGTCGAACAAAGATATTTTCAATAAAGGTCTCAGGCACCACCCGCAAACGGGCTTCGCGATAAACGCCGCCGAACGTAAGGTAGTCGATCTCGTATCCGAAGGGAGGAATGTCGGGGCGCTCGCTGGAATCGACGTCGACGGCGAGCACGTTTTCCCCTTCAAAATCCAGATTCGGCGTCAGTTCGAACGAGAATGGCGTGTAGCCGCCCTTGTACTCACCCAGACGCGTGCCATTGATCCAGACCGTTGAGGCGGTCATGACCCCTTCGAAGTCGACAAAAACGCGCTTGCCTCGTGCCCCGGGCGGAAGCTTGAACTTGCGCCGATACAACGAGACAAACTCATAGGTCTTTTCGTCGAACCCGTGCCAGGGCAGAGGAGTGTTGGTGTGGGGAATGACGATGGGGTCGAACTTGGAGTCGTCAAAATTCTTCTCGTGACCGCCTTCGACAACTGTCCGGCTGTAACGCCACTTGCGGTTCATCGGCAGAAGTAGACGTCCGGCGGACGTGTTGGAATCGGCAGATGCCTCGGAGAATGCGTAAGGTGAGAGCGCAGTGCCCGCGATGAGGGCACTCGTGTTTTGCAGAAAAGTGCGTCGATCCATATTGGTCAGGCCCCTTGGAACATCAATTCCAAACCATAATCTCTTAACTCTTCACAAAGTCCACGCCAGTACCTGCTTCAGATCGGCGACGGATGCGGATTCGGTTCCGCGCGGCGTAGTCGGACCAATCGCCAGCGCCTGGTTGCTTCCTTCAAACCAGACGATGAAGCAGGATTGTTCGGCTCCCGGCAGCCGCTGCTGATTCAGCCAGTTGTAGTACGCCGCAAAATCGCCATCGACCAGCGAGCCGATGGGATCGAGCTCTGGGGGAACCCTGGCCTCCGTGGACAGCAACTCATTCATCGGGCGCTGCCGCTGGCGGGGAGCGAATCGCACGAGCAACGTCAGCGGCTGAGCTCGGCGCAATGCCTCACGCGCCGCCCACTGGGCAAACACGGTGCTGAAGATCTGCGTACCCGAACCCTCGGTCAAGACGCTGACTTCAAACCGCCGTAAAACTTCGTCCGGCTTGCCGCCGTTCAGCTTGTCCATGCCGAGATCGGACGGGCGCATCTGAGCCATAATCGTCCGCAACGCTTCCGGCCCCATGCCGGGTTTGTCGATCTCTTCCTGCATCTTCCGTAACACTACGTTGCGCACCGGCTCGAGATCGCTATAGGAGATCGCGGTCAGCGTCGGATCGTGCGCAGCAGATTCGCCCCCATCGATGTACCAGTGACCATAGGGCAACGGATGAGCCTTGGCCCGAATGGCCACTGCATCCAGGAGCTGACGAAGACCGTATTCCGGCTTGATGTGTTTGTAGTACGCGCCGTGAGCACGCAACTTCCGGAACAGAGGTTGATCATACGACGCAACTCCCTGGCCGATAATGCTGATGCCCAATCGCGGAACCGGCGGGGGCTCGGGTGGCACGGCCGCACGCAAGCGGTCGGCATAGTCGTTCGAAGCCTGGCGGAATGCATCCAGTTGATGGCTTGCCCACAAATGTGCCGACAGCCGTTCCACGAACTGGGCAGGGGACTTGATCCAGTCGAAGTCTTCGAGTGCTTTTGAAAGCTGAATCTGCTGAAATCCCTTGAACCATTCCGTCCATTCGGCGGCCGGCAGCGAACTCAGGTGCGCCAATTCCCTCTCGCGCGCTCGACGTTCCGCTGGAAACTTGTAGTCGAAGTCGATTAACTCCCGCAGCAACCCAGGCAGGAAACTGAGAGGCAGCCGCTGTAACGTTGCGAGATGATCGGTCACGACCTTTCTCGCGTCTGGCGGATAACCCGCGAACCTCTCCGGCTTGAGATCGTTTTGACTCATGCTTACAGGATTTCCCGGACCGGCTGGCCCTGCGAAAACGAAGCACTAAAACCAAGCAACGCACCAAGGGTGGGCACCAGGTCGGTGGAATCCACCGCGCGATCGAACACTGCTCCTTCCCGAACACCCGGTCCGGCCACCAGCATCCACGTGGTGCGCGAAAGCACGTCGCCGGTGCGATGATGCTGGAAACCGTTGCCGCTCGCGTCGTCGTCGCCATCCCGGCCAAAATCCGGCAGGATGAACATGGTTGTATTGCCCGCGTATTCCGGCTCCGTCTGGATCGCTTTCCACAGTTCCGAACACAAACGATCCGTCCGGCGAATGCCTTCGATGTAGAGCGAATACGCCCCCGCATGCGCGACGTCGATATCGTGCAGCGTGATCCACAAGAGGCTGGGCGCGACCTGCCGCATCAGCTGGCGGGCGATGTAGACCGACAGTTCGTCCGGGCTCGACAGAGCCTGGGCATGGGTCCTGAAGTCGTCCGCTGACAGCTTCAGGATCATCTCGAGCTGTTGCAATTCGAACTCACTGCCTGCGAGATCAGGGGTGAAGTATGGCGACTCGTAGTTATCGCGCAACAGATGTTGATAGTCGCCCTTGCCGCCCGAGGTCGCGGCCGTAAGCAACCGCTTCGGCAGGATCACTCGAGCTCCCAGGCCCGGGCCATACGAGCGATGGCTGCTTTCGCCGATGCGATTGAAACCGTTGCTGGGAGCGACGACCCACGCATCGGACGATGGACGCCTCAGGTCCTTCCGGAAATATTCGAACACCGTCGGAGATTCGGGTGAAACCGCAGCGAAATTATTGAACGTCTCGTAAACGCCGGTAGCAAGGCTGGCGGTCGCCACGTAGTGTCCGAGGATTCCGCGATTCACAACCTGCGTGAAAAAGCTGGAACGCGGAATCAACTCGCTCATCAGGTGAGGAATATTTTCCTGCCCTTCCGGCATGAAGGTTTCCTGATCGCGCGCCCCGCCGCCGAAGGTGACGACAACCACCTTTCGCTTGGACGGAACGGCCGCAGCGCGAGCCCATGATGGCCGGACAAGAGCGCTGCCCAGAGCGACACCCGCGGCATCACGCAAGAAATCGCGGCGCGAGTGCGCCAGGAGTTCGCTGCTATCCGGGAAGAATGAGCGCTTCCTCATGGCTTCGCCGATGCCTGCCCTTCTTCGGAAGTGACGAACTGCCGAATCTCCGCGCGCTGCTTGTCGAGATCGGCCAGATGCTGGGCACGCTGTTCCTGATAGATCGCCAATTCCGGTTGTGCCTTGTCTTTCTGCCCGGTGTGCACATACGCCTGGCCCAGCCGGTAGTGGGCATCCGGAATATCGGAATTGCTCTCTAGTGCTTTCAAGTATTCCGGGATCGCTTCGGCGTAATGGGACTGGTCGGAAAGAAGATTGCCCAGCTGAAAGTGGGCTTCGGACAATTTCGGATCGAGCGCAATGGCATTTCTCAAGAGCGCTTCGACTTGCCCGAAATCTGTGTTTGAGTCCTTCGTCCGCCTTCCCTTCCATAGACTGATCGCATAGTAGTACTGCGCTCGCGCGTTGTTCGGCTGCAACCCGGCGAAGCGGCGAAAGCGCTCGATCACCTCATCGGCCTGGCTGGGCGAACTGTCGAACGCCTTGGATAGAAACAGGAAACAACGCGGGTCAGACGGGCTGAGGTCGGCCGCCTTGAGCAGTGACTTCACGGCTTCATCGTAGATTCCGCGTGAGTAGTAGGCGATTCCCAACCCGATAGCAACCCGGGCCGAACTGGGATAGCGTTCCGCGGCGCTGCGGAAGACTTCGATGGCCGGCTCGAGCGTGCGATGCAGCAACAATTCGCATCCCCAGTCAAACAGATTGCTCTCGCTCGGATCCTGATGAGCAGCAGCCTCGTATTCGTTCACCGCCGTCAGGTAGTTGCCGTCCTTCTCTTCGATCTGCGCCAGCAGGTTATGGAGTTCCGCCGTGTTACTGGACTGCAGGAGTTTCTGCACGACGTCGCGAGCCGGCGCCGGTTTGCCAGTATCCAGGTAAGCCAGGGCCAGATCGTAACCGTTCTCGTACGAAGATGCATCGATCTGCTGCGCCTGCTTCAGATAGGGCACCGCCTCGGTGAGTTTGCCCATCCTTATATAGACTTCGCCCAGATTGTGGTTGGCGCCGAAGTTCCGTGGCTCGAGAATCACGGCTTTTTTGAGCTGCTCCTCCGCTCCCGGCAGATTTCCAGAACGAATCAGGGCGGTCGCCAGATTCGTTCGCGCAGCAGCAGAACTCGGGTTCAAGCGAACCGCGGCTCGCAGATGCTGATCGGCCAAAGCATCCTTCGACTGGCCGGCATACACCAGGCCGAGCAGTTCATGAACCTCAAAGGTGTTGGGCGCGTCGCGCAGTATGCTCTCCAACTGAGTTGCCGCCTCGGGCAGATGCCCCGCATCGTACTGTGCCACGGCGGCCTGGAATCGGCGGTTCAGGTCCTGATCGCGATCTGCGCTCTGACTCTGCGCCAGACAGAAAGCTGCCATGAAAGCCTGCCCAAGACATGCCACGATGCACCAGAGCCGACGTTGAGCGTTCACAGCGTCCTCATGGTAGCACCGGGGATAAGCCGTCCAGCAATCAAAACGAAGGCGCTCCGAGTCAGGAGCGCCTTCGAGTTCTTGGACAACTTGTTCTAGTAGTACAGCTTCAGTGCAAACTGAATCTGCCGCGGATCGTAGGGAGCATCGCGCGTAGAGCCGATGGACCCGAAGAATTGATTCGTATAGTCGGTCGAGCCTCCCACCGATACCACGCCATTTCCGCCGAATCCTGGTGCATTGAAATTCGGGTGGTTGAAGATGTTGAACATTTCCGTTCGGAATTGCAGCCGGAACCGCTCACTCAAATTGAAGTCCTTGAAGAGCGAGAAGTCGAGGCGACGGAAGCCGGGAGAAACAGTGGTCGCCTGGCCTCCACCCAGTGCGCCGAAGCCATTGAGCGGTACGCAATTAGCGACACTGCCGGGAATGGGACTTGTCTGAGTCGGATCAGTGGGACTGGACGTCAGCTTACACGGCTGCGTAAACGCCCCTGGGTTACCGAACCATTTCAACTCCGGAGTGCCGTTGCATATGCCGTTTACCTTTTGGCCGTTCACGCAATCGACGTGCAGCCCAAGCTTTTGGCTCTGGCCGGCGACGGGCAGGTCATAGCATGAAGTGCCGGAAGTAGTTCCAGTGGGGCAGTTGAGCGTCACCGGTTGGCCGCCCTCGAGGGTTGCAATGGCGTTGATGCTCCATCCTCCGAGGAATCCATCCGTCACTCTTGAGGCGCCGCCCATGTAACGCTTCCCCTTGCCAAAGGGCAGGGCGTAACCGCCGCTCAAGTGGAACACGTGCGTGATGTTGAAATTGGCAAGGGCCCGGTCTTTGCCGATGCCGAATCCGGGTACATTCGAAGCGCGGTAGCCACTGATACCGCCACCGTTCAACAAATCGCCGGCGTCGGAGAACGTTTTCGACCAGGTGTAAGTGACCAGGAAGTTCAAACCTCCGGTGAACTGCTTTTCCACCTTCGTCTGCAACCCGTTGTAACTGCTGCTACCCACGGTTGCCTGGTAACTGCCACCACCGAACCCGGGAAAGGCAATGTAGTTGTTGGTCGAGAAGCCGCTGGGCATGGCTGCCGGCAGGATGGCTTGCACGTTGTTGGCCCCAATACCAGCTTGCAGATGGCGGCCTTGGGTCGTCACATACGCAGCCTGAACCGACATCGACGGCTGGAGCTGATATTGAACGGTTAAGTTGCCGCCAATCGTGTACGGCGTCTTGAAGGCGAACTGCAACCCTTGCAATCCGAGACCGCTGGCGTTGGTAAGCGCCGCTGGCGTCAGACCAATGCAGCTAAAGCCGGAATAGAGTGTGGCAATGTGCCCCGGTCCAGCCGTGGCACAGGTTGAATACGGATTGGGATTCTGCACCGGGTTGGACCCAAGCGGCGTGTAGTCGTTGGTGGCAAACCACGAGTAGTTGAACACAAACGGATAATTTTCGCCGTCGTTTGGTCCGTAACCCTGGTTCTCAAAGGCATTGAAGAACAGTCCGGCACCCCCGCGGACCACGAGTTTGGGCGTCGCCTGATAGGCAAAGCCAAAGCGTGGACCAAGATTTGCCTTCTGATTTCTGCCTAAGCCCAGACCGTACCCTCCGATCTTCAGCGCGATGTTGTCCTGCGCCAACTGGCTGGTGAAGGCAGACGACAGTTTGGAGGCGGGGTCGCCCTTGCTGGGAAGCAGGAACATTGGCGCGTTGGTCGGCGCACCGTACGGTACCCAGTTTGCCTGGCGGCCATTCTTCTCGTAAATCAGCCCGAAGTAGTCCCAACGCACACCAAGATTAACGGTCAGGTTCCGCGAAACTTTCCAATCGTCCTGGAAATACGCTGCAAAGTAGTTCTTCTCGTCGTCCGTCTTGGCGATGTTGGAAGCGAATACGCTGTCCGTACCACCCACGTAGTCCACACCACCGGCGACGGTGGACGGAGCCGGATCCAACAGGAACTGGGCTATACCTGTGGTACTGGTGTTATGTTGCGAAACGTCGGTAAATTCGCCTCCAAACGCGAACTGGCCACGCGACCAGCCAGGCTGCAAGGTGTTGAAATGGACGTTCTGAAACTCGACGCCCATCTTGAAGCTGTGTTTGCCGTAAATCTTGGTGAAGTCATCGGTAAACTGCAGCGTCTGGCTCACTTCATCGGAGGGCAGGAAAGCATTGCTGCCGAGCGTTGCCAGACCACCGAAACCGATCGCCGGCAAACCACCGTTCAGATTTCCCTGCGGAATACCCTGAATCCCGTACTTGCCAGGTATGTTGGAAGAATCGGCACCCAGCGGACCGGTGCGCGTGGTGTGCAGCCAGTTCAATCCGCCGCGCGCAACGTTCACCATGGTAGGCGAGAACACATGGGTGTAGGCTAATGCGCTCTGCTGGGCGAGGGCGGTCTGGATGCCCTGCTGGAAGGCCCCGCCATCCGCCAATCCGCCAAAAACGCCCGGGATGTACTGGGGGTCGTCGGCGTAACTGAAGCGGAAGAACACCTGGTTCTTCTCGCTGAAATTCACGTCCATGCGGGTATCGAACGAATTGCGATGCTCGTATAGCGGCCGGCTGCTGGCAAAGTTGCTGCCGCTGCCCGACGATGTAGGCGTCGGAAACAGGTTCAACAGCGCGATCGAATTGTTGTCGAGCCGATTGGGGTTGATGTTGTTCAGCGAACAGGCCGAGACGTTCGTTTCGAAGGTCTTTGTGTTGGCAGGACACGCGGCCGTACCAAAGAGATTTCCGCCCGCTGTGGGACTGTAGGTGAACGGATCGCGGAGGTAACCGGAGCCCTCTGTCGCCGTCAGACCCGTAATCGGATCCACTGAGCCGAGAGTGACGGCCCGAGTGGTCGTCGGATCGAGGATAGTCCCTACGCGGAAGGTCCTACCCAAATCGTCCTTCAACAGGCTACTGTTTTGCGTCTGGATGATGTCAGAGAGGTTGCTGTAACCGCTGTTCCGGTCGGCCACTGTGGGGACAGTAGCGCTTTGAATCGTCCCCTGCACACGACGGAGACCCTCATAATCACCGAAGATGAATATCTTGTTCTTGATGATGGGGCCGCCAAAGGTGACTCCAAACTGGTTCTGCCGCAACTCGCCCTTTGGGATTCCGTGGAAATTCTCGAAGTAGTCGGCGGCATCGAGTTTGTCATTGCGGAAGAATTCCCACGCCGAGCCATGAAACTCGTTGGTGCCCGACTTGATGGTGGCGTTCAGAACCGCACCGGCGGAGCGCCCGAATTCCGCACTGAAGCCCGAAGTCTGGACTTTGAACTCCTGCACCGCTTCGATAGGCGGCAGAACCACGAAGTTCGTACCGTTCAGGAAGTCGACCGTGTCGGAGTTGTTGTCGATGCCGTCCAGCATGTAGTTGTTCTGCGCCGGACGCAGCCCGTTAGCCGAAAAGGCGCCAGATGCGGCATTGCCTCGCGTATCGGCTTCCGGGGTGTTCACACCGGCCGCCAGTTGCGCCAGGAAGGTGAAGTTGCGTCCGTTCAGAGGAAGGTCGTTGATGTTCTTCTGATTGACGACTTGGCCGACGGACGCATCCTCGGCCTGAAGCAGCGGGGCCTCGCTGGTAACCTCGACGCGTTCGGAAACGCTGCCTGGCTGCAGCTTGAAATTGCGCGTGATGTTGGAACTCACGTCGACCGTGACGTGGATTTCGCTGGCGGTCTTGAACCCTTCCATTGCCACGTCGATCCGGTAGCTGCCGATTCGCACCGGGCTGAAGCGATACAACCCATCCGATCCGCTGGTAGTGGTGAGGCTGGCTGCGGTGCCTTCGTTGATGAGCGTCACCTTCGCCCCACTGACGACCGCGCCCGACGCGTCAGTCACGATACCGGTGATGGAACCGGTGTCCACCTGAGCTTGTAGAGGAAGCAAGCTGAAAACGGCACAAACCCCAATCGCCACCAAGCTGCGCAGAATCCACGAGCACGCCGATCGCTTCATTGAGCTCTCCTTTGAGCTACTACGGTCTGCCACATGGCAAACCGGGCCTTACGTCCGATGATCACTCACCCGATGGTTCGTCAGCCCCTATTTGCGGGCTCTGCGAAGCCTTTCTTCGGGGTCCCCAACGCCAGCAGCTATCCGAAAGTCGAATTAACCGCTTAACCTCAACCCGATCCTAATGGAAATCTATTAGACCGGAGTGTTTGGGTGATATCATGCCGCCGAAATCGTTGTCAAGAATTTTCTGGTCGTCTATACTCCGCACTCTTGCCGGCAGGAGTGCGGATCGACCCTGACCGGCGGAATTCCGAGCATGAGCGTAACCATCCACGACGTCGCCAAGGCCGCCGGGGTTTCCACCGCCACCGTTTCCAATGTGCTGAACAAGACCGGAAAAGTGGGGAACGAGACTCGCCGTCTGGTCCTGGCCACGGTGCGTAAACTGGGATACATCCGCAACGTGCACGCCCGCCACCTGGCTTCGCATGACCGGCGCACCCTGGGAATGATCGTCTCCGACATTGAAAATCCATTTTTCCCTGAAGTGATCAAGAGTTTCGAGGTCCGTGCACGCCAATTGGGATACGACGCCATCCTCAGCGACACGAACTACGATCCGCGCAGAACCCGGGAGGCTGCCGAGCGCATGATGGAGCACAAGGTTCGTGGCGTGGCTATCATGACGTCCGAGATCAGTCCGCGACTGATTCACGAACTTTCTCGCAGAATGATTGCGGTTGCTTCTCTGGATTCTTCACCACTCCAGAGCTACGCCAGCAGTCTCCGCATCGACTACCTGTCGGGCGTCGAGCAGATCGTCAATTACCTGTACGAAAACGGCCACCGGCATATTGCCTTTGTCAGCGGCCGCAAGGGCTTGAAGTCCAGTCTCGAACGCCTGCAGGCCTACGAACAATCGATGGAACGGCTGGGATTGGCGACCGGGCCCATACTGCCGGGAGACCTGCGCTTTGAAGGTGGTCTCGCCGCTGGCGAGGCTATCTCCAAATTGGTGCCGCGCCCAACCGCCGCGGTTGCGGTAAACGATCTGACCGCCGTCGGAGTGATCAAAGGATTGCTGAATGCAGGTTGTCGCGTGCCGGAGGATATTTCGGTCACAGGATTCGACAAGACACGCCTGGCGGACTACTGCAATCCATCGATTACCACCGTCGACATTCATCGCGAAACCTTGGGAAGACTGGCCGCCGACGCTTTGCACGCCCTCTCGACCGCAAGCAGCCCCCATGGCCGGGAATATCGAATTTCGTCCGACCTGGTGATTGGCGGGTCGTCCGGGGCGGCTCCGCGCTGATTTCCGCCCGCGCCCTGCCCTCCACTCGAAGTGCTAGCATGCCAGAGTCAAGTTCCGATGAATCTCTCTGCATGAAGGCGACCGCTCGAGAACACGCTCTGTCCCGTAGAAACTTCTTGAGGCAGATGGCCTGGGCGCCCGTAGTATTCTTGCCGGCTCCGCTTTACGGCCGTGTTGCAGGACGAGGTCCAGCGCCGTTTTCATCCCGCGTTCCTCCCTTCGTGTTCGCCGAGTCTCCTTTTGTCCCGCACTACCCGGCAAAATCCCCGCTCGACGACCTGTTCGCTCTTGCCGTTCCCGGCAGCGACGAATACATCGCCGAGGGCTACGCGGCTGAGATCCTGGCGCAGCTTACGCAGTGGGGCGAGGCGCTTCGTCACTCCCCGACGGGGTTGTCGGCCCTGCAGACATTCTTGAGCCCCTCCATTCAATCCGTCTGGCTCGATCCCCGGATGGCAACTCCGATTCGCTCCGGCGCAGGCATGGAAGTGCTGCGCCTGGAGTCGATCACGAAGCCGCTCGCCGGCCGCGATGTCTTTCTGAAGGAACTGACCACGTGGCTGGCCGCGCTGGGACGAATTGAAACGGCCGACTTTGAAATTTTCAGTTGCCTTCCCACGAGCACGAACCCTCTGACCGTAAAGGCGGCCATCCGGTACGAATTTCTGGGAGTTGGAGCCAACGGATTTCGTGAGAGCCGGACCGGAGTCTGGCGCACCACGTGGACCCGCACGCAATCTGCAGAGTGGCAAGCCGCGGACTGGAACTTCGAGAACGAATCGATCAGCCGCGCCTCGGGCCGGCTCTTCACTGACGTCACCGCTCCCGCCCTCGGCGGTAATGATTCTTATCAAGCGCAACTCGCCCACGGAGCCGACTATTGGCGTACGGTGCTGGACGGCGCCATAGGAGTCGACGTTTACGGCAACAACGGGGTCGCGGTCGGAGACTTCGACGGCGACGGCCTGGATGATCTCTACGTGTGCCAGCCAGCCGGCCTGCCGAACCGGCTCTATCGCAATCGCGGCGACGGAACGTTTGAAGACGTGACCGAGCAGGCCGGCGTGGGAGTGCTCGACTTTTCCGCGTGCGCGCTGTTCGCCGACTTCGAGAACCGGGGGTTGCAAGACCTACTGGTCGTGTGCGCGACGGGCCCTCTGCTGTTCGTCAACGACGGCAAAGGCAAATTCTCGCTCAAGAAAGACGCTTTTCACTTCAAACAACCTCCGCAAGGTTCTTTTACTCACGCCGCCATCGCCGACTATGACCGCGATGGACGGCTGGACGTGTACTTCTGCCTGTACAGCTACTATCAGGGTCTCGATCAATATCGATATCCCGTGCCCTATTTTGACGCTCGCAATGGGCCTCCGAATTTTCTCTTCCACAACTCAGGAAACTGGACCTTCGAAGACCGCACGACAGCGGCAGGTCTGAATGTCGAGAACGATCGCTACAGTTTCGCCAGTTCCTGGGGCGACGTCAGTGGTGACGGATGGCCCGACCTTTACGTCGTCAACGATTTCGGACGCAACGTTCTCTACCGCAACAACCAGGGCACTTTCACATCCGTTTCCGACGACGCTCGCGTGAACGAGGCGGGCGCAGGCATGAGCGCCTGCTGGCTTGATTTCGACAACGATGGCAAGCAGGACATCTATGCCGCGGGCATGTGGGTCGCGGCGGGCATGCGCATCTTTGAAGATGCGCATTTTCATCCAAGCGAACCCGACGAAATGCGCTCGCTCTACCGGCGCCACATGGCTGGCAATTCCCTGTATCGCAATCTGGGTAACGGCAAGTTCGAGAATCAGGCCATGAAGGCAGGCGTCGAGATGGGCCGCTGGTCCTGGTCCACCGATTCGTGGGACTTCGATCACGACGGCTGTCCCGATCTTTACGTAGCAAACGGTTACATTTCCGGCCTCGCAGCGCGCGACGTCTCCAGTTTTTTCTGGCGGCAGGTGGTGGCCAAGTCGCCGAATGATTCCTCTCCTTCTCCAGGCTATGAGCAAGGCTGGGGCGCGATGAATGAATTGATCCGCTCCGATTCGACCTGGAACGGCCACGAGCGGAATGTCTTTCTTGCCAACAATCGCGACGGCACATTTTCTGATATCTCCGGCATCGCGGGACTTGATCTTCGCGATGACAGTCGCGCCTTTGCGCTGGCCGACCTCGATGGAGACGGGAGACTTGAAATCGTTCTGAAGAATCGAACCGCGCCTCAGGTTCGAATTCTGCGGAATTCAATGACGGAGATCGGCAACGCCATCGCGGTGCGCTTACGCGGCGAGAAGAGCAATCGCGATGCGATCGGAGCTGCGGTCACAGTGAGCTGCGGTTCTCTGCGCCAAACAAAATATGTACAAGCAGGGTCGGGATTTCTCTCGCAGCACACGAAAGAACTTTTCTTCGGGCTCGCGGAAAACTCGAGCGGAATTCGCGCCAACGTCCGGTGGCCGAGTGGAACGATGCAAGACTTCGAGAATCTACCCGCGAATCACCGCATCGAACTCCGCGAAGGCAACGCCTCCTTTCAGAGCAAGGCATTCGCAAAACCACCGCGTGCGTGGGCCACGCCCGTCGACCTGCCGACCGGCGAAATCCTGCCGTCAGCCTGGGGAACCTGGCTCATCGAACCGGTACCAGCCCCGGAGTTCTCCCTGCCGGACTCAAGCGGGACCTTGCATGAACTTCGCTCTTTTCAAGGCAAACTCCTACTGCTGAGCCTGTGGTCGACCGGCACGCCGGAATGCCGGGAGCAGTTGCGGCGAATTCGGGACGCATATGCGATTCTCGGCGCCACAGGAATTCAGACTCTCGCCATCAACTTCGACGACCCGCACGACGCGCGCGCGATGGAAGAATTCGCTGGAGCACCGCTGCCTTTCCCGAATCTGCTGGCGACGGCGGAAGCCGCCGGCATTTACAACATCGTTTATCGATATCTGTTCGACCGGCATCGCGATCTCGCTTTTCCAACCAACCTGCTGGTCGATCAATCGGGAAACATCGTGAAGGTGTATCAGGGAATCCTCGATCCCAAACAAGTTGTCGAAGATGTGGCTTCCCTGCCGCGCACTCCGCAGGAGCGGATGCATAAGGCTCTCCCCTTCACAGGAACTCTCCACCAGGACGAATTCCAGAGAAACGCGTTTTCTTACGGCGTCGCCTTCTTCCAGCATGGATTTCTCGATCAGGCCGAGCGCGCGTTCCAGCAAGTCGTCGCCGCCAAACCGGAAGATGCGGAAGCGTTCTACAACCTGGGCACGGTGTACCTGCGGCGCAACGCTCTGCCGCAAGCAAAGGAGAATCTCGAGCAAGCGGTGAAACTTAGGCCAAATTATCCCGAAGCCTGGAACAATCTTGGGATGTTCGCCGCGCAGGAAGGCAACGATCAGGAAGCCATCCACAGTTTCGAGCAATCGCTGGAGCAGCGCCCCGCTTACGGGACCGCCCTGCTGAATCTCGGAAACCTGTATCGACGGAAGGGCGACTCCGGCCTCGCAGAGTCGCTGCTGAAGCGCGCTTACGCAAACGAACCGGGCAATCCTGAAATCAGTTATGCCCTCGGCATGCTCTATGCCCGGCGCAGTGATCCCGTTCAGGCCGAACAGAATCTAAGAAATGCCATCAAACTCCGCCCGGACTATGCGGATGCGCTCAACAACCTGGGAGTTCTGCTGGTTCAGCAACAGCGCTATCCGGAAGCAGAGAGTACATTCCAGGCGTGCATCGCAGGTGCTCCCGCATTCGATCAGGCCTATCTCAATCTCGCGCGGCTGTATGCGGTGCTGAACGACAAGCCGAAAGCGCGCGAGGTTCTTCAGAAATTGCTGCAACTGCAGCCGCAGCACACCATGGCTCAGCAGATGCTTCGACTGCTATATTGATGGTTCAAGAGGGGCTTTCAGGGATGTCGGGCACCGCGTCGCATCGAATGGGAACTTCAGGTTGCAGGCCACGTCGCCTCGGTATCTCCGCTACTCTGCTACTGGCCATCTCCCTCGCGGCTAGCGCACAAACGGCAAACACATCGCGGCAACCTCCCTCCGACCCTGTCCTGCAGCAGGCACAAGACCTGATTCAGCGCGGACAACTCGATGAGGCAAAGGATCTGCTCAAAGATCGGCTCCAGCAAGATCCTTCCAACCTCGCGGCCTGCAACCTGCTCGGAATCGTGTACACCAATCTGAAGGATTACGCCCACGCCGAACAGGCCTTCCAGCAAGCTTTGCAACTTGCGCCCAATTCCCTGACCACTCACAACAATCTGGGGAATCTGTATGTCGCGGAGCAGAAACTCGATTTGGGTGAGGAAGAGTTCAACGCTGTGCTGAAGGCGTCGCCGACGAATCGCGACGCTAATTTTAATCTGGGCCTTCTTTTACTCGCCCAGAACAAACCATTGGCGGCGGTTGAGCGCTTTCAGCGCATACGGCCCCAAACTGTCGAAACAAAGTTCAATCTCATTCGCGCCTACTTTGCGGCGGGCAAGTCAGCGGAAGCCTTGCTGCAGGCGCGAAGTCTGTCCGCCGCTCACAAGCAGGACGTGCAACTGCACTTCACCCTAGGCGTGGTGCTCGCTTCCGCCAAGGAATTCAAAGCGGCGCAACTGGAACTGGAACAAGCGAACGCCCTGAAGCCGGAAACCTTCGAGATCCTTCACAACCTCGGCCAGGCCTATTTGCGCGGACGCGATCTCGCCCGGGCAGACGTCACTTTGAACCGCGCCTTGAAACTCAAGCCGGAAGCAGTGGAAACCCAGTACCTGCTGGCCCAGGTCTACTCTGAAGAGAGCCGACCGGTCGATGCTCTTGAGTTGCTGACCCGTGCCCACAAAGCGGCACCCGACAATACGGACGTGATCTTCCTGATGGCGCGCATCAGCATGATGCAGAACTATTACGAAGACGCGATTCCGCTGCTCGAGAACGGCATCAAGCTTGCTCCGAGGCGCTCCGATCTCCACGCTGCTCTGGGTGAGAGCTACTTCATGTCGGGCAAGGCGGAGAGGGCAATCGACGAGTTCAAGGCGCTGATCGCGCTCGAACCCTCGGCCCGCTCGTACACGTTTATGGGCTTGTCGTACCGGCACCTGGGACGCTTCGACGAAGCGTTGAAGTATTTCAATGAAGGCTTGAAGCTGGATCCGCACAGCGCTTCTTGCCTGTTCAACGTCGGCTTCATTGAAGAACGCCAGGGCAACTACGCGCACGCGGATGAACTATTCCAGCAGGCGCTCAAGTCGAATCCCGATTTTTCCGAAGCTTTGCTGGAACTGGCGAACCTGCGGACCAAAGACAAAAAATACGCTGAAGCCGAGGAATTGCTGCGCCGCTACGTAAAAGTCAGCCGCGACGCCGCCACCGGCTATTACAAGCTGGCCATGGTGGAGAGAAGCCTTCATCAGACTGCCGCAGCACAGCGCGATCTCAGTGTTTTCCAGACGCTGTCCAAGAATTCTTCCACCGGCCCGATGCCCTATCAGCATCTGTTCGACTATCTCGATAACCGCTCGCAGCTTTCCGCGCGGGAGCGCTCCGAACTTGATGTCACCGAACTGAATGAACAGATCAAGAAGCATCCAGGCCAGCCGCAGGACCTTTACCTGCTGGCCGAAACCCATCTCAAGATCGGCAATGTGAGTCAGGCGCGAGAGGCGGTGGCGCAGTTGGATCAGGTCAGCACCGGCGACTATCGCACTCAAGCCGGCATTGGAGTTTTGCTCGCCCGCTACCGTCTCTATGACGACGCCATCCAGCACTTTCTGAATGCGTTGCACGCCAATGCCGATTCCGACGACGTGAAGTTCGACCTGGCCAACGCATACTTTCGAAAGGGCCAATATCCAGAAGCGTTAGCGGCGGCTCAATCCGTGTCGGCTGCGGGGCAACAGGACGACGCGTTCCTAGCTCTGCTGGGCGACATTCAGGCGCACATGGGCGATGCCGCAAAGGCTACGGAAATCTTCCGCTCCGCCATCACCCGCAATCCCGACAACGATCAGTACTATCTTGCTCTGATGCTTGTACAACTTCGGGGAAGCGATTTGGCAGGCGCGGAACAAACGCTGCAGAAGGGCCTGGCCCGCGTTCCCGGCTCTGGAAAGCTTATCTGGGGTCAAGGCCTGATCAATGTCATGAAGGGCAACGCAAAGCTGGCCGGCGAGCACCTCGAGCGTGCGGTCGATCTTCTGCCCGAGTGGGCGGGCAGCTATTCCACGCTCGGCGTGTTTTATTATCAGACGGGGCAAATCGAGAAGGCGCGCGAAGTCCTCGACCGGTTCAAAGGCAGCAGCGCTGGCGGCCTGGACATCGGCCGCATTGAACAGGTTCTTTCCAAAACGCCCGTGGAAGCGCCCAAGGCGGATCAGCCGATCCCGATGGTCGCGCGCCAGCAGATGCTTCAGTTCGCACTTTTGATTGCCGATCGCAGCTTGTGAGCATGGGACAACCAGCCAACCAATATTCTCGTCGGATACTGAAATTCCGCCTGCTCGCTGCATCGTTGCTGGTGTTCGCGAACGTGGCTGTTCCCACGCTCTCACGTGCACAATCCGCGAAGAAGACGGAGCCAGGCATCCCGGTCCGCTACACCGACGTTCGCGAGAGCGCCAAGATCACCTTCCAACAAGACTCGACGCAAACGGAAGAAAAGTACTATCTGGAAACCATGGGCACCGGCGTCGCCTGGATCGACTACGACCAGGATGGGCTGATGGACCTGTACTTCGTGCAATCGGGCGCGACCGATCTTTACAAACCCGCGCACCCGCTGCGCAGCGCGCTCTACCACAACAACGGCGACGGCACTTTCACCGATGTCACCGAGAAAGCCGGCGTGGGAGCCGAGGGCCACTATGGCCAAGGCGTAGCCGTCGGAGATTTTGACAACGACGGCTTTCCCGATCTCTACGTCACCGGCTATGGACGCGCCCTTCTGTACCACAATAACGGCAACGGCACCTTCACCGACGTGACCGCCAAAGCCGGCGTGGCCGATGAAGGCGGATGGTCCACCAGCGCCGGATGGTTCGACTACGACAAGGACGGCTGGCTCGACCTGATCGTCACCAACTACATCGAATGGACTCCCAAGAACAATCTCTGGTGTGGCGAGCGCCGTCCCGGATATCGCTCCTACTGCCATCCCGGTAATTACAAGGGCCAGCGCATCAAGCTCTACCACAACAATCACGACGGCACGTTCACCGATGTCAGCGACGCTTCCGGGGTGGGCAAGCCCGAAGCGAAAGGCATGGGCGTGGTGTTAGCCGACTTCAACAACGACGGCTGGACCGATATTGCCGTGGCCAATGACTCCTGGCCGAACTTTCTGTTTATCAACAAGCACAACGGAACGTTTGAAGACGTCTCGCTCGTCTCCGGACTGGCCGCCAGCGAAGACGGACGTTATGAGGCCGGCATGGGCATTGATGCGGCCGACGTCGACGGCGACGGGTGGATGGACGTCTACATCACGCATCTCGACTTCGAATTGAATCGTCTGTATCGCAACAGTCAGGACGGCACTTTCACCGACGAGACCTTCCGTTCCCGCATCGGAAATCAAGCGGTACTACTAAGCGGCGTCGCCGCGAAATTCCTGGACTACGATAACGACGGCTGGAACGACATCGTGCAAATCAATGGCGCCATGCTCGACAATGTCGCGCTTTATCACGGGGAGGTTTCCTACCGGGAACCCATGCTGATGTATCGCAATCTAGGGAAGGGCGAATTCGATAAAGTATCGGATTTGCTGGGTCCGGACTTCACGCGACCAGTCGTTGGACGCGGCCTCGCCACCGCCGATTACGACAATGACGGCGATATCGACATCGTCACCAACAATCGCGGCGACTTCCCCTCTCTCTTGCGCAACGACGGCGGAAACGCCAACAACTGGCTGACCGTGCAGTTGGTCGGAACAAAATCGAATCGCGATGGCATCGGCGCTTCGCTCAAGCTGAGTTCCCAAGGCTTCGTGCAGGTCGAGCAGGCCAAGGGGGGCATGAGCTACATGTCGGCCAGCGATCCGCGTATCCA
The DNA here is from genome assembly GCA_037443605.1 of Terriglobales bacterium. GTDB lineage: Bacteria > Acidobacteriota > Terriglobia > Terriglobales > Acidobacteriaceae > Sulfotelmatobacter. The sequence goes on from JBBIOA010000012.1 coordinate 65,429, forward strand.
CTTCGGATTGGCCAAGCGGGCCAAGATCGATGCGCTCGAAATCACCTGGCCGAGCGGGCAGGTCGATCGATTGACAAAAGTTCCCATCAACCAGATCATCACAGTGAAAGAAGGCGCCGGCATCATCCCGCGCCAGTTCCCGAAGATCCCGAGTTCGAAATGAATGTCCCCCGCCGCCGTTTCCTCGGTTCATCCCTGGTCGTATTTGGCAGCACACTGCTCGACGCTCTGACCACGCCGTTGTGGAAGTGGAACCGCAGCCTTGCTCTGCAGTCGACGCAAACGGCACCCGAGTCTCCCGTCCAGTTTGTCGACGTGGCTCGCGAAGCGGGACTCACCATCCCCAACGTCTGGGGAGGCACCGATCACAAGCGCTACATCATCGAAGCCAAGGGCAGTGGCATCGCGTTTTTCGATTATGACCACGACGGCTGGCTCGATATTTATCTGACCAACGGCACTCGCTTTGGGGAGAAATGGCCGGCGGGTCAGGAACCCACATCGCATCTCTACAAGAATAATCGCGATGGCACGTTCACGGATGTGACCGAAAAATCGGGCCTCGCGCGTACCGGCTGGCAGACCGGCGTCTGCGTCGGCGACTACGACAACGACGGCTGGGATGATCTCTTCTGCTGCTTCTGGGGACACAACGTCCTGTTCCATAACAACGGCGACGGCACCTTTTCCGATGTCACGCGAAAAGCTGGTGTTTACGATGAGCGCGTGCGCTGGGGATCGGGGTGCACGTTCCTCGACTACGACCGCGACGGACTCCTCGATCTTTTCGTCTGCAACTACATCCAACTCGATCCCACGAAGACTGGGGAGCCTGGCGCGTCCGCCAGTTGCCAATGGAAAGGAATCCCGGTGATGTGCGGCCCGCGCGGCCTTACCGGCGACACCAACGTCCTGTTTCACAACAACGGCGACGGCACCTTCACCGACGTTTCGCAGAAGGCCGGAATCCTGAAACCGGGCCCACGCTACTCCATCACCGCCGTCACCGCCGATTTTGACAACGATGGCTGGCCCGATATTTATGTCGCCGTCGATTCCGAACCCAGCATCCTTTACCGCAACAATCATGACGGCACATTCACCGACGTCGCCGTTATCTCCGGATGCGCCTACAGCGAGAATGGCCACGAGCAGGCCGGGATGGGCATTGGCGTCGCCGACTATGACTGTGACGGCTGGCTCGACATTTTCAAAACGAATTTTGCCGACGATACTTGCAATCTCTACCACAACAATGGCGACGGCACATTCAGTGACGTCACTTTCTCTTCCGGCATTGGCATCAACAATCAATATGTGGCGTGGGGATGCGGTTTTGTCGACTATGACAACGATGGTTGGGCGGACATCATTCAGGTCAACGGCCACGTCTACCCGGAAATCGCCGGGCACGAAATCGGCCAGACGTTCAAGAATCCGCGCATCGTTTACAAGAATCTCGGCAACGGCCAGTTTAAAGATGTGTCCGCTGCGATGGGGCCGGGAATCAACCAGCACTATTCCAGCCGCGGAGCGGCTTTCGGCGACTTCGACAACGATGGTGACATCGATGTGCTCGTTCTCAACATGAACGACATCCCATCCCTGCTGCGCAACGACGGCGGCAACAAGCAGAGCTGGATCAAAATCAAGCTGCTCGGCACCAAGTGCAATCGCACCGCTATCGGCGCGCGCGTCCGCGTCGTCACCGGCAATCACTCCCAGATCGACGAAGTCCGCAGCGGGGCCAGTGTCATGTCCCAGAGCGATCTGCGCCTTCATTTCGGATTAGGCAAGGCGCAAACCGTCGACGTAATTGAAGTGAAGTGGCCGACCACTCAGAAACTTGAACGTTTCACGCAGGTGAAGGCAAATCAAATCATCACCATTCGCGAAGGCAGCGGAATCGTCCAACCTGCGGCCACCGCGAAGCCCGCCAAGTAAGTCCAACACGCGACGCTCGCTATCCTTCTGGCGAACTTGAGACGGCTTATCTTTTCGCGCTTGTGATCCGCCGTATTGTTGACCGCGAACTGCCAGCGTATACTGCCGTCGCCTTCATCTCACTCGCATCAAGTGGATTTCGCCTCGCGCATCTCTCTCGAGACGATCACCCGGAGGAATCATGCCGACTCGCCGCGATGTTCTTAAAGCCAGCTTGCTGGCGCCAGCCGTGGTCGCTGCAACCAAAGGAATCGGTCCTTTGCAGGCAGCGGTCAACGTTGTCCCTGAATATTCCGGCAACCTCCCGCTGGACGACAATTCAGTGTCTCCGGGCCAGGGCGCCGGTCGCGAGAGATTACTCCTCGACTTCGGCTGGCGCTTTCACTTCGGACACGCCGACGATCCCAGCAAAGATTTCGGCTACGGCGGCTCAACCTGGGGAAATTTTCAGAAGACGGGAAACTTCATGCCCGCAGGATCGCTCTCTTTTGACGACGGCGATTGGCGCAGCCTGGATTTGCCACACGATTGGGCCATCGAGTTGCCGTTCCAGAATGATCCGTCCTTGTTGAACAAGGGCTTCTACCCCCTGGGGCGGAAATATCCCGCGACCAGCGTTGGCTGGTACCGGCGCGTTTTCGATATCCCCGCTGAAGATGCGGGCAAGCGCATCACGATCGAGTTCGATGGTGCTTACCGCGAAGCGATGGTGGTGCTGAACGGCTTCTACATTGGCCGGCACAGCGGCGGCTACGATCCGTTTAGTTTCGACGTCACCGACTTCGCGTACGTCGGCCAGCGCAACGTCCTGCTGGTACGCGTTGACGCCACCCAGAGCGATGGCTGGTTTTACGAAGGTGCCGGCATTTATCGCCATGTCTGGCTGGCGAAGACCAACCCGCTGCACGTGAAGAAGTGGGGCACATTTGTGAAGTCGCAGATCCGTCCCGGCGAAGCCTCGCTTTCCATTCTTACCGAAGTGCGGAATGACGGAGCGGAATCCCGCGATGCGCGCGTCATCTCGACCATTCTCGATCCCTCAGGCCAGCCGGTTGCGAAGAATGCATCCGAGACCGCGTCTGTCGGCGTAGGTTCTGAGCAGAACTACCGTCAGGAAGTCGTCGTCAAGCAACCTCTTCTCTGGTCGTTGGAAGAACGCAATCTCTACAGACTGGTCACCGAAACTCAAGTTGGCGGACAAGTGGTCGATCGCTGCGAAACTCCATTCGGGATTCGCACCGTCGGGTTCGACGCGCAAAAAGGATTTTTGCTCAACGGCCAGCCCGTCAAACTGAAAGGCACCTGCAATCATCAGGATCACGCCGGCCTCGGCGTTGCCCTGCCCGACTCGGTGCAGTCTTACCGGGTCCGCAAGTTGCAGGAGATGGGCTGCAATTCCATCCGCACCTCGCACAATCCGCCGACTCCCGAACTGCTCGACGCCTGCGACCGACTCGGCATGCTGGTCTTCGACGAAACCCGCATGATGTCCTCGAACCCGGAAGGTCTGAGCCAGTTTGAGAATCTGGTGCGCCGCGACCGCAATCGCCCCAGCGTCTTCATGTATTCCATGGGCAACGAGGAAGGGCAGGCGAACACCGCGCGGGGCGCTCTCATTCTCGGCGCCATGAAAGCGGTGGCCATGCGCCACGACGGATCGCGGCCCGTTTCCATTGCGCCGGCCGGAGCGATCGGTGCGGGCGGCCTCGCGGTGGGGGACGTCGCCGGCTACAACTACATGGACCCCGCCGCAGAAGAATTTCACAAGAAGCATCCCGAAACGCCGGTCATGGGCACCGAAACCGTAAGCGCCGTTGGCACGCGCGGCGTCTACATTACCGATCCGAAGAAGGGCTTCGTAGCGTCCTACGACCCGTACACCACCACCGGCCGCGCCTCCGCCGAAGGCTGGTGGCGCTTCTGCAATGCGAGACCCTGGATGTCCGGCGGTTTCATCTGGACCGGCTTCGACTATCGCGGCGAGCCGTCTCCCAACGGGTGGCCCAACATCAATTCGCAATACGGAATTATCGACACCTGTGGCTTCCCCAAGGATAGCTTCTTCTACTACCAGTCCTGGTGGACAGACAAACCCGTCCTTCATTTATTTCCGCACTGGAATTGGCCCGGTTACGAGGGCAAAGAAATCGCGGTCTGGGTGTATTCGAATCTGGATCGCGTGGAATTATTCCTGAACGGCAAGGGCCTCGGCGCAAAGGATGTAAAGAAAGATTCGCATGTCGCCTGGAATGTGAAGTACGCGCCAGGTTCGATCGAGGCGCGCGGCTGGAAGGACGGCAAGCAAGTCATGACCACCAAACGCGAAACCACCGGCGTTGCCGCCAAACTGGTCATGAAGGCCGATCGCCAGGATCTTAGAGCGGACGGCGAAGACGTTGCCATGTTCGCCATCGAGGTGCAGGACGCGCAGGGCCGGACTGTTCCCATCACCGACAACGAAGTCACGTTCCGCGTCTCCGGGTCCGGCAAATTGGTCGGCGTAGGCAATGGCGACCCCACCGATCACGCACCGGACAAGGGCGCATCGCGCAAAGCGTTCTCCGGATATTGCATGGCTGTGGTGCAATCGTCCAAGTCCGCGGGAGACATCAAAGTCGAAGCGACCTCGCCGGGACTTTCTTCTGCTTCCGTCACCATCTCGGCCAAGTCAGTGCCGCTGCGGCCTCAAGTTGCAGTCTGGGAGCGTAAGGTCCCGGCCGGTTCCGGCGTCACCGGCATCTGGCGCCCCCAGCCCATCTCCAGCAATGGCTCCGATGACTTCCTCGCCATGATGGCTGGCACGAACCCGGTCTTCACCCTGCAACAAGAGGGAAGCACGTTGTCTGGCACCATCGAAGGAATTGCCGGATTCTTCGGCGGCGACGATGTGCCTCTCACCATCGTGGAAGGCGCGGTTAACGGAGATCACATCAGCTTCAAGTGCGCCGAAAGCAAGTTCGACGGGGTCGTCAAGAGCGACCGCATCGAACTGCAGCGCTCGATCAATCTTCCCTGGGATAACACGCCTCCCCCGAAGCCCGAGCCCGGAGGGCCCGCGATCGGCCCGGCGCCCGACGGTTCCGATCCTTCGATCGATGTAACGTGGTCGGTGCCCAAGAGTATTCCGGTGATTCTCCGCCGCGTGGAGCGTTGACTAGAGTTCGTCTTGTCGGGGGACGGAGAAGCGCAGCCTTGCGAGCTTCCGTCCCCCAGAAGTCTGGCATCGTGCTGCCGATTCCGTTACTCTCATGGCTGGAAGATCCCTCATGTCTACTCAGTCGTTCTTTGCCCGCCTGCCCTTTGGCTTATTCGCCGTGCTCCTTTCCTGCCTGCCTTTGCCCGGTCAGGATTTCACCATGCAGGTCGCCGACAACGATTACCTGAGCACGCAGGGCTTCGACGTCATGCTCTATGACAGTACGTTTCACCCCGTGTTCGTCGACGAAAAGAACACCGCCATGCAGATGATTCTTCATGGCGAACGCATCGCCACCAACGGCGATGTGCGCCTGATGCCAACTCCCGAGCAGTGGGATCTGGTCGCAAAACTCAAGAGCCGCCATGCCGACAAGGATCACAACCTTCTGAGCGCCGACCTGTCCTTCCCCTCCTATGAAATGGACTATCGCCTGGAAGTGTCCGCCGAACCCGGCGGCGTGCGTGTGAGCGTACATCTCGACAAGCCCCTGCCCGAAAAACTCGCAGGCCGCGCCGGATTCAACCTGGAGTTCCTGCCATCGATTTACCTGGACAAAACGTACGCCGTCGACAACCGCGTCTTCGGAGTGTTCCCGCGCAGCCCTCAAGCGCAGATGACCCAGGTGCCGCGGTCTCCGGACGATCCTAAAAAATTGTCTTATCAGGAGGAATGGGACCAGGCTAAGGGCTACACCCAGCCGCTTCCCATCGTCACCGGCAACAGCATCCTTTTCGCGCCGGAAGATCCGCTGCATCGCATCAGCATCACTTCCGATACCGGCCCTCTCTCGCTTTTCGACGGACGCAATCGCGCGCAGAACGGATGGTTTGTGCTCCGCACCCTGATTCCCTCCGGCAAGACCGAGGGCGCTGTCGTATGGCACATTCGCCCAAGCGTTATCCCCAACTGGACGCGTCCGCCCATGATTGCGCACAGCCAAGTTGGCTATGCTCCCGACTTTCCCAAGGTGGCGATCCTCGAGCTCGATCCAAAATTCGACGCGCCCCGGACAGCAAAACTCGTGCGTCTCATCAGCGACGGCTCTTACCAGCAGGTTTTCGAGGGACCCGTCTCCGAACCGACACCATGGCTGCGATACACCTACGCGAAGTTCGACTTCTCATCCGTCAAAGATCCCGGCCTTTACGCGATCGAATACGCCAGCCACCGCACCGATCTGTTCCCCATTTCGAAAGATGTTTACCGCCAAGCCTGGCAATCTTCTCTCGACGGGTACCTGGCCGTCGAAATGGACCACGTCTCGGTGCGCGAGGGCTATCGCTTGTGGCATGGCATTTCGCATCTCGACGACGCCCGCCAGGCAGCCCCGCATACGCAACATTTCGACGGCGCCTGGATGGGACCGAATACCGACTCGCCCTTCCAGGCAGGTCAACACATCCCGGGATTGAATGTTGGTGGCTGGTACGACGCCGGCGACTACGACATTCGCGCCGAGAGTCAGTACGCCGTCATCGAGGATCTTGCGCTCGCCTACAGAGAGTTCAACCTGCAGTGGGACGAACTCACGGTCGACGAGACCGCGCGCACCGTCGAGATGCATCGGCCCGATGGAGTCCCCGACGCTGTACAGCAGGTCAGGCACGGAGTCCTGCAGGTGCTCGGACAAATCAAGTCCATCGGTCATCCGATCCCGGAAATCATGGAGCCGAATCTCCGGGAGTACACCCATCTCGGCGACGCGGCGTCGAAAACCGACGGCCGCATCTACGATGCGAAACTCGACCCCCACCAGGTGCAAGGTGATTTTTCTGGTCTTCCCGATGATCGCCTGGCCTTCACCACCAAAGAACCTCGCTTGCAATACGGCGCCGCCGCCGCACTCGCCGCCGCGTCGCAGGCGCTCAAAGGCTGGGACGACGCGCTCGCCAAAGAGTGCCTCGACCACGCTATTCACTTGTGGTCGGAAGAACGCGCACACCCCACTCCCGCGCAGGTACCCCCGGGATGGGGAATTTCAAAGGAATTTGTGGAGCAGATGGTCCGCAACGAGGAGTGGAAAGCGACTCTGCAATTGTTGATCGCCACCAATGGCAACGAAATTTATAAAACGCGCGTTGTCGAAATGTTTCCCGAGGCTCAGAAGCATTTCGGCAGGGGAGGCTGGATGGCCGTGCTGGCCCTTCCATACATGGACGCGGGTTTCAAGCAGCAGGTCGAAGCGGCCGTCCGAACCCACGTCGCCGAACTCGACAAGGAACTCTCAGCGACTCCCTTCGCGGTACCACCAAGCCTGGGCGGCTGGGGTGGATCCATGGAGGTGGTCAACCTGGGCGTGCGGATGTACTTCCTGCACAAAGCGTTTCCCGAAATCGTTGGTCCTGAATACACGCTGCGCGCTGCCAACTATATCCTCGGCACACACCCAGTCTCGAGTACCTCTTACGTCTCTTCGGTCGGAACCGTGTCGAAGCTGAAAGCCTACGGGAACAATCGTGCGGATAATACTTTCATTCCAGGTGGCGTGATTCCCGGCTACATCATTATTAAGCCCAACTTCCCGGAGTGTATCGACGACTTCGGATTCCTCTGGTTCGAAGACGAATACGTGATCGACGTGGCCAGCCGCTGGGTCCTGGCCGCCAACGCGGCGAACGCGCTGGTCAATCCACCCCATTCTGCATCGAGCGTGCCGACCCCGACGCGATGAGAAAACGTGGCCGAAGCCACCAGACCATCGAGATGATGTTTCGGCCAGCGTTTGAAAAGGCAAGGCAGGATGGCACGACGAGTCCCAGTCCCTAGCGGATGTTCAGATCAGGGTAGTGAGCGAAGCCTGAGAGCGCGACTTGATCGTTGCCGGGTATGTAGAAGCCAAACTTGCCCAGGCTGAGGTTTGTTCCGGGCTGCGTCCAGCGATCCAGAACGGTCCAACTGTCGCCGTTCTTAATCTGGTGGACAATTTCCGTCGAGCTCACGCGGATTTGCAGCTGGCGAATCCCCTTCTTCTCGCCCTTGTGCGGAACCATGATCTCGTCCGCCTTCTGCCCATTTCGGATGACGCTGCGGTGAAAGTTGTTGTCGTCGATTTGAAGCAGGACGTAATTCCTGGAGTCAACGAAATTGAGCACCCACTGCAAGACGCGGCCCTTGGCAGGCGTCGCGGAAAAGACAAACGTCCCAGCGGCAGGAACGACTCCATAGAGGACGAAGTCCCCTCCCTTGCGGGTGAAGGTGTCTTTCTCTTGCTTCCAGCCACCTGGGTCCTCCCACTTCGTCATTCCGTTCGGCGCAAGGAACAAATTCACACTCTTGGACTGACCGGCAATGACTTCAAGCGTGGCCGAGCGTGTGACCCTCTCGGCCGTCCGCGCGGTAAGTGTATAGGTGCCAGGCTCAAGGCTGAGCGGAACACCACTACTTACCATTTTGAGAAGACCACCTTTGACAACCGCGACGTTGGCGTCGGCGGGCGTAAAGGTAATTTTCAATTCGCTAGGCGCCGTTTCCAGCGCGGCATCTGCCGCCGCGAGCAATACGGTTTCCCCCGCAACGAAATGTTTTTTGAGTTGCCGGGGCTTGAATCGTTCCTTGCGCAATTCAACGGTATGGTCGCCTGGACTGACGTTGGATACAGAGAACGTGCCATCGGGCTGGATGGTGCCCATGGGACCTTGGTCGACGAGAACCGCGGTTCCGGGAGCGCCTCCTTGGATGGTCAGCGAAGCCGAGCGAGGCTTGGATGGAGGTTGAGGCTGGGGCTGCAGATTAAAAACGAGTTTCGCCTCTTCCCCCTTGCGAACGCGGATCCTTTGCGAGGCGGAGTCCTGAAACCCGCTCTTGGAAACTCGAACGACGTAATCTTTGAGTTCGAGATTCGGGAGACGCAACTGGCCCGATTGAGTGAGTTGCGGTTGCGCCTTTCCGTTGAGAAAGACTCTTGCGCCGTCTTGACCGGCTACGACAAGGAGCGTGCCCACATTGCGGCTGGAGTCGGCGGGCGGCCGATCCTCGATCGCGACTTTCGCCGTGTCAGGTTCGGAAGGTGCGTGCGTATCGAGCGAAGATGGCTCGGGACTGGCTTGTGCGGAAGCGGATTCGGCTGGGGCCGGTACCGGAGCGGCGGGCGCAGGCGCTGCGGACGCCGCGGCTGCCGGAGAGGATGATGGGGAACTCGCTACGGGTGGGGCGTAATGCCTTCGCGTGACGAAGAAAGTCGCCGCAACCAGGATCACAGCGGCGGCGGAGATCAAGATCAGCGTTGTGGCCTTCGATCTCGATGGCTGTTCCAGAAGCAAAGACGGAGCTGCAGCTTTGGTCGGTGTTCCAGAAGATTCGGCAGCAGAAACTCTGCCAGCCGGTACCGCGGGAGGTTGCGGCTCTGCCGCTGTCGATAACGCGGCCCTGGCCGGAACCTGGGCGCGCGGAACCGAGGTTGGCGGACTCTTGCTGGTTCCAGCCTCCGCGGCATCGGTCCCTGAAGCGTCCACTGCCGGGGCGGAATGAGCGACGGTCGCGCCTTCGCGATCCGGCGCCGGGGCTTTGATCGCTTCGCTGACTCCCGCCAACTCCAGACGATGCAGAAGTCGATTGGTGACGGTGAGGATTTCTCCGTCCGTCAAATACGCATTGGCCACCGCCTGGATGCGCTTGGCCCATTCCTCTTTGGCAGCGGCGTTCGCGCCCCCATCGATTTCACTCTCCATCTGTCGCAGGTCTTCCAGATCCCGTCGCCGAGCCTGGCGGTGCCGGGCGTCCTGGTCGCGATGGATTGCATCCTGCATGAGAAGCAATTTGGGATCGCGGGGGTGAACCGCCAATCCTTCTGCAATCAGAGATAACGCTGCCGGCAGATCGCCGGAGGACTGCAGCCTGCTTACCTGGGAAATCCATTGCTCAACCGTGCCTGCCTTCTTCTGATCGCGGATAAGGCTGCGAATCGTTTTGGCTGTGGGATGCGCGGGGTTCAACTCGAGTGCCTGCTTGGCCAACATCGCCGATTCCCACCAATCGGTTTCTACCAGGGAAATTGCATGCTCGACCAGCGCGTTCGCCAGAATCGTGCGGGCGAGAGAATTCTTCTGATCCAATTCGTAGGCTTGCCGCAACCGCTGAATCGCGTCAGCCGGCTTCTGCTGCGCAAACAATCCCTGGCTTTCGGTGATCAGGCGATCGGCCTCGGCCTTGCGCTGGACACCATCCTGAGCGACTTTTTCCAGTCCGGATAGCTCCTCGTCCTTGGGGAAGTCCGAGCCTGAGCTTCGCAACAAGCCAAGGGCGCGAGAGTATTCCGCCGATTTCAGAAGCTTGTTGACCTGCTCAACGAGCTGCGATTTGGATTCGATGGGAGCCTGCGGGTCGGGTTTCTGCTCCAAGGGCTCTAACCTCGAAGGTCACGACTGGCTGTCGATTGAAGATGTTGCTCCAAACTCCACTTCCTGCTGGTTTCTTCGGTCCAGCCGGCGAAGCCCACGCAACCGTCCGGAACGCGCGCGGTCTCGGTCGACTCTCTGGATAAGGAGAACTTCTTCATGGCGCATCCTGTTCTGCGGATGCCCAAAATCTTACCCGATTGAGGGGAAAAGGCTAGTGTCCTGCTGGTTTCGTCGCAAGCGTTGTCACGCGCGAACAAAAGGCCCTCTCCCAGGTCGGGGAGAGGGCCTCTGCAGCGCGAACCTTGGTCTTAGTCGTCCAGGTCGGTGGTGGTGGGTGCCGGGTTGTTGAAGTCGCTCGGCGGGCGAACCGTGCTCTCGCCGGGATACGGCCGCGTAAACCCGGTGGAGAGATACCAGTTCAAATGGTTGACAGTGTCCGGATCCTCGGCGTCGGGCTTGTGCAGCTTTCCGGCGAAGATCTGTGCCTTCTTTTGCAGCCAAGCCGCCCGCAGATCCTTCACTTTCTGGCTTTCCTTCGGGCTGGCCACGCTCGCGGCAACGCCGTCGGTAAGCGCGACCTGGTTCGGCACGTGCGTCCACGGCTTGAAGTTGGCCGCGGGCGGCACGCCCTTAACGAAGGAAGTCCGCATTGGCGACGCCACCAGATCGAACTGGTTCATGGGCGGCAGACCGAGGATTTGCTCGATGGTCCGCGTCATGTTGACCTGCGTGTAGTAGGTGTGGTCGGTCGGTCCGTTCTGAACCGCGTACGGACTGACGATGAAACCAGGGCTGCGGTGGCCGTCCACGTGGTCGACGCCGTTCTGCGCGTCGTCTTCCTCCATGAAGATCGCCGAAGTGGACCACACCGGGCTGTGGCTGATGTAGTCGATAATGCGTCCGACGGCCAGGTCGTTATCGGCCTGCTCGGCGTCTGGGGTCGGCGGACCGCCTGTGTGATCATCCATAATCCACAAGATGCTCAACGCTGGCACAGTACCGTTCTTGACGTCATCATTGAAGTCCTGCTGCCACAGATCGACGCGGAACTGGTCGGGAATGCCCAGGTCGAACTGCGGGAAGTTCTTCACGAGGTGCAGATACACGGCCGGGACCGAGGACTCTGCCTGCACCGTGTTTTGGAAGTACAGCGTCTTTTCGCCCGGGACGCCGGGAGCTGCGCAGGCGGGCCCACCTTCAAAGCACTGCGAGTCGGCGTAGAACTCGCTCCAACTCGGTTCGTTGGTCGCCCCGTTCGGCTGTAGGAAGAAATCGTTCTCGACGGATTCGCCGTAGATCTTCACCGTCTCGCCAGCGGCCGCCGCCTCCGAGAACAGGTAGCCCTTGGTCGTATAGGCCAGTGCATCGCCGGCGTTCCCGCCCGGATAGCTGCGGTTCCAGTCAGGAGATTGGATGTCGTCGGCATAAGGAGCCATAGCCTCGGTGATCCACTGGTGACCGTCTGCCGACTGCCGGGACGGGTTGTAGAAATTGTCCAGGAGCGGGAAGCGCTGCACCAGGGTATGCGCGTTCGGTGTGTCCTTGCCGCCGAACACCGCCAACGAGGCGTCGCCGTTGCCGGCGGCCACGTCGCCCAGGATCTGATCATAGGTGCGATTTTCACGGATGATCAGGAACACGTGCTTGATCAGCGACGGATCGCCAATCCTCGCGGGAATCACGACCGGCTTGGTCTTCTGCGAGCCACCGGAGGCCGACTTGATGTTCTCCGTCAGATCCCAATGGTTGTTCTGGAAAACCTGGCTGGTCATCGTCTGCAATGTCCCGCTGTCCGGAACGGGGACGATGCTGACGGTGCCATTGTCCTGGTGAGTGTTGTAGCCGCAGACGCCATGATCGCACTCGAACGAATAACGCGTGCCGATGCCCTTGTCGTTGGCCACCAGCAGTACGTTACTGAACTTGTCCAGCTTGACCGAGGCCGGCGCATAGGCCACCGGGATCATGCCTAAGACAGCGTTCGCCACACCCGGGGTGAGGTCGACCACCGCCACGGCGTTGGCATTGTAGAGCGCGACGTAGGCGATGCCTTTCGTGGCATCGACGGCGATCGAGTTCGGCCCGGCACCATAGGCAGGCCCCTGGCCCGGTACCCCGATCGGCAGCGCAAGGTTGATCGTCCGCGCCACCGCGTTGGTTTGCGTGTCGATCACCGAGATGCTGTCGCTATAGGCATTGGCGACCAACAGTTGCCGTCCGTAGAACGCCATCCCCGTCGGGTGCAGACCGGTCGAGATGTTCGCGGTAACCGTCATGGAGGGCAGATCGACCACAGATACAGTACCCGTAATCGCGTTGCCCACTACCGGATCGGCCACAATCGGAGTGCCGGCCGAGTAAATCTGGAAGTCCGCTTCGGTCGCCGCTCGGCCACCCTCGTTGCTGATGTAAGCCGTCGTACCAGCGCCGTTGATCACGATGCTGTGCGGCGCATTGCCCACGCGGATCTGCACACCCTGCGCCGGAGGATTCGCCGTCAAGTCGATCTTGGCGAGCGTATTGTTCTGGTTGAGCAGGGCATAGGCGCTCTTGCCATCCACGGAGACCGCCAGGCCTCCAGGATACGAAGTGCCCGTACTGTAGAACGTTCCGCACGATCTGCCATAATCGCCGATCGGGCTGTTTGGAAAGCACGAGATGTAGGAATTGTTCGGCGGCACGCTGACTTGAACGTCGTCTTCCAGCAGGCCCTCGGAATTCACCTTCGCGATCGCTACGTTGCTGCTGTCCTGGCTGAATAACAGGTGTTTCCCGTCTGCCGAATAAGTGATGCCGTTGAAGCTGCCGCTCGAATCCAGTCCGAGCGCGAGGTAGTCCTGCAGTACAACTCCGGTCTGCGTGTCGAACACCTCAACCGCTTCCGACGCGCCCATGGTGAGCACGGCGGCCGTGTGCGTGCGGAGAATGGGATTCAACGCAATGGCTTTCGCGCGGACCCGGATGCCGAGGTCGACTTGCATCCCGGCGGGGGTGATGACTTGACCATCGCTGACGACCCACGAGCCGTTCGGCTGCGGGCCGGTGACGTACTTGGGGAACGGCTTGGACTGGCCAGCAGCCAGCGCCGCGGTGCCCAGCCCTGCTGCCACCAGGCCGGCGAGCGGACGCATGCGCTTGATCCGCGACTTATTTCGAGATTTTCGCGACATTTACAGTTTCTCCTCTTGGGTTTTCTCACGGGACATGGATCGGCCCTTGCAACATCGGGGTCGAAAAACATTGGGGAAATACGCGCAGCGATCGTAGTTGGCAATCTTTACAGGCTCATGACAGCCTCATGACGCCCGAGTGAAAATTCCGTTACATGAGCTGAAGTTTTCCTCGGATCGGCTCAGCCCATTCCTTCGCTCAGCCGAGTCTGTGTTCGTTCGCCTTAGTCAGGCTTTTGAGATAGAAGATTGGTACGTACGATCAGGCGGGAGGCGCCCTCTTCCGTCTATGATTCAGTCCGCATGAGGAGCCGGCGTTGAATAAATCGGTTGGTCAGGACACGGCAGGCCGCCTCTCTGCCATTGTCGCGAACTCTCTCGACACGCAGGCCAGGACGCAAGATCTGGCGCGCCAGGCGTATCAAAGCCGCACCCAGTTCCATCGGTTGTTCCGAACCGTGATTGAAGAAACTCCGGCAGCCATGCGGCGACGGCTTTTACTGGAAAGAGCAGCCTATCAATTGGCGAATACCGGAATGTCGGTCACCGGCGTCGCCCTGGATGCCAACTACGGGTCGTTGGAGGCGTTCACGCGCGCGTTCCGAAAAGCATTTCGAATTTCTCCCAGCCTCTACCGCCGCATGCGGGATCCCCACTTTCACCTGCCGGCGTCCAACAAAATTCACTTTTTAGCACCTGGTTCGTCGGCAATCGGCTCGTCAATAAAAGGAGGAAGTGACATGGATTTATTCGACGTTTTGCGGGCAATGACTCCTGGCATACCCGGCGTTTACTGGAATACGCGGGTACTTTGACAGAGGAACAATTGGACCGGCCGCTGCCCACGGTTGTCGAGCTGCTGCCTTGGCGGGAGTCGAATAAGACTCTAAGGCAGCTCCTGGAAAACATCGTCTTTACGAAGGAAGTCTGGACCGCGGCGCTGTCCGGAGCCGAGATGAATATGAATGGCCCTCCGCCATCGCAGCGCTCCCCGCAAGCGATGCTGCAAAGGCTGGCAAAGACCGATGCGGAACTGCATCGGATTCTCGGTGACGTCCGAAACCGCTCCGCGTGGGATGACACCTTCGTCGACGCGTTGTGCGAACCGGCGGAAACCTTTACCTTCGGCGGTGTCTTCGCCCACATCATGACTTTCAACGCGCATCGCCGATTGATGGCCTTGGACGCACTCCGTCAACTCGGCGTTCAGACCCAAGGTTTCGGCGACCCCATGGAGTATGAGGAGAGTGTGGCCCCCTGGGACCAGCGGGTCGCCGTCAAAACGTCATGATGATCAGAACGGAATTGTTTCGATTGAATGGCGCTGTGGAGCGGGCCCCTGCGATCGATGCCTGGATGAAAAAGCATTCCGGTGAAGTGGGTGCCATCGCGCATCAATGGTTTGAGGTAATGCGAAAATGCGGGGACGAAGTCCGGGAACTCTTGCATGACGGTTGCCCGACTGCATGTTTGGGAGACGCGGCCTTCGGCTATGTCAATGTATTTACCTCGCACGTAAACGTGGGGTTCTTTCAAGGCGCAGCGCTGCCCGATCCAGCCCAGTTGTTGCAAGGCACCGGAAAATTCATGCGCCACGTGAAATTGAAACCCGGCGTGCCCACGAATGCCGCAGCCCTGAACGAACTCGTCAAAGCGGCGTACGCGGACGTCAAGGCCCGTGTCGAACACGGCTAGCTCCAGCGGACGGGACGTGAATCCCAAGGTGGTTAGCGATTTGTCGCTTCCGGCCCGTCCTCTACCAACTCGCGCAGCGGCCCCAGCCAGGGTTCGTAGCGTCGCCAGCGCGCGACGGATGTGCGATAGATCGGCTGCCGGGTCTGCCACTTGCTGGGCGTCTTCACCGCCCGCGGATTGCGTTCGTGGCGCAGGCACGCTTCGTTCCACTGTAGGCCGCAGGCAGCGATCATCCGCCGGATGACGGGTTCGGGTTCACGAGTCAGTTCCTCGTAATCGACCTCGAGGAAGCGATCCGCCGGCAGCACCTTCCGCCAATGTCCGGTAAGCCGCTGGTAGTCGCGGAAGTACGCGACCAGTTCGGCGCCTCCGGTTGGAAACGCCAGGCTCGGATCGAAATGCGTCTGATGGATCGAGAGAGCGGTGTCGACGGCCGCGCGTCGGCAATGGATGATGATGGCGCGTGGGAATGCCATGTGGATCAGCCCGGCCCAGAGAACGTTAAACGGCATCTTGTCGGTGACTCGCGCCGCTTTGGGCGATATCTCGCGCAGCACTCGCAGATAGTCAGCCGCTGCTTTGGCAAGAAACGGCTTCCGATTCCCCGCCTCGCCGCTGGCGTGCCATGTCGGGCCGCGCTCATTCCAGAAATTCAACTCGCCGCCGGCTTCCGCCTCCGGATGCATGGAGATGATCTGCTCAACCAGAGTGGTGCCGGATCGCGGCATGCCGATGATCATCACTGGCGTCGCATCGGAGCTGCCCAGTTCGCGTGCCCGCGCCATCAATGCCGCTGTGCACCGGCCAATCATCGTGTCGATCTCTTTGGAGAACGCGGCCGAATCGAACGAACCAGAGCCCCGCCGCGCCTCGTCCGCGGCATCGAAATGCCGCATGGCCAAAGCGTAGTCGCCAAGATCATCCGCCGCCTTGCCGATCGCGAGATGCAGCCGCAACCGTTGCGCCGCTTCCAGCCCTGGCGTGGCCACGGCGGCTTCCATCTTTTGCAGCAAGCCGTCGTCGTCGTTCCTAATGGGCCGGCAGCGCACCAGATCGTAATAGCTTCCTGCCAGCAGCGGCGCAATCGCGATCGCGCGTTGAAAGCATTCGCGGGCTTCGTCGAAACGCCCATACTCCGAGAGCAGATTGCCCAGCAGATCGTGCGCCATGGCGTTCTTGGGATCGTGCGCCAGCGTTTGGCGCAGCACTTTTTCGGCTTCCTGATTGCGCTCCTCCGTGAGCAGCGCGCGCGCCATGCCCAGCCGCCCGAAGGCGGTCTTGCCGCCGGTGGCCGCAGCACGGCGGAAACACCCGATCGCCTCGTCGCGATGCCCCATGGTGTAGACCAGCGCGCCCGCGCGGAACCACGCCTCGGTCAGCGACGGCAGCAATTCGGTCGCACGATCGTACGCAACGATTGCCCCCCGAACGTCGCCCAGCTTCTCTAGCGCGATTCCCAGGCGAAAATGTGCATCGGCGTAACGCGGGCTGCAGGCGACGGCCCCTTGCAGTGCCGCAATCGCGTCTTCTACGCGTCCAACCTCAAGGCAAGCCAGGCCGAGATCGTGCTGGATGGTGGCATTGAAGGGATCCATCAGCGCTGCCTCACGCAACGGCGCGATCGCCTCGGCCGGCCGCCCCGCCTGGAGCGACTCCGAGGCCATGGCGAGCAGAGGCGCCACCTGTCGCGACGCCGTGGGATTTGCAGACTGGACCATGGCTCGAACCTGTCGTGGAAGCTGTTTGCCTGGCCATCAAACTCGCCAGCGCATTTGTTCACCCTACCACGAGCCGCCAACCGCGGTCCGCCCAGCCGTTGTGCGACGACCAATATCGAAGAACGCCACTGCTGCTCGACAGCATCTCCATCCGCAGTCAGCCAGACGAAAGCGTGCGCTTCACGACGGTCGGGAAGTGGCCGAGTTTGGAAGCACAGCGAAGATTCGGAGGAGAAGCGTGCCCATGACCGCATTGGCTCAAGACTTTGCGTCAATAGTCTCGGAAGAATCGGCTGGGAATCCGGGCATAGACTCGTTGAGTCCGTTTGTGAGATTGGCTCAACCCATTGAAACCAAAAGAGGGTTTTGGTTGCGGGGGGTGGATTTGAACCACCGACCTTTGGGTTATGAGTTCAAAGGGAAACTGATACAAAACAACTTACAAGCGCACGGATGACACCTAAGCACCTGTAAGTACGCGCAGGGAATGCACGTCAGTCCCTCGTTTAGTCCCCAGTCCCCAATTAGTCCCCCGTTTTACGTCCAGACCGATGTGACCAATACCGGAGAATTGTTCTGCTGCCTTTCACACCTTCCGGTCAAAACCCTGTCTGAAGGTGTCGAGCTGGGCGCGAGCGTCTTCCTCGACATGGTCCCCAACTCCTCTGGCGCGGACGAACGCCATCCATGCTGGATTGGCCTCGTTCATCGCATCGAGAAAAGCGTAGACAATTTGCGCTTCGTCGTCAATGCAAAGCGCACGCAGATCGAGGCCCACCAGAAAGGCAGGAGCCAGTCCATAGTCCTTGAGCGCCGCATCTATCACCACATCCGAGAAGATTCGCTCGCTGTCGGCTTCATATTGCACAAGCAGGCCCCGTATGTCATCCAGGTCCTTGATTCGCCGCTGCGGATCGTCCATAAACGCGACGATTTTCAGCAGCATCAGCGCCGTAGATGAGATCACTTTCAGCGTGAGATCTGGCGCAAGCTGAACCGGCTGAGCGGTCGCGAATACGTGGTCGAATCCCACCAGACTCATCGTGAACTGACTAATGGGCCACGTGATCTGCTTGGCTTTCCGAAGCTTGGGGCCGGCTGGGATCAGGTCCAGGATCGTTCCCTTGGCGCTCCGCCATCGGTGCTCACGGTTTGCGAAACGGACCCAGCCGTCTGCAAGAAGTCGGCGTTCCAGTTCTGCGAATCCATCGAGGTCTAAGGCCACGGCGAAATCAATGTCTCCCGTGTGCCGGAACTCCTCTGGAAAATGTACTTGGTACGCAATGGCTCCGATGATTACAAATTCTGCTCCGAGCGCTCCACAATGGCTTTGCAGGACTCGGAGATCAGCGATTTGGTCGTCGGTAAGTTCTGGCATCGCTCAGGAGAGGAACTCGCGTTTGATTTCTTCCGCCGCCTCGTGCGCTCTTGGATCGGAAGAATACATCAGTTCGGCATAGATCAACCACGGATGCGCGAGAGGGAAGGGCTCGGTTTCCCGCCAAAACGGGATGGTACCGAAGGAACGTAAGAAAATGATTGGCCCTGCTTTGTCAGGAATGATCCGCAACTGACGACGAAGTTGCTCAGGGAAAGAGTCAACGAAGATTGGCAGTTCCAATCCTCGATAAAACTTCTGGAGGGCCTGGGCAGCCGGCCCGCCCGTTACCGACCAGCGAATTGATAGGTCTTCAAAAGGTTTTCGGACGCTGGCGAGAATGTCGTCCAGGTCTCTGTCGGCGGACCGGAAACGCCCGATTAGAAGTTTTGGACGCAGAGCGAACTCATACCCTCTCAACAGCTCGTCCTGTAATCGCGACTTGTCGCTGATATCAAAGCCGTGCCCCGATTCTCGCAGTACTCCGCGCTCGACCAACTGCTGTCGAACCTTCGCAACATTGCTTTTGCTCAACCCGGACGCTTCAGCCAGTTGACGCACGGACCAGCTTCCCGCTAGTTCCT
This sequence comes from Terriglobales bacterium, assembly GCA_037443605.1. Lineage (GTDB taxonomy): Bacteria > Acidobacteriota > Terriglobia > Terriglobales > Acidobacteriaceae > Sulfotelmatobacter. Next base: position 84,453 of record JBBIOA010000012.1, read on the forward strand.
TCGTGGCGAAGGTAAACAACAATTGAGCTGTAGCGGGGCTGACACGCTTGCCTTCTTTTGCAACGGTATTCTCTTTGTTTCCGATGATCGTACGCTCATAGTTTTTGCCGAGCACGAGGTGCATGTTGCCTGCTTGGTCCACAAAGTTTACTCGTGATTCGATCAATCGCTCAGCCGAGGGCCTGGGGACGTAGCGCGCCAGCAACAAGAGGGGCTCGCGATGTGCGCTAGCATAGAGTTTGGCTTGAGCGACTAGGGCATTGAGTATCCCTCGGTCGAGATACGACCGCTTCTGTTCGACGAGGAAGGAGTAGTTTCCTTTTGGGGTGCGCACCTTGAGGGTGCCATCGATTTCTTGATCGCGTCCTCGGTTCTCCGGAGAGAAATCCAGATCGCTGACGAAGTGCAGGGTGCGGAGCTGCTGTAGAAAAGGAGTCAATGACGGTCCAACTCGCATAGCGTCCACTATTATGACATGTCCATTACTAATGGACAACAAAGATGCGTGGCACGAGCCGGGGACCCCGTGCCACGGGGAATCGAACCCTCTTGGGCCTCTTATAGCTCTGCTTGGAAACGACCTGCCCGGCGCTCCCATGCGCGCTAGCTAAGCGGCTGTACGTTGCTGCAGGAAACGCACCGTAGTCCCCAATTTAGTCCCCAGTCCCCAAATAGTCCCTTGTTTTGTTGCCCAGGTTCCTTTGGCAGCGAAACACGCTTGCCTACACTTTCAGCGACGGATAATTCTTGGCAATCCACTGCTCGACGACCTCAAGGAATTCTTTGGCCTTCGTCACAATCTCCTTCGCCTCAGTCTCGGTGGCGACAAATGCATCATCGTAGTCGATGACGTTCCGTTTCCGCCGTCATATGTCGAAATAATCGCTGTATGGGTCTGTGGCTTTACCAATCGCGAGTTTTACCGATTCAAAAGAAATCCTATAGTGTCCAGCGCCGACGACGCGATAGCCCGCACAGGCAATCGCCATTTTGGCAGCTTGGAGTGCGGCATTGTAGGCAGTGGCGAAACCCTATCTGCCGACGCTCCGCCCAGTGATGCATCAGCCAGATCGCGGCGGATGACCGCCCGCAGCGTCTCCAGTTCCCTCCTCGACGTTTTGTGTCGCTGAACTTCGTTAGTTGCCAGCAATTGCGTCCAGGTCACGCTGTTCACCTTTCACGAACTGGAGACTGCCCTTCAGCACGGATGTCAAAAAATGGTCGCCATCGGCGACTTTCTTGCGGAATTCATTCTGTGAGTAGTTTGTCGCGTTTACTTCTCGCCCCAAGCGTCTTTCCACTTTTCGCAGAGATGGCGCCAGGTCTCCCAGACCCACGGTCCCAATGATCATGAGGTCAGCATCGCTGGTAGCGTGTTCTTCGCGGCGCGCTATTGAGCCGTACACGAATGCGCAGACGATGTCGCCTTCAAAAGGTCGAAGTGCCACTCTCAGACTGGGAATCAGGCCTACCGTCTTCTCAAATATGCTCCTCAGCTCCCGAAAGATCGGAGATCGAGTCTCTGCCTTGAAGTAGTTCCTACGTCCATCCTTCCGCTGCTGCAATATGGCACTTTGGGCGAGGGAGACAAGTTCGCGTTGGGGCTGGAGGGTCGCGTATGGAGGAATTCGGCTAACTCCGATAAATACCACCACTTTTCTGGCCGGGTCAGAGTTGCCGCCAGTATACCTTGCCGTACGCTCGGAAAGAGGCTGTCCAGTGCTGGCGCATTCTTACGCATAATGCGTATATTATTACGTAATCTGCGTATGTGACAAGTAGAGCGGTGAAAGTGCTGAGTTGCTCGTTCAGCGGCTAGCGGAGCATGTTTTCTGTCTGACGGCGGCCTTCTTGGCAGTCGGTCGCTGGAACTCCGTGCCAGGGAAGGCTCCATTCGAGGCTGCGAATCATAGCCGGGCCGCTCTATTAGCACAGACCTAGTTTCTGTTGCTGGCAACACTTGCACCCAGGTTCAAAGCACTTCAAACTAACAGGCGACGTACTGGCGCCGGCGGAAGCGTGTACATTGCAACCGGATGGGGACCCTTTTCCGACGCTGCTAGCTAGGTCAAGATTTATCTGCAGATTTGTAACGAAGGTGTCCAACAGCGTTTATGGCTGGACCCAGTAATTATGGCGCTTGAACTCGATGAACGCGACGAGGCTTGCCTAGACGGGCACGAAGGGCCAGCCCTGCAATGGGCCATGCAGTTGCTGACCCGTGTTGCCGACTACACAGGCGCTCATCGGCTCGTTGATGTGACGAAAGCACATGTAGTTGGGAGCTATCATAGTGGACTGGGAAATCTCCAACTGATTCAGCGACTGGTAGAGGCCGGAGCCCGCGTTGTCATACCGACGACATTAAACGCGAGCGGCACCGATCTCGACGCCCCTCGGCGTACCCACGATGCGGAGTATCAAGCGAACTGCGCTGTGGTTCGCGCGTACCAACAAATGGGCTGCCTCGCTGAATTGACTTGCGCACCCTACTACCTGCCGGTGCGACCACAAGCAGGCGAGAACATTGCTTGGGCGGAATCCAACGCAGTTGTCTTCGCCAACAGTGTGATCGGGGCGAGAACGAACATGACCTGCCAGTACCTCGACCTCGCAGCGGCGTTGACCGGGCGCATTCCCCAGTCTGGGTTGTATGTGACCGAAAACCGAGCCGGGAACATCGTCTTACAGCTCGACTTCATACCGGATCATTGGCTGGAAGAGGGCGCGTTTTATCAGTTGCTGGGTTATGTTCTCGGACGCCAGGCCGGCGGTGAAATTCCAGTCATCGCAAACCTACCGCGGAGTGCTACGGAAGATCAGTTGCGAAGTCTGGGCGCAGCGGCCGCGGCAGCAGGCCAGGTAAATATGTTCCACGCCGTGGGGGTTACGCCCGAGGCGCCGACATTGCAAGCAGCACTCCATGGTCAGGTGCCGACGAAGACACTGGTCATCGGCCATCGAGAGATTCTGTCTGCGAAAACCTCGTTACAGTCCTGGCAGGGCTCGGTCACGGCTGTTTGTTTAGGCACCCCACACTTCTCACTCACTGAATTTGAGCAGTTGCTTGCGCTCATCGCTGGACGTGGTGTGTCGAAGTCAAGCCGTCTCGTGGTCTCGACCAGCCGTTACATAAGGGGGGAGCTTGAGCAGAAGAACATGCTGGCGCCGTTGCTGGAGTCCGGTGTGGAGCTCGTGGTTGATAGCTGCACCTACTATGGCAAAGTGCTCGGCGATATCGGTGGTGCCGTGATGACCAACTCGGCGAAATGGGCCTATTACGGTCCCGGCAATCTGGGTATTGGGGTCGTATTCGCACGTTTGACCGACTGTGTTGAAACTGCTGTCCGAGGGAAAGTAACGATCGATGAATCCTTCTGGGCTTAATGAATTTGTCTTGAAAGGTCGCTGCCTCATAAAGGGCGAGGCGGAAGGTGATCTGCTTTGGCTCGACGAGCCGATCAGCTTCTGGGGAGGAGTCGATCCGGCATCAGGGAGGATTATCGATGTGAGGCATCCACAGCATGGCGCCAGCGTCCGTAACAAGATCCTGAGAATTCCCGGTACTAGAGGTAGCACCGCGAGTCCCGGAGCGTTATTGGAAACGATTTATGCCGGCAACGGACCCTGCGGAGTGATTCTAGCGAGACCAGACCTTGTGTGCGTGATAGCGGTTACGGCCGGAACTTTGCTGAAAATTTCAGAGATTCCTGTATTGGCCCTTGGTGCGACAGAATCAGATCGAATCCGAGCGTACCCACGATGGCACATTTCCGGCGACCGCGCTTGGCCTGCTCTGTAACACAGGCTTCGAACGACCGTCTTACGGATCGCATCCCGGATCAGGAGCTGGTCGTAGCCCCCGGCTACTAGTGTTCGTCAGCTCGGACCAGCGGATCGGGAGAATCTTTGGCAGGATCAACACCCAGCCCAGGATGCCAAGAACATTAACCATCCCGGCTAACCAGAACGCAGTTTCAAATCGTCCAGTAGCATTGACCAGAAAGCCAGTGATAGCGGGAGCGAAGATACCAGCCAGGTTGCCGCACATGTTCTGCACTCCAACCCAACGTGCAGAGGCCGAGGGGCCGGCCATCGTTTGGGAAATTGCGAAAGTCCCGGGCGCGGCCAAGCCCATCATCGCTTCATACAAGAAGAGGCATGCTATCGATTCGCGAATGGGCAGGGCAACCATCCCCGCCATGCAACCGATGGCGGCGACGTGATTCAGAGTCATGATGGCCTTGTAGATTACGTTTGCCGAGCGACCGCTGCGAATCCAAGCGTCGCTGATCCAGCCGCCAAGAAAAGCGGCGCCTGCGTTAATGAGATATGCAGTGCTGGCGATCGTCGCCATCGTCTGGAGCGAGAATCCACGCGCCTTCACCAGATACTCCGGCAGCCAGGTGAGGATGAAGTAGAAGGTGTAATTTTCTGAGAAGCTTCCGAGCGAAGTGCCCCAGAGTGCACGTTGCTTCAGGATTTCTATAAACGTTGGACCGGCATGAGCATCCTCGCTGAGTTGTGTCTCATGGATAACGACGCGACTCCACGGCCAAAGCCAGCCGAGCGACAAGCAGCCGAAAAGAATGAAGACGGACCGCCACCCGAAATAGGCCATGAGGTATCCGCCCGCGAGAGTGCCGACCGCCGGCCCGAAGAGATAGCCGAAGGAGACAATGCCGTTGGCTACGCCGACGCGATCGCGCTCAACGCCATTGGCGATAAGCTTGGACAGGCAAGGAAAAGTTGCGCTTTCACCCACCCCGAGCAGCAGCCGCAGTGCAATGAGCGCTGGGAATGAACTGACGAACCCAGTCAAGAGCGTAGCCGCCGACCAGACAGAAATTCCAGCCGCAAGAACCCGGCGGGCGCCGTACCGCTCAGCCAGCCAGCCGGACGGAATCATCATCAGAACATAGGTGATGAAGAATGATGACAACAGGATGCCGAGCTGCGACGCCGATAAATGTAGTTGCTGCTCGATCAACGGTGCAGCGGTGGCTATGTTTCCGCGATCTACGTAACTGATGAAGAGCGCCAGAGCGAGGAGCAGGATGAGCCGATTTGCCGATGTCACCTTGCCCTGTGTGAATTCGTTTGACAAAAGCTCTCCTTCCGCACGCGTTGAAACCCTAAATGAGACTTAAGGTGTTGCCGGATCAAACAGCGAGTTGGGACCTGGTGCGGTTTCGAAGTGACCCGACTTCGATTCGCGATACCAGTTCCATTGCCACGACCACAAGACGTAATAGTCGATCCAGTCACGTACCGCCTGGTTCGAATTTGCCTCGTGCAGCGCATAAAGCTGTTCGGGCGTGCGGGCGATGCCGCTGGCCGTCATATGTATGTCTGGTTTGGCGTAATCGGCGTCGAATACGATGAACTGTTCCGCCTGAGCTGTCCACGGTTTCCACTCGACCGGCTGGTCGTTGTTTTTCTCGATGCGGCCTGCACGGTTGTGCAGAAATTCGTAAAGGTATGGTCTTATGGCTAGCGACAAAGCTTTTCGGCCCGCCAGGTTTTCAGTCGTGTACTTGTATTCCGTTTCTGTTTTGTCCGTGGGCAACCCGAAAAAAGTCTGGTAGAAAAAGTCGGACTCGCTGGTGTGGAGCGACCCATTGTAGAAAATCCACGCATCCTGGAAAGGAATTTTGTAGTCCTTGGCGGGATCGGATTCCCAGTCAAAACGGTAGACATAAACGGGAGTCTTTTTCGTATTCACGGCTAAATGACGCGCCGGCAGTTGCGACCCTAAGTAGGTATCAAGTTCGTCGAGCAATTCAGTTCCGAATTTGTAGTTCCTCTTGAAGGTCTCGGAATCGTGTTCTCCAACGATGTCGAAAAACTTCTGCATGTGCTGGTAGTTCGGATTTGTTTCTTTCACCGCCTCTTCCACCAGGGCGGTAAGAGATTTTCCTTCCTGGAAATTGAAGGGCCACGTGGAATTCCACGTGTTGTTTTCGTTCTTGGTGGTGCCCACGATCAACGGCCGCGGAAACACGTGCCCCTTCGAGAAATCGGCAATCGGATAATCCTTGGGTAGCACATAGCCATCTCCGATTGCATAAACGAACTCCGGCCGGTTGTCGGTGTTCTGAACAAGGGGTGGTGGAAGATGATCGGTTCCCCTTCGGATATCGTCGCGAAACAAGTCTCCCCAGTTGATTGGGCCCAAATCAGGGCTGGAATAAGCGTTAGCAATTTCCGCTGGCGACTTTCTATACAGATAATCGCGGATTTCCTGCTTCGTCATTCTGTCGGCGTGAGACCTGGCCGCCTTCGTGTCGGCTGCAATCTTGTCCGCGACCAACAGGTTGTACAGCACCTGCTTCGATGACTTGTATGCGGCGCTGACAGGGCGAATCCCCGGGTAGTTGCTCTCGATGATCGCTTTTTGAAATAGGTCCTTTGCCAACCCGGAGTGCATCAGATAGCTGACGTTCTGTGCACCTGCGGAAGCGCCTGCCAGCGTGACGTTCGTTTTATCCCCACCAAAGTTCTCAATGTTCTTCTGTACCCATTCGAGAGCCTTGATCTGGTCTAAGGTGCCGAAGTCTCCGGAGTCGTCTTTCGGGTCGCCCGTCAACAATGCTGGATGCAGGAACCAGCCCATCGGCCCGAGACGGTAGTTGATCGTGACCACAACGACGTTAAAGTGCCGTGCGACGTTGTACCACGAACCTTCGCCGGAACCGTCGATGTTGCTGCCGCCGTGAATATATACAAAGACCGGTAGGTTTTTCTCCTTGGTGTGGGGCCTCCAAATGTTGAGATAGAGGCAGTCTTCGCTCGACTTCGGATCTCTCTGCGAACACGGGTGGCCGTGAGACTTTGCTCTGAGCAACAGCTTGCGGGCCGCTGGATCTTTGGGAGACTTCCAGCGCAGATTTCCCAGCGGAGGTTGCGCGTAAGGAATCCCGAGCCAACCGACGACACCGTAGTCCTTGAGGACAAACCCTTCCACTGCGCCCTGTTCCGTTGGAACCCGCGCTTCAAAACCTTTTGCGTCTGCCTTGGCTGACACAGCCGAGGGAAGAATCAACAGCAGGCAAATCAGAAAAGCAGGATTCACGGGGAACCGCTCGAATTCGACCCGCCGCCTCCGATTGACCATCAGCCCTCCACGTCCACGACGACGCATCCGCGCAGGGCGCGTTGCTCGATCAGTTCGTTCGCTCGGGCCAACTCGCAGAGTGGCAGCACGTTCGATATCCGGTGCCGTAGTTGTTCGCCAGCTAGAAAATGCGTGATGTCTTCGATGGCTTGCTGCTTGGCAGTTTCCGGCATCGCGTAGACAATCACGAAGTGCAGGGTCAGGTCGAGATACATCATGCGAAAGAAAGGCAATTTGGGTTCCGTGACTTGCGTGGAGGAATAGGTCGCAATCGTTCCGCCAATGCGGATGCAGTCCAGCACTTCGGGCAAATTGGCTCCAAATTCCACATCGATCACGCGATCGACTGGAACGCCAGCATTTAATTCTTTCACGCGCTTACCCCAGCCGACCTCACGATGATTGATCACGTGATCGGCGCCAATCGTCCGGCAGGCTTGCTCGTCTTCGGCGTTGCTCGCGGTTGCCATGACCTTTGCCCCCGCGGATTTTGCCCACTGGATGGCGTAATACCCCACACGGCCCGCACCGCCAGTAACTAATACGATGCGTCCGTCTACTGGACCGTCCGCAAAAACACAGCGATGCGCAGTCATCACTGGAATACCAAGACAGGCGCCAATCTCGACAGACGCCTTGTCCGGAAGATTTACCGCCCTATTCGCGTCAAGCGCTACGTACTCAGCCGCAGTACCGAAACGACGACCGTACTGAGCCTGGTAGACCCAGACTCGCTCTCCAACGCGCTCCTTCGCGACACCTGCCCCTGCCGCTTCGATCACGCCCGCACCGTCGCTGTTGGGAATCACGTATCCGCCATCCAGTAGATTGGGGAATGAGCCAGCGCGTTTCTTCACGTCCGAAGGATTGACTCCGCTAGTCTTGAGTCGAACCAGGACCTCGCCTTCACCCAGTTCAGGACGAGGGCGCTCACCAACCTTTATGACATCGCGGGCCGGTCCGAATGATTCGAACCAGGCGGCTCTCATGTTCTCTGCCATGCGTCTCGTGCTCCCTTATGACTTATTGGAAAGAGTCTCTGTGTATCCATCGACGCCGATTGCCTGACCGGAGATGGTTGCGCCGAGGTCGGAGGAGAGGAATAAGGCCATGTTCGCAATGTCTTCGGCCTCAACGAATAATTCGAGAGAAGTCTGCTTTACCCATGCGCGTCTGACTGATTCAGGATCGATACTGCGAGCTTGCGCATCACGCTCGATCACCGTATCGATGCGCTTGCCTTTGACGCTGCCGGGACAGATCGCATTCACCCTGATTTTGTGCGGACCGAGTTCCATGGCCCACGTCTTCGTGAGCCCAATCATGGCCCACTTAGCTGCTGTGTAGGGCGAACGCAGTGGGAAGCCGAAGAAAGCGGCACTGGAAGAAATATTGACGATGGAACCACTGCCACTCGCCTTGAGCATAGGTACGGCCAGGCGCGTGAAATAGAACTGCGCGTTAAGGTCAACGGCGATTGTCTTGTCCCATTCGTCGACAGTGACGTCCTCGACGGGCGTCGTAGGGCCTGCGATGCCAACATTGTTGACGAGAATATCCAATCGTCCATGATGCCTCTTCAAGTCAGCAAACACATGATCGACGTCACCGGGCGAGGCGGCATCAGCGAGTGTCGCAGTCATCCCCGGATTTTCGGCGAGAAATTGTTCTATGGCAGCCGCAGAGATGTCACAAACGTGAACCCGGCAGCCTTCCCGCCGGAATGCTTTGGCTATGGCACCACCGATACCGGAGGCCCCTGCCGTGACCAGCACTACTCTTTCGGGTGACAGCCCTTTGAACCTATCTGACATGGCATTCCTTATTCAGATTTGTCGGGGGCCCCTGACCAAGGTAAACCCCCTGGGTTTAGCGGAAGAATCGGATCTAGGCGAATCAATTTCAGAGTCCGAATTGGCACCTCAGCTCGATTTTCCTGCCGCTTCGTTGCACTTCATAACTCAGAAACTGTACCGCAATCCGAACTGCATCACGCGTGGCTTGCTCAATGTCGAAGTGAATTCGCCCAGCGTAGCAGAGTAGAACAAGTAATCGCTGATGGTGCCAACGTCGAATCGAACAGCGTTCGTCACGTTGTAGGTGTCCCACTGGAAACGGAGCGCTTGGTTCTCGGTGATCTTGAACGTCTTTCCGAGGCTCAAGTCGATGTCGAAATAGCCGGGACCGCGGAGGTTGTCGCGCTGTCCTGATTCACCTGGATAGGCAAATCGGAACTGGGATGCCACGTTGTTCAGGCTTATCTGGCTCTCCTTGAAATCGTTGGGTTGACCATTGGCATCGATGTAGGTGCCCGAGGTGAGATGGCCGATGAGAAAAGCATGGGCGTCCTGGAGATAATTCGTGGGATACGCGAAACTTGACATAGTGAACGAGAACCCACTCGTCCAGCGCCCGAGTCCGGCAACCTCCCAACCACCAATCGCAGTGTCGAGCGCTTTGCTTGCTCCGCCGAGAATTTTCTGTCCGCGGCCAAACGGTAGCTGATAGATCCAGTTGAAGTTGATCTGATGCCGGAGGTCGTAGTCAGAAGGGCCCTTCATCTGTGCGGGCATCCAGGCGTTCACAGCCTGGTTGTTGTCTGTCAGGGTCGCTGACGCGTTCAAGCTGCCGCCATTTTCGAAGAAGCTGATGCGCTCAGCGTTCGAGTTGAGGTCGATCGACTTGGAAAATGTGTAGTTGAAATCGAACTGGAGTGGACCGGAGTGCCTTCGCAATGTCAGCAGCAGTCCATGGTAGTAGCTATAACCGGAGGATGTCCAAGAGAACATCGTAGAAAACTGCGGGTCGTAAAAATTGTATGTTGTGGGGGCCGATTGTCCAACCAACTGCGCGCAGCCCGGAAAACAGAGGGTATCCAGCGTTTGCAAGGCGCCGACCTGGTTCACCCCATATGAATAGTAGAGGTCATAGATGTTCTGGGTTGCAGTGGGATTGGCCGGAATCCCGGGAGCATAGCCGCTAATGCCACCCGGACCGGCTGCCTGATTTTGAGCACCCGTCCCAAAGAAAGCTTCCCAGAATGGAAGCGGCTGAATCTGGCTTTCTGGTGTGTTTGCAGCCGCGGCCTTGGCAAGAAGTTGTGCAGCTTGGTAGTACGTCTGGCCAGATTTTGGATCCCTGATATTCAGCGGCTGAGCCAGATCTAATTGCTGCAACAGTCGGTGTCCAAGGCGCCCGTCGTACGAGACTTCGATGCTGAATCGTTGCGGCAGCTCACGTGAGATCGACAGGTCGAACACGTGAGAGTAGGGAGTCTTCATGCGGTCGTTCAGTCCCCACCCATAGGCGAAGCCTCCATTTTGTCCAGCTCCCGGAGGTGTGAAGGGGAAGCCATGGGGCGGGGCCGACGGAAGTTGCGGTGCCGGATTAGGATTCGGCGGAATCGGGCATCCGTTTGTACCGAGAATGGACGTCAGGCCAGTGAATCGCACGGCACAGTTGGGGTATTCCACATACGGCTCGCTCCCCAGAAACGTCGTGAGTCCCATCGAACCTTGACGATCGAAGGTGTTGACGATGCCTTCACCGAAGTGGTCATAGTACATACCGTATCCGCCACGAATCGATGTTGCTCCATCGCGTCCGAGCAGTGATCGTCGCCACCCACTTAGCGATTTCGGCGCCCACGCAAAAGCAAAGCGCGGAGAGATGTCCTTGTAGTCCCAATTCCAATATGGCTGCTTGCCATTTGTTTGGCCGCCGAGCTGAAACACGATCGGCTGGTTGAAGGTCTTGCCTTGGTTCATTGCGTTCGCGCGCTGCTGGAAGAAATAACCTAGCCCTGGCGTCAGGCTGCCGCTGGCATTTTGGACGTACGGAGTGACTTGATTGCCAGTGGTCTCATATGGCGGCTGCAACAAACTGTAGCGTAGCCCGAATGTCAGCGTCAGGTTGGGAGTCACGTGCCAAACATCTTGCCCGTACAGTTCAAACTCGTTCGCCTTAAAGTGGCGTGAAATCAGGGCTCCTGATGGAGTGGAGGTCCCGGATTTGTCTTGTGCGTACACTGCATTCATCGCTCCGAAGACTCCGGTCAGGTCGGTGATGGACACATCGTAGGAACCGCCGAATCCGTTCCCAACCAGTGGATAACCTGAAGAGGCTAGGTTATCCGGGTCTAAGGCCTGCCCGCTGCCGGCAATGAATCCGGCTGGCGCAAGATTCGTGGGCTCAGTGTTCGCGGAGAAGTAGTTTTGGGCGTCGGACTGCCGGTTGTTTATGACAACCCGCCAGTTTCCTCCGAATTGCCAGGTATGCTTGCCGTGGGTCCAAGCGACATCATCTACGATCTGGTGCACGGGTACATTCACCAGCGTAGTGCGAGCGAAGGATATCTGCGACGACATTCCCGAGAAATTTGCGTGGGAGAAAGGATTTAGGCCATTGTTATAGACACCCTCCCGGATAAGCCCGTATCGCAGATTGTTCACCAGGTTTGAGGTGATTGCGGCGGTATAGCCGACGAAAAGCCCCTTGCTGTTGTTGCGATACACGCTGGAGGGCGGCTGCCCCGGGAACTGCGGGGCGTACTGTGTGCGGTCCCCCATGAGGTTGCCCCGCACGAACAACTGCTGGCTTCGCGTGAGGTTGTAATCGACACGGGCCAGATAGGTGTTTTGGTTCGCAGGTTGGGGAGCGGCAAACGTATAGCCGAGGATGTTGAGCCCATCTCCTCCAAAAGTATTCGAGTGAGGGTACGCGGGAATGGAGTTACCGTTTGGCAGTGTTGCCTGGCCGTTCCAGAGTGCCAGGATCGCTTGGTTTACACCGGAGCCATTTTGGCAATTCGTCTGGCAGTCGGTTGCTAGGATCTGCGCTTGATTCAACGCGGCAACATACGTTCCGCCCTGGTTGGTGACGCTCACGGCAGGATTGCTGGTCGTGCAGTTAGGATCATTCACATTGTCGCAGGGGTATTGAATGATCCCTTGCCGCAATTGGTCGCTAGGCACTGACTGTGTGACCTGGACAGCTTCGCGTGACCGTTGTCCTTCGTAATTCAGGAAGAAGAACATGCGGTCCTTCTTGATAGGACCGCCAATGGCTCCGCCGAAGGTATTCCGGATCAATTGACCAGGCTTGTTGGGCTCTCCACTCTGGAGTTCTGCCCTCTTGTTGAACCAATCGTTCGCTTGCCCGAGCGAAGTTCGGTTGTATTCATAAAGAGCACCATGAAACGAATTCGTTCCACTCTTAGTGGACAATGCGACCTGCCCACCGGAAGAGCGGCCTGTGTCAGCGTTTGAACTGGATGTAGTTACGCGGAATTCCTGAATGGATTCCGACGGCACTCGCAGCACACCGGTGAAGGCCTGCCCCAGAAGCTGGTCGTTATTATCGAGGCCATCCACGGTCAGGTTGGTCTGATCGCTGCGGGCGCCGTTCACCGAGCCCGACCGAGAATCCGCAGAGGGGTCAATCTGGTTGCCGGTGTAAGTGACGCCGGGCTGCAGGCTCAGCAATTCGACCGGGTTCCGGCCTTCCGATGGCAGGTCAAGCACTTGCTTGTTATTGAAGTTGTTACCCAGCGTGGCATCGCTAGAGTTTATGACAGGTGCCTCGCTCGTCACCTCAACCCGTTCTGCAATCGCGCCAACCGTCAAAGTAGCATTGAAGATTGCCGGACTGGCGACCTCCAAAACGAGGTTTTCTTTTGAAAGTGACTTGAATCCTGGCGCCGAAATAGCGAGATGGTACGTGCCTGGAGGCACCTGCAAGAACTCATACAAGCCGACCTTATTGCTTGCCGTTTGCAGGTGCAGTCCGCGTTCGGAGTTCTCCAGAACTACGGTAGCGCCGGTGATGACGGAGGATTGCGGATCCGTCACGGTGCCGCGGAGGGAAGCTGTACCTTGCGCGATTGAAATCTGCGACAACGCAAGCAAAAGCAGGCAAGCGATCAAGCTGAGCACAACTCTACGAGTACCCGCGTACACGGTCAGCGTTCGTTCCATGGCCCCTCCCACAGACAAAGTTAAGCGCTTAACATTTCCCAGCATTGAACTACAATAAGTTGGCCGTCGTCAAGCAGCTTTTTTCTGATTTATACTTGCAGCCGGCGCCTGGCTTTTCGAAAAGGCGTTAACGACAGATCTTCTCGATTCCTATGGGCTTAACGATCTCAGACGTTGCTAAGGCGGCTGGCGTGTCAACCGCGACCGTTTCCAATGTCCTCAACGAACGGGCAAAGGTCGGCCCCAGCACGCGCGCTCTAGTGCTCTCTACGGTAAAAAAGCTCGGCTATGTCCCAAATCCACACGCACGCCGTCTAGCATCGAACGACACTCGGACGTTAGGGATCATTGTCTCGAACGTAGACAATCCTTTCTTTTCAGAAGTCATCAAAGGGTTTCTGGCGCGAACACGCGAACTCGGATACGAAACTATCCTCAGCGAAACCAACTTCCAGCCCGGCCGTGTCCAGGAAGCTGCCCGCCGAATGATGGCTCATAACGTCAGCGGCGTGGCAATCATGACTTGCGAAATCAGCCCGCGGCTTGTGAAAGAGTTGGCGGAGAGGAAAATTGCGGTCAGTTTCCTCGATCACGCCCCCGCTCGGGGCTACGTAAGCACGATTCGCATCGATTACGAAGGTGGAATTGCCCAGATCATTCAACACTTATACGACCGCGGTCATCGGAGGTTTGCTTTTGTCACGGGCCGGCCTGATCTGAAATCGAGCGTCTTGCGCCTGGAGGGATATTTAAAGGCTATGCGCTCAAGGGGACTTAACCCGGAGCCGGTCTTGCAGGGTGACCTGGGCTTTGATCGAGGAGTGGCTGCCGGGTTGGCCGTTGCAAGACAATCTCCACGCCCGACTGCCGTAGTGGCTGTTAATGACCTAACTGCTGTCGGTGTCCTGAAGGGATTACAAACTGCTGGCCTTCACGTTCCCGAAGACGTGTCAGTAACCGGATTCGGCTGTACTCGACTTGCAGAGTATTGTCAGCCCACACTTACAACCATAGACGTTCATCGTGATCTGCTTGGACAAATGGCGGCGGATGTCGTGCATGATCTTCGCCGGTCCCTCGATCCCGTCGGCAAGGTGCATGAAATCTCGGCGAAGCTGGTCGTCGGGAACTCCACCGGCCTCGCACCATCCGAGTAATCGGAAAATCACAAATCGACACTTAAAGTGATGGCAACCAAAAGGAAGCCTTGCCTTTTGTTGACAGCTCCGAGCAACCTGTGCTACACCCACACAGGTTAAGCGCTTCAACTGTTGTTTTAGAGTGGAGGTCACGATGCGCTGTATGCGAATGGTAACTTTTACGCTGGTGGCTGCGATTCTTGTTGCCTCAACGAGCATCGCTCTCCCCGCACAGGAACATGCTGGAATGTTCAGCATGACGTATCCCACCCTTCACTGGTCATCAGGGTCCAACTATACGTCGACTTCACTCTTCGATTCGACGGCCAACGTTGGTTATTTCACGGATTGGGTCCGCTCGCCGAATTCCCTGTTCAAGGTGGATTTGGGCACCATGACCGAACTGGCGACGCTAAATCTCACGACGCCAACGTACTTGAATGCAGCAGTGATGAACCCGACAGCTCACGTCGCTATTTTCGGGGGATATTACTCCAATATGTTCACAAAGGTAGATCTGACAACGTTCAGCCAGAACGGTACGCTGACGCTAAGCTCCTCTCTGCATTTTCCCGGGACCTACAGCGAGGCCTACGACCCGAATACTCAAATGGCGTACTTTGGAAGCAATTCGGGCGGCTCTTCGGTAAAAGGCCAGATCGTTAAGATTGACACGTCCAAGTTTGTGTTTGTGTCTTCCATTCCATTGCTGGCTGGAGAGGCGGTTATCAATTTTCTCCTACTCGACCCGTCGCGAGAGATGCTGTATGCCGGCATCGTCAAGCAGAACAATACAACTGAACTGGTCAGCGTCAACCTCACGACCGGCACGAGAATTGCCGGGCTTGGTCTGCCGCCGGCTTATATCGATTGGGGAGTCATCGATACCGCGAACAATCTCGCGTACGTGGCCTCGTACGGTACTCCTACAACCCTCTACAAGGTCAACCTGTCCACGTTCACGATAACAGCGTCGATCCCGTTAAGCGCGCCGGTAATTTCCGCGGGCGTAATTGATATAAAGAACCAACTTGCATTCTTCGGGAGTTCCAACAATAGCTGCGACGTGTCGGAAGTCGACCTGGGAACATTCGCTGAGGTGAACTCGTTCTCGATGACCTGCAATCCATTCAAGAAGGGCGACAACTCCCAGGGAATCTATACGCAGTTCCTGGACACGACGAACCGGATCGTGTACTGGGGCATCGATACATCACCGGGAAGCGTCATCAAAATGGCGTACTGACCTTTCTTGGCCCGGCACGTGCCCTCGTGAAAAGGGGCAGTTGGTTGGTGAGCACTATGAAGAAAGTTGTGGCCAATGCGGATGAGGCTATCCGCGATGTCTTCGACGGCGCGACGATCATGATTGGCGGGTTCGGGTTGTGCGGGATGCCCGAGAATCTGATTCGTGCTCTGGTACGAAAGGGCACGAAGAATCTGCACACGATCAGCAACAACGTCGGCATCGACGGTGTGGGTAATGGACTCCTTTTGGAGGCCGGGCAGATTGTTCGTCACACCGGTACCTACGTAGGCGAAAACAAGCTGCTGGAGCGAATGATTCTTGAAGGCAAGCTCAAACTGGATCTGGTCCCGCAGGGAACGTTTTCAGAGAGAATCCGCGCTGGCGGGGCGGGGATTCCGGCGTTCTATACCCCGACCGGCGTGGGAACCACGGTGGCCGAGGCGAAGGAGACGCGGGAATTCGACGGACGGCTCTACGTGATAGAGCGCGGAATCACGGCGGACTTCGCGTTCGTCAAGGCGTGGAAGGGAGACAAATCGGGGAATCTGATTTATCGAAAGACGGCGCGGAATTTCAATCCGATGATGGCGACGGCCGCGAGAGTCACGATTGCCGAGGTCGAACACCTTGTGGAGGCCGGTGAGTTGGATGGCGACCAGGTTCACACTCCGTCGATTTATGTAACGCGAATCGTGCTGGGCGCGTTGTATGAGCGGCGCATCGAGAGACGAACAGTAAGGAAGGCCGATGCGTGATCCTCTACGAGCTTACCGTGAGAAGTCTATGAGCAGAACGCAAGAAATCAATAAGCGCGAGCGCATTGTGAGGCGGATTGCACGCGAACTCCGCGATGGATTCTACGTGAATCTTGGAATCGGCATGCCAACTTTAATCGCAAATCACGTACCCCCCGGAATCGAGGTCACTCTGCAGTCGGAGAACGGGATGCTCGGAATCGGGCCGTATCCGATCGAGGGCGAGGAGGACTCGGATCTCATCAACGCGGGCAAGGAAACGGTGAGCGAGATGCCGGGAACTTCGTATTTTTCGAGCGCCGATTCGTTTGCCATGATTCGAGGTGGACACATTGATCTGAGTGTACTTGGCGCGATGGAAGTAGATGAGACCGGAAGCATCGCGAACTGGATGATCCCGGGGAAGATGGTGAAGGGCATGGGCGGCGCAATGGACCTCGTCGCTGGCGCACGGCGCGTAGTAGTAGCGATGGAGCACACGACGAAGGAAGGCGCGCCGAAGATTCTGAAGAATTGTACGCTGCCGTTAACCGGGGTTCGCGTAGTAGACACGATTGTGACGGAGATGGCTTACATCAAGCTGACCAATGACGGCCTGGTGCTGGAGGAAGTCGCACCGGACTTGACTGTTGAAGATGTCCAGCGAGCGACCGAGGCGCGCTTGAGGGTGAGTCCAGGACTGAAGACGATGGAAAGTAACTGATAATGCTCACAAAGGCGAGGCAGCAACAGCCTGCCAGCTTCCGAGTGCTTTGCCGTGGCCGCATTCTCGCAGGGGGTCATGGCGGCATCAACAACCACAATTGCATCAGCGGCTTCGTCGTCAAAGAAGAACCTCTTTGCCGCACCATTGGTTTTCAGAACTCGTACTTCATCGAGAGCTGGAAGAAGCGGGCGTCTGGAGTGAGGTTCTGGAAAAAGCGCGGACTTGTGATATTGCCTCCCTTGGAATCAAGACTGATGTCGCTCGGCAACGCCAACGACGGTGTATTGAACAAATTGAAGATGTCACAACGGAACTGCAGGTTCTGCTCACGATAGAGCCGGAAGTTCTTGAAGACTGACATATTGACGCGCTGATAGCCCGGCCCGTAAACCTGGTCGCGACTACCACCTAGGTAGCCGATGACCGACGCCAGGGAAGTCACATACACTGGCTGCTGGGCCTGCGGGTAGTTGGGGTCGGACGAGCTAGTTGGGATATAGTGCTGCGGTTCGTACTGGAAATCGTTTGGGTTCCAAGGATTGACGAAGGAGCAGGGATTGTACCAGTTGGCGCGAGTGCGGGTGCGCGCAGCGCAGGTGGGCCCCGAAATCGTCGGGTCCGGATTCACCCAGGTGCCGCCGGCCGCGAACGGATCTTTGATCTTGACCGCAAATGCCTGTCCGCCGGCGGCTGCCGACAGCCCGGTTGGAAAAACAGTAAATGGATTTCCTGTCTGCGCTTGGAATGTCGTGTTCGTAGACCAGCCGCCGAGTATTGCGTTCACGATGCCGTGTCGGTTGAGGAACTTTCTTCCCCAGCCGAACGGCAGGTCGTAGGAAGCGTCGAACGTGAAGCGGTGCCTTGTGTCGAAGGGAGTGTTGGAGTAGTCCATCCGGATGGGGATCAGATTCGAGTTGCGGTATCCCCAATCGCCGTTGCTGCCCAGGGGCGTTACCGAATCGTCCAGAGCATGCGACCAGGTATACGTTGCCAGCAGACTGTTGCCGCCGGAGAAACGCTTCTCCAGCTTTGTCTGCAACGAATTGTAGTTGCTGTTGGCCGAATAGCTGGTGTAACTGGATCCGCCGAAGTCGGGGAACGGTCGCGTGCTCTGGGGGCTGTTCTGGGGGTTCACGAGCGCCAGGGGATTGTTGGGGTCGGGAAAGACCTGCAGATGGTGTGAGTTATCGCCCACGTAGCTGACCGTGGCAACCATGTTCCGGGTGATGCTCCGCTCGACTGACAAGTTGTAGTCCTGCGTGTAAGGGGTCTTGGCTTTAAGGTCAGACCCGCGAAGAGTCAGGGAGCTCACGTCGTTAGCAAAACCACCCGACAGGTACGGCGAGAAGCCATTGGCAATGGTGATGCCGTTGCCGGGGCAGGAGTAGGTACCGCAACTTGGCGCCGGATAGTTGGACGCGTACTGGAATGGGTAGTTCTCGCCCAGGTTAGGCCAGTAGCCGAGGCTCTCAAGACCGCCATAGAAGATTCCATAGCCCGCCCGGATAACGGTCTTGCCGTCCAATGAAAAACTGATGCCGAGCCGGGGCGCGAAGTTGGTGTGTTGCGCCTTTATGATGTGAGGATCGCCGGTGTAGACGAGCGAAATATTGTCTTGGGCGAGGAGATTCGGAAATAGGTTTCCAGTCTGCTGGAAGATGGATTGGGCGTAAGCTTTGCCTTCGGCGGGAATGAGGTATTGTGCAGAACCACTGCCGATTCCGGTGGTGGTGTTTAGCGAAACTGGCCCCGTCGGGTTATAGGAAGCCTGATAGCCACCTACGTCCTTGTACGGCTGGTAATAGTCCCACCGCACGCCGAGGTTAACGGTCAGTTTCGGCGTGATACGCCAATCGTCCTGAAAGTACAATGCGTCATACCAGCGGGCATCGCCGTTGGAGATTTTATTGGAAAGTCCCGCGCCACCGTTCATGCTGTCCAAGAGAAAATCCGCTATGCCGAATCCGGCGTTGTAGCTCGAAAGATCCCAAGTGGCGTAACCGTTGTAGTTGTAGCTCCCGCGCGATTGCTGCGGTTGCAAGGTCGAGAACCGGACGCTCTGGAAGTTGACGCCCATCTTCAACGCATGATTGCCTGCGATCTTGGTGACATTATCGAGGATCTGGTACACGTTCTCGTGCTCATCGGTTGGGGACCAATTGGGACTGCCAAAGCCGGAGATGCCGTAGATCGAAACACTCGGCAATCCTCCATTTAAAGTACCGCCCGGGATACCGCCAAAGCCTAGCGACCCTGCAAACCCTGGATTGGACGCGTTGGCCTGAGTGAAGCCGGTGTGCATGTAGTTGTAACCGGCGCGTATCTCGTTGGTGAGCGTCGGGGTAAAAACATGGGTCTCGCTCAGCATGAAATTCTCGGAGAGATTCTTATTCGCTCCGGTACCAAAACCGCCGCCGTCCAATATTGGCCCTAGCGGCGGCGCATAGTATGCCGGCTCGTTCCCGTAGCTGAACCGGGAATAAGAGTTGTCTTTGGCGTTGATGTTCCAGTCCATCCGTGCATCCCATTGGAACGTGTTGTCCACGGCCGGCAAGGGAGCCACGTAGTTGTTCCACAATTGACCATTATTGGCGTTCGGCATTGGATAAAGATTCAGAATCGCCAGCGCCGTCGCGTTAGGAGTGACGCCCGGAATTCCGTTCATGTTGTTGTTGGGAAATTGCTGGGGCGGTGCGCTTGGTGTCTGGTAATAGACTCGAATCGGGTATCCGTAGCCGTTGATATTCGGGTCCAGCAGTTCGGAGAGATCGCCAGTACGCTCCTTCATCGAAGGCACAGTTTGAGTCGTCGTCGTGCTATAGGAAACACGGTGCACTTGCACATCGCCAAAGAAGAAAAGCTTGTTGCGGATGATGGGCAGGCCCAGGGTCACACCGAACAGATTGTCATGATAAGGAGAAACGGGCTGGTCTGGGAGAAAATTCCAGTCCTTAATGTCGAAGATCGTATTGCGCACGTATTCCCATGCGCTGGCGTGAATGCTGTTGGTTCCTGATTTGAGGCTGGCATTGACAACCGAACCGGCAGAGTGTCCAAACTCGGCCGAATAGTCGCTGGTTTGCAGTTTGAATTCTGCCAAGGCCTGAGTCGGAGGCTGCGCGGCGTAGCTGGCGCCGTTGTAGAAGTCCACAACGTTCACGTTGTTGTCGACGCCATCCAGGATGAAGTTGTTCTGCTCGGCCCGTTGACCATTGGAATTGAAGTCGCCCTTGCCCCCGCCGCGAGATCCCTGCGGCGGCACGGCCCCGGCCGCCAGTTGCGCGATGTAAACCCAATTGCCGCCTGCGATCGGGATGCTGTTGATGGTCTTAGCGTCCATGGTCTGACCCACAGAGCTCTCCTGCGTCTGCATGAGCGGTTCTTCCGAGGTGACCGTCACAGTCTCGGTGGCCGCACCAGGCTTAAGAGTTACGACCACATTCAGCCTTTGCTGTATGCTCAGATGGAGATCGGTCTTCGTGGTGGTCCCAAAACTAGGCGCAGTGGCCGTGACCCTGTAGTTGCCGATCTTAACCGGGGAAAAAACGTAGACGCCGGAGTCGTCGGTCTTCGTCTTCAAGACGAACCCCGTATCGAGGCTGGTCAGGGTTACATTCGCATGGCTCAGGATCGCGCCGGAAAGGTCCTGAACCAGACCAGTTATGGAACCTTGATCCGCCTGAGCCATTACAGCATTCGGTGCAACGCAGATCGCCAGAAGGATGAACAGCAAGCAGTTCCTGAACGTCATGACCTTCTCCAGAGAGTCATAGTCGGGATGATTCGGCCACTGGTGGAATGAACCATTAGGAATGGTGCGCCGAAGATCCCAAAACACAAAGTATGTAAAGCGCTTAACTAATGAACCCGCCAAGTTACCTTTCGGAAGATGCGGTTGTCAAGGATTGAAATCACAGCGCAATGGCGCGAAATGCAACTCAGTATGGCCAAATGTCGTCGAGCTTTTGACGCGCAAGATTCCGCTGCCGGTCTCTTCACCCGCCTCGTTGAAACCGCCTTAAAAGCGTCCGAGCCTGACCCGGACAACGGCGGCCTTGCTGTAGAAACAGAGACCGCGGTCAGTTTCGTCGCCGTTCCACAGCTTCAGCGACTTCCACACACCGCTCTCATAGACGCCCTGCTCAGCAGTGATTATCTGGCTACGCATCCAAGGCAGTCTTCCCGGCAGGTGAAAACTCACGCTCGCGTCCACGCCGGTCACCAAGAACTCGTCTGGCCCTAATTGCGCAACCACCGCCGCACCGTGTGCATCTTTAGTACCGGGGGGTCTGCGACCATCGGGCTGCGGGAAGCCGTAAGCTACGGTGGCCTGCCATGCGCCGAAGTCCAGTTCCTGCGCTGTCTGCCCCGGCTCTTCCACGGCTGTCTTCAGCTTTCCATCGAACTCAAGTTGGGCGATCTCACGACTCATCGGCGCAATCAGAGCAAAGTTGTTTGTGTGCGCCTTCCAGGGCTCGTCACCCAAGATATTCCAACCCGATTGATCCACCCCAAAAGGTGAGAAGCCGATGGCGCCTTCCCCCAGCGCATAAAAGAAAAACTTGCCGAAGCTGTCGCTACGGCCCGTTTCCGGAATCCACAGCGGATTGTCCGGGCGGTGATAGGTGCGCAAGGTGTCGCGGTAGAACGGCGAATCGTCGGCGTAAATATCTGGGCCAATCATGTCAATTGCCGGCGCCAGCGCACGCCACAAGCCCACGAACTTCTGAACCGCGCCGCCGCTTGGATAGGCGATTCCGGGTATTTCCAGTTGCCGTTGCGGCAGTTCCGCAGCCGGATAGTCTAGCCACACGTTGATGTAACAAGGGATCGGGAATTCTGCCTTGCCGGCGGCCGCGATCTCGTTGATATATTTTGTCTGATAGTAGAGTTGGAAGATCTCATCGGCTCCTCCACCGAAGACCTGAGCCCAAGTTCCCGGTTGCTTGTGAGCCGCGCTCAGCAGATCGGCAGGAACAGCGCCGGCAAACTCGCGGTTTGCTTCCGGGGAATTGTCACGCACGCTTCCGATGTTGCCGGACTCATTTTCCAACTGAATGAGAAGCACAGTGTGCTGCTCGCCGTCGATCTGCTTCAGGTGGCGCATTAGCGCCAGAAAAGCCGTCTTGTCGGCCTGCAGCGTGCTGCGCGAAATTGGTGAGAGCACGTCGATCGGTTCGCCATCCGGACGGACGACTCGTGGGAAGCGATTCGTATCAATCTTCACCCAAGCAGGCACATAATGCATGTTGCCGTTCTTCCACGTGCCGAACCATAGCAGTACGACATGAAGATTGTGGGCGCGGGCGCCCTCTACAATCTGGTCCACGTTGGCGAAGTCAAACTGTCCCTCCTTAGCCTCGAACTGTTCCCAGTAAACAGGTGCCTCCACTGTGTTGGCGTGCAGAGCGGCCAGCGATTCCCATACCTGCGGCAGTTCGCTCGGCCATGCGCTGGAGTTGTGAATCTGACCACCGAGAATCAGGTACGGACGGCCATCCACCATGAGGGCGTAGCGGCCATCCTTCTGTGCGAGTTTCGGGGCCTCTGCGCCATGGGCACTTAGCGCTGCGGTAATCACCAGACCTGCGGTGAGGAAACTGGCACGAACTACGAAAGTCCGGAGAATATGAAGCAACATGGCAAGTTCACCTTTCCTGCGCAATTTGACCGCCCGGCCCCCGTCAGCGCTCAAATCGCATCCTGATGGTGCATGCGCAAAACTTCTTGACAATGCTCGGTCGGGCGCATAAGGTTACCGGCGGTTAAGCGATTAACAATATCATTTTGAGGCATGCTAGGGAACGTTTCCGTTTGCTTCAAGGGGAGTACCAAGCAAGAGATTGGGAAATTCAGTCGGAGACAGTTCAAAAAACATTATGAAGGAGACGACCTCATGAAAAGCTGGTTTATCCGCTCTGTCATAATCGCCGGAATCATCTTTATCGGCGTTGGATCGGGATGGGCTTCGACCACTATTTTTCCGAATGATCCGAACATCCAGTACATGGGGCGCATTGACTTTACCTACCCACTTGCTCCCGTGATCGGTTGGGCGAGTTCGTCGATCACCATCAACTTCCTGGGTACCTCTCTGAAGGGCACGTTTTCGAGCACGCAGAAGTACGGCAAGGACTATCTGGCCGTAATGATTGACGGGAATTTCGTCGGTTCACCCATCGCACCTGCGAAAACCGCCACAACCTACACGCTGGCCAGTGGACTCGCCGATACAACTCACATCGCCGTCATCATCAAGCGCACCGAGTACTGGGGGGACGTCACCTTTACCGGATTCATCCTCGATACAGGACGCAGCCTAGTTGCGCCTCCGCCGTTGCCTCCCTACCGCATCGAGTGGTATGGAGACTCCAACGTTTCGGCGCATGACAGCGAGGACATCTACGATCTGGGTAATCCGCAGTACAACGATTCCTGGTTTGGCTACGCTGGGATTGTCTCCCGTATGCTCAACGCCCAATGGCAAAACATGGGATGGGGAGGATCAGGTTGGACCTCGCAGTCGAGCCCGCTGGT
This sequence comes from Terriglobales bacterium, assembly GCA_037443605.1. Lineage (GTDB taxonomy): Bacteria > Acidobacteriota > Terriglobia > Terriglobales > Acidobacteriaceae > Sulfotelmatobacter. The sequence continues at coordinate 107,931 of JBBIOA010000012.1, forward strand.
CCAGGTGATCTGGAACTACACCAACCCGGCGAATGCGGACAAGGCAACGAGTCAGGCGACCGGTTCGCAGGAGTACACCTTCAGCCAATTCCCCGCCGATGTAGTCGTAGTCAATGCCGGGTCGAATGACTCGTATAAGGGGAACGACAGTTCCCAAATCATTCCCGCGTGGGAGGATTTTGTACTGAATAAGATCCGGCCGGTGCATCCCAATGCTCATGTGGTGCTGGCCGAGTCGGTGGGATGGAGTTTCTATGAACCGGGCGACTACATCGCCCAGGCGGTGGCGGATCTGAATGCTAAAGGTGAATACAACGTTTCGTCTGTGGTATTCCCGTGGCTCTGGGGACAAAGTCACGCCGTCGTCGAGGAGCAGGCCGGTTTCGCCAATATCGTGGCGGCGCACATCGCAGCGGTGAAAGGCTGGCCCGCACCTACACCAAGCCCACTGTCCAGCTTTGCCGGAACCGGCGTGATGTTCAACACAGGGTTTGAAACTGTCCCCTACTCTATGTGGACGAATCGCCAGAGTCAGGCTTCGGGCTGGCGTGAGTGGACCAAAGGCACTGGCGCCACAACGGTGGTGACCAACGCCTCCGCCGCGCATTCAGGCTCTCGCTACGCCCAGTTAACTGTGGGGAGCAAGAACGGAGAGGCGGGTTTCTGGCAGGCGGCCCCGGTCGTTCTCGGTAAGACTTATACCGTCACTGGTTTTGTCAAAGGCACGGCCAACAAGAACATCGTGATGAAGGTGCAGTTCAAAGACGAGGGCCAGAACATCCTCTCCGAATCGAACGGAAACATCGCTATGCCAACGGTATGGACCCAGTACACGAACTCGGCCACGGCTCCGTCGAATGCTTACAGCGTCAATGTCGTGCTGCAGTTAGACGGAACGAATGCCATTGCCGATTTTGACGACGTTGTGTTGTCGTCGAATTGATCGGGACACATGGTCTGAGGCGCGGGGATTTCGGGGTCAGACAAATCCTCGAACATCCCCGTTCTGTGGCATGGCGGCAGGCGGTTCTTGCCCCCCTCTCGGTCGAACGAGCTTGCCTTCCTTCCGGTCCCAACCTCACCAAAAGTGCATGGCCACAACGGTCGGTCGCTCCGGTGTTTTGCCGATGATTCTGGTGTGAAGCACAAGCTGAAAGTTCTTCTCCTTCCAACCTTTGGGGGCCTGGCGCAACGCGGCATTAAGCATCTCAGGACTAGTGAAGAACTCTCCAGCCGCCTGCGTGCCGGAGTTCGTTACGCCTGCTAACACGATGACGGGTTCACCCGTTTCCGGACTCAGGAAACGCGACACGATCGCATAGTCTTGCGGTGCTTTCCAGTCCGGAGTAATGTTGGTCAGCTGCCACTCTTTTCCTGGCTGCGATCGATCGATGACCGCCGCTCTTTCGACATCAAAGGAGAAGCGTAGATTCTCTGTTAGCCGCAGCGTCCAAGGATTCGTATTGGCGCCGATGAGGATGATCGGACCTGACTTGAGTTCCTGGGAGGGAGTCTCGTTGCCCGCAACCATGCGCCATGATTTGCCGCGGGCGGTTAAGAATCGTGCCACCTCGGACATGGCATAGGCATCGCCGACTCCGACAAACGAATCCGGTACGGGAATGAATTGGCCTGTGGATAGATGAGTGTAGGCCGGCGGCTGGGCCACGCAGATCAGAGCGATCTTCTGGCTTTCGAGAACGGGGGTCCAGGCATCTTGCGCCACATCGTGGGGTCTGGTTAGAAGATAAGAAAACACTGTGGCTAAGCTGGCGATGAGGGCCAACGCGAGGACAGCAGGAATGCCCCAGCTTCTTCGCGTGGCCCTCTTTCCCAACTTTCCCAATGGAGTGGCCGCCTCAGAGGATTGGTCGGGCAACGCCTGAGCGCTCAAGTCATGCGTAGAGTCTGACGGCGTCGGAGTTGCATACTGCAGAGTCACCGCATAAGTCCCGAGCGGGAGACCCATCACCAACGTTTCGTGTGCTCCTTTGCAACTGTAGTATTGGGCGAGTCGTTTTCGCACCTCGTTCGCGGTGACCCGCACGACATTGTCTTGAGCAGTGTCGTAGGTCGGGGAACGCTGGAACACCTCAATTCCGATGTTCCGCTCCTTCATCTCCACAGGTGCCCCACCGCGCAGCACATGTCGGACTGAGTACTCCAGAAAGCGGCAGCAGCGCTCACTGCCCCGAAAGAAGGTGCTTTCCAATATCCGCCGGAGTTGGGCCCGCGCCGCTTCCTCATGGGCCTTGGACATTGCAGCACGAGTATCAGGGGAGGACATAGCGATTGGGAACTCCAGCAGAGGTATGAGACGCTCGCTAAACTAGTATACGACTCATTGATAATACGGACCTGCAACGTGCCGAACCGTATAGCACTTGCAGCTTGCCCCAGCCTACGATAAGGGTTCGTGACATCGGCGCACTCTGTCGCCATCGATTCAACTTGACATCGCCCGAGAAGCGGGCGCACCGATAGCGTGTGGGAGGAGACTCCAATGATGAACTTAAGGAATCTGTCAAAGTTGGGGCTAGGGTTGGCGCTGACTGTTTTCCTGACGGGAGTCCTGTGGGGGCAGATCGGCAAGGCGACCATCAACGGTACAGTCACGGACCAATCAGGCGCCGTGATCGTAGACGTTCGAGTCACGGCCACTAATATCGATACCGGCGTGACCTACACCGGAATTTCCAATAGTGTGGGGATCTACCAGATTCACCCTCTTCCCATCGGGAACTACTCTCTGAAGTTCGAAAAAGAAGGATTCAAATCCCTGGAGCGCCCCGGTTTGAAGTTGGAAGTAGCCCAGGTGGCGGAAGTCAACGTGCAGCTTCCGATTGGCTCGTCATCGGAACACGTGGACGTTACGGCAACAACGCCCGTGTTGCTGGAAACGGAGACCTCATCGGTAGATACGCCCCTGAACTCCAAGGCGTTGGCCGATCTTCCGTTTGACAACACCGGCGGCCGGGACATTATGAATTTCGTTTACACGAACATTGCCACAACCAGCGGCAACAACTATAGCGGTCACGTTGCTGGCTCCCAGGACGTATCCAAGAACATCACCGTCGACGGCACCAACGCCACCGCAGGCATACAGGGTTTCGTTCAGAACATCGGCATGGAAGCCGTACAGGAAATGGACGTGCAAATCAGCGGGATCAACGCCGAGGGTGCTGCAACCGGCGGCGGGGCCGTCCTCGTGGAACTGAAGTCAGGCACCAATGAGATTCATGGAAGTGCCTATTACACGTTGCATAACGAGGCCCTGAATGCCAACACTTGGGACAACAACTACTGGCTCGCCCAGTGCGCGCCGGGAGACTCGGTGTGCAGGAATCAATACAGGCGACCTTTCGACCGGTTTTATGACGCGGGTTTCAGCGCTGGTGGCCCGATCTGGAAGAATCACACATTCATCTTCGGCAGCTTCGAGCGCTACAAGAACGTAGATCTTACCTTTTCGCCAATTGGGACCACGGTCCCGACGCAAGCGTTTCTGAACGGTGATTTTAGTGCCCTGTTGGGAGCGCCGCTCCAAGAGCATGACTCGCAGGGTAACCTAGTCCCCGCCCTTGATCCCTGCACCGGACAGCAATACATTACCGGGCAGATCTACGATCCCAGCGCCATGTACGTGAATGGCAGTGGCGTGACCTGCAATGTCCCGTTCGCCGGCAACAAGATTCCGAGCAACCGGATCAGCACGATTGCTCAAAGCATCGTCGATAATCTCTACAAGAAGTACTATGTTCCCACCAACCAAGGGCTCGTCTCGAATTTTCCGGCTTTTGCGGGCAACCTGGGGCAAGTCAGCGAGCACCTCGACCTCAAGTTCGATCACAACCTGTCGCATTCGCAGCGCTTCGCGGTGTCGTTCAACTGGTGGACGCTCCCCCGTCTGGGGACTGGCGCTGGCGGGCTTTGGCAGAACGGGAGAGGTTCTACTCCCGGCCCTTTTTTTACTGGATGGAATCAGAATCAGGTGGATCGGTCCATCCGCATCCAGCACTTCTACAACGTTACGTCTAACGTGGTGAATTCATTCTCTCTCTTCTACAACGAGCACCATGCCAGCGATAGTCCTTCGACGCCCTACAATGCGGCGGACGTCGGTATTGCGGGAACCAACGGGAAGAATTCTCCCAGCATCAGCTTCGGCGGTGGCATCAATGGAGTCACGGAGACTGGCATTGGCGGGAGCCTCTCCGACGGTTACGTCCAATATAACCGGGGTGTAGGCGACGAGGTTTCCTGGGTGCGCGGTCGCCACAGCTTCAAGTTTGGCGGCGACTTTCAGGCCCGCGGGATGAATACCCGGCAAGATAATGGGATCCGCAGCTATAACTTCAGCAGCAATACGGGAGCCCCCACGGATTCGCAAGTCTCGCCCTTTCTCGGCTTTGCTTTTGCGAACTTCCTGCTCGGGGACGTGGGAAGCGCGGGCCAGACCGTAGGTTATCTAATCCATGGTCGCCGAAAGACCATGGGGCTGTTCGCGCAGGACGACATCAAGGTGAACCGTAGATTAACGGTGAATGCCAGCCTCAGGTGGGACTTCAATCTCCCGTTCCACGAAATCGACGGGAAGTGGTCCAGTTTCGATTTGAACGCCACCAACCCTCTCTGGGCACCGATAACAGGAGCGTGGACGTGGCCAAGTTCGGGAAGCGACTCGTTCGAGAAGAATCCGGACTACCACGAATTCGGCCCGCACGTGGGAGCTGCGTTTCAATTGAGGCGGAACATCGTGCTGCGGGGCGGCTACGGAATCTTCTACGTGCCTCTCGCCTTCAACCAGTTCAACGCAACACCATGGGCACAGGGCGGAGGATCGTTTGGCTTCATTGGCTCAAATCAGGTGATCAATCTCATACCTGACGCAGTTGCGTTTCAGTGGGATGCGGGGTATCCGGGCCAGGACGTGTATCCCGCTCGTACGCCGACTCAAACGTATCTGGGCCAGGGCGTCGTTACCACCTCGCCAGATGCCCTGCACATGGGAATGACTCAGAATTGGAATGCGGGGATTCAGTATATGTTGTCGAGGGACGCAGTGCTGTCGCTGAACTATCTCGGCAACCACGGCTCCAGCCTGCACGACAGCAGCCCGTGGCCCTATAACTACTCTACGCAGGGGGTTTATTCAACACTTCTAAACTCCCCCAACATATGGAACTGGATTCAGAGTCCTTCGGATGCCGTGGCATCTGGGGTACCGTACCCGTATCCGGGATTTCAGGGCTACGCTTTCCAGGCGATCACACCTTATCCACAGACATCCGCGCAATCGCAGCAGATTTGGCTGGTAAACTCGCCCCTCTCGGTAAGCAGCTACAAAGCACTCATCGCAGAAGTGCGGACTCGCGGCGCGCACGGGCTGACGATGGACGTGAACTACACATTCTCGCGAGCGCAAGGCAACGCCACTGACAACGGCGCCTGGAATGAGGGATACTGGGCTCAGCCCGCCACGCAAGATCCCTACAACTTCAAGAACTTGACCAATCAGGTGGACGGCTGGGACCGCACACATCAACTAAAAGGGTATGTGCTTTATGACCTGCCCTTTGGCCGGGGGAAGAAGTGGGCAACCGGAAAGCATGCGCTTGACGGTTATCTTCTGGGGGGATGGACGATCGGAGCCCAGCTTAGCTACGCCAGCGGCACGCCCATGGGGATGGTCAATAGCTCGAATTACTATCCGGGCTGGAGTGGCGTCTTCGCGGTGCGAAATCCCGGAGTCAGCCGGGCACATCATGTTACGACGGTCAACCTGAATTGGGTTGTTAACCCGACTGGCCCCGATCCAAACAGCGTGTATTTTAATCCTGCTGCGTTTTCAGATCCGACCTATGGATCATTCAGTCCGGAAAAATACACCATTGTGGACTGGTTTCGGAACTGGGGGTGGTCCAACGAAGACGTCAGCATCGTGAAGAAATTCAACTTCGGCAAAGAAGACCGCTTCCAGGCCAGTCTCCGGGCCCAATTCTTTGATGCTGCCAACCGCCATCACTGGGGTGGGCCCAACACAAACATCACCGATCCTCGTTTCGGTCACGTCACCGATGTCGCGGGAAACCGCACCGGTCAGTTGAGCATGCGGTTTGAGTGGTAAACGGAAAGAGAGCCTCCGCATGTCATTCACAACAATTCGCGTGTTGTGCCGTTTAACGGCACTTTCGCTGATCATCCTCAGCAGGCCGTTGTCCTCCGGGCAACCGGGCCGCTCGTCCAAACAAGCGGTCTCCCTGAACAGCGGATGGGAATTTCGTCAGATCACAGGCGCGGAAGCAAAACCGGCTGAGTGGCGGCCAGCAACTGTCCCCGGCGACGTTCACCTTGATTTGCTCCAGAACAAGCTGATCCCGGACCCGTTCTATCGCGACAATGAGTCCCGGTTGCAGTGGATTGAGAACGCCAATTGGGAATACCACACTTTATTCTCCGTTACATCGGAGATGCTGCGGCACCAGCACATTGATTTGGACTTTAAGGGATTGGATGCGTACTGCGAGGTGTACGTCAACGACCATCTTGTGTTGACGGCCGACAATATGTTCCGCGAGTGGCGCGTGGATATCAAATCCCAGTTGAAAGAAGGCGCAAACAGCCTTCGTGTGGTCTTTCCCTCACCGATTGCGGCTGCCGCTAAGGTGGCGGCGAAGGATCCGTGGCGGGAGAAGACAAAAACTCAGGAGAAGACATACATTCGCAAGGCGGCCTACGAATATGGCTGGGATTGGGGACCGCGTTTTGTCACCAGCGGCATATGGCGTCCCGTGAATCTGGAACTCTGGGACGACGCCAGGATCTCGGATCTTTACATCCACCAGAAAGACGTTACTGCCGAGGTGGCCCACTTAAATGCGGAGGTCGAGGTGACTTCTGCATTTGCAGGACAAGCGAAGCTAGCCGTCGATTTTCTGCAGGCAGGGAAAAAGGCTGAAGCGACTCGCTCCGTGACCCTGCATCCGGGGATCAACAACATCGATCTTCCGATTGATATCGATCGCCCCGAACTCTGGTACCCGGCGGGGTACGGCGCGCCGGCGATGTACAAGTTCCACGCCGAGCTCACGCTCGGAAAGAAAGTTGAGGACGAGGCGGAAACTCGTGCCGGGTTGCGCTCGGTTGTGCTGCGGCGGGACGTTGACAAGTGGGGACGGTCGTTCGAATTTCTGGTGAATGGCATACCAGTATTTGGCAAAGGTGCCGATGTGATCCCATTCGACAGCTTCCCGAGCCGGGTCACGACGGCCCAATATCGCAAAGTCCTGCAATCGGCACGTGATGCGAACATGAACATGATTCGCCACTGGGGCGGTGGCTACTACGAAATGCAGGAGTTCTATGACATCTGCGACGAGCTCGGCATCATGATCTGGCAGGATTTCATGTTCGGCAACGACTGGCAGCCGGGCACATACGACTTCAAGCTGGAAGTGCAGAAGGAAGCGGCCTACCAGGTAACACGCTTGCGGAACCATCCGAGCATCATCGCGTGGTCGGGGAATAACGAGACCGAAGAAGCGTTCTACTGGGAGGGGAGGCCCGATCTCCCCGCCGATGTGCGTATGCGAATGTGGCAGGACTACCTGACCCTGTTCAGCGGTGTGCTGGCGCGTACCGTAGCTCGCCTGAATCCAGAGACGCCGTTCTGGCCGAGTTCGCCCAGTTCAGACTATGAGGAGCTGTCCCCTTCCTACCAGTCTGGCGATATGCACGACTGGAGCGTATGGCACGGAAACGCCGAATTCACCGACTACGAGAAACACTTTGGCCGCTTCGTGACGGAATACGGGTTCCAGTCGTTCCCGGAGTTGCGGACGATCGAGGCGTTCACCACCCCGGAAGACCGGGAGAACATCTTCACGCCGGTCATGCTGGCTCATCAGAAGAACAATTCCGGCAACTCCATCATCCGCGACACCATGTTGCGGTACTACGGCGAGCCCAAGGACTTTGAATCCTTTCTTTATGCCAGCCAGGTCCAACAGGCCGAGGCCATCAAGATCGGTGCCGAGCATATGCGCCGCCAGCGTCCGCGCACGATGGGATCGATCTTTTGGCAGCTCAATGACTGCTGGCCGGTCGCGTCTTGGTCCAGCCTGGACTATTTCGGGCGATGGAAGGCGCTGCATTATTACGCCCGGCGTTTTTACAGTCCACTGCTGGTTTCTCCGCATATCGAACAAGGCAAGCTCAACGTGAGTGTAGTGTCTGACAAGACAACGCCGGTTTCAGGGCAACTCCGGCTGCGATTACTTAGCCTTGATGGCAAGGGTATTCGGGAAGAAAAAGAGGCAGTTTCAATCCCGGCCCTTTCCAGCAAGGTGTACCTCGATCTGCCGCTGGAAGAACTTCTCGCCCGACGGGACACCACCGACATGTTCGGGGCGGTGGACCTCACGGTGGGTGACGAGAAAGTCTCAAGCAACGTGATCTTTTTCGCCCCGGTAAAGCAAGTGAAATTCCAGGCGAGCAAAATCGATGTAGTCTGGTCCAAGGCGAATGACGGCTATCTGCTGAAGCTGTCGTCCCCAGTGCTGGCGCGGGGAGTTTATGTTTCGTTCAAAGACATGGATGTGCCGGTCTCGGACAACTACTTCAACTTGCTTCCCAATGAACCGGTAGAAATCCACGTCAAAAGCAGTGCTACCCAGGAACAACTGCAGTCGGCAATGCAGGTCGTCAGCATGGAGAGTGCTTTTGCTCTGTTCTCGGGCCGCTCTGCGAAGGGGAAATGACTGGATGCACCGCGCTTTGCTGCCTAGGACCGTATTGCTCGCTCTGACGTGGCCAATCCTGGTTGCCTGCCACACGCCACACCAGCCTCTCAACTACCTCCGTAGCATCCACGGTTCTGCGACTGTCGCGGGACAACACAATCGCGAACCTAATTCGGATCCTACCTTGTGGACTGAGCAGATTTATGAAACGACGAACCACTATCCAGGCCTTTGGGGTGGAGACTTCTTATACGAGGCGGAGGAAATTGCCAACCGCCCAATCATGATCGAAGAAGCCAAGAAACAGTGGAATCGCGGTGCCATTGTCCACCTGATGTGGCACGCTTGCTCTCCAGCACTCGCCGAACCCTGCGGGTGGGACAGCAACGGAGTCCTCAGCCAAATGAGCGACGCGCAATGGCAAGATCTTATTACTGATGGAACGGCGATCAATACAACGTGGAAACAGCGCATGGATGAGGTTGCGGTCTATCTCCAGGATCTGCAGAGCAGGGGAGTTGTGGTTCTTTTTCGACCGATCCACGAAATGAACCAGAAAGCGTTCTGGTGGGGAGGCCGTCCAGGTCCCAATGGCACCGCGCGGTTATTCCAAATCACTCATGACTACTTCAAGAACACAAAGGGGCTGAACAATGTTGTCTGGGAATGGGATCTGCAGGATTTCGACAGTTTGTCCAGTGATCTCGATGCTTACAACCCGGGAAGCACCTACTTCGATATCTTCGCGCTGGACATCTACGCGGGTTACAGTCAGGACAAATACGACCTTGCGTTGACGGCCGCTGCAGGCAAGCCGATGGCGATCGGAGAGTGCGATGTTCTGCCCACGCCGGAAGAACTCGATACTGAGCCAGACTGGATCTACTTTATGCCGTGGGCGGAAATGGTCTATCAGTACAATTCCGTAGCTGAGATTCGTGACGTCTATTCTGCTTCCAGGGTTATTACACTCGACAAGATGCCGGGGTGGTAACCCCTCGCACTGAATGGTCGTGACGCAGCGTTAGCCTCAATCAAGGACCAGGTCAAGACTTCCCAGGTGTGCCGCAGAATGTGCCGTACGCTTGGAGCCGTTGTGCGCCAATGCAGGCTTTTTCGCTACTTCGACAAGAGTGCTTCCGTGCGGGCTAGGCTGTGGCAAGTTGTTGGTTTCAGATCGTGATCGTCGCATGCGCAAAGCACGACAATCGGAACAACATTGAATTTCAACATGACCCTAAACGCCCCTTCGAAACCGTCCGCAGCATGTTCCTCATCTCGCATTTCAGCCATCTCCGCTGCAACCACGTCAACTGGGCATATACGCCCTGGCCTTACGAAGCGCCTGCAAAGCGACTCGAGTAAGTGTTTGTTTCACCTGACTGATGGTTGTTCATTGCCATCCGCCCCCTGATCGATCACCAACAGCCAACCCTTTCCCGGAGCGACGGGAATGGATTGTTCTGCAGAGAATGTCCTAGCGTCCTGAAAATCGCGAACAGCAGGAGCGATTATGCGCGCGAGAGCCGGACTAATTCCTAGCTTTTTCCAGTCGATCTCCAACTTCACTTCCTTGGGAACCGGCGCCCAACTGCCAACGGCAACCAACGCGCGATTCTTCCCTTGGTACACAGTGGCCAGCACGTCTTGCCGGTCTGTCTTTACCGGTGAATCCGGCACCCAGTAGCCAATCATGCTTGTGTTCTGGATTCCGAAAGCATCCCATAGTTCCCAGAGTGGACGCGGGTCACCTGAGTAAGGCATGCGGTCAGTCATGCCGAATACCATGCCACGCCACGGGTTTCCTCCGTCCTGCAGCATTTCGCCCATCAGCCGAACGGAATCCCGGACATTTCTATTAGCCAGTAATCTGGCGGAGAGTTGTAATCGAAATACTCGCCGAACCACAGGCGCTCAATATAAGGAAAGTGTTCGAGATAAAGATTGGCGCTGCTGGCAAAGCCGTCGTTTGCATCGAACTGATTCGCGGAGTGCAGGTCAATCATGGGATCCGGCCGCCCGCGAGCCAGCACTTTGCGAACCCGCTTCATTGTGGTGCGGTCGAACTCCACATCGTCAAGATAGAGACCGTCAATGCCGACATTGTCAACCAGCCAGCGCAACCCTTCCACGTAGAAGTTGTGCCACCGGGAGATGCCTGTCGTCACAATGGCTGAGTCGTCAAATTCAGGAACATGCCATCCGGTGATGTAGACGCCCTCCAGGTGCTCCTGCAACCATGGGCCGCCGCCTCCCGGTCCATCGGCGAGAACTTCATCGCCGAGGCTTCGCAAGGCAAACAGTTCAGGGGTGTGGTTCGTGAGCTCTCGTATCGTGTAGTAAATCTTGACCTTCATTCCGCGCCCGTGAGCCTCATCCACATACTGCTTCATTTCGTTGGCCCGGAGAAATGGATAGTTGATACACGGGTTGATTGCCGTGCCATGGTGCACGTTGATCGTATTTGCTCCATCAGCCGCAACTTCTTCTACAGGCTTGAAGGCATGATAGAAGCGCGTAGCCCATTGCCTGGCGGGATCGATGGTGTGGAAAGGAGTAACGAGCAGACGGAAATCATAGTGCTGGACTTCGTTTGCGGCCATCGTTCGTGCACCGCTGAAGCAGGCCACGCGGTACACCGATGGCTCGGCCCGGTAGCGACAGCCGCCGCGGCCCCCGTTGTCCCACGACTTGGGCATGATAAGGGGCTTGGATAAGTAGAAATTCGTGTTCAATGGGCGCGAATAGCGATCGTCCTGAAGTCCGAACTGCAGGCCGGCATTGACGTAGCCAATCCAGGCGCCATCCCGGTTATGCTTGACGTCCCACTTCCAATCGAATGTCTCCGGCAGCGCGCCGCCCTTCAAACCCAACCCCATGGTGTAGCGTGCGACGTCTGCTTTGAAGGGGATCTCGAGGCGAATATCCTGCAAGTTGGTTTCACGCAAGGCGCGGACGGAGACGGAATACTTGACGTTCCCGTCGAACTCCAGTTCGCCTTGCATATCAATCTCGCGTGATCCGGCAGAGTTCGTAACCTCCCAAGCAACGCGCCCCTCTGTCTGCCTTGTGAAATTGCGCTTTGCGGTGTGCCAAGAGATTGGATGTCCACTCGCGTCATCGATAACCAAGGCAATCGGGGACGCCAGCAACTCGCGAGGAGTATCCGTCACCCGGGTCATGGCGACGTCAAAATAACTTTGAATCGAACGGGGGAAACCGTCTGACCTGTAAGCGCCGGAGCAAAAATAGACCGCATCACGCCGCTTCAGCGGGCTGATGCGGCGGAGGAAAACTAGACCACCGCCGGATCTCATCGTTTCGCGAAATCGGAAGGGCCGCAGGCAGGGAACCTGTTTTGCTAACAGTCCGCCTGGAGGCCGTCTCCGAGTTCGTGAAACACCGGAGGAATGTACTCGGTGGAACTCTATGGACGTATACGGCGAGCGGTTCTTGTAGAGGGAAAGAGTCAACGAGCGGTGGCACGGGAGTTCGGCGCGTGCCCGCGATAGCGGCGACCTTCGGTCGGCCTTGACAGAGTTTGTGCCCGCGCTACGCTGCCATCGTCCGGGGCAGGCAGGTTTCTAGAAGACGATTCCAAGACCCATGCCGTGCTCTTGTTGCGGTGCCTTAGAGATTTCCTGCTGTGGTGCAATTGTCTGCTCCGTGCCGATCTGAGGCGAGTTGGCGGTCTGCTTTGAAATGTCTTGACCGAGAACCGTGGGTAGTTTTTCACGATCATTGGTGAAGAGTTGCGCGTCGAATGCTCCACGCGAGACAGAGACGTAAGCCATCCGGCTGTTGAGTAAGTCCTTGGCAAGCAATTCGGTGTCAACGTGAATCAACACGCGACTCGCGGTTTGTCCCTGGCTGGAGTGGCTGGTCATTGCATAGCCGTAGTCCAGATGCGGGTGCTTACTGGGATCGATTTGGAGGGAGCGGTCAGAATCCATGTTTAGACTCACTCGTCCGACGTCGTCAATGCCAGCGATGACTCCCAATTCGCGATTTGCAATTTTCAGCTCGTTGGCAGGGGCAGTAAATTGAATGCGATCACCTACGGAGAACATTCGTAACTCCTCACGGAATATAGAGACTCCGCGCTGTCGCCGAGGATCGTATGTGTGCTCAGTTCCGTCCTGCAGCTTCACTGTGAGTCGGTTGCTAGCCGCATCAATGCCCTGAACTTGAGCGTACTGGCCTTTTCCAATGCCGGTCTCCTTCGATGCGCGGGAATAGCGCAGAATATCGTCTACTTCATACTTCGCTGCCCACGTGCGGTCTGCCCCTGTGAGATCCTGGCGTGGCACCAGTGTTCTGATTGGGTGCTCTTTACTTCTGACTAGCCCCTTGCCTTGTAATTCGGCGTGAATGCGTTCGTTGATCTCCATGCGGGAGCGATTATCCGGCGACACTACTAACGTGTCCTGCGGCGACCTTGCGTACTCTTTCGCGATGGCCGCAATGCGCTCGTCATGTCCGCGAATTTCATGGACCCGGCCTTGCTGATCGAGATTGTTGATAGCTTCCCGTACATAGCCCCGCGCGAGCTGTTGAACCACTTCCTTCAGTTCGGGGTCCTTCTGCCGCACGATCTCTTCTAGTTTGACCGTCTTCATACCGGCATCTTGAAGCTGGGCAAACGGGCGTCCGGCTTCAACCGCTTCGTGCTGTCGTCGATCCCCGACCAACAAGGCTCGATCATTCGGACGTAGCCGCTCGATGAACTCATGCAGTTGCCGAGTCGAAGCGAGTGAGGATTCGTCGAGCACGTACAGCCGTTTCTCACCCGTGGTGTCGGGCTGCTGCCCGCGCGCCAAATGCTGCTGCAGAGTCGATGTTTCTATGCCCGCCTCTCCGAGTTTCTGCGCCGCGCGGGATGTCGGGGCGAACCCTTCGACCCTGTAGCTGTCAAGCTCCGCACCTTCGCGAATCACCGCTAGAGTCGTGGTCTTGCCGGCACCGGCAACACCGTCCAAACCCACGATCTTTTCCCGCGAGAGAAGGATCTCGTCAACCGCCTGGAGCTGCGAATGATTCAGTTCTGGATGACGGTCTTCGGTGGCGATACGGATCGGGGGCGAAACGAGCATGGGATCGCTGTAGTAGCGCTGGTTGCCTTCCAGCATTCGATCGATGATCTCAAGCTCCATCCCTGCCATAGCTCTCGTCGTGTATTGTCTGCGTGCGCCGACCTGGGAAAGTTCTTGGAACTCTCCCGTGTTGATCCGGCGCTGAAATTCCTGCTGGATGTTGCTGTAGGTGGTTTCTCCCATGCTGCGCGCTAGCGCTGTTTCCAAGATCGCGCGACGATCTTGCACCGCTGATCGCTCGAATACGTGATCGCGTGCCCAAGTCACAGCTTGCTGTGCTCTCATTCCCGGTTGCTGCAGTCGATGTTGCCCACGTTCGTGTGCTTGAGCGACTACACGGTCGGCTTGATGTCCGTGCTCTGCTGCCAGCTCACGGTGCCGCCGCAAAACCTCTTCTTGTGACAGCAGATCCTTCCGGTCGCGCGTGTGGTGGGCAGCGATCTGCGCTGCCGCTGCACCGTCGATTCCTTTTTCGCGCAGATGGTCTTTGATCTGTTCTCGTCGTGGACTTGACGCCTCCAAGTACTCTTTGGTGTAGCCACGGATTTCAGACTGCCCATGCTTCCCGCGGTCCAATTCATAGCCCAACATTTGCAGCCGCATTGCCAACTCGGATCGGTAAACTGTCGTCACGTATCGCTGCGAAACGAATAGTTCGTGAGGCTGGAGACTGCGCGTCGTTCCGTTCGCCTGCTCCGTTACGTTGAAGATGACGGCATGGGTGTGAAGCTGCGGGGCGGCATAGCCATCAACGGGACGTGCGGTATCGTGTTCAAAAGTAGCAGCAACAAACTTGCCTGTGGTCTCTGGCGCGTGAACATTGCCGATACGGGCTTGCGTGTATCTTTCAAGCTCACGAAGAGCCGTGCGGACGCTCTCGCGATGGGCTTCCCGGACTCGTTCATCCCCTCCCACAAGTGCCGTGAGCGACACTGACTTGGGCGCAGAAAACGTGGCATCCCACCCGGCACGATGCTCGGCGCTCGTGACTTCCTTACCAAATCTACCCTCATAGGTTCTCGAGACTTGGTGGCGAACCAACTGCTCGGCCGTATGCGGATGCTGCCCTTCACTCAGCCGTGCGAAATGTTCCGATTCCACGGTCCCGGTAAGCTTCCACCGCTCGGCAAGCTTACCCTGCCATTCGCTTTGGCCTTGCTGGTCGCGGCTCCAGTAGTTCTGTTTTTCAGAAGCAAACTCACGCTCGTGATAAGTTCGCGCTTGGCTGGCCGAGAGCGGTTTCGAGATGGTAAGCATGACAGGAATACCTCATTTTTCGACTCGGTTGGCGCGGGCAAGTTCAAGGAAGTCGGCGAGGATTTTGTGTGCTTTCTGGAGCTTCATTGCATCTGCTTGATCGCGGATTTTCACGATGGAATCGGTCAGCAATTGTGTTCCTTCTGATGCCGCTTTCGCCTTTGAATGAAACAAATTCAGCAGCGTATATCGCAGTGCCCAGACCTCGGCAAGCAGCAATTCAATCGGATCGGCAGGCCGTTGCCGCGCTGCGTGCAGCGCAGTCTCGCGTAGCCATTCGGCGAGGGATTGGCCAGCGCTTTCAGCGGTGGCTTCGACCTCAGCCAGCTCGCCTGGAGTCAGGCGCGTAGCTATCGTTTTGGTGCGAAAGCCGGGCCTAGCCTCATCTCTACGAGGCGCCTCGCTCTGAATCGGAAAAGGAAGTTCGGGAGTACTCATGGAAAAATCCTATTCATTCATCTTCGCAAATGGCCGACCAGGGGCGTTGTAGCAATAATTTGTGAAGTGTCTGCGGATCAACGTGTTTACGCCAAGTGCACCTAAGGGGTGCTTTTCCGTTTACGAACGTAAACGCGGGTGACGCGCGGGAACGCCATCGCGAAGCAAAATGCTCATCCAAAACAAGTTCACGCTCGTAAACATTTCGGCGCTGGCGAGCGCTCCGCAGTTCCCATATTGGGGGTGACGTGTCCACCCTTCTTCCGGTGCGAAGCACCGCGTTTTTACAGCTCGCCATACTCAAGCACCTGAGCGTCCCACGTATGGATCACTTCGGGAGCCTGCCATGCCCGTCGAAACAGATTCCGGATCGACTGCCAGTGTCCCGTCGGGAATCGGAAAGCGATTCCGTTCTCACGCGCAAAGAAAAAGACTCCCCTCTCCCCGTTGTCCAGGATCGCGGTGTGCGCGTAGAAATAGTAGCCTTGCCATTGGCGAAGATCCGCTTCCAAATCAAGCTCTTCCAGCATCCTTCGGAACTCGGCAATCCTCGGGTATCCGACGACCGGATAGCGTGGCGCAAGTGTTCCGGGAAACTGCAAACGAGGTGAGAATTCGTTGCCCTCTTCCCTCACCAGATCGAGGCGGTATTCGCCTTCTTCCAAGGAGGGCAATGCGGGCTGAACCGCAAGCTCAAAATCCTCGTCGTCTGTCTCCGCGGGCGGCTTCTCTCGCAGGGGCGTTCGGTGAGCCGCATAGTGGCCGCGTGCGCACACTCGCCACAGGGCAGTCCAATGAGGCGAAAGCGCATCGTTCAGCTTCTCAATATTCGAGAACTTCTCCTCATCCAAAAGCGTATAGAGATTGCGCACCGCAAGTATTGGTCTGCGGCGCTTTTGAGTCGGGTCCCTCAGCATC
This sequence comes from Terriglobales bacterium, assembly GCA_037443605.1. Lineage (GTDB taxonomy): Bacteria > Acidobacteriota > Terriglobia > Terriglobales > Acidobacteriaceae > Sulfotelmatobacter. The sequence continues at coordinate 124,381 of JBBIOA010000012.1, forward strand.
TCAATCGTGCGAGACACGATTCGGCGCACGTCATCGCTTCCAATCTCATCAGCTTCCTTGGACTCGACCTGTTTGTCCCATGGAAGAGTTCGGAGGTATAGGAAATCCAGTGGGGATTTCTTTGGTCTGCGTGGAAGGGCGTAAGCGGCAAGAAATGCTGCCAGCATTTCGGCCAGAGTCTCGCAGGAAATCTGGCCTTGAGCGGTGCTGGTAAATGCCTCCGCCCCCTTCGCACAGTAGTGGGCAACGAGGGTCCATTCAGCCAGCGATAGTGGCATTCTCGCTTCGGCTTTCCCGCGAATCTTCAACAGAGAATCGGTTGGCTCATCAAGCAGGTTTACCAGCTCAAGACGGTCGTCTCTAGCAGACTCAAGAAGCTGCTTCGCTGCGTCCGATGTCGAGACAGGTTGGCCGGTTTTGAGGGCCATGATTTCCCTGAGTCTGTCGAGTCTTGAGCGCAGAGCATCGGAAATGCGAATCGAGATCACTGGCTGCTGCGTTATCGTTGCCTTTTCTGCCATGTTGCCCTTCCCAATCGAATTACGGGATAAATAAATGTAACGTTACCTGTTGACTGTATTGGCGCGTGTGCAGTAGTGTCAAGTGCAACGTTTGTTCCCCGGTCAGACGGCCTGCGTCGGGAGGAATTCTGCACTCTCGGCAAAATGCCCGTCGGATGCGCCGGACGGAGTAGAAGATGAATCCAGCCGAAGACAACGAACCATTCGTGACGCCCGAAGAAGCAGCAAACTTTCTAAAGATCAGCCCAGTGACCGTAAAAAAAATGGCTCGTGAAGGGTGGCTTCCTGCACATGCGATTGGGAAGGGAATCCGCAAGCGCTGGCGCTTTCGAATTTCTGAGCTAGTTTCCCACATGCGCTGTCGTGTACAGTCAGAATCGTCATCCGTGCGCGCTTTAAGGAGGAAAGCTTCTTGAAACGCACACAGCAGGACGTGGGAACAATTGTCCGCAAAAAGAGAGCGCGAGGACCGGATGCGTGGGTTTGGCGCTTTTATGAAACGGACGAACTGGGCATTATGCGAAAGCGCAGCATAATGCTGGCGGGAAATGCGGAGGGGTGGCCAACGGAAGCTCATGCGTGGCAGGGATCGAAAGAATTTCGATACCAGCGAATGGAGCAGTCTTGCGGCCAAACGTTCGGAACATTGGTAAGGCGATACATGCGTGAAGCAATGCCCGAACGGTATTCAACCAAAAAGTCCTACGCATCCATTTTGAAGAGACACATTTTGCCGCAGTGGGAGAACGCCCCTCTGGCAGAAGTGAGAAAGCCCTTCAAGGTGGAGCAATGGTTGAAAGAACTGAAACATTCTCCCAAAACGAAGTCCAACATAAAGGGTCTCCTGCATCGCATTTTTGAGTACGCGATGAAATGGGAAGTCTTGGAGACTCAGCGGAACCCGATGCAGCTGGTAGAGATCAAGGGTGTCACGAAGCGTATTCGCAAGAAAATCGTCCTCACGGTGGAGCAATATCACGCTCTTCTCGCTGAGCTTCCGTACCACATTCAAGTGATGGTCATGATTGCCATGTGCCTGGGCTTACGCATCAGTGAGATCAGGGCATTGCAGTGGCAGGACTTTGACTTGAAGGGGCGGATGCTGACTTTGTCGCGATCCATCGTGGGCCGGTACGTCTGGAACGGAGGGAAAACCGGAGCTTCAGAAGACGAAGTGGCTCTGGATTCCAAGTTGGTTTCCGTTCTGGAGGATTGGCGGAAACGGTGCGTACCCACACCGGAGGGCTGGCTATTCGCGAATGTGGACACGAAGCGACCAGTTCACGGCGACGCGATTCAGAAAGACTACTTGCGCCCGGCAGGTGAAAAAATGGGGTTGCAAGGAGTGGGATGGCACTCGTTTCGACACTCCTATCGAACCCTCATTGACGATGTGGGCACAACTCTTGGGGTGCAGCAGCGCCTCATGCGGCACGCCGACATCAAGACCACGATGAACACCTACGGATCGGCGTTTGAAAAAAGCAAGCGCCGCGCCAATAGCCGGGTAGCGGCTCTGATTCTGCCACCCGCGATCAAACGGCAAATGAGGGATAGTGCGAAGGATGTTTCCCTGCAGAATTTGAAGCCCGAAACAGCCGCAATCCAGTGATTTGAGAATTGGGGACTACGCCGGTAGTCCCTCAAATCTGTAAATGGTTGCGGGGGGTGGATTTGAACCACCGACCTTTGGGTTATGAGCCCAACGAGCTACCAGACTGCTCCACCCCGCATATTGATGATAGCAACCGCGGTCTGGGCCGTCAAACTCCCATTCGATCAGGTTTTGCAAATGAACGTGGATTCGTTAAGCCCGCGGAGGAAAACGCGATGCGCCGTAAGCCGAGAAATGGCGCGCATCGCGCGCTTGCTTGCGAACCGACTGCGAGAGCAATCGTGCTGAGATTCGTTTACGCTGCCGCGGAACGAGCGTGATCGAGCCCTGGCGCCGACCACTTTGCCGCACGCTGCGCTCGTTGCTCCGAGACCGCCGCCCGCCGGCATACCGCGCTGCAGTACAGGACATTCTCCCAGGAACTCGCCAGCCGTCTCGTCCACACGATCGGCTCTCCGCAGTGGACACACTCTTTCGAGGGATGTTCTGGTTCGACCAATGTTGGTGTGAGTCCCGCGCTCATCGTCACCTTCCTCCTGACTCCTATTGTTCTCGCTTTTGGATGATCGCGCAGGTCCGCCCGACTCGCTTATTTCATGCCGTTTAACCAAGGATACAATTTTCCCATCTGCTGTAAACCGTGCTGACCTGCCTTGGCATTCCGGCAACGGGAACCTCCCTCAAAATATCCACAGTTCCCGGTTTGTCAGCGGATGGAATCCGGCTTAGCCTAGCAAGAAGGAGTAACTCATGAGCACGATCGAAACCAGCCTTCCTCCTGCGGTTGCCGAACTCAGCCCTTATGCTCCCACGCGCTCTACGATTTCCGCCGCTCCGCTCAGCCCGGAGGAACTGCGCAAAACCGAGGCCTACTGGCGTGCCTGCAATTATTTGAGCCTGGGCATGATCTACCTGCTGGAAAATCCTCTGCTCACCGAACCGCTGCGCCCCGAGCACATTAAGAATCGTCTGCTTGGCCACTGGGGATCGAGCCCCGGGCTCTCCTTTATCTATGTGCATCTCAATCGGCTGATCCGGAAGTACGATCTGGACGCGATCTTTCTCGCCGGCCCCGGCCACGGCGCGCCTGGCGTCCTCGGCCCCACCTACCTGGAAGGCACCTACTCCGAGATTTATCCGGAAAAGAGCCAGGACGTCGAAGGCCTGCGCGAATTCTTCCGCCAGTTCTCCTTCCCGGGCGGCATCGGCAGTCATTGCACTCCCGAAACTCCCGGATCAATTCACGAAGGCGGAGAGCTTGGCTACGTGCTTTCGCACGCGTGCGGCGCGGCGTTCGACAATCCCGAACTGATCGTGGCCGCCGTCGTGGGCGATGGCGAATCGGAGACCGGCCCGCTCGCCACTTCCTGGCACATCAACAAGTTTCTCAATCCCGCGCGCGACGGCGCCGTGCTGCCCATCCTCCATCTCAACGGATACAAGATCGACAATCCCACGCTGCTCGCGCGCGTGTCGCATGAGGAACTGGAGAAACTCTTCCGCGGCTATGGCTGGACTCCGTATTTTGTCGAAGGCTCTGAAGCCGGCAGCATGCATCAGGCCATGGCAGCCACCGTCGAGCATTGCGTGATGGAGATTCGCGAACACCAGCGCAAAGCGCGCGCGGATGGCCACATTACCCGCCCGCGCTGGCCCATGATCGTACTGCGCTCGCCGAAGGGCTGGACCGCGCCGCGAGAAATCAAAGGTCACTATCTCGAAGGCTTCTGGCGCGCCCACCAGGTGCCCCTGCCGGAGGTAAAGAAAGATCCCGAGCAACTGCGCACCCTCGAAAGCTGGATGAAGTCACTCAAGCCCGAGAAGTTCTTCGACGCAAACGGCAAGCTGGAAGCCTGGTTCCGCGAACTGGCCCCCGCCGGCAATCGCCGCATGAGCGCCAGCGCGCACGCCAACGGCGGGCGCTTGAAGAAGGCCCTGCGCCTCGCGGACTTCCGCAGCTACGCCTGCAAACTCGAGCGGCCGGCGACCAGCCAGACGAGCAACACCGCTCCGCTCGGCGTCTTCCTCGCCGACGTAATGAAATCGAACCTGCACAACTTCCGCGTCTTCGGTCCCGACGAAACCACTTCCAACAAGCTCGACGCCATTTACGCTGTCAGCAAGAAATTTTGGATCGAAGAATTTTTCCCCGAAGATGCCGACGGCGGACGCCTTGCTTCCGACGGCCGCGTCATGGAAATGCTCAGCGAGCACACCATGGAAGGCATGCTGGAAGGCTACCTGCTCACCGGCCGCCACGGATTTCTCTCCACCTACGAGTCGTTCGTGCATGTCATCGACTCCATGTTCAACCAGCACGCCAAGTGGCTGGAGATGAGCCGCCATCTTTCCTGGCGGCAGAGCATCGCGTCGCTCAACCTGCTCATCACTTCCACGGTCTGGCGCCAGGATCACAACGGCTTCACCCATCAGGATCCCGGCTTCCTCGACGTGGTCGTGAACAAAAGCGCCAGCGTCACCAGAATCTATCTTCCCCCGGATGTGAACTGCCTGCTCTCCGTTACCGACCACTGCCTGCGCAGCCAGGATTACGTCAACGTCATCGTCTGCGACAAGCAGAAGCACCTGCAGTTTCTCGACATGGAGAAGGCCATCATTCACTGCACCAAGGGCATCGGCATCTGGGATTGGGCCAGCAACGACGAATCCGGAGAGCCCGACGTGGTCATGGCCTCCGCCGGCGACATTCCCACGCAGGAAGCTCTTGCCGCTACCGCGCTTCTGCGGCAGGAGTTCCCCGATCTCAAGATTCGCTTCATCAACGTGGTCGACCTTTTCAAGCTCCAGCCCTCGACCGAGCATCCGCACGGACTCTCGGATCGCGATTTCGATTCGCTGTTCACCGTCGACAAGCCGGTCATCTTCAACTTCCATGGCTACCCGCAACTGATTCATCGCCTCGCGTATCGCCGCACCAACCACGACAATATTCACGTCCGTGGATATAAAGAAAAAGGCAGCATCAACACGCCTCTCGAACTCGCGATCGACAACAATATTGACCGCTTCAGCCTGGCCATGGATGTCGTGGATCGCGTTCCGCGGCTGCGCAAGATCGGCGGCCATGCCAAGGAGAGATTCCTGAACCGCCAGATCGAATGCCGCAGCTACGCGCATCAGTACGGCGTGGATAACCCGGAAGTCGCCGACTGGATCTGGTCGTACTAAAGCTTTTCGGACTCCAACAACTCGTCTCCTGTCATCCTGAGCGAAGCGAAGGACCTATGAATTTGCTGGCCGCACCGCTGCCGCCAACAAGTACATAGGTCCTTCGCTTCGCTCAGGATGACAGAGTTTTTTACAACGACAACGCCCTCTACGACGGATGCGGCTCTCCCAGAATCACGCGCACCGTGTCGCGCGCGATCAGCAACTCTTCATCCGTCGGGATGGCGTACGCCAGCAGCTTCGAATCATCCGTGGAAATCTTCCCTTCGCGCCCAGATGTCTGCTCGTTCCGGGCCGCATCGAGACGAAGGCCCGCCCACTCCATCCCGGCGCAAATCCGCGCGCGCACGTCTGGGGAATTCTCTCCAATCCCGCCGGTGAAGATCACCGCATCCGCACCGCCCATCGCCGCCAGAAACGATCCCACGTATTTCTTCGCGCGATAGCAGAACATCTCAATCGCCAGCCGCACGCGCCGGTCATCGTGCTCCTTCAATTCCGCCTGCAACTCGCGCATGTCGTTGGTCAATCCAGAAATCCCGAGCAATCCCGACTGCGTATTGAGCAGCGTATCGACCTCCGGGGCCGACAATCCTTCCTTCCGCGCAATCACGTTGACGATGGCCGGATCCAGATCGCCCGACCGCGTGCCCATCACCAGGCCCTCCAGCGGCGTCATGCCCATGGAAGTATCGACCGGATTCCCCGCCTGGATCGCCGCCGCCGAACAGCCGTTGCCCAGATGCAGCGTAACGATATTCGTCTGCTCACGGGTCAGCCCCCGCAAGGCGCGATAACGAAACGCCACATAACGGTGCGAGGTTCCATGAAATCCATACCGCCGGATTCTATGCCGACGGTACAGGTGATACGGAAGCGCATACAGGTAAGCCTGCTCCGGCAGAGAATGATGAAACGACGTGTCGAACACCGCCACCTGCGGCACCGCTTGGCCGAACAATTCCCGCGCCGCGAGGATCCCCTTGATGTTGTTGGGATTGTGCAGCGGCGCAAGATCGATGCAATCTTCAATCCCCTTCAGCACCTGATCATCGATCCGCGCCGACTCCTTGAACTGCTCTCCGCCGTGCACCACGCGGTGTCCCACGGCATGCACGTCCGCGGTGCTCTGAATCTCTTTCACGCCCGACCGGTCCGACGCGATGTAACGCACTAGATATTCCAGCGTCGAGGCCACATCGCGCAGCGGCGCCGTGAACGTCTGCCCCGGCTGGTCGCGATAGCGAATCTTGAGGATCGCTTCCCCGCCAATGCCTTCGACCTCCCCGCGGCACACGCGGTCATCTTTATACTGCTGGATCCGCTCCATGTCCGTCGCAATTACCTGGAACTTCAGGCTGGAACTTCCCGAATTCAGCACGAGCACGTTCATCGCGTTCAGCCTCTCTTCTTGCCGATATCCCAAGATAATCTCCGCTCCAATCCAGAGCAACCAACGCGACGGCGTCATCCCGAGGCCCGCGTCTTTACCAGCGGGCCAAGAGATCTCGCGCCGACCAAAAGCAGATTTACCACGCGCGAGATCCCTCGCTCCGCCTGAAGAACGGCTGCGCTCGGGATGACGCCAGGCCCGACAAAGGTCGCCAACGAACTAGGCATTTCTCAGAAAATCGGCTATTGTAACGTTTTAATTAAAACTGAGGTCGAGCCTCCATGCGCCTCTTCTCCACCCCTCTCCGCGTCCGCCGATACGCAGTCGCAGTCTTTTCCTTTATGCTTGCCGTCATTCCGACGCAGGCGCAGTCCCCCGCCGTCGTCCACATCGACACCACTCCCGCCCACAGACTGAATTCCTTCGATCCCGACAAATCCCTCGGCAGCTCGCTCGATGTGCTCTCACGCAACGGCATCGACCAGGTCTTCACGCCGCATATTCTTCAGGAATCACTTTCCGCAGGCTGGGGGCCCATCACCTACCGCAACAATTCCGAGCTCCGCATGGCCGCCTGGCACTGGACTGAGAACGGCACATGGAGCGACCCCGATCACAAGAGCGGATACTTCACCGGTTCGACCGATCTTAAAGATCCCACGCGCTACATCCTCGCCTACGGCCTGCCGCATCGCGGATTTTCCACCAGCGGCGACCGCCCCATTCAGACGCCGAACGCGAGCTACTGGAAAAGCAATCCTTACCTCACCAGCAAGTTCACTGGAGAAAGCGACGCTCTCCATCCGCAGTGGGTGGTCGTCGATCTGCGCGCGCCACAACCCATCAACGCTGTCGAGATCACTTGGGCCAATCCTTATGCGGTGACGTTTCAAGTTGAATATTGGGACGGCAAAGACGCCCTCGATTTTGATCGCGGCCCCGCCGGCTCGTGGAAGACGTTCCCCAACGGCGCCTTGAAGAACGCGAAAGGTGGCGCCACCACGCTGAAGATCGACAACGACCAGATCACCACGCGCTACCTTCGTGTGCTGATGACCCAGTCCTCCAACACCTGCGACGAGCACGGCTCGTCCGACATTCGCAACTGCGTTGGCTATGCCATCCGCGAAATTCACGCCGGCACGATCGATGCGAATGGCAACTTCGCCGACGCCGTGAAAGACGCCACCGGCCCCAGCGCTCCCACGTACTGCTCGTCTTCCATCGATCCCTGGCACTCGGCCGCGGACGTGAACGACAGCGGGAACTACCAGCACACCGGCTTCGATCTTTTCTTCACCAGCGGCATCACCAACAATCTGCCGGCGATGATTCCCGTCACCCTGCTCTACGGTACGCCCGAAGACTCCGCGGCGCAGATCGCCTACATCGAAAAGCGCGGCTATCCGCTGGCGTACATCGAAATGGGCGAAGAACCCGACGGCAAGCACGCCATGCCTGAAGACTACGGCGCGCTCTACATCCAGTGGGCCGACGCGCTCCACAAGATAGATCCCAAGCTGAAACTCGGTGGCCCCATTTTCGAAGGCGTGAACGAAGACATTCGCGTCTGGCCTGACGCGCAGGGCCGCACCTCATGGATGGGACGCTTCGTCGACTATCTCAAGTCGCATCATCACCTGCAGGATCTCGCCTTCGTCTCGTTCGAGCACTATCCGTTCGACCCGTGCGAGATCACGTGGAAATCGCTCTACGCCGAGCCGCAGCTCATGAAGCATATTCTCCAGGTCTGGCGCGATGACGGCGTGCCCAACGACGTTCCGCTCATGGTCACCGAAAGCCATCTCGCCGCCGACCTGACCGGCGACATGAGCACGATCTTCGCCGGACTCTGGCTCGCCGACAATATCGGATCGTTCTTCGAAGGCGGCGGCGCGGCGTTTTATCACTCTCCGATTCAGCCCCAGGGATTGCAGAACAGTTGCCACGGATACGGATCGTGGTCGAACTTCGTCGCGCCGCATGAATACGACATCGCCGGCTACACCTCGCTCTACTACGCCGCGCACATGATCAATCGCGAATGGGTGCAACACCGCTCAGGCGTCCATGAGATGTTCCCCGCTACTGCCGATATCAAAGACAACGATGGGAATCAACTCGTGACTTCATATGCGGTTCGCCGTCCGGATGGCAACTGGTCCCTCATGCTGGTCAACCGTGACGAAACGAACGCACACGCGGTGCAAGTGAGTTTTGAAGAGGCGAAGAAACATCACGGGTTCTCCGGCCCGGTCGACCTGGTCACGTTCGGCAGCGAGCAATACGTCTGGATCAGCGACGGCCTCAACAGCCACGCGGACCCTGATCATCCTCCCGTGGGAACGCGGATCGAGGCGGACGCGAAAACCGTGTTCACGCTACCGAAGGCATCGATCACGGTCCTGCGTGGTCCCGTCAAGTAAATAAGTGTGGCTGTTTTGTCGCAGTAGCTTGTCGCAGACTCGCACTCCGCAACCACCTGGTTTTGCTCATAGCTCAACGCTCATGGCTCACAGCTCAGAAGTTTTCCACAGAATTATTTTGCGATTGTGACATGTGACCGTGACTGAGTTTTTCATTCTTCGTAATCTGGCAACGTAGAGCTCGGGTGGGACGACGCGCAAGTCCTAGGAAACTCGCGACCCCCGCAACCTCACCATGTGATCGAGGGACAGGCTGGGCCATCCGAAAGCCAGGGTGCGGCAGACACGTAACCCGAATACGTCGGGATCTGGCACCCGCTGATGGGAGTGATCACTCCTAACGTTGTAAACGGCTGAAGCACGCTACAAGCAGTGAGCGATGAGCGGTGAGCGGTGAGCGAACATCGCAGAACACCAAGGAGTTAACGGGAACGAAAACCATGTAGGGACAGCCGCCCTCGGCTGTCCAGCCGCGAAGCGGCGAAAGATCCACCCACGCCGCAAGCCGTGGGAAACAGAAGGTAAAGAAGGACACCCCCCAGAGGGGCGAAAGAAGTCACTTCAGGTCGGCACACCGCCGCGTGCGTATTTTTGTGCTCGCATACCTGCACCTCGCGCCCGACTGGTCAGAACCTCCACCCCCCAGTCAGTAGTGTAATGGGATGTTTCGTCTGTTACCGCAAGGCATCGTGGTCTAGTACGCAAATCTCCGGCTTCTCCTGCTGATAGCGAACCTTGAGCTTTCGTTCTTTGCACCTGGACTCAAACCGATCCGCATCGTCTCTGCTCGTGAACGTCGCCGACTCGCAACCAAAAAACTCCTGCTCACCCACCTTGTACATATAGCGGAGGGTCACCTTCAGGGCTCCGTCGGTATCCGGGCCTTGGCCGACGCAAAGAACATGGCCCTCGGCAACAGGCCCGCGTTGTGCCTGCTCCAACATGCCTGCTTTTCTCTCTCTGGACTCCTTCTCCATCCTTCCCTCAACCTTCTCAATTACGGCCATAACCGACACGACCACGCCTGCAATCGCCAGCCAGCCGTAGTGCAACCACCAATATCGATGGCTATCGTCAAAATGGAATGCCACGAAGAAGAGATACAGCACGTATGGTCCTAAAATGGCTTTGGGCAACTTTGCCCATGGTATCCATCTCTCCCAAGGAAGCATCCACGTGGCGAAGATGGGTATAGCGGGTATGGCGGGAGCCAAGATCAGCCAGTCGATTGCGGACATTCCACAGAAGAATAGCGCGTCAGGACGGGACTTACCAGCAACGCAACCGAGCGGTCAAGTTCTGTAATCAGGCGCTTGCAAGCAAAACCCCAACATCGCGGACACCTGACTTACCTGCTTACCCTGATCCTTCGCCCGTTCTCTCCAACCCGCTCCAGCACAATCTCCACATCCCGCTCGCGCACCAGGCGCGGAAACTTCTCGCCCCACTCGATGAGTAAGACGCTGTCCTCGGCGCGCAGGTCGTCGAGCGCCAGCGTGTCCAGTTCCCGCGGCGTGTCGATACGATACAAGTCGATGTGAAACAGATTCGCCCGCGCCCCGCGATACTCGTGCACCAGCGTAAAGGTAGGACTGGTGACGTCTTCCTCTTCGGCCGCTTCGAACGCCGCTGCAATTCCCTTCACCAGCGTCGTCTTGCCCGCCCCCAGATCGCCGCGCAGTAGCACCAGTTTGGGGGGCGCCAGCAAATCGACCAGCGTCCTCCCAAACGCAATCGTCTCCTCGGCGGAGCGCGTGGTCACCTCGCGCAGCAGGTTCTGAACCGACATGCGTCCAGTATAACGACACCGCTAGGGGCGGACGCGGGCGGACACGGAAAGAACAGCAGGTTCCTCACCGGCTTCTCGCCGGTTCGGAATGACAAGGGTAGATTGCAATGCCGTAGCTTTTAATGTGTGGGAAACGCGCTCGTCTTGATCCCCAGCAGGCTGCGCTCGGCTACGTGGTCGACTGACGACCGCAGCCGCCGATGATCGTCGTCCTCGAGGGCCACAAACCGGAACGGCTGCAAGACGCCTTCGGCGGTTTTGCGCATCGGGCTCAGCACTTCGGCCATGCCGTGCACCG